>CAYMAI010000005.1:0-254962 GCA_964388445.1 uncultured Planctomycetia bacterium
AAATGCACTACCTCTATTTCCGAGTCAAAGTGTCCAGCTTAAGGGGTGCAGTTCAGCGCACATGCTCAAGCGGGCTTTGCTGCGGCACAGTTGCGTAGCGCGCATGCCTTTTTTTCGCGCAAGGGCTATGGTACATTATTGGGATTTATGAGGAGTGACAAATGAACGGTGTAAACGCAATCTTTCTCGAAACCTTCACCGGCCTGCGGCGGGTCAGGCAGATTTTGCGCGAGATGATCTAAACGTTGCCGGAGGATGCGATAGCCCGGGAGTTCGAATGGTGCGGCACGGTGAGTATTAAGTCCACACTTCATCATTTTTGCGGCTGTGAAATGCTGTGGGTCGAGGGCGTTCTCAAGGGCGAGCCGAAGTTCGTCTATCACAGGGCAGCGGGCCATTTCTAAATTCTCGTGATGCCGGGGGATGCGCACTTCCAAAAAGCGGGGATATCCGCGGGGCTGGCGGCGATTTTCGCGTTTCAGGATGCGCTGACGGACTCGACTGAAGAATACATTCGCGGCGCAGACCTGATTACCGAGCGCAGCTTTTCGAAGCATTGTCGGCATAAGTTCGAAGCGCGGCTTAGGCCGTGGAAGGTGCTCTCGCACGTCGTCGCGCACGAGTTTCACCATAAGTGCCAAATCGTCGCGATGTGCCGCGCGCTCGGTATGCAGGATATCCCGGAAACGGATTTTATTTAGGGTTTTCAGCAGCAAGCTAAGGCAGAGTTATTAGTAGTTCCCGAATGTTTTTCGCAAGTTGAGGAAGTTCGTTTTCGATTACGTTCCAGACAATTTCATAATCAACGTGGAAGTAGTCGTGAATGAGTTTGTCTCTGAGTCCGGACATCTGTTTCCAAGGAATATTTGGGTGTTCATTTTTTAGTTCTTGCGGTATGGCCTTTGTGGCTGCGCCGATTATTTCAAGATTTCGTACGACAGCGTATCGCACAATCCTGCTGTTAGCAAAAACAGCCGGTCCCTCTGCCGTTATTTCGAGTATAAACTCCAAGTGTCCAAAATTTCGCTTAAGCGTACTTTTGCCCTTTTCACACCGGCACCGCTTCTTTCAAAACTTCGTCGCGTATGAGCGGGCCAAGGCTGTTTTCCGTGGCGACGTCAACCTTGGTGCCGAGCGCTTTCTCTACGTCCTGCCAGAATGCGATGAAATCGAAAAGCGTGAGGCCTTTTTCCATATCGACGAGCAGGTCGAGGTCGCTTGCTTCGTTTGAATCGCCGCGCGCAACCGAGCCGAATACTCGAACATTCGCGGCGCCGTGCTTGCGCGCAAGGGCAAGAATTTCCTCGCGATATGCTTTAAGAATTCCGTCCGATTTCATAACGTAATTATTTTACCTTAAAATGACTTGCAAAGCATTTATTGCGTGATTGCCAAATCTCACACCGATTTCACTTTGATTTTCGCAGTGTCGATTTCGCCGAGGCCCCGGCGGCCGGCTTCCGCGACGTGGCCCACGCTCGCGGGTTTCACGCCGAAAAGCTCGCAGCCGAGCGCGTCGATTTCGACGCCGCGCGTTCCCGCAAACACGACGTTCGCGATTTCCACGTCCCGCGTGTCGCCGCCGGTCGGGCCGCCGCGTTTCATTATGCGCGTGGCGTCGAGAACGTAAAGTGCGGAGGGAATCATCAAAAATGCGTCGGGAATCGAGTTCGTCAAGTCCTGGTGCATCACGCCGCGGTCTTTCACGGCGCCCATCAGATTTTTCATACACATCGTCAGCTGCGCACCGCCGTGGTGTTTCAAAACGGGGACGTTTATGTGCACGTCCGCCTCGCTGCTGAGCCGGTACACGCTTGCCGATTTCATCACTTTCGCGCGCGGCTCTTTTACGGCAAGCCAGCCGGTGCTCGATATATATTGCAGGCGCGCCTTCGTTCCCGATAGCGCCGCGGCCGCGCCGCTTTTGTCGTACGTCACTCGGGCGTCGTTGCAGGGGTTGCAGTAAACGTCTATGGATTTCGCGCCGGCCGACGCGCACAAATCGACGATTGCGCGCAAAACTTTCGGATGCGTGTTCGCGCCTTGCTCCGGCGTGCGCGACCAGCCGAGGTTGGGGAGAATGCAAACGCTCTGGCCTTTTTTGACGAACCGCGACATTCCGCCGAGCGCGTCGATTGCGTTGCGCGTCACTTTGTACCAGTCCGCGCCTTTGGCCTTCGCAGTGTGCACGTCCGCCGCACCGGCGGGCATCGCGAGGTAGCCGTTTAACAGCGACGCGCCGCCAAGCGCCGCCGCGCCTTTCAATAGCCGCCGCCTTCCGTAATCGATAGCTCCCATATTCCGCCTCCGTGTTTGATTCTATCAGTTTTGAGGCTTTCGCATGCGTGCGCGCGGCCCTTCGCGCCGGAAATCGTGCAATGCCGTATAATTTACGCGTTATGCGGCATATCGGAAACTCGGTGAACGTGCTTTTTATGGCGGTCTTTTTCGGCCAGTTCTTTTCGTGCTACAGCCCGCAGATGGCCGAATATCAGGCGGGGCTGCGTGCGGAGCAGGGCGGCAATTACGTCAAGGCGGAGCGTCATTATGCCGCCGCGCACGAGGAATCGCCGGAGGACGCGGTAATCGTCATCGCGCTGGCGCGCATATACGTGAAGCTGGAAGACGAGCCGAAAGCGATCGAGTGGTACGAAAAATTCCTCGAACTGACGAAGGACAACGACTATTCGTGGAAAAACGAGCGGTGGGAAGCCGAGTTTTATCTCGACAAAGCGAAGCAAGCAGCGGACGAAGCGTCGAACAAGAAAGGCGGAAAGACCGGCGACGGCGAAAACGGCGGCGATAAGGACGAGAAAAAATGGCGGAAGGTCGGCGAGTGATTGTCGCGGGCGCCGATGGGAGAGCGGGACAAATGGAAAAAAATCAATATCCGCTGAAAGATTCCATGCGGACGTTTTCTTTCGCGACGCCGGCGGCATGCAGCGCTTCGCTCGATTCGCGCGCCATCGCGGGCGTGCCGCACACGTAGAAAAGCATGCCGTCGAGGCCGCCGAGCTTGCGCGTCAGCATCGGGATATCGATGCGGCCGGTTTCGCCGTTCCAACCCGCGGGTACGTTTTCCTTTCTGGATATCGTGGGAAAGAATTCAAACCTTTCGCCGAGCGTATGCGAAAAAATCGGCCATTCGTTTTCGTACGCGATTTCATCCGGCGATTTCACGGAGTAAAAAAGCCGGAAATCGAAGGGCAGGTTTTCGAGCGCGGAGTGAGCGATCATCGCGCGAAACGGGGTTACGCCGATGCCGCCCGCGATGAACACGAGCGGAGCGCCGGTTTCCGCGGGCAGCGTGAACTCGCCGTATGCGCCTTCGATGGTTATTTCGTCGCCGGGCGAAAGCGCGAGCATCGCCTTTTTGAACGAACTGCCGGAAGCGGTGCGCATCGTGAGGATGAGGAAGTCCTCGCCCGGCGCGCTTGCGAGCGACATTTCGCGCGAGACGTTGTACGGGTCGCCCTCGACCGGCATAACGAACACGGCCTGGCCCGGCCGATATTCGAATCCCGGCGGCCGCCCGAAATAAAACGAGCGGATGTCCGCGCCTTCGTCGAGGACGCGAAGAAGCTTTACTCGATATTCGGGAAATCCGTATGCCACGGCGGGGATTATATACGAACGTAATGTTGTATAATACAAAGGCTGTCCGCCTAATGCGGAACCAGGCGGGCCAATCGCCTTCGAGGGGTGTGTAATGTTTTTAAGGCTGATGTTATGTTTCACACTGGCTCTTGCCACTGTAGGATCGTTCTTCATTGTTCAAAGGACCTTGAATGCAGGAAGGGAAGCCGCCGAAACAAATGGCGGCGGTGAGGCAGGTTCGAAAAGCGTCGTGGCAAATGATTTGGGATTGTTGAGCATAAAGCCTGACTGGGGAACGCCGCCGAGCGAGGATTGGCCTGAAGAAATGCCTGATTTGCCGCAATATGAAGGCTGGTACAGGTTTTTGGGCAACAATCCAAGCATGGTTGCTTCCAAACTGGCCGCCACTCCGCTTTACTTGCTTTTTTGCCATAATTCGATTGAAACGAGGCAAAATGCGGTAACGGCCTATGACATAGGAACAGGCAGCGAAATCTGGCAGCGCGAATTTGCGATTAATCTAGGTTCGTTTAGCATAGCTGCAGACGAAATTAACGCGTATTACTGCGAAACCGGAAATACAACTGCTCTGCGGATCAACACAGGTGAAGTAGGTTGGACATCCGAGAAATACATGCCTATTGCAGCCGTATCCGGAAAAGTATGGGCATTGAAAAGCGATCTCGAATCTAAAGAAGGAACATATAATGGAGTGGCGTTACTATCATCCGCCGATGGTTCCATTATTTTCGAGCACAAATATGATGTATTGAATGGAGCCGGGGCCAAATATTATCCTCGAACAACAATAGGAGCGCAATATTTTCCTTTCATTAACGATGCATCGCGCCTTGCGGCAAAAATAGGAAAGGAAATTGTGGTTTTTAATACCGATGGTTCTTTGTTAAGCTTTCCGGCCCGGCTTGCCGATGGAAACGCCGGATTTCTATTTGAAGAAGATACTCTTTATGTTGTCGAATACTTAAACTCGTCCGAAAATTCCATTGATAATGAAGATGACTTTAGTGTATTGACGCATCTTCGACGATATGACATTAAATCCGGGAAAAATGTTTGGCAAGTTGAATTCGATGGAGGGGGATTTGCAACGGACTATGACGAGATATACCGTTTTGGCAACATGGTATCGGTATGCAAGTATGCCGGGTTGCTGTCATTCGACATCGAATCAGGTCGGCAAGTATTCGAAATTGCGCCGGAATACATTGGCCCAACTTTAAGCGACGACGCTTATAATGCCTGGGGCTTTTATACCGATGAGCCAATAATTGACTTTGTCTCGCCGCCTTCGTTCGGGTTGTTGGCGCCTCATAGGAACGGCGAGTTTGCCGCAATGGCGCTCAAGTTCAATGTAATTACATCGGCGGCCACATCAGGCAAGCTCATTTTGGCAGCGGAAACTGCTACAACCGGCCACTCCTTTTGGGGAGCGAACGCGCATCTGATAGCATTGGATATCGGTACTGACGGAATGCCGTTACCGGGGACGCTTAAGGTGGTTTCCGCCCCGGCCAGCAACGCCGCACTGATAGAACGCTTTTACTCTGAAAAGGATCCATCTTCCGACAATGCATTAATGAGGGAAATCGTTGCCCTTGGCGCGAAGGTATATCGTCCGCTTGTCAAAGCAGCCAATCGCGCATCCGAGAGTCAACTTGACGATTTAATCGCGCTGGCTGTTTATATGGATGAGGTAGCGAATCGCCAAGTCGCTAACATTTATTCGGCGAGCAAAGAATTGTTTAACCAGCTTGCAGTTAATGCTTCGCCGGAAATGTCGGATCATATTATTCGGTGGCTGAACGACGACTCGATTAAAAGTATTCATACAAATTTGCTCGGCCTGCTTGCCTTATGCGGCGATTCCAAGGCCGGCAGGTATCTAGAAGCTCATTATAGGGAATATCGTCAGGAAAGGCGAGAGGCAAAGAAAGCTCCGTATGCTATACTTAAACCCGGCCGTGTAAACGCAAGAATGGAAAGGAAAATCGAAGAAATCGACGAAGTATGGCATGAATTCACTTCCGAAAACGGGCGGAATTACTTGGTGTATATTAGTCCAGGCCTAATAAGTGCAAGGGACATATATCTTGCCATAGACGCAGACTGTGACGGCTTGTATGAAGAAGTGCTTCCAACCGGACTATCCGATGTGTATTATTTCAATGTTCACCCGGGAGGATTAACTGGTGTTACTAAAAGAATCGGGCCTTTGCGCGGGCGGCTTGACGGCGATGATATATACATCTCGTATCACCAGCCAACGCTTGTGGAAGAGATATATCAAATGGAAGATGGCAGCGAGTATCGCTATTGGGCAATTGACGATGCGAAGTATGTTACATCCAAACTAAGTATGGTTGATTTGCGTCGCGACTCGGATAGTGATGGGCTGACCGACATATTGGAATCGATGCTTTTTACAGATCCATCGAAGGCCGATTCGGACGGGGACGGTATTAACGACTATTCAGATGCTTTTCCTGGAATTGTCGAGTCCGATATTGGAGTGCAAGGGCGTGCATTAACAAGAGCGTTCGCTTATTTTTGTCGCGAATTTAATTATGGATGGCAATCCGCCATCGAAGGGCATCCTTGGGTCGCAGATTACATCAATGTGGAGGGCGACGTAGGCGTGAGGTATTCGACTGCGCCGGATACGTTCGCAATCTCTCTTTCGGACGAAGAGCATTTGGCTTTATACTTCAAAATGCTAAACGGCTTCAATTCTGATTCAATCGTCCATTTAAGTTTTCAGGAAAATGTCGCGTTTATGGGAATTCCTCTTTCAAGTCACGCGATTGAACTTGCTGAAATAAACGGCGAATGGTATCCCGTACAGTCAAGCGTGTGTTCAATGAGTTAGGATTAACGTTGTCGTTCATTTCGCCAGTCCCACGGTTCGCCCGTTTCGCCGCGAACTTGGCGTTCAAGGCGCCGGATTGTTTCTTCGTAGGCTCGAATGAGAGACAGTCGCTTTTCATCTTCGGCAACTTTTCGCATATCTCTTGCATGGCGAAGTGCCGCGGCATACTCCCCCCGTCCGATCAATTCGTCGAGGTAATCGTCGCTTAAATCGGCAGTGTAATCGTGCGTTTCGGCTCTTTTTTCAAGCCGCAATCTCAATATTTCTTGGTCGAGAGGCATTCCGTATGCGTCCAGTAAATCTTCTTCACCTGCAATTCCGCTGTCGCCGATAATCATCGAAGTCAGCGGAGCGCTGCGCGACGGATGGTCCGGCGATGGAATTCGGTCTCGAAGGACGAGCGCCCACACGAGTCCCGCTCCCGCAATCGCGCCAGCGGCGTGCGCATAAAGGCCTAGGTTCATATTTACGTTCGCCATTATGAGGCCCATAGAAATTATAATTTGAAGAAGAATCCACCAGCCGATAAAATAGTATGCGCTGATGTTGCGATAGATAAAACCTACTTCGCCCGTTGCGGCATGCCAAAACCCGAACGGCCTTGCAAATATCAGGGATGTAAATTTGGCTCGGGGATAGAAAATAAGGTAAGCCGCCATAACTCCGGCAATTGCGCCGCTCGCGCCTACGCCGGGTTGGTCGCTGCCGCTGCCAAGAATTACGGTCGCGATGTTTGCCAGGAATCCGCAAGCGATGTAGAAGGCGAAAAACCTCGCCCTACCGAGAAGCCATTCGATGTTGTCGCCGACGAGCCACAACATCCACATATTTCCGATAATGTGCTCTAACCCCCCGTGGAGAAACATGCTTGTGAATAGGGTTACCCAGGCTGGGAACTCGGTGCCCATAACGTTTTCACCAGCCCATATTCTTTGCGGTATCTCGCCCCATGTATAAACCGACTCCTCGAAGCCGCCTGGATGCATTATTTGCAGGATAAAAACGATAACATTCGAGATAATGAGCGAAATCGTCACCCAAGGCGTGTCGTAACTTGGAGCATTATCCCGAATCGGCATCTACATCACCCGCTTTTCCTCAAAGGGAATTATAATCGCGACTGCGCGATTGTAAACTGCGGTGTCGTGCTTTGGCGCGATACTGGATTTACCGGGAGAATAGGATGAGCGTATTCGAAAAATGGGAGCTAGTGACGGACGCGGCGGGTGCGGAAGCGCTTGACGCAGCGGGGCTGCGGGCGGCGCTCGCGGATGCGTCCAAGCTGTGGCTGGCGCACGACGGGCTGTGGTTTCAGGAATTCGAAAGGCGTCACGGAATGGACGAAGCCATCGAAGCCGACACGGAGGCGTGGCGCACGTTCACGCGGCTCGAAGCCCGGCGGATAATGGAGCGGCTGGGCATTTCGCCCGGCGGCGGGCTTGAGTCGCTCGCGCTGGCGCTAAGCCACCGGCTTTATTCGAATATAAACCGCCAGAAAATCGAGCTGAGCGAAGACGGCTCAAAGCTGCGGCTCACTATGACGGAATGCCGGGTGCAGCAGGCGCGCCGGCGCAAAGGGCTTGCGGATTTTCCGTGCAAGAGCGTGGGCGTAGTGGAATATTCCGAATTCGCACGGGAGCTCGACAGCCGCATCGAAACGGAATGCGAGTTCTGCCCGCCGGACGCGACGCCGGGCGATTCGTTCTGCCGCTGGGTGTTCAAGCTGGGCGGCGCATAAAGCGCCCTGCAAAATGTGAATTTCCGCGAAACTTGGACAAAAACGGCGCGCGCGCGGAAATTGCGATTTCGGAACGATATTCGAACCTAATCCCGTTTCTTCACGTCTTTGTCGATTCATTCGCATCCGGATTCGTTATGACCATAGGCGCGCTTTGTTATACTTCGGGCCGTATGTTGCGGCGTTTTCCGCTTTCTGCCGCAGTCCCGTTGACGGTTCTGTTTTGTTTGATTTTGTCCGGCTGCCCGAAGAACGGGGGCGGCGGATACGACGCGCCCAGGCCTCCCGAGCAGTTCGCGGATTCCGCGACCGAGCCTTACGCAACCGTTACGGGTACGCTGCGCGGCGCCGGAGTGCTTACGCTCGACGGCAAAGACCATTCGTTCGAGCCGATAGGCAAAGGCAGGTTGACGGACTCGAATGCGGAATATCACAAGCGGCCGGCGGGCGACGCCCGCGTGGTTACGATTGGCGGCGATTTCGCGGGCGAAGCGGGGCTTTTAGAATATCCCACGGACGAAAATTCGGGAACGATACGCGTACTTTTGCGCGGCGGGGAAGAGCCGGTGCCGTTTGCGCTTTACGTCGTGATGGCGAAGCATCGTGCGGCGGAAAAAGATATCGAAAGGCTCTCGCACCTTCTCAATTACTATAAGGGCGAAACTCTGATCGAAAGGGCCGCTGCAGCGCTTGCGTCGGGCGATTACGAAACCGCGGAAAAATTTGCGCTGCAGGCGCGCGACGCCGCCGCAGACTCCCGGCGTGTGAACGCGCTGCTGGCGAAGTCGTTTGTAAAAAGCGGCAAGCGAATGGAAGCCCTCGAACTGCTTTCCGCCGGGGCGAACGAAGCGAAACTCGATGCGGCGGGATTCGACCTTTGGCTAAGGCTGCTGGACGAGCAGGCGAAAGGAGCCGAAGGAATGGCGCAAATCGAAAAATTGCTGAAAGCGAAAAAACTTGACAGTGCGACAGAGCTTGCGGTGCGTGGAAGCGTATATTTGCGCAGACTTGGGAAAGACGCCAGATTCGCGGATATCAAGTCGAACCTTAAAAGGTACATCGAGCTCGTGGACGAGGAAGAAGTTGACAGAGGCGATTTGCCTATGCAGCGTCAAGTCGCGGCCGGGCTGCTTGCGAGGGCGGAGGACGTTCTGGCGGGCAAACCTTCCCAGCTTCTCGAAGAACGGTTCGACAAACTTCCGGGCGCGGATTGGACCGGCGTGGACGGCGCGTGGAAACTGACGCAAGGAAAAGGCGAAAGCTTTATTACCGCGAATCCGGCATTGGGCGAAAACTCGGAGCTTTTTCCCGCCGGAGCAATCGGTTTCACGAAAGACCTTAGAGTGTCGATGAGGATAAGGATGCGCGACCAGTCCGCAAGAATAGACGTCTATCCCATATTCGGCGAAGACGCAGCCTACCGTCTTACGGTTACAAACACCTGGGTAAGGCTGTACAGGGCCGAGCCGCCTCGCCAAAGCGACCTTGACGCAAAATTGCTCGCCGAGAAAAAGCTCGAAAATCCGCTCTCCGAAAAATGGACGAACGTGACGGTGACCGTCAAAAATGGGACGGTGTCGTTCGCAGTGAACGGCAGCGAGACCGCGGAAGCGAGAATTCAAAAACCTGCGCCGAAGGGATGCCCGGCGATTTTCGTGACGGGCGGAGTGGTTGACATCGACGACCTTGTAGTTACGTCGGTTTAGTGCGCGGAGTTTCCCAGCTCTATCTCGTGCGAAATTAATTGGGCGCGTACGTAAATGTGGTTGCACCAGTCGGGCAGTTCCCGGCCGATTTCGAAGAGCGCGTCGAGCATTTCCTGCCCGAGCGTGGATATTTGGCCGGTGGCGAGCGGCTTGAGGAAAATGCCATCGAAAGAAGTAATAGAAAGCCCAGCGCTTTCCACGTCGCGGCGAAGCGTGGCCGGACCGTATACGCGCAGCCTGCCCACCCACCGGTCGCGGTCGTTCAGTTCTCCGTGCGCGGTGAGAAGCCCCATTTTGACGCCGAGCCTTCGATGCATGCTCAGCGCGTTCGGAACCACGATGTGAATCGCCCCGCCGGGCGCGAGCATCGAAACCAGTTTGCTTAAAAAAGTGACCGGGCCGTCAACATGGTCGAGCGCGCCGACGATTACGATGTCGGAGTAGCTTTGGAGCGGCGCGAAGTTTTCGAACAGCGTCCAGTGATAATCGACGTTGTTCGCCCAAACGGCCTCTTTGGCTCGTTCGAGATATGTTTTGGACCCGTCCACGACGTCGAGGTGCTCGCATACGCTGGCGAGCAGGCCCGTCATCCGCCCGCCCCGGCAGCCGAGTTCGAGAATTTCCCTGCCGATCAATTTATCAACAATCGTGTTGAATATATAAACCGTGATAAGACCGTCCAGACCCTTGGTCGGATCGGACTGCGTAGCGATGGCTTCAAGCCTCTGCAACTTTTCCGAACTTTCAAGCATAGGCGATATAGAAAGTCGGATTATATCACTTATCAACAAAATTTGTCCAAGACGCGAAAAAATCTCTTTCCGGCGGGTAGCTTTACAAAGAGAAACCTGTTAATTCGCATCTGATATAATCGGCAAGTCATGAAGACTATCCCACTAGCGGTTTCGGCGGCCGTAATCGCAATTACGGCGCTTTCGGCGTTTACTTCCGTTGCGCAGGAAGTGACTTCCGGCTACCAGCGTTTGTCCGACGGCGTTTATGCCTTTACAGCGGACGGCGGCGACGGCGGCGCGGTCGTCGGCTGCGAGCAGGGGACGGACGTCAAAATCGTGGTTTTGCGCGATTACAAAACCATCGAGAAATATTTTTGCGTGGAACAACTCGCCTTGAAAGAGATTTCCGACCAGCCCGTGCTGGTCTCGGCGGGATTCGACGCGGGAGGCGAGCCGTCCGCGCTAATCATGGGTGTGCCTGCAAATCCCGAGGCATGGCCGGCGTTTTATAAGCTTACGCTCGGACAAGATGAAGTTTCGATTGAAAAATTCGAAACCTCGCCGGTAGCAGGCGTTTTCCAAGAGCCGGGCGAATGGGCCTTCATTTGTCCGTTTTTCGCAAGACAAGAAACACGCGACGGATTCGCTCCGATTTACCAAACTTCGCACGTTTACGCTATGCCCGACGGCAGTTACGCCGGACTTTTGTGGCGGGAAAACGGCATTTGGAAAATCGAGTTCAGGGCCGGAGCGATTTCGGTGACGAAGATTTACGAGCCAGCGGCGGGACAAGAACTGGTTCCGGTGTGGGCCGCGCACCGCTCGCCGAAGGGCAAGCTGGCGGCGTTTATCGCGGAAACGAGACCTGCTAAAGCGGCGGTCGGCGATATTGCGGTGGCGGAGTCCGAAACAGGGGTGGATGGAAACGCCGATTCGCAAAGCGAGGACGCCGGGCCGGAATCAGTACCCGAATCCGAAACCGGCGAATCGGGAAGCGAAACCGAAGAAGAAGAAACAATCGCTCCAACGGAAGACGCAGAAGATAATTCAGGAAACTTAGCCGGGGACGGCGGTGAAGACGGCGAGACTGAAGCCGAACCGGGCGATGCCGCAACTGACGGGCCGGAAGACGAAGCCGTTCCCGCCGCACGAGACGAAGTCGTGAATCTGATTTTCGTTACCGCGGTCGGCGAAAACGTTCGCATCGAAAACGTAGGCGAGACTATGCCTCCCGCGATGATGTCGTGCGCATTAGCCGTTGACGGACGCCCGTTCGCGTTCTGGTTCACGCCCGCCGCCGCGCAGGGCGAGTTTTCTGCGAAGTATTGGGGGCTAGGATTTACCGGCAATGTCAAAGCCGTGCCGTTTACGGTGAAGACGTCCGAAAAGTCGGCTCCGCCGCTTGCCGCGATGCGGGCGCTGGGATTGCCGGGACTGCTATACGAGGAAAACGGCGCCGTGTATCTGCGGATGGGGAACGGAAGCAGCCCTGACTGGCACGTTCAAGAGGAGTTCAAAATCTGGCGCGCGGCCAAGCAGTTCGGCGAAATCATGAGCGTGAATATGACTGCGTATTTTATTCTCGACGGGTCGAGCCTGTTTTGGCATTGGCATAAAAACAAGTAGCCGGAATCTTGCGTGAATTTGGCTACGCCTATCCGGGCAAGGGTATAATCTAGCGGCTTTTCCATGGATTTTTCCGAAATAATTAGCGGTGCGTTAAGAACCGTAAGGCTGTCTTCCGAAGACGAGCGGGAGCTTTGGCGCGAGTTTTCAATCGAGGCGCGCGCCAAGCTAATCGTTTCGTACCAGCCGCTAGTCGCCTCGGCGCTTCTCCGGCTTAAACCCGCGGACGCGTACGCCGAAGATTGCTTTTCGGAAGGGCTGCTTGCGCTAATCAAATCGGTGGACGATTTCATGCCTTCGCTGGGCGTTCCGTTCGCCGCCTATGCAAGAATTAGAATAAAAGGCGCGATGCTCGATTTGCTAAGACAGCAGGCGCGCTATCCGAAAAACGAGGATGATGCGGGTCTTTCGAAATTGATCTCTATGTCAGCGGCAAAGGGCGAACAGGAAGTAAGCCAAGAAATGCTTGCCGAGATACTTATCGCCGCGACGAGACTTGGCGGAAAAGAGCGTGCCGTAATCGAGCAGTTATATATCGAAGGAAGGTCGCGGGAAGAAATTGCGGACTCGCTCGGCGTTTCTCCGTCGCGCGTTTCGCAGATTCACGCCCGTGCGCTCAAACGGATACGCGGTTTCATATTCGCCCGAAAAAAAAGAGAGCGGCTTAAGCCCGCGTAACATTAAATAGGCGGCTTCAAAGCCGCAGACGAACCTTTCTTTCAAAGTTTGCGCTTAAGCGCGCGTAACCGGGCTTAACCGCGTTTACTTTTCCGGCGTCACTTTTCGATTTTATATCCGAGTTGCTTCGGCTGCAACTCCCGAACTTTCGAAAAGGGTGTGCGAGGATTATCCGCCGGCGCCGGCCGGCCTGTCACAAGGCGGCAGCGGGCCATTCCCGTCCGGAATTTGGCCGGAAGCCGGCGATGCCGCGATTGTCCGCCATGCGCGGACAAAGCGGACTTTGCCTGTACCTCCCGTATCCTCGCATTCCCTTTTCCGTTTTAGAGGTGTTTGAATTATGCATAGGGATACGATAGATCGCCTGAGGCAGTGGCTTGCTCTCGCCGAGAGCGACCGGTCGCTGGGCGACGAGCGCGGCGCAAGGGCGAAGCTGTTGGTTGCCCGTGCCGAAATCGAAAACGCGCTCGGCATGAGCAGAAGCGCCGCTCCCGCAAAGGCGAGGGAGTATGCGCATCCGTTAAAGCTCACTTTGAAATACGCCACCGCCGGATTTCTTTTGATAATCGCGGCGGCTCTTTTGGTTCGTTCGCAGTTCGCAGTTCCCGAAGGCTCCGCTGTCGGAGGAGGCGCCGTGGGAATCGCGAAAACCGCGCAAGACGGACAGCCGGCGGCTTTCCCGGCGGAAGGCGCCGGGACGGATGGAGCGATACCCGTAAAAAACGAGGTCGCGCTTATCGGCATCGATACGGGCACCGAGATTGTGCCCCCTGAGGGGAGATTGACAATTTTGAAAAGCGGAGGCAAACCCGCCGTAAAACCTGCGAGCGTCGCGCCTGCGCGGATTCCGGAGGAGATTTCGGAGTCGCTTGCGCCGGCGGAGACGCATTCCGCTCCAGCAGTCGCGGCGGATGAGAAGGCCGCGCCTGATAAACCCGCCGCGGAACCGGCGGACTCCAAGAAGGCGCTGGCTCTCGATCCGCTCTCGCTTATCGCGGCTCTCGATTCGCATTTCGATTAGTTCCGACGTCAACCGGAGGTGATATACTCGCGTTCGATTTAATCAAGTCGTATTGGGAAGGCCGGAATGCTTAGACAACCATCCACGAAAATTTTAATTGCGGGCACATTGCTCGCAATTTGCCTATTAATGACGCTGCCCGCGTCGGCGCAAACCGCGGGCGGATTTCCAGTCAAGTCCATACAAGTGCTCGGCAACGAAAACGTCGAGACCTCGTATATCCTCGGCTTGCTGACGATAAGAGCGGGCGATTACATCGGTACGAACGCTCTGACGGTAATCGAGCGCAACGCCGACATTTTGGACAAGACGGGTTATTTCCGCGAAAGGCCGGTGTTATCTTACGAAAGCTACGAAGACGGGGCGATTCTGGTCGTCGAAGTCAAGGAATGGCCGCTTCTGACGGAAATTCAGTTTACCGGCAACACGCTGTATACCGGCGACGAGCTTTTGTCCGAGATGTACGCATTCGTTCAATCGAGAGGAAACGACGTTCGCAAGCAGAAACTCGACGACATCAAAACCGAGCGGAAAAGAATCGAAAAGGACCTTAAAAACAGAAAGAAGAGCGGCGCGGCAGAGGGCGAAGCCGAAAGCGCCGAAACGACGGTAGAGCTGCCGGAAATCCCCGAACTCGCGGAAATCGAAGTGACGGACGCCGACCTTTGGGGCGGTAATCCTCCTCTCGTTCCCGGAAAAATAATCAATATGCGCACGGTGGAATGGGCGCTCGTGAACGGCGTTCTGGGGTTTTATCAGAATGCAGGCTACATCGCCGCCTGGGTGCGCGACCTGAACATCGAGTTCAGCGGCGAGAATGCGGGCGTTATTACCGTGGAAATCGGCGAGGGCTTCGTTGACGAAGTGCTGATCAGCGGATTCGAAAAAACCAAAGAAAGAATTATCCGCCGCGAGATTCGCGCCGTGCAAATCGGCGAGCCGCTTAAGCAGGACGCGCTTCGCGACGATTACCGGCGCCTTGTCAACACCGGCTTATTCGCGGAAATAAGGCCGGATTGGGAGCCTTCGATTAAACCCGGATATATCAAGCTTTTGTTCGACGTTACCGAAACGAATACCGGACAGTTCGGATTCGGCGCGGCATACAGCACGGTCAACGGATTGCAGGGAACGATTTCTTTCAAAGAAAACAATTTATTCGGCGAAGCAAAGTCGGTGTCCTCGATGGTTATTTTCACGCAGGATGCGCCGGGCTTCGAAATCGAATATCGCGACCCGAACGTGCAAAGCCGGGACATGAGCTTTTCGGCCAAGGTTTATAACCTGCACACCCGCCAGCAGCGCAACCCCGGAACCGTGAAGGAGAGCGAACTGAAACTGGACACGTGGGGGGCGAGCATCGGCGTGGGCAAGAGGTTTACCGAAACTCTTTCCGGTGCGGTTTCGCTTAACGTAAGCGAAAACCATTTCGACGTCATCAAAGGCGACCCGTTCATGCACCTGTCGCAAATCAGGCGCGCCAGACTTACGCAGGAAGGGCAAACCCGCAGCATAACGTTTACGGGATTTTACGACACGCGGGACAACCGGTTCAGCACCAAGGAAGGCAACTTTGCGGCTATATCCGCCGAATTCGCCGGTTTCGGCGGCGACTTCGACTTCAGAAAGTACACGCAGGAATATCGCCACTTTTTCCCGATTGACAGGCACACGCTTGGATTCCGTGAGCGGCTTGGGCTTGCCGAAGGAAACCTGCCGATATTCGAGGAGTTCAGACTCGGCGGGGCGTACAGCCTTCGCGGAGTTGACGACGACTTTATGGCCGGTTCGAAAAGCCTTTTACTGAACACTGAGTTCAGGTATTCGATAGACAAAAAGGAACAGGTTGTTCTCGCTCTTTTTACCGATATGGGATGGACGGGCGAAAGCTTTTCATCAATGCAGTCGGAAAAAACGGCGGGTTTCGGAATTCACTTTCAACTCCCGCAGATCGGCTTCGGCGCAATCCGGCTGGATTACGGCTGGCAGCTTACGGGCGAGCAAGGGGAGCTGTTGCATTTCGGCATAGGAGAGATGTTCTAAGGCGGTAATGGTGAAAGTGCCGGCGATATTTATTCTTGCGGTTATGGCGATTGCGGCGGCGGCGTTTTGCTTGCTGCACCTGACCGCGCATGCCGCCGAAGCCGGAGAAGAACCGGACGGCGAACCCGAATTGCCGCAAAAAGTGCTTTCCGTGGAAGTGTTTGTGGAGTTTGCCGGCGCGGACATACGTCCGATTATCGCCGGTGAAATACAAACGGCAATCGAAGAAGTCGTCGAGCTTGCGCTGCTCGTTCAACTCGAAGGCGACCTTGCCACTATTGCCGCAAACAAAGATGAAATATCGGAGACCTTGCTTCGAGTAATAGACCTGACGCTCGACAAGCGCGGTTTCAAGACCGATTCGCTTTCATTGACGCCCGGCGAAATTGCGATAGTCGAACTCGAAATATCCGTGACCGGCGAAAGCATCGCGGACGTAAGAGTCGAATTCGTGGCTCCGGCCAAATCCGGGCTTTCCGATGCGCTGTTGTTTAATTTGCAAAACGAGCTATCGGCGAATCTCCGTCGCAAATTTTTCGGGCTGCCGTCGGCGGACAAAAAATGGCTCACCGGTCTTTTCGCCGGAGCGCTGGCGGAAGAATTCGCGGCTTCGGAAGAGTTGGGGATGTTCAACTACCGGATGGAGCTTCTGCCTTCGACGATTACGAGGGTTGTGTTATATCTGACGAACGCTCCCGGCGAGCGTGCGCTCGATAGGCGCTTTCTTCGTACCCGTTCGTCCACGATTCTCAATCTGTCTCTCGACAGCGCCCGCGAAGCGATTTTGGTGGAGCTTGCGGGACTCGCCGGGCTGCCGGCGCGATTCGTCGAGCTTCATCGCGACGAAGCCGCGGATTATCTTGAATCCCGCGTGAAGGCGCTCGGCTCGCTGGCGTTTTACGAGCCGGAGGTCGAAATCGAGTTTGCGGTTCGCGGCGGCGACCTTTTTGTCACCGCGATAATCGAGTCGAGAAGATACCGAACCGCGGTTTCGGGACGCGTGGATTTCGACCGCGAAGTGGACAATCCCAGAATCGACGGCATCATCGGCATGCGGATGTTTTCTTCGGCGGAAGTTTATGCCGCGGTCAAGTTTTTTCCCGACAGCGTGGACTTCGAACCGGAAATAGGGCTGGGAATAAATCCGCGGCCAGGCGTTTTCGTCGGAGGCGGTTGGGATTTCGACCGCGAAGCCGTGAAACTGCGCGGCAACGTTTGGCTCGGCGCAGGGCTGGTGATTCACGCCGAGCATTACACGAGCCCCGAATTCAATGAAGACGGCGAATACGGAATCACTTACTTTTTCACAAAGGATTTTTCCGTGTCGGCCTTTGCCGACGGCGACGGTTCCGCGTGGATGGCGCTGGGGGTGAAGCTGTGAGAATGTGGAAACTCGGCAAGCTTGCGGAATTTCTCGGCGGAGAGGTTTCCGGCAATCCCGACAAATCGCTTCACGGCACATGCGCCCTCGAAGACCCGCATCCGGACATGCTCTCGTTTCTCGAAAACGACCGCCAGATTGAAATGCTGAACGCGATTATGCTCGGCGCTGTGATTATTCCGCCGGAACTCGGGCATTACTTCCCCGACGCGGTGCTTCACAAAAATCCAAGGCTGGCGTTCGCATGGGCGCAGGTAGCGTTTTACGCGCCGGAGGGCGCGCACATTCCCGCGAGAGCAGACCTAGCGAGCGCGGAGCCGTTTCCGTTGACCGGCGGCGAATGGCGGACGCCTGCCGGCGTTCATCCTCTCGCGTCGGTTTCGGGCGGCTCGACGGTGGACCAAAGCGCGGAGGTCGGCGCGTTCGCAAGAGTGGAAGAAAATTGCACGATTGGCGCGGGCACCGTCGTCTATCCGCACGTTTGGATTGGCAAAGACGTGAAAATCGGGAAGGAATGCAGAATTTTCCCGTTCGTATCGATATATCCCGGAACGTCCATCGGCGACCGGGTCATCGTTCATTCGGCAACCTCCATCGGTTGCGACGGCTTCGGCTTCGTGACGCATCGCGGCGGCCATACGAAGTTTCCGCAAACCGGCCGCGTGGTCATCGAAGACGACGTGGAAATAGGCGCGGGTTGCAGCATCGACCGCTCCGCGCTAACCGAAACGGTAATCGAAAAGGGCGCCAAACTGGACAACCAGATTCAAGTCGCGCACGGCGTGAGAATCGGCCAGCATACGCTAGTCGCTGCACAGAGCGGAATAAGCGGCGGTACCCGAATCGGCAGATGGTGCATTCTCGGCGGCCAGTCGGGATTTCAGGGCCACATCAAAGTCGGCGACCAGTCGGTCGTCGGCGCGCAGGCGGGCGTAATCGGCGATTTGCCGGAGCGAAGCCGCGTATCCGGCTATCCGGCCCGGCCCCATACCCAGTCGATGCGCAGCCTGGCGGCATTGTCGAGACTGCCGGAGCATCTGACCGAACTCGAACGGCTTAAAAGAAAAATCAGGGAACTTGAAGACGATATCAAATCGCTCAAGGACAGACTGTAATGGGTGAAGAAGGGAATTTTCAGGAAGGTGAGTTTAATGTTGATTCATAGAACGGCTGTCGTTCATCCGGATGCCGAGCTTGCTCCCGGCGTGGAAGTCGGGGCGTATTCGGTCATCGGCAAAAAAGCGCGCATCGGCGCGGAAACCAAAATCGCGAGCCACGTTACGATTGCGGAGAACACCGACATCGGAGCGGGCTGCCGGATATTCTCGCACGCGGTAATCGGCACCGAGCCGCAAGATTTGAGGTTCAAAGGGCAGGAAACCTACTGCACCGTCGGCGAAGGCACGCAAATCAGAGAATTTGTCACCATCAATCGCGGCTCGAAGGAAAACAGCGCCACGCGCATCGGCAAAAACTGCATGCTGATGACCGGCGTTCACATCGCCCACGACTGCCAGCTTGGCGACCGCGTGATAATGGCGAATCTGGCCACGCTCGGCGGACATTGCAAAGTGGGCGACGGAGCCGTTTTCGGAGGACAATGCGTGGCGCACCAGTTCGTTCGCGTGGGAAAAATCGCGATGATCGGCGGCACGAGCGGGCTAATGCAGGACGTTCCGCCGTTTATGATGGCGTTCGGTCACGCGCCGGCGAAAATCGTGAACATCAATCACGTCGGCATAAAGCGCGCAGGATTTTCAAACGAAGAGCGCGCGGAACTGCGCGAATGCTACCGGCTGCTATACCGGAACGGCTTCAATTTGGGCGATGCGCTCGACAAAATTCAGAAGGATTTTTCCTACTGGTGGGCCGAGGAACTCGTCAGTTTCTTTAAGGAAAGCACGCGCGGAACCTGCCGTCCCGTGGGAAGGGTAACTTGGATAGAATCGCACGTCAAAGAACACGACAAATCGAACGGCGACGACGATTTCTTCGACGAACTGACGACCAGTCTTCCAGCCACGTAAAGGAAATCTATCCGGGTCGCGAGCGCGCTTGAGCGCGTTTTTAGCCGGCTAACTTGATTTCGGCAATGAAAGAGGGGCCTGCCTCAATAACCTGGGTCGGAGGAACGTCTCGACAGGCCCCCTGGGGGGAGAAGGGAATCTCGTGATCCCGTCCGTGCGGTCGGGATCGTTTGGACCAGTTGCCTGGCGAAGCCCGATTCCCGGCGGGGCTTCACCGTTATAATACCGCAAAAACATGAATTATTCACGAAATCGCGCTTTTTCCGCCAGAAAGTTGACGGATATTCTCCCCAATCCGGCCGATTCGCGCCGAAGCGCTTTTTGCGAAGCCTCGAACTTCGATAAACGGCGTCGCGGTAAGGTATAAACCCGTGATTCCGGCGGCGCTCCGGCGCGCGCTGGCAGATTCTGGAGGTTCAATGAAGACGGTTCAGTATGACGAAAACATGACGGTCGGCGAGGTGCTCGCTAGCGACAGCCGCGCCAAGCATGTGCTTACATATTTTCATATCGGCGGGTGCCACCACTGCGCGGTGGACGACAACGTGTCGTTAAAGCAGGTTTCTTCGGATTTCGGCGTTCCCCTCGATACTTTGCTGAAGGCGCTCAACAAGCTCGCCGAAATGTAGGCTGCCGCTACCGCCGGAAAATCGATGCGGCGGCAAGGAAGAAAAATGGATTTCGAAAAATTCAAAGATTACGTAACCAACCGGTATAACTTCGGCGACATTCCGGGCGCGGACGCGAAGGGAATGGTAACGAACTCCGGCTGCGGCGATATGACGATGCTCTATTTCAAAGTGGGCGGCGGCGAAGTTATCGAAGACGCGAAATATTTCACTTTCGGGTGCGGCTTCAGCCAGGCGATGGGCGTCGTAATAACGGAGCTTTGCAAAAGCAAAACGATTGCGGAAGCCGATAAAATTACCGAAGAAGACATAGACGGCGTTCTGGGCGGACTTCCCGACGCGAAGCGTAATTATCTTCAGCTCATCCACGGGCTGTTGAAAGAAACAATCAAAGACTATCGCGAGCGCAAGGCGGAAGCGGTATCCGCCTAATAACCGGATACACCCGATGCGCCGCTTGATTCGCAAGCTCGCTTATTGGCGCGCGCATCAGCGCGGCATGGAGTCGTGTTTCGCAAATTCCGGCAGGCCCAAATTCGTCGAATGACCGGGAAAGATTTCGAGTTCCGGATTGAGCGTATTGCAAATGAAATTTACCGCGATTGCCGCTTCGCCTTGACCGGTCGAAATCAGTTTGATTTTTCCTTCGTGCGTGGCGATGTCGCCGCAGGCATATACGCCCGGCAAGTTCGTCTGCATCGCGCTTCCGACCAAGCAGGCGTTTTTGGAAAGCGACAGTCCCCAATCTTTAAGGAATTTGAGGTCGGCGAGGAAACCTAGGCAGGCGATAATCTCGTCCACTTCGATTTTTACTTCGTCTCCGGTCCTGTTGTTGAAAATTTTCGCCCCCGTTACGCGTTCTTCGCCGATTACTTCCATGATTTCCCAAAAGGTTCGAAAATCCACGCCGGAGTCGAGCACGGAGGCGACCGTCGCTTCGTGCGCGCGAATCCTGTCGTGGCGGTGAATCATAAGTATGCTTGCCGCGTCGTCTTTGAACTGGTGGGCGTAGTCGAACGCCGTATCGCCCGCGCCGACAATCAAGAGCTTTTTGCCTTTGAACCTCGCCGTGCCGTTCACGAAGTAATGAAGCCCGTGGTTTTCGAATTCGATTGCGCTTGCTGCCTTGAGCTTTTTCGGCAAGAACGCGCCCGCTCCCATCGCGAGAATCACGGTTTTCGATTTGAACGTATTTCCGGACGCGCTTTTAAGAACGATGTATCCGGCGGCATTTCCGCAATCCCCTGCGGTTTCGCCGGACTCGCCCGAAACATTCGCATCCGATGAAAGCGCGCCGCCGTTTATCCGGGTTAGCGAGACGATTTTTTCGCCGAGATGAACCTTCGGGTCAAACGCCATCGCCTGGTCGACAAGTCCGCTCGCCAAATCGCGCGCAAGCACTTTCGGAAAGCCCGGAACGTCGTAAACGTACTTTTCGGGATAAATCGTCGCGAGCTGGCCGCCGAGAACCGGCTGGCTGTCGATAATCGCAGTGCGCATGCCGCGCAATCCCGCGAAGAACGCGGCGTAAAGCCCGCAAGGCCCGCCGCCGAGAATCGTCACGTCGGGCATTTCGCCGTGCGCCGCGCCGCCTGAATTCTGCGCGCCTTGAGGCGCGCGCCCGTTTGCACCCATAATTTCGTTTGAATTCATAAGGAATTAGATATTACCTTGGCAACACCGGCATATTTGAAACCGCGGCATTTTTTTTGGCCAAATACTATTTGCGATTTCTTGAGTTATAATTTACCGCGGCGGGGTTGCCGCATTTGCCCTTTTGGGAAATTCTCGTAAATCCTTATAATTGGAGGAACGTAAAATGATTCGGGATTTATATTCATCGCGTTTTTGCGCAATTGCGATAATCGCGGCGGTTTTTTCGGTTGCGGTTTCGATAGCTCCACTCGCCCTTACGTCCTGCGACTCGCGTTTTACGCGTGCGGATGGCGGCGGGACGCCGCCCGTCCTTGACGAAGGGAAGGCTTCGTATTCCGGTGTAGGGGCGCACGGCGGCGGGGAAGGCGCGGATTCTAGTGTAGGGGCGCACGGCGCGCGCCCGTTTGACGGCGGGGATAATACGGGCGGAGAATATGCCGGTAACGCCGCGTGGCGGGGAAAACTCTTCAATTTATCCGGGGTCAAGGCGGAAATCGAATCCGCGGAAATTCCGGACGGCGCGGACGAAGCGGTTTGGGACGCGCTTCAAAAAGCGTTCATAATCGAGCTCGAACGCGAACTTGAACGTAGGGACGCGGACGCAAGCGAGAAAAAAATCGCGGCGGTGCCGAAGCAAGACGCGGGGCGCGTGGACGATTTCAAATTCGATTCAGCGACCGGTCTCATTTCGTGGACATATAAAAACCTCGGCGATTACGACCTTTCCGGCGAAGTCGGCATCGCGGATATTACGGCAATCGCGCTGAACTTCGGCAAAACGATCGAATACGACGGCGAGGGAAAACCCACCGGCGATATCGAAACTCCTGAAGGGCTGGAAAATCACAGGCTCGCGTGGATAGACGGCGATAAAAACGGCGAAATAGGAATCAGCGACGTAACGCCGATCGCGCTCAATTACTTAAACGACGTCGTCGAATATGCGGTCGTGAGCGCGGACAGCGCGACCGCGCCGGACGGCGAGTGGCTCGAATTATTCCGCATAATTCTGCCGTCGGACAAAACTTTTCCGGTTAAGTTCGAGCAGATGCTGCCGGGCGGCGCGAGAAACCTTGTCGGCGTTCGCGCGGTGGGGAAGGCTGGCGACCTCGGCGAGCGCTCGAACCTTGCCGCGGTGATAACGACGGTCGCGCCGGTGATATACGCGATAAACGTTCCGAGCGGCGTTAGCGGCGAAGTGGTGCTTTTCGGCGCGGTGGTGACGGGGACGCATCCGCGGTTTTACGAGTGGAATTTCGGCGGCGGCGCGGAGCCGAACGTTACGAACGACCCGCTGCCGAACGTGACGCTCGGCGCGATAGGCTGGTACGACGGGAGATTAACGGTGACGAACGAGTACGGCACTGCGATTCGCGATTTCAAGTATTACGTGCCGGGCCAGCCATTGCAGCCGCCGGTCGCGATTGCGCAGGCGTGGCCGCTCGGCGGCGACGCGCCGCTGGAAGTGACGTTCCTCTCGAATCTGTCGTACAGCCCCAACGGCGCGATCGTGAAATACGAATGGGACTTCGAGAGCGACGGAACGTACGATTGGGAAAATGATTCGCCGCTGAATGCCGTCCATACTTTCGCAGGCGGAATGTGGAAAGCGACGCTGCGGGTAACCGACGAGGCGGGACAGGTGAAGACGGCGGAAACTCCGCTCGTCACAGCGTATCCCGCGGAAGGATGGCAGGTGTCGAGCGTAAACTACACCGAAACGTTTCCCGACATTGGCAACAATCGCGTGCTGGAGTTGTTCGATTACCCAATTTCAATTCCTGCATTTGGCTGCATTCTGTCTGGTAATCGCGCTGCGCTTTTTTTCCCGTCGCACACCCAAATCTGGCAACGCACACATTTAACGGGCTCTGACATCGGTTTGTTTTTCGGCGGAAACCCCGTAATGTTTGCCGGTTTACGCAAGGACGGCCGTGCCGTCATGTATGGCCGACCATTGAATTCTCATAACCTCGTCGAGATTCGGCCAGACGGAAGTTCATTTTCGCCATCATTGCCAAATGTTCCATTTATGGAGGATACACGGTTCATCAGGGCAATTGTCAAAGGCTCCGACGGGCTGATTTGCATAGTTAGTGCTCTTTCACCGCAATCAGGACAGAAGATTCCATACTTCGCGGAATTCAACGGGGCTACCTGGACATACGAGCAACTCAATATTCCGAATATAGAAGTCTCTGACCTCTACGCTGTCGAGGAATCGGTAGCATATGTTACTTCGGGCACAAGTATATGGCTTTCCGAAATGCAAGTGGAAGGATGGTCGAACCGGCTCGTGGCAGTTCCTCCAGCCCTTCACACTTTCCAGCGCGTCAGGTTGCACAGGATAAACGGCAGTTTCGCGGTCGTCGCATCGTATGCCGACGAATCTGGTGTATTCGGCGGCGTAAAGTTTTATATCGAGCGCGATGGAGTATGGGAAACCGAGGAAATAGTGCCGCAAGGCGATATGGCCGGATTCTCCGAGTACATCTCGACCGCCTCGAACGGGAATTTTCTTTCCGTGGCGTTTTGGGTGCAACAAAATCGCGTTCTCAGAGTCTTGTATTACGACGGCGCGGGGTGGTCGAACGAAGCGCTGTCGTTCAGTCAGGTCGATTATGTTAACTTCGAGGATAAATCGTTCTATGGAAGTCTTTCTTCTAGCATATCGGAAGGGGGCGAATTGCGGCTTCTACTGCGTACGCAACTTGGCACGGCAACATCTAGTCCGAGAATCGATTTCTACTACGCGACGAAACAACTTGACTGATAAGTGAAATTTACCTTAAATTCTAAAAAAAGGAGGTGATAAAGATGGCAGAATGGAATGAATCCAGTGGCGATTACTCTCCTAACCCAGCCGATGTCAACATTGTCCCGAATCCTGATACTCCGGGATCTGGCAAAAACTCCGTTGGGACTGCGCAGAATCCGTGGCATGGACTTGTGATTCGCACGGCAAACCTTTTCGCGTCTATATACGCGTGGTTCTCGGAAGACAGAACGCTGTTCGGTTTCGACGCAGTACCGTCGATAACGAACATCAAAGCCCGCACCGCGATGCAGCAACACGACGACGAATCGGATCTTGCGGTACTTCAGCTTGACCAGCAAGCGCCCACAGGCCCGGTGCTTTACATCGATGGCTCGGAAGCGTCAAATCAATTAGCGACAATTTCGACGTTCAACGGCGGTCAAGGCTCCGTGGACGGTCCTCTTCGCAAAGGCGGAGGATTAGCGGGATGGAAGTTTGCAAACAAAATGGTTAAGATTAAGGTTAACGGAACAGAAAACGAATACTGGATGCCGCTTTTCGAAAAGGAGTAATACCGATTTGAGGATTTAAATCGGGGCGGAACCGGCATGATGCTATTAACATAACATCATGCCATTCGTCGCGTATATCAATAAACATCATTAAGCTTTCCGGCATAAATCTCTAACATCAATGATTATATGGCAATTAACTAACTAGTCGATTATGGAATATCAGCTAAAGCTATTCCTCACATTATTTTGTCAGATATAATTTCTTGTCGCTCACACTCCCCCTCCACTTGCACCAGCGCGGCCGCCATTCTTTTCGTTATATTATACGCCGATTCGGTTTTGGACGCGCCTAATTCCTTTCTCACAATCGCGTTCGCGGGATTGTAATATACTTCCGCAAATGGCTCGCCTTTTTGCGCTATTTCCCCTTGCAATTTCAATAATTTTATTCCCACGAAATTATTTAATTCGTCCGTTAATTTAAACCTTCCCGCGCATTTAACTTAGCACTTGCCTAATCGCTGAATATCATAATACTCGAATATTACTGAAACTTAATCCAAAAATAAGGACGTTTTGCCTAATCGGTTTGCGGAGTTGCAAGAGCATTTCCCCGGAATTTGGCGCGGAGTTACGCGATGCGCTACAATCGCGCTTTATCCGGAGGCGCGAAGTTGGCGGAGCAAATCAAATTCGGTACGGAAGGATGGCGCGGAATAACCGCGTACGAATTCACATACGCGAATGTTCTTTTCGCGACCGAGGCGGTCGCAAGGCACTTTACCTGCAAATTGACTGCCCTCTCGATTGCATTTGACGCTTGCGCATGATATAATCGGACTGTCAAGTTTGGGGGAGCCAGAGGAGCCGGCCTGGCCGGAGGTCTTATGGCTCTTAAACCGGACAAAGCGGGCCAGAAGGGGAAAAAGCCCGCGAATACCGGAGTGAAATCCGGTGCCGCCGCCAATCGCCGCGCCGCGGGCGCGGCTTCGACGCGTCCAAAATCCGGCGCATCGTCCCGTTCGAAAAGCTATTCGATTTCCGGAAACGGAAGGCGCTCCGGTGCAGGCCCGGCGGCGCGCTCGACGCGCGCATCGGCGGCGAGAACCGGCGCACGCGTGAAAAAACGAACGGCCAGAGGCAGGCGGAAACCGGAGCGGATTTTGACGCCCGGCGGCGCAATCGTGCGCGACGCCATCGCGGTTCTGCTTGCTGCGTTCGGGCTGTTCATCGCAATAGCACTTTACATTCCGCCCATTCTCGATATTCCCGCGCCGGCGGGAGCGCTCGGCGCCGCGATTGCCGATTTCGCATTGCTTTACGCAGGATGGGCGGCGTATTTGATTCCTCCGGCGGCTTTTTTCGCGATGGCATGGCTTGTATCGGAATTCTCGGAGAATTATCCGCGAATCGCTCAATATTCGGCGGTCGCTTTCGCGTTCGCATTTCTGTTTTCGGGAATTTTCGGCGGCGCCGGAGAAACCGGAAGGCTGGTCACCGACTTTATGGCCGCGGCGCTAGGAGTTTTCTATCCGGTTTTTCTGGCTGTCGCGTTTTTAATCGCTCTCATCGTGTTTTTCCGCATCGAAATCGTGCGTCCCGCCGCGCATGCAGCCGGCGCGGGCGTAAGAGGCGTCGGCTCGGCATTCTCGTTTTTGACCGGCTCGGTGCGCGCCGCGTTTTCGGCGGACGAATACGGCGAGGATGAGGACGAATTCGACGAGGAGCGGGAAAGGTGGCAGGACGACGCGGACGAAATGGAAGCGGAAGCGCAAGCGGGAATTACAATCGCGGCGGCGGACGGCGGCGAGGACTACGCTGTGGACGAAGATGGCGAAGACGAAGAAGAATTCGAAATTCCCGGCGAGGCGAACATTACAATCGCGGAATTCGATGCGAGTTCGGAAACCGGCGTAAGCGACGAGGATCTGCAGTTCGTGGTGGAGCGTGATTCGGGACAGGTCGAATTCAGGTTTAAAACCGACGAAGCGCCGTACGAGCTTCCGCCGCTCTCGCTTTTGCACGACGCGCCGACCGCGAAAAACGACCGGCAAGACCTTTTGCGCAAAGCGGGCGTAATCGAAAAAACGCTTGCCGAGTTCAAAATAGACGCGCGCGTGAGCCACATTCAAGAAGGGCCGCGCGTGACGCGTTTCGAAATCGAAATCGGACCCGGGATAAACGTATCGAAAATCCACAACATCGCGGACAATTTGGCGCTTGAACTTGCGGTAACCGCGGTGCGCGTGGAAGCGCCGATACCCGGGAAGAGCGCGGTCGGTATCGAAGTGCCGAACCAGAATTTCCAGCTCATCACGCTTAAAAGCATTCTCGACTCGCCGGAAGCGAAAAGCGCCCGCGGAATAACGACGGTGTGTCTGGGGCGCGACATCGGCGGAAAACCCATCGTCGGCAATCTCGCAAAAATGCCTCACCTTTTGGTCGCGGGCGCGACAGGAAGCGGAAAAAGCGTGTGCCTGAACACGATTATCGCAAGCTTGTTGTTCCGTGCAACTCCGGACGAACTTAAGCTCGTGCTGATTGACCCGAAGTGGGTGGAACTCGCCGTATATAAAGAACTGCCGCACCTGATTACTCCCGTCGTTCATTCGAAGTCGGAAATCATCGGCACGTTCGGCTGGCTCATTAAAGAAATGGAGCGGCGCTATCGGGAACTGCAGGCGAAAGGCGCGAAAAACATATCGAGCTATAACGCCGTGGTCGAGCGCGAAGAAAGACTGCCGTACGTTATCGTCATTGTGGACGAACTTGCGGACCTTTTCATGATTGCGGGCAAGCTTGCGGAAAAGCAGATTACTCGCATCGCCCAAAAGGCGCGTGCGGTCGGCATCCACCTCGTCGTCGCGACTCAGCGGCCGGACGTGAAGGTCATCACCGGAACTATAAAGGCGAACATTCCAAGCCGCATCGCGTTCGCGGTGGCGCAGCAGGTTGACAGCAGGACGATTCTCGACATGAACGGCGCGGAAAAGCTGCTGGGCGAAGGCGACATGCTTTTTAACCCGATAGGCGCGATGAAGCCCGCTCGAGTGCAGGGCGCGTACGTGAGCGACGAGGAAGTTTCGGGCATTGTCGAGTTCATTTGCGCCCAGCGAAAGCCGCAGTTCAATCCCGAAATCGAGAAGATGATCAAGCCCGAATCCGAGGACGACGACGAACTCGTTTCGGGCGGCGAAGGCAGTGGGCACGACGGCGGCGACGAGCTGTACGAAGAGGCGCGACAAATCGTCCTTACCGACAAGAAATGCTCAATCAGCTATCTGCAAAGACGGCTGAGAATCGGATATCAGCGCAGCGCGCGCATCGTGGATTCGCTCGTGGCAAGCGGTCTAGTGGAAGAAGATCCGGACACGGGCAGCTATCGAATCGTGGGTTCTGGAATGTAGGAAAAAATCTCCGCCGCCAAGCCGGAGGCCGAGTTGACGGAAAGCAGGTTCAACCCGTTTTTGCGACGGGACATTGAAGAGGAAGGATACGCATCCCTTCCCGAACTGCCGCAGGGAGTGGTGGACAGGCTTAAGGCGGTCATGGAGCTTTGGCACAAGGACCCGCACAAAGCAAGCTGGTTCATCGACCCGAAAATAGCGAAGGCGATGTGGGGGGAATCACGCGCTCAAAAAGCGGCCTCCGCACCGGCTGTCAAAGACAGCACCGAAGAATCGATAAAGAAAATGTGGCTGACGAATCCGGAGCGCGCCGTCAGGTTCGTAAAGCCGACGCAGGCAATCAAGAAATACGGCAAGCCGGAAGGCATAACATGGCGGCGGCTGGTCGAGCTTAGCGCGATGCACGAGCGGCTTCGCACGGAGGGCCTTGCGGTTAGCGGTTTCATAGACGAAGAAGCCAAGGAAGAAGAAACCGCGGCGACTCCCGGCTAGTCCATCCAAGCCGAAGCAACCTAACACCAACGCCTGCCAACCGTTTGGCGCGCAGATATGGGATTTATGCAATTATCAACATAATTAATATTATAATTAACAAAATTTATTTATTGTGCCATAATGCTTGACATATTAAAATTTATTCGCTATATTTTAAGCGTTATGGCGAAGAAAACCTTTCTGATACCGGCCGGATGTCCCGCTTGCGGCGGGAAACTTTCGGTCGTCGAAACCGCTTGCGACGCGTGCGGAACGCTGGTTCGCGGCAGGTTCGAGCAAAACGAATTCGCCCGGCTCGGCGCCGAGGATTTGAGTTTTCTGCGCGCGTTCATCGCGGCGCGCGGAAGCATCAAGGACGTCGAGGCCGCGCTGGGAATTTCGTATCCGACCGTTCGGGCGCGGCTTGAAAAGCTAATCGAGGCTTTGGGGCTGTCGCCGTCGAGCCGTGCGGAGGACGCTCTAAAGGCGGAACTCGGCGCGCGACGCGGCGAAATACTCGCGAAGCTCGAAACCGGCGAGCTTTCGGTTGCGGATGCGGAAAAGCAGTTGGCGGAGCTTAAGGAATAGCGGCGAATCGGACCGCCCGGAGGAAGCCGGGCAAAGGAGAAAGAATATGAGCGAATCGCAGGTTCAGATTTTGAATTTGCTGAAGGACGGCAAGATTTCGGTCGAAGAGGCGGAGCGGCTGTTGAAGCTCGTGACCGACGAGCGGGAGCAGCGGGGCGGCGGCGAATTCGTCGAGTTCGCGAAAGACCTGCCGGACGCGGTGGTGCGCAATTTGCGCGAGGCGTTCAAAACGCTCGGCGACGTATCGCGTACTGTTGGCAAAAAGGGCCGCGTCGTGATTACCCAAGGAGGCGAGAGAATTCGTCGCGGGGTTGACGAGCGGCAATTTCACGTGAAACTGCCGGCGGGCCTCGAAACCGCTGAGGTTTTCGTGTCCGCGAAAGTCGGCAGCGTGAAAATCGGCGGAGCGCATTCCGACGCCGGGCTGCTCGTGGCCGGAAAGAAAAAGCAGGTGCAAACCGGCGGCGAAAAAATCGAAATAAACCCGGACGATCCCTCGAAGGCGGCGCTGTTTCTGGAAGCCGAAGCGGGGTCGCTGTCGTGCGAGCTTCATCCGGGCGTGGTGTACGACGTGTGGGTCGAGACCGGCGCGGGGTCGGTGAAGCTCGACCTTTCCGATTTGCGCGTGCGCAGCGTGAACGTGGAAAACAGCCTCGGCACGGTCTCCGTCGCGCTTGGCTCGCTTGTGGCGGACGTTGCGGTCAAGGTTACGAACAACGCGGGCAAAGTGAAGATTCGCGTGCCCGAGGACGCCGGAGTCTTGGCGGGCGTGATGAGCGAAATGGGCGCGCACAATTTGGACGAAGCCGGGCTTGCGGTGGACGGCGCGAAGTTCGCGACGCCGGATTTCGGCGCCGCCTCGACCAAATTCACGCTCGACATCGAGCAAACCGTCGGCGCATTCAAGCTGAGACGAGGGTAAGCTGGCGCACGGCGGCACTCCCCCACGGCATCGGGAACCAGACGAGGGCCTACCGGGACGGAAAAGAACGGTAAAGGCGGTGGAAGAGGGATTTCGTCACTGCCATTGATATTCCTCCCACCACCATTTGTCTACAGGATTTAAAAGTGCGGGCGCGACGAAGTTCTCCTCGATGTAATCCACAACTTCCCAAAACGGCTCGGACTCCGGCGTGCGCGTGTTGTATCCGATGTGTGCTTGCGAATAGTGTGACATAATCGTTATTTTGTGGTTGTCAGAATACTTGTCGAAACCTGGATCGCTGGTTGTTTGCATTTCGCATATTTCATTATCGATTAAAAGCTGAATCAATTCTTTGAAGTCGTTTTCGGCAGGTAACGCGTACTCGTAGCGCTGGTAATTTAAATCGACACAAAACAACCATCTTCTATTGACTCCATCGAAAGGCATTTTTGAGAAACTTCCATAAACCGAACATGCTGGATAATCTACGTTTCGATAAAAGACTACTTTTAACGAAGCTATGGACCTGTTTAGTGGGTCTTCCAATATCCTTACTAGTTTAGCTGTGGTGAACGGAAATGTAACATGAGGATCGATAGCATCGGCTTTGCCTTCACATATTACCAATGCAACAATCGCCATACCTATAAGCATTTTTGCGCAGATTTTCATGGCTCACCCGCATTTCCAAAATGTAGTAAAAAATAGGCATTGACAATTCGGCCTTGCGCAGTCCTCGTCACTTGAAAACGGCTCATGCGGCAATGCGAGAAAAATCGGCTTAAATGCGCGAGTTGCGTCATTCGTTTGATCTCGCGGTGCGCAGTTCGTTTGAGCTCGCCGTGCGCGGCCGCATGAAAAATCTCCCGTAAAATGCCGAAGGACTGCATCCAGAAACTCCCGTATACTCCTACTTCCGCCGCTCGTTTAGATTATACACCGCACGCGATTGTTCCCGGCGAGCACTTTATCCGGGCGCACTTCTCAATCGGGTTCCCGGCGCGTATATCGAACCTTCGCCGCACCCCTACGGCATCGGGAACCAGACGAGGGTTACCGGGTGCGCAAGTTACGAATGTTGGTTTTCCTACTGCCTACTTCGAATATATCCCCACCGTGTGGCCGGCGGGGTCGCGGGTTGCGGCTTGGCGCTTGCCCCACGGCGTGTTTTCCGGCGGGACGTGAAACTGCGCGCCGGCGTCCGTCATGCGGCGGAAGGTTTCGTCAACATCGTCCACGCGGAAATATAGCGATATTTTGTGCGGCTCGGCGGCGGGCTCGCCATCGTGCAGCGCGAGTAGCGTTTCGTCCTCGCCCGCAAAAAGCGCGAGCGACGCGAACTTTTCGCCGTCGCCCTCGTAAAGGCGCATTCCGAAGTGCGTTTCGTACCACACTTTTACCGTGGGGACGTCGCGAACGTAGAGCATTACGTATCCGATTCTCGGCATAGCATTTCCTCGATTGCCGGATGGCAAAAAGAACTACCGCGATGGCGGCGGCAATGTCGATTTCGCGGCGGGCGGGGGAACGCTAAATCGCGGAATCGCGGGCGGCGCCGTTTCGGGCCGGGCCGCGGGCGCCATTTGCGGGGGAAGCGGCGAAAGCGATGTTTCACAAACTTTCCAAATAAGAATATACAGGCGTGCCGTTGATAAAGTATGGCGGTGCCGGCAATTGTTTTAATCGTACTAAGTTTTGCGGTCATCGTCGCGCTGATGCGCTTCAAGCTGCCGTTATGGCTGGCGCTGCTCGGCGGGTCGATTTTCGTCATCGCGGCGGGCCGCGTTCCCGCCGAAATCGTTACGGGCGAATTGTCCGCGACGGTGACGGACGGCGAAGTGATTTCGCTAGGAATAATCATCGTTCTCATTTTGCTTTTTTCGGACGCGCTGAGGTTCGGCGGAAGGCTAGATAGAATGGTGGACGCATTCCGGCTGCTGGGGCCGGGGGCGAAAATGCGGCTCGCATCGTTTCCCGCGCTTATCGGGCTTCTCCCGATGCCGGGCGGCGCGGTTTTCAGCGCGCCGATGGTCGAGGCCGCGGGCAAGGAGCTTGCGCACGGGCCGGGCCAGTGGAGCGCGATTAACTATTGGTTCAGGCATATATGGGAGTATTGGTGGCCGCTTTATCCCGCGGTTCTCATCGCGGTGGCGCTGGGCGGCATTTCCATCGGCATTTGGGCGCTCGCCATGCTTCCGTTCACGCTTGCGGCGGCGTGGATAGGCGCGGCCACGCAATTTAGGGGCATAGCGAAGGGGGGCGGCGAACTTGAACATACCAATTTGGCAAGGTTCATGGCGCGGCCCGCGGGGAGCGCGCGCCGGCTTTTGCGGGAGCTTTCGCCGATATTGTTTATAGTAATCGGAGGAGTGGGATTCGAACTGTTTCGCGATTACCTTGCGAAGAACGGCACGGTAATGTATCAACCGCTGCCGCGCACGGCGATAATGATAGCAATAATTATTGCCACGATTTTTACTATTGTTAAGGATAAAATATCATTCGCGCCGCTGATTAAAGATTGGGCGGGCTGGCGCAATGCGGAAATGGTGCTAATGATTATTCTTGTCGTTTATTACAAGAATATAATGGAAACGGCGGGCTTGATCGACAAAACGGTGGGCGAGCTGACGGGATGGAACATTCCGGTTTGGGGCGTGGCGCTTATCCTTCCATTCCTTTTGGGGCTGATTACGGGCATTCAATTCGCGGCGGTGGGCGTAAGTTTTCCCGTAATCATAGGGCTCGCGAATGCCGCCGGCATTTCGCTTTTGGCGATACTTTCGTTTTCGTACGCCGCCGCGTTCATGGGAACCATGGCGAGTCCGGTTCATTTCTGTTTGCTTTTGACGAAAGAATATTTTCACGACAAATTCGGCGCCGTTTACCGGCGTATATATTTTCCCATCGCGGCGATGCTTTTGTTCGCGGGACTAATCGCCGCCGGTTATTCCGCGCTGTAATATCTCGGCGTCGTTCGTCAGTTCAATCTGAAATTCTTTACGATTGCGGCGAATTCCGGCGCGGCATCGGCATAGTGTTCCGCATACGTCATCAGCGTAATTACAATCATCCAGCTTCCCTTTTTAACATAGAAGTATTGCTGGCCGGTGCTGCGGTCGTTTATGATTTCCTCGTAAAGCGTGCGAAGCGCGGGATAGCCGCCCAGCGCGGTTTCGTACCTGCGAATTTCGGACTTGTAACTTCCCGCGATAAACCTGCGCTCGAATTCCTCGATGCTAACGTCTTCGCGCACGGGAAACGCCTGAAGCGCGCCGTAATAGGCCTCGGATTGATGCGACAAAACGACGAGCATTCGCTTCGGACTTGCTTCCGCGTGCCATTCTTCCGGCCAGTATAGGGTGAAACCTAGGTTGAATTCGTAATATTCCCTTCCGGAATCGCCGAAATAACCGTCGAATTCCGAAAAGCCGGGGGCTTCGGGCTCCAATCCCGATAATCCGCTTTCTTGCGCGTCCGGTTCTTCGCCGCCGGACGGCGCCGATTCCAAACTTTGCATGGAAAACGCGGATAGCTCGCCGGATTTGACGGACGCTACTGCTCCGCCGGATTGAATCGCGTTGTTCAAAAAGGCGTATTTTTCCGCTTCTTTCAGCATTTTGATGGATAGCTCAATTTCGCCCTTGCCGTCGTACGCTTTCGAAAGCGAGCGGTAGGTTTCGGGGTCGTTGTCCATGATTTTCACGGCTTGAAGCAGCTTGGCGATCGCCGTATCGTAAAGCCCCTTGATTACGTATATCTTTCCGGCTTGCCTAAGCGCGATTGCCTGCTCTTTCAAATTTCCGGTTGCGGAGTACGCGACGCCGAGCGAGTTGTAAAACGCGGCCTGATTCGGGTCGAGCGAAATTGCCATCCGGTATTCGCCGATAGCCGCGCTCCAGTCTTGCTTCGAGGCGAAATTTTGGCCGCGGTTAAAATGTTCGTCGGCCGTGACCGCCTGGCTTGCGCTTGCGGAAACGCCGATAAGCGCGTCAGCGGGCCGCTTGTAGGGAACGACGTAAATTACGTTCGTCAGCCGCCTTTGTGCCCGAATTACGTAGCCGCCTTTGAAATACATCGCCTGGCTCGCTCCGCCGTCAGAGTTCATCGCCTGCGTGCAACCGAGCGCTTGCATAATAGCGGCCGTTCGTTCGAGCGAAATCGCCCTGCGGACCGCGACCCAAACCATCGTGCCTTTTTGCGTAAGCCCGATTGCCATTCTGTTCGCGCTTCCCAAAACCGCCGGGTCTGTGAAGCCCTGCTCGCGCGGGAAAACCGTGATGTGGCCGTTCGTGACGAGGCGCGGCCCCGCTGCGAGAACGGTCAAGTATTTCGTCCAATCCACGTGTTTCCATAGCGGGACGTCCACGAATTCGACTTCGTTGTTTTTCGTGACGCATACCGCGGTGCCGAGACCTCCGAAGTGGAGTTGCCTGCCGTTTTTGACGATGTCGCCGACGGGCTTAAGGTCGTTTTTGCAGAAAAACGTCCCGTTAACCGCGGCGACGGGCTTGATGCGGTCCACGAAATGTTCGAACGATTCGTCCGTGCCGGGGAAGTTTTGCGCGACGTCAACGTCTATGCGGAACTTTTTCGACGCGAGCGGGATTTCGAGCACGTGGCATTCGATGCCGTCCACGTTTTTTTTCGAGTAAGTCACTTCGGCGGTCGCAGGAGCCGCCGCCAGCATAAGCAGGGCGGCCGCCGCTGCCGTAATCGATATGTATAAAACTGTATAAATCCTGAACCGAGTCACGAACACCCCCGGCGAGAATGCGGGATAAAACACGATTATACTTCAATTTGCACTTGCGGGAAGGAATTATTTCGCGGTTGGCGGCGGCGCAGCATTTTTTAAGGTAAAATCGATTGGCTTTGCCGAACTCGGGGCGTGATTGCTATGGCGGACAGGGGATGTTTGGGTTTGTTCGTTTTCATCATAGCGGCTGCCGTTGCGCTTGGACTGTGCTCGACCGGGTGCGCGTCCGGCAAGTCGAATGCGGCGGCGTCCGGCGAGCCGTCCAAAGCCGACTACGCGCAAGTTGCGGAAATCGAGGAAGCGCTGCGCGATGCGCTTATGAAAAAGCTCGCCGACATCGGCAAAATAGACCCCGTAACCGGCGAGATTCGCGCCGTGAGCGCGCCTCCGTCCGGCATCGAGAACAAGCCGCAGTTGCTAGCCGCGACCACGCTTCCGAATGCAGATCTGCGATTGAGGTTTATCGAGCGGCTTAGCGGAGATTACGACCTTTCCGGCGACGTCGGCGTTCCCGACATTACGCCTATCGCGCTCAATTATCTTGCGGCGGTTTTCTACGACTCGCAGGGTTTGCCGCTTACGGGCGAGCAAAACGAACGGCTGGCGGTAATCGACGGCGATAAGAGCGGCGAAGTGGGCATTTCCGACATAACGCCGATAGCGCTAAATTATCTGCGCAATCTTGCGGGATACAACCTGTATCGCGACGGCGAGCTAATTGCGGGATTGCCGGGCGAGCCGTCTTTGCCGCGTCCGAAGCCCGGCGAGTCCGGCTGGCGCGACGGGCGGTGGCCGATTTACGAATTTTTGGATTTTCCCGGCGGGGACGCGAGAACCATCGAATATACTTTGAAGCCGGTCGACCGAGACGGCGCGGAAGGCGAAGGGTTTGATTTTGCCGTTCTGTATAACCCGCAGATTCCGCTTGCCGCTCCTGCCGGGCTTACCGCGACGGCGGGCGATGCGAGCGTGTTTCTCGACTGGAACGACAACACGGAGCCTAATCTTGCCGGGTATAACGTCTATGTTTCCACAATCGAGGACGTGCCGCCCGCTTCGCCGGACAATGCCGCGCCGGTCGCGGTTTCGGAATACATCGTGGCGGATTTGGAAAACGGCACGGCGTATTACTTCTGGGTTACCGCAGTAAGCATAGATACGCCGCCGCAGGAAAGCCCGTTTTCAAACGGGGCCGAGGCGACGCCTGACGCGATTTTCGCTCCGCCCGCGCCTCCAACCGGACTTGCGGCCGTTCCCGGAAACGAATCGGTATCGCTTTCGTGGAATCCGAATTCCGAGCCGGATTTGGCGGGATACAACGTTTATCGCTCGACTTTCCCGGAAGACGCTTCGCCGCTTCTTCTAACGCCGGAGCCGATTACGGAAACATCGTTTGGCGCGACCGGTTTGACGAACGACACTGAGTATTTCTTTTGGGTCGGCGCGGTCGATACGCAATCCCCTCCGGCAGAGAGCGAAAAAGCGGGGCCGGTTAGCGCCACGCCGTCGCAAGCGGCGAATTTGCCGCCGGTAGCGGTGGCGGAGGGAAGCCCGCTGTCGGGTTTGGCGCCGTTGAACGTGACCTTCACGGCGGGCTTTTCGCACGACCCTGACGGCAGCATCGCGCTTTACCGCTGGGATTTTGAAAACGACGGAACTTGGGATTTCGAAAGCGCAATCACCGGCGATACGTCGCACCGATATGGCGAAGCGGGAATTTTTACGGCTAAATTGGAAGTGACGGACAATCTTGGCGCGACCGGCGGAGACACCGTTACGATTTCGGTGACCGGTATGCAAGGCGACTGGACGACGACGGAACTTCATGCCGAATTGCCGGTGCACGACCTAGCGCTGGCGCATTTCAAAGACGGCCGGGCCGGTATTGCCGTTTCGGAAGCGACCGGCGGGGCAAGACCGCTGCACTTTTTCACCGCTCTCGACGGCGACGTGACGAAAGAAACGGTCAGCGAATCGGGCGGGGGCGACGCGGTCGAAATAGACATCAATTACGAAGCCGGCGTGTTTATCGGCCACGCTCAATTTAACGAAATGTTCGAGGATTCGGGCTATTTGAATTACACCACCGGCGACGGCTGGGTTGAGGAATCGCTTGGAACGATTTACGACGGCACGCGCGTTCACGTCGGCGCGTCGCACGAAGGAAAAGCTACGGCGGGATATTTTCCGCTGGGAGAGGATTCGTACATACTCGTTTACGACGTCGCCGGCGAAAGGATAAAAAGCCCTACCGGAGTATTCAGACCGCACGTTGTAAATCCGGTGATGAAATCGGATTCCACCGGCGGCGTTTGGTTGAAAGACGAATCCGGTTTGGGATACGCTGCCGTGCTTAACGGAAACACATGGACGGCGAAGCTCGAACCCGAATTCGACTGGCCGAATCTCGAATACTTTTTCAGGGCGGAGTTTGCGGAAAATCCGGGATTGTTCGTAATCGCGGGAAGCGAAGGTTCGGACAGCCAAGGTTTGGTTCGATACACATGGGACGGCGAAACGTACACGTACACGAACACGAGATGGCAGACGTGGTTCGGCGAAAAGAAAGGCGCGGCGATCGGACCGGACGGCGAATTGTATTTCTGGGTTCTCAACCGGCCGTCCGCGGATTTCATAATTCGCTTCTACTATGACGAGCGAAACAAATTCGAGGAACTTCCGCTTGAAGGCCCGATTGCGGGAGGCGCGGTGGGGCACGCGAAAATGGACGTCCGCTTGGATGGAACTCCGGCAATCGTGTATCAGATGGAAGGTTCGTCGGTCCTTTACTATGCCACGTTCCCTCGCCCGCCGATAGACAGGATGTAAATTCGGATAACTTGCGGCAATTTCTTGCCGAGCGCTCAACTTGTTACCGCGTATTCCACCTTCGACGTGTCGGCGACTCGCCTTGACGCGTCGAGAATTTCCATGCCCACAACGTTTCCTTCAGCGTCATAGTCGAATATGATACCGGGCTTATCCTCGTCGGATTCCTCGATTTCCGCATCGCTAAGCATAATGCGGAGAACGTCGGCCGATGAGTCGTAGTTAATCTTCATGGTTTTCTCCAATACTTCGCTATTCTGCTCGTACGGTAAGCTGTAATTATTACCGGCGGAGTGCTGCTAAGATCCACGACAACGCGAAGCAAATATTTTACCCTCTTTTCCTTCTATAAGCGATTGCCGAACCTGCCTTTTGTCCCCTTGGAAAACAATTTGACCTGGGTTTAAAGCAATTTCTTGCAGTTTTGCAATGTTTAGTTTTCTTCGAGCGATTTCGGCAAGAGCGTGGCCTGTAAAAGTAACTTGCATCAAACTATTTAAAGCTACTAAATTCAGGCGCACCAAAGCGTTGCTTTTAAAGAAGCAAATGTGGCCTTATCAAAAATGCAAAATGCTACAATCCCTGCGTTATGAACGAGCAAAACGGCGGCGGATGCCGCAGCGGAAATATAGCGGAAGACGATCTTGGCGCCGGTAATCCGGACGAAATCGCGCGCGCGGCGGCGGCCTATGCGAACGAACGCGCGCGGCGCGAGGAATATGACGCGGCGTCGCGCAAACCGTGCAGCGCGGGCAAAATGGCGCGCCGGATAGCGATGATGCTGGGCGATAAGGACGGCGAAACTTCCGGCGCGGGCGGACTCGATTCGCCGGCGGACGAAAACGGCGGCGGTGCGAAGGAGCCAATCGGAAACGGCGGCCCGCCAAAAACGCCGGATGCGGGGCCGAGGCCGCCGTGGATAAGAGTAAAGGCCGTGCGCGGCGAAAACTGGCGGAAAATGCTGACGAATCTAGGCGGCCTTCATACGGTTTGCCAGGAGGCGAATTGCCCGAACATCGGCGAGTGTTACAACCGCGGCACCGCGACGTTCATGATTCTAGGAGACACATGCACACGCAGTTGCGGATTCTGCAACGTGAAAATGGGCAAGGTTGACGAGGTGGATTGGACGGAGCCAGAGCGTCTTGCGGACAGCGTGGAGCGGATGGGGCTGCGACACGTGGTGATTACGAGCGTCAACCGAGATAACTTGGCGGACGGGGGCGCGAGCGTATTCGCGGAGTGCATACGCAAAATCCGGGCGCGCACGCCGGGAGTGACGATAGAAGTTTTAACGCCGGATTTTCTGGGCGATTTGCCCTCGCTGAAAATCGTGATGGAAGAAAAGCCGGAAGTTTTCAATCACAACGTCGAAACCGTGCCTCGGCTTTACCGGCCCGTGCGCCCGCAGGCGCGGTACGACCGCAGTTTGTTCGTGTTGGCAGAGGCGAAAAAAATGTTTCCCGCAGGGCTGACGAAAAGCGGGCTGATGGTGGGGCTCGGCGAGGAGTTCGGCGAAGTCGTGGAAGTTTTGAAAGACCTGCGCGGGCATGACGTCGATATGGTGACAATTGGCCAATACCTGCAGCCGAACAAGTATATGCTTCCCGTTGTGCGATACGTAACGCCGGAAGTATTCGACGAACTAGGCGAGGCGGCGCGCGGCCTCGGATTTATAGGCGTCGCGAGCGGGCCGCTCGTCAGGTCGAGTTATTTCGCGGAGAACCAGCTGCCGGAGCGCGGCGCGTCCGGCAGTACATAATGTCGTAATCGAGATGCTTGCATTTTGAATGCGCTATCTCAAGTAGGCAGCCATTTCCCTTTTGAAATCTTCCGGGAAATGGCAAATGGCAAGAGCGGTATCGCTTGAAATCTTCTTTTCCCTAACGAGTTTTGCCAAGTCTTTATCGAATGTATGCATGCCCAATTGAGAGCCGGTTTCCATTAGCGAATTCAACTGATGGGTTTTGCTTTCTCGAATCATATGGCGGACGGCGGGAGTAATGATTAATGTCTCCGTTGCCAGCACGCGGCCGAGCTCCGATTCCTCCGTTGCCGGAACGAGCAGCTGGCTAATTATGCCGGCCAGCGTCATCGAAAGCTGAAGACGGATTTGAGTCTGTTGATGGGGCGGGAAAACGTCGATTATACGCTCGATGGTGGCAATAGCGGAATTTGTGTGCAGCGTACTTAGAACGAGGTGGCCGGTTTCCGCAGCAGTGAGCGCGGTCGTGATGGTCTCGAGGTCGCGCAGCTCGCCTACGAGAATAACATCGGGATCTTGACGAAGCGCCGAGCGAAGCGATTGGTGAAATGTGACCGCATCCGTTCCTATTTCTCTTTGCACGATCAAAGAGCGATTGTTGATATGCCTATATTCGATCGGGTCTTCTATCGTTACAATTTTGCATGGCCTAGTTGAATTTACATAGTCGATCATTGCGGCGAGAGTGGTGGTTTTTCCAGCGCCCGTAGGGCCGGTTATAAGCACGAGCCCGCGCGGCTGCACCGCCAAGGACCTGCAAATTCTGGAGTTTAGCCCGAGTTCTTCGAACGCAGGAATACGTGAAGGAATAAGCCTGAAAGAAATTGCATAATGCCCGCGTTCTAGATATACGTTGGCTCTGAATCTTGCCCCTTCGGGAAGTTCGATACCGAGGTCGCAGTCACCCTGTCTGTCGAAAATCCGCTTGTGGTGGTCGTTCATCAACGAAAGCGCGATTTCGCGAATCAACGATGCGGAAATTATCTGAAAATCTTCGAATTTGCGGAGTTTGCCGTTGAATCTGAGAATTGGATATTCGCCGGCTTGCAAATGTACGTCGGTGCAGTTTTCCAAGCAGGCTCGTTTTAAAACTCTTTCCGCGAAAGAATGCAAATTGACGCTTTCGACGCCCAAGCCGTCGCTTTCCGATTGAACCGACCTCGAGTCGATATCGTTTATTCCGGCGTTGCCGGACCGCGAAATTTGGGCTTCGTTAAGGTCGAAGCCTCCCTCGGATTGTATGCTTTCTGGTCCCATATTTTTAGCCGGTAAACCCCGACAATCTCCTGAAGTTTTAGCCGCAAACCGCTTGCAGCTCGTAATTATATCCGCGGAAATGCAAAAATAACGATAATAATTCGTGAAGAAAAAATTTTCTTAAATTCAGTATATATCTGTATAAACGACAAATTTGTACATATTGACAAAATTGTTTATCTCGTATAAATCGCGTAGTGCATTTTTCGCGAATTCCTTGGCGCGAATAGGCCGTTTTCTTGATTCCATCGTTTAAGGCGCGGTCGCGGGAAACGTTTCCTGCAAAATCCGCTCGTTTGTGAAAAAAGGCCGGATTGTGAAGGTTTGCCCTCTGCGGGCTTGAGCCGCGTTTCTCAATGTCGACTTGCATCGAAATGATTCGATATCTGATTATAATTCCCCATGTGTTGAGATGATTTTCTCAAGCGGCATCGTGCCGCCTGGCGTCTCGCATCAGGAGTTTAGAGAATCTGGGGGTTTTCTAATGTCAAAGCGGGTTTTGATCATCGACGACGAGCCCGAAATCCGGCGTAATCTCACTTTCGGGCTTACGCAGGAAGGGTTCACGTGCACGGCATGTCCCGACGGGATATCCGCCGTGCACGAACTTGCCGCGGCAAGGGACAAGGGCATCGGATACGACTATCTTGTCACCGACATTTTCATGCCAGATATCGACGGGCTGAAAATTTTGAAGGTGATTAAGACCGAGCATCCGGACCTGCCCGTTCTCGTTATCACGGGGTTCGGCGACGAACTGCTCAAGTCGAGGGCGCTTGCGGAACTGAACACCGGATACCTCGACAAGCCGTTCGAAATCGCAGACCTCGTCGCGGCTATGGGCGAGCTAACCGCCGGGGCGACGACGCTCGACGCGGAGTCCGCCGCGCAGCCGGAAACGGGCGAAATGCGCGAATCGGTCAGTTCGTACATGTCCATCCGCATAACCGATTCGGAGCGCAGTTTGGACATTTTCAACGAGCTTGCCGCCCTCGAAGGCGTGGCGTCCGTCGAGGCGGTGCGAGGCGACGTGGACATCATTCTTCTCGCTCAAGGTTCGTCCGAGGAAAGGATTAACGATTTGTTCGCAAAGGTCTCCGAAATAAAAGGCATCGAAGTTTCATCGATGTCTCACGTGGAGCGCCCCAAGCTGGACATCGAAATATCCGAGTTCGTGGACATTTATCAGCGGGCGGTCAAGGAAGGCATGCAGTCGCGGGCGTCCACCAATCAAGGCGCCACTAGTTATATCATCGTTGACATTGACAAAAACTCCATCCAGCAGATTTTCACGACCGTGTTTTTCATCGACGAAGTAATTTTTTGCGACGTTATCGACGGCGGCACCAAACTGGTCGGAATGATTACCGACATCGGAGCAACCGGAAAGACGCCGCGCGTCGTTGAAAAGTTGAACCAAATTGACGGCGTGCTTCGCGTGCGCGAAGCCAAAATCATAAAACTCCTTGATGTTTGAGAGCGTCCGGCGTTGCCGCGACGAATCGTTTCGATGCAAGCCGCCTGCAGGCGTTTGCCGCAGGAAATACGCGTGCGCGCCGAAGGGCGCATAAGGAAAGTTAATGAGCGTTGACATCAAGGAAAGCGAGTTCAATTACAGGCTATGGCGCTATGACGGCGCGCCGGGCGAGCTAATCCCACTATTGCAGTCCGCGCAGGAACACTTCGGCTACATTCCGGAACGCGCCATCAAGTACATTTCGAGCGTGACGAACATCCCGGAAGCGACGATTTACGGCGTAATCACGTTTTACGCGCAGTTCCGGCTTCAGCCGATGGGCAAGCATGCCATTCGTATGTGCGTGGGCACGGCGTGCCACGTCGCCGGAGCGCAGGCGCTCGTCGAAACCGTGCAGGACGAATTGGGCGTCGAGGTCAACGGGACGAGCGAAGACGGACTTTTCACGCTGTTCAAGGTCGCCTGCATCGGCTGCTGCTCGCTTGCGCCGGTGATGATGATCGACGAGGAAACGCACGGCAAATTGACGCCCGCGGAAACCCGGAAAATTCTGCGCAAAATCCGGCGTGAGGCGAAGAAGAAGTTGAAAGCGGCGGAAGAGGCGAAGAGCTGAGCGAACCTGTATATGCGCGGCGCCTGTCGCGAACTGCGGAGCGAAGATATGGTGAAGATAATCGTTGGAATGGGCACTTGCGGAATGTCCGCCGGAGCGCGCGCTGCGTATGAAAAGCTTTCGGAGCTTTCCGGTGGCGCGGCGGAAACCGAACTCGGAATCACGGGCTGCATCGGAATGTGCTATCGCGAGCCGCTGGTCGAGATTCGCGATAACGGCACGCGCACGATTTACGGCGAAGTCACGCCGGAGCGCGCCGCGGAAATCTACGAAAAGCACGTTCTCGGCGGCGCGGCAATCGACGAATACGTCGTTTATCGCGAAAACGGCAAGGCCGAGCCGGAGGGCTACGAGGCGCATTTCCTGAAAAAGCAAGTGCGCATAGTACTCAGAAACTGCGGCACCATCGACCCGGAATCGATTGACGAGTACGAAGCAGCAGGCGGATATCTTGCGCTTCGCAAGGCGCTTTCGGAAATGACGCCGGGCGAAATCATCGGCGAAGTCAAGGCGTCCGGACTGCGCGGAAGAGGCGGCGCGGGATTTCCGACGGGTCTCAAATGGTCGTTCGCCGCGGGCAACGATGCAGACGTGAAATACGTCGTGTGCAACGCCGACGAGGGCGACCCCGGCGCATTCATGGACCGGTCGGTTCTCGAAGGCGACCCGCACAGCGTGCTCGAAGGAATGATTATATGCGCGCGCGCAATCGGCGCGTCGAAAGGCTATATATATTGCCGGGCGGAATATCCGCTGGCGATTAAGCGGCTGACGCTCGCGCTGGACGCTGCAAGGGAGCGCGGCTACCTTGGGAAAAATATTCTCGGATGCGGGCTCGACTTCGACGTGAAAATCAAGCAGGGCGCAGGGGCGTTCGTCTGCGGCGAAGAAACCGCGCTGTTCGCGTCCATCGAGGGCGAGCGCGGAATGCCTCGAATCCGTCCGCCGTTTCCCGCGGAAAAAGGGCTTTGGCAGAAACCCACGAACAACAACAACGTGGAGACTTACGCAAACATACCTTGGATTATCGCGAACGGCGCGAGCGCTTACACGGCGTACGGCACGGAGAGAAGCCCCGGCACGAAAGTGTTCGCTTTGGCGGGCAAAGTTGCGCATGGCGGGCTCGCCGAAGTGCCGATGGGAATGACGATACGCGAACTCGTAATGGACATCGGCGGCGGCATAAAGGACGGCGGGCGGTTCAAAGCCGTCCAAATGGGCGGCCCGAGCGGCGGGTGTATTCCTAGCGAGCTTGCCGATACGCCGGTGGACTTCGAGAACATTCCGAAGACCGGCGCGATTATGGGCTCCGGCGGTATGGTCGTGATGGACGACTCCACTTGTATGGTGGACATCGCCAGGTTTTTCCTCGATTTCACTCAAAACGAATCTTGCGGCAAATGCACTTTCTGCCGCATCGGCACTCTTCGGCTGCTCGAAATACTCGAACGGATTACGCGCGGCGAAGGGACGGAAGAAGACATCTCTAAGCTGGAACTTCTTTCGTCGCAAGTGAAGGAAGCCAGCCTTTGCGGACTGGGACAGACCGCGCCGAACCCCGTGCTGACGACCATTAAGTATTACATCAAGGAATACGAAGCGCACATTCGCGACAAGCGCTGTCCGGCGCATACATGTTTGTCGCTAATCGATTTCCACATCATCCCCGAAAAATGCACGGGCTGCACGCTTTGCGCGGTAGCCTGTCCGGTGAACTGCATTTCGGGCGAGAACAAGAAAGTGCATGTCATAGACAACGAGGCGTGCGTAAGGTGCGGAAAATGTTTTTCGGTCTGCGCATACGACGCCGTGCTCAAAGATTAGGAAAAGTTATGGATAACGCGAACAACCTTGTAAAGCTGACGATTAACGGAAAAGAAGTCGAAGCAAGTCCGGAGCGGACGATACTCGAAGTCGTCCAGGATTTGAAGCTGGACGAAATACCGACTCTCTGCCACTCGCCGGAACTCAAGCCTTACGGCTCGTGCTTTCTGTGCGTCGTCGAAGTGGAAGGCAGGCCGAATCTTCTGCCCGCGTGTGCGACGCGCGTAACCGCGGGTATGAAAGTGGAAACTAAAAACGAGCGCGTGAAGGCGTCGCGAAGGACGGCGCTCGAACTGCTCGTTTCGAATCATTATGCGGACTGCCTATCGCCGTGCATGCTCGGGTGTCCCGCGGGGGTGGACGCGCAGGGCTATGTGGCTTTGGCGGCGATGGGCGAATACCGTCAGGCGCTCGACCTTGTTCGCGACAAAAATCCGCTGCCCGCGATTTGCGGCAGGGTTTGCGTGCGCAAGTGCGAGGTCGTTTGCAGGCGCATGGACGTGGACGAAGCCGTCGGTATAAATTACATCAAACGGTTTTTGTCCGACCAAGAGGATGCATACGAAGGAATGCCGGAGCGCGAACCGCCGACCGGAAAGAATATCGCAATCGTAGGAAGCGGGCCGGCGGGGCTGACCGCCGCGTGGTTTCTCGGACGCAGGGGACACGAGCCGGTGATTTTCGAAGCGCTTCCGAAACCCGGCGGAATGCTCCGCTACGGAATCCCCGAATACCGGCTGCCTAAAGAAGTGCTCGACCGCGAAATCGAATACATCGGGCGCGTCGGCGCGAAGATTCATACCGGCGTCACCATTGGGCGGGATAAACCGCTCGACGGACTAATGAAGGATTTCGACGCAGTTTTAATCGCGGCCGGAGCGATGGGCAGCAAGGATATGGGCGTGCCGGGCGAACATGAAATCGACGGCGTTGTCGCCGGAGTGGATTTCCTTATCGAAAAAACCGAAGACCGCACGCCGGTCAAAGGAACAGTCGTCGTAGTCGGAGGCGGAAACACGGCGATGGATGTCGCGCGTACCGCGTGGCGGCTCGGCGCGGACAAAGTGATAATCCTTTACCGCAGGACGAAGGCGGAGATGCCCGCGGACAAACTCGAAATCGAAGACTGCATTAAAGAAGGCATCGAAATAATGGAGCTTGCCGCTCCGGTGGAAATAGTCGCGGAAAACGGAAAGCTGAAGGCGCTCAAATGTATCCGCATGACGCTCGGCGAACCCGACGCGAGCGGCAGAAGGCGGCCCGTACCGATGGAAGGAAGCGAATTCGAGCTTCCGTGCGACATCGCGGCGGCGGCAATCGGTCAGTCGCCGATTCTCGAAGGACTGGCCAAAACGAACGGCGGGCCGGACGCAACGAGATGGAACACAATCGTAGTGAACGAAAAGACTCTCGAAACGAACGTGCCGGGGCTTTACGCGGGCGGCGACGTGGCGGGCGACGGGCCGACGATAGTCATCGACGCGATTCGCGACGGCCAGCGCGCGGCGAAAGCGATTCATTCGTACCTAACGGGAGTCGCGCTCGAACCGGAGGAATTCGTTGTGACGAAGGCGTTCTGGTCGAAACCGGGGCTGACCGAACTCGGCGAAGTCGGCGAATCGCCGCGGCACGAAATGCATGAAATCGGCGTTGACGAGCGGCGGGAAAGCTTCGTCGAAGTCGCCACGGGATATGAAGAAGAAGACGTTTCGCACGAATCGTCGAGGTGTCTTAGCTGCGGCTGCGTGGTGTTCGACAGCTGCAAGCTGCGCAAATTCTCCGGCGAATACGGCGTAGATATGGAGCGGTTCAAAGGATATGCGCGCAAGCACAAGGTTGACGACCGCCATCCGTACATAAGCTACGATCCGAATAAGTGCATTCTCTGCGCGCGATGCATACGCACGTGCGAGCGCGTTCTTCCGATTTCAGCGCTCGGCCTGGTCAGCCGCGGATTCGTGACCGAAATGCGTCCGGCGATGAACAAGCCGCTCGCCGAAACAAATTGCGTGTCTTGCGGAAATTGCGTGGACGCCTGTCCGGTAGGCTCGCTGACGATTAAATATCCGTTCCCCGGCAGGGCGTGCGTGCAGACGGCGGATATAGAAACGCGCTGCGCGCTTTGTTCCATCGGCTGCCGGATGGTAGTGCACCGCATCGGCGACAGCGCGTATTACATAATGGCGACGGGCGAGCCGGGCGAATATCTTTGCCGCTACGGGCGGTTCGGGAACGAGCTGTTCATAAAGCACAAGCGGCTTTTCCGTCCGCGCGAGCGCGTCGGCGCACGGCATACGGACATATCGTTCGAGGACGCTATCGCGAAGGCGGCGGGCGGGCTTAAAGAAATCGCGGATAAGTATGGCGAAGATGCTGTCGCGGTGTTCGTTTCGCCGGAGCTTTCGAACGAAGAAATGTATCTTGCCTCGCGCATAGCGCGCGAAGGCATCGGCACGAACAACGTGGGCTCGCTGACTTCGATAATGACGGGACTCGATTCCGGCGCGCTCGACGAATCGTTCGGTTTCACGGCTTCGACCGCCGGAATGTTCGCGATTAAAGAGGCCGATTTGATCGTGTGTAACAACACGGACACCGAAACCGACCACCTGATAATCAATTCCGAAATCCTGATTGCGGTCAAGGAAAACGGCGCCAAGCTTATCGTTTCGAACTCCAGCACGGACCCGCTGAACGCGATAGCGAACTTGACTCTCGACCCGATGCGGGGGCGCAGCGCGATTCTCTGGAACGGCGTGATTCAGGAACTATTGGAGCGCGGATTCTTCGACCGCGAGGCCGTAAGTGCGCTTGCGGGAGGCGGCGAATTTCTCGGCGATATTTTCGATTACGGACTCGAATCGGTCGCGGGATTGACCGGCGTTGACGCTGCGAAAATCAAAGCCGCGGTCGGCGTTATCGAAAAATCGGGCAAAATCGCATTCGTGCACAGCCCGGACCGCCCGCAGGATCAATCGCCGGGCGATTTGGTCGCGCTGGCGAATTTCGTTTTGCTGCTTCGTTCGAAAGGGGTTAAGGCGGATTTGCTGCTTCCGAGCGTGCTTGCGAACGCTGCGGGAATGGAAGTGTCCGGCGCGAGCAGCGCGTTTCTTCCCGGCAGAATTCCGGCGAGCGAGGGACTGCCGGGTGCGCGTTCGCAGAACGAATTGCGCGAGCTTTTGGCGGAAGGCAAAATACGCGGGGCGCTTATTGTTGGCGAAGACCCGATGCAGTCCGACAGAACGGCATCGCTGCTTGCCAATGCGGAATTTGTGGCGGCGATAGACTGGGCGGAAACCGAAACGATGCAGTTCGCGAACGTTTCTATTCCCGGCTCTACCTATCTTGAAAGCGGCGGCACTCGTGTCAACTTCGAAGGCAGGCTCATCGAATTCAAAAAGGCGGTTACATCGCCGTCAAGGGCGTCCAACTGGCAAATTCTCTCGTGGATGCTCAAAGCCCTCGCCGTCGAAACGCAAAACACTCTCGAGGAAGCCGGCGCAAAGTTGGACGCGACCGTTACCGCTGCTCTCGGAGACCTCGCATGCTTTTACTGGAACAAAAACGGCGCCGAACGCGGCGAAATTCGCGGAAAGCTTCGAGTTGCTTCCGCAGCGATGAAGCCGAGTCCGATCGCGCCGGTAATAACGGCAACGGGCAAATACAAGGCGGACATACGCGAAGTCGGAACCGAGCGCTACCGCGTGCGTTAGTATTGAATCGGCGCGGCGCGATTTCCGGAAGCGCGCATGCCGCGCATAGAGGCGCATATGAACGTTTCGCTTGACCAGCTGGTGTCGCTGCTCAATGCAAGCTTCGATTTTCTCGCCGTCGTCAACGGCGACGAAACGATAAGGTTTTGCGGCGACAGTTTTGCGCAAGAGTGCGGCGCGCCGGCGGCGGAAATCGCCGGTATGCCGCTTGAAAAACTGTCGAAATACGCCGACAGCGAAAGATGGGAAGCGCGCATCGGCGCAATGCGCCAGGCTATGGCGGAGGCGAAAGACGGCCGTAAAGGCTCGGTCGTTTTCGCATCGAACGTATATCAAGGCTGCTCGTACACCATAAGCTGCGGACACCGGGAAGCGGACGGCCGGGATTTTTACCTTTTCTACGGTCATCGGGTGTCGGGGGCGTATCAATATTCCGAGTGGGAAAAAGACGAGCGGATTAAAGAGCTGTCTTGCATTTATTCGATCGCCGAGTGGATTGACAAATCGCGGACGGTTGACGAATTTTTCAGCGAACTGCCGCAATATCTTGCGTCCGGAATGCACTATCCCGAAGACGTCGGCGTGTACGCGGAATACGCGGGGCAATGTTTCGGCGAAAAGGTTGAGGGCGATTGCTTGAAAACCGACCTTGTAATAAAGGGCCAGGTTCGCGGCAGCATAAAGGTCGGCTACAAGCAAGGCAATCACCGTCTTCTCGCCGAAGAGCAGAAAATGCTCGAAGAAATCGGCCGTATGCTCAACGTGGCGCTCGACCGAAAGGAGCTTCGCGATACGCTGGCCGTTCGGAAAAGCGAAGAAGAGGAGCTTCGAGCAAGGCTGGAAGAGCTGCAGGCGGAAATCAGAACGCGCACGGGCGAACTTAAGCAGCAAAAAGAAAATCTCGCCACGGTGAACTCGTACTTGGGTAGAGTGAACCGCGACTGGGAAAACACGAAACTGAGACTTGAAACGATGTTCGAGGCGATTCCGGACACCGTCGCTTTAATCGATAGAAACTACACCGTCGTAATGACGAACAGTGAAAACTTCGAGGCGGGTCAAAAATGCCACCGGGCGTTTTTCGGCCGCGAGCGCCCGTGCGACGATTGCAGGCTTTCGTACATCATCAAGAATAAAACTCCCATTACGGTCGAAGTAAGGCATGACGACGAATACTTCGAAGTGCACGCGCTGCCGATATACAACGCCGAAAACGAAGTGGACGGCATTATCGAGTTTTATCGCGACATCACGCGGGAGAAAAACTTCGAGAAACAGCTTCAGCAGGCAGACAAACTCGCTTCGCTCGGCCAGCTCGTCAGCGGCATCGGCCACGAAATCAACAATCCGAACCAGTTCATAAAAGGCAACATTCAAATAATCAAACAGGCTTTCGACGACATGCTGCCGATAATCGACGCGCATTTTGAGCAAAATCCGGAACTGAAAATCGCCCGCTTGAAATATCCGTTTTTCCGCGAACACATCGGCACGCTCATAAGCGACATGGCGCACGGAAGCGAGCGGATTAAGTCTATCGTCGAAGGTTTGAAGCGCTTCGCCCGAAAGGACGAGGGGCTGCTTATCGACCAGGTCGACGTGAACACGATTATCGACGCCAGCGTCAGGCTGACGCAAAACGAGGTTCACAAATATGCGGACGTGAAGTTGGACTTGTCAGATAGTTTGCCCGTAATCACCGGCAACGCGCAGAAAATCGAGCAGGTGCTTATAAATCTCATCATGAACGCAAGCCAGTCCATTCCCGACGGGCGCCGCGGCGCCGTTGAAATCCGGTCGCTGCTTGCAAGCGGAAATATCGTAATCGAAGTGGAAGACAACGGCGCGGGTATGAGCGAACGCACGCTATTGAAAATATTCGACCCGTTTTTCACGACGCGACGGGCGCGTGGCGGAACGGGTCTCGGGCTTGCCATCGCATACCGCATAGTCGAAGAGCACGGCGGCTCCATTCATGTATCGAGCAAAGTGGACGAAGGCACCAAATTCCGGATTACGCTGCCGGTGAAAAAACAGGCTCCGCTGTCCAAGGCGGCGGCGGACAAGCTTGCGGAATTGCCGGAGGCGAATCGGCACGGACGCGGGGCGAGGAGGGAAAGGGACGATGAAAAAGGTACTGATAGTTGACGACGACTGCGCCGTTACAAATTATCTGATGGTTTTTCTTGCACAGACAGAGCTTTACGAAACTGCGGTAATCAACGATTCGAGGGAATTCGATTCGGTTTTCGAAAGCGAGCCGTTCGACGTCGTTCTTCTCGACATGGACATGCCGTTCAAGACGGGGATGGACATTCTGCAGTACATCAGCGGGCGCGGCTCGCCGACGCCCGTCGTTGTTTTAACCGGCGTCGCGGACGTGGATCTCGCGGTGCGCGCGATGAAAACCGGCGCGTTCGATTATTTAAGCAAGCCCGTGGAAGAAGAACACTTGCTCGACGTTTTGAAAAGCGCAATCGAACACCGCAGCACGCAGGATTCCATCCGCTCGATGCCGCAAAATCCGGAGCGCGACGAGCTTTTGAACGTCGAGGAGTTTTCGGAATTTCCGTCCGCGCATCCGGAGATGATCAGGCTGCTGCACAAGGCCGAAAAAATAGCGAAAAGCGATTTGCCGGTTTTTATTTGGGGAGAGCAGGGGACGGGCAAGCGGCTGCTTGCGGAAGCCATTCACAAAATAAGCCAGCGCTCTGCCGGGCCGTTCGTCGCCGTCAACGCCGCGGAGATAGTTGCCGAGGAATTCGCGTCGGGTTTTTTCGGCGCCGCGAGAGATTGGAGCGGCGCGAGCGTCGCCAAAACCGGTTTCATAGAAGAAGCTAACGGCGGCACGCTATTCATCGACGGCGTAAGTTTGCTAAGCCGCCCGGTGCAAGTCAGGCTCAAGCGCGTCATCCGAACCGGCGAGTATTATCGCGAGCGCTCGACCGAAATGCTGCAGGCAAACGTCAGAATAATCGTCGCATCGCACGAAGAACTATCCGGCGCGGAAGCGGAAAACAGGTTTACCGGCGACCTGCTTTATCACTTGAAAGTCAACTCCCTGCGCTTACCGCCGCTGAGGGAAAGGCCGTGCGATATTCCGCTTCTCGCCGAGATGTTTTTGAAAAGGGAAGTCGAGCGTTCCGGGAAGGCGGTCGAAGGATTTTCGCCGGAATTTATCGGCGTGCTTAAAAGATACGACTTTCCGTACAATCGGGAGGAACTTAAAACGATTGTTTCCACGTCGGTCGTCACTTCCGACGGCGGGCTATTGATGCCTCGCGATATGCCCGGATACGTGCTTGAAAAATCGCTGGAGCGAAAACCGCCCGGCCCGGACTTCGTGCCGCGCAAGCTGGCGGAAATCGAAAGGGAGCATGCGCTTCGAACGCTGGAATATTTTTCGGACGACATCGACAAAACCGCGGCGGAACTCGGCGTGTCTATCGACGAACTGGAGCGGATTTTGAAAAACGCGGTTTGACGAAAAGCCGAGGCTATTTCACTCTGAATTCGCCGTAGCGTTTTTTCTCCGTGGGCGTTTCCATATGGAAGTACCATTTTCCACGGTCTTGCACGAGTTTGAGCGTGAAAACCTTGCCCGCGTCGTCCGAAAAAGTCACTTCGGCAAACCTGCCGCGCGATGAAACCGTAAGCTCGCCGGGTTCAGGAGCGGCGACAGCGTTCTTCAGGTCGATGGGGAATTTGGAATTCGAAAGCAGCGCGTCCGCGCTGAGGCTGAGTTCTTCGCCCGCGCGCACGGCGGCCTGCTGATAGGCGGGACTTGCGAGCTTGATAAGTTCGCCCAACTCCTTAGTTTGTTTTACTTTCGTCACCAGCTCAACGGAGTCGGCGCGAATAGTGTTTTCTTTCGCCTTGCACGAGCATACGGCGAAGAGCGCAATCGCCAGCGCCGCCAAGACAAGCCTTGACAATCCTTTCATCCTCACGCTCCCTCTCCGCTTTCGGCCGCGGGAACGTCCCGCTGCGGCCGTTCGATTTCGATTACGAGATTAGCGGGAAATTCGCCGTAAGCTTCCACTTCGACTTCCCCGCCCGTGTACAAATACCATTTGCCGCGCACTTTCACCCATCGCACCTGCGCCATCAAATTCGAAGGCTGATATACATACGGCACGCTCGTCACGCCGAATTTGCCGTCAACCTTCGCGGCGATTTGGTCTATTTTGACTTCGACCGGAGTTACGCCCGAATTCTCGCGCATTTCTTTGCGCGCCTTTTCAAGCTCTTCGTTCGCACGGCGAAGCGCGCGATAGGCTTCGTCAGTCATCGCACGGCGCGCGGCGGGCGACATGAAATCTTCGCGTGTCATTTTGCCCGCGCCGGTGAGATAGTTGTAATAACCCAGCGAGCGTGTTCTAAGCGCTTTCTCGCCGCCGGCGCAGCCGCAAAGGAGTATCGCTAAAGTGGCCGCCGCGAAGGAAAATCCGAAAATTGCCGATTTATTCACCGCATCGATTATAGCGCACGGGCCTTTTCAATCGCTCGCCTGGCTTCTTTGAGAGACGCGCTTCGGGCGCAAAATGCCGTTTAGGTATAATGTAAGCGGCAGCGGCATCGCCGCAGTGCCGGTTTGCTTCGATTTCCGCCGGGAGTTGACTTGCATTATGAAGAATGAATGTAACCGCCGGAAGCATTTAGGTTTCGGCAATTACGGCATTATTTTATCCGCAGTTTTCGCCGCGATATTCTTGTTCGCGGTTTTCCTATCGGCTTGTTCGGGTAGCGGAAGTTCCGCGCCGGCATCGCCCGTAGTCGGCATGTCTTCAAGTTCGGACGTTTCGGGCGAAGGCGCCGGCGTAAATTGGCCGTACGACCGCTCTTGGAGCAGGCTCGACATCGGCGGCGGATTTATATTCAGGTTCACGGGCGGAGCGCAGCTTTCAGGCGAGGCAATCGAAAACGGCGACGTCCTGATAGTTGAAATAAACTCGGCGTCGGAACAGGATATTTCCGGTGTACAGGGCGAGCTTTTCTTCGATTCGTCGAAGTTTTCCGCAAAATCGGCGGAGTTTTCCGGGCCGCTCGAAGCCGCGGAAATCAAGCTATCGGTAACGTCGCTTCAGGATAGAGCCGCGGCTGGCGCGGCGTTCGCCGGACTCGAAAAGCGCCGGGCGAAAAGCGGCGAAACTTTGATTCGGTTCGTTCTTTACCGCGGTCCGGCGCGCAATATGTCGCAGGCGGGCAGCCGCGTGCCACAAGGGCCGGAAAACATGCCACGCGACCTAACCGTGAACGTCAACGAAGAGACGGGAATGATGCAGCTCGTTTGGCGCCAGCGTCTGCACGGCGATTACGACCAGAGCGGCGAGGTCGGCGTGCCGGACATAACCCCGGTGGCGCTTTACTATCTGGCGAATACGGGCTCCGTTCTGACCGTAGTGGACGGCGACGAATCGGGCGAAGTCGGCATTTCGGACATTACGCCTATCGCGCTCAACTATTTGAAACAGCAAACCGGATTCAACGTATATCTCGGCAGCCGCGCGGAAGCGTCCTCGCCGTATATTTACGTTCGCAAAGGCGCAAGCAATCCCAGCGTTTCATACAGGCCGGCGGACTTTCCCGACGTGCTTACCCGATATACCTTCAATTTCCCGATTTCCGAATTCGGCGATTTCAACGTTCGCATAGTTCCTGTCGGCCCCGACGCGGCGGAAGCGGGAAGCGAGACGTACGCGGAAAACGAATATACGCGCGCCGCGCCGGTGCCGATGCAGCCCGACAACATTCGAATAACGGACATTCGCAGCGACAGCGTGACGGTGGAGTGGGATCCCGTGACCGATCAGTATGCGGCCGAAATCGGATGCTGGAAAAGCACGACCGGCGGAACGGATATCTCGAATTATGTGAACGACGCTAGCTACGCCGACTTGCCGTTTCCGGCCAGTCATACGTTTTCTCTGCTCGAACCCGAAACCACATATCATTTTACGATTACCGTTCATTCTTCGTTCGGATTGGACAGCGTGGTCGAAAGAACGGTGAGCGGATTTACGGTTGACACGCCGCCCGCGCCGCAAAACATGACGCTGCTCGGCGCTACGCGCACGACCGCGACGGTTGGATGGGACGAACTGACCGACGAGCGAATCGCGACAGTGATTTTTTGGAAGAACGAAACCGGCGGGACGGATTTGGCCGATTACGAACAAGTTGCGGAAATCAGCGCCCCGCCTTTCCCGGCGGAATTTACGTTCGATACGCTTACGCCGGTCACGCAGTATTATTTTGTGGTTACCACGCGAAGCGCGCAGGGCGTGGATTGCATTGTCCCGGATCCGGTTGAAGCGTTCACCGCAGTGCCGCCAGTCGCGGATTTCACTTCGCCCGCGGAAATTTTCCTTAACGACCCGCGACCGGAACAAGGGAAATTCGACGCAATCCAAAGCTTCGACCCGGATAATCCCGACGAATTGGACCCGAAAAACGGAATTGCGGAATATCGTTGGAACTGGGGCGACGGCAGCCCGCCGGAAAGCACGCCCAATCCCGTCACGTACAAAACGAACTGGCCGGACGTCGGCGAGTACAGCGTTACGCTCACGGTTGTCGACGGCGACGGAAACGTAAGCCAGCCGTTCGTTCGCGGCGTGACCGTCACTACCGGCAGAACGGATTTGCTCATAGTGTACAACTCGAACCCGGCGGTGGTTAACGTAAGCCGCGAAATCGCGGACTACTATGCCGACCCCGATACCGGCCGCGGAATCGACCCGAGTTACATCGTTGGCTTCGATTGGGACGACCCGGCGGAATCGAACATGGAAATCGTTACGCGCAATTATTACGACACGGTCATAAAGCCCGATATGGAAAGCTACATCGACGGAGCGGGAATCAAGTTTTCGATTAAATACATCGTTCTCTGCAAAGGCGTTCCGCTTAAGATTCGAGCGGTGAGCGGCTCCAACTATAACGACTTGGACTATGCGAGCGTGGACAGCGAATTCTGCCTTCTTTATCAAAATCACTCTCTTCCGGGCAGATTGCAAAACCCGTTTTACGGCGTCTTCGTTCCGGATTTGCCATTCGATTCGTTTACGTTTATGCGAAATGGAGTGACGCTTTCTTATTTGGTCGCAAGGCTTGATGCTTACACGCTTGACGAAGTGAAAGCGATGATTGATCGCGCTCACCTAGCGCCCGGAAATACTGACGGTTATGTGCTTTTGGACGATCATCCGACAAAGAACTATGACATGATGCACACTCCGACCGCCGACGGCAGACCGAGCGCTTTCACGGTGTTGACAAATTACGGAGCGAACATGCTTGCGGACGATACTGCCGACAGGCTTACGCGCACTTTTATCAGCAACGACACGATTTCGCAGAACGTTGTGGGATGGTGCGGGCATGGCGTTCATCATGGCGGTTGGCCAAGCGGAGCTCAATATATTCTGAACGATGTCGATTTCGGATATCTGCCCGGAGCGATGTTCATCAGTTACGAAAGCTTCAATGGCTGGTCGTTCAATTCGCCGGAATCAAGAAACGGGCAAGCGCTGGTTGCCGATTTCATTAGGATGGGCGGAAGCTGCGCCATAGGTAACGTGTGGGAACCTTGGAGCGATGCAGTCGGGGACGAAAGTATAGCATTTGTGCGTTATCTGCAGGGCGACAATTCTATCGAGGCGCTTTATCGAAGCCTGCGATACGTTTCATGGGTCGAGGTCGTCGTCGGAGATCCACTGATGACAATCGTCGCCGAATAGTCCTACCGGCAAAGGTGGCAAAAATGAGATTACGAAATCCGGTTTTGCTTTTCGCCATGGCCGCGGCGGCGGTTGCCGCGTTCGCGCTTCCCGCCGCCGCTCAGCAGGTGAAAGTGCTGGACGATTACACGATGACGCGCGAAGATTTGGACGAACTCGAAGCGCGGCTCGGCGTCAAGCTCAAGTCGGGCTACAACACGATGCTGTCCGCGGGCGAATACAGGTTTCAGCTGAACTATCTCAAGTGCGCGCCGGAAGACGTCGAGGCGCTGAATTCCGCCGTCAGGCTGATTGCTCCGCGAAGCACGGTCATTCGTACGCAGACCGGCGCTTACGAACTGATCGCGGGCAACCCGGAGCTGGCGCGAAACGTGATTTTAAGCCTGGACGGCGTGGGGCCGCTCGAAAAGGGCAAGCTGATTCCGTTGCAACTGCCGGAAGAATGGGTTATAACCGGCGAAGCGTACTTCGATTTCGCGCAAATCGAAATGCTGAAAAAATCGTACGGCAAAGGCATCACGGACGTTATGAGCCAAGTGATTCGCGCGGGCGGAACTGGGAGAATTCAAATAAGCTATATGCTATGCGACAACGCGACGAGCGCGGAATTCGTATTCGGCAAGATTTACGCGAACAAGGCGGATACTCGGTCGGTGAAAAGGCTGGGCAAGCTGGTTATCGACATAAGCTCGGACAATCCTGAGCTAATCCCGCAGGCGATGGCATACTTCAAGAATTGACGCACCTTAGGCCATCAGGCAGGGCGGACGGGAAAGAAAATCAAATGGTCGAGAGGCTCGCCGCCTTCGCGCATGAAACTCAGGAATTCGCCGCCCACGTCCGGCGCGAACTGGCGGCCTAGTTCGGCCTCGATTGCCGCAATCGCTTTGTCTCTTGCCAGCCCCGGACGGAACGGGCGCGAACTGACCATCGAAATAAACGAATCGCCTATCGCCAGCAGCCTTCCGGCTTTGGAAATTTCCCCCGCTTTTTTTCCCGCCGGATACCCGCCGCCGTCCCATCTTTCGTGATGTTCCAATATCGCCGCGGCTGCGCTTTCGAAGCCTGGAATTTCCGAAAGTTCGGACGCGCCGAACGCTACGTGTTTCTTTACGGTTTCAAATTCTTCCGCCGTCAGTTTGGTTTGCTTTTGCAGAATGGCGTCGGGAATCGAAATCTTGCCAACGTCGTGCAAAAGCGCGGCGGAATTGACCGTGTCGATTTCGCGCGGACTCCATTTCATGAACCGCGCCGCGGCAACGCAAAGGTCGCGGTGCTCCGCGCTGCGCGAACCGGCATATCTGTCGCGCCAGTCGATAAGGCTGACGAGTTTGCGCTTGATTAGCTTCGTACGTTCTTCGCTTTCCTGCCAAGAGGCGAGCATCGTTTGAATCGAAACGATGAAACCGGCGACCGCCCAAAACGCGAGCGGCGATTCGGTCGCAGCCGACACTTCCCACGCGGACGCCAAAAGAAGCGTGAAAAGAGAAATCAGTCCGTACCTTGCGACGTCGTACGATATGCCGGTCGTTCCGATGTACCTTGCCGGTTTATGAACGCCGAAAACGGCGATGGAAAGCCAATTGAAAATCGAAATGAAGGCGATAAGTCCGAGCGCGGAAAATAGGTGAACGGGATAGCTGGCAAACTCCGTCAAATCTCTCGCTCCCGCGCCGGCCCAAGCCAGATATGCGCAAATCGCCGCCATTCTCGCCGCGGCGAAAAACGCAAGGCCGGTTTCCGACTTCGGATGGTCGCGGCGTATCGAGTACGCTTCGAAAAAAATCGCCGCGATCCATGCTGCGGGATGGCCGAAATTATAGACTAAGAAAAACAAGATGGGGTATGCGCCTTGAAACGCAATCAGCGGCGAGAGACGAACGGGAAGATGAACCAGCGCGGCGGCAATGGCGATAAGTCCCCAAAATGCCGCCGGAATAGCGCCGGAGAAACTGAAATAGACGAGCGCGCTCATCGCGGCCGCCGCGACGGCTATGCCGAAAACGTGAAACCCCTTGGATGCGGTTTTCGTATGCCACATGGAGCCGTCATTCTATATCGCCGTCAAATTTCGCGCAAGCGCGCGGGAATCGCCGGTTACGGACGGGGATGTTTTATACTTTTCGCGGGTAGTTTTCGGCGGTGAGCGATTTGAGCGAAGTAAGAACATATCGAAACTTAATCGGCGGCGCGGAATCGCAGGGCGGCGCGCCCGTCGAGATAATGAACCCGTACGGCGGCGAAAAGGTGGGCGAGGTTTATTGCGCCGCGCCGCCCGATGCATTAAAGGCGGCGGAAATCGCGTCAGCCGCGTTTGCGAAAACGCGGTCGATGCCGGCGCACGAGCGAAGAAGCATACTCGAACGGCTTCGAGCAGCGCTTTCCGCAAAGCGGGATTTTCTCGCCGAACTGCTTTGCCGGGAGACGGGCAAGCCGATTTCGCTTTGCCGCGCCGAGATTGCGAGAATGCTGGATACAATCGCGCTCAGCGCCGAAGAAACGGGAAGGTTGGGCGGCGAATTCATTCCGTTCGATTTCGCGAAAGGCGGCGCCGGCAGGTATGGAATTACGATGCGCGTGCCGCTCGGGCCGGTGCTCGCGATTACGCCGTTCAATTTTCCGCTCAATTTGCTCGCACACAAAGCCGCCCCCACGTTCGCAATCGGCGCGCCTGTCGTGCATAAACCTTGTATGCAGGCGCCGCTGACGGCTTTTGAGTTCGCGAATGCCGTTTATGAATCCGAGTGGCCAAAAGAAGCGTACAGCGCGCTGTACGCCGCGCCGGACGCCGCGGAGCCGCTCGTCAGGGACGACAGGCTGAAAGTGCTTTCGTTCACGGGAAGCGACGCCGTCGGCTGGAAACTTAAATCCATCGCGGGAAAGAAAAAGGTACTTTTGGAACTCGGGGGAAGCGCGAGCTGCATGGTCGAACCCGACGCGCCTGACATTGAATATGCTATTTCGAGATGCGTCACGGGAGCGTTCGCTTTCTCCGGCCAAGTTTGCATTTCGATACAGCGGCTTATCCTTCACGAAAGCATTTACGACAAATTCGTCGCCGGATTTTTGGAAAAAACGAAGGCGCTCAAAACCGGCGACCCTATGGACGAAATGACGGATATCGGGCCGGTGATAGACAATACGGCGGCGGACCGAATCGAAACGTGGGTCGATAAAGCGGTCGCGGCCGGCGCGCGAATCCTGACCGGCGAACGTATCGGCGAAAGAATGTTCAAACCTTTCGTTCTGGAAAACGTGCCGGACGGCACCGAGCTTGGCTGCGGCGAAGTGTTCGGGCCGGTCGTCGCGCTTTACCGCTCCCGCTCGCTGGACGACGCGATCGATATTACGAATCGCAGCCGGTACGGTCTGCAGTCTGGGCTTTTCACATCCGATTTATCGAAGGCGATGAAGGCGTTCAAAGCGCTCGAAGTAGGCGGGCTGATGATAAATGAAATTCCCGGCTGGCGAACGGACGCGATGCCTTACGGCGGCTCGAAGGACAGCGGCGAAGGCAGGGAAGGGCCGCGATACGCAATAGAGGATATGACGGAAATCAGACTGATGGTTGTCAAGGAATAGTCCGCGACTCGGAGTCGGTAAATATTTGGCAGTAAGAAGTGAAAAAAAATCCCCCGCATTGAGCGGGGGATTTGGCATTTTCGATTGAAACCGAGCGGCTTACGAGAACGTGTAAGTTTGGCCCGGGCCGATAATTCCGCTGTTCACGATTTCCTCGGTGCGCCCTTCCTGAAGCACGCCCGACCACACGTAGAACGTATAGTCGCCGGGGTTTTTTGGAACCGGATTTCCGGTGTTGTCCATCGGCGCCCAATTGCCGAAGTCGAACATAATCTGATTCGTGGCGATGTTCGTCGGATTGACCACGAAGCCTTGTCCGCCCGGCATGAAAATGACGAGCCTGGTTATGCGGTCTTTAACGTCGAGCGGGCCGTCGAAACCTTTAATGTTGTTTCCGTTGTCGTACACGACTAACGTGATCAGGTCGGAAACGGCTGGTGCAGGCGGCGTGATGCCGTCAATGCGCGGCTCGATGATTAGGAACGCTTTGTTCGTGCTTAACACGTCGTCGAACGTACGCACGCGAACGTCGCCGGTCATGCTGAAGTTGCTGGCGGTTACGCGGAACGTGATTTCGCGGTCAGACCACGCTTGCAGTCCGCTTCCGGGATCGAGAACGATCGAACCGAAGTACTGCTGTTCGCTGGCGTCCTTTCGCGTGATTTCGATGCCGGTCGCGTTAACCGTCTCGCCGAAGTTAAATCCCTCGATTGTGACCCAGTCGCCTGCGTGCGAAACGGGTTTGTTCAAGTTCGCGGTGGGCGACCTCGGCACGCTGCCGATTTGGATTCCCAAATTCGGTTCGGGGTTTTTAACGTCGGTAACGCGCATGCGTCCGATTAGAGGCATTCCAAGCTGGCCGATGTAAATCGGCGGACCGGTGAACAATGCCGCGCTTCCGCTGGCGGTATGCGTGACTCTGACTTTGGGCGTGAAAGTTTTATCGGCTTGCGTGTATGTCGTACTGACTTGACTTTGACCAGAAGTTTTCTTTCCGTCGCCGAAATCCCAATCGAATTTATACTGGTTAGCCGCGCCGGGAACGAAGCATGAAAGCGTGACAGGTTCCTGGACGGGCACCGCCGTAAAGTTTGCGCTGACGAATCCGTCGAAAGCGTTTTTAATCGTAATCGTTTGGTCGTCCGCCGCCCTGCTGTCGAAAGTAATCAAGCGCACCTTGCCGGCGTTGAAATTGCCCGTCGAGGGGTTGATCGAAACCGCGATGTCGGACGGCATTACGAAGCTGACCGCGGTTTGAGTCCATGTGAAGTTCGGGTCGGAGCCGTTGAATTTGTCCGCAGGGAAAATGACGGCGCTACCCGAAGATTGCGCCATATCTACGGTGAGAATGCCGGGGTCCGTTCCGAGGTGACTGCCGTAAAGCGTAACTTTGCCGCCAAAAACAACGTTGACCGGAGATACGCCGGTGATTCTGGCAGGGACTAGAACTTCGAAGTTAATCGGATGAGGCAATCCGACCACTTGATCCGGAGGAAGATTCGGGATTGGATACGCCGTGTCGTTGATGTGAATTTGAATCGGGCCGCTGTCGGCGTCCGCGGGAACGTTTACATGAACCACGGTGCTGGCCCATGAGACAACCTGCGCCCGGGAGCCCGCGAAAGTAACGAAGCTCGACCCGATTTGGTTGCCGAAGTTCTGGCCGCGAATTTCGATTGTCTGCCCCGACTCAGCCTCCATCGGCGTAACCGACGAAATGACAGCCGGCTGGGTCGTGTCTTCAACGTCTTCGACCGTATATTTGTGATTGTCGTTGCTCAAAACGCCCGCGACTTCGACCATCACGGACAAAACTTGAGGTAAATCGCCGAAGACTTCTTTCGGCGGCACGATGACCTCGATGTTGCTGTTGCTCCACTGCTCTTTGAAATCGCCGGTCGCGCTGTCGAATCGGGAATTAATGTCGCAAATTTGCGCACCGATTCTGACAATGGACGAGCCGCGGCTTGCGCCGAAGCCGTCGCCGGAAATCAAAAGCAACGTTCCGGGCTTGCCGGAAAGAGGGGAAATCGAAGTTATCGCAAGTTCGCCGGACGGCGGCTCGATTGTGCCGACCGAGAATTTGGCGTTTTTGCCCGCGTAGCTTTGCTTGCCGAGCTTGTTGACGGTCATAAGACCGGTAACCGCGTCGTCGGGAATCTTCACGGTTATTTTCGTGTCGCTCCAAAGCGTCTTTCCGGCGGTATCGGTTTGGACGGTCAGCTTGACGCCGTTATAGGTGACGTTGCTCGTGCCCATATCCTTGCCGAAGTTGATGCCTTCGATGACGACGATGGTTCCGGGCGCGCCGAAATTGGGCACCAGACGGAATATCGTCGGCCGCGTCGGATCGGAGCCGGGATCGGGCTTGGGGATCACTCCGCCGCCGCCGCCGCCGTCTCCGCCGCCGCCACAGGCTACGACTAGAACCAATAACGCTCCTAAAAGCGCCGTCAACAAAGTCTTGCGGGTTAATTCTATACGCGCGTTCACAGGCATTCGCCTCCCACAAAGTTTCCCTAAGACAAGGGAAATATAGACAAAAAACATCAAAAAATCAAGCCCGCGGCATTTGGCGCGCCATTTGCCGCACGTTCATTATACCCCGAAACCGGCTTTTCAACATAGTTTCGACACCTTATTTACCGTCCAAAACCGGATTTTCGAGCCAATTCAGGTTTGCCGCAACCGGTGCCGGCGTCAATCGTACAACGCGGCTTCGCCCGCCGGCCTTGTCTTGAAGCGCCGGTGAATCCAAAGCCACTGTTCCGGATGCCGGCGAATCAGCTCTTCGTACGCTTTGTTCACCCTCGCGCATATTTCGCGCACGCGTTCTTCGCCGGTCATTTCCGGGGTTTCGGCGTCCATATCAGCCAGAATGTCCGACGTGTCGATTTCGGGCAATACCTCGAACACCAATTTTCCGGGCAAAACCCGCCACGCCACGATGGGAACGAGCGGGCTTCGGAATTTCAAGTGCAGCGCGGCCGGCCCGGCGACGTTGCTGGATTCGACGCCGAAAAACGGCGCGAAAACGCCGTCCTTTCCGCCGTTCTGGTCGCTGATGAGTCCGAGCACGCCGTTTTTTCTGAGGGCGCGCACGATGCCCATATCGAGTTTGCCGCCTTTCGAAATGTTGATTATTCCGTGCCGCTCGCGCCAGGGAAAAGCGAGATTCGTGAAAAAATCGTCCCGCTGCGGTTTTCCGACGGCATACATCGCAAGACCTTTTAGCGAAATGTACGCGCCGCTGAATTCCCAGTTACCGAGGTGCATTCCGAGGCCGATTACGCCTTTGCCTTTTTCGAGATGTTTTTCCAGCCGGGCGATTCCGCCGCCGCGTTCTTCGGCGCACATGTCGAGAACCTGCTTATTATTGCGCTTGCCCATAAGCATGAATTCGACCGTCGTGTACGCGAGATTGACCAGCGATTTTTTCGATAGCGCCTTTCTCTCCGATACGTTCAGCTTTTCGCCGAAGGCGATTTCGAGGTTTTTTTCCGCGTCCTTGAGCAAATGCGGCTGGACGGCGGCGGCGAGATTCGCCATCCCGCGCGCGAAACCGAAGGCCCAAGAGGGCGGGAAAATCCTGACCAGAAAAATCGAGAAAACCGCAAGTCCGCGCAGGAACGCGTTTCTGATTGCGTATTTAAGCGGCACCGCCACGGCGGAATTCTATCACCGCACGCGCGTCTATTCGATAGATTCGGTTTCGAGCTTGACCTGAAGATTGGGGACGAAGCTGAACTGGCCGTGATGTTCGATGACCATGCCGTCCGCGTCCCTTATCTCGGTGTTCTCCATAACCGCGACAAGCACTTCGCCTTCCGCGGGTTTGCATTCGACGAGCGTGCCTTCGACGACCGCTCCGGTATCGTATGTACACGTCAGCTTTTCGCCGGCGTGATGCCTTAGTTCGCGATAGTTGAATACGAGCATTAAAGTCTCCTTTCGTAACTCCGTTTAATACCCGCCGTGCGCCCGCCATGTTTACCGGCGTGACCGCAAAGTCCGCAAGATGTAAAATCGGCTCGATGAAATCCTCTATTAAGCCGAAATTCGGAGAGGACGCTTTCTTCGACGTGAGCGCGATTTTCGGCGCGCCGTTCGCGCGGCCCATCGTCGCGGCGATTGTAAACACCAAAATCACGCCGATTCAGCTGACGCTCGCGTCGCTGTTTTTCGGCGTCTTGGCGGCGGCGCTCGTCGCGGCTGACAACGGCGGATGGTGGCAAGTCTTTCCCTTTGCCGCTTACCACCTTAAGAACATATTCGACACTTGCGACGGCACGCTCGCCCGCGCCCGAAACGCGCCCGACAGGCTGGGCAGATTTCTCGACAGCGTAGTGGATTTCGCCGTCGCGATTCTCGTATTCGCCGCGATGGCTTTTGTCGCGTACAAAAAATCCGGCAGTCTTTACGTTTTCCCGCTTGGAGCGGCGGCGTTTCTCGCGTCGGTTATGTCGACGAGCTATTACGTTTTTTACACGATAAAATTCGCCGAATATAGGCGTGTTACGACGGCGAGCCGCCCCGACGAAACGCCATCTCCGGACGACGCCCGGTTGTACGCAGACCCCCGGCGGCAAAAAATGTACGAAATCGTGTACGCGCTTTTCCTGTTATTCTACGGCTGGCAGGACAGGGCGGTAATCGCGCTCGACGCCGCGATTCGCGCGAAGGCGATGCGAAGCGCCGGCTCGAAAATCACCTCATCACCGATTAATGCGACGCAAACCGAAAAGGCGCTTGAGCGTTATTACACGAACAAGCGGCTTCTGTTTTGGACAAGTTTTCTAGGGCTCGGCTGCCACATAATGCTCGGCTCAGCCGCGATGATGTTTTCGGCATACGCCGCGTATTTTGTAGTTACGATTGTGTATTCGGCGGTGTTCGTTTTCGTACTATCTTTGGAGCGCATCAAATCGCTGCAAAGCGAGAATTGGAATGATACGCCGCGTCCCTGAATGGCTTGCATTTCGGCAGAAGCCGGGCGGCGGCGGCCATCTCGCTTGCGGCCTCGTCGGCGAATCCGAGTTTTTCGAGAGCCATCGCGATTCGAAAATGCGCACAAGCCATAACTCCGCGCCGCTTCGCCACTTTCAGCAATTGCCGGCATTCGGCAACCACGCCCTGCCAGTCTTTCGACTTCGTCAGCGCGTATATCAAAAACCCGCGATAAAACAGGTTTTGCGGCTCTGCTTCCACAAGTTCGCGATACTTTTTTACAGCGGCGGGCAAAAGGAGAGGATGCGTGCAAGCGATACATGCTTCGATGTGACCTGCCTGCTCGAAATTCATCCGATTCGCCTCCTTATATACTCGCCCCAAAAAGATTATACCGCCCGAAGCCGCCGTTTGCCACGACTGTAACTTGCCTCAGCGGGTGAATGCCTTCGCCATTTGCCGCCCGCGCTTGGTATCATGCGGCGATTATGGCAGAGGTAATCATCACTCGCGTCGAAGAATTTTCCGCGTCCCACCGGCTTCACAACCCGGCGCTGTCGGACGAGGAGAACGCGCGCATCTACGGCTATTGCAACAATCCCGCCGGTCACGGCCACAATTACAAGCTGGAAATCAGCGTCGCGGGCGAGCCCGACCCCTCAACCGGCTATCTAATCGACCTCAAGATTCTGCGCGACATAATTCGCCAGCGGATAACCGGCGACGTCGACCACCGGCATTTGAACAGCGACGTAAAATGGCTCGATGGCGTGATTCCGAGCGTCGAAAATCTCGCGGTCGAATTCTGGAAGCGGCTCGACGGCAATCTGCCCGCCGGACGGCTATATCGAATCCGGCTGTTCGAGACCGATAGAAATTTCGTCGAGTATTTCGGAGGCGGCGGTTAAACCCTGCCGTCAGTTTGATTGGAGAAACTATGACAAGACTATCCGAAGACCGTTACGGCCCCGCCGAACTTAACGGAAAACATGTAACGAACGAGCGGCTCGCCTCGCTATATCGCGATATCATCGTCGAAATCGGCGAAGACCCGGAGCGCGAAGGCCTGGTCGAAACGCCGCGGCGAATGGCGGAGTCGTTCGAATATCTGACGCAGGGCTATCGCCAGACAGTCGAGGAAGTCGTCGGGGATGCGGTGTTCGATGAGAGCATAGACGAAATGATAATCGTCAAAGACATCGAAGTTTACAGCCTCTGCGAGCATCACATGCTGCCGTTCCACGGCCACGCGCACATCGCGTACATCCCGAACGGCCGCGTTATCGGGCTCTCGAAGCTGGGGCGCATCGTGGACGTTTTCGCCCGGCGGCTGCAGGTGCAAGAGCGGATGACCAATCAAATCGCGCACTCCATCGAGCGGATTTTGAAACCCAAGGGCGTGGGCGTGATTATCGAGGCGCAGCACTTTTGCATGATGATGCGCGGCGTCCAAAAGCAGAATAGCAGCACGGTTACGAGCTGCATGCTGGGCGGTTTCAAAACGCGCAGCAAAACCCGCTCGGAGTTCCTCCAACTTGTGTACGGCAGCAACGGGCGGAGGTAAGGGAAGTGTCGGAATCCAAAGTTATTTTAATCAGCGGGGCGGGGACGGGCATCGGCGCAGCGTGCGCGCTGGAGTTTGCGCGAGCCGGTTATGCGGTTGCAGGCTTCGGCAGGCGGGCGGCGCCGCTTTACACGATTCAGGAAAAGGTCGAGCGCGCGGGTGCGGCGTCATTTTTCGCCGAAGCGGATACGACGGACGAAGCGGCGGTCGGTGCATTCGTCGAACGGGCGTCCGAAACTTTGGGCGGAATCGACGTTGCCTTCGCCAACGCGGGAATCGCGAAAACCGGACATCTTGCCGGCGCCTCGCTTGCGGACTTGAGAGAGCAAATCGATATTAATCTCGCCGGCGCATTCGTTTTCATTAAGGCCGCGCTGCCTTATTTGGCCGATAAGCGCGGCAGAATTTTCGTCAACACCAGTATGGCGGCGAGCAGAGTTTACAAAGACTGGGGTTTCTATTCCGCGACGAAAGCCGGACTGTCTCAAATGATCCGGATATGGCGGGAAGAGATTAAGGACTCCGGCGTGCGGTTCACCGAAATCGCGGTCGGCGCGACGGATACGCCGATTTGGGACGAAATTAGGCCCGGAAAGGACAGAAGCTATATGATCGACGCGGAATCCGTCGCGCGATTGATGCTCGAAGTGGCGATGCAGCCCGAACAAGTTTCAACCGAGGAAATCAAAATCCTGCCATCGTCTTGATATAAAGGCAGTTGCCGCGCGACGCCGTGCTTATCGATGTGTAGCCGGGAAAGTGTAGCCGGAAAATTTAGACATTCCGGAATTGCAGAAATTCCGGGCGCAAGAATGAGCATGCCTTCGGCGATGCAAGCATGCCAAATAAGCCTGAAAAGTCGCTGCGAGCTTCGCGCCGGGAACCGATTATTACTGGCTGCCAATGCAATTTCCGCGATTTCATGTTAATATCTCCCCGGCGGAGAAAACATGCCGAACCGGTTTTCTAAATCTGCGGCTGAATTTGGCGCAGCACACGGCGCAACTACAATTACGCCGGCAAGCGTAGCGCAGGCTTCCAGCCTGCATCATCTCATTCCAAAAATATCTATTTCAAAAAGGACTGGCGGCGTCTCGCCGCCAAAGTTAAACCGGCGTCTATGCCCGCCGAAGTCAGAGCGGCGTCTATTGCCGCCGCACTCCATGCGCGGCACGCTTGAGGTAAGCGGAGCGAACCTGATGTACGAAGGCTCGCGCGTCAAAAGCTGGATGCTCGGCAGAGACGTGAACCCCGCGGGCCGCGGCGACGGCAGTTACTACGCTCAAGGTGGTTTTTCAATCGGCTCCATTTTCTTACGGAGCGCAGTTTATGGAATTGCAAAGTATTTAATCTTGTTTACTTACGCGTTTATATTCGCGATGTCAGCGGGTTTTTGTGAAGAAAAGGAATTGGAACCAGGTTCTTTCAAGCACATGACAGTAAAAGAAAGATATGAGCAAATCAGATGGCCTTATGAAACCGGTTGGTATATTATCAAGGGGGCAATTAACACAAGGGCACAAATCGGAGGGCCAATATTATTAACTGGCAGTTGGCCCGACCAAGGTGGAGGATATTCTATCGCATACTTCGTTCCTTTTGATGAATATAATAAACGAATCGAATTAGGCTATTCAGACGAAAAACTTGTTGATGGATGCACTAGCACCTATACATTTAGGCTGTTCAGGTATATAGATTTTTTTAAAAGCCCTCAAGGAAGCAATTTCTCAGTAGATTACTTGGAGTATCTAAGGGATGCCGGAATCGTAGAGTTATTATTTGTTCCCGACATCAAACCCGGAATGTACTGCCTAGTGTTTAAAATGATTCTTCAAGACCCCTATTATACGCTTGAAAATGAACCGTTTTATGAATATTTGAACTTGCATTATATCCTTTCAGATGAGAGAATGGAAAAAATTGACTATGTTTCGCGCTTTACTGTTCAGATCGATGGCTCGATAACTAATGACATACAGAAAATGTATTCAGAAGGTTCCGTTTCAGACGGAGAGGAGCTACTTAAGGTCGATGTCAATAATGGCATAGAAAGTGTTGATACTCGTTTTACAGATGGTGGCTGTATTCAGAAGTATTTGTATGTCTTCGCTCTTGCATTTATTGTTGCTTTTCTTTGCGGTTATTATTGCAGAAATATTCGAATAAGGGTAGCCAAGAGAAGATGACGGACAGCGGCTTGAATTGCAGGAATAAGTTCAAACGCTCGTGCGACAGCGCAGGTTATACTGGCTCGGTGTTGCCATCGCAGCAGCGGCCGCGGCCGCGCTTGGGAGTAATTTACGGAAGTAAATTCTTTATGCGCCGCACGGAAGTGCGGCGAATGCGCGTCGGGCAAATGCGCCGGGAGGGACTTTGACGGAAGGTGGTTCTGGAAGGGAATATTCGATCGGTTGTTTTTAAGAAATGCACTTCCGTGCATTTAAAAAAGAAGCCACTTCCGTGGCTTACTCCCAAGTAAATCGGGCGTTAAGAGGCAAGGTTTTGCGATGCGATTATGTTTTTTCGCCGTCAGTGGCGGCGTGATAGTTCGAATTACGAGCCAACAAATTTGCCGTCCATATCCGCGGCGGGCTCGCTCATCCCCGGCGTCCAGTACGCAACCGCCATTCGAATCGTGGAATGCGCATAACCGGGATTTCCAAACGCATCGAGCAAAATAACGCCGGCCTCGCCGCCGATGCGCCGCGCCATGAATTCGACCGCGGAAGACGCGGCCGCCTGCGCGATTCCCCCGCTCGAATTAGCGCCGGCGCCGCGCTCGATTAAATCGAGCGCACGCGACGCAAGCCTTGCGCGCATTATATGTTCGCCAATGCCGGTGCAAGCCGCGCCGCCGATGGCGTTGTCGGCGTACAGTCCGCAGCCGATTGCAGCCGTGTCGCCGACTCTGCCGCGAGGTTTGCCGCGCACGCCGCCCGTGGAAAGCGCGCAGGCGATGAGGCCGTTCATATCGCGGCAAACCGCGCCGACGGTGTCGCCGGACGTCCCGCCGAAATCGCCGCCGTTTCCGAAAGGCTTCTTTGCATCGCCCGACGGTTTCAAAAGCTCGTCGTATCCGCCGTCGTCGGGCTCGGCTTCGGGCTGCCCGGGCAATACCGCGCCTGCGCCCGCGCGCCGCGCCAGCCAGTTTTTCCACCTTTCGATTTGAAGCGGAGTTACCAGCGCGCCGTCAGGCAAGATTTCCATGCCTTCCGCCTTCGCGAATTCGAGCGCGCCTTCGCCCGCGAGCAGAAGGCTCGGGTGCTTTTCCATAATGAGCCGGGCAAGTTCCGCGGGATGTCGGATGATTCCCGGTATCGCGGCGACCGCGCCAGCGTTTAGGCCGCCGCCTTCCATTACGGACCCGTCCAGATACACTTTGCCGTCAACGTCGAGCGCCGAGCCGTAGCCGGAGTTGAAACAAGGATCGCAGTCCATAAATCGCACCGCGGCGAGCGCGGCGTCTATCGCGCTTCCGCCGGATTCCAGGATTTCGCGCGCCTTCGACGCGGCAAGCACGGTGCCGGCATTGTACGAAGCGACGTCGGCATCGGGAATTCTCCCCGCTCCGCCGTGCACAATTACAGCTATGTTTCCGTTCATCGTTTGCCCTTATCAGCAGCCCGTCATTCCTCGGGCGGATTTTCTTCTTCGATTTCGCCGCCGGCTTCATCTTCCTCGGCGCCGTTATCCGCGTTCGAGCCATCGCCTTCACCGTTTTCGGCTCCGGAATCCGACGCATCGCCGGCAAGCGTATCCGTCGCGCCGGGCGAATACGGCATGCCCGCCGTCGTGCCGTCCGGGTTTATAACGATGGTGGACGTCGTGCCGGATACCGGAAGCGGCATCGCGCGCTCCTGAGCCAATCTGTCCGAATCAGCGCGAAGTTCCATTCGCTCGGACACGGCCCATACAAGGCCTGCAATCAGCGCGAGAGTGACCAGCAATTCCAAAGCGAATTTAAGCTTTGACACGCCGGAATTCTATCACCGGCGGCGTTTACCGGAAAATTGCGCGATTCGCGCCGCCGCCGGACTTAAAAAACCTGAACGATGCGAAAAAAAAAGCCCCGGCTGGGGAGGTGAGGCCGGGACTTATTGCTATCCAATCCTTAAAGGACGAGGAGATTGAGCGGTTAAAATAGGACCATGATTACGGTCGTGACATCCGCCCGTCCTCGAAGGACAATCTTAAGACGTGCTTTATACCGTTTTTGTTCCATAAAATCGAGGTTCGGCGAAAGAATTTATCTTGTGAATGCCGTCACACGGGCAACCCCTCTGTTATACTCGGCCAGTGGGCTGTCTTTATTACGCTGCATTTATCGCATTGGACATAGTCTGGTTCCTCTTCGGCACAATTTGGGGCTGGCTCATCATTCTCGCGTTCATATTGCCCGCGGCGCTTTGCGCCGTCAAACGAAGGGCGGCGAGAAATTCCCGGATTGCCTACCTGAACAGCCTTCTCGTTAACCGCGCGAACGCGGACGCCAGATTCGAACTCGGCGAAATTTATTTTTCAATGCGCAGATATGCGCGCGCCAAAGCGCTGCTCGCGGACGCATATTCGATTAGAAAAAGCGAGCGCAAAATCGTGCTTGCGCTTGCGGACGCTGCTCTTGCGGCGCGAGACCCCGGCCTTGCGTTGGAGGTTTTGACGGATGCCGAAAATCTCGACCTGCGCGACAGCAAGGACAGGTTTTATACGCTTCGCGGCAGGGCGCGCCTTATGCTCGGAAGGACGGCGGATGCGAAAGCGGATTTTCGGGCGGCGGTATCGGACAACGGCTCGAACATAGAAGCGCGATATTTTCTCGTAAAGGCTTTGAAGGCGATGGGCGAGCTTGCCGCTGCGGGCGAAGAAGCGGCGAAACTGAAAGAAGTCTACGCCGGGCTTCCGCCTTTCGGAAAGCGAAGGTATAGAAAGTGGCGGATTAAAACCATCTTCGTTTGACGGCCGGGCTGAGCGGCGCCCGGCATGGAATTGACACGGCGCCCGGTTGAAAGTAAGATTACGCGGTTATGACAGGAGCAGTTATGGGAGCCGTAAAGCTCGATTGGTGGATGCTCGACCGCGGCAAAACTCTGTTTGCCGTTCCCGGCAGCGACGCGGCCGGCTCGGACTTCGGGGCGGAGGTTTCGCGCGGCATTATCCTCGAAGACGCGGCGGCGGTGCGGGCGTTTTCCTACAAATGCTATTGGCAGCTTTTCGTCGAGTTTTTGCCCATCGCTCAATGGGAGGGCGTTCAGGGAAACTGCAGAATAGTTTTGGAAAGGGACTTCGGCGAGGAGAAAATCGCCGATATAATCGATTTTCTGCACGAAAACCTGCCCGGAGCGAGGGGAATTCACGTTTGCGAAAACGTGTGCAAAATCGACAACATCGGTTTCGGCCAGTCCGTTAGCGGTTCTCGCGGCCGGCTTGTTGCCGGCGCGGCAGGCGCGGAACTCACGCTGTCCTGAAATCGCCTCCAGCCGGAGAGGCTTTGCGGATATACCTGTTGCGCGCGGTATAAATTGCGGCTATACTCAACCTTTAACCGTTTCGGAGAAACCAAATGGGTCTTTTCAGCTGGCTTTCCGGGCTTTTCGGCCGCAAGAAAGCAAAGATTCCTGAAAGAGTTGTCGAGTTCCGCAACCGCCCGAGAGCGAAATCCGCCGCGTCCGCGCCTGATGCGCGAGATCGGGATTACGCTCCGCAGGAAGAACCCGTACAGCAGTCCGCGAGCAGGACGGATTATTTCGATTTGGCCGGCGACAGGGCCGAAAGGGAGCGGTCGACCCAATCGGAGGCTCCCGCTCCGGAGCCGCAGGAAACGGAATACGAAATAGGGGCGTCCGAGGAACCGGCTTCCGCTCCGGCATACGACATCGGCGAGCAGGAGGCAGTCAAACCCCAGGAACCCGAGCAAGCTTCCGCACCCGCTCCCGAAGACGATTATTCGCCGCTGGATTTGGCGCGTGAAATCGGCGCTTCCGCGCCTGCGCCGGAAACTTATCAAGAGCCGGATTACTTGAAAATTGACCAAACGGCAGGAGCGATATCGAGCGAGGAACCCGAGGCCGCTCCGCAGACATTCGCGCCGCCGCCCGCGCCGGAACCGGAGCCGGAACCCGCGCCCGCGCCTGCGCCCGCGCCCGTGCCTGAGCCCGCTGTACGCCGGCCCGAACCCGAAATCAAAGAAGAAACTCAAGCGGTGAGTGCATCTATTGACGACGAGCATGCCCTCGAAACCCTCGACGTGGAGACAGTAGAGGGGCAGGGAACGGTCACGATCGAAAGGAAGCGCATCGAAACCAAATCGATCAATGTCGCCGGCGAGCCGTTCGAACTAGCTCTATACGAGTATCAAAACGGCACGAAAGCATGCAGGGTACCGCGCGCGGCAATCGAAAAAATGACCGAAGTGGCGAAGCAAAACAACCTGAAGGTGCTTCCAAGGCGTCAAAATGCAGCGATTATGGCTGGAAGATACTTGGACGTACCGCGCTCGCAGCTTCAAGAACTTGCCGAAAAAGAAAAGTATCATTTGGTTGACTTCACCGACACTTACTACGAAATCTGTTTCGGCGACTTGCCGGAAGCGTAAACGGTTGACGGATATGACCAGCGGAATCGAATTCTCCGCCGCAATCGCACTTTTGGACGAGGCGAAAGCCGCTTTGATGCGCTCGTATTCGCCATACTCGAATTTCAAGGTCGGCGCGGCTTTGCTGACCGATTCCGGCGGGGTTTTCACGGGAACGAACGTGGAAAACGCAAGCTATGGGCTTACGATTTGCGCCGAGCGAAACGCCGTCGCCGCGATGATTTCGAATGCCGGAGCGTCCAAAATTGTCGCTGTCGCGGTCGCTTCCGAGCATGACAATCCGATTGCGCCATGCGGCGCATGCCTTCAGGTAATCGCCGAATTTGCTGCCGAAAATTGCGTCGTAATAGCGGAAAAAGAAGGACAACCTTCGATTGTGCCGTTCAGCGGCCTTTTCCCGTCGCCTTTCACGCTATGATGCGCACAGAAAAAAAATCAACCGGAGTTCGGTGGGTATAATTTGATGATGAAAGCGAAGTTATCCGTAGCTTTAATTGCATTTGCGGCGGCGGCGGCGGCGTTTTTCGTGCCTTATTCGGCCTATTCGGCCGACCAAAACGCCGGGCCGCAAAGGTACGTCGCCAGCATCGTCATCAATCTGGCGGACCAGCGTTTATACGCGTTCGACGGCGGCGGCGGAATTATCGCGGAATACTTGATTTCGAGCGGCAAAGGCGGAAATTCCACGCCGAAGGGCGATTTTTCGATTAAAAACAAATCCGTTCAGGCATACAGCAAAAAATATAGCGCGACCATGACGCATTGGATGGCGATTACGGCGGACGGCGCATACGGGATACACGGGCTTCTCGGCCAATCCTATTACAAGTTGCTCGGAAGGCCGGCAAGCCACGGTTGCATCCGGCTCGCACGCGAAGACGCAAAAGAGCTGTTCTCGATGGCGGCGGTGGGGACGCCGGTTTCGATTGTTCACGACCCGGAGCAAAGTTTCCTTTTGGAGCCGGTCAAGCCAAACGCGAACGGCAACAGAAGCGTCCTAATCGCGGAAGTAATCGACCGGCTGTTCGGGGATAGCTCTCATTAACCCCCGATTTTCCGGTTTCTTGGGTTTTTCCTGTATACTTTGCAGCTTGCGGCGTGTCCGGCCGGACGCGTGCCGCAAACGGAGATGACGCACATGACACACGAATCCACTCTGAAGGATTCAATCGAGTATTGGAAGTCCGTCGCGGGAATAGTCAGATTCGCCGCACGAGACGGCGCGTTCAAGGATTCGCCGGAAAAAATCCGCACGAACTTGCAGGCAATCGTTACGGGTATTCCGCTGCCCGGCGAAGAGACCGTGAAGTCGCGCGAGTTTTTCGACGTGGGTTTACAGCTGGCGGAATCCGAGGACGATTCCATTCAAACCGCCGTTTGGTACATTCTCGGCAAGTCCGTTCGTAAATTCGAAGACGCTATGCGGCTCCTCAGCCAGATGAACATCAAGTCTCGCGAAGGTTCGAGCATGCCCGGAATGGCGGGGCTGCTCATCAGCGGCGTGATTTTGCCTCTCACGGCGCGGTTTCGTCGAGACCTCGTACGGCCCGCGCTTATGCTGATTACGGATTTTCTGGACAACATTAGCGACGTCGAGGAGAAATTCACGCTTGTCGGCGCGGTTGTCGCTCTATTGAAATACATAGACCCGGCAATCCGCAAGCGCAAGTTCGCGCCGCCTATGTTCGTCGATCTCGCGGACGACCTCGCCGACGACGATAAATACCGGGAAGCGGAAGCTGTCGCCAAAATCGGGCTGTCGTTTTTCCCGCATGTTCCCGACCTTCTCGTTTACAACACCGAAAAGACGTTCGGCGAAAGCATTTTCGACCGCCAACCGTCCGAACTCGAAAGGATGATCGGGCTGTTCCCCGACAGACCGGAATTCAGGCGAAGGCGAGCCGAGTATTATCTCGAACGCGAGGATTATGCGCGCGCTCTCGACGATATGCGGGCGTACGTTTCGCTCGCGCCGGAGGACAACGACTTTCGGGCGGCGTATGCGCACGCGCTGTCGATGAACTATAAGCCCATCGAAGCGCTAGAAGAATATAATTCGCTAATCGAAATCGAGCCGGCGATGGCGCGTCACTACCTCGGCCGCGCCAGGCTGTACGACCAGCTCGAAATGTCGGACAAAGCGCTTGAGGATTACGCGAAAGCGCTCGAACTCGACCCCGCGCTTATGGAAGCGCATATCGGCCGCGAGCAATCGATAATGAAGCGCCAGGCGATGGGGATGGACGACGACCTTTACAGCGCGTACCTTTCCGGCGGGGACGACAAATTCGTGGAGCAAAAAGTTCCCGCCGAGACTTTCGCGGATATCGCCGGTCTGGACCAAGTCAAGGAAATCATTCGCGAAACCATCAAGTATCCGCTGACGTATCCGGAGCTCGCCGAAAAGTACGGCAAAGGCGCGGGCGGCGGCGTATTGTTTTTCGGCCCTCCCGGTTGCGGCAAAACGATGATCGCCAAAGCCGCCGCGGGCGAATGCGGCATTCCGTTCATAATCGTCAACCTTTCGAACGTTCTCGACAAATGGGTCGGCAATTCGGAAAAGGCGATATCGATGATTTTCCGGGTGGCGCGCAAGAACACGCCGAGCATTATCTTTTTCGACGAACTCGATTCGCTCGGGATGGCGCGCGAAGACACGCATACCGGATGGGAAAAGAAAATCATAAGCCAGCTTCTTACCGAAATGGACGGCACGGGCAGCGACAACAAGAACGTGCTTATCCTGGGCGCGACGAACGCGCCTTGGAACGTGGACCTTGCGCTTCGGCGGGCGGGCAGGTTCGGAAAAAGCATCTTCGTTCCTCCGCCCGACGCCGCGGAGCGCGCGGCGATTTTCAGCCTGTATATCGAGAAAAAGCCGTTCGTCGACCGGGAAGGCGTTGACGCGTTCGAGCTTGCGCGCCGTACGGAACTGCACAGCTCGGACAGCATCCGGCAAATCGTGGACGACGCGGCGACCATTCCGTGGAAAGAAGCGATCGCCACCGGCGTGTCGCGCCCCATCGAAATGAAAGACCTGCTCGCCGCAATCGAAACCCGCCAGCCGGACCTTGCGGAGTGGGACAAACTCGTCAGCCGCTACGAGGAATTCGCCCGCCAGGCGAAGGCGAAGCCGTCCATCGGGTTCAGAAGCGGCAAGCCGCGTCCGCAAGGCGCCTAAAAAGTGGAAGAAAGAACTTCAATCGCATGTCCGGTTTGCCAAAAGGAAGTGGCGCTCACGCAGGAAGCCTGTCCGTATTGCAGCTTCCCTATGATTTGCGACGTAGAATTCGCGCCGCCGAAATACGGCGTTCAGCGGCGGAAGCTGAAGTCCGTTTGGAAATTCATCGGGCTTTTCGCCTTCGTCGCGCTCGGCCTTACGCAGGCGTTTTATTTTCTATACCGGCAATACAACGACGAGTATTTCGGGCTTGCGACGGAAGTGCAGGCGAACGTGCAGCCGCTGTCCGAATCCGATGCCGCGTGGCTGAAAATCGAAGGCGACGAGCTTTTCAAAACCCGAACCCTTCTCACGCTCGGACTGATGAAAACGCGCTCGCCGAAATATTACGAATTCGTCGCGGACAGAATTACGAGCGTAACCGAACTGCAAAACGAGCGGCGGATGCTCGTGAACGACCACCACATAAACCTGCACGGCGTGGGCGCGATGGTCGAAAGCCTGTCGGGCAAAATGTGGATTAAAACCCGTATGGCTTTCGGCACGGACGTTTCGGTAACTAGCGACTGGTCGGTTTTCAACTATGCCTCGACGCTCGTCCACGAAGCCATGCACGTCGAGCTGCGCAGGCAAGGAATCGAGCTCGGCAGAGTGGAAGAAGAAGTGGAATGCGAAAAAGCGGCGCTCGATTTTCTTTTGATAACCGGAGGGCCGCAGGTGCTTATAGACAGCAAGGAAACCTATCTGAAATATCCGGAATCGTCGAAATACAGGCGATGGTACAACTGGTATCACCAATTCACGAAAGGCGGATAGCCGCCGCCGGCGCGAGACGGCGCCCGGCGCATTGACATTCGGCGCGAAAAGTGGTGTAGAATACTTCGCATGTTGGAATACGCCCTCAAGTTTGGAATGGGGACGCAAACGTTGGCGGTGCCGCCGGGAATCGAGGCGGGCGAGGTAGTGCCGGCGCCGGTGTTTCCCGTCACTAATCCGCGAAACGAAATTCTGCGCGCGCTAAGAAATCCCATCGGGGCAAGACCGCTGTACGAACTCGCGAAGGGCAAGAAAAACGTCTGCATAATCGTAAGCGACAACACGAGAAAGTGTCTTTACACTCTCACGCTGCCGATTCTCCTCGAAGAGCTTGAAAAACGGGCCAGGCTGACGGCGAAAGAAATAACGATTCTTACCGCGAACGGCACTCACCGCGAAATGACCGGCGCGGAATTGGTCGAACATTTCGGGGCGGGAGTGTTTAAAAAATACGGCATCGTTCAGCACGACGGCACGAACGCGGAAAAGCTGCGGCGGGCGGGGAAAACTCGGCTCGGCACCGTGCTCTTTTTCAACCCAGCTGCGGCGGACGCGGACTTCATCATTCTCGCGGGCAGCATTACGTATCACTATTTCGCGGGTTTCACCGGCGGGCGAAAGGCGCTTTTCCCCGGCGTCGCGGCGAAAGACAGCATCATTCAAAACCATTCGCTTGCAATCGACAAGGAGACCGGAGATTTTCACGAACGCGTCAAACCCGGCAGTATGCTCGGCAATCCCGTGCACGAAGATATGGTGGACGCGGCGAGCGAGCTTCGGCCCGATTTTCTAATGGACGTCGCTCTTACGCCGGAGGGCGACCTTGCGGGCGTTTTCGCCGGCGATTATACGTATGCGCACAGAATCGGCTGCCAGTTCGTCGAGAACCACTACGGCTTGCTCGTGGACGGAGAAAGCCAAAAATACTGCGAGCTTATCGTCGCCGGAGCGGGCGGCTATCCGCGCGACATCAATTTTTATCAGGCGCACAAGGCGCTCGTGAACGCGACGAACCTGCTAAATCCCGCGGGCGGGACGCTGGTGCTTGTCGCGGAATGCACCGAGGGGATGGGACATCCGGCGTTCGATTCGTGGAAACCGCTGAAAACCAGCCACGACGTGAGCATGAAACTTAGGACGAATTATTCCGCGCTGGGACACCTCGTTTTGTCGCTTCGAAAACGCACCGAAACCCACCGAGTGATTCTCGTTTCAAATTTGCCGGACGCGGAAGTTAGCGCGTGGGGGATGACGCCGGCGAAGTCGATTTCGCAGGCGCTGGGGCTTGTGTTTTCCAAAATGCGGCCGCCGTTCCCGCCGATAACGGTCATGCCGCATGCTCATTTGACGACGCCGATTACGCTTCGGGAGCGCGTGGGGATAACCGCGAAAGAAATGGAAAGCGCGTTCGCCGCGGGCGCGGACGCGGAAATCGAAGACGAAGACGGCGGCGGCGCGGCCGCGAATGCGGCTGCCAAACCCGCGCCGGACGCGGACGGCAGAAGCGAACTCGCGAAGAAGTTGTTCGGATAAGCCGGGCGCGTCCTATTCCGCCGCGGTCGCGATTTCCTTTTCGCGCTTTATAAGCGGCGCGACTTCGGCGATATAATCCCTGACGGATTTAACTTTTACGTAAGCCGTTTCGGTTCGGCCGTTATATAAATAGAGATTTTTCATAAGCTCTTTCTTTTCATACTCGCGAACGTATTCGATTGAATTTATGCTCGCAAAAGAAACACTTACAAATGACGGAGCTATCGAGGGAAAGCGATTATTGAGTAAAATGCGCTTATTCGTAGTCAGCGCGCTTTGATCTTCATTGGATATATGTATATATCCGATATAAGACGCCTGTCTCAAAACGTATAACATTATAACGAAAATACATACGTACGAGAATGTGCTCGGATATTCTGCGTATACGTAATATAATACGTATGCAAGCGGGACGATGCCCAATATATAATGGCTTAGGCAAGGAGTAAATCCCTTACTTTCCGAAGTACAAAAGAGTACATTTCCGCGTACATACTTCTCGCCTTCTTCGAGTTTGTACCATCGGGCAATATGACAGGCGGGATTTCACGCATTGCCGCTGCACTCCTTGGCATTCGAATTGCCCTGTGCGGGCGAAGACGTTATTCGAGCCGAGACAATCTTTATAAAACCTTCGTAATCTTCGATGCTAACATTATATCTTCGCCTTTTCCCTTTTCGATTATAAATAATGCGTACCGTTCCATACTCATATGGTCTTCCTGCAAATTGCACCGACAAAACAGAATCAAGCGGAATTATTGCGAATCCCCTTAGAGTTAGCGAATGGTTATTCGTAACGAATATGTTATTGGAAGTCAAATGGGCGATAAGACAGCCACGCATATAGAATATTATCAATCGAATTGCATAAAAAAGCATAAGCGGCGCCAATGGTAAGGGGGGATATTTTAGAGGAGTGCCATGCAGCATACTCCAAATCCATATAAATCCCAAGCCAAAGAATGAATAAAGTAAAATCATCATAATCACTTCTTCGCTCGATGTACGAAACCCGCGAACATATTCCTCCCCTTCCTCGAGCTTCAGCCATTTCGGGATTTTATGCGAATCACTTTTCGCCATTTGCAGCCCCCTTCGGTTCGTAATAGAAATCTTCGCGGCCAAGCAGCATCGACGCGCCGATATGGTCCCCAAGTCTCAGTTTTTCCTTTACCGCCAAGTGTTTGATTAACTCCGAAATTTCTTTCTGTTGTCTAATTTCAAACCCGCGCTGTGTTTGCTTGTTATTTTCGTCCAAGTAATAAACATCAAGCCAGTTAAAAAGCGAGCTCACGCTGGGAAAAAAATCCGGAATCGCGCCAGTGACTTTTTCGAGCCTTATCTCTTTAGCCTTCGTGTCTAAGCCGAAGCAATTGAATATTCGCCGAGTAGTCAAATGCCCGGCAGGAACAAGCATATATATCTTTATAACCCAACCAAAAAGGGCCACAATAGCAATCAAACCAATCCACAAAGGAATTGGCGGTGGATTGCCGGTACCAGGAACGATTGGCCTAGTTAAAAGCAACGAGACAGCGACAAATGAAACAAATTGCATAAGCAACCTTTGCGGGGAAGGTTTGCGCCATAGCGGCCGGATGTATTCCTCGCCTTCTTCGAGGACGAGCCAATCCGGTTTTATCGGCGTTTTCATTTCGTCAAGCCTTCCCCGGCGCGACATCGGACAAATTCGGTTTCTGCTTTCTCGAATCCTGCAAACGGAAAACCACTGCGCGCCAGTGGATTATACCCCGTGATGTATTCCTTTTCAACTGCGCGAATAGCCGGCTTCGGATGGCATCGCAAATTGTAGACCGGGCGAGGGCCGCGTGCCGCGCATAGCGTTGCAGCACTTTGCGGCGTTCAAGCTACATCGCCTTTTTAATCCGCTCGGCCAAGTCCGTGCGTTCCCAAGGCAGGTTCAGGTCGGTGCGGCCGAAGTGGCCGTAGTTCGACACTTGCGAGAAAATCGGCCGGCGCAGTTCGAGATTGTGGATTATCGCCGCGGGCCGAAAGTCGAATAAATCCCGGTCATGCAAAATTTCGTAGATTTTGTCGAGCGGCACTTTCGCCGTCCCGAAATCGTTGAACGACAGCGAGAGCGCCGCCGCTCTGCCGATGGCGTATGCAACCTGCACCTCTAGCCTGTCCGCCGCGCCGGCAGCTACGAGATTTTTCGCCACGTATCTGGCGTAATAGCTGCCGCTTCTGTCAACTTTCGTCGCGTCCTTGCCGCTGAAAGCGCCGCCGCCGTGGCGCGCCATTCCGCCGTATGTGTCCACGATTATTTTTCTTCCGGTCATTCCGGTGTCGGCGAACGGGCCGCCTTGCACGAACCGGCCGCTGGGATTCACCAGCGTGACGACGCCGTCCCACCCTTTCGGCGGCAGAATCGAATCCGGAACTACCGCTGCGAAAACGTGCTCGGCGACGATTTTTTCAACGTCCTCTCGTTCTAGCTCAGGGTCGTGCTGCGCGCTTACGAGCACCGTGTGAAGCCGCGGCGCGCCGTTTTTTCCGTAGCGCATCGTCACCTGAGTTTTTCCGTCCGGCCTTAGACCGCTAACCACGCCGGCCTTGCGAATGTCTGCCAGCCTGCGCGCCAGCAAATGAGAAAGATAGATGGGGATGGGCATCAGCGCGTCTTCATGGCCCGCTCCAAGCCAGTCGGTGTCGCGGCAGGCGTAACCGAACATCAGCCCTTGGTCGCCCGCACCGGTTTTGTCGAAGTCGTCGCTCGCCGCGCCGCCGGAATAGCGCACTTCCATCGGGTTGTCCACGCCGCCCGCGATGTCGCTCGATTGCTTGTTTATGGCGACGGCCACGCCGCACGAGCGCCCGTCCAGCCCGACGTCGCTTGAGCCGTAGCCGGTTTCGAGAATAACTTCCCGCACGATTTGGGTGACGTCGCTGTAACCTTCGGTCGTCACCTCGCCGCCGACGAGGACGAGGCCGGTTACGGCGAACGTTTCCACCGCCACGCGCGATGCGGGGTCCTGACGGAGCAGGTCGTCGAGGATGGCGTCGCTGATTTTGTCGCACAGCTTGTCGGGATGACCCTCGGTTACGGATTCGGACGTGAAAAGATAGTCGCACATACTTTTTGAAATCTCCATAACGTGAAAGGCGAATACTAGCGCGGAAGACCGCCGCCTTCAAGAGCGTGAACGGCTTCAGCGAACTTCGATTTGTCCGCGGCATCGAAAAACGCCTTTCCGGCGACGAGTATGTCAGCTCCGGCGCCCGCAAGGCGATGCGCGTTATCCTGCGTAACGCCGCCGTCCACTTCGATTTCGAACGTAAGTCCGCGCCGTTCCCTTTCGGCGGACAACCATTCTATTTTCGGAAGGCAATCTTCGATGAATTTCTGTCCGGCGAATCCCGGATTAACGGTCATTACGAGAACGAAATCGAGCGAGCCGAAAAGATATGCCAGAGATTCCGGCGGGGTCTGCGGATTGAGAGCGACGCCAGCCAGCATGCCGAGATTCTTTATCGCATGAAGCAGTCCGTGCGAATGAGGCTCGGTTTCCGCGTGAAAGCTGACGTATTTGCAGCCCGCATCGCGAAGAGCTTCCGGATATGCCGCGGGATTCGTCACCATCAAGTGGACGTCGAATGGAATATCGGTGAGTTTTCTTGCGTCCGCGATTACGGGCGGGCCGAAAGTCAGGTTGGGTACGAAATGCCCGTCCATCACGTCCCAGTGAATCAAATCGGCGCGCGCGGATTCGCATTCGGCGATGGACTTCGCGAACGACGCAGCGCTCGATGCAAGCAGCGAGGGAGCGATTTTCATTATTCTATTTTTCCTCCCTTTGTCAGATTACGTCCTCTCGAATCACGCGGCCGTCCACCGAAACGATTATGCGCGCCTCTCCTTCGACCTTTATCTGCTGGGTGATGACTTCGCCAACGCGATGGCGCTGTTTATAAACCTCGTTGTTGCCAAGCCTGTCGTCAACGGCGATTTTCACTTCCTGCGTCTCCGGACCTTTCGGCACTTTGACGCGAATCCGGAAGTTTCTGACGACCGCGGCCGAAGTGTTTTTGTCAATCGCAACTTCCACGGTCACCGCGCCGCCCAGCGCGACGGCCTTTCCGGAAGGCGGATCCTGACTGACAATCTGGCCGAATTCGACGCCCTCGTGATAAACGTACTTGACTTTGCGAAGCATCAAGTTTTGAGATGTGACAAGCCCTTCCGCGTTCGTCAGCATCATTCCGACGAGGTCCGGCATCGCCACGGTTTCGTCCGTCTTTTTCACGCTGACGACGAGGTGCACCGCGGTCGAAGCGGGCATTTTGACTCCGGCGGCCGGAACCTGGCTGACGACCACGCCTTCCTGCATACCGGGGTTGATAATCTTTTCGACGCGGCCGAGGTATAGATGGGTTTCGGTAAGCCGCTCCTGCGCGAGGGCAAGGTCGAGCCCGACGAGATTGGGCATAAGGTATGCGTTCGGGCCTTTCGACAAACTTACTTCGATGCTGCGTCCCTGTTTGACAAGTCTGTTCGGCGTCGGGTCTTGATGAACTATTTTGCCGATTTCCACTTCGTCGCTGAATATCGGGTCGCGCTGGCGGAGTTTCAATCCTTCTTCGCTCAATCGCCCCACAGCTTCGTCCGCGGTAAGTCCGCGCACGTCGGGAACGAGCACGTTCGCCCGCTGGTTTCCGAACTCCCCGGAGAGGGCGCGCACGATAAGAATGGCGAGCGCGACAACGACCGCGATCAAAATGACCACGACCATCGCGCCTACGCAACCGGCGCGGTCAGACCTCGGTTTTACTTTGGAACGTGACATTCGATGCCCGGAAAGGTTAAAAATACATCAAGACCGGCGCAAATTCTATGCCAACCTCGATATTTTTTCAATATAAAAGCCCGGATGCGCACCCGACGGAGCGAAAATCCGGTTGAACTCGCTTTCGTATCCGTCGCCAAGCCTATCGAGCGCGGCGGCGGTAGCGTCTTCGTTTTCCTCGCGCCAAAGCGAACATGTGGAATAAACGAGCCTGCCGCCGGGCTTGAGAACGCGAAGGCAATTTTCGAGCATCGCCGCCTGAAGCGCACCGAAAACCGCGGGGTCCTTTTCCCGCAAGGTGTATCGCTTTTCCGGCAAATGATGAACGAGGCCGCTTCCCGTGCAAGGCGCGTCGAGCAAAACCGCGTCGAATTTTTCATATCGTTCTACCGTTCTCTCAAAGGATTCCGGGCGGGAAACGTCGCAAATCAAATAGTCCGGCATCGGAATGTTCCAGCGTTCGAAATTCGAAGCGCAATCCCGGCGCTTCTCCTCGGACTTATCCAGAAAAACTATTTCGCCCCAGCCGGACATTAAGGCGCACAAATGGCCCGCCTTGATTCCCGCGCCGCACGCCGCGTCCAGAACCGATTCGCCCGGCCGGGGGTCGAGCATTACAGCGGCGATTTGGCTGGGCAGCGTTTGGACGACAATCCGTCCCTCTGCGTTCGCTTTGCGTACCTCGCCCGATAGCGAGTCCGTTTCCCACGCACCTTCGCAAATCGTGCCGAGCGAGCGAGCGCCGAGCGCGGCGGGAAGCTCTTCGTTCGCCTCTTTGAACGGATTGACCCTCAAATGATGTACGATTTTATCCCCGGTGGCGCGTGCCGCCGCCTTTGCAAAGTCTTCGCTCCGCTGATTGCTCAGCTTTTCGAGCATCCAATTCGGCATCGAGTAATAGGACGCGAATTCCTTTAATTCAGCACTGTCTTCCGGCGGAAGATTGGCCGGGCTCGCCGCGAGTTTTCTTAAAACGGCGTTCGCCAATTTGTGAAAATCTTTTCCGCTTGTCGAAATGCCCTTCGCGATTTCCACTATTTCGCTCACGAGTCCCGCAGGTTCGTCCTGACGGCGAATGCAAATTTCGTATGCGGCGGCGCGCAGCAGGCCGAGTTCGAGCGGCGCGAATTTCAGTTTCCCTTTCGTCAGATGTTTTTTAAGCGTCTCGTCCAGGTTGTCCCGCCACCTCAGCGCGCCGAGAACCGAGTCGTACACTCGAGCGGCTCTGGCGCCTTTCAGTCCGGATTTTTCGCATTCCGCGTCGCAAAGCCGGTGGCTTGATTGAAACGGCTGTCCGCGGTCGATTTTGTCGAAAATATCTGCGAGCACGGCAGCCGCCGCGCGCAGCGCATGAATGCCGGAAGATTTCGTCCGGTCAACCATTATCGGCGCGCCCCCAGCCCTCTTTCGCTGTGCCGGCGATTTTCCCCGGCTCGCCTCGCGCGGAATCCTTCGATTGCGCCCGCGTGACGAGCGGCGGCCTTGCGGCGATTATTTCCGCGTCCGATATGAACCGCTCGCCCGGCCGCGGCGAAAATCCGTTCACGAATTCCCTGACCGACAGCCACGGGCGGCTTTCCGGCTGGATTCGGAAAATCCTGACGGTGCCGGAACCGGTTGCGGCTTCGATGCATCCCGCGGACGCGTCGACACGCAAAATTTCGCCCGGCGCGCCGCCCGAAAACGAATCATCCTGACTTTCCGCCGGCATCTCGAACTTTACCCGCCTTCCGCGAAACGTCGTCAGCGCGCCGGCGTCCGGCGTGAACGCCCTTATCAAATTGCACACGTCGCCTGCTGAAGATGCCCAATCGATCCAAGCGTCGTCTTTTGAAATGAGCCGCGTATACGTTGCATCGTTTTCATTCTGCGGTTGCGGAGAAATCATTCCGGACGCAAGCCCGGCAAGCGTTTCGCTCAACAAAGAAGGAATTTCCAGCGAAAAATTCTCGCAAAGCGACCTGAAATTGTCGTCCGGCGAAATCTCTATGGTCCGTCTCATCAAAACGCCGCCGTCGTCCATGCGCGGCGTCATCAAAAACGTGCAGACTTCGGTTGTTTGAAATCCCAATAGTAGCGCCGTGCGAACCGGGCTTGCGCCGCGCAGCTTGGGCAAAGCGGACGTGTGAACGCATACCGGCCATTTCGCTTTATTCAAAATCAGGTTTGTAAGAATCTGGCCGTAGCTGATTACAACCAGCGCGTCGGGATTTACCGCGGCGAGAAACCTTTGAAGCGGTTTGTTTCCCTTTACATACGCCGGCGTGAGTACCAGAATTCGGTCTTCGCTTGCCTCATCGGCCAGATGTTCTGCACTTTCGGTTTCGACCAGCGTAGCCGTGCCGGCAAGCTCGTCGGTTAAATACTTGCACACCGGAGTGGGGCAAAGCTCCATCCTCCTGCCTGCCGGCGCGTCCGGACGCGTTATTACTGCGGCAACCTCGAATTGGGGATCGTGGATGAGCGAGCGAAGGGCGGGAATGCCGATTGCGCCGGAACCGAAATAGACTATGCGAAGCTTCTCCACGAAATCATTCTAACACCGCGGGCGTGGGTAGTACGTGCGAATAATGAGGCGGAACGCCTTCACATAGCTCCGCTTCAGGCGGTAATACGGGTCAACTGGCTTCGTTATGCTCTTCGATTACCGCTTCGGCCAATTTTTCGCGCCTGCGCTCGCCATAATATTCGACTATTTTGTCATAGCCTTCGTTGACAGCTACCCATAGGGACTTGGCCGCCGAATAGATTTCCTTCGCGGCTTCCTCGACGCTGAATTCGATTTCTTCGTGCGTCACGCCAAGTTTTCTCATCATAGGTTCAAGCGTCTCTCTCGGAATCAAGGCGATAAACCGCTGCATGACGAGAAGCGATAGGATTAGGTCGTCGAGAAGCCCGATCGGCGTGAAAATGTCGGGAACGAGATCCAGCGGCGAAAAGAAATATGTAATTCCGGCGATAGCCGCCGCCTTCAGGTAGAGCGGCACGGCCGGACTGAAATATGCGTAGCCGAACAGCCCCACGAGCTTCGGCAGAAGCTTCAGATAATGAAACGCCTTTTCGAGCATGACTGAATCAACCTCCGATTCGATTTTAACACATTGCTTCCGGTTTCGCGACCGGCCGAATTTTGCGGAAGCGCGCAAGTTAGGAATGGCAGGCTCGGATTTGATATAATATTGCGAACCGATTGTTTAATCGTTGTACGAAAATCGTCCGCCAAAGCGGGCGGAACCGAGGAGGAGCGATATGTATAAAACGATTTTGAGACACGTTGCGCTTTTCGCGCTTATCTTCGCGGCGATGGCCGCCTTGTCCTGCGGGGCGTGGGAGCCATTGGCGCCCCCGCTCAAATGCCCGTCCGACGGAACGCGCGCCTGCGCCGACTGCCACCCGCGATGGTAATTTTCGGTCTTTTCGTCCTAGCGCCGGTCATCAAGCTGCGGGCAGCTTTTTCTTGATTTCAACTTCGAAGCCGAACGCGCCGCGATAGTCCGTCCACACGAACAGCGGCGCGCCATCGAGCGACTGGCTGAGCGCCACTTCCGCATGGCCGCGTGGAAGAAGTCCCGCCTCGTCGCGTTCCTTTTCGTCCATGCATACGATTTCTACGATTACTTTGCCGCCGGTTTCGATGCCCGCGATTTCGGCGTACAAATCCCCGCGGATTCTTGCGGGCCGTGGCACGTAATAACCGGTCAGATTGCCGGTTTCCTTCGAGTAAATCTCGGCAAGCTGCGGCGAAAGCCCGCGCTCCACCGGCGCGCGATTCCCGCCGCCGCGTATTTGCAATCTCGCCTTGCCTTCCGGAAAATCGTCCGGCACGCCTATGGAGACAAACGCTTCGCGCACTTCGCCGCCCGGAAGCACGATGTTGTAATTTACCGAAAATTGCCCGCCCGGCGAAATCTCGGCGGCGATTGCGTTTTCGGCGTCCTTTTGTCCTTTGAACGGCTTAAAGTCCTTGCCGCCGCCGATACCGAACCGCGGATTCCAAATTCGCGCGGTGCGCTCTGCCTTTACCAAATCGCATTCGATTTCCACGCTTTCCGGCGCGAACTCGCCAACTTCCGAAGCGGTAAGTCTCGTCGCGGCGGCGCTTAAAATCGCGCTTGCCGGCGCGCGCCAGTCCGAAGGCGAATACGCCACTTCCTCTATGACTACCGGCTCGTCTCTATCGGGCAGTTTCATCCGAATCACGAAGTGCGCCGTCCCTTCGCCCCAGTAATCCGCCGTTCGTTCGAGCGCCCACATCGCCGCGCTCGAAAACCAATCGCGAAAATGCCGAGCGCTGCGCACAACCTCGACATGCGCTTCGTCGAATCTTCCGGTGTCGTGAACTGCCACCTTTACGCTTACGGGGCAGTAGTCGGTGAATGGCAGCAAATTACCTGCGCCGCCGGCAATCCGGTCTTCCGTAAGCGTTCCCACCACCGGTCCGCTGGCGATTAGACTCCAGTTTTGCTCGAGCGTCGTGTGCGTCGTGTAAACGTGCGCACGCGCAACCGGCAGGGACACCGTGCCGCGCCCGCCGTCAATCGAATGGCCGAACGCCATGAACCTGCCGTCCGGCGAAACGTACGTCAGGGTGCCGTACATGTATATGTCTAAATCGCCGCGAACGAGCGGAATCGAAATCATCGCGCCGGGCGCGAAGTCCGAATAGCCGAAGGGTTCGCCAACCGGAAAAAATTCGTAACTGAAAGGCGGCGCGGTCTGCAGTGAAGGCGCGCCGCCGCCGCCCGGCCCGAACGCGGGCGCGCCGGAAACTGGAAACGCGATGCCGGCAAGGTTGTCCGCGGCGACGATGCCGCCCGCGCATTTTACGAAAGCGAGCGTGTCTGGCGACGAGGCATATCTAGCCGCGGCTTCGAAACTGTCCACATGTACAACTTCGAATGGAAATCCGTTCGCGGCGGAAAACTGGGCATTTCCGGCGAAAAGCGTGCCGTTCGCGGCGGCACTTACGCCTTTTCCGGCGATTTCATCGATTTCCGCCGATTCTCCGGCAGCCGAATATTCCCGCAGAGAAGACGCATCGAAAAGCGTCAACATTTCTTCGATTGTCGTAATCGTTACGTAGTTTTTCGCCGAAAACGCCGCGGTGCCGTCAATCGCGCCCGCCAGTCTGCCGCCGATGTAAACCGGCGCGCCGGAGAATCCGGTGGAAATTCCGCGGCTAATTTCGAGCGGTCCGCCGCCAACGAGCGCGACAATTTTGCGGAAGAACCTTTTGTTCGGATGTCGCTTGCCGTACACCGAAACGATTTCGACGTCGAACCGTTCGATTTGGGAGCCGTGGAACTGCGCCAGCGCATATCCCCGCATGCCGGGGCGGATTTCGTCCGCGGAAATAAATTCCGAGGCTCGGGCCGGCGAAAAAGCTGCGTGCACAAACATTGAAATTGAAAGCGCGGCGGCCAAAATCCGGAAAATGCAGCAAGTTCGGCTCCGCGTCATGCAGGGACGCTTATCGGTCGAAGAAATACAAAATCTGTTCGGCATCGGAAACCACCGCTGAACGAATTCGCCGCGCGGTGCCGGAAACGACATGGGAAGCCAAGCCGGAGAATTGCGCACGGCATATGTCATTTTACACAAGTCGGCAAACTTATGTTAGCCGGCGTCCTGTTTGCCTTTCTTAACCCCCGACTTTCCGGCAATCTTGGGAGTAAGCCACGGAAGTGGCTTCTTTATTAAACGCACGGAAGTGCATTTTAACTCAAATTCCCAATTGCATTTTGTTTGAAAAGCTACGCCAAATCGCTTTGCCGCGCTTTTATTCTTAGCGTTTTTCGCCGCATTTCCTCACGACTTTTCGGCCGCTACTTCCGTACGAAAAAGCGCTTGATGCCGCGTTTAATCGCGTCGCGCTGCATTTCGGCGATGGATTCGACAAGCGGCAGCTCTTTCGGGCAGACTTCCACGCAGTTTTGCGCGTTGCCGCAGCCGACAAGTCCGTCCGGCCCCATCAGCGCGTCGAGCCGCTCGTGCGCGTTCATCGCGCCCGTGGGATGTTCGTTGAAAAGCCGCGCCTGCTGAATCGCCGCCGCGCCGACGAACTCGTTCGTCAGCGTATATTGCGGGCAGGCCTCGAGGCAGCATCCACAGGTCATGCATCGCGACAGGTCGTACGCCACCGCCCGGTCTTTTTCGGGCATATTCGGGCCTTGGCCGAGGTCGTACGTGCCGTCGATAGGAATCCACGCCTGCACGCGCTTAAGCGCGTCGAACATACGCTGGCGGTCGACCCAAAGGTCGCGAACGACCGGAAACTTGGTCATCGGGCGAAGTTCGATGGGGTGTTCGAGGTTGTCGATTAGCGCGCTGCACGACTGGCGCACCTTGCCGTTGATTATCATCGTGCACGCGCCGCACACTTCCTCGAGGCAGTTGCAGTCCCAGACCACGGGGCGCACCTTCTTGCCTTCCTTCGTGAACGGATGCCGCTGGATGGCTTGCAGCGCGCTAATCACGTTCATGTTCGGCCTGTACGGGATAGAGAAGTTTTGCCAGTACGGCGCGCTTCCGGGCTCGTCCTGCCTCAAAATTTTAAGCTCGATAGTTTCCATGTTCGCTGCCATATTTTTCACCACTCAGTCCGCCGCGGCGGTTTGCAAATGCTATCCGGCTACCTTGGAACCCTTCACTCCCTCGCTCGCTTTTTCATAACTGCGAAGGCGGGGCTTTATTTGAGAAATATCCACTTCCTCGTAAGATATCTTCGGTTCGCCGCCGTCCGAAAATTCCGCAATCGTCGTTTTTAGGAATCTCTCGTCGTTTCTTTCCGGAAAGTCCGGCTTGTAATGCGCGCCGCGGCTTTCGTCGCGCAAAATCGCACCGCGCAAAATCGGCTTCGCCATTACGAGCATATCCTTCAGGGTACGGGCGAACGAAAGCGCCTGGTTCGCGAACATTCCGGTGTCGTCGAGCCCGATGTTTTCGTATCTCTCGGTCAATTCGCATACTTTTTCGTAGGTTTCTTCGAGCTGGGAGTTCACGCGCACGACGGTGCAGTATTTATTCATCCAATCGCCGAGTTCGTCGGCGAGCTTGTAGATGTTTTCCGTTCCTTCTTTCCTCGCTAGTTCGGAATAAACCGATTGCTCGCTTTCCGCCGCGGTTTCGAGAGCGCCGTGCGGTAGTTCCTTGAACGTGTGCGACTTGGCGAAATTGACCATGCTCGGAGCGCTCTGCATTCCCGCGAAAATGCACGAAAGCAGGGCGTTCGCGCCCAGGCGGTTTGCGCCATGATATTGATATTCGCATTCGCCCGCCGCCCAAAGACCGGGGATATTCGTCCGATGGTTCACGGGGTCGCCTTCGGGCATGAAGCCGTCTTCGGATTTCGCGAAGCCGGCCCATAACCCGCCCATCGAATAGTGGACCGCCGGGAAGACTTTCATCGGAACGTGGCGAGGATCGTCGCCGACAAACTTTTCGTAAATTTCCATAATGCCGGCGAGCTTTCTGTCGAGAAATTCGTCCGGCAAATGCGAAAGGTCGAGATAGACCTGAAGTTTGCCGTCCACGCCGAGCCCCATTTCGACGCAGACTCTGTGGATGGCGCGGGTCGCGATGTCGCGAGGCACGAGGTTGCCGTACGCGGGATACCAGTCTTCGAGGAAGTACCACGGCTTGCCGTCCTTGATGACGAACACTCGCCCGCCTTCGCCGCGCGCCGATTCGCTCATCAGCCGGCACTTGTCCTCGCCGGGAATCGCGGTCGGATGCACCTGTATGAATTCCGCATTGCCGAGCTTCACGCCCTGCTGATAACAGCGGCTGTTCGCCGCGCCCGTGCATATTACGCTGTTGGTGCTTTTGCCGAAAATGAGCCCCGGACCGCCGACCGCCATGCAAACCGCGTGATATTCGAAGGCGTGAACCTTCATTTCTTTTAGGTCGAGAGCGGTGATGCCGCGACATTCGCCGTTTTCGTCGAGTATCAGTCCGGTGAACTCCCAGCCTTCGAACTTACGAACTATCCCTTCCGATTCGTATCTGCGAACCTGCTCGTCGAGCGCATAGATAAGCTGCTGGCCCGTCGTCGCGCCTGCGTATGCGGTGCGGTTGTGGAGAGTGCCGCCGAATCTGCGAAAATCCAGAAAACCTTCGGACGTCCGGTTGAACATCACGCCCATCCGGTCGAGCAAGTCTATAATCGCCGGCGCTTTGTAGCACATGCTTTTCACGGGCGGCTGATTCGCCAGAAAGTCGCCGCCGTAAATCGAATCGTCGAAGTGAATGTCCGGGTGGTCGCCTTCGCCTTTCAGGTTTTTCGCCGCGTTGATGCCGCCCTGCGCGCATACGGAATGGCTTCGCCTTACGGGAACGATGCTGAAAAGGTCGACGTCGTGTCCGTCCTCGGCGAGTCTCATCGAGGCCGCAAGCCCTGCAAGGCCTCCTCCAACAACCGCAAATTTGAATTTTGCCATAACGATTACTCCAAAATCCCGGTGCTTGATTAAGCGCACCCGAAAAAGCTAGCCGACGAACCAACTCGGATTCCAAAGCCCGCGAAACGCCAAAAGCGACGCGCAGCCCCAGAAAAACATCGCCCAGCCGACTACGGTCCAGGCGATAAGACTCCACTTCTGGCTTTCCGGCCCGACCGTGATGCCCCATTTGATGAGGAAATTCCATACGCCGTTCGCGAAGTGAAAGACCGTCGCGCCGAGACCGATGACCATAAACGCAAACCAGAATTCGTTCGACAGAAGATTAGCCATATATTCGAACGATACGTGCTCGCCGCTGATTAGGGTTGAAAGACGCGTCGAATAGACGTGCCAGCCGATGAAAATGAGCATAATTACGCCCGTCCAGCGCTGGAAGTGGAACAGCCAATTGCGGTAATAGCCGTAGTGATTGACGTTCGGCTCGTGCTCGACGGTCAGGAACAGCCCGTAGATGCCGTGAAACAAAATCGGAACGATAATGAGGCCGATTTCGATGACTATGAGGAACGGAAGGCTGGTCAAGAGCTTGACGATTGCGTCGAAAGCCTCCGGCCCGCGAGTCGCGAAGCCGTTGCTGAAAAGGTGTTCAAGCAAATAGACGCCGATAGGAAATATGCCGCTCAGGCTGTGCAGTTTCCTCAATAGGAACGCATGTTTTCCGGCAGAACCGCTCATATCGATTACCTCACAAAAACGCGCCCGAGGGCGAACAAAACTCGAACGAAATCGAAACGCCGGTCAAACCCTGGCGTATTTCGCGGCGCCGTCGAGGTAGGCGTCGCCGCCATAAACGTCGTTGATGACGACCACGGGAAATCGGTCAACTTCGAGGCGGCGGACGGCTTCCGCTCCCAAATCTTCGAACGCGATGACCTCGGCGCTTTTGATGCGCTTCGCCAGAAGCGCCGCGCCGCCGCCGAGCGCGCCGAAATAGACCGCACCGTGAGATTTGATGGCTTCTTTGACTTCCGCGCTTCTTCCGCCCTTGCCGATCATTCCTTTGAGTCCGAGCGAAATCAGCCTCGGCGAATACGCGTCCATCCGGTAGCTCGTCGTCGGGCCGGCGCTGCCGATGACTTCGCCCGGCTTGGCGGGGGTGGGGCCGACGTAATAAACGACGGAACCTTCGAGCGGGAACGGCGGGTCTTCGCCCCTGTCCAGCATTTCGACGATGCGCTTGTGCGCGGCGTCGCGCGCGGTGTAAATGACTCCGGTAATTTCGACGGCGTCGCCGCTCTTGAGCGAGCGGATGGCGCTCATTTCCAAAGGCGTAGTTAGTTCTATCGTTGCCATCGGCGCTGATTCTAGTTACGATAGACGCAAATTTCAATCGCAAGACTATAAATGTCAAAAAAAGAATGTGAAAAAAAAGGCCGCGGCATACCGCGGCCCTTTTGTATTCGATTCGTAAAAGGCGATTACTCGCCGCTATCCGCCGGTGGCGTCTCGGTCTCGGCCGGAGGCGCACCGCCTTCCGCCGGCGGAGCTTCGCCGCCCATGCCCTTGGACATTTCTTCGAACATCTTCGTGTACATTTCTTCCATTATCTTGTTGAATTCGTCGAAATGTTCGTCGATTTTGTCCGTGCGAAGAAGCATAAAGCCCGCTTCGCCTTCGTCGAGTCCGGCAAGAATCACCAGATTCGCCGCCTCGTCAACCCAGAAAACAGCATTTTCGGGAAGGTCGGCATCTATTCCTTCCTGCGCGTCTTCCGGAGTTTCCTTCTCCGCGCCTTCGCCCTCCGCGCCTTCGGCGTCTTCCGCGTCGTCGGCGCCCGGGGCTTCGTCCTGCTCGCCGGAAAAGAACTTGGTTTTCTTCAAAATCTCCGGAATTTCCTTGATCGGGTCGCCCAGGTTGGCGGTCAACTCGGCGATTTTCGCGTTGTATTCTTCCTCGGTCAGGTTTCCGGACTGGATTATATAGACCACTTCGCCGCCCAATAGCCCGTATGCCTCGTTCAGCTTTGCGGTTTCATCGGCGGGTGTCGCGGACACCATCACCGGATTTTCTGCGTCGGGAACCGGCTCGTCGAGTTTGTAGCCGGAATCTTCGGGAAACGCGGCCTTGATTTCGTCGAACGACATTCCGACTTTTCCGTGCCCCAGCGATGCCAGCTTCGAATCTTTATACGAGGGTGGCGGGGGGGGCGGCGCGGCTCCGCCGCCGCCGGACATCGAACCGCCTGGGTCCTCGACCTCGGGCTTCGGACAGGCGTTAAGCGACAACATCAACATCAGAAGCGCACAAACAGTCAAAAAAATCCTCATGGCTCCTCCAAACCCCGGCTTTGCGGCGCCGAACCGTAGTTAGATGAAGGCCGTATTTTCGTACTTTGTTAAGAAACTGTCAAGCGCAGACGAATTTTGCCGATTCGAGCAAGCGGCCGATAGTACGCAGGATGCCCGCCGAACGCAGTGCTTTCGCGTATTTTCAATAGGTAATTGGAGCAAAAAAAAAGGCCGCGGTTTCCCGCGGCCATTTGTTGCAAGTTAAAACCGTAAGCCGGTTTAGTTTCCGCCTTCCGCCGGTGGAGCCGGAGTGCCGCCTTCGGCAGGCGGCGCTTCGCCGAGCGCACCCTGGTCTTGCATTTGCTTCATCATTTCGTCCATCATCTTCTGATACATTTCCTCCATCGCCTTGTTGAAGAGCTCGAACTGCTCGTCAATTTTGTCCGTGCGAAGAAGCATGAACGACGCCTCTCCGTTTTCGGATGCGGCAATGAAAACTAGTTTGGCTTTCGAATCCGTCCAGAAAACCGCGTTTTCGGGCAGTTCGTTCTTTATGCCATCGTCTCTGGGTTCTTCTTCGGCGGGTGGCGCGGCTTCGGCATCTTCACCTTCCGCAGTTTCCTCGCCTTCGGCAGGAGTTTCGGCCTCCGCGGGCGGTTCGGGGTCGCCGGCATAGAACTTTGTGACCGTCAGAATTTCCGGCACTTCCGGCGAAGACTCGCCGTACGCGGCCGTGAATTCCTCGATTTTCGCGTTGAACTCCTCATCGGTCAGCGGGCCGGCCTGATAAATGTAAACAACTTCGCCGCCCAGAATTCCATATCCTTCATGCAGCTTTATTTCCTCGCTTGCGGGCGATGCGGCCGCCATAAGCGGGTTTTCCGCGTCGGGCATTGGGTCTTCGAACTTGTAGCCGGAGTCTTCGGGATAAAGCGCCTTTACCTCGTCGAAAGTCATTCCGAGCTTGGCTTTGCCGAGCGTAGCGAGCTTGGAGCTTTTGTACGCGTCGGGATTGGCCTGCGCGCCGCCGCCGCCGCCCGTTTGAACGCCGCCCTCTTCTCCGGATTCGGGCTGCGGGCACGCCGTCAGCGCAAACGCAAGCACCACAAAAAAAGCGAGCGTAAGAATCGCTCTCATAAAATGCCTCCAAATCCCGGCTTACCGATGCCGAGCCGTTGCTTAATGAAAGGGGCATTGTGAACGCGTGCCGGAGAACTGTCAAGGCGCAAGCCGAAATTTCGCTACCGGCATACCGATTTCGTCGGTTTCCGGCACGAAAAATGCTTTTATTTACCGAAATTCGCCGTTCAAGCCTGCACCTGCGGCTTTTTCGACCGGTTCATTGCCGCGAAAATTGCAATTATTCCGCCGGCGAGCATCGCCGCGGCAATCGCCCACCAGAATTTCACGACAATCGTGATTACCGCGACCAGCACGACCGAAATGACAAGACTGATTGCGTAAATGACGCCGCGAGCAAGCCCGCCCGCGACCGGAATTATCTTCGTGAGCAGCAGTACCGGACCGAGGATCATCGAGAACGAGATGAAAAACAAGAGCGCGGCAATCGCTTTAAGCCCGAAAAATTGCTGCGTTTCTTCCGTGCGCATTTTGTCGACGACTTCTTCCGGCGCTTTTTGCGAAATCCTGAAAACCTTTCCGCCGGAAATTTCGCCGCCGCTTATTTCGCCGACGACCGTCACGCTTGACGGAACTTTATAGTACGAAGTGATTTCCCTTAGGTCGTTTCCCGCCGCGGATTTTCCCGCGTCGATTTCGCGCTTGAAACCGGGAATATCGAGCTTGGCGTGCTCGGGATTGACTGTCAGCCCTCCGAGTTTAAAACTTGCCGCCCCCGTTTTTTCCTCGATAGTTTTCCAGTCGCTTACTTCTTTTTCCTGTTCGATGGTGACTTCTTTGTCCACTCCGCCTTCGGTTACGGTTTTCGTAACGTTTTCCTTTACGATTTCGGTCACGTATTCTTGCTTTTCCCACGTGTAAAACAGCACCGCTTCGTCAACGTTCGGCGCGTCGAGGCGCGCGATAACCTGCGGCTCGCCGGTGACGATTTGCAGCCCGCTCAAACCGGCGGCGTCCGTCGCGGCTACCGGCGTAAGCTTGGCGACTTCTTTGCTGTGGCGTTCGACGTCGCATGTGCTTACGTAAACCGCCAGCAGGAACAGGACGATTCCCGTGAACACTCCTCTAATCGCGCCAGCGATGCCGCTTTTTGCGCCTCGAAATGCGCGCGCCGCCGGGTTAGCGCTGCCGAGCACGCGCTCGCCCACGACCCTTTCCGAAATCACACGCTCCACGCGTTCTCTCTTGGACATTTCACTCTCCTGAAGAACCGATTTTAGCATTCTAAATCGGCTTTGGTCCGAACGATAGTTTTGAAATTTCGTCCATTCGATGTTACTATCCTTTTCGGGGATGGAGTCCCCCTTCAATCGCCTTCGGGCTGATGACTCCTGCTTCCGGCTTGCCGGAGGCTCGAGTAATCTTGGCTTGAAGGAGGACTTCATGGAAAACGCGTTTGCTTACGCGGCCTTCTGGCTGCTTCTTGCGGTTCTTTCGACCGTAATCGCCAACCACCTGCGGGTGTCGATGGCTCTCGTGGAAATCGTCGTCGGCGCAATCGCCGCGGCGGTTATCGTCCACTTTTTCGGCGAAGCCTTCGTCGGCACGGATCAGGAATGGTTCAAGTTCGTCGCCGCGACCGGCGCGGTGCTCCTGACGTTTCTTGCCGGAGCGGAACTCGACCCGGCGACGATGAAACTAAAACTCAAGGAAATATTCGCCGTCGGGCTCGTGGGCTTTTTCGCTCCGTTCATCGGCTGCGCGCTTATCGCCCGTTTTCTTCTCGGCTGGGACGTTGGTCCAAGCCTTCTCGCCGGCGTCGCGCTTTCGACGACTTCGATGGCGGTAGTGTACGCCGTTATGCTCGAATTCGGTTTCAACCGCACGGCGTTCGGCAAGGGAATTCTCGGCGCGTGTTTCGTGAACGACCTCGGACGGTCCTCGCTTTGGGAATTATTTTCTCCCCGTTTACGGCGAAAACAGCCGTGTTCGTTTCGGCCTGCGCCGTCGCGTTCGTCACGATGCCGTTCATTACAGCCAAGCTGACCGAGCTTTACGGCAACAAAACCGCCGCCATTCGAACGAAGTGGATTTTGTTCGTTTTGTTCGCGCTCGGCGCGCTCGCTCTGTGGTCGGGCAGCGAAGCGGTTTTACCGGCATACATTGTAGGCATGGTCCTTGCGGGTACGATTAGCCGCGACCACTTTTTCATACGGCGGCTTCGCACGCTAACCATCGGTTTTCTTACGCCGTTTTATTTTCTGCGCGCCGGCTCGCTCGTGTCCCTTCCAGCAATCGCCGGCGCGCCGCTAGTTCTTCTCGCGCTTTTCGCCGGAAAGGTAGTTTCGAAAATCTTCGGGCTGTTTCCCGCCGTAGCGCTGTTTCGCAAGGATAGGCGCGAGCGGTGGTACTACACGCTCTTGATGTCCACCGGGCTGACTTTCGGAACGATTTCGGCTTTGTACGGATATTCGCATGGAATCGTGACACGCGAGCAGTACACTTATCTAGTAACTGTGGTTATCGCGAGCGCAGTTATCCCCACGCTGATCGCGAATTTCGCATTCCTGCCGAAGCATCTCATCCCGTCAGCGCCGATGGCAGCCGAGGAAATTCCGCAGCTAGACACTCAAGACGAACACGTAGCCGATTTCGGTATAAATGGAAATGCCGGCGGCAAAATAGGAAATCGCGGCGCGAATAACGATACCGGCAAGTCCTAAACTTCCGCGGTCGCTTCGATCCACCGCGACGATTTTTCGTCCAGCGCGTCAAGCGATTCCGCGTCCGGCGCTTCCAGGTATACGCGCACGACCGGCTCGGTGCCGCTCGGCCGCATCGCAATCGAGCGCCCGCCTTCGAGCGCGAATTTCACGCCGTCAATCGTTACGACGCCATTCACCGGCACACCCCAAAGCTCGCCGCCGCGCTCGCGAAAATGCTCCGCCAGCGCATTCGCCTGCTCCATTACTTCGGTCTTCCCTTCCTGAGTAAGGTGCAAATCGTTCCGTCTGAAAAAACTCGCACCGTATTCCGCAAAGATTTCGGCCCGCAGTTTGCCCAAATCGCCGCCCGTCATCACCGCTGCCGCTTCGCACGCGAGAATGTTCGCGAGAATGCCGTCTTTTTCCGGCACGTGGCCCGCCATGCTGAATCCGCCGGATTCTTCGCCGCCGCAAAGCGCTCCCTTGCGCAACTCGTCGCCGACATATTTGAATCCGACCGGCGTTTCGATTAGCTCCAGGCCGTTCGCCGCGGCAATGCGGTCGAGCAGCGACGTAGTGACGACGGTGCGCACAATCGGCCCGCGCTTGCCCTTATGTCGTATCAGATAATGCGCGATAATCGGGATAAGCTGGTTTGCGGTCATAAATCCGCCCGATGCGTCGAAAGCTGCGAATCGGTCGCTGTCGCCGTCGGTTGCGATTCCCGCGCCGAAACCGCCGTCCACCACTTCTTTTCGCATCGGTTCGAGAATTTTCTCATTCGGGTCGGGCATTTCGCCGCCGAACAGCACGTCGCGATTTCCGTTTATCACTTTTACGCCGACGCCGTGCCTGCGCAAATATTCGTCCAGCCAACCCGCGCCCGTCGCCCAAAGCGGGTTGTACAAAATTTTCATTCCCGCTTTCGCTATTTCGCCGGCGCTTGTCAGCGTGTCCAGTTGCGCGAAGTAATCTTCCTTTGCGTCGAAAGTCTCCGAAAACTCGCCGCGCGCCGCCTGCGCGTCGAACCCTTCCGCCCGCAGTTCGCGAATGTGCGCGGTAATCGAATCCGTGGTTTCGGGCAGCGCCGGCCCGCCGTAGTCCATAATGAACTTGAACCCGTTGTAGTAATACGGATTGTGGCTCGCCGTGAATTGAATCGCCCCCGCCGCGGCGTAATGCACCGCGCCGAACGCTATTGCGGGCGTGGGCACGGGCGCGGCCGCCACCTTCGGTTTGAACCCCGCGGCTTTCAAACGATGCGCCGCGGCGTGCGCGAATTCCCTTGCGAGAAACCGGGTGTCGTAACCTATGAGGACGAGCGAGCCGCCTTTACCCTCGCTGATTAAATGCTTCGCGACCGCCTCGGTCGCGAGTAGAACGTTCGCGTATGTAAAGTCGTACGCGGTTATCCCGCGCCATCCGTCCGTACCGAATTTGATTTGCTCCGCCACGCTCGCGCCTCCGGCTAAAGCCCGATTGTAGCGCATCGCGGCGGAGTTGAGTTAGGCTTCACTAACCCATTTTCATCATCGGCGATCAGTACGGCAAGCCGAAAGTAGCCGTTGCCGCGCGTATGGTGGGCAAATTCGCACACATCATGCGGATATTAGAGGGATCAAAAATTGAACAAGTCATTCAACTTAGGATTCAGCCTACTGCACGTTGGCACAAACTACATGGATGCATCTCGGAAGCATCCGTGTCATCATACCATCCGCGCATTCAACTTCTGATGTCGCAATTTACCTACTCCTCTTCAACATCAGGCAAAAACAAAGGGCGGTAGTAAATGGTGCCGTTCAGATTCACTTTCTCCATCTTATTCGCGAACTTCCAGCCGTAAGTATCCATTCCGAATTTCTTTTTGGGGCCGTCAACCGCGCCCGACCCGTTCACTTTGGAGATTGTTGCTGTTTGGTCGTTGTCCTCGTTTGCGTCGATGTAAAGCACCGGGCCTGTGGGCGCTTGCTGGTCAAGCTGAAGTACCGCAAGATCCGACTCGTCGTCGTGCTGCTGCATCGCGGTGCGGGCTTTGATGATTGTGATCGACGGAATCGCGTCGAACCCGAACAGCGTTCTGTCTTCCGAGAACCAAGCGTAGATCGACGCGAAAAGGTTTGCCGTGCGGATCACAAGGCCGTGCCACGGATTCTGCGCAGTTCCGACGGAATTTTTGCCCGATCCCGGAGTATCAGGATTCGGGATAATGTTGCAGTCCTGTACAGCATCTTCCGGCTGAATGTTTGCAATAGAGCCAGTATCCTGCCATTTTCTTTCTGCCATAATTTCTATCACCTCCTTTTTTTAGAATTTCTAATACCGTTTAGCCAAGCTGCTTCGATGCGTAAAAGTAGTAAACCCCTTCCTCGTCGGTTTCTGCACTGAACACAATGTGTAACATTCCTTCGTTTGATATCGCAGAACTGATTCCGTTAATGTATCGCTCCGAATCAACGTCCTCGACTTGACTGAACGACAGCGCTTCGTTCGACCACCCCGCACCGTCGTAATATAAGACTCTGAGAACGCGATTTTGTTTCACCCAAAAAGCGACGGAAAGAAAATTCCCGTTCGCGGCGGTCGAGATGTCCTTCGAGAATCCGGCGGGGTCTCCAACCGGCACTATATCCTCGCTCTCCCAGATTCCGCCGCGCTCTATAAAGAATCTTACGCCGCCGGAAACGCCCGAACCGTCAGCGTACGACGCGACAACGGCGTAGTTTCCGTCAATCACGTGAAGCTTTGCCCTGTCGAAAAGCGTCAATCCCGGCGGCACTCCGACGAGCCGGCTCGACCATTCGTCTTCCTTCTTTTCGGTAAGCCAAATACTGCCATAAGTTGAAACACAGGCTATTCTATCGCCGTCAACAATTAGGTCGTAAATTCGTGGATTCGGTAAGGGTATTTCCTCGTAAGTCCAGACTGCTCCGTTGAACTGCGCCAGATAACGCGGCCAGCGGCCCGTAGCTGGGGACTTCGCGCGCAGGACAGCAACATATCCATTTTCGCCTGCGGTCCGCGCTTTTACGATTACCGTGCTTGATGTGAATGGAACATTGGGATCGGGAACTGCGGTAACGGCGCCCATTGGTGAAATCTCCTCAAACAATTTTTCTGGATCGTTCGCTGCTGGCGCCAATGCTAGTTTTCCTATGTAAATGGTGATTGTTCCGTTGGATTTTACCCCGGCATACTGAACATACGTACTATCTGCCCTACTACCAGAGTTCTCAGTATAATTCGAGCGTTGCCATGCATGTTCGTGCGAGGGAAAAAAAACTGCCTTCCTTCCTGAACTTCCGGCTCCACTTACGAAGGCAGGAATGGAAATCGGGAAAATGAACGCGTCGAATAGAACGAAAATCGCGCTGGTTGCTTCGGGAAAAAGAGTCCTGTCGCTTACGCTCGTCACCTGCCATCCTTCCGCGGGATACGTAGTGACGAGCGGGGTTTCCGCAGTCCCCACTTGCCCCGCCTCGTCGGTCACTCGCAGCGTCGCTTTCCAAAGTCCGCCTTCGTAAGTATGAACCGCGTTTGCGGGTACTTCGCTTTCCCAGTCGTACGTCCCATCGGTCTCGAAATCCCATTCGTATTTCACGATCGCGCCGTTCGGGCTGTACGACAGATTCGATAGAAACGTCACTTCGAGCGGAGCGTCGCCGCCTAGGGGCCACGCCTGCGCAATCGCGACCGGCGGCTGCAATGGCTGGCCCGGCACGTAATACTTGAAATCGCGTATCGCCGTTCCGTACTCGTTCGTAACAGTGAGCCTGCCGTCATACCAGCCGATAGAGCCGAGCGTCACGGTCGGAAGCGCGTCGTTCGTGATATTCGGCTCAGCGCCGCCGCCGAAGTTCCATTCGTAAAATCTCGGATGCGTCCCCGTCACCACCGCGCTGAAAAGCACGAAATCGCCGCTTACGCCGGTTGGCAGATTAATGCCGTATATCACGGGCGCGACCGTCGTTATCACAGCGGCGAGGTTCGAGCGCTCGCCTATCGAGCCGTCCTTCCCCACCGCGCGCACGCCGACAAGGTTTCTCGCGCCGCCGGGCAGCATCTGCTCGAACCGAACCGGAAACGTTTTGTCCGTTGGCATAATGATTCTGAAAAGCTCGATCCATTCGCCGTCCGGCGCGGTCGCGCTGTCCGCGCTCACGACCGCATATTCGACGACGTCGTTTAAGTAATTGAGCGCGATCGGCGTTACGTCGCTGATTCCTATTTCGCCGTTTTTATCGCCGTCTATCCACGCGAGCCTGTGATTTTCCAGCCCTTCAGGAGTTTCGATATCGCCGGTGGGTTTTCCCTCGCCGTCGTATTCGATCGTTTTGCCGAAGTTCAGCGCGATTGCGGTTATATCCGCGATGCCGACTTCGCCCGAAAGGTCGTAGTCGCCAAGGTTTTTGTACGTCCACGAGATAAGCCCGGTTGCGGAATCGAATTTGAAATCGTCAACGCGCCCGGCGTCTTGTTTGGGCGCGGCATTTGCGGTGCGATTCGATTGCGCGCGTTCGAGTTCGATAATGAACGCTTTCCCCAGCGCATCCCAAACCATTTCATCCGCGCCGTCCGGAATTTCCGCGGATTCGATTTCCGCCTTGACCGCGGATAAATCGAACGGTTTCCCCCGCCACGCGGCGTTACCGGCATATTCCCCGCCCGTATTTTTATCGCCCATTTCTTGCGGGCGCATGCCATGCGCCCCTACACTAGAATCCGCGCCTTCCCCGCCGCCGTGCGCCCCTACATTCGTCCCGCCGCCGTCAGCGCGCGTAAAACGCGAGTCGCAGGACGAAATGAAAACGGGGAATGCGAATAGAATCAGGGCGGCAAGAGCCGCGACGATTATGAAAACGCCAACGATACGAAATGAAAACGATGATTTCATTTCCTAAACCTCCACCAAAAAATGAATGATTTCGCCGCGCCATCCCCGTGACTTGGCGGCCAATTCAACACTTAGCCTTCTCGAAGCGATTATACCTGAATAAATCCGCTTACGCAAAAAAATTCCAACGGCTATAATCCCGCCGTGGTCAATCAACTCTCGGTGTCGCCTCGCCATCGGGCCGTATTCATCGCCGTATTTTCGCTCGGCATTCTTGCCGTCATCGGCGTGCATGAGCTTTTCGGCGTGTTCGACCTCGTCGAAAATACGCTGCGCGACGTGCGGCTCGCTTCTCGCGGCCAAAAGCCGCCGCCGGACGAAGTTCTTATCGTTGATTTTCCCGGCTGGCGTTCCGATATGCGGGCGGAGGTTGCCGATGTAATAAGCGCGCTTTCCGAAGGTGGCGCGAAAACGATCGTGCTCGATATTTTGCTCGACGAGCCTTGGGACGAAGAGGGAGATGCGGCTCTAGAGTCCGCTATCGAAAAAACTCCCGGCATAATACTCGCGATGCAAATCGCTCTCGAAGGCGGGCAAGTTCACGAGGCGTCGCCCCCGCTCGAAAGATTTTCGCGGCACGCTTGGGGAGTCGGTTTCGCCAATCTCGTTAGCGACCCTTACGACCGCGTGGTGCGCGAGGCGATTTTGTTCAAAGAGTCCGGCAAGCTGTACCACTCGATTGCGCTTCTGGCGTGCGCTCGCCACGATGGCGCTGATTCGCCGGAAAGTATTTTGCCCGCGCCAAACGGCGTTAAATTCGCGGGAAAAAGCTTGTCGATGCTGCACGGAACCAGATTTATCAGCTATTACGGCGGACGCGAAGTTTACGACCCCGAAACCGGAGAAAGCCGGGTATTCACGGACGAGTTGATAGCCAATATGGCGGCTTTGGGATTAATAGAAAAGGACGATTCGCCGTTTGCCGGCAAAATCGTCATCGTCGGCTCGACGTCCCCGCATACGCGAGATATGCACAAAACGCCGTTCGACGCGACGTCGGCGTCCGAAACTCCGAGCCGGACTCCGGGGATATTTGTTCAGGCGAATATTGTCGGCAATCTATTGGACGGCGGCGGTTATATTCCGGATTATCGCAGTTTTACGGCTCCACTGACGGTGATTTTCGCATTCGCATTCTGCGCCCTGTTCACGTTTATGCCTCAGCGCTCCGGCTTCGCCGCGGCCGTGGCGGTCTCCTTGGCGATTTTCGCCGTGCAGTATTATTCTTTTCCTCACGCCGCTTTTTCGCTTTTCGCGCCGGGAGCGGCGGTTCCGCTGGCGTATTTCGCGGGCGTGTATTTCAAATACGCGGAAGAACGCCGAAGCAAGGAAATGCTCAGAATGATTTTCGGCCATTATCTTTCGAAAAACCTTGCGAAGACGCTTCTCGACAATCCTTCTCTCATCGAAATGGGCGGAAGCGAAGTGGAATGCACGTTTTTAATTTGCGACATCGATTCTTTTTCCACGATTTCGGAAAGGCTGAAGCCGATTCAAGTGGTCGAGCTGTTAAATTTTTTCTTCAGCGAAATGCACGAGGCGGTGAAGCACTATGAAGGATGGCTGAATAAATATTTGGGCGACGGTATGCTCGTCGTTTTCGGCGCGCTTCTTCGCGACGGCAAACATGCGAGCAGGGCGGTTTTGTCCGCGCTGGAAATGAAATACAGAATTGTCAGGATGCGTGAATTCGTAAAAGAGCGGTTCGGAATCGAAGAGCTCGGCGTAACAATAGGCATTCACAGCGGGACGGCCTGCGTAGGCAACATAGGCGCGCCCGACAGAATCGAGTATACGGTTATCGGCGACGCCGTGAACGTATGCGAGCGCATCGTGGGCGAAGGCAAAAAATCGGGCGAAGACATAGTCATTTCCCACGAAGCCGCCGCGCTCGCAGAAAGTTCCGCGACTTACGAAGAAATTGGCGTATTCACGGTCAAGGGCAGAAACAGGCCGGTGGCGATTATGCGCGTCGAGTGACCAAATTCCCCGGCTTTTAATTTGCGCGGCTTTCCCCAAAATCGGGTATAACTTATCGTCATTCATTTTCCCTCTTCGGGGTGTTGAATATGTTTCCAAAATTGCTGATCGTTTTGATTCTTTTTCTTTCGGCTTTGGCCCCGGCGGCCGCCGGCGAAGCCGATAAGGAGAAAAAACCGTTCGCGTTCGTCATCGGATATTCCGGCGGCGTTACGGTCGGCACGGAAAAAGCGAGCCTCGGAATGGCGGTTTACGACGGCGATTTGGTTAAGGCCGGCGCGAAATCCGCCGTTAGCATTCTTCTTATCGACGACAGCCTTTATAAAGTTGGCGCGCAAAAAAACGTGAAAATATCGTCCTCTTTGGTCAAAGGCGATATCAAAAAATTTCCCAAAAAAGACGGCACCTGGGCGATTCTTTACAAGAAATTTCAAGATCGCGTTAAGGCACAAAAAGACATCACGCAGTACGGCGCGGTGCGCAAGGCGGGATTTCAAGCGGACTTCAGCACGCTCACGAAAGCGGACGTCAAAATGATTGCGGCGGGCGTGGCGTCGAACTTGAACCTGACTCCGAAGCACGAAGCGTTCTATTTCGTTACGGGTTCGATTTGGGAGTATCACAGCTATTACGAAGAAGCGCACAAAATCTATAAGGAAGGGCTGGCGATGTTTCCCACTTCCAAAGACCTTTTGTTCGCGTCGAGCATCGTGTCGGCGAAGTCGGAAGGAAAGGGCAGGTTTTAAATCGCCGGCGTAAGCCGGCTTTAAGTTCCCGCAGCCACCATTCGTTCGAGAAGCGAAGAGTTTTCGGTCAAGTCGGCCGCGGTGCCGGTCGAGGGCAATTCCAAATTGATGAAGGTGTATCTGCCCATTTCGTATTTCGCGATTTCGGTGCGCCCGTTGTATATCGTGGTATAGACGAGTTGGTCGCCCATATCGCTGCGAAGCGAAAGTCTTTTGCACTTCCAGATTTTGTCTTTCCAAGTGACCGTGCGAAAACCCTGGTCTTCGATGAAAACCCAGCTCGTAGAGCGCCGCTGGCCCGTGAACATATAGAAAAACATTTTGCTTTGGCCGCGCCATTCGATTAGCGGAACAAGCAGAAGCGCCGATTCGAAGTCGTAAATCCGGTAGCTCGCGCCTGCGGGAAAAGTCTCTTCGATCGCGTTTTCGGCGTCTCGCTTCGAAGTGACCGCGATGCCAGTTTCGCGGTAAACGGTGTTCGTAAAGTAGTCTGTGCCGCGAACGGACAGTTTTCTGGCGCTCCTGACCGGCAACAAAGTTTTTTTGTCAACGATGCAAGTGCTCGACTCCGCCATATCCTGGCTCTTTGCGTTGTACTTAATCGTGTAATTGTTCGTGCCCATTTCGGGCTCGATGGCCACGCGATAGCTGGCGGTGCCGATGCGCTCGAGTTTCGTGTTGTAAATTCCGAAATTCCAAGTCGTGTTGTGTTCCCATGCGGGCGGCTTGAACTGCGCTTCGGAATAATCCGCCTGCGAAAACGCGCGGGCATACGGCAATCCGGCGGCAATCGCCGCCGCAAAAACCATCGTCGAGAAAACTCTGCCGCAAACGCCTAACATACCGGAGCGATTATACACAATCGCCGGAAGCGGCTGCAGGTGGTAAACTTACACCGTGCGGAACTTCCCGTTTGAAATCGCGGTTTTAAGTTTGGCGCTATGGCCGGCGGCGGTATTTCAGGGCGCCGCAATCGCTCATGCGGCCGATATTCCCGTAATACTCGTCGGCGATTTTGAAAACCGCTCTGGCGACTCGTCCTACGACAGCGTAGGGGCGGGGCTGGGCATACATTTGTCCGCAACTCTGGCATCGACGGGCAGGGTGCGCGTTGTAACCCACGAGTCGCGGCGCTCGGCGCTGGCGGAAGCGCGGCTTGCAGGCTCGGGCTTTTCGGGCGATTCGACTGCGCTTTTCGAGCTTTCCGGCGCGGACGCCGCGCTGACGGGTTCTTTCTCGATTGTGGCGGACGAACTGCTCGTAGGAATCGAACTAATCGACGCGTCGAGCGGCGAAATCAAATCCGTACCGCCGATTTACTGCGCCAAATCCGAACTGAAAAATATGTTCGAGAGGGCGGGAACGTGCGTGCTTGAAATGCTTGCGCCGCCGGTAATAAGCGAGACGAAAGGAATACCGGACGAAATAGAGGTTGTCAGCGCGGAAGTTTCGCTCGGTACGCTTGCCATAAAGGGCGAGCTCGATGCCGCGCTTTTCGGCGCGGACGGAAGAATGCGCAAGGATTTGGATTTTATCGAAAAGTCGAGACTCATAGAGCTGTGCGAGAGCGCGCTCGAAATCGAAGACGGCGACGCGTTCGTGCATAATTGCCTCGGCGCGTTATACGGAACTCTGTACGGCATCGGAGAACCGGAAAAGGCGGTTTTGCATTACGAAAAAGCCATCGAGCTTGCGCCGGGAGACGCTGCGGCGTATTCCAACTTGGGCGTCGAGCTTTCGCAGGCGGGAAGGCTCGAAGACGCAATCGAAATGTACGATACCGCGATTATGTTGAACGTACGGTACGCGCCGGCGCATTACAATCTTGCGCTTGCGCATCTTTCTCTGGGCGATTTCGAGCGCGCCGAAATCGAGCTTCAAAACGCGATTCAGTTCGACCGTGGTTATTATTCCGCTTATTATTATCTCGGCAAAGCGAAGAGGTTTCTCGAAAAACCTGCCGAAGCGGCAGAGGCGTACGAAAAGTTTTTTGGCTGCGCGCCGGCATCGGAAGCGATTAAGTACGAAGGGCTAAAAAGGCTTATCGAGCAGTTGAGATTCGAGGCCGAATCGGCGGCGGAAACGCACGAATTCGAAGACTAGCCGGAAAAACCGGGCCGGAAAAAACGAAATCTATCTTGCGAGAATTTCGTCCACCATTTTTTTGGCTTTCGTCGCGTCGCCCGTGCCGAGCATTCTCGCAAGTTCCGCGCGCCTTGCATCGCCCGTCACGGGACCGATATTTATCTCGCTCTTTTTGCCGGCGCCGCTTGCGGTTTTCGTAACGGCGAAATGGCGATCCGCGCGCCCGGCGACCTGAGCGAGGTGCGTGACCGCGATTACCTGACGCACGTTCGAGATTTCCGCCATAACGTCCGCCACCGCTTGCGAAGTCAGTCCGCCCACCCCCGCTTCGATTTCGTCGAACATCAAAACCGGCGTCGATGTATGCCTTGCGAACGCCGCGGTTATCGCCAGCATCAGCCGGGACATTTCGCCGCCCGACGCCACGCGCGCCAGCGGCCGGGCGGGCTCGCCGGGATTAAGCGACACCAGGAATTCGGCGTCGTCGTATCCGTCTTCACGAAACCTTTTCAAAACGTCCAATGCGGTATTCGCACTATCCGCAGAACCTTCTTCCGCGGCCGGCGCTGCATCCATCAGTCCGGCTACTTCGAATTGCGTTCCCGCGAAATCGAGTTTTTTCAAATACTCGACGACTCTTTGCTCCAGATTTTTCGCCGTTTTCGAGCGCTCTTTGGACTGCGTGCGGGCAAGTTTATCGCATTCATCCGCGGCGGCTTCGATTTCCGCAATTACTTTGTCGCGATTCATTTCGCCGCCGGTTAGCTCTTCGGCTTCGCGCTTTCGCCCTTCAAGCTCCGCCGTTATTCCGTCCGCCGCGCATCCGTATTTCAGCGCCAGTCTGTCGATTTCGGCCAGCCGCGATTGAACGTCTTCCAGCGCGGCCGGGTCGCTTTCGACTTCGGCCCTGATAGCGGCCGCGGCGCTTTCGACCTCGCCCAATCCCGCGTCCATGGCCGCAAGGTCGTCCGCGAGAAGCGCGAACTGCTCGCCCGCATCGGATTCTTCGCCGAGGAGCTTCGAAAGCTGCAATACGGCCTCCCGGCAGGTTTCAATTTCCCGCCTCGCGCCGCCAGATTCTTCGCCGCCGCCGATGGCATTCGCGATGCGGTCCGCCTGTTCCGCGATTCGGCCCGCATTCGCAAGAAACGACCGCTTTGCCGATAGTTCGTCCCGTTCGCCCGTACGGATGCCGGCTGCGGCAAGCTCCGCAATTTCCGATTCGAGAAGTTTTAGCCGTGCGGTTCGCGCCGCTTCGCCTCTGTCGATAATTTCGAGCTGGCGGACAAGAGCCGTGTGTTTTTCGCGCGCCGCAATGAAAGCGCGGAGCGCCTTTTCATGAGCGCCGCCGCCGAACGAGTCGAGAATCGAAACGTGAGATTTCGGGTTTAAAAGCGACCGGTTTTCGGTTTGGCCCGAATAATCAACGAGCGCCGCCGCTATTTGGCGCGCCGTTTGTGCGGCGATTTTCGCGCCGTCGAGCGTAATTCGCGACGAGCCGCCCAGCCTCGCAACGCGCTCAAGAGTGTGAGCGCCGGCATGCAGCGCCGGGCCGCCGCCGATGCGAGCGCCTTCCGGCATTTCGAATTCGACGGCCACGCACAGCCGCTCGCCGGTATCGGGGAATACTTGCGAACCCGTTCGCGCGCCGAGCGCGAAATCGATTGCGTCGAGCAATAGCGTTTTGCCCGCGCCGGTCTCGCCGCTTATCGCGTTAAACCCGGGCGCGAATTCCACGCTCGCGCCCGCAAGCAGGCTGTACCGTTCGATATTTACGCTCCGGAGCACGACGGAATTTTAGCAGGCATTTTTAACCAGCGAACAGCGGGTTTCCAAAATGGCCTATGAATAATCCTGATTATCTGATATTGTGTTTTTGCCTGCGGGTAAAAGACGCGGCAGGAAGGGATTCGTTTGAGCATTTATAGCAAGTTTTTATTTAGTGTGCCGCTTTGGAACGGGTTTCGCAAATCCGTTGTAATGGCAGTTTTCGTTCTAATTACCACCGCAATTTTATCTGCAGTTCCTGCCTTGCGGGCATCGGCCGCAGATCCAGCCACGGAAAAGGACGTTCGCCTTTTAGAGCTTTTCAAGTTTTTCGTGACGGAAAAAGGCAAAGAAATCCGGGGAGACATGAAGGGGCTGCGCGCACGCCAGATCGCGTACGAGCAGGCCGTCCGGGACGCCGAAGAAAGATTCGGTATGCTGCCGGAATATTGGGAAATGCGGGCGGAAAGCGAAGCGCGCTCGCGATCGGAAGACAAACTTTCTCCCGAAGACGCCGCCGCTTATGCAAAACCGTTTTCCTTTAGCGAAACTGGCGAACTCGATGAGGACGAAAAACTGGAGCCTATCGAACCTTGGGTGCGATACGATTTTGCCGAGCACGATATCAATATGATTAGAAAAGCGCTGGAACTGGACCCCGCAAGGCCACAATTGATAGCGCTGCTTGGAGATCTCGAATTGCAGGAGCGTTCGGAAGAATACGGCAGGGCTAAAGACGACGGCGAATTCCCGATTTGGAAACCTGGGTGGGATTACATCGCGATCGACGCTTATGCAAAGGCGGCAAGTATCGATCCCGACAATGGATATTATCCGTTCATAGAGGCGGTATATAGAATTGGCTTAGGCGAAATCGACGAAGCTCTTATTCTTTTCGAAAAGGCAGCTGAGCGCGATAAATTTACGTTACCGGAATTGTTTCCTCAATCTTTTACGACGATGGATTTTGCGCAAGAAGAAACGAATGAGACATTTAACGAGCCTGAATTCGCATTGTTGTTTTACTATGCGATGTTTTCACTTCATAACGATTCACTTGCACAGGAAATAGCGATTAGAGATGCATATAGGAACGCGCAGCTCGCTGTAAGACTTGGTTATCCTTATGCGCGTCTGTTTACTGCCATGCACAAGTCGGCTTGTAAGTATGGCACTGCGGAAAATGCCGATGCTTATACCGGCATTTTTGCAACAGTGATGATTAAGGTTTTATGCGGCGAAACGCTGGAAATTGCCCGCTCGAACCGCGATTCGGATTTGGAAAGAACTTCAGCGCTTGCATATGGCATCGCGGATGGGATTCATTCAAGTATAGGCAATTCTATAGGCTCCATTATGACTTCTAGCTTTCCCGGTGATTTAACGGATTTTTTCGCCATCGAGATGTCGTACTTGCTGGAAGAAATATATAATAGCAAGTTAGAGGATAAGCAAATAAAATACATATTCGATGCGGAGTCGAGCGAGCAGTTTAATGAAAGATTATACGAATATTCCAGCTTGAAAAATGGAGCAGTGATTTTAATATCTTTCAATCCCAAATCAGGTATATCCAATGTAGATAAAAAAGAGATTTCACTCCTCAGCAAACTGGATTACAATAATCCACTTCAATGGTATGAATCTTGGCTCGTCAGGAATCGGCTTGCCGATCCAAATGACGAATCCGAGTAATCGCAAGCAAAGTCAATTATAGTCAAGCGGTTTGGCGTTGAATTTTAGGGATACGCTAAATTCGAGTATAATCTAGCGTCGTTAAGGAGGATCGAGATGTTTGAGCACGGGAATTTTTGGGGCGCGTATGGGCGCATTGTTTTTTGGCGCGCGATATCGGCTACCGGTGCGCGGATAATTGCAGCGGTAGCGGCGATTGCATTTGCGGCGGCGGCATTCGCCGTTTCGCCAATGGCATCTGCGGCGGCCGCGGCGGAAACCGTGGATGACCTGTTTTTGTATTTCGCGCACGAGTGGACGTATGAGCAGCGCACGGACAATATCGATAAAGGCGGCGAGACCCAGCGCGACATTAGCGAAAGGGGCGGCGAAAGTTTGAGGAAAATCATCATCGCCGCTGAGCCGCGATTCGGTCACCTAGGCGAATACTGGGAACTTCGGGCGCTATATGACGTTGCGGAGCCAAGGCTGACGCCGTATGAAAAGAGCGCCTACGTTTTGCAGGATGAAAAGGGCGAGCCGTACGTGGAATTTTACGTAAATATGGACTGCTTGCGAAAAGCGGCGGCGGCGGTCCCGCCCCGCGCGCCGGCGATTGCGTACATTGGCCAAAAAGAGCAGGAAGCGGCGTACGCACTCACTAACGATGACGCGCCGCCGGACGTCGAAATGGAAATTCGCATACCGCCTAGCGCGGATTTAATTTATGCCGACGCGCTGGCGGAAGCGGCGAAAGCAGACCCGGACAACGGCTGGTATCCGTTAATGCGCGGCTCCCAGTTAATGCACCTCGGCGAATGGGACGATGCGATTGCGGACTTCCAGCGCGCGGGGGCGTGCGGGGAGTACTTTACGGGATATCTATTTCCATTCGACTATGCAAATAAAGTTTATTCCGGAGTATCCCCGCTTTCGGAATCGCTTACCGGCCTTACAGCGTACGAGAAGGGCATGTTTCTGTTTACATTCGGCACAAAAATGACTTATCCGAAAAGTAACTACATTCGAATTAAGGATACCTATCTTGAAGTTTCCGTCGGAGTAGCTATGGGAACGAATTCCGCCGAAATTTACACTGCAATGCATAGAGCCGCCTGCACGATGGGCGGCAGCAAGGGCAGCAGCGCGCTTGACGGCATAGTCGCAATGGGACTCGTCAATTCTTGCGCGGGCGCAATGAAAAAGCACTTGCCGCAATCGCGGGAAAACGAGCTGTATTGGCTTGCGGTAAGGGCGGAAACGGAGACAATTAAAACAGGAATTAGGTACGGTGTAGTAAATTTACATACAAACTACCCGGCGTTTTTCGAGTTGCTTGTTCAAATTGGCGAGCATGGCGCGCTTCCGGAGGATAGCGAGTTTAAAGAAATCGCGGACTACGCCTTGTCCATAAAGCGTGATTTCATGGCAGGCGAACACGGAGATTTAAAAGAGACCGACATTGGCGCATATGCATGGCCTGTGTCGTTGATCGAGTTTCATGGCGAGGGTTATATCGGCGGCGAGGCCTTCGTGAATCAAAAAATAATGCGCCCCGCGTTCGAACGCCTTAAAAAACTCGACTATTCCAATCCCGGCGAGTGGTACGAAAAATGGCTGGTCGAAAAGAAATTCGTAAGGGAGGAGGAAGTTGCTGATTAGCAGTTTGAGGAAAGTGATTCGCAAACAGGCTATTATAGCTATTGTTCTCGTGATCGCGGCGGTATGTGCCTATGGCTTTTTAGTCCATTACGATAGACCCGCGTTCACTCCCGGCTCTGCCGACGCGCTGTTTTCTACGTTCGCAAAGGACTGGACGCGCGAGCGAAAAAGGCGCGGCGACGCGGGCGCGGAAAACCTGAAAAAAAAGATAATCAAATATGAAAGCAAGTATGGGAAACTCGCCGAATATTGGGAACTGCGCGCGCTCTATGACGTGGATAAACCGACGCTGATTATGTTTGAAGCTGGCGCGATATCTGGTGATGAACATAACCGGGTAAACTTGGCGCATTTGAGAAAAGCGGCGGAACTGAATCCTAATAAGGCAGGCATCGTTGCTCTAGCCGGAAAGCTGGAATACGATGAAATATCCCGCGCCGCTCTCGCTCAATCTGGCGGTAGCACAGTCGAAAATCATATTCCTATAGAGATGGACTATATATATGTCGACGCGCTGAAAAGAGCGTCTGATATTGAGCCGGACAATGCATATTTTTTAATGCAAATAGCACAGCAATATTTGTCGCTGGGGGAGTGGGATACGGCAATAGAATATTACGGCCGCGCCGCATCTTCTAAGAGATATGCATATAGGAGCGTTTTCCCTATCGACCGCGCAACGGAAATCGCAAACAATCGCTGGAATAAAAGTTACGTCGAAAAATCGCTTCCCGGTCTTTCTCCCCTAGACCGAGTACAATTTATTCAATCGATGTGGTGGGCAGCACTACCGAATTACGTTAGAATGAAGGACGGTTACAAGGAAGCAATCTTGGGTATTAATCTTGGCGCGGAAGCTACTAAAACGCTAAACGCTTTGCACGGAGCGGCTTGTGTCATGGGATCTTCCGAAGACGGATCGGGAGTGGACGCACTGGTCGCGTTGGTGCTTGTGGGTATTTGCGTTTCGCAATTTCACGAATATTCCGAAGGAAATCCGGACTACGAGCCGGTTTGGCTCGCCGTAAATTCTGAAATTGACGTTGTGCGCAATTTAATAAAAGTAAATCGAGATTTAAACGAGCGTTACCAGGTCTTTTTGGAGGATTTAATTGGGAATATTGGATTAGGACTTGCGTTTGGCGAGAGCGCGGAAGTAAACCAACTCGCCCGTATTGCAGCCAGGCCATCCCGGAAATCAAGTTCTTTCATTTACGAATATCTCGTGCAGCTTTTGCATTTGCGCCGGCCAAGCGATTTTGAAATTGAAACCGAAAAAGCTTACGCCTTACGCGCTTTGCGCTATATTTTCGCAAGCGGAGAATCGAACGAGAAAATGCTACACGCCGAGCATTTCCGCCCCGCGTTCGAACGCCTTAAAAAACTTGACTATTCCAATCCCGACGAGTGGTACGAAAAATGGCTGGTGGAGAAGAAATTCGTGAGGGAGGAGGAATGATTAGTCGTGCAATCTAAAATCGAGGTCAAAGGACCTGTAATTATCGTTAGGTTTGGCCGCCTTGCGCTATCATCTTCCCGTGGAAATCTACCTCATCCGGCATGGCGAAAGCGAGGGCAACGTGCGGCATGCGGGCGGCGGACGCCATGATTGGCCGCTCTCGAAGCTCGGCAAGGCGCAGGCCGACGCGCTTTCACGCGCGCCTTTCGCATCGCGACTTACGCACATTTTCGCAAGCCCGCTCTCTCGTGCGCAAGACACCGCGACCACGCTGGCGAAAGGCATGCGTTACCCCGAAACTTCCGCAGGCGCGAATTCAATCGAGTCACCATCGAATTCACGCGAGTCCTTATCGAATTCAAGCGCGTCTTTCCCGAATTTGCCGGAAAATCCCGCGCTCGAAACCGACGAACGGCTAATCGATGTCGACGCCGGCGAGCTTAACGGCGCGGAGTGGAGCGTAATTCGCGAAAACCATATGGATTTTTTTCGAAGCGTTCCGCGAAATCCCGGCCTCGCTTTCCCCGGCGGCGGCGAGTCGAACCGCGACGTAATCGAGCGCACCCGCTCGTTCGCGGAATTTTTCAAATCGCGTTTTCGCATTACATCTGCGGAGAACTCGCCGAACGCCGAACACCGGTACGACTCGGATGCGCATATCGCCGTCGTCGGGCATGGCCTGCCGCTGAACTATCTGCTCCAACTCCTTCTCGAACTCGAACCGGCGGGTATCGAGTGTTTTCAGCTTGCGAACGCGAGCGTGACGCAAGTCAGTTTCAAGCTTACATATCCCGTTCTCGCGGTTTATAATGACGTCTCGCATCTGGCTAACCTTCGAGGCGCGCCGCCGTTCTCGCAGGGAATCGAAACGGACCGCGGCCCGGCGCCGGGCGAGTGATTTTGCGCCGAAGCGAGCCGCATGCCATTCCTTTGGCGAATCTTGAATTTATGATTCCTAAACCTGAAAAACCCGCAAAGGAAATTGCGGAAAGAAAACCGGAACGGAGGGCGCCAAAAATGCTCTATTCCACGATTGTTATGGCGATACTCGCGCTCGTGGTCGTCGCGCTCGCATACGCCAAGGGCGGCGGCGTACACGTTCAAGGCCTAAAAGCCGCGGGCAAAATGATGGTGGACATCGCGCCGATGCTGTTTTTCGCGTTCATCGTCGCGGGCATCGTGCCGCTCCTCGTTCCGCAGGAATTCATGCACAAATATCTCGGCGCGGATTCCGGCTGGCGAGGTTTAATCATCGGGACCATCGCAGGCGGTTTGTCGCCGGGCGGCCCGTTCGTCAGTATGCCTATCGCTCTCGGCCTGCTTCGTGCCGGTGCGGGCGTCGGCGTGATGGTGGCGTACCTAACCGGCTGGTCGCTCATCGCGGTGAGCCGGCTGCCGCTCGAAGTGGGGATTCTCGGCTGGAAGTTCGCGCTAATCAGATTCGCTTGCACGTTTTTCTTCGCGCCGCTCGCCGGTTTTTTGGCGAATCTTCTGTTTTCCAGCATAAAGCTGGACGTGAGATAGCATATTGAATTGTGCAAATCCGTTTTCGGTGTCCCGAATCCTCTTCTCAAGCCCGGTAATTGTTGACGAGCGCCGCCGCTCGGGATAGCATTGTTACGGATGGGAATTGGCACGCGCCCGTTTTATCAAGCGCTCAATTCCTCATCCCGGCGGCTAGTTCGCAGGATTTTGGGAGGCTTTTATGACCGAGGATGAAAGCAAGGTTGCCGAAGCCGCTCCGGCAGGCGAAAGTGCGCGCACGGCGGATGCGGCCAAGCCGGCGAAACGGCCGAAAATACCGCGCCACCCGATGCCCGAACAGCCCGCAAAAATGCGAGTCGCGAATTTCGACAGCGTCGTGCTGGGATACACCGAAGAAATGGCGGTCGCCGAAGCCGAGCGATGCATCCAGTGCAAAAAACCCCGCTGCGTCGATCAATGCCCCGCCGAAGTGAAAATCCCCGAATTCATCGAGGCAATCGCGCAAAAAGACTTTATGCGCGCCAACGCGATTCTTAAAGAGGACAACTCGCTTCCCGCGGTGTGCGGCCGCGTGTGCCCGCAAGAAATTCAATGCGAGGAAGTGTGCATTCTCGCGGTCAAAGGCGAGGCGGTCGCCATCGGAAGGCTCGAGCAGTTCGCCGCGGAATATGCGCTCGAAAGATTCGACGAGGCCGTCAAAGACGTCGAGATTCCGGAAATCACCAAAGAAAAAGTGGCGATTATCGGCAGCGGCCCGGCGGGCATCGCGTGCGCCGGCGACCTCGTGAAGCAGGGATACGACGTGACGATTTTCGAGGCGCTTCACAAACCCGGCGGCGTTCTCGTGTACGGAATACCGCCGTTCAGGCTGCCGAAATCGCTCGTGCAAAAAGAGCTCGATTTCATAACTCGTCTCGGCGTGAAACTCGAAACGAACGTCGTCGTGGGAAAGACGATTACGCTCGACAAACTTAAAGAGCTTGGTTTTTCGGCGTTTTTCATCGGCACGGGCGCCGGGCTTCCGACGTTCATGCGCATTCCAGGCGAGAACGCGAACGGCGTGTACAGCGCCAACGAATATTTGACGCGCATTATCCTAATGCGGGCGTACGACTTTCCGGAATACGAAACGCCGGTGTTCGCCGGAAAGCGAGTGTGCGTTATCGGCGCGGGAAACACCGCAATGGACGCGGCCAGGGTCAGCCTGCGGCTTCCCGGAGTGGAAGAGGTTTATATCGTCTATCGGCGTACGCGCGAAGAAGCGCCCGCGAGAATCGAGGAAATCCACCACGCCGGAGACGAAGGCGTCCTGTTCAATTTTCTCACGCAGCCAATCGAAGTCGTTCACGACGAAAAGAATTGGGTGACGGGACTGAAGTGCCTGCGCTGCGAGCTTGGCGAACCCGACGCGTCGGGCAGGCGGCGGCCCGTGCAAATCGAAGGCAGCGAATTCGTAATCGACTGCGACACCGTCGTCGTCGCCATCGGCCAGCGCCCGAACCCAGTTTTGATGCGCAGCATCGAAGGGCTGGACGTGTCGAAGTGGGGCACCGTGAACATCGACGAAAAGTGGATGACCACAAATATCGAAGGGCTGTTCGCGGGCGGCGACGTGGCGGTCGGCGCATCCACCGTGATTATGGCGGTCGGCCACGGAAAGCGCGCGGCGCGAGCGATTTCGGGCTATCTTACGGCAAAACGCGAGGGAAAAAAATGGCCGCCGCTCGAAGTTGACGAAGCGGAAATCAGCCCTGCGGAGTTCGGGCGCAGATAATCAAAGCAGCGCGTCCACGAGAGCGGAAATATGCTCGAGCCTCGCCGCGACCGCGCTGCCGGAGTCGATTTCCCGTTCGAAAAATTCCGCGGAAACCTCGTTAAACACGAAGTAGAAATAATTCGCCGAGGCGAGAGTGAAAACGAGTTGGGCGGCATCCAATGTGTTTTCCAATATGCCGCGCCTTTGGCCGTCTTCGATTACTTCGCGCATCACCGCCATTCCCGCGCGTCTGCGGTTTTTGAGCCGCTCCACGCTTAGCCCGCGCTCCACGCTTTCGAGCGCCATAAGACGCGCAAGGTCCGGATGGCGCAAGAGATACCTGAAGTGTCCCTGAATCGTGCGCTTTATCCAGTCGAGCAGCTCGTCGCGCCTTGAAATTCCCGGCGGCGCGATTTTCCCCCGTTCGAATTCTTCGAGCTGCGCCTCGATAACGCGCGAAAAAATTTCGGATTTGTCTCCGAAATAGCGGTACATCAGAGCTTTCGCGACCCCGCTGCGGCGCGCGATTTCGTCGACGCGAGCCGCGGCGTACCCGCATTCCAGAAACACTTCGCGGGCGGCGCCAAGAATCGACTTTTCGGTCTCCGCACGTTTACCCATAGGATTTTCCTCGAAAACCAATCTGCGATTTGCCGATGCGGCAAAAGTGACTGAAAAGTTACCAAAAAATCGGGTTTGCGTCAACTCCCGCTAAGGCAAGGACATAGATTCCGGCCGCCAATCAAAGGCGCGCCGTATCGCGAAAAGGTATTGGCAGCGGAATATCGGCGGCGGCTGTTTTTTTCCAAATCCGGTCTTTAGCTTGCGGAATCCGGCATGTTTTCCATTATAATCAATTTGCCGCCTAAGCCGGCTTGAATTGATTCTGCAGGCAGGCGGTCAATGGGCTTCCAAATCTATGATTATCAGCCATTCCACTCAAAGCAGGATGTGTCAGGAAACCGGCAGAACCGTCAGGATAACCATCGAGACGAGACTGCCGATGCAGCGCGGCCTTGGCGGCGTGCTCCGTCCGAAAAAGGGCGGATATTCCGACGTAATTTGCGAAAACGCAGACGCCTGCAAGCTTGAGGATAGGAATTGCATTTGGGCTGTCGGTTCGATGAAAAGCGGCCGCGACCCGCTGAGTTTGAATATTCCTCTCTAGTTCGCCTTTCGATTGACTTTTTCGTCCCGGCGATCATTGCAATTTATTCGAGATTAAACCGAAATCCGCGCTATCGCTATAATGCTCGCCGTGCCCGTCAAGGACGAAAAAAAGCTGACGCCGCTGTTCAGGCAGTATTACGAACTCAAGAAGGAGTACGAAGGCGCGATTCTGCTGTTCAGGCTCGGCGATTTCTACGAGATGTTCGGACCGGATGCGGAAGACGCCAGCCGGATTCTCGGCATAACGCTCACCGCACGAAGCCTGAACCAGACGACGAAAGTGCCGATGTGCGGCGTGCCCCACCACAGCGTGACGCGATACATAAAGCGGCTTATCGAAGCGGGCCGCACCGTCGCGGTCGCCGACCAGATGGAAGACGCATCCGAGGCGAAAGGCATTGTGGCGCGCGACGTTACGCGAGTAATTACGCCGGGAACGCTAATCGAAGACGAATTTTTGGACGAGGGAAAAGGAAACTATCTCGCCGTCGCGTGCAAATTAAAGGACCGCATCGGTTTCGCCATTCTCGAGTCGAGCGGCGGAACGGTGCACGCGGGCGAAGAACCGGCGGAAAATCTGGACACGGTCGCCGCCGAATTCGAAAGCCGCGCGCCGCGCGAGCTAAAGCTATCGCCGGAGCTTTTTCGTGAAAAGGCGTTTTCCCGGCTTATCGCGGCGATTCCGAAGGAAAGCGCCGCCGAAACCGGAAATTTCCCCTCCGAGCCGGACCTTGAGTATTTCGCGGAGCGCCAGTTCGGCGCGCCACTGAAAGCGCTGGGACTATCCGGCAAAATAGCGGCGATGCAGGCGATTTTCGAAGTCGTTCGCACGCTCAGATACAATTTCAAAGTAACCGACCTCAAACTCACACTCGTGCCTCTCGATCTTTCGGCGCGGATGTCGCTCGACGCGCACACTTTGGCAAACCTCGAAGTGCTGGAAGGGATGACGAAAAGCGCGGAAAGCCTGCGCGATGTCTTCGCAAAGCCGCACACCGGAATGGGAAGACGAATGCTGTCGGACGCGCTTCGCGCTCCGCTCAGGCGCGCCGCCGGAATTTCGGAACGGCATTTCGCGGTAAATAGCTTTCTCGAAAACCGCGCTGCATTGAGCGAAATCGCGGATGCGCTTTCACGGGTTTCGGACATCGAACGCATCGTAAATCGCGCGTCGCTCGGCCGCACGAATCCGCGCGAGCTTGGCGCGCTTCGCGACTCGATAATCGCGCTCCGCTCGCTTGCGGATAGCGCGAGTTCATTATCGCGAACCTATGAAGATTTGTTTTCGCAAATAGCATCCGCTCTTCTAACGCCGGCACCTTCGCACGAACGGATGATTTCGGTTCTCGCAGACGAGCCTCCCGTCATCCCCGCGGACGGCGGAGTGGTGCGCGCCGGCGTTATCCCAAAGCTCGACGAACTCCGCGCTATCGTCGCCGAGGGTAAAGACTGGTTTTTGCGCTATCAGGAATCGGAGGCCGAGCGCACCGGAATACGCTCGCTGAAAGTGAAATTCACCGGCGCGTTCGGATATTTCATTGAAGTGTCGAAGGCGAACGTACACCTCGTTCCGCCGGAATATTCGCGAAGACAGACGCTCGTGAACGCCGAACGCTATACGACGCCGGAACTTGCCGAGCATGAAACGCTGCTTTCGACCGCCGACGAAGATGCGAAAAAAATCGAGCGCGAAGTATATGAAAATCTCGTGAAAGAAGTCGCGGCCGACCGGGACTCGCTGCTATCCATTGCCGGCGCCGCCGGGCTTCTCGACTTGATTGCGTGTTTCGCCGAAACCGCCGCGGCCGAAAAATGGAAAATGCCGGAAATTGCGGACGCGCCCGGAATCGAAATCGTCGCGGGCCGCCATCCGATGGTCGAGCGCGCGGTGGGGCGGGGCAGGTACGTCGCGAATTCCTGCACGCTGAACTCGGACAAAGAGCAAATAGTCCTTTTGACCGGCCCGAACATGGGCGGAAAATCCACGCATATGAGGATGGTCGCGCTCGTCGCGCTGCTTGCGCATGCAGGAAGTTTTGTCCCTGCCGAAAGGGCGCGCATCGGCGCGCTGGACCGGATTTTTACGCGCATAGGCGCAAGCGACGCATTGGCGCAAGGCCAAAGCACGTTCATGCTGGAGATGGTCGAAACCGCGGAAATCTTGCGCTCGGCAACCAAGAACAGCCTCGTCGTGCTTGACGAGGTCGGCCGCGGTACGGGCACTTACGACGGGCTTTCGATTGCCAAGGCGGTGGTCGAATATCTTCACGAAGACCCGCGAGCGCGCCCGCTTACGCTATTCGCGACGCATTATTTCGAACTGACCGAGCTTGAGTCGGCTTTATCGCGCGTCGTGAACTACAAAATGGAAGTCTTGAAGGAAAGCGGCGAATTCGTGTTCCTATACGCCGTAAAGCGCGGCTATGCAGACGAATCGTACGGAATCGAAGTGGCACGGCTCGCCGGTCTTCCTTATTCGGTCGTCGTGCGCGCGAAAAAGGTGCTATCCGAACTCGAAGACGTGAAGCAGGCACACTTGAGGAGAACGAGGGAAATCATACAATTCGGACTTTTCGATGAAGGTAGCAACTGAAATGGCTCGCAGTGGATTGATATATCGCGCGCTTTTGCGCACGTTCATATCTGCCGCATTCGTATTGATTTTTTCGTTCGGCGCGGTTGCGCAGCCGCGCGTGGACGAGCAGAAATACTTCAAATCGAATCTGTATCCGCGCAGCACAGCGCAATGCTTCCTTTTGTATCACGTTGACACGAATAGAATGGTCGCAAGCCTGAACGACGATTACAAAGGGCCGGTGGCATCGCTGACCAAGATGATGACCTGCCTGATAGCGGACGAAGAACTCAGCTACGACGCGAAATACCGGCTTACATACGACGAGGCGAAAACTCTGCAGCTAATCAAGGAGCCGCCGAAGCGAAGAAAAGATGCGGAAAAGCAAGCCGAAAAGCCGAAACCGGAAGAACTGCCCGAAGTCACGCTGGCTCATCTAAACGACCTTGCGATGGTACCGAGCAACAACACTGTCTGCAAAATCATCGCGCGGCTTATCGACGGCGGCGAACCCGCGTTTGCGGCGCGAATGACGCGGCGGGCGAAAGAACTCGGAATGGAAAATACGCTTTACGCGAACGCCAGCGGACTGCCTTCGAAATCCGCGCAATATTCGACCGCGCACGACCAGCTTGTACTGACGCTTGAGCTATTGAAAAGACCGATGCTTGCCGAAAGTATGCGCAAGCATTATATCTGGCACATCGAGCGATACGACTCGACGATGTATTACCTGAAGACGCGCTATCCAGTTACAGGCGTAAAATCCGGCTGGACGAACGCCGCGGGAAGGTGTCTCGTTCTTCTCGTCGAACATCCGAAGTACGGAAACTTCATTCTCGTAATGCTTAAAAGCTCGAACATCGCCCAAGGATTCGTGGACGCGGAAATTATCCTGTCGAGATTCGGGCTGATAGAAGTGGACGGCGGCTCGCTTCTTCGCGCGGCGATTTTGCAGGACGAAGAGCGCAAAAAACAAGCTGGAGCGGTGAAGGAATAAGCGGCGGCGATACTTCCGGTTTATTGCTGGTATCATCGAAGCGTGAGCGAACCGGCTGAATTGCGTTACGACAGGCTGTCGAGATTTATTGAGCCGAGCTTTCGCGCATCGTCCGGAACCGAAAATTGGGCGGAGTTTCTTCGCTGCAAAACCCTCACCATCGCCGGGGCGGGCGGGCTTGGCGGCGCAATCTTGCCGCTTCTCGCAAGGTATCCGCTCGGCGCGCTTCGGATTATCGACAGAGATGCAGTGGACGTAACCAATCTCGGCCACCAGCTGATGTTCACCCCCGAAGACGCCGCCTCCGGCATTCCCAAAGCGGCCGCCGCGGCGAAATTCGTAACAAAAATCAATCCTTCGATCGAGGCAAGCGGGCGATTCGCCGATTTAAGGGCGAAAAACGCGGACAAGCTACTCGGCGGCTCGGACATGGTTTTGGACGGCCTCGACAATTTCGGCACTAGATTTCTGATTAACGATTGGTGCCTTAAAAACAAAGTGCCGTACATATACGGCGGAATCGTGGAATCCGAAGGGGTCGCTAAGGCGATTTTGCCCGGCAAGTCCGGCTGCCTCCGGTGTCTTTTGCCTTCGCCGCCGCCGCCCGGTTCCACGCGCACCTGCGATATGTACGGCGTACATCTACCTCTCGTTGCGCTTGCAGGCGCGATTATCACCGACCTTGCCGTTTCGATCATTCTCGGCGATTTAGCCGCGGAGACCGAAGCCGGAAAAATCGAAAAATTTTGCGAGCTTATCGGTTTTTCAATTTCGGGCGGCGAAGTCAAAATTAGAAAATTTGCCGGGAGCGGAGCGAAAAATCCCGATTGCCGCGCCTGCGCGGGGCATTACGACTTTCTCGACGGCGCATTCGAAGAGCCGGGAGCGCCGGTGTGCGGCAGGAACGCCGTTGCGATTTCGCTCGATACCGAATTCGATCCCGCGAGGATTTCGCGCGCACTCGAAAGCGATTTCGATTTGACCGCCAACGAATATCTCGTGCAGGCTTCGGCGCGGGGAGAAGGCATAACTTTCACGGTTTTCGGCCACGGACGCGTGATGATGGAAGGCTCCGAAGACGAATCGCTGCTTCGAAAATTCGTCAGCAGATACCTCGGCGACTGATTTTTTATCGGGAAGCGGCTTTCCGATTCGATCGATGCGGTTTTCGCCGCTTTCTCAATCAAAAAAGGTGCAGATTTCCGCCCGCTAATCCGTTCTTTAAAACTATTCGCCGAGAGATTTCTTTCTAAGCTCGCTGTCCGCTCTGTAAATGAGCGCAAGCACTTCCGCCACGGCGCCGAAAAGCGCATACGGGATTTCCGCGTTCACTTCGACCGAACTTAGTAGCCGCGCCAAACCTTCGTCTTCGTGAATCGGCACGCCTTTTTTGCGGGCAATTTCTTTTATTCGCTCCGCCATATAACCTTTGCCTTTCGCCGTCACGCGCGGCGCATCGTCGCCCTCCGCGGGACGATATTTAATCGCGACCGCCACGCTGTCCAAAATTCGTTTTCTATCTTTCATTTTCCGCCGGCCGTTTCGTACCGTCCGCGATTAGCGCGGGCTTCGAGCGCAGTCTTTCGATAACCGCTTCGGCGTCGCGCACGCCGCAGCTTTTCGCGATTTTCGCCGCAAATTTTTCGCCGCCCGATGCGCGTTCAAGCGCTTCGAGCGTATCCAGGTTTTCCGCCATTACGCTCGTTCTTATCGCGCCGGCGCGCCTTACGATGTGCGCTTCTATTTTGCCGAGTTCTTTCGTTTCAATCGTCAAAAGCGCGGCAAAATCTTCGCCGTACGCCGCTCCCGTCCCGCCGCGATATTCCAGCACAGCGCTCGCCGCTTCATCGCCGATTTCGATTGGAATTTCCGCCGCGACCGCCTCGTCCGGCAGGGCGTTCAAAACGTTTAGCGCTTCGATTTGCGCCGTAAGACTTTCGATTGCCGCCCGCTCGCCGCCGTCTCCGGCCACCGGCGAATCAGCGCCAAGTTTCGCCGCGAGCGCGGAAAAACCGCCGATTCCGATTTCAATTTCCTCCGCGCCGTCCCGCTGTTCGCTCTCTTCGAATTCGAGAATTGCACCGGCGAAATCGCGCTCCGGCGGCGAAAGTAAAAATTCGAGAATTGCCCGAATGTCTTCCGCCGCTGCGCCGCCGCGGCGAACAATAAGCGCGCCGAGAGCGTCGTTAAGCCGCGTTTCGCCCCGGCGCTCCCTCATTTTTCTTAAGTCGTCGAGCGCCTTTCCAAGCGACGGAGGCGCCGCAATATACGACGCAATCGCGGCAAGCGTGGAATACGGCGGATTCGCGCCGGCGGCCGCCAGTTTCGCATAAATCATCGCCACTACGGGCAGCCTCGCCTCTCCGTACTCCTGCGCTAGACGGACGAACATACCGACCGGCCCTGCGGAAATCCGCACTCCCGCTTGAAACAATATCCCCGCCGCGCGAACGGAATCGGGAGAGGATTTGATTCCCGCACGCGCCATTGAGGTTTCGAGATCCAGCTTTTCACGGCCCGCGGCCTGCACAACGGCGCCTGCCAGCCGGAAAATCAACAGGTCCGGTCGCGCTTCGGCTAGCTGGAGCGATACGGACTGGCCGATTTGAAAATTGAAAGCAGAGCGGGCAAGCAGATATCTCCCGCCTATCATAAGCTCGGTCAGCCCGCCGGTTTTGCCCGTGACAAGAGCGCGATAGGTGTTGCCTGGCACAAATCCGCCCGATTCCGCGCCCTGCAGCGGCCTTGCGGCGACAGAATGAATTTCGTTTTGGCTAGCCCCGATTTCCACATGCAATTTTATCATGCGCCAAGCCTCAAAGCGGATTCCGGAAGTAGTATCTTTGCGAAATAGCGGCATATTGATAATGTGGATTACGGCTCTTTTGCAATGTTATTAACAACTATAAACATTCCTGACTTCCGTGCAAATCTTTCTGAAAATTGCTAGACAAACATTATATTGAAACAAATTTTTGCAACTTGACGTGGCGAAAAAATTTTTCCTTAAGGCGGCTCAAATATCTTGCATATGCCGGATAAATATGTATAATCAAGCCGGGGAATTTGAGCCCGTTTGGGGTGGTTTGTTTTGGAGGATTCGGTGCCTTCATTCGGCGGGAACGAGCCTCGCGAAGACGCACGCAGCCATCCGGATGCGGATAGCGTCACCGGCGGCCGCGCTTCTGATAATTCAGGCGGCGAATCCGGCGCGCCTCCCGTCAGGCCGCCCTCGGTATCGCCCGATGAGATGCGCAAAGTTAGGTCGTCCATCGCCGAGGGCGGACGGGATGTGGAGACTTTTCTCGATTGCCCGCCTTGTCCGTTCAGGCGCACCGCGTTCGGCAGCACGCACTGCGCGATTTCCACCGACCCATACGTTAACGAAGTTGACCCGCTCACCTGTTTCAATTGCGAAGTGCCTTCGATAATCGCCATTCCCCGCTGCCGTTTTCTTTCGCTCGGCACGGCGATAAAAAGCTATCGCGGAGAAGGCAGACTCGTCGTCCAGATGGCCTGCAAAGAGCTGAACATCCGGCTCTACAACTTCGAAACTTGCAGCAAATGCCCGCTTTACAGCGAAGTTCCCAGCGTCGCGAGCGAAATGGTCGCGGAGCGGACGCGCGCGGACGTGAGCGTTCCTGTGTCGCGCGATATGGTCGAGCGCATCGCGCAGGACATCAAGCTGGATTTTCAGCGCCGGGAAGCGCGTTCGATGGACGATTATTCGCCGTCGCAATTCGTTCGCTGCTGGCGATTCGAAGACGGCTATTGCCGTAAATTTCCCGAATATACGCGCGGCAAAGTGACATGCGTACTGCCGAAGAACGACCGGAACAACGCGATTTTCGCGGAAGCAGTCCAGCCGGCTCTGCGCGACCTTAACCTCACGGCGTACCGGTACGAACACTCGCTTGCCGAAGTCGATTCGATGTGTCAGGTTTGCGAAAACCAGCAGGAAAGCGACTTCGTAATTTACAACCTCGAAGAATGGTCGAGTTCCGCGATTATGCTAATCGGCATGGCGCACGGCCTCGGGAAGCAGCCGGTTTTGCTTCTCCGGCAGGGATTTCCGAAGCCGCCGCTCCTCGAAACGCTCGAACACTGCGTAATCGAATACGAAAGCTTCGACCATTTGAAGTTCCGGCTTATGGCGTTCATCGCTCAATTGGGACAGGGATTCCAGCCGGATTCGGGCGATAGCGCGGCGGGAGGCGGCAAGGAATGATCGGTTCGAGGCTTTATTTGCCGTCAGAAATCAAGCTGACCTGTGCCGGTTGCGGAAAGTCGTTTTCGGTTTCTTTAAGGTCGCTCGACGGCAAAGAATCTTTGATGTGCGCATTTTGCGGCGCCGAAATGAACGTTATCGAATCGATGCCCCATTTCGTTCGCAAGCAGATTTATCGGGCGGCGCGTGAAAAAGTGGAAGAAGAACTGGTTATCAAGCTCGACATGATGGGAAGGTTTCTCAAATGAACGCCGTCAATTTTTTGTTTACCTGTTTTGGGGGTGAAGCGTGAAGGTCGAAAGATGCCTGATTTCCGTTTATCATAAGCGAAGCATGCTCGGCTTCGCAAAGGACTTGGCCGGCGCCGGCATCGAGCTTGTCGCCAGCGGCGGCACGGGCAAAGCGCTCGAGGAGTCGGGAATTCCATACGTCGCGCTAGAAAGCATGACGGGCTTTCCGCAGCTTCTCGGCGGCAGGGTGAAAACGCTTCATCCGGCCATTCACGCGGCAATTCTCGCCCGCCGAAGCAATCCAACCGACATGGCGGACTTGAAAAAACTAGGCGTCAAGCCAATCGATTTGGTCGTGTGCACGCTTTATCCTTTCGAGCGAAAGGTAAAAAAGCCGGACTTCCCCCTTAAGGACGCCGTCGAATGGATAGACATCGGCGGTCCCACGATGATACGCGCCGCGGCGAAAAACATGGAAAGCGTGGCCGTCGTCGTCGACCCGCGCGATTATCCTCGCGTCGCCGACCATTTAAAGTCGAACGGATGCGAGATTTCCGAAGAAATGCGTGTGATTCTTGCGCAGAAAGCGTTCGCTCTAACTTGCGAGTACGACGCCAGAATTCAGCAGTACTTTTTCGCCCGGCTTCCGCGCCAGCGTCAGTTTTCGCGCACGCGGTTCGTCGTTCTGGAGCGAAAGGAGCAACTCAGGTACGGCGAAAATCCCCATCAAGAAGCTGCGCGTTACGAGGATGTATTAAACGCGCAGGTGCCGTTCACGATTCATCAGGGAAAAGAGCTGTCGTTCAACAACATTCGCGACGCCGCGTCTGCGTTTCGAATCGCAAGCTTTCCGTACGAAGGCAAGAAAGTGGCCTGCGTGATCAAGCACGCGTCGCCATGCGGAATCGCTTGGGGCGAAGACGGCTGCGAAACTTACAAGCGCGCTCGCGACGCGGACGCACAAAGCGCGTTCGGCGGCATAGTCGGTCTCAACTACATAGTGGACGACAGCGTCGCATTGGAACTTATAAACACTTTTCTCGAAGTCGTGCTGGCGCCGGAATACACTCCGGAAGCGATGCGGATTCTGGCGAAAAAACCGAATATGCGCGTGCTCGAAATCGACCGCTCGGCGTTTCCGGACAGGCCGGGCAGGGGAAGGCCGAGAATTCTTCCGGACACGCGCAGCCTGTTGTACGAAACCGAGTTCGGCTATCTGCTGCAGGAAAACGACCGGATGGTCGCTCAAACCGGCGACCTTACGCTGCATTTCGACGGCGGAATACCCGACGAGCAAAAAAGCGACGTTGATTTCGGGCTTAAAATAATCCGGTTCCTAAAGAGCAATGCGGTGCTTCTCGTGAAAGACGGCGTGATGATTTCGTTCGGAGCGGGCCAAACCGACAGGGTCGGCGCGGTAAAGATTTGCCTCGAAAAAGCCGGAAGCGACGCAAAAGGCGCGGTGATGATAAGCGACGGGTTCTTTCCATTCCACGATTCCATCGAACTTGCAGGAAAGGCCGGCGTCGCGCTGGTAATCGCGCCGGGCGGCAGCAAGAACGACCGCAAAGTAATCGAGCGCGCAAGGGAGATGGGAGCCAAATTCGCCCATTCGCCGTACAGGCACTTCAATCATTAACCGCAAGCAAGAAAGAGAATTCGATTGACATTAATGCGCCGGATTGGCAATTTTGGCGCGCGGCGAATAAAAGAAACTTTGAGCCGGTTAAACGGGCCAGGCGAAAAAATTTTTTTTGAAAAGTTCGAAATTTGTTAAAAATCCGTTTTTCCGGTATAATACGGTGCGCGGACGCAAGTCCGCCTGGGTCAACAAGAGGGACGTACCTTGAAAGCTGGTGGGAGATTCCACGGGCCGGGCCGCCGGGCCAATCGGCCGGCGCGTCGCGCCGTCTTTCATCGCTCCGAAGATTACACGCGGGAATGCATTCGCACATTCACACGCAAATTCAACCTGAAAATACCGTTATCGGCATTGACCCCGGCCGGGGCAAGTGCGGAATCGCGGCCGTTCGCCAAGGCACAGTTTTAAAAGCGCTCACGGTAGGTCGCGAGGCAATCGCCGCCGAAGCCAAGAATCTCGCAATCGAATTCGCCTCGACGCATGTCGCAATCGGCGGAGCCACGGGTTCCGCTCCGGTAGTTGCGGAAGTAAAAGCCGCATTGCCGGACTTGACTGTTATTGTAGTGGACGAAACGAATTCGACGCGCGATGGCATCGCGATGCGCATCGCAATGGCGCCGCCTTTGGCGAGATGGCTGGTTTGGCTCAAGCTTTTTTTCGGCTCGGAAAAGCCGGACGGCTGGGCGGCGGCGGTTATCGCGAAGCGTGCGCTTGCGGAATTTTCCCCGAAGTTGTAAAATCCCCTTTTGTTTTAATTACTTTGTCTATTGCCGCTTTAGAGCACGGGCTGGTTAAGGAGGTGAATCGTTAGTATCAGTACGGCTCCAAAGGCGATGGAAATTCGTTGTTGTGTATTTTGACCCGCGAAACCGGACGCCTAATCAAGGAAACTAGGACACTTGACGAAGGCGAAAGGAAATAACGGGCACAAGAATTCTAACGAGGTTAGACATGAACAAACTTACTTTCGTTTTCGCAGTAGCCGCCTTCGTTCTTCTTTCAACGGCGGCTTATGCACAGGGACCGTTTACGGACGTTCCCGCCGACCACTGGGCGTACGCGGCGGTTAAGATGCTCAAGGACCAGGGTCTCGTCGAGGGTTATCCCGACGGCGAGTACAAAGGTACCCGCACGCTTACCCGTTACGAAATGGCGATGCTTGTCGCCCGCGTATGGTACAAGGTTGAAGAGAAGCTTGGTGAGGGCGTAGGACCCGAAGTTAAGGCGCAGGTTGAAAGACTTGCCAACGAATTCCGCAGCGAGCTTGCGGAACTCGGCGTGCAGGTTGACAACATCATGGCGTCCCTCGACCAGCAGTCGAGCGAAATCGACCGCTTGAAGAGCATGATTCACGACACGAACGTGACCGGAAACATCCGTTTCCGCACGGGCGGTTTCGTGCAGAACAATGCGGGCGTCGCTACCGACGGCACGGTTACGGACCTTTCGACCGACCTCGGCCACGAGATTTTCGGCAACCTGAACTTCAGCTTTATGCCGAACGACGTGATGGACGTTGACCTTAGCTTCGTTTTCGCCGAGACTCATGGACCGGTTGCCGGCATGGTTCCCAGCGCGAACAGCGGCTCGGGCAAGCCCTCCACGCCTCCGATGTTCCTTCCGAACAACACGGATTCTCCCGACCTCGACGTTGCGAAGGTGACTATCGACCTTACGCCGTGGCTTCCCACCGGAACGTTCTTCGGCGACAGCCCGACCTTCACCATCGGACGTCAGTACTTCAGCTTCGGCGAGTTCGGCCTTACGGGCGACAACGGCTTCTGGAGCGATTTCGGTTACCGCTACGACACCAACTGGGGCAACACCTGGGATTTCTGGGCTGGCGCTTACAGAATTGAAAGCGGTTCGACCTTCGCGGGCGCGACCCCCAACACCTTCATCTACGGCCCGACCCGCAGCTATCAGAACACCAACTTCGTCACCGAGAGCGACGACTTCGTGATCGTGGGCTTCGGCTACAACGGTCCCGAGGGAACGGTTCCCGGACATGACAGCGCGTACAGCTTCGAGCTGAATGTGGTTCCCGAAGGTTACGGCTCCGAGATGTACGTCGGCGGAAGCGCGAACTTCGAAATCCCGTGGATGGCGAACAGCACGTGGTTCAACGGCATCCGCGGCGAAGGCGTTTGGGTTAACTCGAATGTTTTCGACCGTGACCCGGACGACCTCGGTCTGGACAACATCAGCTGGGCGGCGGAACTTGACATCTTCAACAACGGAGTGACCAAGTTCTCGGGTTCGTATGCTCAGATTACGGCCCTCGAAGGTATTCCCGCGTACGCGAACGTGGACAACGACCCCTTCAGCGAGTGGGATTACACCGTGGCGGCCAGCGGCGACGCCTTCAACTTCAGCCGTGAGGGCAAGAACTTCTTCCCCGCGGACTTCAACGGCTTCGGCGCGTCGATCGAGCACACTTTCGCAAGCGGTCTTTTCGGCAAGGCTATCTTCTATGATGGCGAGCGCCGTAACAGCCGTTTCACCGATCGTCCCGGCCTGCTTCGCGTTATGTTCAAGTATCCGATTTACGACAACGCAACCATCGGTCTTGACGTAATCAACGCCGGTCTTACCGACGGTCTTGACGACACCAACACTCTCGTTCGCGGCGAGCTTTTTCTCAACTTCTAAGTTTTGAAGTAACAGCTTCGTGTAACGAGCGTCCCCCGGAGGAAACTCCGGGGGATTTTTTTTGCCTCGTTTTCGGGCTGTGAATGTTCCGCATTGGTGTAAGATAACCGCTCGCCCCATGAAGAAATATGCAATGCCGGCATTGGCCATATCGGCGATTATTGCGGCGATTTCGATTTGCGCCGCCGCGGCAAGCGCGCAAAGTCACGCGGACGGCGTTTCCGCATGCGCCGGATGCCACGACGTTTCGGCAAGCGCATTCATGCGCGCGTCCGCAAGCATTCTGGACGCGGATAAAAAGGACGTTCACGTTTTGGCAGGCGTTTCCTGCGCCGGCTGTCACGCTGAACACTCGGCCCGCCGAGACGAAGGCGCAAAACCGGGCATCGAAACCTGCAAGAAATGCCACCCGCAATCTTCGGAAAGTTACGAGTCAGGCATACATTTCGAGGCTTTTTCACAGCTCGGAATGCCGCAGTGCGCGGTTTGCCATCCGCCGCACCGGATGGAGAAGCCGTCCCCGGATTACGCCCACCGGGCCGAGCCGGGATTTAGTGCAAAGCCGGGCGAATGTTTATCCTGCCATTTCGAAAAAAGTCCCATCGCCGGCCTTGTCGCGAAGTACGCCGAAGGGCGCATGGAACTGGAATCGTCGGCAAAAAAGCTGGATGGGCTTTCCGAAAAACTAACTGCGGCGGAAAAGTGGCTGCCGGTTTTTCTGCGCCCGAAAAGCCGCCCTCAAAAAACGGGAGGCGATTATATTTCTATGGCGCGCGCGGCTATGCACGCGGGCGGCGGCGATGTGTTGAATCTGCTATCGGACTGCCGTGCCGATTCGGCCGAATTTGCAGGATTGATTTCCGATGTACGTCTTAAGATTTTTCTCCTTTACGGAGGCGGACTGATATTAACGATCGCCGTTTTGGTTATCGCGCCGAAACCAGCTTCGAGGCGCCGGAGAATCGGTAGAAATTCAAGCCGTACGCCGCGATAGCGCCTGATTTTCTGCTATACTCGTGATACCTGCAACAGGGGAGGGCTTGTTATGGTGCTCGTCGCAGGCGCGACCGGATTCGTTGGCAGATATCTTGTTTCGCGGCTCGTTAGCGCCGGACTACCGGTGCGCGTCATCGCGAGAAAGCCGGGCCATGCCGACGCGATTTTGGGCCACAATAAAGAAATCGAAATCGTGCGCGGCGACCTATTGGAACAAGGCTCGATAATCCGTGCGCTCGCGGCGGAAGATACGGTTGTCCATCTCGCAACGGCGTTATGCAGTCACGCCGAGGGCCGCTCGCCGGAGGAAATCGACCTGCGCATTACGGCAAACCTTATTCGAGCTTGCGACGTTCCCAATCCGCCGCGGATAATTATGCTTTCGTCGCTTACGGATCCGAAATATTCAAGATCGACGTATTTTGCGGCGAAACTCGAAGCGGAAAAAATGCTTGCCTCAAGCGGTCTGCCATACGTGATTTTCAAATCCCCGCCGATTATCGGAAGATGGGGGATGATGTTTAGGCTGCTCGAAGCGGCGGTTTTCAATCAACGAATAATCTGGTTACTTAAAAACGTCAATACTCCCTGCCAGCCGATTTACGTTGGCGACGTCGCATCGTACTTGTTGAAAGCTATCGAAAGTTATGAAACGCGGGACAAGACGTACGAGATTGCCGGCAACGACGTCCTTTCCTATCACGATATTGTCGATCTTTTCGTGTCCGCAACCGGCGTCACCCGGCTTATCGTCCCCTTGCCTTTCAATCCGTTGGGCCAAGCCGCAAAATACTTTTCGCGGCACACCGGCCTCCCCGTGCGAGCGATCAGAATCATTTTGGAAGAAACCGCGGTTCCGATGACGCTAGAAGATTCCAGCGTTTATACGGATTTTCCAGATATAAGACCAATCGGATACATGGACGCCGTCGTGAAGTCGTTTAAAGAAGTTCTTTGACCTTGCCGCTACTGAACCAGTTCCGCTTTATCTTCAACGTCTTCAACGATGTCCAAAAGCGACGACGGCGACGCTTCGGGAAAACGCAAAGTGAATTCCGTTCCTTCGCCCAGCTCGCTTTTAACGCTTACTTTGCCCGATTGCGATTCGACGATACCGTAAACAACCGCCAGTCCGAGTCCCGTTCCCTTGCCGACTTCTTTGGTCGTGTAAAAGGGGTCGAATATGCGGTTCAAGTTTTGAGGCGAAATGCCCATTCCGTTGTCCGCAATAGTGATTTCAATGTAATTCCCCTCTTCCGATTCTATTTTACGGCCGGCAATTTTTATTCGTCCCCCTTGCGGCAGGGCGTCGCGCGCGTTTACGAGCAGGTTAACCAGCATCTGGTCGAATTCGATGGGGCTGAAAAAAAGGTGGAGCGGCGAATCGGGAAACGACTTTTCGAGGGCGATGTCGAGGTGGCGAGGCAGAATGAAGATTTCCAATATCCTTTCTACGGAATCCTTTACGTCGATTATTTCCCGTGCGGTTTTCGAACCTTGGGCGAACGTCAAGAGCTGTTTGACAAGTCTGCTGCCGCGTCTTCCGAGTTTGAGTATCCGTTCCAGAATTTCCTTTTGTCTCGAGTCCGCCAGTTTGCGCTCTTCCAGCATTTCGGCGAATCCGATAATACCGCCGATAACGTTGTTGAAGTCATGCGCGATTCCTCCCGCAAGCGTGCCGATGGATTCGAGCTTTTGGGTGTGAAACAGCTTGCGCTCCAGTTCGCGCTGGGCCGTGACGTCGATAACATGTCCCAAAAGCGCCGGAGCGCCTTGATATTCGATTTTTTCGGTTCTGATGGACAAAACCTTTTCTTCTCCGCGCTTTGTCACTATGCGCGTGTCGTCAGGCATCGGCTGCCAATTCCCGCCCAATTTGTAAACCACGTTTTCGACGAATTTGTCCCGGTCGTCGGGATGGATATATTCGAGAGCGTCCATCGTATTAAGCTCGTCGAGGGAAAAGCCGGTAATTGCTTCGAACCGCGGGTTGCAGAATTGATATGAGCTTCCCGAATAAACGAAAACGCCGCTTATCGAGCTGTTGACCACACGCTTATATTTGACTTCGGATTGAATCAGCTGGGACAGATAACTTTCCAGTTCGCCCTTCATTTTTATAAAGCTGGCCAAAAGCTGGTCGATTTCGTCGCCCGCCAATTTGCGAGGCGTGGGCACTTTGACCGGCTCGCCGGACAGCAGGCTGCCGATTGCGGTGTTGAGCGTAGTAATTCGATTTACGATGTAAAAGCTGAAAACGAACGCAGCTACTGCGGCGGTCAGCGCGACGAGCGCGAAAATAAGAATGGACATTCTATCGAGGACGGTTTTGACTTCGATTAAGTCGTCGTCCGGCGATTCGATTTTTATAATCCCGTAAACCTGTCCCCGGTCGCTTAAAATCGGTGCGACAACCGCGGTCGCGAAAACCGAACGGCCCTCTTCGAATACGTATTGAGTTCCATCCGTGAACTTGCGGAAAAGAATGTCCCAATCGGATTTTTCCAGCGACCGCGCCACGTTCGTATGAAAGCCGCTTGCGACCGGAGTAGTGCCGGAATATATAACGAACGGCAACCTTGCCGCGTTTTCCGGCCTGCGCGCCAGAACATCTTCTACGGTCCTTCCGATTAGAACTATCCCTCTCGAATTGTCCTCTTCGAGATTCATTAAATGCGCGGCGGCGACAACCCAAAGGCCGCCCGCGATTTGCTCGATGGTAGAGCCCAATTCGATTTGTCCGTCCGCCGGCCACAGTTTTTTGGCGATTTTCGAAGCGCTTTCGCGCGACCAAGGGCCGCGAATGTAAATGGGCTCGCCGCTCAGGTTAAATGCGGCGAACGCCAGGTTGTTTTCTTCGTCCGACAGCCTTTCGTTGATTTCCGCGATGGCGCTGTTGTTTATGGACGATTCAGTTGCATTGTAAAGTGCGCCCCACCTGGAAAAAGAACGCGCCTCCGACTTGACATCTCCAAGCCCGCTCAAAAGGGCGAGTTTTACCGATTCGAGTTCCTTGAGCAGCCGCCCCTGCTGAATATTGGCGAGGCCGATGTTTATATAATGACTCGTGATGTAATAGAACACTAGCACGGGCAGAAGCGCCGTAATGGGAAACAGCACAAGATACTTGTAGCGGATTGACATCCCAGAATTAGTATACACAAAACGGCCGATTTGAGTTAATTCGGAAGGTCGTCCGATATGTTTGGACTTATCTTGCCGGTTGTGTTAGCATGACCGTCCCTTAGGGGTAAGGGTACAGGAGACATCACCATGCACTCTGTAAGTCCGGCTCGCAAGAGCCGTATTTTTGCATCGGCGGTTTTGGCCGCCGTATTTGTTTTTACGGCGCTTATTCCTGCGGAAGCCGTCGAGCGTCCGCCGCTCGCTTACTATTGGGCGAACGGCAATGCAACGCAGGCCTTTATGAGCGAATACCTCGAATCGGAATGGGGTCTCGCCGGTCCGAATACGAACGAACTCGTCGGCTGGGTGTTCAAATACTCCAAACAGCACGAGACCGATCCGCTAGTTCAGCTTGCCCGGATATTGAAAGAAAGCAAAGGCCGCCATTATTCGCTTAACGCACGCGGCGAGCGAACGGTGCTTAGGGGCGGCTCGCGCGAAATAGGCTTTTCACAGATTCATCCGTTCTGGATTGGAAAAACGGTTGCGGGCACCAAACTTACGTCCGAAATGCTTTTCGACCCGGAAGGAAACGTACACGCAGGAATAATTTTGTACAAGCGCTACGACTATGGCGATTATTTGATGGCGCTTACGAATTACAACAATCCGAAGGCGAAAAATCCCACGCGCTATGCCAAAGACATCGAGCGCATATATTTCCGGACGATTTCGCTTTACAGGTCATTTATGAACCGGCCCCAGCCGGTAGATTCCGCCGTCGGCTCCGCGATAGTTGTGAGCTGATTCTCGTTTTTGAGTCCGACTTTGATATTCACATCGAAATAGCCAAATTCCTTGCGCGCCAACGCGCGCACGGCTATATTCACTTGGGCACTTTGTGCTTCGTTTCTCAAATTAGCAAGGAGAACTACTGCAATGGCCGCATCGGACGTCAATTTTGAAAAACTAATCGCGCCCTCGCAGGGCGAAAGGTTCACATTCGACTCCTCGGGCGATCCCGATACGCCCGACAACCCGGTTGTCTGTCTTATCGAAGGGGACGGAATCGGAAGAACTTTCGACGGAGTGCCCGGCATAACCGAAACTTCGGTCGAAGTAATCGATGCCGCGGTCGAAAAGGCATACGGCGGAAAAAGAAAAATCGAGTGGTTCAACGTTCACGCCGGCGACGCATCGCGAGAAATATATTTTCCCGATGTTACCGACGAAGACCTGAAAGGACTTCCGCCCCAGCGCCAGCGCGACTGCTATCTTCCGCAGGATACGCTCAAAGCGATAGACTATTACAAAGTCGCTTTGAAAGGCCCGCTAACTACGCCCATCGGCGGAGGATTTTCCAGCATAAACGTGGCGCTCCGCCAAATATTCAATCTGTATGTCTGCCTTCGTCCGGTGCGCCATTATCCCGGCGTCCCCGCACCGAACGTAAACGCGCCGAAAGTCAACATGCACCTATTCCGGGAAAACGCCGAGGACGTTTATATGGGCGTCGAGGAAGTCGGAGGAACGGAGCGGGCGCAGAAAATTATCAACCTGTTGAACGAAGAGTTGGATTACAAAAACAGGCTTGCGGAACCGATTAAGCTTTCAAGCGGCGTCGGAATCAAACCGATAAGCCCCGAAGGTACGAAAAGGCTCGTAAGGCGCGCGATTAAATATGCCATAAACCTCGGTCTTCCCTCCGTAACGCTCGTACACAAGGGCAACATCATGAAATTCACTGAAGGCGCGTTTAAAAATTGGGGTTACGAAATCGCCAAAGAGGAATTCCGCGACAAAATCGTGACCGAAGACGAGCTGTGGGCGGACGGCGACACTTTCCGCGGAGGCGCGCCGAAAGGAAATCCGGGCGGCAGGATTTTGGTAAAAGACAGAATCGCGGACAGCATGTTCCAGCAGATTCAGCTTCGTCCCGAAGATTACAGCGTAATAGCGACGCCGAATTTGAACGGAGATTATCTGTCGGATGCGCTTGCTGCGCTCGTCGGCGGACTGGGGCTTGCGCCCGGCGCGAACATCGGCGACGGCGCTGCGATTTTCGAGGCGACGCACGGAACGGCTCCGAAATACACCGGGCAGGACAAAGCCAATCCCGGCAGCATTATTCTTTCCGGCGTGCTCATGCTTCGCTGGATGGGCTGGGCGGAAGCGGCGGATTTAATCGAGCGCGGCATCGAAACGACCATAAACGAAAGCGCCGAAGCCGCGTCGAAAGGTCCCGGCGGCAAGCTGTATGTCACTTACGACATCGCCCGCCAGTTCGAAGGCTATTCCGAGAAGGACGGAGTGAAGGCCAGCGAATTCGGCAAGCGTATAATCCAAAATATGGCTTAATTCAATCGACTCCCGGTATCAGTTTCCGTTATGGAAATAGAAAAATACTCTACGGGAAACGTTTGGGAAGCCGCGGCCGGCTATTCGCGCGCGGCGCGCGCCGGAAACACGATATACACGGCTGGCACAATTGCCGCGGACGAAACCGGCAAAATTCACGGCGAAAATTGCTACGAGCAGTGCAAATACATTTTTGAAAAGCTTTCGAAAGCTCTAGATGCGCTAGGCGGCAGCCTGTTGGGAACGGTCAAAACGGTTTGTTATTTGGCCGATATGGCCGATGCGGAAGGATTTATGCGCGCCCACGCGGAGACGTTCGGCGGCATCCGCCCAACTGCAACTTGTGTTGCCGTTTCGAAGCTGTTCGGCGGCGCGCTTGCGGAAATCGAAATCGTGGCGGTGATACCGGACTAGCAATATCGTGTAATAGCACGAGCAGGAGCGCGCGTTTTCTTCCCGAAATCTGAGCAATAAAATCCAATATCTGTATAAAACTGTATAATTTAGTCGTTCCGCGAGGACGGAGAGTTAATTAAGGGAGCCTGAAAATGAAGCGCAAAGCGGCGCCCCCGCAGGCGAGGGCGCTTAGGGAAACGGCGCATTTCGTCATATACGGCGTTTCCCGGAAATATAAGGGCTACGGCTTCGACGCCGCGGCCGCCATCGCAAAAATGCGTCCCGATGCGCGATTTACTTTCGTTCATCCCGTCCCGGACGCCTTTCAAAACCCGATTTTTTCCGGATCGATCAAGGCGGAGTTCGCCAAATCCGCGAACGCGATAAGCGACCCGCGAAAATGCATGGCGGTAATCGCGCTTGCCGGCAGCGACGCCGAATCCGCGCTGAGCGACGCCATTTCATCCGGAATCGGAAAGATTTGGCTGGCGATGAACGCGAACACGGAAGCGGCGCGCAAGCTTGCAAGCAGCAACGGAAGGAAGGTTTTCACGGGCTGTCCCATTCTTTTCGTTGACAAACCGGACGGGTTTCACGCGTTCCATAAATGGCTTGCAAAGCTGTTTGGCAAAGTTTAAGGCGGCGGAACATCCCGTGACGGCGTAAGCCGCCGGCGGTTCCGCGTTTCGCGGCGGCGGGGCGTTCATATATAATCTTTAGGATGGGATCCTCGACCGAATCCGGCGTCCGCTACCGCCACTATTTGCGCAAAGGCGTTCATCTGTTGCTCGGTGTTTTCGCGCTCGGGCTGAAATACGTCGAGCCGCCGATTCACGTGTGGCTTATGATATTGCCCGCTCTCGTCGCATGGATACTGCGCCCTCACTGGAAATTCGTCATCCAAATGGCGCGGCCCGTCGAATTGCGCGACGGCGTAATGTGGGGAGTGCGCTATTACTTCGGCACGCTTTTGATAATCGCAATACTTTTCCCCGGTTCTCCCGAAATTCTCGGAGCGGCCTGGCTGGTAATAGCCTTGGGAGACGGTCTTTCGGCGACCGTCGGCGGCCCGGAATCCGTGCCTGTCCCATGGAACAAAAAGAAAAGGCTTTACGGCACGTTCGCATGTTTTGCCGGTGCAATGTCCGGGCTTTTGATTGCCCAATACTGGTTTGGCGGGTTCATTTCACCTGCGGCTTTTGTACAATCCGCGGTTATCGGGCTTGCCGCCGCGGTCGTCGAAAGCCTCGACACTCCCCTCGACGACAACCTTCTGTTGGGGCTTCTAGTGGCTACCCTTTGCTGGCTGACGGGTTTCTTTACCGGCGTACCCGCTTGGGGATGAAAGCGGGCGAATTCGTCCGCGTATCGGGCCGCGCCGAGCGGCGGATTGCCGGCATCGAACAATCGAAAAATCGAAGCGTCTATACGCTGCTTGCAATCGGCGATTCGATTGCAGGGTAGTAAGCCCTTGAACCGGCATTTCTCACGTTTGGAGGTGTCAAATGAACTATTTCGATCCGGAATCTGAAGCAAGGAAAGACGCGGACGAGACCGCCGAGTCTCAACCGGCTCCGTTTGCGGCGCCGCCGGCTACGGCCGCTACGGCATCGCGTCAGCAGGTGCCCGCCGGATGGCGCGCGGCGTTCATCTTTCTCATGCTCGTAATCGTCGTGCAATTCGCATATATCATTGCGCAGACGAATAAAAAACAAACGGTAATCTGGCATGGAGCGGCTTCGAATACGGCTGTGCCCGCCGCTTTCGACCAAACTCCGAAGAACGGCGGAACCCCGTTTTCATACGAGGCTCCGACGGACGTATATTGGGTTGCCGACCTAGCGGAAAAAGCGTTGCCGTTCGTGGTCAGCATTCGCACCGAGACGTTTACGAAAGAAGAGCGCGAACAGCTGAACGGCGGCGGCGGCAACGACAATCAAAGCGGCGGCGAGCTGTTCAATCAGCTTCCTAACGAAGGCGGACAAAGCGGAGAAAACCAGCTCGACGAATTTTTCAAGTTTTTCGAGCGGCGCGGAATGCAGATGGACCCCGAGCAATTTCGCCGTTTTCACGACTTCGATATGCCTCCGATGCAGGGCCAGGGAAGCGGCTTCATTATCTCAGAAGACGGTTACATTGTGACGAACGCACACGTCGTCGCAAATTTCGACAAATTTCTTATTCAAACCAACGACGGGACGGAATATAAAGGAACGCTCGTCGGACGCGACGACCTCAAAGACGTGGCAGTAATCAAAATCGAGGCGAAGGGACTCAAGTTCGCGGTACTCGGCGACAGCGAAAAAGTCAGGCCTGGCGAGCCCGCAATCGCCATCGGCAGTCCCTTCGGGCTTCGCGAAACCGTAACCAGCGGCATAGTCAGCACGGTCGGACGCTCGCCCGGAGACGTCGGAATGATCGACGATCCGCGATCGAATCGCGAGCTTATTCAAACCGACGCCGCGATTCACCCGGGCAATTCCGGCGGCCCGCTTCTCAACGCGCGCGGCGAGGTAATCGGCATAAATCAAGCGATAATCGCGCAGGCAAACCGCATAGGTTTCGCCATTCCGATAAACAGCGTGAAGCGCTCTATCGAAAGCATCATCAAGGACGGCGATGTCAAATATCCCGGGCTTGGAATTCAAATACAGACGATCGACGAGCAGCTGGCCGAGCAGTACAAGCTTCAAGTTAAAGAAGGCGTCATTGTCAAGGAAGTAACGAAAGGCATGCCCGGCGACAATGCGGGACTTCAAGCAGGCGACATTATCGTTGAAATGGACGGCAAGAAAATAGTGACCAACGTAGAACTCATCGAAGAAATACAGAAGCACGACGTCGGCGACAAAATCACGCTTGTCGTATTTCCGCGCGGCAATCCGCCCGCGAAGCAGGTTCTAATCGTTCTCGGCGCGCTCGATTTCAAGGACGAAGTGCCTTGGAACAGGTAATTCCGTGCGGCGAAGTAATTTGGATAGTGGCGCACGAAGACCGAATCTGTCCGGAATGCGCCGGGAAATTACTGTAACTGCAAATTAACCGGCTTCTAAATCCTCCTAAGCCGGAAATTCTGAATCGGAGGCTCCATCGGGAGCCTCCTTTTTTTTCGTGATTAACTCCACTTGAAACACTTCGGCGAAGGCCGCCAGCAGGTGCGGGCGAAGTTCCGTGAATTCGACCGGCCTTCCGAGCAGCTTCGAAAGCGATGTCACCCCGTGGTCTCGAATCCCGCATGGCACGATAAGCTCGAAGTGGCGCAAGTCCGGGTTCACGTTAAACGCGAAACCGTGAAACGTGACCCACTTTCTGACGGCGATACCGATTGCGACCATCTTTTCCCCGCCGGAGAACACTCCGGTCAGTCCTTCGATTCTCTCCGCATCGATGTCGAATGCGCTCAGCGCGCGTATCATCGTCTCTTCGATGCCGCGGATGTAATCGTGCAGCCCGATTCCTAGGTTTTTAATGTTTATCACCGGATATCCGACCAGTTGGCCCGGGCCGTGATAGGTTACGTCCCCCCCGCGTTCGATTTCGAAAACTTCGATGCCGAACTTCGCAAGCGCTTCTTTGGAGGCAAGAATGTTTTCGGAATGCGCGCTTTTTCCAAGCGTCAAAACCGGACTATGTTCGACCAAAAACAGCGAATCCGGCGCCTCGCCGGCGATACGGCTTTCGACCGCCCGCCTTTGAAGTTCCAGGGCTTCGCCGTAAGGCATACGGCCCAAATCGATTACTTGAATGACGCGCTCCGACATGTTTACCTCTTGTGAAACGCCAGTATTATAGTTACAAATGCTCAGCCGCAAAAGGAAAATCCGACCACGGCATGTTATAATTATGGCGTCATTTCATTACGGAGAGTGAATCATGAACCATCGATTCGGCTGGTTGTTTTCGATAATCCTCGTCGCGTTTTTCGCGCTTTCCGCACTCGCGGCAGATTCGAAGGCGCCCGATTTCACGTTAAAAGACCTTAAAGGCAAAAACGTCAAGTTTTCCGACATTTTGGGCGATAACGAGCTTGTCATGCTCGATTTCTGGTTCGTCGGATGCAAGCCTTGCCTTGAATATATGGAAAGTTTCGACGGCTTTGAAGAGGAATTCGGCGACCGCGGTTTCAAGCTCGTTACCATCAATACCGACTCGTCCCAGTCCACGAACAAGGTGAAGCCGTTTATGGACGGCCGCAACTACGGTTTCCTGGTCCTTCTCGACCCGAACGGCGAAGTGCGCAAGCGCTATCAAATCAAAGCGGAGCCGACAACTTTTCTTATTAAGAAGGACGGCACTATCGTTTATCGGCATCAAGGCTACACCAAAGGGCTCGAGGACGAAGTTTCGGTTGCGATCGACGCAAATCTTCCACCGGCGGAGTAGCGCTCCGGCAGCTTGGTTGACGTGAATTTCATATCATTGGGGAACGGGCAATGTCCATCAGCAGGTTGATTTTGGCTGTCGCGGCCGTCCTTTGGGCCGCTTTTTTAACGATTGGTGTTGCGCTAGCGGAAGACGAAGCGGCTGACGAACCCGAAACGATTGCAGCGGAGCCGGATTCAACCGACGAATCCGATTCCGAATCGCAGTCCGGAAGCTCGGATTATTCGGCAAACTTTCCCTCGTTCTATTATTCGGGCAGCAACAAATCGCAATATACGATGGACAGAAAAAGCGACAAGACGAAATTCGAGAACGAATTCGTTTTGAACGCGGGTTACGGCGATTTCAGCGGCTTTTTCCGCGTATCGAACGATTTGTCCTTCCCCAATAAAACCAAGCGCACCGAGCTTGAAAAAGCGACAATCCAGTGGAACGGGCCGGGCTTCGACCTCACTGTCGGCAATTTCAGCACGCTTTTCGGTAACGGCCTTACGCTGAACGTTTTCGAAGCGCCCGAAATCGATTACGACACCGAACTGATGGGAGCCATGGTCAACGTGCCCGTCGGCGATTCCGGCAATTTTCGCGTCCTTAAGGGCAATTTCAAAGCGCCGTTTATGCTGACCGCCGACGAAGTGCAGGGCGCGGACATCGAATATCGCTTCACGGATTCCGTACAGCTCGGAGCATCGTACGTCGAAATGGAAAGCTGGAAAGGCCAGACCGACGGCACGCAAAAAACCGACATAATCGGCGTGCGCGGCAATTTCGATTTCGACAATTTCCACATCGGCGGCGAGTATGCCGAGTACGACCAGAATCTCGAAGGCGCAAGCTATAACGACGGCACGGGCTGGATAGTTTCTACGGGATGGCATCGCAGCGGGCTTAGTCTTTACGGCGGATATTACGAATATAAACACATAAAATCGAATTACGCCGTTCCGGCAATTTTCAAAGAGCATCCCGAAAAGGGCGGCGTGGACGGCACCGACGAAATCGGCTACGGCGGAAAGGTTTCGTTCAGCGACGACGGCGCGGGCACGTTCGATTTCAACTATGCACAATCGAATCGCGATAACAAAGGTTTTCCATACACCGAAGCGCTGTTCACGTGGAAACCGCCGGCGATGGAAAGGGATAACTTCGTTATTGAGAACCGGTATATCTACGAGCTTCCCGGCAAGGAAAACAACACGCTAGTCGAATGGCAGCATGTTTTGAGCGGCGAATGGACTTCGACGGTCGGCCTCGAATACAGTTATTTGAAAAGCAGTATCGGCTCGCACGACGAACATCTGGCATCGTTCGCGTTCGATTATCTCCGCCAGTTCACCGTAGTTTACAAGTACGAGCTTGCCAATTTCAATTACGACACGGTCAACCGCTGGGACATGATAATTCTGCGCTATCAAGCGCCGGGTTACAACTACGACCTTCAGCTCAAGTACGGCGGTCAGCGCGGCGGGTTCAGTTGCGCAGGCGGCGTTTGCGAATTCCTGCCGGAGTTCAAAGGCGTGGAAATGACTTGCAACCTTTATTTCTAGGCTTGCCGGTTAAAGCTTGATTACAAGGCTATAGGGCGCCGCTTTCTTGGGAAGGAACAAGCTTATTTCTCGCGTTTCTTCGGCCATGGCGCGCTCAAGCGCGTGTCCGTCCTCGTCCATCAAACTCGCAGCGCCAAGCGTGAACCTGTAATCCCCGTCGGGCGTGATAACTTCCAAATCGTCCCCGGCGGCGACGGACGTTTGAAGCATTACTCTTGCCCGGCCTTGGTCGGCGAAAAATTCGCGAACTATCCCGCAAACTTCCCCGCCCAGCCTTGTGCCGGCGATTTTGGCGTGCCTCGGATTGTGGAAAAAGCCCGGCAAAAATCCCCTTGAAATTGGCCTTCTGCACACCGACTGAAGTTCGCGTTGGCTTTTCCTTGTTTTCGCTGCCGTCAGTTTGCCGTTTACTGCCTCGTCGATACATCTCTTAATCGCTCGCGTAGACAATGCGATTGAAGTCCGAGACTGCATCGGAGGAAATGACACAAGCTTTCGAACGCCGAATTCGTAAAGCGAATTCAAATGGTCGAGAGCGGAAAATCCAAGCCACGCCCCTGATTTTCCCGCGCCTGAAAAAATCGGAACGCCGCCCGCGCCGATGGCGCAAAATCCTATGTACGAAAACCCGCGCCCGTTCGAAATGCCGAGCAGTTCTTTAAGGTCTTGCGCGCTGCAATCGAAAGGCGGAAACCACGATGTCAGCCCCTGCGCTTGCCAAAAACTCGCGGATGCCATGTTTGCCACTGGCGTTTCGGGGTCGAGTACGAACTGCTTAATTCCGCGCCCGCCCAGCAGCGCAATTAGCGACGGGTCTTTTATTATTACGCATTCGATTCCGATTCTGGCTATCGAATCCGCCACGGAGGCTATGTCGGGCAGCTGTCTTTGTTTGGGTACCGCGGGAAACCACACGGAAACTTTTTTATCCAGCTTTCTCGCCCTGCCGCGGGCCGCCTCGATGCTTTTCAAATCGAAGTCCGATTCGGTGACCGGCCTGGTGCGCTGGGTGTCGAGAATGACGCAATCGGCGCCGAAGGCGAATGCAACGTTAAGACAGTCCTCGCGGGACAGGTAAACCGAAAGCTCCATCGCGGCTTCGCCTGCTGCGCGGTTCCGAATCATATCTCCCCGTCATCGAAGCGTTTTCAGATATGCGACAAGGTCTTGCATTATTACGTTCGTGGTGGTCAGCGTCGGAGAATTAAGGCGTGAATTCAAAGTTATGCATAAGTTGATTTTGGTAGCGAGTTCTTGCTCGTTCGCCAGCGCGCCCTTTACGTATTTCTTGTACACGCCGTTAATCGGAACGTATCCGAAGTCCAGCGGAGTTCCGGTCGCGCTTGACGGAACTTGGCTGCCTTCCATGTGACAAGTCGCGCAGCTGACGCCCGACGCTCCCCATCTGTTTGCGTCTTCGAAAATCGCTTTACCGCGCGCAACCTGCTCGTCGTCCTGAAACGCGCCTCGCATTTTCTGAATCTGGGGCGCAATCACCGGCTTCCAGATTAGAGCGATTACAATCCCAATAATGATTATGAAAATCCAACCGGGGTCGGTTTTCGACATGGAACACCTCGAACTGGGGATATGCGATTATATCATCCGGCCGGACTGCCGATTATTTTTGGCAGGTGCATTTTGCATCTTAGCGATTCGCTTGAGCAGTCTCTATCAAAGCGCGAACGAAATGCGGCAAGCCTCAACCCTCGGATATAATTCGAATGGCTGCAAGCCAAGGAGAAGAGATGAACGCCGGCCCGCAAACGGTAATTGAAAAAATCATATCCGCTCATTCCGGCGAACCGGCCTTTCGCGGTCAAATCGCGTGGGTCGCACTCGACGCGGTAAGCGCGCGCGACTTCGGCGGCGCCAGCGTCGTGGGCAATTTCAATCAGGCTTTCGAACATGAAAAGCCCGGCGACGCTTCCAAAACGTTTTTCACTTTCGACTGCAACGCTCCGGCTAACACCATCGGCTATGCCGAAAACCAACATTCATGCAGGCTATTCGCGAAAAAGCATGGCATAAAAGTCTTCGACGTGGACGCGGGAATCGGCAGCCACGTTATGATTGAAGAAGGCATCGCTCTTCCCGGAAGAACGGCGGTCGGAACCGACAGCCATTTGAACATTCTCGGCGCGGTGGGTTGCTTCGGTCAAGGTATGGGCGATATAGACATCGCTTACGCATTCCGGAACGTGCGCACCTGGTTCGAAGTGCCACCGAGCGTGAAAATTACGCTTAACGGTAAGCTTCAAGACGGCGTTTCCGCGAAAGATTTGACGCTTTATCTCGTCGGCAAATTCGGCGCGAGCGGACTTCTCGGAATGTGCGGCGATGTTTGCGGCGACGCGCTCGGCGCGCTGACCTTGAGTGACAGGATAACGATAGCAAGCATGGCGACCGAAATGGGGGCCGTGACGCTATTCATACCGCCGTCTCCAGCGGTAATCGAAGAGCTTTCGGGACTGATACCGGGCGGTTCGGTTTCGATGGAATTTGGCTCCGCCCTGCCGGACGAAGGCGCGTCATACGAGCGCGAATTCGAATTCGACCTCTCCAAAATCGTGCCGATGATTGCATGCCCGCCGAGGCCGGACAACGTGCTTCCGGTATCGGAAATCGCAAGGCGGAAAATTAAAGTCGATGGCGTAATCGTCGGAAGCTGCACGGGCGGAAGGCAAGAAGACATCCGGGAGTTCGCCGGCATTGTCTGCGAATCCGGACTCGCAAACGGCGTAATGGCGAAAGTGGCGCCGGCGACAAAACGGGTTTATCTGGCGCTGATGCGCGACGGCACTCTCGCCGCGCTCGCGGAAGCGGGCTGCATAATCGTAAATCAGGGCTGCGCGGGCTGCGCTGCGGGGCAGGTCGGTATGACCGGAAAACACGAAGTTCAGGTTTCGACGGGCAACCGGAATTTCGCCGGAAAGCAGGGCAAGGGGGATACATATCTCGCAAGCGCAAGAACCGCCGCATTCTCCGCCGTTCGCGGGTTTATCTGCTCCGAATGAGGCGTAATTCCGCAGCAAATACGACGCAAGGCACAGTGCCTAGCCGTCGCGCTTCGTTACGAAAGCTTCGCCGAAGCCTTTATCCTTAAGGTCCGATTGGATTTCCTTCGCCTTCGTGTATTCGCCGATTTTGTCCTGAACGAGTATGAAAAAACGCTTTTTGCCGCTCTCGTCGCGCTCGATAATTTTCGCGGCATAACCCACTCCGCTTAAATCGTCCAGCCTTTTCGACGCGGAATTCTTGTCTTCCCAAATCCCTGCGTATACCGAATAGACGTACTTTCCGGCCACTCCCGCGCTGCCGCCATCGCCCGATTCGCTTTGGGAGCCATCCGTATTTGAGCCGCCGCCTGATTCCGCGGGGGGCGTTTCGCGCTCGCGCGGCGGCGCGGGCGGCGTTTCCTGCGGCTCCCTGCTTACCGGCGGGCCGGGGCGCACGCTGTCGGGCATAACCGGAGGCGCGGGCCTCGTTTCGGTTTCGCCTTCGTCCGCAGGCACTGGCGTTTCGTCCGCATTTGGAGTCAGCCGCTCGCCTTCGGGAACGAAAGTCTGGGACTCATCTTCGGCAAGCGTTGCGGGTTCGTTCGATTTAAGAAGTTGTATGCCGATTTCGGGGAAACTTTGCTCGAAGGACTTGATGTCTGCGAGTTTTACAGGCTCCGGCGCATCTTCCATTCCGGGCATAAGCGCGTTCGCCGCATCGGCAGGGACAGCCGGAGGCGTGGTTGCTGGTGGATTCTGGCTTGCTTCGGCTTCGTTTTTTTGCTCGCGAATTTGCTCGGTCTTTGCAACGAGCTCGTCCGTTCCTTTATCCGGATCGCCCGGTTTGAAAAGTTTAATCGCCGCCCAGCCCAGCGTAACCGCCGCTCCGATTACAAGCAGCGTTATGACGAAAAATCCAGTGGCGCGCTGAAGGTTCTCGCGCTGCCTTTTTTTCCTGTAGCCCTTTGGATAATATTTCTTCATAAGATTCACCTGACCGCATCAAACGGTACATCAGTTAAACGGCGGCGAGCGAAAAAGGTTCATCAACTGCTGGCGTCAAGTTGGTCCGGCGCGGGTTCGAGTGCAGGCTTCCGGGACTTTTGAGGTTTTTGCGCCGGTTCGTCCGGCCCTTCCGGCATGGCGATTAATTTGCCTTCAAGCAGCCCTTTAACGTCCTTGGCATCGATTTCGACGACCCGCCCTTGTTTTCCGCCAGGCACCATATACATCAGGTCGAGAAGAATGTTTTCCATTATGCTTCTCAGGCCTCTCGCTCCGGTGTTTCGAGTCATCGCAACCTTCGCCACTTCGCGCAACGCTTCGTCCGTAAATTTCAGCTGGACGCCGTCTTCGGAGAATAGGTGCTGATACTGCTTGACAATCGAGTCCTTCGGTCCCGTCAAAATCCTTACGAGCGAGCTTTCGTCGAGGTCGTCCAGCGATGTTATGACGGGAAGCCGCCCCACAAGTTCGGGAATCAAGCCGAATTTTACAAGGTCGTCCGGTTCGATACGCCGAAGAAGTTCGCTTCTCTCGGCTTTTTCCTGTTCTTGTTGGCCCGCCCGGAAGCCCATTACTTGACCGCCGAGCCTTTTCTTGACGACTTTTTCGATGCCGTCGAAAGTTCCGCCGCAAATGAAAAGTATGTTAGACGTATCTATGGGGATCGTGTCTTCGTGCGGATGCTTCCTGCCGAATCGCGGAGGCACTTGTGCAAGAGTGCCTTCTATGAGTTTCAACAGCGCCTGCTGGACGCCTTCGCCCGAAACGTCGCGCGTGATGCTGGGGTTCTCGCTTTTGCGCCCGATTTTGTCGATTTCGTCGATGTACACGATGCCGCGCTCGGCACGTGCAATCCAGGCCGTGTCGTCGCTGCCGCCGAAGTCTTTGGCAACCTGAAACAGCCTGAATAGAATATTTTCAACGTCTTCGCCGACGTATCCGGCTTCGGTCAGGCTCGTCGCGTCCGCAATCGCGAACGGAACGTGAAGTTTTTTTGCGATTGTCCTTGCGAGCAAAGTTTTGCCCGTGCCCGTCGAACCCGCCATCAGGATGTTGCTCTTGCCGATTTCGACGCCCTTTATCGTCGAGCGGATACGTTTGTAGTGGTTATAGACCGCAACCGCCAAAACCTTTTTTGCGTGGGATTGACCGATCACGTATTCGTCGAGATACTCCACAAGCTCGCGCGGCGTCGGGATAGTTTCGAGTTCGCTCAAATCGCCCGCGTGAACGGGCGGCTTAACCCCGTCGAAAAGCAGTTCGCGGCAGACGTCGATGCATTCCTCGCAAATATAAACGCCCGGCCCTTTGACCATGCGCACGCGTGCGCTTTGCTCCTGCTTGCAGAAGGAACACCGCGGAACGGCGCCTTCACCCTTGCCCTCATTTGCGCTTGCCATTTCTTTCGCGGAACCGGTCCGCAATCGATATTTTAACATATTATCGTCTCAAAATCCCCTGAAATCCGTCGGCGGCAGAAACCGTATATAATCGTAGCGGCCTTTAAGGAGGAACCGATATGTCAATCATCGCTCAAGTTACGGCACGCGAAGTCTTGGATTCTCGCGGAAATCCGACCGTCGAAGTGGACGTAATGCTCGAAGACGGCACGACGGGCAGAGCCATCGCGCCAAGCGGCGCGTCCACCGGCAGCCACGAAGCGGTCGAGCTCAGGGACGGCGATAAAAGCAGATTCGGCGGCAAAGGCGTCAGAAATGCCGTCGCCAACGTTCGCGACAAAATCGCTCCGGAATTAATCGGCTGCGACGCAAGAAACCAGCGGGAAATAGACTTCATTTTGAACGAAATCGACGGCACGCCGAACAAAGCCGGTCTTGGAGCGAACGCCACGATCGCGGCAAGCCTCGCAAACGCGCACGCGGCAGCGGCTTATTTGGACGTTCCGCTGTTCGCCTATCTCGGCGGCCCGAACGCCCACGTTTTGCCCGTTCCGCTGATGAACGTGCTTAACGGCGGAAAACATGCCGACAACAGCGTGGATTTCCAGGAATTCATGCTCGCCCCGATAGGCGCTCCCACTTTCGCCGATGCTCTCAGGTACGGTGCGGAAACGTACCATGCGTTGAAAAAGGTGCTTTCCGAAAAGGGCTACGGAACGAACGTAGGCGACGAAGGCGGATTCGCTCCCAATCTCGGCTCGAATGCGGAAGCCGTGGAGCACATAATTTCGGCAATCGAAAAGGCGGGATACAGGCCGGGCGAAGACATCGCAATCGCGCTCGATCCGGCTGCCAGCGAAATTTATAAGGACGGATTCTATGTTCTCGATAGCGAAGGCGGCAAGAAACTTTCGAGTGCCGAAATGGTCGACTTCTGGGCCGAATGGACGTCGAAATATCCGATTATCTCCATCGAGGATGGACTTGCCGAAGACGACTGGGACGGTTTCGTTTTGATGATGGATAAACTCGGCGGCAAAATCCAGATTATGGGCGACGACCTTCTGGTTACGAACGTCGAGCGCCTCAAAATCGCCATCGAGAAACACGCGGTCAACTCCATTTTGATTAAAGTGAACCAAATAGGCACGCTGACCGAGACCTGCGAATGCATCGAGCTTGCGCATAGGCACGGGATGACCGCTGTCGTCAGCCACAGGAGCGGCGAAACCGAGGATTCGACAATCTCCCACATTACGGTGGCGTTCAACACGGGCCAGATTAAATCCGGCGCGCCCTGCCGCACGGACAGGCTTGCGAAATACAACGAGCTGTTGCGCATCGAAGAAGCGCTGGGTATACAAGCGCGATATTCGGGCAAAGCCGCGTTTTGATTTAGCGGATTATCGTCGTCTTTTTGGCTGCCATGGCCCTCCCTTCGGCCATACCATTTCGAGAAGTTCCTCTTTTCCCGCTGAGCGGAGGAGGGGTAAAGCAAAGCCGGCCGTCAATTCCAAGCATTCCTCAAAGCTCGGCGAGTATTTTCCCGGATTCACTTTGCGCGCAAATGCCCGCCATTGTGCTTGTTTATCCGGGTCCTTTAGAAACTCGCCGCTAAAGGCCATAGGTATCTCATCAGGAATCTTTGTGTTTCTTCTTTTAAAAGTGGCATCCACGGATTTTGTTAGCTCCGGACCGTCAAAATCGCAAATTTTCGAAAGTAGCCAAATGTCAAAAAAATCCTTCATTCGGCTGTTTGCGATTCCAAGGTAAACAACAGCTTCCAGTTTTTCCGAGACAAATGAATAATGCGAATAAGACAAAACAATAGGTACGGGCATTTCAAGAACGCTCGGAATTGCCAGAAGAACCGGCTCAGGGCATACGATGTCTCCGAATCCGATATCTATTTGGACTTGCAGCGCCGCACTATGAATTTAGCAAGTAATATTTGCTCTTACTCCGCCAAAGTTTCGTTTTTCTCTAATTTCTGTTGTTTTTATGGAATCGGGCAAAAACCGAATTCCGTCAGTTTCGTACGTATTTAGTTTGCATAATTCGGCCAATACAGCCTTGATCTCGTCGGCATTTTCATTCATCAGACCGAGGAAGTCAGTGTCTCTTGTAACCCTGTAGTTATCTCCTGCCCATACCAAAAGCATGGATGCCCCCTTTAAAATGAGCTTCGGGCGGTGCTCAGAAATGGAAAGACGGTAAAGAAACCTTTCGTTCGCATATCTGGTCAACGCATACTGAAAATCCGAGCCCGATTTGAAGGCGTAGTTCCTGAGCCTTTCATAAACGGAATGTCCGACATTGGACTTGCCCTGCGTTTTCAAACTACTGCCTCCATGTATGGCTTAATTACTGCCGATACTCTGTTTGCTTTTGCCGCCGCCCAAATTTCGTCCGGGGTCGCCCGGCGTTCATTAAGCGTTTCCCGAAGGGCTTCGATTGCCACGTCGAGACCGGTTTTGCTACGGAATTTAAAGCAGTCTGCAACGGTTTTCGCCGCACTGAAAACCCTTATTTTCACTTTCGAAATCGTATGAATCTCGACTCCGAAATCTATCGAGGGCTTCGAAAGCCGGACTATTTCGATAGGCGGGTTTGTGAACACAGGCTTCCAACTGCCGGCAGGGATAGCAATCCAAGTTTTGTGCGGAAGTTGCGCAGTAATTTCGTGAATCCGGAGAGCGGAAAGCAGGCAAACAACTGCACCGGTAACTTTCATAGATACTTCCGCAAGGGCGATCATGCTCGTTTCAATTGAATCGGGAAGAGCGTATATTCCGCGACCGATTCGAACTAGCGTGCCATCTCTGAAAAGACGCAGAATATATTCGCGCGGAATTCCGGCAAGCTCCGCGTCTCTGACGCGAATCATGCCATCTCGCTTCACAAGCTCGATGGCCTTAATCATAAAATCCGAACGGCGCGAATGTTGCATAACCTATATGATTATACTTAAAAATATAGTATTTGCAACAGTTTATATGAATTCTAGGCATTTTGCAGCAAAAAAAAAACGGGGATGCTTGACGCATCCCCGTCGGTTGCCGGTTGGGATTAGCCCTGCAGGTGACCCAGCGCTGCAAGGCGGGCCGCCAATCAGGCTCCGGCCACCTCGCTCAACCAATCAATCATTCGCTGAATCACCTCCTTTTAGAGCTGATTCATATTACCGCGATTTGTTCCGTTTATGCAAGTTGTCAACACCGATTGTGGAAAAAAAGTTGAATCAGTCAAATTCCTATATTTCATAGCGTTCAAGTATCAGCGGGCTGTCGAAGTCCCAATTTCATATAGGAGCGGTGCGAAAAGCCCCGGAAAAGTTGATAACTTGCGTCCGCTAAAGCGCTATCGGGATTTTCGTCGCCGGGTTTGCCGGATTTCCTTTTTGCAATATCGAAATGCCCGGCAAAGTTTTGCCTTCGATAAACTCCAAACTTGCTCCTCCGCCTGTCGAAACGTGGGTGATTCTGTCCGCCACTCCGGCTTTGTTGACCGCCATTACGGATTCGCCGCCTCCGACGACCGTGGTGGCGCCGGATTCGGCAAGCGCTTTCGCCACCGCGAACGTTCCTTCGGCGAACCTTTCGTTTTCAAATACGCCCATCGGCCCGTTCCAGAAAATCAGCTTCGCCTTCTTCAGTTCCTCTGCATACAATTCGGCAGTTTTCGGTCCGATGTCGGCGCCGATTTCCGCCGACGAAATCTCCTTAATCGAGGCTATCATTGCCATCCCGGCGGTTTCGAGATTGTCGGTTACGACAACGTCCTCGGGAATATACAGAGGCTTTCCCGCAAGATGCGCCTTGGCGAGAAGCTCTCTCGCCGTCAATATCCGGTCTTCTTCGACGAGCGATTTTCCGGTTTCGTAACCCATCGCTCGCGCGAACGTAAACGCCATTGCGCCGCCTATGAACACGGCATCGGCTAGCTCGATCATTTTGGTCAATACTTCGATTTTGCCGCTTATTTTCGCTCCGCCGAGCACGACGTAATAAGGGCGCTCCGGCGCGGTAATCACTTTGGACAGCGCGGCCACTTCCTTTTGCACAAGCAGTCCCGCGTATGACTGCCGGTAATGAGCCACGCCCTCGGTTGACGAATGCGCCCGGTGGCAGCTGCCGAACGCGTCGTTGACGAAAAAGTCGCAAAGTTGGGCGAGCGCGATCGAGAACAGCTGCTGATTGCGCTCCTCCTCCCTGTAAAATCGGGTATTTTCGAGCAGAAGCACGCCTCCGGGCTCCATCGAGTCCGTCATGTTCATTACTTTATTGCCGATGCAGTCGTCCGCAAAGCCAACCTTGACGGGTTCGAGACCCGACTTTTCGAGCTCCGCGCCTAGCAGCGCTTCCAGCTTTTCCGCAACCGGCTTTAGCGTGTATTTCTCGTTTTTTTCGCCGTCGGGACGTCCGAGGTGGCTGCAAAGAAGGATTTTCGACTTCATTTTATGAAGCTCGACGATAGTCGGAAGACTTGCAAGAATTCTGGTGTCGTCTTGCACTTCGCCGTTTTTCACGGGCACGTTGAAATCGACGCGAACAAGCACGCGCGCTCCCGAAACGGGGGCATCTTGAAAGTTATAAAGCTCCATCCCGCACCATCCCGCCGGGCGTCACCGCCCGGAAACTTCGAACAAATTTCTGTACTCGTCTATTGCTTGCCGGTCAGTCAGACTGGCAATATAGTCGGCTACCACACGCAAAGGTTCGCCCGTTCGCTTTTCGTCCGCCTCGCGGAATCTTCCGAAAACGTCCGGCGGAAGTATATCCGGCCGGCGTTTGAACATGTCGAACATCCGGGTAATCATTTCCTGCCCCTTGTTCATCATTCGGGCCACCCGGTAGTCCGAATAGAAATTGTGAAACAGAAAAGTGCCAAGCTCCGAATTCGCTGCCGTCAATGCTGCGCTCATCGAAACAAGCACGCCCTTGTGAGTTCGAACGTCATCGACGCTCTCGATTCCCGCATCGTTAAGCCGGTTTGAACTTTCCGTCAGCACGTCAACCACCATTATATCTATAAGGTGGCGGGCAAGCTGCGCCATTCTCGCCGGGCCTTCTATTCCCTTGATCCTTTCGCTTATAGTATTCCAAAGCGACAAGCCGCTTTCGAGTAGCGCTTCTTCAGTGAGTATGCCGCTTGAAAGCCCGTCTTCTAGGTCGTGGCTGCGATATGCGATTGCATCCGCGACGCTTGCGACTTGCGCTTCCATAGTCGGCATTTTGCCTTGGAAAAAGTAATGGTAAGCGACCGAATCGTAATCCGTGTCATGTTTTTCCAGCCCTTCGAGCGTTTCGAGGGTCAGGTTGAGTCCGGGAAAATCGGGATATCGGGTTTCGAGATTGCGGACTATGCGCAAGCCGTGAACGTTATGGTTGAAACTGCTTACGAGTCCGTGAAGCGCCGCTTCGCCCGCGTGCCCGAACGGCGGATGCCCGAGGTCGTGCGCCAGCGCGATTGCCGTTCCGAGGTCTTCGTTCAGCCCCAGCGCGCGGCATATGCTCGTCGTTATTTGGCTTACTTCGAGCGTGTGAGTAAGCCGGTTGCGCACGGTTTCATATCCTTCGCCGAACATGAAAACCTGGGTTTTGAATTCGAGCTTGCGGAACGCCTGTGAATGGGTTATGCGATGCCAGTCGCGCTGGAAATGCGTTCGATGATTCGGCGGCGGCTCGACATGTTCGCGGCCCGAAGTATCGCCGGATTTCATTCCGAAAGGCGCGAGCCTGCTCAGCTCGATTTCCTCGAGCTTGTCGCGGAAACGGATCGGCGCGCCAATTTTCTTCGACTGTACTTCCATTTTCCCCCCGCAGTAAATGCGGAACCGGATTTTATCACAGCCGGCGGCCTGAGCGGCATCGGATGCTTGCGTAAATGTATAATGAAACCGTGTCCGAAGTGATCGTTGAAAGCCTTAGAAAAGAATACAGACACGCATTCGCGCGCAGCAAACCGCCGGTCGTCGCCGTGGACAGAGTCGATTTGACGCTCGAAAGAGGCGAAATTCTCGGATTTCTGGGCCCGAACGGCGCGGGCAAAACGACAACGATAAAGATGATGCTCGGTCTCGTCCGCCAGACATCCGGCAAAATCGAATACAAAGGCGGGCTTCGAGGGCAGGAGGGCGTATATCGCGTGGGGGCGGTTCTCGAAGGCAGCCGCAATATTTACTACAGGCTGACGGTGTTCGAAAATCTGGTTTATTTCGCGGCTTTGCGCGGTTTTCCGCCAAGTCCGGCGAAAAAGCGCATCGGCGAGCTTCTCGAATTCTTCGACTTGACGGAAAAGAGAAACTCCGCCGCGCAGACGTTATCGAGGGGGATGCAACAAAAGCTCGCTTTCGCCGTCGCGATGGTGCACGACCCGGATATTTTGCTTTTGGACGAACCGACGCTCGGACTCGACGTCTCGACCGCGAGAGCGATTCAGGGAATGCTAATCGAGCTCGCGCATAAGCGCGGCAAGGCGATTCTTTTAACGACTCACCAAATGGACCTTGCGCAGTCGGTGTCCGACCGCGTGATGATTATAAGCAAAGGAAAGATAATCGCCGAAGACACCGTGGAAAACCTGACCGGAATTCTCGGCAGAAAAACAATCGAATTCGAAACAGGCGCTTTCGAGGCAACCAAAGCCGCGGCGGCGCTTTCGGGGTTCGAATTTTCGGAAACCGTATCCAAGCGAAAGGCGAAAACCTCCTTCGAAGTAAAATTAGGGGATGGCAAGGACGTGTTTCGGTTGATGCGCGCTCTCGAAGCCGCGGGAGTAGTGCCGGAAAGACTCGCCGAGCGCGTGCCGAGTCTTGAAGAAGTTTTCATCTCCGTTACGACGGACACGGAAAAAGCCCGTGCGAGCGGCGTCGCAAGTTCGCTCGAAGGCGGCGCAGAATGACGAATTCCGCCGAATATCTCTGGAACAATCTTGTCGCCGAATTCGCGCGCCGTTTTTGGACGATGGTTCGCTATCCGGTGGACTATTTCACCGGCGTCGTCAGCCTCTATCTTTTATTCATCGGGCTTTTTTACGGCGTGTCCGGTCATTTCGACGCGGGCGCGCCTGGACTGTCGCGTACGCTCGACGGTCTTGTGCTCGGCACTTGCATGTGGTTTTTCGCGATTTCGATTATGAACCAAGTACGCGTCATTCTCGAAATGGAGGCCGTGACCGGCACGCTCGAACAGCTTTTTCTCGCGCCGGTCAGGTTCGTAACCGTTTTGTTTATCCGCTCGTTTTCCGGATTCGTTTATTCCGTTATTGCCGTCGTTATTCTGCTTTTGCTGATTATGGCGACCACGGGCAGGTGGCTTTCGTTTCCGCTTTGGCCGGCCGCGCTCGTCTTCGTTTTGACCGCTCTCGGCATTCACGGGCTCGCGCTCGTGATGGGCGGGCTTTCGCTCGTTTTCAAGCGGCTTGGTCAATTGAACATGATTGTTCAGTTCGGTTTTATCTTTCTAGCCTATCCGCCAATCGAAAGCCTGTCTCCGGCTTGGCAGAAGGTGGCATATTCGTTTCCGCTCGCGCGCGGGATGACTATTTTGCGCGGCCTTGTCGTGGACGGTTGGAATACGGCCGGCCCCGAATTCGGCGCAAACCTTGCGAGCCTTATACTTAATTCCGCGGTCTATTTCGCCGCCGGCTGGGCGGCGTATTTGTTATGCGAGCGCGCCGCCAAAGAATACGGACTCCTCGGACATTATTAAACCGCAGAATATCCGCTAGATTACGTTACGGTAATTTGTTGCGGTTTCGTCATCCTTTCGCTTTCAGGCTTGTAATATTCGAAGATTTTCGCGGGCGGCGCGGTTGCGCTAACCGGGTAAAGCGCTTTTAGCCTGTACCTGAAAACCACCGTTTCGTCGCGGCTCAAACTGTCGAGATAAACGATAATCTGCCTGCCCGTTTTCTCCCACGAGCTAATCACGCGGCTTCCCACGAGTTCGTCGAAGTCCGGACTCCAAACTTCGAATCCGGGCGGAATCGGCAAATCGATGACTACCATTCCCGTTTCGCCAGCGCCTTTGTATGACGCCGTAACTTCCACCCGGACGCTGTCGTTGACCGAAAGCTCGCTTCTGTCGTATTTGACGTCTAGTTCCAGCGGTCTAACCTCGGCAGTTTCTTTGACGCTGCCCCAGGGAACGCTGAATCCGGTTTCGAGCTGATACATCAGGTTGCTTTTTTCGTTGGTGTCCGCAATTTCCACGCCAAACGTTCCGTTTTCCGGCAATATTCCCGTCAAATCGACTAGATGCGTCACGGCCCTGTTTTCCGCGGATTTTTCGGCTTGATAAAGCTCGACGATCCCGCCGTCCGCGTCTTTCGAAGATATTGTCAGTCGCCCTTTGCCGCGGTACGAAAGCAAATCTCCGGCCGCGACGAGCGCTTTGAGCGCGGCAATCGTCGCCTGCGTACTTCCCCAAGCGCCGCCGTTAGACTTTTTCGAAAGCAGCCATGAAATCGCCTTTTCGACGGTTTCGGCATGTTTCGCGTCATCCAAAAGCGCCAGTACCGCGACGGCGGTCGTTTCGACGTCCGCAGTGAATCCCGCCGAGCCGGTGAACGAATATCCGCCGCCTTCCCAGAAAACACCGCCGTCATCGTCCGTTTTCGCCATTTCCGCCAGCCTGTTTCTCTGCGCGGCGAGCGAATCCGGCCCTTCGGAAAGCAAAGCCATCGCGCATATCGCGGTCGCAAGCGTCCGGGCGTCTCCGGTTTTGCGCGCGCCGTCGGCGATGTGGCTCGCAAGGTTGAACACTTCGCCGCGTTTGACGCCCGCCTGCGCCAGCGCCCAGGCGATGTACGCGTTCGCATACAGGTCGGCGTCCGAAGTCCTGCCGCCGCCTTGCAGCGCGTAAACACCCGTGCCGGGCTGGGCTTGATTTTTCAGCCACGAAACCGTGCGCGAAATAATCTCTTGATCGACAAAGCTCACCTTTGCCATGTCCGTGAATTCCATCAAACCGTATGCGGTCAACATCACGTCCGGCTCGCCGCCGCCGAACCATGATAAACCGCCGCCGTCCGATTCGAAAGTGACGAGCCGCTGGTATCCGAGCGATATATAACCTTGTGCCATTAATTCGAGTTCCGGGTTCGACTGTTCGCTTTGCTTCAAGTAAGAAAGCGCCAATACGTTCGGATAAGTCGCGCTGGAAGTTTGCTCGAAACAGCCGTGCGGCATTTTGAAAATCGCGTCGATTCCGTCCGCGACGTGCCCGATGGAACTTGAATATATTTTCAGCGACGCCCATCCGCTTCCGGGGATAATGCCGCCGGGAATGCTACCTTGCAGTTTTGCGCTACCGGCAGACAATCGGCCGTTTTGCACCTGCACAATCGGCTTGCCGTCCGGCGCGACCCTAACCTCGCGCTCGACGGCGTCGGACAGCCCCGAATAAGTTTTCGCCGAAACCTTAATCTTGAATTTGCCGGCCTTGAGCGCGGTAACCGTAAAGCCGGCGCTTCCGACTTGACCCGCCGCGAGCGTTAGCGATTTCGACGCTGCGCCTTCCAGCGTGAACCATTCCGCAGGTTCGAGCGTGAACGTGACAGATTGCTGCGCGCCGGAATAGTTGTAAGCGACAGCCGGAATTGACAACGTATCTCCGCGAGTCAACTCCACCGGAAGTCCGAGGTCGATGAAGAATCCGGTTTTGGCGACAACCGCCGTTTCAGCGGTCGCGACGTTTCCGGATTTATCGTTCGCGATTGCCGATAAATGCCAGGTAGTAATGTTGTCCGCGAGCGTGAAGCCGTATTTCGTTTCGCCGGTTTCGTCAACGACGATTTCCGGCGCCCAAAGCAATGTTTCGGGGAACAGCCTGCGAACGCGCGGCGCGCCGGTCGTATGCTCGTCCGGATCGAGTGCGTCGCGCAGGTTTTCGTGAAGCTGCATAGACTCGGGCGGAACGGCCGCGCCGGTCGCGAAAGATTCAGATGCTCCGTCGCTCCCCGCCCGGACAAACATAAAATTGGGCTGAACCAGCGCCACGATAAACGTGACGATTACCGCCGAGCCGATTACGCGATACGCGAACGTCGAAGTTCTGGTAACCCTGCCGGTATATGGATGTTCGATGTTGTTGCTCGCGAACAGATGGCTTATAAGGAACGGGAACAGCGCCAGAAGGCAAGCAATGAAAAATCCGTTAGATGATAGGTCGGGCAAGAATCCGATAATGTCCATCTTCGCAAGCGCAATCCAAGCGCCGGAAGTCGCGTAAACCGCGATTAAAATCATCGCTTTAAGTCTGTAAAGGTTGATTTGCTCGCCTATAATTTTGCCCGCCATCGCGGAAAGCGCGATTCCAGCCGCTGAGGCAATTACAGGCGGCCAAAAGCCGGAAGAAAGCGCCGCAGGCACGAATAGATAAAGCGGCACGAGCGAGGCAATCGTCCATTTTCCATATGCGAGCCAAAGCGGTTTAGACGGCTGCGCGGGAAAGAAAAACGCGTGTTGAACGAGCGCGAAAAGGAAAATTAAAACCGTCAAAGCGATGATGAGCCATGGCAGCCCGAATTCCACGCGTCTCTTCGCAGTTTCCGCCTGCTTTAAATGGCGTTCGAGTTCCGATAGCGCCGAAGTTTTTTCGATGTCATACCAAGGCGTTTCCAAAATTGCCTTGCGAGCGGCAACTGCGCGACCGACCGCCTGATATGCGTAATTCAGGTGGACGAGAGATTCCTCCGCCTTATCCTCGGAAATGTCTTTTTCGTTTTCGCTTAAAAGTGCGTCCGCTCCGGGGAGTCCCGCCATCAAAGTGGATAGCTCGCTTCCGTGAATTTCGATGCGCGGGTTTAGCAAATCGACGAGCAGGTTGAAATAAACGCTTTCAAGACCTTGTTTCGCGTCTTCGACGCCGAACAGCTTCGAGTCGATTGCCGCAAGGCCTACGGCTCCGGCCGCCGGTTTCCCCCCTGCGTCGGTAAGCTTCAGCGTAACTTCGGCATCGTCTCCGGGGCCGTATTCCGGCTTGGCCGGGATTATTTCTATGCCGAAAGATTTTCCGGAGCTTTTTACGAAAACCGTGCGCCTGTCGCGAAGAATAATGTCCGCTTCGTCGGGCGAATGAGTCGGCGCATAAACCCGGATTTCGGATTCGCCGCTCATCGCAGGTAGGGCAGTAAGCTCGAAATCCACTATGCCGCTGATGTTGCCCGCCGCTTTGCTTTGAACGATCTGATTCCCGCTTATTACATCGAGAAACACGGCGGGAACGGATGTCGGGAGAAGCACTTTTACTTTTATGGTTTCGCCGGGTTCGTAAATGGCTTTATCGGTATGAAGGAGAATCGGCGTCCGTACGTTGTAATCGAAATTCGGAAAGAAAAACGAATATTCGCTTCCGTCCGCGTCGACCGCCGAAATCCGCGAAGTGCTGCCGGAATCGCCGGCGCGGATTACGCCTGAATACAGTCCCGGCGCAATTTTAATCAGGTTGTTGAATCCCGTCGGAGACTCGAAATAGACCGACTTGGGATTCCACGGCTTTCGGTCCACGGTGGAAAGCGCCAGATAAACATAGTTGTCCACGCCGCCGCGCCACGCGCCGCTCTCCGGCATCATACGGGCAATATATGGGTGAAGCGAAATCGAAACCTGGCGAGTGACTTTGGATGTCTGTCCCGCGCCGTCCGTCACCGTTACTTCCGCGGTGATGTCCGCTTGATGGCTGTACGGATCTCGCTGGAAAAGAAGCGGCGAAGCGGTGAAATCGAAGCTGTACTTGCCGTCCGCCGATAGCGCCCCTTCGGACGTGCCGTGAACGAATTCTTCATAGTCGAAATGACTGAACTTGATCGAAACTTTGCCCGCCGTCACCGGATTTCCGAAATAGTAATTCGCGGCTACCGTTCCCGTTATGCTTTCTCCGGGCAAATACCAATCTTTGTCCGTTTGGAAATCGATTTTGATTTGCGGAAGAACGTATTTGTCCACTTTGACCGTGACGGATTCCTCGCGGGAACCCGCGGCCGCCTTTATCGTGTAATCGCCCAGCTTGACGAGGTCCGCCAGCGCGAAATCGGTATGCGCGATTCCCCATTCGCTCGTTTCCTTGGCATCGCGGAAAATCTTCGTTCCGTCCGGAGTTTCCACACTGAAAACAACGCTTTCGCCGGCCGCGTTTTTGAATGCGGTTTTGTCTGTCAACAGCGCGCGCATATGAATCGTCTGGCCCGGCTGATACCTTTGTTTGTCGGTGCCGAGTACGATTTTCAAATTCCGCTCCGCGTTTACCGGCAAAGCGATTGTCTGCCACGCGCCTTTGTATTGCGCTTGTATTTCCAATACTGGATTTTCGCCGATGCGCTCCGGCACCCGGAAAGTTTCGTCCAGCGTGCCTTTTTCGTTAGTCTTCCCTTTCCATAATACGTCGCGCCCGGTGGACGAAGAGAGCACGATTCGCACGGGCACGTTCGGAATAAGACCGGCCTGCTCCAGTTTGAACTTTTCCGCAAGCGGCTCCAGAATCGGATTCCATTCGACGCTCGGAAAAACTTCCGGCTCGATATCCGCGGGCGGCGCGGGCGCGGCAGATTCCTGCGCCGCGTCCTCGGTTGCTTTAGCTTCGTTTTCGCCGGCAAGCGTTTTTTCGCGTGCGGCATCGGCGCCGGCGAGAGTCTTTGCCGGAGACGGCTCGGCTTCGGGCGCCGCTGCTGATTCGTCTTTGGTTTCGCGGGCGGCCGCGTCTTGTTCCGCGGTTTCGCCGCTTTCGAACAGCCGATCGACTTCCGTCTGATATTCCTTCATCCGCTCTTGCGACATCTTCACGCCGGTTCTGTGACGCGCGATAAGCCTTATCGCCGACTCGCTTCCGGGCACAATCGCTTTCGGCGCGTAAGCCTGAATCACCAGGTCGGTCGGTTTGCCGCTCAAAGCGATAAACCAGTTGATTCCGATTCCGAGAATGACGGCATAAACGGCGAACGCCCAAACCATTCTGAACCTTGCTGTTTTTCGTGCTTTCGCCTTCTCGTTTCGGATTACGCTTTCTTCCCGCCTGAAATGCCCGCCGATTTTTTCCCAATCCGCGGCGCCCGGCATCGCGGGTTCTTCTTTCGGAATTGCGCCTAGAAACGATTCTAGTTCGCGGTACGCGGCGGCCAGAGCGGCATCGGTGTCGAGGCGCGCTTTAAATGCCGCGGCATCGGCTTCGGACAATTCGCCGTAAAAAAACAGTACGCCGGTTTCGAAATCTTCCTGTTTCATTCCCGCCGGAATCTTACTCATGGCTTTTCCTCCCCACGCTTTCCGGCAGCCCGATTCCCTTGGAATCGAAGTGCTTCATCAAATTCGACACCGCCTTGAACAAATGCGCCTTCACGGTTCCTTCTTTCAGCCCCAGCGCCTGCGCGATTTCGGACAGCTTCAAACCGCACGAGTGGCGGAGAACGAATACGTTTTTCTGCTGCTCCGGCAGCTTGTCGAGCCCGGCGGAAAATTCTCCCATAATCGCGTCGAGGACATACTGCTCGTCCGGATTTTTGCCCCGCGCAACCGGCTGGGCGTCTAGTATCGCATCCATCAAGTCCCTTTGAACTTCGAGCGGACGCTCGTGCATCCGCCGTTTTGCGTCGCGCAAATAGGAACGCGCTTTGTTCACCGCGATGGCGTAAAGCCACGTGCTGAACTTCGCCTTCGGTTTCCACCTATCGAGCGAGCGGTATGCGCTAAGGAAAGTATCCTGCGACAAATCGAGCGCGTCCTCCCGGCTTCCCACCATCCGGTATAGGAAGACGAAAATTCGCTCTCTGTAGCGCTCGAACAACCCGTCGAACGCGCCCGCATCGCCCGATTGAAACATCTCTACCAGCTTCTCGTCGGAGTGCACGCCAAAGACTCCATAGTCCCCGCGCAAACGGGGCTGATTGATATAACGAAAAAGAAAGTGTATAGTTTACCCGCGCTTGCCGGAACTTGACCAGTTTATGCGGCGCGTATCTCGCTGGCGCGAAATATATCGTTCGGAGGGGCTTTGATGGCTGGTTTTATCGAGCTTGCGATTCTTGTTTTTGCGCTTGCCATATCGTTTTCGGTGTACCTGGTGCATAAGGCGGTTCGAGAAAAGGAGACCGGGCTTCTCATCCTCGCGCTCGTCCTCTTCGTCGCCGCCGTGTTTTTGACGGCGAAGCTGATTATCGGCGTCCAATACGAAGACACGCTTGCGCCGCCGGAAACCGTCACGGAAATGATCGAGGAAGTGACGCAATAACTTTTTCCGGGAAGCAAATCACGTTTTGCGCGTCGCGCGCGCGGCCGTTCGTTTAATGTTAATTCTGATTTGCGGACGGCGGACGGCTATTCGGGTTCCTCGCGTTCCTTCGCGCTTTTCTCGTTTGATATCGCGGTAACCTGTTGCCAAGTTACGACCATATTCCGGCCTTCGTTTTTGGCGAAGTAAAGCGCCATATCTGCGTTTTTGAGAAGCTGAATTTGTACTTGAGACATCTCGCCGATGCCGAATTCCTCGGCCCGCTGAATAAGCTCGACGATGTTTTCGTCCTCGAACGACGCGACCCCGATGCTAATCGTTATCGCGATACTCCGGTTTTTTTCCTCGTCGATATAAAACTTTTCCCGGCTCACCCTGTGGCGAAGGCCCTCCGCCATCGCCTGCGCCGACGTAAGCGGACTTCCCTGCAGGATAATCGCGAATTCTTCGCCGCCGTACCTTGCGACGATGTCGGTTTTACGAAAATAGCTTCTAAACATATCGGATAACGCCGACAAAATCCTGTTGCCGGCGAGGTGGCCGTGCGTATCGTTGACGTTTTTGAAATGGTCGATGTCTATCATCATTACCGACAGCTTGTCGCGGCCAGGAATGCTTTTTTCCAGAATATCCCTGAATCTGTTTTGCAGTTCGCGGAAGTTCATCAAGTTCGTAAGGTTGTCCGTGATGCTCTCTTCCTTGACGATGCGGTAGTGGCGGGAATTCGTTATCGCCACGCTGATGAGATAGGCAATCGATTCCAAAAACTTCTGGTCTTTTCGCGTAAAGTTGTTCGTGGTTGCGCTGTCCAGGCTTATGACGCCGATTGCGACCCCGCGATAGACGAGCGGCACGCAGAGTAGGCTCGCCGGCACCGTCTTCGAACTCGTGAACTCCTTGAACCTGTGGTCGCGGCTCACGTCGCCGACGCATACGGACATGCGGTTTTGAAACGCCCATCCCGCCAGCCCTTCGCCGGGATTGATTTTGTGGCTCGAATCTTCGTCATAAAACACGCCGTTCGCGATTCGTATGCCGAGCTTGTCTTCGTCCTCGTCGAAAAGAAACAAACTGAAGTTTTTGAATATGAAGCTGTTTTTCAGCGCCAAAATTATGTTCGTGAAAAGCGCTTCCCATTCCAAGCTCGACGATATGATTTCGTTTATTTGAAGAAGGGTGGTTATTTCCTTGTTGCGCTGCTTAAGCTCTTCGTTCGCGATTTCCGTCGAGAGCGTGGTGTCGAGCAATTCCACCGTGATTCTGTCCAGCGTCGCCATTGTCTGTTGCTGCTGCTCGATTATCTTCCATCCGAAATATCCCGCCACACCGAAAATCCAGAGCGACGCCAACACCTGACTGATGAGTATCAGGTCGTTTCTGGTTTCCAAATAGAACGGCCATGGCCAGCCGAGCGTCGCCGAAAGATACAAAACGACGACTCCGAGGAAAATCGCCCCCCTAACGAAATATCCGCTCGTTATCGAGTGGAAATAAACGAGAGCAAGGTAGGCCACGAGAAAAATGATGTGATAGTCGGGGAAAGTCAGGTTCAAGTAATAAAGATACGCGCCGTCGATGAACAAGCTCGCAAGATTTATCTTGTTGGTGTGACGATCGTCGTACATTATCGTTAGCCAAAAAGCTATCGTAAATACGACGTACACGAGCGAGGCGCTGAACAGGGAGTTGGCCAGTTCCGGCGACCTGTATAAGGGGTCGGGCATGTCCCTGGTCGAATCGACGAGAAACTGCATCAAACCCCAAACCGCAAAAATGCTCAGTAACTTGACCAGTGCGAAATGGTCCCTGAGCGGTCTGAACAGATCCAGTCTCACTTGTTAAATTATATCATGCTCCTCGCGATTTCGCCCTATGCGCTCCGAATATGAACATTTCGCCCGAGGATTTGCCCGAACGGACGCGATGTGCGAAAATGACGCGCCGCGCAACAAATACGGCCGGCGTCGGTCGAACCTGTTTTGCAGCGGCCTTTCCGCAATCGGAGCGTGCGATGGACAGCTTGAAAATCGGCGAATTCACCTTTACCGGCGAGATTAGGGCGACGGCGTACTACTCGGTATGGCGTGGCTTTCGCGACTCGGACCGCTCGCCCGTCGTTGCCTTCATATTCAATCCGGCGATAGTCAGAAACGAGAAAATCGGCGAATCGCTTTTGCGCGACACCCACATTTTGGCGCAAAAACAGCATCCCGGCGTTCTCACTCCTCTCGCCGCCGGCAGGCAGAAAAGCAGATATTTCATCGTATATCCCGACAAAGGCGCGCCGCTTTCCACGTTCGACACGACGGAGCGCGTCAAGCCGCGCGAAGCGCTCTCGATCGCGCTCCAGATTCTTCGCGCGCTTTTGTTCGCCGCGGACAAAGACGTCGCGTTTCACGGCCACGTTTGCCCCGACAACATAGTCTTCAGCTTGGACGAAGGCAAGGCGATGCTCGCTTCGTTCGGCCTTATGCGCGCCGTTTACGCCCACGAGCCGGAAATCGCGAAAAAATTCAAAGGCTATCTTCCATACAACCTGTTCGCGCCGCCGAAGCCGGACGGCGATAAGGCCGATGACGATAGCCGCGGCGCCGATAAAGCCGAAAGCGAGAATCTCGAACCCGAAACCGCGGCCGAAGGCGCGGAGCCGTCCGAAACCGGCTTGACGCAATTTTCGAGCGAACCCGGCGATTTCGATGAAGACGAGGGAGACCCGTTCGACGACGTATTCGGCGATTTGCACGGCGACGGCGACGTGAATTTGGTCTTTGCGCCGGGCGCGGACGCTGGCGGAGAGGGCGAAGAGCCGGAGACGAACGCGCCGGAAACCGGCTTCGACCCCGGCCCGCAATCCGACATGTTCGGTCTCGGCCTAGTTGTTTTGGAACTGCTAACCGGCAAAAAATACGGCGACCTTCTGGGTCCGGACGAGCTCGAGACCGAAGAAAAGATATCGGCATGTTTGTCCAAACTCGACTATATTCCCATTCCCGTTCAGGAAGTGATAATCCGGCTGATTTCCCCGCTGCGAGCGTCCCGCTATCCCGATTTCGGCAAGGCCGCGGAAGACGCGGCGCGTTTGCTCGGCGAAGACGAAAGCTCGATAGCGTTCGAAAGCTTCATTTTTTCCACGCTGTTCGGCGGCAGATTCAAAGCCGGCAAACTTATTTCCAAAAGCGCGTGCTCGCGCATTTATTCCGGTCGCGATATCGAAAAACAGGCGCGCTGCGTCCTTAAGGTAATCGACCTAAAAGAGTATCCCCAGCTTAAAGAGCCGTTCCGGAACTACCTTAAGCAAATGCAAACATTGGACGACCACACGCTCGTCAAAGTTCGCGACGTCGGCGTTCATTTCGAACTCGGCTACATCGCGATGGACGACGCTGGCCAAAGCCTCGAGGACCTTCTCATCCGCCGCGGAATGCTGCCGCTGCACGACGCGGCATACATCGTCCACCAAATCGCGGGCGCGCTGGAGTTTTTGTATTTCAACAACGTCGAAACCTACGGCGGGCTGAAGCCGACGAACGTGTTTCTTTCCACGAACCTGCGCGAAGTGAAAATCGGCGACGTTTTCCTGTCCCGGTTTTTGCTCGAGCACGGCAACCTCGCGGGCACGAGTTCGGAATATTTTCCGTTCACCTGGTGCCGCGACGGCGAGCTTTCGCGCGCGGGCGATTTCTATTCGCTCGGCCTCGTTTTCTACGAGCTTCTCGTCGGCCATCCGCCGTTCAGCTATAAAGTAGAAGAAGAAATCATCCGCGACCACATAGAAGGCGACACGATTCGCGTCGTGCAAGACGCGCTGATAAGCTCCGAAGCGAAGCAAATAATCATGCGGCTTCTCGAACGCAACCCCGGCGCGGGCTATCGAACAGCCGACGAAATCCGAAAAGACATCGCCGCGATGATGGGCTGGGACAAAAAGGAAAAACTGGAGCTTCCCCACATCCCGTTCGATTTCGCGGACGTGTCCGTCGTCGGCAAGAACACGAAGGAAAAAGTCGAAGAGACGATTTGTTACCGGCTGCCGACCAAGGGCGACAAGCCGCGCGGTTTTTTCGCGCTCGTGCACGGGCAGGGCGAGGAACTCGGCGACGCGGGCACGGTGGCGCGCCTCGCGCTCGAAAACCTGCGCGAAGCCGTGTTCACGCCCGGCCAGGACGCGTCGAACCCCGCCTCGCTTCTCGCGAACGAGCCGGAGAAATATTTACTGAACGTTTTCGACAGAGTGAACCAGTCGGTCTATCGCCACGCGTTCCGCAAAGGCAGGCTGAAGCGGATGAGCGTTTCAATCACCTGCGGGTTCATACAAAACAACACGCTATACCTTTTGCAAAACGGCGAAAACGCCACGTACTATTTCCACAAGGGCGAGTACGGCGATTTTCGCGCGCTAAAAGGCGCGGTGCTCGAGGAGAAAATCGGCGGGCCGCAAGAATCGAGCCTCGACGTCGAGCCGGCTGACGCGCTGGGCGTGGCGGAAAGATTTCGCGTGGGCTGTTTCAAAAAGCGGCTGAAAGACGCCGAGCAAATCGTTTTTCTCTCGCGCATATTGCGCGAAAAATTCAGCGTCGCGGAAATACGGGAATTTATAACGAGTCAGGACAATCCTGCGATATCAATCGAGCTTATAGAAAAGAACGCCCGGCGCCGCAGGCTCGAAGGCACGATAAGCGCGGTGCTCGTCAACATCGGCGAAGTGACGCGGTTCGTCGAAGATTCTTCGCACAAACACACGGGCAACCTTGCGCGAAGCTATATGGAAAGCGCCGACCAGCTTTTTCACGACGGCAAGGTTGACGAAGCGATAACCGTATATCAAAAGGCGATCGAACACAATTCGAACTACACGACGCTCCACTTCAAGCTCGGCAGGGCGTATCACTCGAAGGGGCTAAAGGAGCGCGCTCTCGGAAGTTTTCTTACCGCGATAGAGCTCGACAACCAGCACATTCCCGCGCACGTCGAGGCGTGCAAAATATATCTCGAACTCAAAATGAACTCGCATGCGTACGACCTTCTCGGCAGGCTGATTACGCGCGGCGTGGAGGACGCGGACGTTTACGCGTATGCCGCCGCGGTGTGCAACCGCATCAGGAGGCCGAAGGAAGCCGCGGATTACGCGGCCGCCGCGCTCGAACTGAAACAAGGCCATCCCGTCGCGACGAAAGAGCTTATGTCCGCGGGGAAGATGAAAAGACTGGGGTTTTAGCTTCTCCCAATCGCCGCAGTTCACCCGTTCTTACATTTCGCAAAAGGATTTAGGGCGTAATCGTCTGATGCGAACGGATGAGCCACGCGATTTTCACTTCTTCCGGTCCTTCGCCTTCCGGACTTTCGCCGAAATAGCCGGTGGGATTCAGCAGTGCCGTGAAATTTAGCTGGTTTGCACCGACCTTTTGAACAAACAGCCGGAATTTAAAATGCGTTGTTGTTTTGTAGGTTGTATGCGGAAAAAGGCAAAAGACGCTACCGCCAAATGTCACTAAAAATGGCGTAAGCTGAACTTGGTAAGTGTCCGTCGGAGCTTCGAAATCCAAATCAACTTGAATTTCAGCGTCACTCGCGCCGTCGGACCAATCGAGTGTTACAATGCCGTTGTACTTGTCGTTGATTAGTCCGGTGTACCAAACAGTGAATACTCTGTCTTCCTGTGGATTACTGCTTACTTCACGCCGAAAGTTACCGGCGACCAAGTCTCCGATTGCGCTATTTGTGTCGTGTCCGTTGTAATCGTTGCGAAGTCTTAATATCACAACCTTAGAGTCGGCGGACTCCGAACCATCCATTTTCTTCTCGAAAAGCGCGACTTCTTGTGTTGGAATAACCCGGGCGCCTCTGTCAGTCGCTCTAAGACAACCCCCGCCGGATGTAGGATTGACGCAATCGATTATTACGTCCTTGTCGCCTATTATTTGATCTCCGCCAAATCTTCCTGCTTGCGCCCAAACGTGGCTCCATTTTTCGCTCGAAGTTCCAAGGTCTAAGTTTTGCCCTGACCCCCTCCGCAGGCTTGTGCGTACTTGACCATCCACGTACAAATCGCGTCCGGCCTTCACGTCGCGGCCAGCGACCATATCCCGCGTTACGTTCGCGTCATTTCCGATGTTGGCGTCGTTGCCGATGTTCGCGTTCCGGCTTAGGTTTAAATCGCGCCATTTGGCTTGGGCTGTGCCTACATCCGGCTCGCCCTGGTCGATGTTTGGCGCGATGTTCACGTCCGGGTCTTGGGGCTGAATGTCGTTCGCCCCAGGTCCGCTCTGCCAATTTGCCATATCAAACACCCCTTAATACTAAGATTTTGCCGTTGTCGGCAATTTATAGACTCACGGATCCAAAAAAGGTTCCCGGATTCCGAAAAAAAGTTCCTTTTCCCAAGAATTGTACACGCTCATAAAAATGTATCCGCTTTCGTCTAGCAGGAGACCATTCGAATAACCAGCCGACGATTCCAAAATCGGCTCTTCCCGCCAGCTCACCCCGTCCGTAATCCCAAGCCATACTCTGTTTGGCATGCTGGGAACAACTTCAGAGAAAGCTACTGCCTGCCGCCATCCGACAGAGGAAACGGCCGGGTTGCCCGGAAGTATCCCCACGACATCTGGCATTGGCATGTGGTGCGCGATTACAGTAACTCCCGGCTCGGAGTCCTTGAACACCGTCACATCATAGGTTTGCGCATTGGCTGCTATGTACGTCAGATAGTTATCTAGGATGCCCATTGAGGAGTAGTTTTTGAACGAACCGACCGGCGGAACAGAGATTAAACGCTCTGTCCATATGCCTTCTATCAGGCTGACCAGATTGAGCGAGCTTTGGGTATTCCAAAGCAAACAAGGAACGCCGTCAATAAACTTGAAGTCCGTATAGCGCAGATACGGCAGGCTACCGCGATCAACGGGCTGGATTTGCCAATCCGCGCCGTCGTGCGCGGCAAGCCGGACTTCATAGACAGGCAGGCTGTTGTCGTCGGTTTGGTAGCCGTAGACTATAGCGGGATTGTTATCGGGATCCAGCGCCAATATAGGATTTTCGCCATTATCTCGACCTTCGTCATCCACAATATCATGTCGCCAAGAACCATCCGGCAACCTCCAGACGCAATCCAAACGGTCATCAATAACTGGAAATCTTATCCGTTCTTGTAGGGCAACGACCGCTGTTCCGTCAGGAAGAAATGCTGCGCTCATAAACAAAGGTGTTCTATTTTGGGACAGGAACTCGCTTAGGACAAACGAATCGAATTCCCAAGTTCCATCCAAGTTTTTCCAAGCAAATTTTATTTGGTCCAAATAGTCATTTTCAAACCTGGCAAAGTACACCATACATGGCCTACCGTCGCGCGGGTCTATCAGCATAGTTCTTCCGCCGCCCGCGTTGTACCCCACTTCGGTACCCCCGTCCACCCACTCCCACGTCCAATACAAATGCGCGTCGTTCGAGATGAACACCGGAGTTTGCGCGGTAGCGGTTTTGCCCTTGTCGTCCGTCACGCGCAGCCGCGCCCGGTACTTGCCCTCGCGCGGGCCGCCCGCCGCCTCGCCGGGATATATATGTTCAACGGGCGCGGGGGAACCCGATTCATAATCGAAAAAACCGTCGCTCTCGAAGTCCCATTCGTATTTGACAATCGTACCGTCCGGGTCGCCGCTGCCCGTAGTGAACAGCGTGAACGTCCCCGGCGAATCCGCCACGTACGGCGTGACCGACGCGGCCGCGACCGGCGGCTCGTTGTATGCCGAGACGCCCAGCGTGAAGTGAAACGTATCCGCGCCGAACGCGTTCGCGGCGATAAGCGAACATTCGTACTCGCCCGCCGCGCCAATCGTAACTTGCGGGCTGGCGAAGTTCGAGATGTTCGGCAGCGCGCCGCCGCCGAAGTCCCACGCGTAGTTGAACGGCGGCGAGCCGGAGATGACCGCGGTGAAATATACAAGCTCGGTTTCCTCGGCGAATAGCGGCGATACCGAGATAATCTGTGGCGGCGTGTTTGCGCCGGTGACGTTCAAAATGAAATTGAATTGGTCGCTTCCCGCCGCGTTCGAGACCGCGACCGACGCGGGATATACGCCGGGCGCGCCGAGAATCACCGCCGGAAGGGCGTCTGCGGAAACGTTCGGGGTGGATGCGCCGCCGAAGTTCCACGAATATACGTACGGCGGCGAGCCTGCGATATCAGCGGAGAACGTGACCTGCGCGCCCGATTCGCCGCCTTGCGGAGTAACGCCCGATATGACGGGCGGCGCGTCCGCGGACAGCGCGACGAGATTGCTCATCGGCCCCGCGCTGCCGAGCGCGTCCACGGGCGCGACAGCGACGAAAAGCTTCGCGCCTTCGGGCGGCTGCGCGCTGAAGAGAATCGGGAAAGCGCCGGTCTGTCCGATTGGAATATCCGCGCCGATTTGCAAAAGTGGCCCGCCGGGAGTCTGCGAAGTGAAAATTCGGTAAGCCGCAACGTTCGCAAGGTAATTCAGCGCAATCGGCGTTACGTCGGAAATGCCGATTTCGCCGTTCTTGTCGCCGTCGATCCACGCGAGCCTGTGGTTTTCTAGGCCGCCCGGCGTTTCGATATCGCCCGCGGGTTTTCCGCCGGGCAGATATTCGGCGGTTTTGGCATAGTTGAGCGCGATGGGCGTAATGTCGGGTATGCCGGTGTCGCCGCTAAGGTCGTAATCGCCAGTATTCGCGTACGACCACGACAGCGTGCCGGATTCGAAGTCGAAAGCCAAATCCGTCACTTTTCCCGCCGCGCCCTCTGGCGCCGCCGCCGGAATGCGCAATGCAACGCCGGATGCCGCGTCCGAATTCGCGCCGTAAAGCCTTTCGATTTCAGCGAGAAGCGCGGCGCGCAGGCTTTCGAATATTTCCGGCTCCACTTCGCGCGGAACATCCGCATTTTCGATTTCGCGCTTGATTATTTCATACGATTTGCTATCTGAAATCGTATCTTCTAACCTGTGATTTCCTCTGTCGGATTTGCACGAAATCGGCGCGCATATGAACAACAACAATACCGCAAAAGCGGCAATTCGAATAACCATAAAACCCTCCGGACGCAAACGGCTGCAATAGATATATCGCCGTTGATATATCGCCGCCGGACGCAATTATTATACCCTGCGGATCGGCGGATTCGGCTTATTAAACAAAAATTCCTACTTTCTTACCTCCGCTCTTGCCATGGACAAACTTTCGCCGGTCATTTCTTTCGGTTTTTCGATTTCCATCATCGCGAGAACCGTCGGCGCGAGGTCGCATAGCGCGCGGCCATCTTCATATAAAAGTTCGAACCTGTCCCATCCTTCCGGCGTTACCGCGACGACCGGCACCGGAAACTTGCTGTGCTGAGTCAAAACTTCGCCGTCCGCGTCCAGCATTTCGTCGCAGTTCCCGTGGTCCGCGGTGACGATCAGCCCGGTATCGCTTTCGAGGCACGCTTCCACGACGAGCGCGAGCGATTTATCCACCGCCTCCACCGCCGCCACCGCCGCGCCGAAAACGCCGGTGTGGCCGACCATGTCGCCGTTCGCGAAATTGCAAACGTAAAAGTCGAATTCCTTCCGCTTTATTCTGAACCTGAGTTCGTCGGTGAGCTGAAACACGCTCATCTCCGGCTTCAAATCGTACGTCGCGACTTTCGGACTCGGCACGAGCACGCGCGCCTCGCCGTTGTACGGCTGCTCGCGTCCGCCGTTGAAAAAGTACGTTACGTGCGCATACTTTTCGGTCTCGGCGAGCTTGCATACGGTCAGCCCGCGATCGGTCAAATATTCCGTGATGTGGTTCGAAACCGATGTTTTCGGCAATAGCACTGGATTGCCGAAATCGGTTTCATATTGCGTGAAACTGAAATAATCGATGTCGGGAAACGCCGTGCGTTCGAAACTGGCAAAATCCTTGCAGGTAAGTACTCGCGTCATCTGGCGCATCCGGTCGGCGCGAAAGTTGAAAGCGATTACGCCGTCGCCGTTCATTATCCTTCCCACAGGCAGTCCGTTTTTGTCCACGATTACGCAGGGTTGCACGAACTCGTCGGTTTCGCCGCGCTGCCACGCGTCGCGAAACGCCTGCACCGCGCCCGCTGTTTTTATGCCTTCGCCCAGCGCCATCGCCCGCCACGCCCGCTCTGTGCGCTCCCAGCGGTTGTCCCTGTCCATCCCCCAGTATCTGCCCATTATCGTGGCGATGCGCGCGTCCTCGTGTTTGCCGAAATAGCGGTCGAGAAGCTGGAGGAATTTAACCGCGCTTCCGGGCTGCGTGTCGCGTCCGTCCAGCAAACAGTGCGCGCGAATTTTCGGCACGTTCATTTTAATCGCGAGGTCGATAAGCGCCTGCATTTGGAACTGGTGGCTGTGCACCCCGCCGTCCGAAACGAGCCCCATAATGTGAATCGTGCCGCCGCGAGACGTGACCGTGCGGATGAACTCGCAAAGTCTGGGATGTTCGAAAAACGCGCCGGTTTCTATCATGTCGTTTATCGCGAGCAGGTCTTGCTTGACCACGCGCCCCGCGCCGATGTTCAAGTGGCCGACCTCGCTGTTTCCCATTTGGCCTTCGATAAGTCCCACGTGCCTGCCGTCGGCGCGTATCGTGGTGTTGGGATATTTTTCGCAGATGGAATTCCACGCGGGCGTTTTCGCCGCGCGTATCGCGTTGCCGTAATCGGACGGGTTTTCGCCCCAGCCGTCGAGTATCAGAAGACAAACGCGCCTTGCCATTTGCGTCTCCAATGCCGGACAAGTAAATTCAGAAAGCCGCGCAAATCAAGACTAAAGTTCCCACCTGTAAACGAGCCAGCTTCCGCCGGTTTTGACGAGCGAAAACACTGTACGAGTGGTTTCGTCGAAACGTGCCGGCGGGCTTTCGAGCAGATAATCGGATACGACGGTTATGTCCGCTTCGAGCACCGCAAGCTCGCCGGAAATCGAAACCGAGGCTGAAACCGGCGAAACCGTGACCGATACGTTCGCGTTTTGCTGCAGGAATTTCGATATGTGCTCTTCGAAATCGCCGGAAGGCGGATTTTCTTCCGAGTTGTCCGTTTTGAAAAGGTACGCGACTTCTTCCGGCAGGGCGAAAAGAGGGCTGAAAACGGCGGCCGCGCCGCTCGCGTTTCTGGCGGAAATAAGCTCGCCTATTTTTTCAACCTGCGCGGCCACAAGCTGCGCATCGCCCGGCGCGGACGATTCCTCCGGCAGCCAATAAAGTATGCGCCATTTGCCGTCTTCGCCCTTGAGAAATTGCATCGCGTCGCCGGTTTCGGTGACCGTGTAATCCTGCGGCGGCACGCTCAAAATGAAAGTCGAATTCAGGTTGAACGCAATCGAACCCGTCGCGACGTCGCCGTTTTGTACGAAATTTGAGAGAATAAGTTGCGTGTTGACGTTCACGTTTTCGGCGAAGAACGTTTGCATATGCGACGAAAAATCGCCGGGAGGATCGCCGCCGCTTTCGGTTACGTGCGTTTTGAACCGCTTGCCGATTTCCGCCGGAAGGAAAAAGCCGGGAGCGAACGTATCTTCGGCGAGATTCAAATCCTTGTTTCTAATCGCATCCTGCACGGATAGGACTTGAAGCCTGCAAAGGTTTTGCGCTTCTTCGTCCGGCTCGTCCGCCGGGCTTTCCACCCAGCTTAGCACCCGCCAAAAACCGTCGCTTTCTCGCCGGAAGTTCAAAACGTCAACCGCCTGCGCATAGTAAACCGACGGCGGCGCGGTGAGAACGTAAGTAGCGACGAGGTTGAATTCGGCGGTCACGGACGCGAGGTCGTCGGTCACTTCCCAGTTGAGAACGTTAAGCGAAAAAACGAGGTTTTCGTTTTCGAGAACGACGTCCTGGAAATATCTGTCGAAGCCGGGCGCGGGATTTCCGCCGGATACCGTTGTGTGGGTTTTGAATCTTTTGCCGACCACAGGGTCGGTGGAATAAAGCGCGCTGATGGTGGAATTCATAAGTCTGAAATCGCCGGTGTTCACCATTTGCACGAGGTTTGTAATCGCCCTGTTTATCGCGACGATGGGTTCGAGGTTGCCCGGATTTTGCTCGTCGCCGGAGCCCACTTCTTCCACTTCTTCCCAGGCGATAAGCTTCCACGCGCCGCCTTCGCGCTGGAACGTCACCCGGTCGAGCGAATCCACGAAATAGTTGATGGGCGGCGATTCGAGAGCGTAGGTCGCGCTCAAGTGAAATTCCAAAAGCGACGATGCGAGGTCGCCGTTTTGCGTCACTTCTCGAAGCCGCAAAGTTACGCGGATGTTTTCGTTGTCGCGATAAAAATCGTTCAACAACAGGCCGAGATTTTCGGTCGGCACGGGCTGGGCGGGTGCGTTGCTTCGGCGAAACCTGAACGCGACGAGCCCGTCCATTTTGAAAATGCCCGCCACTTGATTCGCCGCAAGTATCGTGTCTTCGTCGTTGACAGCGCGTTCAACGAGGGCGATAGTTTGGGCGAGTGATTTTCTGACCGACTCGGGCGCGTCCCCCGCGGGCGGAGCGATTTTGATGCCGCCGCCGCTGCAGCCGGCCAGAAAGGCGATTGCCGCGACGGTAAAAATGCTCACGATTGAGTGTTTCATCGCACCGATTTTATCATGAGTCTTTCGGCGCGTTTGCGGTAATCGTTACCGGGGTGGCTTGCCAAATGTCGCGGTTGTATTCGAGAATGGTTCTGTCTGAGCTGAAATGACCGGCACGCGCTACGTTTAGAATCGATTTCCTTATCCAGGTTTCCCTGTCCTCGTAAGCCCGTTCCACCTCGTCTTGTGCGGCATGATACGCGGCGAAATCGGCGAGCACCATAAAGTAGTCGCGTTTAAGCAGCGATTCGGTGAGCGGTTTGAAAATGCCGGGGTTTCCGGGGCAGAAATAGTTTTCGTCGATCAAGTCGAGAGTGCGTTTCAAAAGATCGTCGTCTTCGTATATCTTTCGCGGGTCGTAGTGCGGGCGAAGCTCGACTATTTCATCGGCGGTAAGCCCGAAAATAAAGCAGTTTTCATCGCCTATTTCGTCGCGGATTTCGATGTTCGCGCCGTCCAGCGTGCCGATTGTCAGCGCGCCGTTCAGCGCGAATTTCATATTGCCCGTACCGGACGCTTCGAAGCCCGCGGTGGAAATCTGCTCGGATACGTCCGAGGCGGGAAATATTTTCTCGGCGAGCGTGACGCGATAGTTCGGAAGAAAAACCACTTTGATAAAATCCCTTGTTTCGGGGTCTCGGTTTATCGTTTCGCCGACGTGAGCGATGAGCCGGATGATTAGTTTCGCCGCGTGATACGCCGGCGCGGCTTTGCCGCCGAATATAAACGTCCGCGGAAAATAGTCCTTTTTGACGCCTTGTTTGATTTGAAGCCAAGTCGCGATGACGTTGATTATGTTCAAAAGCTGGCGTTTGTATTCATGAATTCGTTTTATCTGCACGTCGAAAATCGAGTCGGGGTCGACTCTGTGTCCGGTTAGTTCGCGTGCGATTTGCGCCAGCCGGATTTTGTGGTCGTGTTTGATCGCGTGAAATCTCGCGCGAAACTCCGCGTCGTCCGCAAACGGCTCAATCCCCCGTATTTCCGCAAGATTCTTAATCCAATCGGCGCCGATTCTAGATGTTATCAGGTTCGAAAGGTCGCGGTTAGCTGCGGCAAGCCACCTGCGGGGAGTGACGCCGTTGGTTTTGTTCGAAAACTTGCCGGGGAATATGTCCTCGAAATCTTTCAGCTCTTTTTCCCTTAGCAATTTGGTGTGAAGCGCGGCCACCCCGTTCACGTGATGCGAGCCGGCAATGGCGAGATGCGCCATACGGATTTTTTTCTGCGAACTTTCTTCGACGAGCGATACCCGGCCGATTTTAATCGCGTCGTCCGGAAACTTCCGGCGGACCTCTTCGACAAACCTGCGGTTAATTTCGTAAATTATTTCAAGGTGGCGCGGCAACAAATGTTCGAACATCGCCGACGGCCATTTTTCAAGCGCTTCGGACAAAAGCGTGTGGTTTGTGTACGCGAATGTGCGCACGGTCAAATCCCATGCTTTGATCCACGGCATTCTGTAAACGTCAAGGAATATGCGCATAAGTTCCGCTATTCCGAGCGAGGGATGTGTGTCGTTCAGTTGAATCGCGACTTTGTCAGGAAACGAATCGAAATTCGCGTTGGTAACGAGATACCTGCGAATTATGTCTTGTATCGAGCACGAAACGAAAAAGTATTGTTGTTTCAGACGCAGTTCCTGACCCTCGAATATGTTGTCGTTCGGATACAGGACTTTCGAAATAGTTTCGCCTACGTTTTTCTCTTGAACGGCCTTGAAATAATCGCCGTCCTGAAAATATCCGAGGTCGAAGTCTTTAGTCGCGCGCGCCGCCCAAAGCCGTAGAGTATTCACGGTGTTGTTGCCGTATCCGCTTATAGGCGTGTCGTACGCGAATCCGAGAACTTCTTCGGTGTCCACCCACTCGTGTATCGGATTTCCGTCGAGGCCTTTCACGACGTTGGTGCGTCCGTAAAACCTGACCACATAGTGACGCTCCGGCCGGGCAAGCTCCCACGGATTGCCTTGCTTGAGCCATGCGTCCGGTTTTTCCACTTGAGCGAGTCCGCGTATCGCCTGTTCGAAAATGCCGAATTCATAACGGATGCCGTAACCGTAAGCCGGAAGTTCGAGCGTCGCCATCGAATCGAGAAAGCATGCGGCGAGCCTGCCGAGTCCGCCGTTGCCCAGCCCCGGCTCGGCTTCTTCCTCGATCACCCCGTGAAAGTCTATGCCGAGTTCTTCCATCGCCTTCACGGTTTCTTCGTACAAACCGAGGTTGACGATGTTGTTGACGAGTGCGCGTCCCAGCAAATATTCAGCCGAAAGATAGTAAATGCGCTTGGCGTCCGAATGATAGTAAGCCTGCTGCGTTTTTATCCACCGCTCGATAAGCCGGTCGCGCACGGTAAGCGCGAGAGATTGATACAGGTCGTTTCTGGTAGCAGTATATTGGTCTTTCGACAGCGAATACTGCAAGTGATTGGCCACGCCGAGTTCGATGCCGTACGCGTCCATCGCCTTGCGGAACGTATCCCAATTTTTAAACAGGTCTCCGTTATGCAAAAGCGCCTCCGGCGAAAACGCGGCCAGAAGGCCGCTCTTTATTCTTTCACCGACTCCCCCGGTTGTCAACCGCTTTGCGCCGGCGGCGGCCGGTTCGAGGCTCGGGTTGTTTTCGCTGATATAATCCCCGCCGGATGGAAAGTCTGTTTGTCAATCCTGGAGCGCTTTGGTTTGCATCGCTGTCCGCCGCAATACTACTTCTATACCTGTTAAGGCTGAAGCGCCGCCGCATCGAAATCAGCTCGACGCTTTTATGGGAGAAATCGCTGGAAGAATTCCAGGCGAACGCCCCCTTTCAGTGGCTCAAGAAAAACTTGCTTTTATTTTTGCAGCTACTCTTTCTCGCTCTGCTCGTTTTGGCGCTCGCAAGACCCTTCTACTCATCCAGCGCTTTGCAAGGCGGAAAGACGGTTCTTTTAATCGACACCAGCTATTCGATGCTCGCGTTGGATGGCGGCAAATCGAGACTCGACAAGGCGCTCGACATCGCTCGCGGCGTAATAAGAGATATGTCCCGCGGCGAGCAGGCGATGATAGCCGCGCTTAATCACCGGCCGCGCGTAATCGCGGGATTTACGCCGGATAAAATGGAGCTTACGCGAGTCCTTCCTGCTCTGCGGCGCGAGATGGGGGGATACGCAGACCTCGCATCCGCGCTGACGCTTCTAAAGCCGGTTTCGGCACAAAATGTTCGTATCGTCCTCATTTCGGACGGCGGTTTCGGCGACGTGGAAGAATCGGCGATTCCCGAACAAGTGTCGCTCGAATTCGTTTCGGTGGCGGGGAAGGAAGAAAATGCCGGAATTTCGTCACTGAGCGTTACCCGGAAAACTACGGGCGAGTACGAGCTTTTTGCGGCAGTAACAAGCACGTACAAATCCAAGATTAGCCGGACTTTAAAGCTGCTGTCCGGAAAGGAATTAATCGACCAGCAGGCTATCGAAATTCCGCAGGAAGGGAGAACAGAAATCGTTATTCCGGATCTTCCTTATATCGAAGAGCCATTAAGATTAGAGCTATCGGAACGCGACGCATTCGCCGAGGACGATACTGTTTTCGCCGTAATGCCGCCCAGGCAAGTGATACCGGTTACGCTTGTAAGCGAAATCGACATACTGATTGAAGCTGCGCTGATGAACGATCCATCGCTCGAAGTCGTGCGAGTTCCGCCATCAGCCGCGTCGAATCCATCGATTTACGAGCGGCCCGGAGTTTTGGTTTTCAATCGCGTTGCGCCGTCTTTCGGCGTACAGGCGCCGATGCTTGTCGCCGGCGCGACGAGTTCGATCGGCAGCGTCAGAATCGGCGAAATTTCCAGTTCGCCAAGGGTGGTTGATTGGGACAGAAACAGCCCGATGCTCCAGTATTTGAATATACAAGATTTGGTTATCGGCGAAGCATACGGGGCAACGCCGGGGCAGGGCGCGAAAGTGCTAGTCGATGGAACTTCCGGGCCGCTCATGATTTCCGGCGAGGATAACTTAACCCGATATATCGTTGTGCTTTTCGACTTCGCCAAAAGCGATTTCCCTTTCAGGGCGGCTTTTCCGATTTTCCTTAGCAATTCAATCGGGTGGCTTGCGAAATCCGCGCAAGGCTACGACCCCTTCAATGCCGCGGTGGCGAGGCAATGGAAATTCAAAACCGGCGAAGGCATCGAGACCGCTGAATTGACGAGCCCGAGCGGTTCGAAAATCAGGCTCACCGCAAAAGGCGGACAGGTTGGCGGAGTCGAACTGAACGAAACCGGAATATGGAAACTGGCGGCCGCGGGCGATAGCGTATCGATTTCGTCGAATTTGCTGGACGAGCGGGAAACAAGGCTCGAATTCAAAGATTCTTTTAAAATCGGCGGCGAAGACATTCATGCCAAAAGGGGCGCAAAATCGAACAGGGAAATTTACGGTTGGCTGATTTTTATCGCAATTTTGGTTATAGTCGGCGAATGGTATGTATTTCATCAGCGCAATCTTTGATAACCGGCCCCGTTTGCGGGTACAATTTCCTGCGGCGATGAAGTCACAAATTTCAAAGTTCGTTTTTGCGGTTATGGCTGCAGCGGTCGCGGCGGCCGCCTTGGTTGCGATCCCCGACGCCGCGTACGCACAATCCCGGCTGGCGATCCTGTCGGTCGCGGCCGTTCCTCGCGGCGCTGGCGCATCGCAGGATTCCGCCGTCTTCGAATATCCGGAAGTCGAGACGCTCGACATACAGGTTACCGTCAGGCTCGATTCGCAATCCGAAGCCAAGATATCTATTTTCGCTTCGGCGGTGGACAGCAATAAATGGCGCATCGGAAAAGCCAAAATCACGGAAACCGTTAGTCCCGGCGAGTCGGTCCTTACTCTGAAAGATTTCGTGAAGCTCGGCCAATTTTTCGGAAGACACGACGTTTCGCTCGAAATCGAAGTCAGCGCAAAGAGCTTTGAAACCGTAAGAACAAAACGCGGTTTTTCGTTCTACGGGGTGCCGAAACCCGATTTCAAATTCGTTTATGCGGATTTGCGTTCCCGCAACGAGCCTTTGTACATCGAATTTCTGCCCGGGGAAGCGTACGAACTCAACCTGTTTTATGAAATAGGCGGCAATCCGGGGAACCTTGCACCGATGCTGAGAGTGTTCGCCGTGCTCGATTCTCAAAATTTCCGCATCGGCGACGCGTCCTTATCAGATCCGTTTTGGGACGAGACGGATATTCCCGGCGAACCGGGGCTATATCACGTCGAGCTTAGCGGCAGGCTGCCCGACAGATTTATCGACTATTACAGGCAGAGGCACTACTTCAAGCTTATCGTGCAAGTGGAATTCGAAGGCGGTTATGAAATCGTGGAACCCGTAGAAGGGATGATATTCGACGAATTCTACGGCTCGCAGCGTGAGCCGATTTCGATACAGGAATCGTTCATCACGATACAAAATTCTGCGCACTGGCGGCTGGACGCCCTTGACGATCGTTCGTTCGATAGGCGAATACGGGAATTCAGAGAGCTCAGACGCACCCGCAGAATGCATCTGTATTACTAAGTGGACTAGCGCCGAAATCCCCTTTGGAAGTATGAGTTAGGGCTTGCCGCAAGGTCAATAAATGTAATTTTCTTACGGCAGAGGCAGTTTTAATGCGCAAATCGGCTTTCGGCCGCTTTACCTGCTATAATCATTCCCCGTGCGTGAACGCGTCCAGGAGAGCTTGTAGATGGTTCCGAAATTCGCAGCGATTCCCTCGTTCTCGGAGATAATCGCTCAAATCGGCGAGGCGATATGGGTTATCGGCCCCAATGGGCATTGGATATACGTTAACCCTACTTTCGCACGTTTTATCGGCATTCACGAAGAAGAGGTCTACTCCCACGCTCTGCTCGAATACGTTCACCCCGACGACAAAGACGAGTGCGCCGCAATCTTCGAAAAGCTCAAGCACGGCAGCGATATAGGCGAAGCCAGATACAGGCTGGTGCATCGCGACGGTTTTGAAGTGTGGGTGTCGAGCGTAATAACCGCCGTGCGCGACGCCGCGCGCGAAGTGCAATATTTCGTCGGCACGAGCAGAAAAGTATCGGGCGACAAAGTCGAGTATCCGCCGTCGGAAGCGCCCGCCGGAACCCAAAAAGCGCTGCCCGGGCTTCCGGACATTCCCTTCGACGAACTCATTTCGATTATGGCGGAGCCGGTTTGGGTAATCGACGGTTCGAGGTTTTTCATTTTTACCAATCCCGCTTTCAACCTCCTCGTCGGCTATTCCCGCGACGAGCTTGTCGGCAAAAAGTTGACGGACGTTATGGTTGTCGAAAAGCGCGACGAACTCGACGAAGGCATTCGCAGGATTATCGAAGGCGAAGAAATGACCGAAGTACCGATAGCGATAATCCACCGGGGCGGGAACGAAATCGAGTCGCACTTTCTGGTAAAGCCCATAAGGTCCGATGAGGGAGGGATATCGTATTTCATAGGCTCGAACCGCGGGATGGGCGACGTCGTGCCGGGCAGCGCGCTTCCCGATCCGAGCGCTCCGTACAGGGCTGCGCTCGAAAAGCTGGGCATTCCGGCGTGGCTGACCGATGCCAAAGGCAACTGGATAATCGTCAACGGGCCGTTCGCGGCGATGGTCGGCGTACGTCAGGACGAAAGCCCGCCGCTCAATCTTCCCGGAATAATACATCCGGACGATCAAGGGCTGATTAAAAGCGCGTTGACCGACCTTAACCGCAACGATACGGTCAAGCTGTCGTGCAGAATCCAGCCGGGCGCGGGCCGCGAATATTGGGTGGACGTCGTGCTTTCGGCAATTCGCATCGAATCCGGCGAGTTGACCTACATCCTCGGAACCGCGCATGATTTGACGAACGAAAGAATGCTGGAATCAAGCGTATCTCAGCTGCGGGACAGATTGCAGGACATCATAGATCAGATGGACGTCGCCGTTCTGGCGACAGACAAGACCGGCAAGGTAAAGATTATGAACAAGAACGTGCCGGAGCTTTTGGACAAAATGGATTTTGAAATTCTCGAACAAGACCTCTCCGGTCTCTTTCCCGGCGAATACGCGAACAACGTAAATCAAGCGATTTCGAAATCGTACTCGGGCGAAAGCGGTACTGCAACGATAGAGCTCGACGCCGGCGGCGTAAGATGCCCGTGTACCTTCAAATTTGCGCCTCTTCATCATTCGGGCGAAATCGAAGGCACGATGGTGATTTTGAAAAAAATATAACGGCGGGTTTCGGGCGCCGATAGCTCTTTCGAAGCGGCTTTTTTTCGCGCGATATCATGACGCATTTGGGTAAATCGAATTTCGTTTTTCGTTGCGGAAAGCCGATTGCTTTGGTATTATCGAAACGCGGAGAGATGGCCGAGCGGTTGAAGGCGGCTGCCTGCTAAGCAGTTATACGGGTGTAAGCCTGTATCGAGGGTTCGAATCCCTCTCTCTCCGCTTTCTTACATCTCCTCCCAAACTTTACCCACTTGCTATATTCGTCGCCAGGCGCGTCATTGAAGGCGCTTTGCACGGCGGTGATAGCATGCCCTGTTATTTTTGGAGGAAGTATGCATCCTTGGCACGACATTCCGGTCGGCGGCAATATGCCCGCCGAGTTCAACGCGCTAATCGAAATCCCCAAAGGCGGCAAAGTAAAGTACGAGCTCGACAAGGATTCTGGATACATCCGCGTCGACCGCGTGCTTTATTCGTCCGTAAATTATCCGGCGAATTACGGCTTCATCCCGCAGACCCTAGGCGACGACGGCGATCCACTGGACGTGCTCGTTCTGATGCAGGAGCCGGTGTTCCCGCTGTCAATTCTTCGCGGCAAGCCGATAGGGATGATGACGATGCTCGACCAGGGCGAGGAAGACGAAAAGATCATCGCGGTTCACCTCGACGATCCGGAGTACCGCTCGTACGGGCATATAAACCAGCTTCCCGCCCACAGGCTTGACGAATTGAAAAGCTTTTTCGAAGATTACAAAAAGCTCGAAAAAAAGGAAGTGCTCGTTCACGATTTCCTCGGCCCAATCGAAGCGGCGAAGGCAATCGAAAAAGCCGTCGCTGCGTACAAGCTTAGATTTTCTTAATAACGTTGATTTAACGGGTTTTTGGGGTAAAATTTCGGCGATGAGTGGCAAAGAAATCAAATTTCTGGTGTACGCTTCCGATGAGGGCGGATTCTGGGCCGAAGCCGCCGATTTCGGAATCGTTACTCAAGGCGAAACCCTTGACGAACTCAGGGCGATGATTGAAGACGCTATAAACGGCTACTTTTTCGACGAGCCTCCATGCCCGCGGACATTTTCGATGGTGTTCCAAACCGAAGCGGTATCGATTCTATAGGCCGAGATTAGTATAGAAACTGCCAAGAAACTTAAGCGGAAGAGGGTTACTAAAGCTGCTTGCGGAATATGGATACGAAATGAGTTGGCAAACCGGCAGCCATATTATTTGTACTACGAGCCATCTTGGCAAGCATCGAATTAGCATTCCTTATGAAAAAAACTTAAGACTGGCACGCTAAATGCCATTTTGAAAAAAGTTGCATTTCATTTACAAATTTCCAAAGACGAATTGATTAAAAATTTGTTTGGTTAATAGATTAACAGCAACTACCGGTCCATTATGCATATACTCCCGAACTTGCAAGTGCATTTTTAAGTGCGATTCCAAATTCTTCCCGCAGCTTTGTCATCGGTAGTCTGAATTCGCATTCGCAAAGCCCCAGCATCGAGCACGCCGTTTTGACGGGTATCGGGTTCGTGGTCACGAAAAGCGCGTCGAAAAGCGGCATGTACTTGTCATGAATCTCCTTCGCCTCCGCAAAATCGCCGCCTTGAACGAGCGAAATCATCCGCTTTATTTCGCTTCCGCAAACATGGCTCGCTACACTCACGACTCCCACCGCGCCGCGGCTTACCATATCGAGAGTTAGCGGGTCGTCGCCCGAATACACGGCAAAATCCGACGCGCAATGCTCAGCATACCAATCCACCATTTCCGGGTCGCCCGCCGCTTCCTTTATCGCGACGACGCCGGGATGTTTCGACAATTCCGCGACCGCTTCGGGCAGAATTTTCGCGCCGGTTCTCGACGGCACGTTGTATAAAAGCACGGGGAGTCCGCAATCCGCGACGGCCGTGAAATGCGCAAGTTGTCCGTCGAAATTCGGCTTGTTGTAATAGGGCATCACCGCCATCGCGCCGCACACACCCGCTTCTTTCGCGGCAAGCGTCAGTTCAACGCTTTCCGCCGTGTTGTTGGTGCCCGTGTTCGCCACGACGAAAGCATCCGAATCATTCGTCAGCTCGACCCATCTCTTGAAGAGTGAAATTTTTTCGGCGTGCGTTACCGTAGGCCCCTCGCCCGTCGTTCCGCATACCACAACGCCGTCGGTATGCGCCGGTATCAAATGCGCCGCAAGTTTTTCGACCGCGTCAAAGTCGATTTCCGCGCCGCCGTCCGTGAACGGCGTGATTGCCGCGGTTAAAACTGCCCCGAAGGGAGCTTTTTTATCGGTCATTTTTCATCTCCAGTCCGGAGCCGGCTGCTCCGATCATAATTCTCGCAATCCGCAGAGCGTTCAGCGCGGCGCCTATGCGAAGGTTGTTCGCACAGCAAAAATATGCATACTCGCGGCCGCTCGCGTCAGCCCGCCGCAATCTGCCGACTTGCACCAAGTCATAGCCCGGCCTGCTTGCCTCGACAGGCGAGGGAAAACTGCCGGATATGTTCGGGAAATATTCGATGTAATTCGACGATTTGAATGCATCTTCGACCGCGCCGATTTCGGCCGCTCTTTCGAGCGCGACGAAAACCGAAATCGAATGACCGGCATACGAATCGACCCGCGCGGCGGTGGCGCAAATCGGAAGCGATTCCGCCCCAAGAATTTTCCGCGATTCGAGCTCGATTTTCCATTCTTCGCTTGCGTAACCGGCCTCATCCAGCGAACCGATTTGCGGAAGCACGTTGTGCAAGAATCCGCTGGCGGGAAGTGTTTCCCAGCCGTTATCCGGCTTAAACCGCATCGATTCCTCGCGAAGCAGTTTTACCGCGGCTTTGCCCGCGCCGCTGACAGACTGATAAGTGGAAACGATAACGCGTTCAAGCCCGAAGTTGTCCAGAAGCGGTTTCAGCGTCAGCGCCAGTTGAATGGAGGTGCAATTCGGGTTAGCCGCAAGACGTTCGCCGCCTTCGAGAACGGATTCATTCACTCCCGCGACAACGAGCGGCACCGTTTCTTTAAGCCTGAAAGCGTTGGACTTGTCCACTATTTTGAGTTCCGGATATGAGTCGAGCAGAACCGGAATCCACTTTTCGCTAATCTCGTCGCCGACGGAAAAGCTGGCCGCGTCCGCCCCGGCGAAGCTTTCGAGTTCGAGCGGCAATACGCGCCACTCCTTTCCGAAACAGCGAACGGCTTTTCCCGCCGACTCGCCGCTGGCTATGGGCACGATAGCCTCGCATTCCGGAAAATAGCCATCGTCGAGCAGCCTCAAAAGCTCGCTACCCACGAGTCCCGTTACGCCTGCGATTGCCAATTTCATAACTTGTCCTGATACCGCCGGTTCGCCCGGTTAGGTCAATCCGAGAGCCTGATCCAGTCCGATGATTAGCCCCGGCGGAGCTGAAAGAGCATACTTGACCGCCCAAATCACGCCCGGCATGAAACACTCCCTGCCAATCGAGCGATGCGTAATTTCGAGCGTCTCGCCCGGCCCGCCGAAAATCACCGTCTGTTCGGCAAGCACGCCGGGCATCCGCACGCTGTGAATGCGCACGTCGTCGAGCATTCCGCCGCGCGCGCCCTCCAGTATTTCGTGCTCGGCCGGCGGCGATACGAGTTTCGGATTTGCGGCGACGATTTCGCTAAGCGTGAACATCGCCGTTCCGCTTGGAGCGTCGCGCTTCGCCGGATGGTGTTTTTCGACTATCTCCGACGAAATAAAATACGGCGCGGCCTTGCGCGCCAGTGCGATCATCAGGTTTGCGCCGATAGAAAAATTCGGAATAATCATACAGCAAACGCCGTTCGCCTCGGCAAGCCTGCCGATAGATTCCAAGTCATCCGATGTTATGCCGGTTGCGCCTATGACCGCGGGAATTTTGCAGCCGAGAACTTTCGGAATGTTTTCCGCCGCCGCCGCGCCCGTGCTTACGTCCACTACGGCCTCGGGACATTTTTCGAGAAATGCTTCGATGGAATCGGAGATTGCGATGCCGTTTGCGCCGGAGCCGGAAAGCTCGCCCCAGTCCTTTCCTGCATTTGACCTGTCCATTGCCGCGACTGCGTTTAAAGCGTCTTCCACCGCCAGCATTCGTGCGATTTCGAGCCCCATTTTCCCTGCCGCGCCGATTACGCCGATAGATATCCGATGCTGTCCGTTGTTCATTTCCCGCTCCCGGCCTTTATTTCCGTTTTTTCGCCATTCGCCTTTGCCGCGCTATCGAACATTTGGCAATCGGGAACTTCGCCTGGTTGCGGATGCATGCTTTCGGGCAATAGCTTTTGAATTTCAATCATCACTTTTGCCGTAAGTTCTTCCAGCATTTCCCTTGGAATTTCGCCGGTCATTGCGGCCCCGGAGTTTACAGCCATTGGCTCGCCGAACGTGACGGTCACGCGCCCCGGCTTCGGGAATTTCATTCCGCGGCTGAAGGCCTCGTACGAGCCCGTTATCGCCGCAGGTATAATCGGCGCGCCGGATTTCAATGCGAGAACCGCGACGCCGGATTTCCCCTTCGAAACTCTGCCCGTGTACGACCGGGTGCCTTCGGGGAAAATGATGATTGCGCCTTCACGTTCGAGCACCGACAGCGCCGCGATTAATGCCTTCCTTCCGCCGCCGCCGCGTTCGACGCCTATCATTCCCATTTGCCGCATCCACCAACCGAGCAGATTCTTTTTAAACAGCTCGATTTTTGCGATGAAAGCGACGTTTCTCGGAACTCCTACGCCGATAAGCGGAGGGTCGAGATGGCTGATGTGATTGGACGCGATAATCACTCGCCCCTTTCTGGGTATGTTTTTTACGCCACGGTATCTGATGCGCCAAACAACGTACGCGAAAAGGCGCACGATGAAACAAGACGTCCAATAAATAATCGCTCCGAATGGAGTGAGCACGTTCGTATTATAACAACGAAAAACGCCGTGTAAATCCGCTTTGCGATTATTTCGCCGCGCCGCACGAATGCGTCCGGCGCAAACGAAACTTGCGTAAAAAGCAGACTAGGGGAGCTTTCGCTCCCCCAGCTGCTGTGAGGTGTGAAGAAATGCAGTTATCCAGTCCGTCCAATTTACATTGGTACGAATTCGAACTCCATAATGTAGCGGGCGAAGAACGTCATCTGTCCGTCGGGCCGGGTTTCGCTTCCGCCCTCGATATAGACGTGGTCTCCTTCCGCTATTCCCGATTGAGACTCGATTTTCGTCATCGGGGTAATCTCGAATCTGAATTCCGGGATACCCGCCGTGCCGTCCGGATAGAACGGCCCGATTACGATGTGGCTTCCGGCCACGTATTCGATGACGTTTCCTTCCATAACGATGTAGTCGTCAGGAGGAGGAGGCGGCGATACCGGATAGACGCTCAAAACGTCCGCAATCGGATTTCCGCGCTCGTCATGCATTACGTTGCCGCTTTCGTCGAGTCTGAATGTCGCCTGCGCTTCCATCGGCATGTCGATAGCCGCAAGCTCGCGCAAGCTGTCCGCTCCGATTAGCTCCGTCTGCGGGTCAACCCTTACAATCACGAATTCCGGATACGGTCTGTCCGGATAATTCGGGTCGGTCGGGCTGCCCGGATCGCCGGGGTATGAACCGCCGGACTTGGGCTGCCTGCCCATAGGATCGATCCAACCGCCGCCGCCGCCGCCATAGCCGTAATAGTACGGCGTAATTTTGACGGCGCCGTTGTTCTGGGGCATGTTTTCAAACACGTCCACGCTGTGAATGAGGCCGTATACCGAAGCGGGGGGAGGCGGAGGAGGCGGGGCGGGCATTACAAAAAGCGATTCCGCATATGGGTTGCCCGCCTCGTCGTATACCACCGAGCCGTCTTCCGGATTCAAACGGAAGACCGCGTGAGCGTCGAACCCCGGTTCGATCGCCTCAAGGCCGGGTACGCCTTCGAGTATTGTATCGGCGTCCACGTGAACGTTTACAAGCTCCCAGAAGTTCCTATCGTCGGGGGGGATGAAGCCGCCGCCGTTTCCATCCAGCGGGCTGGGTCCGTAGTAGGGAAGTATGCCAACAAGCCCCTCGTCCGGTCTGTCGAGCATCGTCACTCCGTGAACGAATCCCGAAATACCTGGAGGTGGAGGCACATAGCGGTAAACCTGGAACGTCGCAGCGATAGGATTGCCCGCATCGTCGAGAAGCGGTCTCCCGTCTCTGCCGATTTGAATGTCGCTCCAGACTTGGTCGCCTATTTGGATTTCGCCGAAACTATTCACGCCCGAAAGCTTGGTTTCGCGAACGATTTTCACCCATATCAAAGTAGGTTCGACGGGCCTCGTCGGATCGGTCGGGTATCCAGGAGGAACGTTGCCCCCTTCGAATCCCGGACCGCCGCGGCTGTCGTCCTGAATGACGGCGTCGCCCCAATATCCGAGCACGCCGGCAAGCTGGCGGCTTGCGTCCAGCTCGACGACCTCGCCGTACACGCTAATGCCGAACGGCGGCGGGGGAGGGGGCGGCTGAATGCCGCCGGGCGACGCGATGCACATCATCGCCACCAGTTCTTCCGGGTCGAGCGCGCCGTAAAACGATGCGCGCATGCCGGGGTTGAGTTCGCCCATATGCTCTACGCCGACCATTATCGTGTCGGGCGTAACTTTCACTACGAATTCGCCGAATTCGAAGTTCGGGAAGCTGTCGCCGGGCTGGAAGGTGATTAACACTCCTTCGAGATTCACCCACGCGCCGAGCGGAGGCCAAATCTCTCTCGGATCAAGACGCACGCCTTTAATGACGCCGTCCATCGCGAAGAATCCTTCCGATGGGCCTTCCTGCTCGCCGGCGCGTACGCGGCGCGCCTGAAGCACGTCGTCCACCAGCCGTCTGCCGATCGCGTGAGTCCTCATTCCGAGTTCGATTTCCCGGAAGCCCGCGATGCCTCTGAATTCAGTCCTTTCGTCAACCTTCACGCCGAAAGTGCCGTGTTCTTCGAAGACAAGTCCGAAGATGAAAATCAGCCTAACGCCTTCAGCGAAGTAAGTCGTATTTCCGGCATCGATATCGACTACCTTGCCGCGAACTTCGATGCGATTGTCGAAAAATCCGCCTCCGCCGTTCGGAGGCGACATTCCGGGTGGCAAGCTGCCGCCGCCGTCCCCTTCCGCGTCGAAATCGTCCGACCATCCCGCGCGAAAGCCGTTCGTGTCGTTGAAAAATTTGCCGTCTTCGCCAAGCCAGCCGAAATTCGGGCCGCTCGATCCGAACGGAATATCGAGTCCGTTGGGGCCGAACACGCCGTCTTTGAACCTGCCGCCGCTGAAACCGCCTTGCAGTCTGAAGCCGTCCGGCTCCCCGTCGCCGTTTGCGTCGTACGCCGAAAGGCTCAAATTGACGCTGGCGGGTTTGCCTTTTTCGGGGATAAAGGGAAGCACGGCGAAAAGCCGGTTTTGCTCTCCGGCGCGAAGCTCTACTTTGAGTTTCAGTTCTGCGCCGGCGGGTACGCTGTCGGCCGCGATTTCAAACCAGCCGGTATCGGATGTCGTCGTAGCGCCGACCGCGGCTTCGCCGTTCAAAACCGCCACGCCCGCATTTGCGATGGGCATCGCGCTGGACTCGCGGCTTACGCCCGACGCGCCTTGAAGAAGTCCAGTATAAGAAATAAGTCCGCTGATAGATAGCGAGTCGCTTGTTGCAGGAGGGGGATTGCCGCCCGGGCCGGGATTGCCGCCGGGCGGAATAATCTTCGTGCCGCCTCCGCCGCCGCACGAAGACAAGACGAGTGCCGATATTAGAATCAGCAGTAAAATCAATTTGCGTTGCATTTCAAACCTCTCAAAATAGCCTCACAGTAAGACCTCACGATAGTATTATTCCCACTTCTCGTTTAATTGTCCACATCCGGTTGGTCTAAATATTTGGGGTACCAATTGGTGCCGCCGGGTTTGGAAGTCCGCCGCACGAGAAAATTCGATTCATGATTGTCGCGCCATACCTGTTACGGCTGGGCGAAAAACCGGTAGATTCGCAATGAAATACCTGCCGAAATTGGTACCCGAAACTTTCCGCGCCATTGGTAGTTTTTTTTGCGGCGCGGCGCGGATATGATTTATGCGCTTCTGAAATGCTAATCCAACTCGACAGAAACAGCAAGGAGCCGGTTTACCGCCAGATTATGAACGGCATAATCGGGCTAATCGACTCGGGCGTTCTTGCCGCCGGCGAGCGTCTGCCATCGAGCAGGGACTTGGCGCGCGCGGCTGGCGTTACGCGCAAAACGGTCATCACGGCCTATCAGGAACTTGTTGCGCTTCAATATCTCGACTCGTCCATCGGAAGCGGCACGTTCGTCAGCGAGTTGAAAGGCGTGGTTAAAAAGCGGGCGGAAGGCCCGGCCGAATATCCCGCGCCTATATTCGAAGCCAAGGAAAAGCCGGAAGATTTAAAGAAAATGGATTGGGGCAAGCATTCGCTGCCGGGTAATTTCTTCGCTATTCCGCGCAGCAATGCCTCCAAGTATAAAGGCTCGGACAAATTCATAAGCTTTGCAAAGGCGCTGCCCGATTCTGGTCAGTTTCCGTTCGACCGCATAAAGAAAATCGCGGGGCGGATGCTTTGGAATCCGCAGGAAAACTTTTTCACTTACGGCCATCCGCAAGGTTATCAACCTTTAGTGGAATGGGTGCAACAATCGCTCGCCGCGGAACAAGTGGATATGCGCGAAGGGAAAAACGACGTGATTCTCGCCGGCGGCTTTCAGCTCGCGCTCAGCCTGTTGCTCACATTTCTCCTGAAGCCGGGCAAGACCGTCGCCGTCGAAGATCCGACATATACGTCGGTTTTGAACGCGCTTATCGCGAGAGGGATACCGCATAAAGGCGTACCGATGACGGATGCCGGAATCGACCTCGAATCTCTGAAAAAGCTTTTGAAAACCGGCAAAGTCGGGCTGATAATCGTGACGCCCACGCTTCACAATCCGACGGGCGCGATTATGCCGCTCGAAAACAGAAAGGAACTTTTAAGGCTTGCTTCCACTTTTCAAGTGCCCATAATCGAAGACGTTTACTTGATGTTTCTCGGACACGACGGAAGCTCGCTTCCAAGTCTCAAGGCGCTGGACCGGGGCGGCTACGTTTTCCAGGCCGGCAGTTTCAGCAAAGTGTTCCTGCCGGGGCTTAGAATCGGATGGATTACCGCGCCAAGCGAAGTTGCGCTCCCGCTCGTCAAGCTGAAAAGGGCGACCGACCAAGGCGACAGCTTTTTCCTTCAAACGCTGATGCACGAGTTCATAATCAAAGGCTATTTCGATATGCACTTGCGGAAAATGCGTCGCGTTTATGCCGGAAGGCGCGAAGTCATGCTCGACGAACTAAAGAAAAACATGCCGAAACAGGTGAAAATCCACGAGCCGCTTGGCGGGCTTACCGTCTGGCTGGAACTGCCCGGAAAGTTCGTAAGCCGCGAACTTTACGAGCGAGCGCTTCAGGCCGGCATCGAAATCGCGCCCGGAAACTTCTTTCATGAAGGCAAGCGCGACGTGCCGGGTTTCAGGCTTGCGTTTTCGCTGTCAAATCATGTGGATATCAAAGATGGAATCAAGCGTCTTTCCAAAGTTACTGCTGACTTTTTGAAGGCGAATGGGGTAAAATGAGGGCGATGTTGCCGAGAATGCGGAGCATAACGAGGATTTGTATCCTTCTTCTGGCATTTCTTGCCGCAACTCTTGCCGCCTGCAATTCCGGCGGCTCGAAAGTTTTCACGGTTTATCCCGAAATCCCCTCCGACCCCGGCGACCCGTCCGGCGGCGTCGAACCGCCTATTCCACCGCCGCCACCGCCTCCACCACCGCCGCCTCCGCCTCCTCCACCCGACGATCCCGGCGATCCGGGCACGCCCGATACGGGATATAAAAGCGCATTCGAAGTCGTTAACCAAGTCGTTTTGCCATCTCTCGAAGAATGGCCGGAGCCGTCCAAATCCGCTCTCAAAGGCAAAGTGACCGTAACTGGCTTCACTTACGTTCCCCCTCCTCCCCCTCCCGGTCCCGGCGACCCCGGCGACCCGGGCGGACCTGGCGGACCGGGAATTTCCGCCGTTTCGGGGCTGCCAGACGGCATCGTGACGCGCATAATCGACGACGAAGACAACATCGGCAGCATCGACATTCCCGATTTGGAAGGGATTTTCGAACATCCCGGCATTGCACCGGCATACGGGTTGAAGCTCAGCATTAAGTTCGACGTCGCGGACGATTTAACGAATACGAATCAGTCGGGCGCGAACGTGGATTTGAGAATTCCGGTGAATTTCGCGGCCGGAAGGGTATCGAATCTGGACGTTGCTATAAGCGTCCTGCCGAGCAGCAAAATGCTCCACCCCGCGCCATCGGGAATGGTGCGAGGAACAATCGTGCAAATCGCATACACGTCGAAAGGGCCGGAAGGCACTCGCGTGGCGAAATACGCAATCGATTTCGGAGCCGAGCTTTTGTACGTCGACACAAATATGGACGGAGTTTACGCCGCGGGCGAGCCGGTATATTTCGACGCGAATCTCGACGGGCTTCCCGACGACCTTTACATTATGCCGTTTGGCGGCTCGCCGAATCCGCCGCTCGTTCATGCATCCGGCAAAATCGTCGAATCGGGCGCCAGCTATTTCAGACTGCAAATGAAAGATACCACCGCGCCGGTCGCTGTCATTATCGACCCGCGCACGGCGATAATCACGGATAAAGGCACGCCGCTTTTGCCGGGAGATTTGCGTCCGGGAACCGACGTGCTGGTGGACGGCTTCATCACGCGTCTCGGCGACCTCGTCGCGCTGACCATCGTTGTGCCAAGAAGCGGCTAGCCGCATTAAGACAACTCGCATTGGCAATCAGCGCTCGTTTGCCCGAATCTGATAATATTGACCGGGCGATTTTGCCAAGGGCGGATGGAATGACGGACAATCAAACGCTTGAACATGCCAAGGAGCTTGTCGAAGGCTTCAGGCGCGACTACGGCTCGGTAAAAGAATCCATTCATCAGGTCATGGTCGGAATGGACAGCGTGGTCGAAGGCACGCTTATCGCGCTTTTCGCCGGCGGCAACGCGCTTCTCGAAGGAGTGCCAGGCCTCGGCAAAACGATGCTCGTCCGAACGCTTGCGCAGGCGCTCGACCTAACGTTTTCGAGAATCCAGTTTACGCCGGACTTGATGCCGACCGATATAACCGGCACGAACATTATCGAGGAAACCGAAGGCGGTAAACGCTTCAAATTTATGCCCGGCCCCATATTCGCGAACATCGTGCTCGCCGACGAAATCAACCGCGCCACTCCCAAGACGCAAAGCGCGCTGCTCGAAGCGATGCAGGAAAAAAGCGTCACAGTTATGGGCGAAATCCGCAAACTGGAAGAACCGTTCATCGTTCTCGCCACCGAAAACCCGCTCGAAATGGAAGGCACGTACCCGCTTCCCGAGGCCCAGCTCGACCGATTTATTTTCAAGCTAATGGTGGATTTTCCAAGCGAAGACGAGCTCTACACCGTGATGAAGCGCACGACCGGCGACGAAGCTACGCGCATGCAGAAAACTATCGGCAAGGAAAGGATAGTCGAAATGCAAAGGCTGGTAAGGCGCGTGCCTATCGCCGAACACATTTCGAGGCTAGCGATTCGCATGACGCTTGCAGGACACCCTCAAAACACGCTCGCGACCCCGCTCGTCAAGAAATTCGTAAGATACGGCCCAAGTCCGCGCGCAGCGCAAGCGCTTATTCTCGGCGCAAAGGTGCGCGCGCTGATAGACGGCAGGTACAACGCCTCGGCGGACGACGTCAGGGCATGCGCGCTCGGAGCGCTGCGTCATAGATTGATACTCAATTTCGATGCGGAAGCGGAAGGCGTGAATCCGGACTCCATAGTCGAGGAAATAGTTTCTTCGGCTCATCTTCCGGAAATGGAATAGCGCCATGCGAAGTTACGCCGGATTTTGCGAAGGAAAATACTTGGCGCGATATTTGTTTCCTGATGCGGGCGCGACCGGCGAAATTGAGCTTCGAAAACGGTTTTGGAAATCTTCTGTCTTTAGCGCTTGTTACAAGTTGTGGAATTTGGGATAAAATGAAGACGGTGCACGTTACCGGGGAGAAGGTTGAATCGCCCGGCGCCCGGCTTACCCAAGCCGGAGTCAGCGAGTTAAAGTACACGAACGGCAGGCTTACCCGCGAGGAAGTTCAGCGCATTCTCGGCGGAAAGTCGGCTTTCCTCGCGCTTAAACGCGGGTTCGACCTGTTCAACGCCGCGTGGCAGCTCGTTTTCTTTTCGCCGGTCCTTGTTTTATCGGCGCTCCTCATCAAGCTCTACGATTTCGGCCCAGTGTTCTTCATTCAAGAGCGGATTACCGGCGGAATAAAAGGCCCCCGCACGTTCAAGATTATCAAGTTTCGCACGATGGTCAGGAACGCCGAAGGAATGGGCTACCAAATAACGAGCAAGTGCGACCCAAGGATTACGCCCGTAGGCAGAGTGCTTCGAAGGCTGAAAATAGACGAAATGCCCCAGCTCTGGAACATCCTCAAGGGCGATATGTCGTTCGTCGGGCCGCGGCCTCAGACGATGGGCTACGTTGAAAAATTCAAGGATCATTACGAACTGATTCACAGCCTCGTCCCAGCCGGGCTAACCGACCTCGCCAGCATCCGCTTCAGGAACGAAGACGAAATTTTGAGCGCCGCGGAAGACCCGGAAGAGCTATACCTCGAAAGCGTGATGCCCGACAAAATCGCCTATCACGTTGAATACGTAAGGAAAATGAGCCTGAAAATGGACGCGTGCATTTTGTGGCGTACCGTGGTTCAGGTTTTCATTCTTCGCGACATCGAGCCGTTCGAAACGGACTAGTTTTATTCAAATCGTTTCATTTGCCATCTATCGCCCGCGCATCAACGGACTCAAGCCTTCGATAAAGCGCGCAATTTATCGCCGGTTTTAATTTACTTAATCGTATAAATACCGCGGCGAAGGTCGCTCAAATGCTCCCGCAAATAGTCCGGCTCCAGCCGTTTGCGATAGCGCCTGAGTTCAAGCCCGGACGTAATAACCGCGCCGTTCGCGAATTCGTCCGTGCGATACATGAATCCCCATTGCGGCGCAATCCCGAACCGCATCCTTCCTGGCTGCGGCTCGCCGTTGTAAAACGGCAGCGGCACCCAGAACAAAAACCCGCCCTCTGTTTTGCCGCCGGTTTCATAGCCGAAAAACGAAATTTCGACCGGGCCGAAATATCTCGTCGCTTCGGCGCGCACTCCGGTGTCTTCGAATTGAAATTGCCCGCCTATTACACGCGCCGCGAAATCCAGATTCGGAAACCGCTTTTCGATTTTGCCGAGAGCCTGAAAATAATCGAAGCCGTAAAAGTTGTTTTCCATCCAAGCGAAATTGCCGCCCACGGACGCGCCCGCGCCTTCGATGTCGTACTCCGCCTCGATTTGCGCGCCGTAAAGGTCGAGCGCCAAAAGGCCGCCTTTCGCCAGCCAGCTCATTGCGCCGCTGCGTCCGCCGTAGCCCAGATAGCCGCGCTCGATTTCGAATCCGTCTATGTCGTTGAGATTGTTGTTAATCGTATAACTCGCCCGGCCGATGGCGAACAATCCTTTTCCCAATTTCACTTCCGGGTCAAGCATTATCGCGACACGCTGTTTGAACGGCGCGTACGCTTCGCCCATAACGAAGTCGAAGCCGGGCCGCAAAAACAAATCGGTTTTGAGCCTCGACGAATTGTGCACGGGCGAATCCGGCGCGCCGCCCGCGATTCCGCGATGGTACGAAAACGTCGCGATTTCGCCGAATTCATCCCCGGTCATTTCGCCTTTGGCAAATTTGAGATACTCGTCCGGCGGCGCGACGAAATCGATGTGCGCAACTCCGTCTATCTGGGCGATTATTCGCATCGAGCTTACTTCCGCGGGCGCGTGAATCGCCGAAATCGCGGCCACCGCGCCGAGCGCGCTTTCTTCGAGGATGTGCATTCTGTTTTCGTAAAACACGACAAGCTCGCCGTCCTGAATAAACGCGCTCACGTTTTCATATCCGTTTTCGGCGAGCCTTTCGGCGAGAATCGCCGGGTTCGCCTGCGATTTTGCGTTCAGTCTCGCAAGCGGCACGCCCGCCGGCTTCGCGTCCGATTTCGAATATTTGTGAAGATCTATTTTGGCGTTTATCCCGAAGCCGAAATCGCCGCCGTCCAGCGACGCGAGCGTGACCGCAAGCCAATCCGCCGCGTGAATCCTCGCCCCCGCGTTTATCCCTTCCGTGTCGTATTCCGCCATAAGTTCGAGCTGGGGAACCGGACGGTAAACCGCGCCGCCGAAAACGCCCTCGTATTTGTCCGTGCCTCCCCCGATGCTGAGCGTCAGGTTGTCCAAAATCTCCTTTTGTGCGACGGCGTAATACGCCTCTTGCGTGCGAGCTTCGCCGCCGATATCGCGCGCGCCCACAGCCAATGCGGGCAGGGCGCCGGTTTCTTTCAGCGCTTGCCATTTAACGCTGACTTCGCGGTCTTTATAGTCGCCGAACCGCGGCACATGCGGGTCTTCGAAGTCGGGAAATCGCGTAAGCCGCCCCGAAATCTCGAACCCCGGCAAAAATCCGAGGGCGAAATAATGGTTGTATTGTGTAAACCCGAATCTCGCATCCGCAAGGTTTTGGTTTTTGCCGAATCCGAAATTCAAACTGCCGTCGGGGACCGCTTCCGCGAGCGGCGTGTTTATCAGTCCGCCGACGCCTTCGAGATTCGGCTCGGACGCACGGGATGGCGCCGCCGCGGCCGCAAACAGAATTGCGAAGACGCAGACGGCGGCGAGCCGGATGGTCAAACGATTTGAAAAGTCGAACATAATTTCACCGGACAGCGGGGATTCGAGCGGACATAGTACCATTTACAGCCTGCCGCCGCCGCTTTTCCCCTAAAAGGCCTGAGGGCGTCTCGCCGCCGCATTTTCGCGCGCATGTGGAGTGCGAAAGCCATATGGAGTGCGGAGGCCTTAGACTCCGCTCTTCTTCCGCAGGCGAAGACTGCGGCATGGAGTGAGGAACGCAAGTTCCTCCTTTCTTCGCGGTACGCAAGTACCGCCTTTATTTCGCAAGACCCAATCCCCGCCGCCGCATTTTTTCCGCGCCTTACGCAATTCCCGGATAATCCGGTATAATTCTTTCGGCGAAGAAAACATGCCGAACCGGATTTCAAAATCTATGGCTGATTCTGGTACTGCGGCTGAATTTGGCGAAGCACACGGCGCAACCTCAGCGGCGCCGGCAATCGTAGCGCAGGCTTCCAGCCTGCAAAATCCATTTCCAAAAATATCAGTAGCGCAGGCTTCCAGCCTGCATTCCAAAAAAGGAACTTTCGAAGTCCAGTATTAACCGGCTTACGCCTTCTGAAATTCAGGAAAGGACTGCCGGAGTGCGGCAGCCAAAAAAAAAGATGCTCAAAATTCAAGCAATACCAATCCTCGTATTTGGATTAGTTTTGAATCTCAAATAAAACACGGGGAAGACTTGATATCCGAATAATTGAAAGCAGCGTTCCCTGCCTGACCTCTGAATGAAGAGGAACGGGAACCGTTATTGATGAGTTATGCGTTGCTTTTTGCATTACCGCGTGGCTTCCACGTTGACTTACTTTAGAAAAATCTTGGGATTCGAGAATCTTGCAAACTTCCTCCCCCGAAAGCACTTTTAGCTTACCCAATCGAAACCTCGAAGCTTGTGACGTAAATTTCGCCCTTAAACTGCTCTTCGATTTCCTGCGGAGTAGCCGTCTCGAACCAAAGCTCGACAGCTTCCGTTAAGTTTGCGCGCGCTTCTTCGACGGACATTCCCTGGCTTGCAACGTCAATTTCCGGGCAAACCGCCACAAACCAGTCTCCGTCCCTTTCTATAATCGCCGAGAGCCTTTTTACCATTTTCGCTCCTGCCCTGCCTTGTAACAGCAGCGGCGTATAAATTATACCCGAAGGCATTGGACAATGCCATTCCGCTCTTGTTATTTAATTTTAAGGCGCCCTGCGAAGATTCTAATCACGAAACCGATTGCAATTTTTCGACGATTTCTTCTACCAGCCAGTCCGGCGTTGATGCGCCGCTCGAAATCCCCACTTTCATGTCGGGCGCGAAAATATCGAGGTCGAGTTCGTCCAGTTTCTGTACGAAAATCGTTTTCGGATTTACCGCCTTGCATTTTTCGAAAAGCTTGTTCGAGTTCGACGAATGGGGCGCGCCGACGACGATCATCACGTCAACTTCCCGCGCCGTCTCGACGCTCGCTTCCTGATTGCGCTTCGTGTGGCTGCAAATCGTCTGCAGCCATTCCGCTCCCGTGCCCGCCTCCGAGTTCCAAACGCCGTACTTTTTTTCCAGAAGTCCGATGCACTTTTCGTAATGGTCGCTTCCTATCGTAGTCTGGCTGACGATGCCGACGCTGATATATTCCGGCAGAGCTTCGATTTCCTCCGCCGTCATTACGACATGCGGGTTTTTCATCCAGCTTACGAGGCCGATTATTTCGGGATGGTAGTTTTTTCCGACGATAATCACCGCCGGATGCCGCTCTTCGAGCATAAGCGCCTTTTCACGCACTTTCTTGACGATTACGCACGTGCAGTCGATTAGCTCGTTGCCCGCGCCGGCAAGCTCTTCGATTCTTTCTTTGCGCTCGCCGTGAGTCCTTACCACCACGGTTTTGCCGCTTACGTTCTCCGTGGATTGAATCGTTTTCAGCCCCGATTCCTCGACGCGGCCGACGACGTCCTTGTTATGGACGATGTCGCCGAGAATCAGAATCTCGCGCCTGCCGTTCGACTCGGCTTTGAGCGACTCGCCAAGCTCGCTGACCGTGTCGAACGCCTTCTGCACGCCGTGGCAGAAGCCCATTTTCCTCGCACGAATTACCTGCATATAAGCTCTCCGAAACCGGATGATTGCACAATTAGACGATTTTATCTACCGCACAAGGGGCGTTTTCATTGCATGCCGCGCCTTCGATTGTTAAGCTTCGATGCGTTTCACGAGCGGCAATGCGCGGCCCATCATTGCGAAGCGCGGCGCCGGGCGTAAAACATGCAATGCTCGCGCCGGTATTATTTATGGCGCGAGATGCGCGAAACGGAGAACTATGACGAATACCGAAACCGGAGCGATTTCGACAACCGGCGGCGCCACGCCCGCGACGGACTTCGCCCGCATACGCGACGACTTTCCCGTGCTCAAGCGCCTTGCGCGTAGCGGCAGGCCGCTCGTTTATCTCGACAATGCGGCACGAAGCCAGATGCCCGTTCAAGTAATCGAAGCGATCAGAAACTTCGACATGCATTCCGGCGCGAACGTCCACCGCGGAATACATATGCTCTCGGACGAAGCGACGGACGCGTACGAACACTCTCGCGAATGCATCGCCCGCTTCCTCGGCGCGCCCGACCCGGCCGAAATCGTTTTCGTCAGAAACGCCACCGAAGCCTTGAATCTTGTGGCATATTCGTGGGGCCTTCACAACCTAAATGAAGGCGACGAAATCGTTTTAACCGTAATGGAGCACCATTCGAACCTCGTCCCGTGGCAGCTCATCGCCCGGCTCAAAGGCGCCGTTCTCAAATACATACCGATTCTCGAAGACGGCACTCTCGATTTGAAAACTGCCGAAGGTTTGTTCACGCCCCGGACGAAAATCGCCGCCGCCGTTCACCTTTCGAACGTGCTCGGCTGCGTCAATCCGGTCGGCGAGCTTGCGAAAATGGCGCGGGCGGCGAATGCGCTTTTCGTAATCGACGGCAGCCAGAGCGCCGCGCACATGCCGGTGAATCTCTCCGAAACGGACTGCGATTTCTTCGCGATGAGCGGCTATAAAATGCTCGGCCCGACCGGCATCGGCGCGCTCTTCGGACGCCGGGAAATACTCGAAAAAATGGAACCGTTCAACACCGGCGGCTCGATGATCGAAGAAGTCACGCTCGAAACCTCGACATGGGCGCAAATCCCGCAGAAATTCGAAGCGGGCACGCCGAATATAACCGGCGCGGTCGGGCTTGCCGCCGCGGCGGACTATGTATCCGCGCTCGGCAAAGAAGCCGCGCTCAATCACGAGCGTGCGCTGATCGCATACGCGGAAAACGGGCTTATAAACCTCGGCGGCGTCGAGATATACGGCAACGTCGAAAACCGCACGTCGGCGATTCCGTTCAACATCGCCGGAATGCATCCGCACGACACCGCCTCGATTCTGGACGGCGAAGGCGTCGCCGTTCGCGCCGGCCATCACTGCGCCCAGCCGCTTCACGCCGCGCTCGGCATCGAATCCTCGGCAAGGGCCAGCTTTCACTGCTACAATACCTACGACGACGCCGACAGACTCATCGAAGCCGTCGCAGCCGCCAAATCGCTCTTCGGACTTTAGCTGGAGTACACATGTCTTTACGCGACTTATATACGGACGTCATTCTCGACCATTACAAGCGCCCGCGGAACAAGCGCGCCGTCGAAAACGCCACGCACGCCGTTAAAGGCCACAACCCGCTTTGCGGCGACAAGCTCGACCTTTACATCAGGCTCGAAGGCGGCATAATCGCCGACGTCGGTTTCACCGGCCAGGGCTGCGCCATCCACACCGCCAGCACGTCGATGCTGACCGAGCGCGTGATGGGAAAGCCGCTGGCGGAAGTGAAGGAACTCATCGACGCGTTTCTCGCAATGCTCGTCGAAAGCGGCGAAGCCGACGAGGAAAAACTGGGCGAGCTTATCGTCCTGCAAGGCGTACGGGAGCTGCACGCACGCATCAAATGCGCAACGCTGTCGTGGCATACGCTCGACGTGGCGCTGTTCGGCGGCGGCGTGGAAGAAAGGACGGACACCGAAGGCCTCGAAGTCGGCGCCTGATTTTTTTCGCCACGCAAGCGGCGGGTTTCCAAACGAGTTCATTCAACACGAAACCGCTCCGAATTTCCGCCGCAAACCAGACTTAAAAGGAACGTAATTCTTCGGCAAGCGCGGCGAGCGCGGCGTGGTCCGTTTCGCCCGGTTTCCAATTCAAATGCCCGTCTCCGGCGGCGCGAGGCACGATGTGAAAATGCGCGTGAAAAACTTCCTGGCCCGCACGCGCCCCGGCGTTCGAAATCAGATTCAGTCCCGCGGGCGAAAGCGCGTTTTTAAGCTTTGCCGCAACCTTGAAAAGCGCATGCCCCAGGCCCGCCGCATACTCGTCCGGCATCGCCGAAAAATCGGCGCAATGCGCCTTCGGCACGACCAGCGTGTGGCCGGCTTCGAGCGGTGAAATGTCGAGAAACGCTAGAAAAAGCCCGTCCTCATAGACTTTGTGCGACGGCAAATCGCCGCGCACGATTTTGCAAAAAATGCACGAGTCCTGAAATCCGCCGGAATTTTCCATAAAAGCCTCCATACCGCCGAAAATTTGATTTTAGCAAACGCCCGCCGCGAGCATAGCCCGCTGCGATTTCTTACCCCGCCGCCGTAGCGCAGCCATCTTGGCTGCATGCAGGCTGGAAGCCTGCGCTACATTTCGATATCCGGGAACGGGATAAACCCGTTCCCTACCTGCCGTAACAAACGGCGGTATCGCTTTTACACAGGTAGCGGCGGAATCGCATTTACACAGGTAGCGGCGGGGTTTACCCCCGCCGTCGTTCGAATCCGGCGTCTTATGTGGATTGCGGAGGCCATAGACTCCGCTCTTTTTTAGCACGCCATGCCTGCGAAAACATAAAAAGAGAGCGGGCTTCCAACCCCGCACATCCGATGTTTTGGAGTGATGAACGCAAGTTCATCCTTAATTCGGCGGGCGCAAGTCGCGAGTGAAAACCATAGCTTTTCATCCGTCCGTTTGCGCAATCAATGGCCACTCGCGTGGCCGTTCCAAGGAGTCACTTGCGTGACTCACTCCATGCCCGGCGAGTCAAGCCTCGCAAAATTAAAGCGCCGTCAAAGGACAGGCGCATTCCATATAGCGCGATTTTATCAGGAATTCGCGGTTTCTTATTCCTTTTTCAAGCTTATCGAATCCCTTTGTAGCCATGACTTATTCCATGCGATTCTAAATCGACCACATTCCTCTATTTCAGACCCAAATATATCGGGGCTTTTTATACGTTTGTCTCTGCTTTCTTGCACTGTACATATTAAATCCCGGCCTAAACCATAAATTTCATATTCTCTTCTTCTTCTATCGCTGCAATACACTCCCACACGCGCATGTCCCAATGGTAAAAAGCTTAGACCAAACGTTGCTTTCTTCTGCCTTTTTGCCATATTCCACACGGCTTTTATAATACGAGCACAGTTTTTTCTAATGTCATCTTTAACAATAGGTTTGCCATGTGCATCAATGTATACTGCACCTTCTAAATAGCAGTATTTTATGCGGATGTGCATTTTAGCTATTCTTGGGTATATTTTGCATCTGTCCATATTTTTCATGATATCATCTAAGGCCATAGGGAAATGCACGGCAAGGGACTTTGCTAAAGTATCCAAGCGAGATGTTATTCTGCCAGCTCTATTTCCAGGCATAAAAAAGATGGTTCCATCATCAAGAGCGTGTAAATATTGATCAAGACGTACTTCTTGAGATTTCCTTAAATGACCCAAGACCTTTCCATTAAACGAGGCCCATCCGCATGTGGAAGAACCATTGCCTATGTGAACAAAATATCGGTCAAAACCAGGGGCATACCTTTCTGCAAGAACTCCAGTTTGAAAGGCGAGCAAATTTACTTTATGCTGGTCATTTGTATTTGTGTTTGCATAAATAATAAGCTGGTCCGCGCCTGGAATTTGTCCTTGAACACATCCATTAATTTCCCACCAAGGATTGCGCGTCACATACTGCAGCTCTTCAATGAGAAGCTGCCTAGGAAGCTTTTTTAGCTCTCTAAAGTGCAAGAAAAGAAAAATTGACAGAGCACAAATAAGCGCACTACAAGTGTCAAGCATATTGTCTAGGAGCGTAATCATTTGGCTATCATCAATTCTAATGCTTTTGCTTCGTGCACTGTAGTCTATTGCTAAATGATAATATCGTATTTGTCCGTGAGCAATAGCATTGCGTATTATGTGTGAATAACTAACACCAAAGCTTTCGTAAGGAGTTCCTTTTAACTCCTCAACTATATTATAGATATCTAAACCTTCAGATGTCTTGCCGCGTTCAATTCTTAAAAAGTGAGCAATAATTTTGAGCAATGGTGACAGTACGGTTTCGGCTAAGCGAAGATATGCGCTATGAATATGCAAATCAATAAATTTTAGCCGTTCATATTCGTTTGATACATCAAACCATTCATGCCATTTGTAACCGCAAATGTCATTGTAGCAGAGCATTGCTCGGCTAAAGGCATCATATTGGGATTTCAAATATGAAAGCAATTCCTTCCGATTAGTATTATATTTGTTTAACAACCATTTTTGAAACTGTGATAAAGTTAATTTGGAATAATACTTATAGGGGGCTACATCAATATATTTCCAAAGCGATAAAAATCCGCTGTGATCACATGCGCCAAGTTCGGGAAAAGTAATAGAAATATGTTGAATACGTCGTTCGTTTATATAACGCAGTAGGTTGTTTTGCATAACTGAATCGATCGTTGTCGCGTTTTGCTTGGTATCATTCATCCTTGCTAAATCAACCTCTCCGTTCCGGCGCTTTCAGTCTTACGCTTCGCTTTCGGCGCACGCCTGTGCGTCACGTTTCCCGCGCCGCCGCGCGCGGGATAGTCTATTTTACCGCCTTGCAGCAGTTCGTCAACCGTCAATATCTGAATCCGCGGATACCTTTCGGTCGCCGCGATGCCCTTTTCGGCGAGCGCCTTCACGCCCGGCGAATAAAACCCCGCGTCCGCGGCTTCGGTGCGCATCGGCGCGGTGGGCGGATTGAGCGTGATGAGAACGCCGATTTCGGCCTCTTCGCGCTCCAAAACGCCCCGCAAATCCCGTATGTGCGAAACCTGCACGTGGCCGCCTTTGACGCTAATCACGATGGTTTTCGTGCGCCCCGCCTGGCCCTCGTCGTGAAAATACAGCTTGCCGTCAATGCCCCTGTCCGCGCCCTTTTTCTGCTCGAACGGCCTTGCGCCCACGAGCCCCAGCGCCCAATATTCGAACTGAAACTTGTCTTGATCCGCCAGCGCCTTCGCGCCCTCAAGGTCAACCGGCTCGCCCGTGACGACGTATTTCGCGTCTTCGCCGTATGCGAAATGCAGCCGGTGTTTGATTAGCGAAATCGCGAGGTGCGTTATGTCTATGCCTATCCAGCGCCTGCCGAGCCGCTGCGAAGCGGCGACAGTCGTTCCGCATCCGCAAAACGGGTCGAGAACGGTGTCGCCTTCGTTCGACGACGCCTGAATAATCCGCTCGAGCAACGCTTCGGGCTTTTGAGTGGGATATCCGAGCCGTTCCGCGGAAGTATTTGAAATTCTTGGTATATCAGTCCATACATCTTGAAGAGGCTTGCCGGGCATATCATCGAGATAAACTTTCAACCCGTCCATTCTAGGCGTACCGTCCTTTTTGCATAGGATTCGGCCTTCCTTCCACCACTTCTCTAGTTGTTCAATCGTGTAGCCCCATCCACGCCCTTCGGATGGAAATGTGCCACGCCATTCAAATTTTCCTGAATTGCTGTTTGGTCTGCTTGCCGTCAAATCTTGCGCTGTATATAGACGGCCGTTTTCGTCTTCCTTATATCTCTTTAGTTGCGCATCACTATAAGAAGTGTGGATTTTATTCCAAAAATAATTTGGAGCTTTGGAATAGAAAAGAATCACATCATGAATTCTTCCGTACCTGCCCGCTGTATTATGTGCATTTGTACGCTGCCAAACAACTTGATTCTTAAAACTATCTTGTCCAAAAACTGCGTCCATTATAATTGTCAAATACGAAGCTGCCGCATCGTCGCAGTGCAGGTATATGCTTGCGGTGGGTTTCATTACGCGGCGAAGCTCGATAAGCCGCGGCGCCATCATCGCGAGATAGGCCATCATGTCGTTTGTGCCGAGGAAGTCGCGGAACGCCTTCAGCGCACGGGCCGCCGCGCCGCCGTATGCCAGCACGTCTTCGTACGCGGCAACTGCGCTGGTGTCCCATTTCCAAGTGTCTTCAAAGGCGAGGATTTGCGCCGCGCTTTGAGCGCCGTCCTTTTCCTCGAACAGGATGTTGTAATCCTGATTGCTCTTGAACGGCGGGTCGAGATAGACGAGGTCAGCGGATTCGTCCGGAATGTACCGGCGAAGCACGTCGAGGTTGTCGCCGTAGAACAGATAGTTTTTTCCGTCTTCCAAATTCATGGCACGGAGAAATAATACGGCATGGCAATACAATTGTCAAGCTTCTAAGTAAGCCTTGCGGATTTCCCCCGGCTCGAATCAACTCGCCGCACAATCGAACTTATCGCGTATCCGAATCCCCTTCATTCTTCTCCCGGTTTTCCTGCTCGTCCAAATCTTCCCACCACTGTTTGTCTTTCGGCGCGGCGTCCTGCATTTCCGCGGGGTCGAGCTCGCCGCGTGCGATGCTTGCGGCAACGTCGCGGCGCTCGATATTTCGCTCCAGCCAGCGCTGAACTGCGATGAGGATGAACAAAAGTATCATCGCCTGAAACCCGACCGCGCCCACGCGTGCGAACGAAAACAGGTTCAGCACGGGGACGACCGGAAGGCCGACCGCGTTATGCAGCGGGCCGCCCGCCACGCCCGGTATCCACGTCATAATCGCCCACGCGATTACGAGCAGCATATATAAGTTCACAACCATTAAAAGCGGCCGCATTTTGTTTCCTTTTCTCACCAATTTCGGCACGCCCGGAAACCGGCGACTCGAAAATCGCTCACGGCGCTTACGATAGCATACGGCGAAAAACGCCGCATATTCACTGCTGCCGGACGGGCTTTTTCGGTTTGCCGCGCGTGGCGCCGCTAATCGCGAACAGCACGCCCGCGAGCAGCATCAGATAGAACGGCCAATAGTCCGCATCGGGCGTTCTCGGCGCGTCGCGCGAGAAAAACAGCTCGACGGCGAACCAGCCGAGCATTCCCAGTACGGTCGCGATTCCGCCCGCGCATTCGTGGAAGAACCCGCCCAGAAGCCCCAACCACGCGACGAGCATCAGCGAAATCATCGCCCATTCCTGCCAAGTGGTCGCGCCGGCGAACGGGTGCGGCCCGCTGAAGCCTTCGCCCACGATGAACAGCCCGAAAAATACGAAAACGATCGCTCCCAGCACACGCGCCAGAATCCCGGCGCCGGATAGTTTGCGCATAACTTTCTCCCGGATTAACCGCCGATATTATAGACGCATTTCCGCCCGCGGTCTTCAATTTGCAGGATGAAGAATCAGCCATTGGAGCGATTTTATTCGTCGCGCGGCAATCCGCGCAGAACATCGGCAAACTCGTATTTGTCCATTTCTCCCGCCGCGACTTTGAGCATGGCGGATTCGAGAACGTCCTCCGGGTCGAGAAGTGCAATCTCGTTGAGGCCAAGGAAAGCGAGCGCGCTCGCAAGCCCAGCACGTTTATTGCCATCGATAAACGGGTGATTCATCGCTATGTGGTAGGCGTATGCCGCGGCCATCTCGAAAATGTCCTTGTGTAGGTACGAGTCGCCGAATGAGGCACTCGGCATTGCCAGCGCGGACTCGAGCATCCCGTCGTCTCTTACTCCCCCCAATCCTCCATACTTAGCGATGGAATTCGAATGAATTTCCAGCACGCTGGCTTTGGAGAGGAATTTCATAAATTCCATCTTTTACTCCGCCAATTTTCTGAAAGTCGCGTCGTGGCGCTCGAACACCTTATCGAGAACCCTGCGAAATTCCTCTTGCGTATAATCCACATATCCTTCCGGCAGAATTTCCAACTTGCGCCCGTCCGTGCGGATTTCCACCTCATCTTCTTCGCCGATGCCGAGCAGTTCCAGAATCGGCTTGTCGATTATCAGCGCCAGGCTGTTTCCATGCCTAACAAGTTTTTTGCGCATAACGCACCTCCGTATATACGATGTGTCACGAATGGTAGCACACCGTATATACATTATATCACAAAATTTCCCCTGCGCCTGTTTTATCGCAATGCCCGCCGAATTCGCGCCGCGCCGCGCCTATTTCCCCGCGAAAAACTCACGCAGTCTATCCATGCCCTTTTCGATTTGCGCCTCCGGGTATGTCAGCGAAATGCGGAAAAACCCCTCGCCGCTCGGCCCGTACGACCTGCCCGGCGCGATTACGACGCCCGTGGCTTCGAGCAGTTTCGCGGCGAATGCGACGCTGTCCGAATAGCCCTCCGGCAGCGGCGCCCATACGTAGAGCGACGCGTCCGGCGGCTTGACGTTTATGCCGCAGCTTTTAAGCGCCGTGCAGACCGTGTCGCGCCGCGCCTTCATCCGCTCGTTGTTCGCCCTTATCCACGCCGGCGCGTCCGGATGCACCAGCCCCGCCGCCGCCGCGTCCTGCATCGCGCCGAACTGCGACGTGTCGTGATTGCTCTTGATGCTCGCCAGCGCGCCGATGAGCGTCTTGTTCCCGCAGCACCAGCCGAGCCGCCAGCCCGTCATATTGAAGATTTTCGAAAAGCTGTGGAATTCGAGCGCGCAGTCCATCGCGCCCGGTATCGTAAGAATGCTCTCAGGTTTTTTCGCCGGGTCGAAATAATTCTCGCTGTACGCTAGGTCGTTCACGACGAACACATCATTCGCCAGCGCCCACTTCACGAGCCGCTCGTAAAAGTCGCGCGGCGCCGTCGCGCCGGTGGGATTGTTCGGATAGTTCACCCATATCGCCTTGGCGCGCCGCACTACGTCCGCCGGAATCGCCTCGAAATCGATCAGGAAGTCGTTTTGCGGTATCAGCGGGCATTGATGAATAAACGCGCCCGCGTACGCCGCGCCGGTGGCCGGAATCGGATAGGCCGGCTCGTGGTTTATCGACACGTCGCCCGCGTCGAACAGCCCAAGCGAAAGGTGCGCGATGCCTTCTTTCGCGCCGACGAGGCAAAGGATGTTTTTCTCCGGCACGTCCGCGCCGAACCTTGCAGCCATATATTCCCGTATCGTGGCGATAAAGAAATCCGTGCCCTCGTACGGCGGATAGCGGTGATATTTCGGGTCGGCGGTCAGCCGCTGCATCGCCTCGACGACGAACGGCGGGCTGGGCAGGTCGGGGTCGCCGATCGATAGCTTTACGACGTCGATGCCGCGAGCGCGCGCCGCCGCCTCCGCCTTGTCGATCTCGGCGAACAAATACGGCGCAACGCCCGTTATCCTGCGTGAAAGCGTCCTCGGCATATCCGGCTCCTCAAAACTACGAATTAGGGACAAGGATTGTAGCACGAGCGGGGGGGGCGAAATTTGCTAAAAAACTAGCACGTCCTCAAATTCAGGCGGCTCTTTGCCGTATCTTACTATACTGCCAATTGCGTCTTTGTGGATTGGATAAACGGTTATGGAATCTTCGCTTTCGATTTCAACCGAAGCCAGCATTTGCAGTAAGCAAGCCAATCCGTCTTCTGATATCCGAACCTCGAAAACGGAATTCTGCTCGCGCGCTCCAATATCCAAAAGGCTGTTCGCCAGTTTGGTCCGGACTTTGTCCGATGATATATCGTAACAAACAACATATAGGCGTCTTTCGTCAATCATTTCCAAGCGGGAGCGGCGAATACGGGCTTCCAGCGTCAATGCATTTTCTTAATTGTTCAACCGAAGCTCGAAACGCCTCATTGAAAGTCTTAACCCCCCATGGCAAATTAAAATCGGTCATTTGATATTCCTCCCATAATTTTAAGAATCGTTTAAATGCATCCGGCTTGAGTAAATAACCCTCGCCGCTCTCCTCGAAATCGTTTTCTGCAAATTGCTTTAAGTTAAACGTTCTTAAGACAAATCTATCAACCAATCGCGCTCTGAATTCTTCCATCAAGTCCAATGCAAGCACCGGTCTTCCATAATGCAGTTGGTGATAAAAGCCAAAAAACGGATTAAGTCCGCAAGCGTCAATAAGCCCGCTTATTTCCGACGCGGTAAGGCTGTAACCGAGCGACAACATTGCATTAATCGGGTCTCGCGGCGGCCTTCTATTCCTGCCATCAAAATCTCTATCTTTCAGCATCAACCCGAATGCCGCAAACCAAACATTTCCCGCGCTTCCTTCAATCCCAAGAAGCGAACCTATTGTTTCTGCAACCTCCACTTTTTTCTTAATTTCTTTCAATGCCGATATTGCATCTTTCATGGCCGGCAATTGCATGTTTCGAGATGAATCTTCCAGCAATGAAATGCATCCTGACAGTTTTGCTCTTACGGTATTTTTGGCCGACTCCAATGCCCAAGTTGAATCGCGGAATAAATCAATTTGTTTGATTAACCTCCCGCTGTTCAGCGAGCAAGGCGGAGTAAGCTGTGCAATTAGTTTTCCTCGCGAGTTACAGATTGCAAGTTCTATGCCATGCTGTGCAAGCTTGAACAAAACTTGTGTGGAAAACTCTATTGGCCCAAGCAATATAATCGTATCCAGTTCGTCGCAACGAATTTCGGCGATTTCCTCGCCTTTACGCTCGATTACGATTCGTTCCGAGCGTTTCCTTAGCGCGACATCGAGGTCGGTAATATACATCGTTCGCTTCATCAAATGCTCCTTACAAATTGCATCTCTGCGGCGCCGCAATTTATACTGCACCTCTCGCCGCGGGTTGCGGCTCAATACTTAAGTGTCAAATTGCATCTCTGCGGCGCCGCAATTTATACCCACCCGTCCCGGCGCCGTGGCCCTTTATTCCCGCCGAACGTGTCAAATTGCATCTCTGCGGCGCCGCAATTTATACACGTCGAGCAATTGCTGGTATGCGTTATGCCCTTCGTGTGTCAAATTGCATCTCTGCGGCGCCGCAATTTATACTCAGCAGAGCATCGGCATCGGCGCTTATATCGCCGACGGGAGTGTCAAATTGCATCTCTGCGGCGCCGCAATTTATACCCGCCGCAGCAGCCGCCGCCACCGCGGCCGCCCGCGCTAGTGTCAAATTGCATCTCTGCGGCGCCGCAATTTATACAAAATCAATCCTTTGTTGATGCGGCCTCGCAAACTTTTTTTGAGTGTCAAATTGCATCTCTGCGGCGCCGCAATTTATACGTTTCCGGTGGTTTGCATTGGCGATGCGTTCGCTGCGCTGTTGTGTCAAATTGCATCTCTGCGGCGCCGCAATTTATACTTTTCAGGGTATAGTGGTCAATCAGGATACTCTGGATGTGTCAAATTGCATCTCTGCGGCGCCGCAATTTATACTCGGAGAGGAGTTGAAAAACTGAATGAGCATATATAGAAATCGCGCGTTGCGTGTCAAATTGCATCTCTGCGGCGCCGCAATTTATACAGCGCAGTTCACGCGGGCAAATCGCAAGCGGCTCGAGTGTCAAATTGCATCTCTGCGGCGCCGCAATTTATACCGGCGGAGGAATTCGAGTGGAAGCTGGATGAGATTATCGTGTCAAATTGCATCTCTGCGGCGCCGCAATTTATACATGGACCCACCGTACGGTATCGACTATATTGAAGATTGGGATAGTGTCAAATTGCATCTCTGCGGCGCCGCAATTTATACCTGTCCAGCCTTCTATTTCGATGTCAATCACGCCAGCGTGTCAAATTGCATCTCTGCGGCGCCGCAATTTATACGTGGAGGCAGGACAGATGATTCCTCTCGGCCGTCCCACGTGTCAAATTGCATCTCTGCGGCGCCGCAATTTATACCCGATGCGAGTAACCCGCTTATCGGTCCGGACGATATAAAGTGTCAAATTGCATCTCTGCGGCGCCGCAATTTATACGGTCGACGGAGCGGCGGGCTTTATGAGCTCAAGGCGTCCGATGTGTCAAATTGCATCTCTGCGGCGCCGCAATTTATACTTATTTTCGAGGTGGCGTTTCAGTTAATCGGCGGAATACTCGTGTCAAATTGCATCTCTGCGGCGCCGCAATTTATACTCAGCGGAATCGGAGCGGGTTTCATAGACAAATGGATAAAGTGTCAAATTGCATCTCTGCGGCGCCGCAATTTATACCGCACAATCGGGGTATCCGCACCGCGCTGCATATACGCCGTGGTGTCAAATTGCATCTCTGCGGCGCCGCAATTTATACTGCATAGCCTACATTGACGGCTTGGAACGGCTCGGTGTTGTGTCAAATTGCATCTCTGCGGCGCCGCAATTTATACTGATTAAAGTCTGTACGCCGGTCTTGATATAAATCAGTGTCAAATTGCATCTCTGCGGCGCCGCAATTTATACCCCGCCCTTTAAAAAGCCGCATAAACAAAGGGCTGAGCGTGGTGTTTTGTGTAACCGCCGAAAAACTTGCAGGAAATTCCACCGCAAAACGCACGTGCAACCGCTCCAAATCAACGGCAAATGCGCATGAATAAATGAATCCGCCGCATTCGTGTAACCTATCGCATAATTCACCGGTTTCGAGGTTACACAGACTTCCGATTACGGCCCGCCGCAAAAACGATGAGGCAATGTTCAACGCATCGTTATAATGCAATCCCGGAGCCCTAGCCCGCAACTTAACCTTTAGGGGAGTGAACCCTTAAGGTGCCCGGCACGACACAGTCAGCTCCGCTGGCGCTCCGTGATTACGGAGCCCGGCCGGACGGTTTTCCACCGCCCTCGCCGCAATTATACTTCGTTTTCCGGCTTCGTCAAGCCCGCAAGCGCGAATCCATTTGAAACTAGCTTTGTCTGCGCGCTCTCTTCCGCTGTTTTCCAAAAGTCCTTGGGTTTCATTTGGCCTTCCGATGGATGAACCAGCGTTCGGGTGGATTCCTTCCCCTTAACTTCTATTAGTTTTTCGCCGCTGAATTGCCTTAAAAGGTTTTGAGCGGCATTGTAGTCCGCGTTTATTTTAACGACTTCGCATTTGGGATTGGAGCAACAAAACAGCTTGCCGCCCGGTTGAATAAGGACTTTGCCGACGTCGGAAAGAACGATTGTTTTTCCGGCAGCCTTACGGTGCGTCAATGGAACGCCGACTTTTTCCCGCCGGTTTATGAAAGCGGATGCGGATATTTCGCTAAAGCGAACGCCCGGCCATCCGCATTTATGGCAGGTCTTGCTCGTGTATGCGGCGGGAAGCGAATACACTGGAATGCCGTATGCGCCCGCCCGGTCAACGCCTTGTGCGTTTTTCGCCCCCTTGCCCTTATCGGATGTAAGTTCGTGGTACAACGCACGGAACGCAGTGGTACGCAGTCTTCGGTTTTCGCGGCGCGTCCGGTCGGTTTGCGGCTTATAACCGTCAAGCATTTCCATTACGATAATCGTTGCCTTATGCTCTATTGCCGTTTCGATTATTGCGTGCGCGGTTTGTTTTGCGATGTCGTCCTTCAGATTCACTATATGGTCTCGAAAATCTTTGTCGAACTCCTGTCCGCGTTTTAGAAACTTCATTTTCCCGCTCTTGACTTTTTGTGCGGCGCTTCTCTTTTGCCGATGCGCTTCTTCATGCGTGTCCACATGTGACAGGTGCCTGCCGCCCGGCGGCTTTATCGAACCCGCCCAAATCTGCACGCTTTGTCCTTTACCGTCGTATTCCCGAATCGCTCCGAAAGCGCGATGACGATGGCCCAAGTCCACAGCAAGAACGCGTGTACCCGGCTCTATGTTCCGTTCTTCCTTCTTCGTACGGCGCGGCCTATCGAACGGCATTTTGACTTGTGCGGAGAAATATACATACGGCTTGCATTTTCCCGCGACAATCGGGCGAGGACGATAAACCAGTTTTAATCCGCCAAACCTAAACGGATAGCTCTCGTGAGTTATCTCGTCCCGGTAAAGATATGCCCATTCTCTTTCCCTTTCCGGCGATTCGTTGACGGTTACGAATTTACGAAATCTTGAATCCGGCTTGAAAGCGAACGGAACGAACTGCACTGTCGCAAGTGACGGATTTTTTATTATCTCGTCAATTTCCTTATCGGTAAGCGCGGGCAAATTCGAGCTTTCGGGGTTCCAGCGGTCATATTGCTTTTCTTTTATCGTGTCGGTTTTCGGTATGGGTATTCTTAACAGGAGCCGCCGTTCGCCGAAATCTACAAGGTAGTGCTTAATTGCAGGCTTGCCGTCGAAGCACTCTTCAAGCTCGTACCATGTGGGGTGCTTGTCGAACGATGGTCGTGAAAATCCTATCGGCTTCGGCTGCCTGTCATCCAAAAATTTGCTGTTAAAGTCGAGAAGCGTACTCAAGTCTTCGGAGAATTCGGGCCAATCGTCGGCATGTTCGGCGAGCCACTCGAAGAAAACATGGTCGCCGTATTTTTCGATTTCTGCAGAACGCATTTCATGAAAAATAGCTTTTCTGCGCTCGATACGGGTTTTAATATAGCCTTGCTCTACTGGCTTTTTCGGCTTCCAAAGCCCTTCATCCGACCACGCGGAAAGGATGCTATTTATTCCCTTTACCATTGCGCCTCGGATTTTCACTGAATCTTTAACTGCTCTGCCGGGTTGGTCTGTCAATAATAGCTCTTGAGACTTTTTGGTTCGTTCAATCTCGTAAGCCTGGAAAAAAGAATACTTGTTTGCAAAAAAACTGGCGTTATCTTCGATAAATTTCTCTTTTTTAATTCTCCACTCTTCGCGCTCACTTTCACGTATTTTTCGCAACTCCCCTTGGCTTCGGACATGCCGCGCCGCGGAGTTAAAAAGTTTTTCAGACCAACCTAATGACAAAACCTCGTCTCGGTCGAATTGGAGAATGCCGCGGTTATGAAACTCGAAAAGCCAATCTACCAAATTTTCCGGCGCTCCGTTCGGAGGAACTTTAGCAAACGAATCGCGTAATATTTTTTCCGAAGGTTTAAGCTTGGTTAACTGCTGGAAAAAACCATGCATATTCTGGGGAACTTTCCAAGTTGAACCTTCCGGGGCAACAAGGAAATAATCGCTCATTACGCCCATCTTCAAAGCGACATCGCGCGCGTCACCTTCGTCAAGCCCGTGATTGTCCATAAATCTTTGGACAAATGAATTAAATTTATTTTTGACTGCAGCCTTCCCTTCTATTCCAAGACTTGCCGTCGCCGATTCTATATCGCCTCCCGCGCGCGCGATTTCAGCAGCGCGGCGAAGATGAAGATATTCGCTGATGACAAATTCCAGCTGGTGATTCCAAAGTCTGTGGGTGAGCCAAAGGTATGACGCAACGCGTGGAGAATCCGGCGCGAGCATCGCGGTAAACGTTTTCGTAATTTCTTGTGGAGACATAAAAGCAATATAGCGTGGTATTGATAAACCGTCAATATTTCAGACTACGAAAAAGGCATTTCGATTTCCTCTAGCCGGATATTCATTCAATCCCCCTTCTATCCTCCACCCCCGTATCTCTCCATCACCCAGCGTTCCGCATCCGCGGCGGTTTCGATTTCGCCCCGGTCGTGAGCTTCGCTGACCGCCCGCAGTATTTCGCCGATTTGCCTACCCTCGGCAAAGCCCATTTCGAGCAGCCGCTCGCCCGTAACCGGCGGATTTTCGGTGAATTCGAGCGCCGCCGGAATTTCCGCCCTCATCGGCATTTCGAGCCAGTCGAATTCCGTGCCGAAAGCCGCCTTTGCGAAACGCAGAAACGTCTCGATGCCTTCCGCGCCATTCTCGCATCCCGGCAGTTTCGACGCTTTTTTCAATGCGCACCGCAGCTTCGATTGCGTTAAAAATTCCGCCGTTACCTGTGTGAATTCGCCGGCAAGCTCTCTTAACACGGTAGCGCGCCGAATTTCGCCGTTCGAAAACTTTAGCCGCTCGAACAAATTCTTCCCGCGCCCGCCAGCAAACCGAAACAAAATATCCAGTCGCAAATCCGCATCGCAGCTATCGAGCCGCCTGCAGAAATCCTCGAAATCCGCAATCGCCGAAACCTCGGGGAATGCTTCCGAGAGCTTGTGCATATCCGCGAGATGCCGGAAAAACGGCGACGGTTTTTCGGGCAGCGTGATTCCCTTTATCAGCTCTTCCCGCACCCGCTCCGGACTTATTCCCTCAAGAGAAACCGGCTTCGCCGATTCTATCAAGCCGGGGTCGAATTCAAGCTTGAAACGCGCCGCGAATTGCGCGCCCCGCAAAATCCTAAGCGGATCTTCCTCGAACGATTTTTCAAACACGGTGCACAGCCGTCTATCGCGCAAATCCTTGCGCCCGCCCGAAGGGTCGATTAATGCGCCGTCGGGCGCGGCGGCCATAGCGTTAATCGTGAAATCACGCCGCAAAAGGTCGCGCCCGATTGGGATAAACGGGTCGTAGCTGACCTCGAAGTCCCGATGATGCGAGCCCGTGGATTTTTCCACCCGCGGCAGCGCCAAATCGTAGCGCCTGCCGCCTTTAAGCCGCCAGCCGAGGAATTCGCAGTCCGAATCGGGCGAAAACTTGAGCACGCCGAACGATTTGCCGACGAAATCCGCTTTGCCGAGATTGCCGAGGCTTGCCGCCAGTTCGTCCAGCGGAATGCCGCACACGACGAAATCGCATTCCACCGGGCGCTCCGGAAAGCCCGAATCTAGAAACGCCGCAAGTGTCGCCATATCGAGCCATGCCGCTTCGAGCGGATCGGAATCAGTGCGCGATTCTTCCGGCGAAATCGGGAAATGCGCGCCTTCGGGGTACGCTAGAAAAAAATCGCGCACGGCGCCGCCGACAAGGTACATACAAGGCTCCACACGCCGATTATACGCTTTCGCGAGCCGCATAGCCGGTTAAATGCCTTGGCGGGCGCAGAGATGCCGGCAGCGAAACTACGCTATGCGCCGGCGGCGGAAATTTTCGCGACCTGCTCCATCGCGAGAGCGCGCGGGAAGAGCACGTTGTTTTCCTTGTGGATGTGGATGTGCAAATCGCGTTCCAGCGTCGCAAGCGCGTCGAGCGATGCTTTGTAGGTCGTGCAGGCGTCCACCGGTGGGATGTAATCGTGCGTGATTTCGCGCATTTTCGCAAGCGCGCCGCCCGCATTGTCGTGCTCCATTTCCATCACCGTAATCGGCGCGCTGAGGCTGCCGCAGTGGAAATCGAAATTGCCGTCCGTGGCTTCCATTTCGCGGATCACGGGAAACAGAATCTGCTCTTCCTTAAGCATGTGCTGTTCGAGTTCCAGCCGAAGTCCGGCGTACACTTGCGCAAGGCCGGCGAGTTCCGGATGGCTGTCGCGATACACCTCGGCGATTTTCGTCAAGAGCCCGGTGAGCCTTGGCAGCGCATCGCGCAGGTAAGCGTGGTGAGTTTGCTCGATGTGGTCGCAAAGCTCGGCCAGTCCCATAGCGGCCGGATTGACGTCCGCCAGCGGATTGCTTCCGTTGAATTCCGTAAGCGCGTTCACTACCGCCGCCGGGTCGAGGCCCTTCGCCGCGCACGCTTCGCCAAGCGGCGTCGCGCCGCCGCAGCAATAGTCTATGCCGAATTTTTCGAACACTTCCGAGCGTCCGATGCTCTCGGCCACGATATCGCCGACCGTCCTGGTCAGTTCGAATCCTGTTGTCATTTCGTCCTCCAAATCAAAGAATAAACCGATTTCCGGCTTCCGAAACCGCCGGCTTCGGAAATACCGGATATATTGTATATCTTTTATCTTGTTTATTGTTTTAATCGCCGCGCTTGAGATTTTTTCCCAAACTTTTTTTCAAAACGGCGTATCGCAGGGTTTCTTTGACTTGCCTTGCGCGGCCAAGCGCGCGGCCAAACGCGCGGCCGAATGTGCGGCGAAATGAGCGGTCGAATATGCATTCAAATCGGCAATTTGCGCGTGCGGGCAAACGGCCCGGTTAAATCGCGCGCGCCAGCACATTTCCAAAGAGCGGTTTCAATGCGACCGCCGGATTCATATAGGTGGTGAAAAAAAGAATTCACGGCGGTTGCAAAAATCGAATTTTCGAGGTATAATCAATCGCCCTTGGTATTTCTGGGGCTTGCACGTTTAAAATGGGGGTGTATGGATTCGACGGGTGGATTGCACGGCCGGCTGCGTCATCCGGCGGCTGGATGCCGGGTTAACAACCCCAGCAAACAACAATCGCCAATCGCGATTTCGCTCTCGCCGCCTAATTTAGCGGCGACTTCGCACCTCGCCACGCCCCTGGGGCGGGGAGGCGGAGCAAGTTACAGGGGATGCCTCGCGGCCCTCCCGATTCGCGACTAAGACAAGGGATGCTCGCCGAAGCGGTGTTGCCTGTGACCACCGCCAAGCGCTAAGATCGACTCACAGGCTACTGCCGTAGATGCCGCGCCCGGGTGCCTTTCCGGACGGGGGTTCGATTCCCCCCACCTCCATTTTTTTGATTTAATTCTTAAGTAGTTTTAATTACGGACACTGAGTCATGACTAAACTTTCGTTCATTCAAATTGCAAAAAAAGTACTTGAGGAATCTAATCAAGCACTTTCTCCTGAAGAAATTTGGTCAATCGCTGTTGAAAAAGGTTTTGACAAGCTCATTTTGTCACAGGGCAAAACCCCATGGCGATCCATCGGCGCGCAGCTATATGTGGATGTCCGAGACAATGTAAATTCGGACTTTGCAGCAACAGACACTAGACCAAAAAGGTTTTATTTGCAGGCGCAAGCTCAGCAAGCTGAGCAACCTACGGAGGTTGTCAAAACTCAAAAACCAAGTTTTTTGGAGCGGGATTTGCATCCATTTTTGGCATTTTATGCGCATTATTACCTAGATGCACATGTAAAGACAATAAATGCTAGTAAGTCTTCAAAAATGAGTTTTGGGGAATGGGCGCATCCTGACGCTGTCGGATGTGTTTTTTCATTCAAAAAATGGAATAGCGAAGTTGTCGATGTTAGCGCTCAGTTAGGATATCCCTCCATTAGATTGCTTTCTTTCGAAATAAAGCGCGAGCTGAATTTTGGAAATTTAAGAGAGTCATTTTTTCAAGCAGTATCCAATTCCACATGGGCAAATGAAGGTTATTTGGTAGCTGCAAACATTGTAGAAGATCGTGATTTTATGCCGGTAATAAGGCGCCTATCTTCAGCATTTGGTATCGGTATTATTAGATTAAATATTGAAGATCCAGATTCAACAGAAATAATATGTCAAGCAAAGCAAAAGGATGAAATTGATTGGGAAACTGTGAATGAGCTTGCCAAAAACAGGGATTTCAACAAATTTTTAAAAAGAGTTGATAATGATTTTAAGGTTCGTGAGGTTCGAAGCGAGGAATATGATGAAGTAAAATCCATTGAGGATTTGCTTAAGCTTCTTAAATAGATTAATTTTATATTGCAATTCCGCTTAGCCTCAACAGACAAGCAGGCCATACGCTTTTGCGTAAAGCGCAAGTTTTACACTGCACATAAGTCACGCCATTTTTCAGTCAACATTTCCGCAAAAGCCCTAAACCAAAATCATTAGTGCGGTTCTCCGAAAACAATCCCCCCCTCTTCGCGGGTATAATATCCTGCTCTTTAGGTATGAAATAAATCGCGACTGCGGACAGGAGACACGAATGACTTACGGATTCGGGCGATGGACGGCGCTATTCGCCATTTTGGTTGCGCTGGCTTTTGCGGCGGGTTTTCAGTTTTCGTGCGCTTCGGGCGGCGGAAACCTTGGCGCAGCAGGGGAAACTGCAGGCCTGGAATGGAACGCGGACGGCGCACGTATTGGAAAAACGGGAGATAGCTTAAACGCGGACGGCCCTCGTATTGGAAAAACCGGCGGGGATTACCGGGCGGAAATCGAGAGCCTGGCCGTGCCGGATGGCGTAAGCCCGGGCGCGTTCGAAACGCTCAAAGCCGAGCTTTTAAGGCAGCTGGACGAAAGGTACGGCGGCGATTATTCACGCGCCGTCAGCGGAGCGCCGCAAGGCGAAGCCGGCAAAGTGGACGACCTCGTGTTTTACAAAGACGAGTTCGGCGTCGTTTATATTTCGTGGAGCTATAAAAACGCGGGCGATTACGATTTGAGCGGCGAAGTCGGCGTGCCGGACATCACGCCCGTCGCATTGAATACGGCGAAACGTTGGACATAATGCTCGGCTGGCCGCATCCCGAAGACGGTTGGATCGACGGCGACGATAGCGGCGAAATAGGCATTCCGGACATCACGCCGATTGCGCTCGGATATTTGAGCAAAGTCGCCGGCTATCAAATTCTCGGCGCGCCTTTGCCGGACGGCCCGTGGGAACTGCTCGATAACGTCAATTTTCCCGCGTCCCCGCAGTATCCAGTTACTTTCGAGTATGGCTTTACGCTCGTTAATCCATCGAACTTTATCGCCGTGCGGCCCTCCGACGGCAGCGGCGGAACGGGAGATGCGAGCAATATCGTTTCGCAAACGGCGAACGAGCTACCGTACGCGTTTTTCACGCCCAGCACGCTCGGCGGCACGGCGCCGCTTACGGTTGATTTCGACGCATCGACTTCGTACGACCCGGACGGTACAATCGTCAAGTACGAATGGGATTTCGACGGCGACGGCTTTTACGAATTTGACACCGGCGATGATCCCTTTACAAGCTGGGATTATAACGACCCCGGCGTTTACGACATGAAATTGCGCGTGACCGACAACTCCGGCGGCGCAGGGATTGCCGGCGTGACGATTAGCGTTTACCTTGAAGAAAACCTTGAGCCGAATGCGGTCATAATGCCGGACGCAACCGACATTTTCGTGGATATGATTGTCATCTTCGACGCGAGCGCGTCGTACGACAGCGACGGCACAATCGTGAAATTCGAATGGGATTTCGAAGGCGATGGAGATTATGAATACGATTCTGCAGATTCGCCATTCGCAGATTACTTATATACATCGGCGGGCGTTTTTCAACCCGCCGTGCGCGTGACTGACAACGGCGGGGCGAGCGCCGAAGCAAGCGTACAAATAATAGTTTCGGAAAACGATAGCCCCATCGCCGTTCTTTTGGCGATGCAGGACGGGCCGACGAGCGCGGCTTTCGACGCGTCGAATTCGTTCGACCCGGACGGCGAAATAGCGATGTACGAATGGGATTGGACTACGGACGGCTCGTTCGATTTGAACACGGGCGACGACCCGTTCGCGACGTACGACTACGGCGCGCCGGGAAGCTATCTTGCGACCGTGAAAGTTACGGATGCGCTCGGCGCGACGGGAACAAGTTCGGTAATCGTTGACATTTTCGAACCCCATACCTGGCATTTGCGCTATCCAGCGGGCGAAGTCGCGAATACGACTCATCCCGTGCTTTCGATGGTGGACGGACGGCCGGCAATGGTTTTCAGAAACTCCACGAACGGAACCACGCGATATGTGACTTCTACGGACAATTTCGGCAATGCGTGGGACACCACGCGCGAAATCGCAACCGACATGAGCACTTCGTACGGGCTATTGGAAGCGAACGGCAAGCCTGCGATGGCCTATGAAGCGAGCATCGGTATGGCGATGTACGCTCAATCGACCGCGGCGAACGGGTCTTCGTGGCCTCTTGCGTTTCCCATAGAGCCGACATTCGGCGCCGGGCGTATGCTTTCGCTCACGCACGTGCAAGTCGGTCCGGCGCAATATCCGGCGATAGCGACCGCGAATTGGACATCCGGAAATCTTACTTTCGCCGCGTCCACGGACGAAAACGGCGAGATTTGGGGATCGCCGGTTCAGGTAGATTCCGGCGTCGGGCAATGCTATCCGTCGCTGGGACATATGTTCAAGGAAGGGACAAGACTTCCCGCAATCGCGTATTACGACGTGCCCGGCCAGCGGATTTTGTTCGTCAGGGCGACGGATCAGGACGGAAGCACTTGGGGTTCGCCGATAGTGGTTGACGGCGCCGTGGGCGATTACACGACACAGCTGCGGCTGTCGAACATCGGCGATACGCCGGTCGTGTTTTATTTGAACGCGGCGACTATGGAATATGTTTTGGCTTTTTCGAGCGACGGAATGGGCGACACCTGGAACGACAAGTTCAGCGTGGAAACGAAGTACGTTCCCAGCGGGAGGGGCCTCGATTTCGCAATAATCGCCGGAACGCCTTGCGCCGCATATACGGTCGTGCTTCCGCTCGGTGGCGAGCGGCTGGTTTTCAGAAAGCACATTGGGCCGGGACTGGGCGATTGGGGGCCGCCGGAAGACGTCGAAAACGGATTTTTCGAAAAAGTTACGCTGAAAGACGTAAACGGCATTCCGGGAATTTCATACTACGACATCGAAAACACGCCGAACAAAGTGCGCTACGCATACAGAACGTCCGCTTAAATTGCGGGAAGAACGAAATAGGCCATGCGCCGTTTTCAGGGCGAACCGCGGCGAGCCGTGAACTTACGGCTAGATTATTCACGATTGTACGGGGTAGTTTAGCTCGATTGCTTGTTTACGAAATCAAGGAGCGAATTTGACCATGACCGGAATCAATTCGAATTGGACTACGAAGCGCTTTTCGGGAGCGAAGGCAGCCGCGTTTTTCGCCGGCATTTCGATATTTATCGCGCTGATTTTTGCTTTCGGATGTTCCTCCGGCGGCACGAAAGGCGGCGCTGCCGTAACCGGCAAATCCGCCGGCGAAAATGGCGATTACAGGCCGGATATCGCTTCACTTCCGGTTCCGCAAGGAGTTTCTCCCGGCACGTTCGAACTTCTCAAAGCCGAGCTTTTGCGCCAGCTCGACGAGCGGTTTGATGGGGATTACTCGAAGGCGGTAAGCGGCGCGCCGCAGGGCGACGCCGGAAAAGTGACGAGCATTTATTTCGACACAGGCGCGTGGGAACTTCAGTGGTCGTACGAGAACAAAGGCGATTACGACCTGTCCGGTCAGGTCGGCGTTCCCGACATTACGCCGGTGGCGCTGCATTACGGACACGTAATCGACATAATGTCGGGCTGGCTTCATCCGATAGACGGCTGGATCGACGGCGATGCAAATGGCGAAATCGGAATTCCCGATATCACGTCGATAGCGCTAGGCTATTTGAACGAAGTCTCCGGTTACCACATATTGCAGTCGGATTCGCCCGACGGACCGTGGATAATGGTGACTTCGGTTGAGATGCCGGTTGACCGCACGTATCCGATTAGGTTCTTTTTTCAGGGTTGGACGCTGGGCGTTCCGCCGTATCTGGCGGTTCAGCCGTACGATTCCGAAGGCGCAACCGGACCGGTGAGCGTGCCGGTTTCGACGGCGGGCAATCAACTGCCGGTTGCGGACCTCGTCTCGACGCTGGATTCCGGCGAAGCGCCGCTGGACGTTTCGTTCGACGCTTCCGGCAGCTATGACCCGGACGGCTTTATAGTCGGATATCAGTTCGATTTCGACGGCGACGGCAATATCGATTTGAGCACGGGAACGCCGGAAGCGGATTACACTTATTTCGGCGGCGGGATTTTCGACGCATCCGTTACCGTTACCGACAACGAAGGCGCGTCCTCGACGGCATTTGTGACGATTACGGTTACGGTTGGCGGCAACGTTCCGCCGGAAGCGAATATATCCGCGATTCCAACTAATCCCGAAATAGACGAAACCGTCAATTTCGACGCGTCGTTTTCTAGCGATTCGGACGGGACGGTCGACAATTACGAATGGGATTTCGACGGCGACGGAACATACGACCTCGACACGCTCGATACTCCTTACGCCACGCACGCATATCCGCTGTCCGGCACATACTTCGCGGCCGTTAGGGTGACGGACAACCTCGGCGCGCAAGACGAGGCGACGGTGCAAATCGACGTCGCCCCGCCTGCAAACTATCCGCCCTTCGCGGTGCTTTCCGCGATGCCGGACGGGCCGACTACCGGCAGCTTCGACGCCTCGGGGTCGGGCGACCCGGACGGCGAAATCGTTTTGTATCAGTGGGATTGGGATAGCGACGGCTTTTACGACGAAGACAGCGGCAATTCGCCATACGCTTCACATGACTTCGGCGCGGCCGGCACGTACTATGTGACCGTTCAGGTTACGGATAATTACGGCGATTCCGCGACGGCGAGCGCTTGGCTGGAACTCCAAGAGCCTCATACATGGACGACGCTGAATCCGATGGGGACCACCGGCGATTTCCGGGCGGCTGCGATGACGATGGTTGCGGGCGTGCCGGCCATAGCCGCTTACGAATATAACGACTCAGATACGAAATTTGTTCTCGCATCGGACAGTTATGGCACGGCTTGGGGAACCGTATATCAAGCGACGAGCGACCGTGGCGTATCGATGGACTTGATTTTTGCGAACGGAATGCCGTGCATCGCGCTTGAAAGCTCGGGCAGTTATGCGGCATTCGTTAGGGCAACGTCCGCGACAGGCGCCGCGTGGCAGACCCAGATTCAGGCGGATTCGACTTTCGGTTCGGGACGTTATCTCTCTCTCGATTTCGCATACACGACCGATTTTTTCCCGGCAATCGCTTCTTCGAGCTGGTTCGATAGCAATCTTTACTTTGCTTACGCGCAAGACGTGAGCGGCGACGCTTGGAATCCGGCGGTAACCGTAGATGAAGGCGTGGGACAGGGTTATCCGTCGCTTCATAGGGTTAACGTCGAAGGCGTGGCGTATCCGGCCATCGCATATTTCGACGTACCGAACGAGTCGCTGCTGTTCATACGCGCGAACGATTCGGCGGGCAGCACATGGGGAACTCCGGCGGTAGTAGATTCTGCAACAGGCGATTATTTTTCCAACATCAGGCTTTTGTTCCATGCGGGCAAGCCCGTAATCATGTACTGGGATATGGACCCGATGGGACTTAAACTCGCGGTCGCGGACGACGAAGGCGGAACGGCCTGGAGCGAATTTCACACTATCAACGCGATAGATTATCCCACCGCACGCGGTCAGGACATGGCGATTATCAACGGAAACCTTTGCGTTGCATACACGGTATCCGGGCCGCTCGTGGGCGAGGATTTGGTTTACCGTAGAAACACAGGCCCAGGCTATGGCGATTGGAGTGCGGCGGAGACCGTCAACACCGGATACTTCGAAAGCGTGACGCTTGTGGACGCCAGCGGAATTCCGGGCGTTTCATATATCGACACTAACGAGATGCCTTTCCAACTGTATTACTCCTACCGCATGGCGTTGTAGGCGGTGAAACTTTCCAAGTTATGAAACCGCATTCTGTTTGGAGTATGAACGGGCTGTATAATCCTTTGTTAATTAAAGTCATTATGCATTGCGGAGTTGATTGAATGGAAATTCTGCCGAGCGAACTTGCGGTCCGCCTCGAAGCGGGAGATAATTTGCAGATTCTCGACGTGCGCGCGCCCGAAAGGCTTGCGAACGGCAGAATCGAATGTTGCGCGCCGGCGAAGTTCATAAACGTACGCGGCTCGCAGATTGTCGAAATGGACGACCCCGCGGAAGCGGGTCTCGACCGCTCTATGCCGGTCGTCACGGTGTGCGGACGCGGTCACGATAGTATGAGGGTGGCGCGTCACCTTGCCGACAGCGGATTCGACGCTCTGTCGCTATCGGGCGGAATAACGGCATGGATGCACGTACTTGTCGCCCGCGAAATCGCGCCGCCGCCGGGTTTCGCCCGGCTTGTGCAGTTCGACAGAATCGCGAAAGGCTCGCTTGCGTATATGCTCGTCGCGGGAAGCGAGGCGGCAATTATCGACCCGCCGCGCAAATTCGAAGATATCGAACGCGCTGCAGAAGAATCCGGCGCTCGAATCGCGTCCGTTTTGGACACGCATGTTCACGCGGACTATATCAGCGGAGGGCCTGCGCTTGCGGCAAAACACGGCGCGCCATACTTTTTGCATCCTGCCGACAACTATTATCCCTACGACGGCACGCCGGGCAAGCTCGATATAGAGCCGATTTCGGACGGGCTTACAATTGGCATTGGCGGGCGAGTCGTTGAAGCGATACATACGCCGGGACACACCGAAGGAAGCGCGTGCATCATCGCGGGCGACGCCGCGTTTACGGGCGATTTTTTGTTCATTGCGTCCATCGGCAGGCCCGACCTGGCGGGTAAAACCGAAGAATGGAGCGGCGCGCTGTTAAAAAGCATCGAGCGCGCGATAAGCGAATGGCCTGACACCCTGAGAATTTTGCCGGCGCATTACGCAACCGATGCGGAGCGCGCGCAAGACAGGACGGTTTGCAAAACTCTCGCCGGTATCAAGGCGGAGAATCCGCACTTCAAACTTCATGAGCCCGATGCGTTTTTAAGCTGGATTAACGCACGGATATCCACTCCTCCCGACTCATACAGAATTATCAAGGGCATAAATGCCGGTCTTTTAAGCGCGTCGGACATGGAGGCCGATATTTTGGAAGGCGGCAAAAACGAATGCGCGCTCGGATAGGCGGTTCATAAATCCGAATTTTTTGCGGCCGGCAATACCGGCTGGCGCGGCGAGAGATTTCGCCGTTATCGGGTATACTTTTTGCATCCCGTAAGGAAGGTTGGATGCATGAGCGAGTTCGAGCTTTTTACGCCAAAAATCATGGTACGCGCGGTTGAGGAATTCGGCGACGAGCACTTGCGCGAACTCAAGTCGTTCATAAATTCCATTCCCGATTCGATAATCAGAAAAACCCTGCACAAAAGCGGCGGCTTTCGCACGGATTTTTTAATGCGCATGCCTCTGGATTTATTCAGGCAGTGGCTTAAGAACCGGGTGGAAGATCCCAAGACCGCGCCGACTTTGTTCGATAAAGTGCTCACCCAGTTTTTCAACGAAAGATACCGGGTCGAGCAAGCCGATTTCTTTAAGAAAACCGGAATGCCCGCAAATGGCCATTTACTCGACAGCAAAGGAAACTGGAATGAGATGGACTGGAGCAAGTGCGGAAAAGCTGCGGCCAAATTTTCGAAGGCATATCCCAATTTCCCGCTCGATTCGTTTCTCGTCATTTTGGCGGCGTTTTTTCAACGCACGGCGGGACACCCGGAATGGACCAGGCTCCTGCTCGAACACACTGGTCTGGTAGATAAGTTAAGAAAGTGGCATGATGAGGATGAAACCGCCGAGTCCGAATTGCGCGAAGATATGCACGATTCCGGTTATCCTGCGTACGACGCATTGAAGGCCGAAGATTCCACGGGCGAATGGGAGACCGTTCTCGACAGGATAATACGCAAGCTCGTCAAGGCTTCCGCCGAGCGCGAATTCGGCTCGCTTCCGCTTGAAGAAATCGCGGACCTAGTGGACGAAGTGATTCACCTCAATTCCGACCGAACCGAAAGCGTATATCATTCGGGCTATCTCGAAGCAATGACCGGCGTAAGACTAATCGAGCCGGGCGAAATAAGAAACGCCGGAGCGGCACGCTTTTACACGCTGGGGCTTATCGGCGGATATATCGAGTCCGGTCTCGCCGAAAAGCTATCGGAAGTTTACGACGGGCGGCGCGAAAACGTGGCGGATCTTCTTGCGAATCCCCACATTGCGGCGCAGTTCGCGCGCGATTTGGAAGCGTCGCTGCAACGGCGGGACAGGTGGCAAGACGCAGCCGCAGTTCTCGAAGCGGTCGCCCCGTTCCTCGAAATCGGCGAGCTTGCGGCCAGACTTGAAAAATTTTCGCCAAAAATAGCGGAGTTCGCCGAATCGGCGGGAAATCGGCACGGCATAGACCTTTGGCTCGCCGTCGGCAAGACGTTGAATATCGCCGAAGCCAAAATCGAATCAATGGGCGGCGGGAAGGAGGCTAAGTCCGCGCTCGGCAAAATGCGAAGGTGTGCCGCCAACTGCTATATGGCGGCGGGCAATTTTCGCGAGGCCAAGGACTTACTTTCCACTGCAGCTCAGGAATTGGAGGCGGGATGCGCGTCCGCTGCCGAGCGAGCGGCGGCGCTGGTCGATTTGGTTCTCGCAAAAGCCGGCTTCGCAAATGAAATGGAAATTCACTCGCACGCGATAAGGCGCAAAGGCGGGCTTAAAACTTTGGCAGCCGAAACCGAAGCGCTGATATCCGCGTCGAGAATGTCGCCGGCCGAAGCCGGAAGGGCGAAATACCTGCTCGGAGCGGCGCATTATTACTGCTCGGAGTTTCCCGGCGCCGCGAAGGAATTCGAGGAGGCGATATCGCTTTTCTCCGCAAGCTCGAACTGCCCGCGGACGGAATTACTGATTGCGCCGGCGCATCATTTGCTGGCGAAGTCGCTGTTTCAGACGGAAGTTCCCGCCAATGCCGACAAGATAGCCGCAAGCTATAAGATTGCGATTGCCGCCGGTATCGATGTCGACTGGAAGGACGCTCTGCCGCTTCTGAACGATTTGTACTTGCTCGGCAGGGCGGGAAGCGCCTGCGAAATATTGCTGGGCGTCTCGAATTTAAATCCCCTGCCGCAAAAGCCCGGCAAGGAGTTTCTAGAAGTTCTCGGCGCGCTTGCCGCCGAAAGTCCCGAGGTTTGGCAGCTTTTGGAGAAAGTGCTCAATCAGCCCGGCGTGGGATACAAGGCGAAATTCGAGATTTACCTCGACATACTTAAAGGGAACATAGCGCTTTCGGAATCCGCGGTTGCGGCGTTCATCGAGACCGTCGATTCGATTGTCATCGAGCATCCCGTTCTTTTCCCGGATTGGATCGATTTTCTGCTGGCGGAAGACGGACTCCACAGTCTAACCGCGCTGGACCTGCAATCGCTTGCCTTCGAGCGCGCATGGGATTGCGGCGATTACTCGCGGCTTTTCAAGGCGGCGGATAAAGGTTTGCTTCAAAGGCTGATAAGCGTTGCGGAAAGAAGTCATGATCCAGGCGACGCGGAGGAAATCGAAGAATGGCTCGACAAATTATCCTTGGCGGAAGAGTCGGAAGCGCTCGTACAAAGCGCACGAAAACGGCTGGAGATTTTAAGAAGTAAAATCGAACTTGCCGATTCGCCCGACAGCGATACGCTTAAATCGCTTCTATCCGGCCGCGAGCGGATTAGCATACTCGTTATAGGCGGAGATGAAAAACAAGCGCAGTACGAAACTAAGTGTCGCGAGGAAATCGAAAAGGAATTAGGCGAGGCTTTTTCCAAGTTGAATTTGAAATTCTATTTCACATGTTGGAACAACAATTTCGGACGCCAATACGAGAACATGAAGGGAGAATTGAGCAATTCCGACGTGGTGGTCGTGCATAGATTGATCAGAACTATTTTGGGAAGAAAGCTGAGGAAATACGTCAACGAAAACGGCAAGAAATGGGTAGGTTGCATTGGCAGGGGGGGAGATTCGCTGACGCGATCGATACTTTTGGCGATAGATTTGGTTTTGAGGGACTGATTTCGAAAGGAGGCGAATGCAATATGATTCAAGTTATGAAAAGCAAAAAGTTGCCGCTGTTTATATTCGCGGCTGCTGCCGCTGCCCTTGTTTTGCACTCGGGATGTCCGGCGCGCCAACCGACCGGAAAGGACGCGGAAATGATGACGGCGACGAGGCAAATCGCCCGCCTTGTTGACGAGTATTTCAGGGAATTCGCGGAATATCCCGAAAACATAGAGCAAGTCAGGCCTATGCTGCCGCCCGCCGTTAAGTGGCCGGTCAATCCCTACAACGGCGCGGAAATAGCCGATACCATAAGCCGGGATTTCGACGCGGAATAATCGCCGGGCAACATTTATTACGAGAAAATCTTTCGCGACGAGCAGCTGGTGAATTATCAGATTCACATATTCGGCGAGAAGGGAAAAATATACATTCTCGGAAATACCGCGATGGGCGCTAAGGAATAACCCTGAACCAGCTATCCGGCGTGCGGGTTACTGCCGTCATCATATCCAGCACCCAGCGGTTCAGCGGAGTTTTAATGCCGTGTTTCTCCGCGATTTCTGCAATTTTGGCGTTTAAAAAAGCCGTTTCGTTTTCGCGGCCGGCGCGTACATCCTGAAGCATCGAGCTGAAATTGACGGAAGTGCTTTTGGATATTTCGAGGATATTTTTAACGGCATTTTCTTTGTCGAATTTATACGCCGGGTATTTTGCATTAAGCGTATCGCAAATTTCGTCCGCCAGTCTGTAAATTAACGGCAGAAGCGGAGGATATAGCATTATTTCATTTTGCGCGTCAAGAATCGCGGTGATAGGATTTACAATCGAATTAATCGCGACTTTTTCGAGCATCGTCCGGTGAATATTCTCGTCGCGCCGCCATTCGATAAGCCCTTTATCGCTCGCGAAACTACTCAATACTTCCTGCAGCTTTCCGAAATCGCGGATTTTCGTATTCGCGCGTTTTTCGTAAATCGAAATGCCAAAGTGAATCTTAGGTTCCAAAGTATATTCGAGCGTGGTTCCCGTCATCGCGCCTCCGCCGAAACTTACGCCCAGAAGGAAATCGTCCGATTCGACAAGGCCGTTGGCAACCGCGAGAACATGGGCACCCGGCGAAACAGCCTCGATTGATTCGAGCGCGGAAAAAAGCGAATACGCCTTGACCGCGATTAGCGCGGCGTCGAATCGTTTTCCCGCGGCGTCATCCCAATCGATAATTTCGGCGATGGGATTATCGCGAAAGTCTATTTCAAGTTCCTCATCGCCGCCGCTTTCGTAAGCCGGTTTGGCGATTAGTCCATAGGTCAACAAAGACGCTCGCTTTTTCGAGCTGCGCACCAGCCAAAAAATCTTTCCGCTTGCCTTTTCGCTTCGAAATCTCAAAAACAAATCCGCGAATATCAGCGAACCGACAGGCCCCGCGCCGACCACCAGAATTTTCTGACCGCCCGGCATCATATCAATCGCCGCCCGCCGCGGCGAGTTTGCCGGAGCGATACCATTCAATGGCTTCGGGAATAACGTCCGCCGCCTTGCCTTTTAAAACGGTATGCGCCGGCAAGCCGTTTAAAAACAGCGCGCCATATCTTTTGGTTACGACTCGCGTGTCCATTACGAAAATGCAGCCCCTGTCGGTTTTCGAGCGTATGAGTCTGCCGAAACCCTGCGCGAACCTCATCGCCGCCTGCGGCACGGAAAACTCCATGAACTCGTTCCCGCCTCTTTCCTTAACCGCCTCCGCACGCGCCTTCAATACCGGCTCTTTGAAATTCGCGAAGGGCAGCCTGGTCAGCACAACGGCCCGCAAATCATCGCCGGGCATATCGAATCCTTCCCAAAAGCTTTTCGTTCCGAAAAGGACGATGCCGCTACCGCCTTTCATTTTTCCCGCGAGAACGTGCGGCGGCCCGTCCGTTCCTTGGCACAAAAGCGTCAAATGTTTCGGCAGTTTTTTCGCCGCAATCGCCGCAACTTTGTCGAGGTCGGCATAGCTGTTGAAGAGCGCGAGCGTCCCGCCGCCGAACCCCTCCGCGATTTCGCAAATCGAGCCTGCGGCGAATTCGATGAACGGCGTCATGTTGAAATACACCGGTTCCGGCACGTCGAGCGGTATCACGACGCGCGCCTGATTTTCGATGTCGAACGGCGTAGTCAGCCGCACGCATTCGAGAGATTTTTCGTCCAGCGTTTCAAGCCCGAGCCTCGATTTCAAATACGAAAACCCGCCGCCCGCGGTAAGCGTCGCGCTGGTCATCACGACCGAATTCTGCTTATCCAGAAAATCGCGAAAAATATCCCCGATCTCGATGGGGCACGCGTAACAGCGAAATGTAATCCCCTCCCGCGACGTAGCGATTTTCGCCCACCTGACGGACTCGCCGGCTTCGACCGTAAGCGCGGCAAGCGTTCGTTCAAGGTCGTTCATCGTGGAAAAAACCATTTGCGCCTGCGTTTGAAATTCATCGATTGAAACGTATTTTTCCGAATCCTCGGACGTCGCCGATTTTTTCGCCGGCTCCGCAGCCGCCATTAAGTTTGAAAGCGCGCCGGCGCATAGCTCCAAAAGCGGTTCGAGAGATTGCGCCGCCCCACGGTCGCCTTGCTCGGGATTCGTCAACGATAGCTCCGCGCTTCTTTTTCCATTTAGGAACGACGCCGCCCATTTGTCGAGTTCTCGCTTCGCCTTTACCCAGTCTCTCACCGAGTTCTGAATTTCCTCCCTAACAGGCTGGCGCTTCCCCGTTTCTTCGGCGGTTGCCGCATCGACCGCCGCGCAAACTTCGCGCATTTCCGGTTCGTCGAACAGCCGCTGAACGTCGTTCGCGAATTCGAGCATTCCCTGTCCGGTAAGTTCGAATGTGAATTGGCCGGTGATTACGTCTTCCAGATTGTGCGCCTCGTCCAAGACGAAATAGTTGATTTTGTCGAGCAATGTTTCGACGTCCGCGGTTTGCGCTCCGAACAACCTGAACAAAAGCGCGTGGTTCATCACGATTATGTGCGACTTTTCCGCCCGGTCGCGTGCCTGATAAAACCAGCAGCCCTGCCTGAACTGGCACTTGCTTCGAAGGCAGGTTGCGCTTCCGCAATCAATCGCCCGCTGAAACGCGCTTTGCCGTTCTACGCCGAGCCCCGGCGGCTGCGAAATCGCGTCCAAATCGCCGTCGCATTCCGCCGACTGCTGCCAGAACGCCAGCCTTACCGCATATTCGACAAGCGAATCCCCTGCCTCGGCGCATAACGTATTCAATCTTTGAGCAAGCTCGCCTGCGCCGAAGAGCGCATCCTTCGCACGAAGCCTGCAAAAATAATGACTTCTGCCTTTCAAAAGCGACACCGAAATCTTCAGATCTTCGAGGGCGTCAACGATTGCGGGCAGGTCGCTTGTCATCAGCTGCTGCTGAAGGTTTATCGTATTGGTGCTGATAACGACAGGAGTGCGCTCTTTCGAACTCAGCATCGCGGCGGGAAGCAAATATGCCAGCGATTTGCCGATACCGGTCCCCGCTTCTATCATCAGGTTGCGCTCCACATCGAGCGCGTTCCATACGATACCGGCCATTTCCGCCTGCTCGGCGCGAAATTCGAAACTGCGCATCGCCTTCGCCAGCCGGCTTTCGCGCTGAAACGAAGAAAGTATTAGCGATTCGGGATCAAGCGCCTTAACGGAAGCGTTTTCCTGCTTCTGAAGCATAGGAGGAGGCAAAGGCACGTACTTGCTAAGCGACATTCGGGCGATTGCGTCGAATTCGAGCTCATAAAACAGCCGGAGCATTTCCAGCCTTGCGCATTCCAATTTATCGGCGAAAGCGCAAGCCCATCCGGTAAGGTCGCGGTCTTCATCCTTGAGCCATCGCCAGAGAAAAAGGAACGATTTTTTTAGCGGCTCGCCTTCCGTCAATTCGATTTCTTCGCCGGAAAGCAGTTTCAAAAGGTGTTCGGGGCCGAGGCGCTCCATCGAAGAAATGTTTGGAAATCTAAGCGCCGCCACCGGCGCAATTTCGAGCGGAATCGTCTGGTCCGAAAGGTCGAATTCGAAATCTCCGTTTATCAGGCTCCAAACGGCACGGTATTTCGGTGGGCCGCCTTCGCACGGATTCCAATCGCCGCCGGCAAATTCGATGGTCTCGCCCGTTCCGGTTCCGGGGAAGAATACTGTGATGGCTCGTTTCAAAGCTATGAATTTTATCATCAGACGGGCGACTCAGCCCGCAAAGCTACCTAAGATTAGCTTGATACTGCAGCGGCTGTTTTTTTCAAAGTTTGCAGGATAGAATATGACGCCACACCAAGGACGCGCATCGCCCGGAATTTCCGGGCTTTTTTTTGGAAAACAGAATCGAATTGAGGCAAAAAAAAGAGGCCGCGGAATCCGCGGCCTCCGTTTCCCAATAGCCCTCCCAAGTTGGGAGATTAAGTCATCCCGTGCGGCGGACAAGCCGCCGGACATCGTCCGCAGGCTCGCGCCCGCGGGATTCAAACTACGGGGTCATAGCGTTAAGTTCGATGAGCTGTGCGACGGACGCTTCGAGAAGCTGCTTCGCATAGCGCGGGTTGTGTACGCCGTAGCTGCCTTCGTGGCCTACATAATCGTAGTTCCACCAGATCTGACGATAACGGTCGCCGTAAGACGGGTCGTTCCTCGGAGGACCGGAGCCGTCCGAAGGATCGGCATCGCGGAACCTGAGAGTGGGAGGCGTGGTGGCCGTATCTTTCCAAGCTGTCGGCCAAAGAGTCTCGATTTGGACGAGAAGCTCTTCGATATCGGACTGGAAGTCTTCGGTGAGCGCCCAAACATCAGCTTCGGTGCCGACGTGGCACTGCAGGCACTGGACGCCCTGCGGCTCGAACGTGTGGCCCCAAAGAGCGGGATTATCGGCGTTTTCGTAGGGCTTCAGATACATATGGCAGGAGACGCAGCTGTCGTTCGTCCAAGTTGCGTGCGGGTGATCCTTTTCGTAAGGAACACTGCCGACTTCCGCACCGGCAACACCGAACAGAAGCGAACCCTGTCCGTTGCCGTGCATACCTCTGGGCGAGTTTCCGATAACCATATTGTTCAGGTCGTTCGCGTTGCGGCGTCCGTTGTGACATTCGATGCAAAGGTTACCCTTGCCGCCGTTAACGACCGTGTTGTCGAACGGAATCGTCCGAGTGCCGGCTGCATCGATGCGAAGCTGGGCTTCGTACTGATTGTCGTGCGGGTCGTGGCAGACCGCGCAGGAAATATGCGTGCTGCCTTCATCGAGAGCGGTCAGGTTTTCCGCCGGAGCCGCGTTGCCTCTGATAGTTATGTCGACGAAATAGTAACCGTTATGGCATTTAACGCAGCCGGTGTTCGTCAGGTAATGCTCGGGCGTCACGCCGTCTTCGAGATAAAGCGGGAACGAGCCGTGACGAGAATCGATGTATTCCTCGAACGTGCCATGGCGGGAACCTTCGTGGCAAAGGCCGCAGCCGTAGCCCATCGAGCCGTCGTACGCATCGTCATACTGGAATACGCCGTCGATTTCCACGAGATTGCCTTCGCCGTCGCGAGCGTATCCGAGTGATGCGTCGAACGGGGTGGGCAGTTTGCCGTTGGCCGGGTGGCCCTGGCCTGTGCCGTGGCAAGACTCGCACTGAATATTCGCGAATTGAGGGGTGACGTCCATCGAAATGAAACCGCCGCTGCCGACCGGATCCATACCGACCGCGTGGCAAACGTAGCAGGCTTCGTTGCGATAGCCGTGGCCGGAGCTGAGGCTGTTTTCGAAGGCGTTTGCGTGCGCCGTCGTAAGCCAGCCGGCCTGCGTAACTTGCGAGAACGAGCTGTGGCAAGCGTCGAAGCAGTTCAGATATCCCACATATCCGAACGTGGTGGGAAGTGCGGCGACCTGTCTTTCGAGCGAGATTTCCGCCGTTCCGCCGTTGCCATCGTCCGCAGTCACGGTGACGATTAGCGTGCCCTCAACGCCGGCCTTGAAGAACGCCGACGCAGTTCCGTCTTCCGCGACGGCCTCTTCGCTGAACTCGCCCGTAATACTGGCGCTCCATGAATAGGCGAGCGTGTCTCCGTCTTCGTCAACTGCCTTCGCCTTGAAGAGGACGAGCTGAGTCGCGACGGGATTCGCCACGTCCGCGGTCATTGCGGCCGGGAAGGACGGGGCGTTGTTCGCGGGACGGACCTTTACGAGAATCGATGAGTTCGCCGTAAGTCCGCCGTCATCCGTAACCTTGACGGTGATGATGAACGAGGCCACCGCATCCGATTTCCAGGTTACCGCCGCGCCGCTGCCGGTGAAAACTCCGCTTGCGCCGTCGTCGTCGTCCATCCATTCATAGGTTAACGCGCCGCCCTCGGGGTCGGTCGCTTCAACCGTCAGCGCCACGTCTTCGCCCGCAAGCGGACTGGTCGTTGACGCCGTGAATGAATTTATTACAGGCGGAAGGTTGCCTCCCGTCGGCTCGGCGGTCACGGAAACGTTGAAGCTGGCCATCGTTTCAAGACCCGCTTGGTTTCGGACCGTTACCGTTATTACATAGTTGCCGGGTTCGGCCGCCTTCCAAGCGACTTGCGCGCCGCTGCCATAAAAGGTTCCGCCGGCTCCGCCGTCGCTCCAAACAAAAGTAAGCGTCCCGCCGTCCGGATCGGTTGCGTTAACCGAAAAGACGACGTTCTGTCCAACTACCGGCGCCGCGACGTCCGCCTGAATTCCACCTGTAATCACGGGAGGAACCGTGCCGGGTACGCCGGGTGTGGGATACGGCGTGCCGGGACGTACGTCCGTTGTGGAATTGTTGCAGGCGATGATGTCGAAAGACAGCACCAGAAGTGCCAACAACATCAACCAAATTCTGCTCCTCACTTCAAACCTCCGAATCGGCGTGGTACGCCGGTAGAAACAACTCAAAACCCTGCAGAGCAGGTGTATTTCAAATACGATAGTGATTTTATTCACACAAATGCGGCAAGTCAAATCAATAGCCGCGATTAACGCAAAAAGTTTTTGCAAAATACGTTTTTCCTAAAATCATATCAACCGGAAGTGACTTCATTCACAAATCAGCGCTCACCGGGTTAATCAATTGTCATTTTAAATATGCCTGTTATTGCATATTTCACCATGAGATTTGGAATGCCGCTTTGCACAAGCCCTGGGCGATTTCCGGACTCACGGTCTTCTCCGAACCTTTTGTTCATCGGAAGCGTCCGAAGGCGAATGAATCGGGTCGCGTGCCGCAAACATTCAATTGCACTCGGGAATTACTAATCCTACTTGAAAGATTGGATTTATGCAGCGGCATATTAAATCCGCGTCAATTATGCGCGCCTGAATTTTGTGAATCGGCAGGTTGATTATGCGCAAAAAATCACAAACCAAATATTTATTTCAAATTCGAACGCCGGGAATGCCCGATAGCGCGACGACCAGCCGGTCATAGATTCGCGCAAAATTAATACCAAAATGGAATGATTTGCAGAAATCCGGCGCGTTTATTGCGCGTAAATTGGGCGCAAGCGCCCAATAACATTAGTGTAATGACTGGAAATTGCGGCGCTTACTGACCGCCGCCGCCCCCACTTCCGTGACCGCCGCCGATGTCGTCCGAGCTATACGGCGGCTGCGGCCGGTTCAGCGTGGTCGAATCGTTGCACCCGAAAACCGAAATCGAAACTGCAAGCAGAATCGCGAAGAAAACCCATCCGAAAACCTTCATTTCAAACCTCTGAATACAAATATGGAAGCTCCGGCAATGCGCCAAGAGCCTCTTTGGCGATTTGAAAATAGTCCGGCAAAGTTAATAAAAGGCAAAGAAAACTATAAGAATCCGGATTTATTCGAAAGTTATGAGCACTTGGTCCAGGGCGACGGTGTCGCCTTTCGCCACTTTGATTTCCTTCACGTTTCCGTCCACGGTGGATGCGATTTCGTTTTCCATCTTCATCGCTTCGAGTATCGCGACAACTTGGCCAAGCTCTACACGCTCGCCCGGCTGTACGAGGATTTCGAGTATTTTGCCGGGCATCGGCGATTGGATTTCGAGCTTCACGCTATGCGCTTCTTTGGACTTGTACTTTTCCAGCACCTGCTCCAATTCTTCCTGCTGCGGCGTCATGACTTCCACAGGGAAGACGTTTGCGCTTGTCGCGATTTCCTTTATCCGTCCCTTTTCCCGGTGGATTTCGAAGAATCTAACGCGATTGTCGATCGCGACCGTTACGCTGTCTTGCTTTACTTCGATAAGCTCGACCTGAATTTTCCTGTCGCCGAGATCGAAGTAGAAGAGCTGTTCGTTCGTAAGGTCGGAATGCAGTTTGAACTTGAACGACTTTCCGCCGATTTTGGATACGATATGCATCGCTTAAAGCTCCCTGAAATTCGTTCTGTCACGCCTGTTTGCCGCTTCCCAAGGCGACAGCCCGCCGTCCTCGCCGGCTGCCGCGGCAAGAATCCTGCTTTTCGCCATGTAATAGCCCAGCGCAGCCCCGACAGCGGCGTCTTTGACGCTCTCATCGCCTATAAGCTTTGTCGCCTCCGCCGAATCGCCGCTGAAGTTTCTTTCCACGAATCCGGTGTCGTGTTTCCCGTCCACGAATTCCTTATGCGAAAAAACGAACTGGTGGAAGGGAATGGTTGTTTTTACGCCAGTAATAACGAATTCGTCGAGCGCCCGCTTCATTCTTTCGATTGCGTCCAACCTGTCCGTGCCGGTGGCGATAAGCTTCGCAACCATCGAATCGTATTCGACGGGTATCGAATATCCCTCGTACGTACCGGCGTCCAACCTGACGCCCCGGCCAAGCGGGGGGATGTAGCGGTTTATGTTTCCGAGCGCGGGCAGAAATTGGCGGAACGGATCTTCCGCGTTGATTCTGACTTCGAAGCTGTGGCCGCGGATTTCGACATCTCCTTGCCCGAAAGAAAGCTTCTCGCCCATGGCGACGAGAATCTGCTGTTTTACAAGGTCTATTCCGGTGATTTCTTCGGTGACGGGATGTTCCACCTGAAGCCGGGTATTCATCTCCATGAAGTAGTACCGGCCCTTCGAATCGAGCAAAAACTCCACCGTTCCGGCGTTTGAGTAATTCGCCGCACGCGCTGCCTCGCAAGCCATTTTACCGATTTCTTCGCGCAGCGCGGGCGTGAGAGCGGGGCTCGGCGCTTCTTCGATTAGCTTTTGGTGGCGTCTTTGCACGCTGCAATCGCGTTCGCCTAGGTGAACTACGTTTCCGTGTTCGTCCGCCAGAATTTGAAATTCGATGTGCTTCGGATGGTCGACGTATCTTTCGATGAATACTTCGTCGGAGCCGAACGCGCCCATCGCTTCGTTCTGGCAAGACCTAAACGCTTTTTCGAAATCCGCTTCGTTCGAAACCACACGCATTCCGCGCCCGCCGCCGCCCGCCGCCGCCTTCAAAATGACCGGCAGCCCGATTTCGGCGATCACCGCCATAGCTTCTTCGGTCGATGTCACCGCGCCCTTGCTGCCCGGAACGGTCGGAAGCCCGCAGGAAGACATAACCTCTTTCGCTACGAGCTTATTGCCCATATCCTGAATTGCCTGCGGAGACGGGCCGACGAATTTGATGCCGGCTTCCCCGCACGCTGCGGAAAAACCTGCGTTTTCCGAAAGGAAACCGTAGCCCGGATGCACTGCATCGCACTTCAGCTCGCGAGCGATGTCGATTAGCCTGCCGGACTGCAAGTAAGTTTCCGCCGAAGTTCTGCCTTGCAAATGCACGGCATAGTCGGAATGCACGATGTGCAAGGCATTCTTGTCCGCCGTGCTGTAAACGGCGACGGACTCGATTCCCATTTCCTTGCACGTACGGATTATGCGAAGGGCGATCTCGCCTCGGTTCGCAACCAGAATCCGCTTTATTTTTCGTTTCTTGGCCATATTCATACTCTCTTGCCGGTGAAAGACACCATCAGCGCGTACAACTTCCTAACGGCATCCGCGAGAACGCCGGCCGTCAAGGTGCCGAGCGAGGCGGCTTCGTCCACCGAATAGAACTTGCCGATTGTAATGTAATGTTTCGTCGTTTCGTACTTTCCGGAAGATATTTTCAGAAACCTCACAAGCGAATCCGCGGAATCGAGCGCGGTCGTCGTTTCCGGCAATCCGCGCAAGCGAAGCGACATTGCGCCGCCTAAAAACGCCAGAGATAAATAATCCGACGCGAGCAAGAAACGCCTAAACAAATCCTTCTCGCCATCCAGTCTTCTTCCGTCGCCGAATTCGAGAACAGCCTGAAGGCCTTCCTCTTCGCCGCGGAAATTGCCTTTGCCCATTAAAAACACGCTCGCGGAAATTTTGCCGGACAGCGGGCTCAAACTAGCATCGGACAGCTTGCTTCCCGACTGATAAAACCCCAGCCATCCCGCTTTTCTTATGTCCGAGCCCCGCGAAACCGATGGATGAGCCACTACGCTTGCGCATTCGACGCCCTTGTCTTTGAGCCTGCTGCTTATCGCGAATCTTAAAAGCGACAACCGCTTGTAAACCGAATTCGCGCCGGTGTTGCTGCCGTTGAGCATGTCGAAGTCCTGCCGCGTGAACGGCGGAAAGTCCGGCTTTTTCGCCGCTGTCAAAGCGGAATGTTCCCGTGCTTGCGCTTGGGACGCAAGTCAACTTTGCCGCGCAGCATCTCGAGGGCGGCGATAAGCTTGGGCCTCGTATCCCTCGGGTCGATAACGTCGTCGATGTAACCGCGCTCCGCCGCGAGGTAGGGATGCATCAACTCCTCGTTGTATTTGTCTATAAGTTCTTGACGGGTTTTGTCCGGCTCCTTCGAATCGGCGATTTCACGGCGATGAATAATGTTCACCGCGCCTTGCGCGCCCATAACCGCGATTTCCGCGGTTGGCCACGCGAGGTTGTAGTCGCTCCTTATATGCTTGCTGCTCATTACGCAATATGCGCCGCCGTAGCTCTTGCGGGTGATGACGAGAATCTTCGGGACGGTGGCTTCGCAGTAGGCGTACAGAAGCTTGGCGCCGTGACGGATGACGCCGCCCCACTCCTGATTCGTGCCCGGAAGAAAGCCCGGCACGTCTTCGAAAGTGATAATCGGAATATTGAACGCGTCGCAAAACCGCACGAAGCGAGCGCCCTTGACGCTGGAATTTATGTCCAAGCAGCCGGCGAGTTCCCTCGGCTGATTTGCGACGAGTCCCACGGTCTGGCCGCCCATCCGCGCGAATCCGACCATTATGTTCGGCGAATATATGGGCATGACCTCGTAAAAGCTGTCTCTGTCAACAACGAGTTCGATAATCCGTTTCATGTCGTAGGGCTTGTTCGGGTCGTCCGGGATAATAGTCGAAAGCTCTTCCTCGCGCCGGTTCACTTCGTCGCCGCTGTTTATTCTTGGCGGATTCTCCATGTTGTTCGAAGGCAGATATGTAAGCAGCTTTCGAATCTGATGCATGCAGTCCATTTCGTTCTTCGCCGCGAAGTGCGCGACGCCGGAAGTTTGGTTATGCGTCAGCGCGCCGCCGAGTTGTTCGAAAGTGACTTCTTCGTTGAGAACGGCTTTGATGACGTCCGGACCGGTAAGAAACATAAAGCTCGTATCGCGAACCATGTATATGAAGTCCATAAGCGCCGGGCTATAGACCGCGCCGCCCGCGCACGGCCCCATAATCGCCGCGATTTGCGGGACGACGCCGCTCGCCATCGTGTTGCGAAGGAAAATGTCGGCATAGCCGCCTAGCGAAACGACGCCTTCTTGAATGCGCGCCCCTCCGGAATCGTTCAAGCCGATTACGGGACAGCCGACCTTCGTGGCGAAGTCGAGCATTTTGCAAATTTTCGCCGCGTGCCGTTCGCCGAGCGAGCCGCCCATTACGGTGAAGTCCTGCGCGAATACGCACACTCTGCGCCCGTTTATCGTGCCGAAACCCGTTACCACTCCGTCGCCGGGAATCTTCGCCGCGGGACTTTGAGTGAACAGGTCCATTTCCTGAAAAGTATTTTCGTCGAGCAAGATGTCCAGCCGCTCGCGCGCCGTCAGCTTGCCGCGTTCGTGCTGCTTTTGGATAGCTTCGCTGCTCGATGCGTGTATCGCCTTGTCGCGTTTTACTGCGAGCTCTTTGATTCTCGATTCGGTCGTTCGCTTGACGGCCACTTCATTTCTCCTTGAATTCGATTAAAACGCCGGACAGCCCTTTTGGATGCAGAAATGCGATGAGTTCGCCGAGAGATTCTCTCGGGCTGTCGTCGACGACGGGAAATCCCTCGTCCTTTACGCGCTTCCAATCCGCTTCGATGGCGTCCGTTGCAAAGCATATATGATGAATGCCTTCGCCGCGCTTTTCGATGAACTTGTGAATCGTGCTTTCCTCGTCCCACGGCGACATAAGCTCGACCTTGAGGTTTACCGCGGGAAGATAAGCCATATCCATCCGCGCGTGCTCGACGCGGTGATATTCGACCGAAGCCTCGTTCACGCGCAAAAGCCGCCGCCACCTATCAACCGCGGGCGCAAGCTCCCGCACCGCAATACCGATGTGGTCGATTTCGTACATCCTTGCCCCATACCGCCCCGAAACCGGGACGGCTGAAATGTTACCACACGAAAAGAACCTGGCGAAAATCGCCGCGCGAAAAACCGCAGAAACCGCGAGGAAAAATTTCGAAAAAGTTTATCCGTTCATCGAAGCCGGCCGGTAGCGCAAAAAAAGGCTTGCAGCGTTAAATCAGCTTTGGAAATTCCGGCCTTGAGCGCAGTTGGACTCGGATATCCTCGTAATCATTTTCCGAAGCATATTCATTGTAAAACTTCTTGACCATAGGATGAAACTGGCCTTCGAGTTCCGAAATAATCCACAAAAGCCCCGAATCCGGCGGATTGCCCTTTTCCATAAATCGAAGGTAATTTTTATAAGCCATGCTAACGTACCCATACACCTCTAAATTGGTTAGACTAATCCAAAATCCTCTCGGTTTAATAGGGATTGTTATTTCCCTAAAAAGAAGGTCAATCGAATTTACAATCCAATGCTCTTCCGGCATGTCTGCAAATGGCGGCATATTGACGTCGGGCTGCGGAAGCATATACCCAGCCAATACGAACATGTCGGCAGGATTTTGTCCGAGTTCTTTAATTTCCTTTTGATACTCACCACCCAGCGCGCCGAGCATCAACCAAGCCTCGAACGGAACCGGCTCGTCTTCGTTAAGTTTTTCGCGCATCGCTCCGTATGCTTGAACCGCAAGCTTGGCCGTTCCGGTTTTTTTGGGCAGCCGGAAATTTTTTCCTTCTTCAATCATACTCTCATCGAAGTAATCGCAATAGCCCAATTTCGATAGATACTTGATTGCCGTGGTGGACCAATGAGCCGGCGCAACCAGCTTGTCTTTGTCGTAAACGCCGTCCCAATTCTGTTTCCCGCTGCCTGCCGCTTCAGGCGCAGGGGCGCTTTGCGCCGCGAATGCCTGCGCCGCGAATATTGCTCCGAGAATCAAAGCCGTTGACATAGAAATGGCTGTCTTTAAAAAAATCCCGTTCAATTTCGCACCTCGCAATTCGAGTCAAAGCGGGAAACGGGGATCGAACCCGCAACCCTCAGCTTGGGAAGCTGATGCTCTACCATTGAGCTATTCCCGCGCGAGAGCCGATTTTATCCCCGCTCGCGCCGCCCGTCAAGCCGCGATTGCGCCGGCGCCGGACAAAACGATAGCCGGCGTGGTAAAAAGAATTGGTTTTCAATCCTGATTATTGGAGGCGTAATGCATTTATCCGGCGAATCGGGATTAACCATCGCGAACGCGCTGCCGGCTTACCGATGGAACGCCGATTACACGGACAAGGTTATCGGCAAAATTACTCCGGAAATATTCGACTGGCGCCCGCCCAGCCCCGATGGCAGCTGGCAATTCGCGCTCGGCGAAATCGCCGCGCATATAGCTGACGTTGCCCACTTATTCTGGGCGGAAATTACCGATAACGAAACCGGACGCACGTTTTTTATGCGCTCGCCCGGCCCTGCATCGAGAGGCGCATGGTCGCGAAACCGGGAATTCGAATTAAGCGAAGTACTCGCCGAGCTTTCGGAGGCCAGGCAAAAGTGGGAAGAAATACTGAACTGGCCGATTGATTCGGCATATATTCCGACCCAAGGCACAATAAAAGTTTACAAGAAATTCGAACAGCTCGCGGCGGATGGAAAGTATCCGGCCGATAAACTGGCATATGGCCCGGAGACTCCGATTTCGATGATTGCAACGCTCATATCCCACGAAGCCTGTCATCGCGGCGCCCTTATCGCATATCTGCGCGCTTATCATGGCATTTCGCCCGAATGATGTTTTAGTCCGGATTTCGGTTCGTAGGCGAAAAGCCCGTTAATCGCGGGTAATATGCATTGCCCAATTTTTTCGGTCAAAGGAGTCATTGTATGGAATCGTCATCCGCGCCTTTATTGACAATTGCGAATGCGCTGCCCGCATACCGCTGGAACGTGGATTACACGGACAGGGTGGTAAGCAAGATTTCGCAGGACATTTTCGACTGGCGCCCGCCGAGTCCGGACGGCGGCTGGCAGTTCGCTCTCGGCGAAATCGCCGCGCACATTGCGGACGCGGCATATATGTTTTTGGGACAGCTTACCGGCGAAGAAATCAAAGACGAAGATTATTTTCTGAAGTTCCCGGACAATATGCCGCGCGGCGAATGGACCCGAAATCGCGAGTTCGGCGCACCGGAAGTCGCAGCGTACCTAAAGGAAGTGCGCGGTAAGTGGGAAGAAGTTCTGACCTGGCCTATCGAAAAGGCGCACGAGCCAACGGACGGGACAATCAAGGCTTTCGAAACCCACAAAAAACTCGCCGAAGAGGGCAAGTTTCCGAAAGAAGCGCTCGCGAACGGCCCCGCGACTCCCGTCAGAGTTCTCGCCACGGTCATATCTCACGAAGCCGGTCATCGCGGCGCGCTAATCGCGTATATGCGGGCGTTTCACGGCGTATCGTTCGAAGAGTCGCACTAGCCCGAAGGCAACCTAACCCCGCATCGGCGTCGAAACAGACTGCGGCTTCTTAAACGGACACCGACAGAGTTTCGGTGCCCACGAGCCTGCCGATTTGCACATCTTCGCCGCGCGCGCGCATTTCTCCGATAAGCGATTGAACGATTTCTTCGAGGTTCAGCCTGAGTTCCTCGATTGTCGAACCTTGGGTGTATGCGCCGGGAATCTGCGGGACGCTTCCAACGTACATGCCGCTATCCTCGTCGATTTCGATAACCGCGACCACTTGTATTTTCAAGGATTTCCTCCATACAGCCGCGAAGTTATACCCAAAATGGAAGCGGCTCAAAGCGGAGGGAATCGCATAGCGAATTTGACTTTAAAACTTGCGTCAAACGGCAATGAGTCTCGAATCCAATAGCTATCCGTCCAGCCATCGCTCGTAACGCGCGGCTTTGACCGGGTCGCCGAATTCGAGAGCCGCGCGTTTCATTTCGCGGGCGTGTGTGCGCGCGCCTCGTCAGTTTTGCCTTGCGCGAGAAGCTCTTTCAGCCGCGGGTCGTCCGGCACCGGCGCGCTGCCTGTCCGCCTGCCGGCGATTTCCGAAAACCGCCCGTAGTTGTGCGAAATTTCGTCCGGTTCCTGCTCATATGAATGAGTCCGGCCCCGCATGAAAATCATTTTTAGCCCGAAAATTGCGATCCAAAATCCCGTCCACTACCAGCCGATGAAAAGAAATGCCGCAAGCGAAAGGATGAAAAAGAAAAACGACCGCCCCGATATCGCCCCGAAACCGCCCATGTCGTCGCGGGAAACCGCGCCGCCGGTGAAAGTGGCTTCCATTGCGCCGGCTCCGATCAACCCCGCGAGAAAAGTCATTCCGATATCGATCAACTTGCCATGCCTCCGCAATGGCGCTATACAGCGGGCGGCTCCGCTCCGTAATTCGCCCATTCTTCCTGCGACGGCCCGTACACGCCCGGCACCTGTAACCCCGCCTGGCGCATCAGCACAGTCATTTGGCCGCGATGGTGAATTTCGTGCGCGAGGAGCACGAACAGCGAGAAACCGCGCTTCCATGTTTCGCCGTACATATCGTCCTCGACCTCGAGCGTTTCGTCCATCCATTCGCTTTCGATGGAGCTTGCAAGCGAATCCGATGCTTTCGAGTATGCGCGATAAATATCTTCGGCCTCCGAAGGCACCGGCGCGTCTTCCGGCGGCGCGTCGACCTTGAGGCCGGTTCTGGCCGTCATTTCGCCGAGCGTAAGCGCGATGTGCCATGCCATTCTGCCGAGAGTACGGTGGCCGCCCGCCACGGATTGCGAGAGGGATTCGTCGGTGAGCGCGGCGATGACCTTGCAAGTGTTTGCGCTTTCCGCATTCCAAACTTTGAGAAAATCTTCGATGCTGCGAAACATAAATGACCTCCGGATATTCGCGCGAAACCGAATCCGCGCCCGGAATTTATTTTATCCCGATTATCGCGGATTTACAATCGCCGCGCCCATAGTTACCGGCCAATTTCGCCTAAGCTTGCTGGCTGGCGAGATACGCTTCGGTTTCTTCCTTCGTCGGGCCGTAAATGCCGCAAAGCGGCAGCCCCGCCTGGCGCATTAGCACTGTCATTTGGCCGCGGTGATGCGACTGATGCGTGACGAGAATGTGCAGAGCGAAACCCTTCGCCCAATCGTAATGGTCGAAATACCGGTCGGTCGAGCCGAGGTCGCCGTCCGTCCATTTGGATTTGACCTGCTCGACCACGCCAGACGCCCATTTGTCGTATGCGTCGCAAATTTCCTTTGCGGAAGACGGCGCGGGCGGAACGTCGGTCGTGGGTGCGTCGGGAAAATCGAGGCCCGCCATCGAGCCGATAACGGGAATGACGATGGCTATATGGTTCGCAAGTTCGCCGAGCGTCCAGAATCCCCCGGCGGCGATCGGCCTGCCGAGTTCGGCGTCCGTCAAATTTGCAAGAAGTTTCCTCGTGCAATCCGATTCGAACGCCCAGACGTTTGCGAAATCTTCTATGCTTCTAAACATTGACTGCTCCTAGAATTGAAATATGGCAATAGTAATAACCTATGCCGAAAGCGATTATCGAATGGGGCGCGAAAATGCGTTTTGGGCAAACCGCGCAAGAGGGAACGCGCACGGAGCGAATCCGCGCCCGCCAGAACCGTAGGGGCGGACCACCGTGTCCGCCCGAAAGAAATATAAAACCACAGGGGCACTGAGCTACAGAGAATAATTAAGTATTGTATGTGGCGATTACGCGCATGCAATACGAGCATAAATTACGTGCATGGAGTGAGCCACGCAAGTGGCTTCTTTCTTCGCGGTACGCAAGTACCGCCTTTATTTCGCGGTACGCAAGTACCGCCTTAACCCGTCGAGACGCAAGTGCCGTATTAAACCTTTGCTGCACCTTCGAAGAATACTCAAATTGAGGTAGGGATGGGGTTTATCCCCATCCCATAATTAAAATGCGGAACGGGGTAAACCCGTTCCCTACCTACAAAAAAATAAACGTCGTTGCTCCCGATATAAAAAATGACAGCCAACATCCCATTAACTCTAGGACTGGCGGCGTCTCGCCGCCCTTAAACTCGCCCCGCGCCGCAATATTTTTATGTCGCGCCTCCACAATTATTCCGCGAATTATGCAATTCCGCGATAATCCGGTATAATTTAATCGGCGGAGAGAAATGCCGAAACATTTTTCTAAATCTGGGGCTGATTCTGGAACTGTGGCTGAATTTGGCGCAGCTCGCGGCGCAACTACAATTACGACGGCAATCGTAGCGCAGGCTTCCAACCTGCAAAATTCCATTCCAAAAATATCTATTTCAAAAAGGACTGGCGGCGTCTCGCCGCCAAAGTTAAACCGGCGTCTAAGGCCGCCGAAGTCAAAGCGGCGTCTAAAGCCGCCGCACTCCACATACCGCCCGCCCTACCGCGGCGCGCCCGAAATATCCGGTGCGAACCTGATGTACGAAGGTGCGCGCGTCAAAAGCTGGATGCTGGGAAGAGACGTGAACCCCGCGGGCCGCGGCGACGGCAGTTACTATGCGCAAGGCGGCTTTTCAATCGGCAGCGTCCGCCCATCCCCGACGACTAAGCCCGTCGCTGGCTGGGGGAATAGTTTGAAGAGCCATGTCATTGGAAGCAAGCCTAATAGCGGCTGTACATTCGGTTTTGCAGGCTTTAAAGCAAGTGATTTTGATCGCGTAGTCATTTTTGGTGCACGAATTGGAAATTACTAACTATGTAGGAGGTACAGAATAAAATGCTATTCACGAGCCGTGTTTTTGGTACTAATCTTATACTCCTGTTTTTTGTCGTTTTAGTAATATTCTTGTGCATCGCGTGCACAAATACTTCCAAAGACAGTAAACAAGGGAATCCATTTGTACGACCACCTTTTGTTCCTCCAAAAGAAGACGTGAATAATAATGAAGAAACCCCTAGCAATTCTGATAATTCTGATCCGGTAGATAATGGTGGCACGCCCGGTGAAGACTCAAATTCTGAACCTCCAAATGGAAGCGGAGGCGATGATTCACCACAAATCAAAGATTGGATTTCCACTTTGAGCGGACACCTAGAGATAGTAATAAGCGTTTCTCCCGACAGCGCTTTTGCCAACGCACATTCAAACTACCGCGCGGAGCATAACTTGACTGAAGTAGATAGCCTTTGGCAATTCGGGTGGGTTAAAATTGATATCGACGTGCCATTTCAACGGATTAATCTGCTGGCAAGGCGAAACTACTTGCGGTATATTAGATATGACGAAAAAGCAAGCCCGTTCTATATTATTCCCTATTGGCAACGCGAGCTTGTAGAAGATTTTCCTGCGATATCCAAGGACAATATTAACACTTTGTTAAATTGGATCCAGAGCAACGGAATGGATTGGAGCGATCCGGACTCGTCATTCCGCGTAAATCCGTTCGGAACTGTACCGACGGAATATCCATATGCAAACTTGGTAATTAGGTACTACCCAAGCTATATCGAGAATGAAGTTATTAGCGAGTACGTATTCGCGCATAGTGTTGACACCTATGAGGATTTTATGGTCGATCCACTCATTAGGGGATCTTCTATTCTACTGAATTCGTTTGACTGCTATTTTGGCGATTTTGCGAATATGCCGTGGGAAGGCTTTATAGGCTATTATGATTTAGAAAAGATATAATAGAATGTCAACTTAAACCGAACAACTAACCAACTTATCTTGTTATGGCTACTTTTCCTTTGGCAGGCTGTATAATAGGCTGCATTAATTCAATGAAAATCCATGGCCAAGGTTTCTCTCATTTATCCGTAATAATTGTACCGATATCGCGCAGGGAGTTAGCTGCTTTTTTACGATAAAACTACGCGCCGGGGCCTTTGCCGAATTTACTTTCGAAATAGTCGGCCACGAGCCGCATCAGGTATATCATCCGCTTGTCGCTGTAAATGCCATGGCCGTCTTCCGGGAATGCGAACATTTCGAAATTCTTGTTTTCGTTTATTAGTTTCGCTGAGAGCTGCATAAAGTCCTGCGCGAGAACGTTGTCGTCGAGTATTCCGTGAATCATCAATAAATCGCCTTCGAGGCCTTCGGAGTGCGTAATCGTCGAGCTTTTTTTATACGCGTCTTTTTTTTCTTTCGGGTCGTCAAGCCGCTGGGTCACGTACCAGTGGTTATAGTTCGCCCAGTCGTTCACCGCCGCCATCGCCACGCCGGCCTTCCAATATCCGGGCGAAATAAACATGCTCATGTTGGTTTGAAACCCGCCGTAACTCCAGCCCCATATGCCGATTTTGTCCATATCGGCGATCCCGCTGCGCCGCAGATATTCCACGCCGGCGCGCGCGTCGGAATCTTCCAGCCAGCCGAGCCTGCCCGCAACCTGCGTGCGCCACTCTCTGCCGTATCCGCTGGAGCCGCGATAGTCCACGACGAGCACGGCGTATCCGAGAGTTTCGGCAAGGTACGTGTGGTGCGCGTCGAACCACGAATGGCGCGCGCTCACGTCCTGCGCGTATCCCGCGCCGTGAATGTGCACGATTACGGGCCGCTTGTCGCCGTCCTTGTGATAGCTGGGAAGAAACAAAAGCGCATGAACGCGGCCCGGAAATTCGATATTCTGGAATGAAACTTCCTCGGGAAAAACCCACCGCCATTGCCGCCAGTCCGCCGGGCGCGAATCGTACACGAGATGCGGATTTCCTTTTTCGAGCGCTACGGCATAAAGCGCCGCCGGCGCGCCGAAGTCGCTGCCGTAAAGAATCGCGACATTTTCGGCGTCGCTGATTCTTATCCCTTCGCCCCAGCCGCCGCCGAACGACCAAAAACCGGCGCGGTTTGTTACGCGCTTTTTGCCGCGCGACGGGATGTCGAGTTTCAGCACTGTGCGATAGTACGGGCCGTCTTCCGTCGTGATTATGTATGCGGTGCGCCGGTCTTTCAAAACCTGTATCCAAGTCACTTCGTATTCGCCGAACGTGATTTGCGTCGGCTTCGGGAATTTCTCTTTTTCGCTATCGCTATCCGTTTTCCCGTTTGCCGCCTCGGCTTCGGGCTCGGCGGGCGCGTCCGGCGAATCCGCGGAATCTTCTATATTTTCCGAATGGTAATCCGAATTCGAATCTTCGCTTTCCTGCGAATGCAAATCGTCCGGTTCGGTTTCCGATGCCGCCTGCGGCGAATCCGGTTTCGGTTTTTCCGCTTCGGCTTTTTCTTTTTCGGTTTTAATCCGAAGTTTTTCGGAAGCGAGTTTTTCGGCGAAATCTACTTGATAAACGTGCGACCAGCCCGTGGTTTCGAGACAGGTTATAAAGCTGTCGGCGCTCGGCCCCCAGTAAATTTCGAAGTATGCGTCGTTGAACCACGCCTCGTCGTTATATTCGAATAGTTTCGCGCAATCGCCGGTTTCGAAATCCACCGCTTCCCAAACTGTCATCGTTTCCGTGTTTTTCGAAATCATCGAAACGAGCAGCCGGTCGGCGTCCGGCGCCCAAACCATTTTGCCGCCGTACAATTCCTCGCCGCCGCCAGGTTTCAGCATCGTAATTTTCGGTTTGCCGAATTCCTCGGTTTGAAGGTCGATTACGCCGAACCGGGTTTTGCCGATAGTGTCGCCGGGGCGAGGCCGCGTGAGCTGCACGGGATTCGCGTTTTCGGATAGGTAGTCGATCATCCACGAAGTGCGAAGCGGGCCGCCTTCGTATTGGTAAAACCCGAGATACCTGCCGCTGGCGCTCCACTCTAGGCCGTAGTTCGACATTCCGCCGCGAGCGTCCGTCGTAAGCTGGATAAGCGCGCCGTTTTCGAGGTTGCGAATCCACACTTCGCTTGCGAGCGATATGCCGAGAAATTTGCCGTCGTCGCTGAATTTGATGTCGCCCGCCCAATTTCCGGTGTGCAGGATTTTTTCCATCGCGGGCGTTCCGGAGCCGGACGGAAACGCGGGTATGCGGTAAAGGTTGCCGCGATAGACGAACCAAAGCCTGCTGCCGTCTTTTTCCCATTCGAGGCCGCCGAAATTACGCTCGCGTTCCAGCGCGTTTATCAGTTCTTCTTCGGTCTTGCGCTTATCCGGGTCTTCGATTTTTTCGTTGTCTTTTTTAAGCTCTGCGAGCCTCGCTTCTTTGGTATCCGTAAGTTTGCGGCGCTCGCTTCCGTCCATCGAGAAAAGCCAGATTTCGGAATAGCCGCGCGCGTCTTCTGCCCAAGTGCAGGCGATCCATTTTTCGCCGGGCGAAATGCGAAGCGTGCCGGGGAGCTGGCCGTTGATGTAGGGCTTGCCGAATCCCGCTTCGAGCGTGAGTTTGCGGTCGCCGATTGCGCCTGCATGGCCTGCCGCCGCGGTAAGGAAAATCGTTATCAAAGCCAGCGTAATCGCGGTTTTAACAGGCGGAAAAGGCGATGCGAGCATTGGGCAGGAAAAAGCGCGCCGGATGCGGCGAGCAAAAAAAACGAGTAAACCCGAAATCATAAGCAGGCTCCAGGGCTTAAAAATGACGGAGGATTATAGCCTTTCGGTTAAATGTGGCGCATTTCCGGCCCGAGAAAAACGAACACGAGCGATTTTTCGTGCGCGCCGATTTTCTCGATTACGGCGGCGGCGGGGTTCGACGACACTTGCGGATGCCAGAGCGGGCGGCCTTTCGCGTCGACGAGTATGCGAAGCCGGCGGATAATCGACGCCGGAATTCCGAGGCCGGAATAGTATTTTTTCAGCCGTATGTTTTTCGAGTCCGTCCCGGGCGGCTTATGGAATTCGTCATCGATTTCCTTGAACATAAGCGGCGTCTTTGACTGCGCAAGCGTGGCGGCGAGAGCATACTGATTTCCCCGCAAAATTATTTCGCGAAGCGTCACCGTGCCGCCGATTCCGCAGATTTTTCCGATTTTCGGTATTTCGATTTTTTCGTCCAGCGCGTCCGGCGATGAAACTACAATCGCAATCGCCAATTCGCCGCAAGACTCGAAAAACGCGGGGGATTCTCCGAATTCGCGGAGGTCGAAAGCCTCGCCTCGAAACATAGGATGGGTATCGTTTTTTATTCCGGAAATGCTCGGTTGCCAAACGAAATCGCGGGAAGTTTCGAAAATTCCATTCGCGTTTTTCGGCTCGTCAACGAAAAGCGAATCGTCGAGGTTTTTGTATGCGGCATAGTCCGCACGCCAGGCCGTGCCGCCTTTCAGCCAATCGAGATATACGCGGGCGCGCACATGGGGCGAAAGAAATCGAAGCGAATGTTTGGGCAGAAAATCGCCCATGATTCGCGGCTCGCCGGGGATGAAAATGCCGGGGAAGAGCGCGCAAAACGGACGCTCATATTTTTCGATGAACGCGGCGGCACGCTCTTCGGTTTCCGATTCGGTGCCCGCCATTATTTCCGCGAATCTCGCCAGTTTTTCGGCGGCGGACGGATAGCATTTTTCGAGAGCGGGCAAAACTTCGGCGCGAATTTTGTTTCGAGCGGTATATTCCGCGTCGGCGTTAGTTTCGTCCGTCAGATATTCGATTCCGGATTCATCGAGCAGCGACAGGATTTCCCGCTTCGAAAATTCTAGCAGCGGCCTGATTAGCAGCGCGGATTCGGGCGGCGCGCCGCCGGAAATTTCGCATCCGGCGCTTCCGTAGCTTAAAAGAAAAGATACCGCCGGCATTCCCGCCGCGCCTCGAACGCCCGCGCCGCGCGCGAGGTTCATAATCACGGTTTCGGCCTGGTCGTCCATCGTGTGCGCAAGCAGCACGCAGACGGGGCAGGGCGCTGGCGGGCTTTGATTTTCGGTTTGGCTCGGCGGTTCGTCCCCGCCGTAAAAATGAGCGGACAAATGCGCCGCCGCACGTTTCAAAAATTCGATTCGCATTTCGCGCGCGCGCGTTTCGGCGCCGCCTTTCGATTTGCCGGCATCCGCCATTTTTTCCGAAATGAAAGTCGCACCGATTTCGGCCGCGGTAAGTTTGCAAAAATCTGCATCGGCCTTGGAGCCTTTGCGAAGTCCGTGGTCGAAATGCGCCGCGGCGATATGAGGCGCAAGACAGCACGAATCGCCGAGCCTGTGCCAGTTTTCGCGAAGGTGCACGCAGGCATATAGTAGAGCGGTGGAATCCGGCCCGCCACTGTATCCCACAAGGATTGCTGGGGGGGTGGCTTCGATTGGCGAAATAGCACTCAAAACACGGCGCGCAACCGCGTCCCACTTTTCCCGCAGGCGTTTAGGTAAACTGTCGATTTGTTCCGGCACGCGATGATTTTAGCGCGCGCGGCGTTCGCGTTAAAGAGGGTGGCCGAATTGCTCTCCCGGAAGGCGGATCGGGGAATGGTGATTTGGAAAGTTTCAGCCGGTACTAAGAATGGCAAAATATTATAGAATGGAGGAATATTACAATATTTTTACATAGAATAGTTCTTTTACTGCTTCATCGAGTAAATAGGGATTATTTAAGGCAAAGCTCTTTCCTTTCAATGTTGCCGGAAGCCACACTAGTACATAGTAGTCACCAGAAGATACATTTTGGGGATTACATGAAAAAATATCTACAGCTCCACTTCCCTGGGTATCATAATGCATGTACAATGGGTATAATGTAGCTAAGGGGAATGAGCGGCATATATTTTCATCTTCAAAATCGCCTAATTTCATAGTTCCAAGAGCATCGCATTCAATAAAAGAAGCTTTTAACACTTGATCCTTCATATCTGCCATAATCATATATCGATCCGTTGCGGCCATAGTAGCAAGATTATTTCCAATTACTAATATATTTGACCCTTTTATTATACTTTTATTTAACACACCATAAACAAGAAGGTTATCATACTTAAGGCTCATTTTTATGTCGCTTGAACGACTTCCATCGAACCATATTGCCATAACCTTTTTACATATGTCATCTACACTATGACCCAATGGGTAATTGAAAAGTTCTTCGCTACCTATGTTATGCACAGTATTTTGATTGCGCTTTTGTTTTTCGGAGTACTTTTTTCCTAAAATGATATTGTTATCATAACTATCTTCCTTGCGATTTAAATTATGGACAATAACAAATACCATAATTATGAACAATGTAAATGCACCGGTAATTTGCAAGCCAATGCGTATCATCATGCCCTCCTTATATGTATTGCTCGGCGCAGATTGCGAAGCGGGATTTGCGCAAGCGGTACTTGCTCTGTGGAGTGCTGCGGCAATAGACGCCGCCAGTCCTTTTTGCAAATGAAATATTCGGAAGTGTATGTTGCAGGCTGGAAGCTTGCGCTACGCTTGTCGGCGCCGTTACGGTTGCGCCGTGCGCTACGCAAAAAGAAGCCCCAGATTTGGAATACCGAATCGGCATGTTTTCTCCGCCGGGGATATTTTACCATGATAAGGAGGAAATTGCATTGGCTATGAAAAACAGTCGTCGAGAACGGCGTCCTTCGGAATATATGCCCGACGTTCTCTAGCGAAAAATGCGGTACTTGCGTACCGCGAAGAAAGGACGAACTTGCGTTCGGCGTATAAAGAAGCCAATTCCGTGGCTTACTCTATGCCGCAGTCTTCGCCTGCGGAGAAAGAGCGGAGTCTAAGGCCTCCGCACTCCAAATGGCGCGCGGAAGTACGGCGGCGGGACGCCGCCAGTCCTTTTTGCTTTAGTGACGCCGCCAGTCCTTTCTGCAAATGTTTTACGGCAAGTTGATTGCGTAAGCTGATTCGTAAAATTTCTAAAGAGAGGTAGGGAACGGGTTTACCACGTTCCGCATGTTTGAAGGACGATTAAGTCGAATGACGGCGGGGGTAAACCCCGCCGCTACCTCAATTTGAGTATTTATCGAATGTGCAGCAAAGGTTTTATACGGCACTTGCGTACCGTGAAGAAAGGAGCCACTTGCGTGGCTTACTCCCAAGCGCTTCGCTGGGTGATTGTCGCGGTACTTGCGTCTCGGCGAGTTAAGGCGGAACTTGCATCTCGACGAGTTAAGGCGGTACTTGCGTATTCCTAAGTTAAGCCGGACTTCCGTCCGGCGTATAAAGAAGCCACTTCTGTGGCTTACTCCATGACGCAGTCTTCTCTGTGTCTCCGTGCCTCTGTGGTTTTATTTTCTTTGGGGCGAGCAACGGCTCGCCCCTACGTTTCGGGCGGACACGGGGGTCCGCCACTACGGGTTATTGCCTCCGTGGTTTTTCAATCGTTTTCGTTTTCTACATCACATC
>CAYMAI010000006.1:0-253634 GCA_964388445.1 uncultured Planctomycetia bacterium
CCTCACAAAACAAAATTGCCCTATTGCTGCGAAGCCACTTCGCGCAAGTTGTTCAAAAAGTGCTTTACAAGTGCATCCGCGACTTCTATTCTATGACGAGAAAAGTCAATCCCGTAGTTTTCAAGGCCAACAGGATTACCTTGTGAGATTGCCTCCAAGTCCTCATCACTCATCTGCGACAGTACTTCCTTCGCTTTCGCCCGAGAAATCGCGGCCTTCAAGTCGTTCTCAAGAGGATAGAAAAAAGTAGCTTCGAAAAGATATATTGGGTAATTGAAGCCCCAAGGACCACCCTTATACTGCTCGATTTCTTCGGGCGTAAGCGCAGGAGTTTGGCTGGAAGTTAATGCCTTCACTTGCTGAAGCTCATCCGTAGTGGATTTTAAAATCACGGCTTCCAGTCGTTCCACGTTGCCATATATGAGGGATAGGTAGTTCAGCGAGAAAAGGTAATCATGCGCTTTTTTCTCGGCGGTCGATTTTCCTATCCAAAGGTACACACATGCGGCCGACAGAATCACAATCAACGAAATTTGAATCACATCTTTTTTTACTTTGCGCATTTCAGCACCTCCTAACAAAGAATACAATCGAACACTAAGGCTGTGTTCTTTCATACCCCCATTCATATGCTTCGTCAATCAGCGGCCGGAAAATAAGGATCGGATGCGCTTGCATTGGAGTGGAGACAGACATTCCGCCGACAGTGCCGGAAAGCGTTACTTCTCCTTCTCCATTTTTCGTAAGCGTAATATCGAGTAGCTCATCGTAATTCAGAATTACACTTATGTCGAGTTGGTTGCCATTTAATGTGCAATCGAATGCGTTGTTTGCCCAAATGTAATCCGGATTAACAATATACGACGGTCTTCCCAGTAAGAATGAAAGGTCATCCTGAAAATCCGAACATTCTTGCGGAGCAGTAAGCTGGTCAATCTGGCTTTTTGCCGCTGAGCATTTGGATTCCAAATGTGAAAACCAAGAGACACTGGAAAAGTCCAGCGCATCTGAAAGGGATTCTGCCACCGAAACGTCATAGCTTAAATCTTGGTCGCTTTCGACAAAAGCCGCAAATGATTCAAGTATAGCTTTTGCATCAGCGGCATCTCCAGCAACTACATCTATGACATGACTGCCTCCGATATCAATGATAAACCCGCTGAAGCCAACTTCCTGATAAGGGCTGTCTTGTTCAGGCAATTTAAATCTTTTTGGCGGAGTCAACCCTTGACCGGGCTTAACGTACATGTTTTCATTTGTATCCCAAACACCCTCTATTTGGTTAGTTCCACGTTTCTTTAGAACTGGTGTTTGACCGACCATATCCTCTTCGTATTCGTTTCCCTGCATGTCTATGTAGTAATCTTCATACTCAACCAAGCCAATGTCAACTGGCCCGGAATTGCACCCGGCCAAAATCAGCGACATAACTGCCATCGTAATCATGGCTACTACGACGAACGACTGACGAACGACTGACGAACGACTGACGAACCTGACTAAATCAAACACAATTCACCTCCGAAATTTTCCCTTTCAAATATGGACAGCTCTTTTCCATATTTGCCGGTGTTTATAATATCCAGTAAAGAGCGTACTGTCAATAAATAATTCCGATTACACAAGATTTTACAATTATATTGTACTATTATGATATGAATTTGTATTTGATATTGAGTTAAAACGTAATTCCCAACTCCCGCAGCTGCTCATTCGATACGCCGCCGGGGGCGCCGGTCATAAGGTCGCCGGCCTGCGCGGTTTTCGGGAACGCGATTACGTCGCGTATGGACGAATAGCCGAGCAGCATCGTCACGATTCTGTCCATCCCGAGCGCGAAGCCGCGGTGGGGCGGCACCAAGCCGCAAACCGTTTATGTCGCGGGGATAATTTTGCACAAGGCGATGGTCACGTTTTATTCCATGCCTTTTTATACGCATCCGGCCGAATTCGAACTAAGCCCAGAGATGAAAAAGCGGCTTAAAGGCAAGTCTTGTTTTTACATCAAAGACGCCGCGCCGGAAACAATAAGTGAGCTGGACGGGATTATCGCAAAGGGGGTTGAAATCTACAGGCGGGAAGGTTGGATTTAACGGGAGGCGGCATCGCCCGGCAACCTTTGCCTTTCCACGACTTTTAAACATTGTCGAAGGCCGATTGGTACTTTGACGCTCACTTATTGAACGCAAACTCCGTTGTCGCTCACTCTTCGCCGAAAGTGAGCGGCAAAACTCATGCTGGGCATAAAGCGAAAAATCCCGATTAAGGCTCGGTGGAGCTTTTGCCCCACCGAGCCTATTGGTGATTCGATGCCTCACAAAACAAAATTGCCCTATTGCTGCGAAGCCACTTCGCGCAAGTTGTTCATGAAGTGCTTTACAAGTGCATCCGCGACTTCTATTCTATGACGAGAAAAGTCAATGCCGTAGTTTTCAAGGCCAACAGGATTACCTTGTGAGATTGCCTCCAAGTCAGTTTCGCTCATCTTGGCAAGAACTTCTTTCGCTTTCGCGGGCGAAATTGCAGCCTTTATGTCGTTCTCTAAAGGGTAGTAAAACGTGTATTCAAACAGCGTGAAAGGGTAATTGAAACTCCAAGGACCACCCTTATACTGCTCGATTTCTTCAGGAGTAAGCACAGGAGTTTGGCTGGAAGTTAATGCCTTTATTTTCTGAAGTTCTCCTGTATCTGTATTCAGAATGAGGGCTTCCAGTCGATCTACGTTTCCATACAGGCCCGGAAAGCAGCTTAATGTGAAAAGGTAATCATGTGCCTTTTTCTCGGCAATCGCTTTGCCAATCCAAAGGTACACACACGCGGCACTCAAAACCACTATCAACGAAATCAGAATCGCATCTTTCTTTAGAACAAGCATATTTTCACCTCCAAAGTCTTAAATCCAAACTCAATTTAAGGCTGCGTTCTTTCATATCCCCAATCGTAGGCTTCGTCAATGAGCGGACGGAATATGAGAATCGGATGAGCTTGCATTGGCGTGGTTACCGGCATTCCGCCCACTTCGCCCGAAATCGTTATTTCTCCTTCGCCGTCTTTCGTAAGCGTCACATCGATGAGCTCCTCGTAACTCAAAACCACACTGATTTCGAGCTGGCTGCCGTTAATCGAGTAATCGAAGGAGTTGTTCGCCCAAATGTAATCAGGATTTACAATATACGACGGCCTCCCCAATAAGAACGAAAGGTCATCTTGGAAATCGGAACATTCTTGCGGAGCGGTAAGCTGGTCGAGCTGACTTTTTGCATACGAGCATTTCGACTCCAAGTGTGAAAAGTAGGTGACTCCGGTAAAGTCCAGCGCATCGGAAAGGAATTCTGCCACCGAAACATCATAGCTTAAATCTTGGTCGCATTCGACAAAAGCTGCAAATGACTCAAAAATTGCTTTTGCATCGGCGGCATCTCCCGCAACAACATCTATGACATGACTTCCTCCAATGTCGATGATGAACCCACTGAAGCCAATTTCCTGGTAAGTGCTGTCTTGCTCGGGTACCTTATAGCGTATAGGCGGATTTCCGGGCTTTACATACATTTTTTCATTTGAATCCCACCAGCCTTCTATACGTCCAGTACTTCTGTCTCTAAGAACTGGCGTATTCCCGTCCATTCCTTTTTCGTACTCGTTCCCCCGACGATCTATGTAGTAATCTTCGTACTCAACCAAGCCAATGTCAATTGGCGCGGTATTGCATCCCGCGACAACCAGCGAAAGAACAGCCATCGAAACCATGGCTACTACGACGAACGACTGACGAACGACTGACGAACGACTGACGAACGACTGACTAAATCAAACACAATTCACCTCCAAAATTTTCCCATTCAAATATGGACTGCTTTTCCATATTTGCCGGTGTTTACAATAACCGGTAAAGAGCGGACTGTCAATAAATAATTCCGATTACACAAGATTTTACAATTATATTGTACTATTATGATATGAATTTGTATTTGATATTGAGTTAAAACGTAATTCCCAACTCCCGCAGCTGCTCATTCGATACGCCGCCGGGGGCGCCGGTCATAAGGTCGCTTGCCTGCGCGGTTTTCGGGAACGCGATTACGTCGCGGATAGACGAATAGCCGAGCATCATCGTCACGATTCTGTCCATCCCGAGCGCGAAGCCGCGGTGGGGCGGCGCGCCGTACCGAAGCGCCTTCAGGAAAAATCCGAACTGGTCTTCGATTTCCCATTCCGTCATGCCTAGACCGGCAAGGACGGATTTTTGCAAATCCGCGTCGTTTATGCGCAGGCTGCCGCTGCCCAGCTCTTCGCCGTTAAGCACGAGGTCGTAGTTATCCGCCCTAATCGCAAGTTTTTCAGCGTCCGTTTCGGCTTTTAACTTAAATCGCCCCGGTTCGTATTCATCCACCGCGGACGCGTGCGGCATCGTGAACGGATGGTGCGCCGGCTCGAGCACGCCGGTTTCTTCATTTCGGTCGTACAGCGGAAAATCCACAATCCACGCGAACTTCCACTTTGCATCCTCGCCCTTCCCCGCCGCCGCCTTCTCCGCGAGGCCAAGCTCCTTGCCGATTTTCACCCGAAGCTGGCCCAATATTTTCTTGGCTTTTCGAGCGTCGGCATCCGCGGCGAAAAGGAACATCCCGTCAGTATGCGGCGACGCCGCGCCGGCAAGCTCGGTTTTTTCATGTTCGCCGAGGAATTTTTCGAAGCTCGATTTTTCGAGAGCGCCTTCAAGAACGCGCGCCCACGGCTGGCCGCCCGCGCCTTGCTTTTTTGCGAACTCGGTTAGCTCGTCGATTTGCTTGCGCGACGGAGAGTATTCGGGAATAAAAATCGCCTTCACCGCGCCGCCCGCATCGAGCGCGTTTTTAAACACGACGAACTCGGTATTTCTGAAAACCGCGCTTAAATCGGTTATCTCGCAGCCGAACCTGAGGTCGGGTTTATCCACGCCGAACCGGCGCATCGCTTCGTCGTACGGGATGCGCGGAAACGGCGTTTCGATTTCGACGCCGAGAACTTCTTTGAAAACGCGCTCGAACATCGCTTCGCCGACTTTGAAAAGCTCGTCGCGCGTGGCGAAGCTCATTTCTAAATCGAGCTGAGTGAATTCCGGTTGGCGGTTGGCGCGAAGGTCTTCGTCGCGGAAGCACCGCGCCATCTGGAAATATTTGTCCATTCCGCCGACCATCAAGGTTTGTTTCAAAAGCTGGGGCGATTGCGGCAACGCGTAGAACCGGCCGGGATGGTTGCGCGACGGCACGAGATAGTCGCGCGCGCCCTCCGGCGTGGCGCGGCCGAGCATCGGGGTTTCGATTTCGAAAAATCCGAGCGCGCTAAGGGCGCTGCGCATCGAGAGAAATATCTCGTGGCGGGTTTTCATCGCTTTGACGAGCGGTTTTCGCCGGAGGTCGAGATAACGGTATTCCATACGCAAATCTTCGCTCGCCTGCGGGTCGTCCGCGACGTAGAACGGCGGAGTTTCAGCACGCGCCAGAATTTTGATTTCGCTAACGAGAATCTCGCGGTCGCCGCCGAGAAGCTTCGGGTTGACATCGCGCTCCGAGCGCTTTCTCCACTTGCCGCGCACCGCGACGACGAATTCGCCGCGAACGGATTCCGCGATTTTGTGCGCGTCCGGGAAAAATTCGGGGTTGAACGTCGCCTGCACCGCGCAGCCTTCTTTGCCGTATGCCGCCGGGTCGAGTTCCTGAAGAGAGCGGTCGCGCAGCCAGATGAAAATAAGCGCGCCGAGGTCGCGGCGGGCGTCCACCCAGCCCATCGCGGTAACTTCGCGGCCTTCATCGCCGAGCGCGGCCGCGGAATATTCATCGCCGGATAGCAATTCCGCAAGCGACGCGGGAATTCGCCGCCACTCTTCCGGCGCGGGGCCGGCGCCTTCGATTTCGTTCATATCGCACGTTCCGATTGGTTGATTCGCGCACCGCCGGGGGCGGATGCGGGCGCTCATTATACCCGTGCGCCGAAGTCGCGAGCGCGCGAGGGGAGTTTCGCGAACATTGCGGTTAGAATATCGTCTTTCGGACGGCGGACTTTTCCGCCGGAAGTCTTATCTTTTGATATTTGGGATGTGCTGGGATGGCCGAGGGATTTTTCAAACTGATTGGCATTCGCGCCGCGAGGCGCGCTTTTTCGGTGTTTGCGGCGGCGGCGGTTGCCGCATTCGCTTTGACGATGGTCGCGTGTCCGGCCAAAGAAGGCGACGGCACTCAAACGTCCGGCTCGCAGCCTGCGGGCGCGGATAAGAAACCCGCTATGGGCAAAAAGACGCCCGACGGGACAAAGGCCGCGCCCGCCGGGATTCAGGCGAGCGGTCGCGAGGCGGTTGCGCTTTTGGAGGCGGCGTTTTGGCAACTGGAGCAGGAACAGTGGAAGCCCGCGCAGGCGGAGCTGTTGAAACTGAAGGAACTTCAGGAAAAATTCGACGGCGCGGACAAGGCGAAGCGGGACAGAATGCTCAAAGCCGCAAAAGAAACCGACGAGGCGATTCGCGAAACGAAAAAGCACGAGTCGCTGAAATCAGTGAACGAAGCGATATTCGCCGCGTCCGAAATCGCGTACATAGGCGACCCGAAAATGCCGAACGAGCTTTTCAGACTGCGGTTTTACGCGCGCGAGCTAATCGTTTGGGCGGCAGCGAAAGACCAGGCGAAGCAGAAGGCGGCCGTGCTCAACATCAAGGAGAGCTGGCAACCGCTCAAAGCGGAGCTTAACGCATTGGGCGAAAAGGGCGCGGAAATCGTGAAAAGGTTCGAGCCGCTGACGATGGCGCTCGACCTTGCGGACACGCCGGAAAAACTGGGCGGAATCGCCCGTCCCATATTGGGACACACGGACGAAATGCAGAAGATTTTCGCCGGGAACTGACGGGCGCGGCGATAGCGGCTAGAACTCGATGCCTTCTTTCGCTTTGCGGCCCAGATCGAAATAATGCTTCACGGGCACCATTTCGGTAATAAGGTGGGCGCGCTCAGCGATGGCGTCCGTTATCACTCTGCCGGTCATGACGAACTCGCAAAGCGGCTTTTGTTCGTAAATTTCGATGAGATTCAAGACGTCCTTTTCCGCGATGAGACCGGTCATCAGCGCGGATAGGATTTCGTCCGCGACGACGAGGAAATAGCGGGTGTCGCGAAGCGCGTTCTTTACGTATTCGAGCCCTTTCGCCGCTTCCTGCTTGTCGGCGTCGGTGTTTTCGAACCTGAAACTGCCGTCCGGCATCATCCGCTCTTTGCCTGTCGGAATGAGCGTTACGCGGTCGAGCTTGCGCAGGACGTGGCGCTCGTTATAGTGCTCTTCCTTGTCGAAACCCTTGTCGAATTGAATGAAAGCCACGCGCCGGTTGAAACCCATCGCGCGAATCGCCAGCCCCACCGCGCACGTGGTTTTGCCCTTGGCATTGCCGTAGTAAATATGCAGACAGCCCCGTTTGTCCAAATCCACCCATTCGCCTGACATCGCCCGTACCTCCGAAAATAAACGGCGGGAAATCGCCGCACGAACGAATTTTACACTATGCGCGCGCGTGCGCGGAGCGAGGGCGGCATTACGCGAGCGATTTTATGCGCGCCGATCTTGGAAATATGAAAAATGCGCGCGAAAATGCGGCGGCGAAACGCCGCCAGTCCTATAGGTAGGTAGGGAACGGATTTACCCCGTTCCGTATTTCAATTTGGGATGGGGATAAACCCCGCCGCTACCTCAATTTGAGTATTCTTCGAAGGTGCAGCAAAGGTTTTATACGGCACTTGCGTCTCGACGAGTTAAGGTCGTACTTTCGTACCGCGAAGAAAGGAGCCACTTGCGTGGCTCACTCCATGCGCGTTATTCATGCGCGTAAGCCGCAGTGCAATTTTTTTCCTCTCTGTGGCTCTGTGCCTCTGTGGTTTTATTTTCTTTCGGGCGAGCAACGGCTCGCCCCTACGTTTCGGGCGGACACGGGGGTCCGCCCCTACGGGTTATTGCCTCCGTGGTTCTGTGGTTTTTCAATCTTTATCATTCTGCAAACCGTCTCAATCCTAGATTTCAAAACTCCGGGGGAGCCGCATTTCTTTCGATTTGCGGCTTCGACCCCGGAATGAGCCCCTAACCTTCGCGCATTTCGCCATTAACGAAACGCACTCCGGGTTATAGTCGAGCTGCCCAGCCCGTCATCCTTTTGCATGCAACCCCTCAGCCGGATTTTTTTAGATTTCCAAAGCGGAAACAAATCTGCTTCGGAATAAAAACCCGGCCTAACGCTCGCCACTTACAGGACCGAGTCTTGCGACTCGCAGCAAATCATTGGTACCAGATTTCCCTGCCACATTCATGATAGCAAACTTTTGTCAAGTCTTTCGCTTTTTCGCGCGCAAGCGCGGAAAATAATTTTCAAATGGATTCGGAAGAAGGGGTATTTATACTCATTGTTGAGAAATCGTCTCAATAAGGCGGGGGTGCAAAAAGACCTGCCTATGCAGGTCTTTTTAGCGAAAACAATGAGAAGGAACCTTTCCGCCGGTTTCCGCGGCGGACCGGAGTCGTCCGGGGCCGGCGCGAAGGACGCCGAATCGGACGCCCGCTTGCCGGAGCGGCCGGCGGATTTACTCGACGAGATGTATCGAGCCTGTCGGGCAGACTTCGACGCACATCGCGCAGTCCGTGCAAATGTCGGGATCGATTATGTAAATCGGATCGCCTTCCTCGATTGCGCCGGTCGGGCATTCGTCAATGCAATCGCCGCACGCCTCGCAGGTTTGGTCGATTACGTGTGCCATTTCAAAAAGCCTCCAAAATAATCGGCTTTGCAGCCGTAAAAATGCTACCACGCGGCATATAGGTTTTCAATAAACACGGCTTTTTCGTGAAATATTACGCGCGTCACAAGCCCTACCTTCCGGGTAGGATTAGCGCGTTTTCGGGAACAATCGCCTTATATGCGGCGAATTCGCCTATTTGCCGTCAGCGGACAGAAGCTTCGAAACTTGTTCGAATGCGCCTTTTACGTCTTCCCAGCCGGCCTTGCCGACTTCGTCGGCGGTTTCGATTTCGCGCAGCACAAGCAGAAGCTCGCGCACCTTTTGAAGGTATTCGTGGCAGTTGTCGTTGCTGCAGAGCTCTTTGTGGATGAGTTTCAGCTCTTCCACCGTGCATTCGCCGTAGAAAAATTTAAGCAGAGTTTCTTCGATGTGCTCGCTCATATCACTCTTCTTCCTCGTCCACGGAAAGCGACTGGCCGGTTTCCATCGCGTTTTGGAGCTTTTTTACGGCGTAACGCATTCTCGAAAGCACCGTCGATAGCGGGCAGTCGAGAATTTGCGATATTTCTTCGAAAGTCAGTTCCTGATACACTTTAAGTATTACCACCGTTCTTTGCTTTTCCGGTAAAGTGCCGATGAGATTTTTAATTACCTGAGTTTGTTTTTCGGTTTCGGCGGAAAGCTCCGGACTCGGCCCCGTAAACTCGATTAGGTCGCCGCGCTCGGTTCCGCCCGAGGAAGGATCGAGCGGTTCGTTTATTGACGACGTGCGCTTCGATGCGGTTTTTGAATAGTGGCGTTTAATTTCATTGAAGGCGATTTTGTATATCCAGCTCGAAAACTTGCGCTCAGGGTCGAACCGGCGGGCGCTTTTGTAGATGCGCAAAAACACTTCCTGCGTAATGTCTTCGGCCTCCCGGTAATCCTGTATGTTCTTTTTGATGAAGTTGAATATCTGCTTGTAGTAGCGGTTGAAAACGACGTTGAAGCTGGCCAGGTCTTCCTGCGCGACACGAGCCATCAGCTCTTCGTCGGTCATGCACTGGAAGCCTTCCTGCTTTTGATGTATTGCCACGGTTAGATAATCGCCGTCAGCGGCGCGCCTTCGGGAAGCGGCGCAAGCGGGATCTCCTTTTCCAGTAGCTGGCTGTTTTTGTAGTAACGAAGATTTATGGTGGAGCCGACTTTCAGTTCGCGAACAATCTGCAGAAGCTGGCCGGCTTTTGTTATTGTAACGCCGTTCGCCTCGATGATTATGAAATACACGATGCCGCCGTCATCGGAGGTAACGGGTTTGTGCATTCCCGCTTTGTGCGCGGGCGAGTCTTTATAGACCGCTTTCACGAGAAGGCCTTTCGTCGTGGGAAGCCCGTATCTCGTGGCGAGACGCGGATAGATTTCCTGCACTTCGACGCCGAGCCAAGGACGCTCGACCCTGCCCTTCGCGATGAGCTGGTCGAGGATGGATTTGGCGGTGTTTATCGGAATCGCGAGTCCGATGCCTTCGCTTCCGCCGCTGCGGCTCACGATGGCGGTGTTGATGCCAACGACTTCGCCCTTGACGTTTATCAGCGGGCCGCCGGAGTTGCCGGGGTTGATTGCCGCGTCCGTTTGTATCAGGCCTTCAATCGGAATCCCCGCTTCGCTCATTACGGAGCGGCCGAGCGCGCTTACGACGCCGACGGTAACTGTTTGGTCGAGTCCGAGAGGATTCCCGACCGCGACAACCCATTCGCCGACCTCGAGGTTTTCGGAGTTGCCGAGCAGCGCGACCGGAAGCTTGTAGCCTTCCGGCGGCGTGATTTTGACGAGCGCGAGGTCGGTGCCGGGGTCCGCGCCGACGACTTTGCCGCCGACTTCCGTGCCGTTCGCGAGTATTACGCGAATTTCGGAAGCGGATTTTACGACATGGTTGTTCGTGATTATGTAGCCGTCGGAGTTCAAAATGACCCCGCTGCCCACGCCTTCCTGCGGAATCGGCCTTAGAAAAAAGTCGTAACCGATTTGGACGGTCGTTATGTTGACGACGGACGGGCCGACTTTTTTATAGACTTCCGTCACGAAATTGACGGGGCCGGGAGCGTCCTGGGCCTGCGCGCCGGCGGCGCCGAGCGACATCGGCACGGCGAACGAAACGGGCGGCTGGTGAATCGCGCGCGGATTTATGGCGTCCGCCGCCATATGGTAGGTCGAAAGTCCGGCCAAACCGCCTGCGAGGAACATAAACAAGGCGACAAAGAAAACTCTCCCGGCGCGCATGCTCAAATTATATCACCTGCCCGAGCGATAGAAGATACATTCTGGTAAACTTTATTCCGCCTTCGGCGTTCAAGCCATGACGCGTCCGGCGTCCGGTTTTAGACTCGCGAAAGGAGGAGGTTGTTCGATGAACGCAAATATCAAGGATTTTCCAAGGGCAATCCTTGCGGTTTTGATAGCCATTGCTGCCGCGGCGGCGCTTTCATGCAATCCGGTCGATACTAACGCGGGCGACAGCGACAAGCAGATAGCCGGTTTGGACGACGTTGCGGCGCCGAAAGTTGAAAAGCAAATTCCGGGAATGGATATTTCGCCGACATCGTCCGGCGAGGAAATATGGCGATCGCGCTGCGGAACGTGCCATGCGCCGGACTATCGGATTGACAAGTACAAAGGCGAAGACTGGGAGTACGTCATAAACCGGATGATAAAAATGGAAGGGGCGATGTTCACACCGCAGCTTGCCGAAAAAGTTTACGAGTATCTTTACAACCGCACGAAACGCCCGGACGACCCGCCTTTCGAAGAAGTAATCAAAGGCCGGAGCCACTTTGAAAGGGAAGGCGACGATGGCGAGGAAATAATCACGCCGGCGCCCGCACCCGCGCATGACAGATAGAGCGCGAAAATCCGGGCAGAAAAATCGCCGCCGCTAGATTCGGGATTCCGGACGCGAAGTGCGCGACGGTTTTTGCTTCGCCGCTTTCGAATTTGCCGCGGCCTGCTTTTGCTTCGGCTTCGATTTTTTCGGCGCAGCGTTTTTCGCGGGCTTTTTGCGGCTCTTTTTCTTTCCGTCCACGAGGACATGAGGGAGGACGTCTTCGACTTCGTCCACGAAAATTATTTTCAGCCCCGATTTTATTTCGTCCGAAATTTCCGAAAGGTCGATTTCGTTCGCTTTCGGCACTAGTACGGTCTTGAGGCCGCTTCGCTTGCTGGCGAGCAGTTTTTCTTTTAGTCCGCCGATGGGAAGCACTTTGCCTTTGAGCGAAATCTCGCCCGTCATTCCCACGCTTGGAAGCACGGGCCTGCCGGTCATTAGGCTCACGATGGCGGTAGCGACGGTTACCCCCGCGCTTGGGCCGTCTTTGGGGATGGCTCCCGCGGGGAAGTGGATGTGGAGGTCGAAGGTTTTGAATTTGTCGTATTCGATTCCGAGGCTTTCCGCATTCGATTTCGCCCACGTGAGCGCGGCTTTGCACGACTCGCGCATTACGTCGCCGAGCTTGCCGGTTAAAAGCAGGTTGCCGGAACCCGGCATCAGCGACGCTTCTATCATGCCGATGTCGCCGCCCGCGACCGTCCAAAACAGGCTCGTTGCGACGCCGATTTCGGCCTTGCGGCGCTCGTGCTCGAATTCGTAGCGCCGGACGCCGAGGAATTCTTCAAGGTTGTCCGGCGTGACTTTGATTTTTTCCTTTGCGCCTTCCGCAACGCCGAGCGCGACTTTACGGCAGATTTTCGCGAGCTCGCGCTCGAGGTTTCGAAGCCCCGCCTCGCGAGTGTAGTTGAGAATCGATTTGCGGATTGCGGAATTCGAAACCGAGAAATCGGCGGTTTTAAGCCCGTGGTTTTCCATTTGGCGCGGCAAAAGATAGCTTCTGGCTATTTTCACTTTTTCGATTTCGGTGTAGCCCGGAAGCTGGATGACTTCCATTCTGTCGCGGAGCGGCGGCGGAATGGTGTCGAGCATGTTCGCGGTTGCGAGAAAAAGCACTTTCGAAAGGTCGAACGGCACTTCGAGATAGTGGTCGCTGAAACTGAAGTTTTGCTCCGGGTCGAGGGCCTCGAGCAGCGCGCTCGACGGATCGCCGCGAAAATCGGCGCCGACTTTGTCTATTTCGTCGAGCATGAACACCGGATTGCGCGTGGCGGCGGAGCGAACGCCTTGAATGATGCGGCCCGGGAGCGCGCCGACGTATGTGCGGCGGTGGCCGCGGATTTCGGCCTCGTCGCGTATTCCGCCGAGAGACATCCGGACGAACTTTCGTCCGAGGGCGCGCGCGACGCTTCTGCCAAGGCTGGTTTTGCCCACGCCGGGAGGGCCGACGAGGCAGAGAATGGGGCCTTTGATGTCTCCGCCGCGAAGCTTCAAGACGCCCAAGAATTCGAGCAATCTTTGTTTCACTTCGTCGAGGCCGTAATGGTCGGCGTCGAGAATTTTGCGCGCTTCGGGGATTTGAATTTCGTCGAGCGATTCCACCGCCCACGGAAGGTCGCACAGCGTGTCGAGGTAAGTGCGAATGACGCCGGCTTCCGCGCTTTCGCTGTGCATGCGCGTAAGTCTATCGAGTTCGCCCGTGGCCTTTTCGCGCACTTCTTTCGGCATTTGAGCGGCTTCGATGCGCTCTTTGTATTTGTCCACTTCCTGTTCGCGCTCGTCCGTTTCGCCGAGTTCCTTCCGGATAGCCTTGAGCTGTTCGCGAAGGAAATATTCCCGCTGGGATTTCGAAACTTCTTCCTGAACTTGACTTTGGATTTTGTTCGTCATGTTCAGAAGCTGGATTTCCTTCATAAGAACGGTCGTCAGAAGTTCGAGCCGTTCCCTGACCGAAAGCACTTCGAGAATACTTTGGCGGGCGGCGAGATTAATCTGGATGTTCGCGGCGACCATGTCGGCGAGCATTCCGGGGTCGGAAACGTTATTCGCCGCGACTATTACTTCCTGCGGCAGATTGCGCGAAAGCTGGACGTATTCGCCGAAAAGGTCGGTTGTGCTGCGCATCAGCGCGGCGACTTCAACGCTGGCGTCCTGCTCTTCGGGATGAGGCTCGATTAGGGCTTCGATGAACTTTTTGTTCGGCAAAAACTTGACCGCGGTGAACCGCGACAGGCCCTGAATAAGCACACGTGCGCCGCCCTCCGGAAGCTTCAGAACGCGAAGAATCAGGCAAATCGTGCCCGTGTGATACAGCTCTTCGCTCGTCGGCTCGTCGATGTTTTCGTCGCGCTGCGTGAGGACGCCGATTAGCCTGTCGCCCGCCTCGGCGGCTTCGAGCGCCGCGAGCGAACGCTCGCGTCCCACGTGAACGGGGATGACGAGATGCGGAAAAACCACCACGTTTTTAAGCGCGAGAACCGGAAGCTTGCCCGGGAACTCCTTTGGGGCGCCCCCTGCCTGCCCGGCGGTTTCCGTGCGGTCTTCGTTAAGGTCGTCAGACATGCCTTTACCCTTGCCGGCCGTTAAAACCGCGCCATTATATCAGACGATTTCGCTCCGCCTTCGTTTGCGGGCGGCTTAACCTTCACAAACGCGAATTAAAGCGGATTTTCCGCAATTCGGGGGTAACATGCGCACACGCGCCGCATCCCGTGCTCGACTTTCATCCGCGGCGCGTCAGGGAAGTGATTAGCGTGCCTTTGTACGAATATGTTTGCGAAAAGTGCGGAGCGGAAGAGGAATTGCTCGTTTCGATGAGCGAGGCCGACCGCGACCGGCAGAAGTGCGAAATCTGCGGCGGAAAGATGAAGCGCGTTTTCAGCGTGACCGCGGACTGCAAGTCTCAAAGCGGCGGCGGCGGCGGCGGAAAGGAATTCTGCCAGCTCGGAGGCGGCTGAGGCCGCTAGACTCCCGTCGGGAGTCCCAAGATCATAGGCGGATTAATGGCTAATCCTGCCTTTTGCCGACCGCTGTGAACGCGACCACCCGGTTTCTTCCGCCGTTCCGCGCGGCCGTGCAGGCTTCGTCGGCGCGGTGGAGAAGCTCTTCTTCGTTTTCGAATTCGCCGATGCTGTTGTTCGCAAGCCCGATGCTGGCGGTTACGCCGAGCTTTCTTCCGCCGGTTTCGAACCTGAACTCCGAAATGTTTTTTCGAATTCTTTCGGCGACTTGGCGGGCGGTGGACGGGCCTTCCTCCGGAAGCAGCAGCGCGAAAATGTCGCTGTCAACTCGCGCCAGCGTGTCGGCGACGCGAATCTGGCCGGCGAGAAATTTGGAGAATGACTGCAGAAATTTATCCGCGCCGTCGTGGCCGCATTCGTCGATGAGTTTTCCGAAATCGTCCAGATCGATCATTACCGCGGCGAGAGGGCGTTTGTGGCGCTCCGAGCGGAACCACTCCTGACGCATCGTGTACGCGAGCGCGCGCCTGTTCGGAAGCGCGGTAAGCGGGTCGCGCCATGCCTCTTCGCCGAGCGCGTCAACGTTCAATCCGGGGGTTACGCTTCTCAAGGCGTGGTTAAGGGTGACACGGAAAAGAAGCATCGTAATAACCACGAACAGGCTGCCTAGAACGAGAGCGACGAGATGGGAAAACGGCGGCAAATCGACGACGTGCCTGTACGAGTTCGTCAGAAGCAAAATCATTCCGAGAAAGCCGAACGAAAGAAGGAAACCGAGCAGCCGCCACGAAATGAACACGCGCCTTATCCAGTCGCCGGACGCGGTTTCGAGGGCGCGCCTAATCGCGAGATACTCCCAAAGCGCCAGCGCGGTTAAAAACGCGGAAATCGCGAGAAGAATGGTTTCCGTCATCGGCTTTCCTCCACTTCGGCTCCCAAGGGAGACATTGCTGCGCCGGTTTCCCAAAACTCGGCGGGGCCGAGCCGGGAAATAATAAGCTTGCCGAGATACCAGTATAAAAGGCGGCGCGTGACCATATCGTTGCGGTTCAGGAAGTCGTCGGCAAGAGTGTCGGGGTCGAGCCAGCCGTATCTGCCGAGCGTGTTTATGGGATCCCAAAGCCAGTTCAAAGTGGGCAGGTCGCGGAATTTCGGCGGCGTCAGCGCCTGGTCTTTCGATGGCGCGGGGGAGTATTTCTGTGCGAGCGTGGCGCTCATCGCGAGCCAGTGTTCCTTCAGCATGTTGCTTCTGCCTTGGAACGTGAGGTCGCCGAAACCGCCCATCAAACCGAGCGAAACGCACATTTGAACGTCGCGATACGCCCAGTGGCCGCCGGGCACGTCGGGATATTTCAGCGGTGCGGGGCCGGAGGGCAGTTCGACGCTGAGCGTTTCGAGAGTCAATATCGCGGCGTGGGCGACTTGATAGCGGCTGAGCGTTTGGTCGAGCCTGAAACTGCCGCCAGAATCGGGCTTCAACACCCCGAGCTTGTAGCAGGCGTAAATGGGATCGTAATACGGGTCGCCTGGCTTCAAATGGTCTTCGAGAACGAGAGCGTTCGACGGGGAAGCAAGAAAAAGCAAAACCGCCAGCGCGGTAAAAGCCGCTGTCGCAAGCGGCGGGGCGGCGCTCCGAAGCGCGGTAAGGACGCGCGAGCGGGCGCGAAAATGCCGGAAAATAAATTCCCCCATACCGCGCGGATTATAGCATCGAACTCGCGCTAACGGGCGGCGCGGCTATTCGCCTTCGCTGAACCCGGACTCGGACAGCCAGGCGCATACCTCTTCGAGAGCCCGGCGGCGGTGGCTTATCGCGGTTTTTTCGGCGATAGTCATTTCGGCGAAGGTTTTGCCCGCGGGCGGAAAATGAAAAACCGGGTCGTAGCCGAATCCGCCGGCGCCGGAAGGCTGCATTGCAATTTCGCCTTCGACTTCGCCGCGTGTTTCGAAAAGCACCCGCTCGTCATCCGCGACGGCCGCGCAGCAAACGAACCGTGCGCCGCGTTTTCCAGACGACACGTCTTTCATGTTTTCGAGCAAAAGCGAAATGCGTCCGGCGTCGGTGGGGGCGACGCGCTTCGAATGTACTCCGGGCCAGCCGTACAGGGCGTCCACTTCGAGTCCGCTGTCCTCGGCTATGACTATGTGACTGCCGATGGAGGTTACGGATGCGAGGGCTTTGGCGATGGAGAGCGCCTTTTCGGCGGCGTTTTCCTCGAAGCTGTTTCCGGTTTCTTCGGGCTCGAAGTCGAGACCGAGTTCGGACGGGACGAGCACCTGATAAAAAAGCCCGCAGTGCGACAGGATTTCACGGAACTCGGCGAGCTTGCCGGGATTCGAGGTGGCGAAAACGATTGTGTCCACGCAAGCGATTATAGCAGGGGGACGGGCGGTAGTAAGAAGATTTGTCCAGAAGCTTCAGGCTTTGTGAAGCACCAAAATATACTCGTGTTTGAAAATGTAAAAGCCGCCTCTAAGCGCACGGACGCGCCATAGATTTTCCTGATTGCGTTTGGCACGGTTGTCTTGGATGTCTTTTATCACGATGCTTTTAAGTTTGAAACCGGTTTCGACCGCACGCTGCATGCACATAAATCCGAGCGGAATCCATTCGCCGCCCGCGTATTTGTCCCCGATGACGATGGCGATGAATCTGCCCGGCGCGAGATGCGCATGCGTATGCGCGAGTACGCGACCGAACGTATTCAGAAACTCTTCCACGGAAGGGCTGTTGGAAAGACACTTTTCGTCTTCGCCGAATTTGATTATGTCGTGGTACGGCGGGTGGAGAATGGCGAGGTGAAACACTCCGTCCGGCGTAAGCGCCGCCGCCTTCGCCCAAATCTTCGCATCCGCCGAATCGCCGCACAGATTTTCGATTTTCACCGGATTTCCGCAAGTTTCGCTGTTGACGCGCCGCATCGCTTCGCGCGCAATTTCGGGATTGAGTTCGATTCCGGCGCAATTCCGTCCCATTCGCTGCGCCTCGATGAGCGTAGTGCCGCTGCCGCTGAACGGGTCGATAACCCATTCGCCGGCTTTCGAATAGCGCTCTATTATCTGTTGCGGGATTTGGGGAACGAAATTGCCGTGATAATCGCCCGTGTGCGCACCGGTGGAATCGCGTTTACCGAGAAGCCAGAGGGAGTCGGTAAGGATGTGCGGATAGTCGCGCCAATTTTCCACCGATATTCCGTTAATCCCGCCGCCCGAACCGGCTTTTACCGGTTTGCGTGCGGAGTTCGATTGCAAATTCGCGGAATTTTCCTCGCCGTTTGATTTTCGCTTCGGCACGGTTCATTATAAACGTAAACTGCCGCGCGTCCGTTTGAGGGCGCGCGGCAATTCGAATAGCCATTGAAACTTTCCGGCAAGGTTAGCCGAAAATTTCAGGCGCAATTTAACCGGCGGTTTCCTCTTCGTCTTCCCAGTGGTTGATTTTTGCGAGGCTTTCTTCGTAGTCGAACGGATGGAACTTGTCCGGCCGGGCGATTTTGACGAGTATCTCGTCGTTGTGGCAGGTGAAACAAGCTTCGCGAGGGTTGTTCGCGGGCTTGACTTTCATCGGATTTTTGAGGTGATCGCCGGCCGGACCGTGACAGGCCTCGCACTGCACGTCCTTTAACTGCGGCGTCTCTTCCAAGCTGACGAAACCGCCCTCGTTTCCATAGCCGGTCACGTGGCAGGAAAAGCAATCTGGATTGCTCCTCGTTTCGGGCGGAAGACCTTCCCAGGCGGCGAACATCTTCGTCGCCGTCATGATTTTGACCTGCTCCGAATGACACGCCTTGCAGTTTTTCGCGTTGTCGCCGACGTAGGCGATTTTCTTATCGCCTTCCTCGGTGAACGCCTCGAACGAAAATACCGCGGCAAAAATAAATGCCGCAAGAACCGCACCAATCTTCATTTGAACCTTCTTTGAGTAAAAAGGGGGATATTTGTAATAACTTATGTCCGATTTGTCAAGAGGTATTAAGGCGATTTGAAATGAATGTCTTACCCGGCGAAAATGGGGAAAATCGCGGCGGCGGAATGAACGCGAAGTCTATTTCCAAGCCCGTCCGGTGTCGTCGCCGTAGAGGCTTTGAAGCTCGGCGTATTCGCCTCTCATTGCCATCAGTACTTCGTGCGTGCCTTGTTCGATGATGCGTCCGTTTTTCAAAACTACTATTTTGCCGGCTTTTCTGATTGTCGAAAGCCGGTGCGCGACGATAATCGTAGTCCGCCCGTACATCAGTTTGTTCAGCGCGTCTTGGACTTTGGCTTCGGTAATCGTATCCATCGACGCCGTCGCTTCGTCGAGAATCAAAACGTTAGGGTCTTTCAAAAGCGCGCGCGCGATGGCGATTCGCTGGCGTTCGCCGCCGGAAAGCGTTACGCCGCGCTCGCCGACGATTGTGTCGTAGCCGCCCGGAAATTCGATTATAAACTGGTGCGCGCCGGCGCTGCGTGCGGCTTCGAGTATTTCCACGTTGTCCGCGCCGGGCCGGCCGAAAGCGATGTTTTCGCGAATCGTGCCGTGAATTAACACGTTGTCCTGCGCGACGATGCCGATTTGGGCGCGCAGGCTTTTAAGCGTGACGGCTTTTATATCGTGGCCGTCGATCGAAATCCGCCCGTGCGAAGGCTCGTAAAAACGCGGAATGAGATTCACCACGGTGGTTTTGCCGCTGCCGCTGCCGCCCACGAGCGCGACGGTTTGGCCGGGTTCGACGGAGAGACAAAAGTCTCGAAGAACTTCTTCGCCGCCGCCGTATTGAAAATCTACGTGTTCGAAAACGATTTTGCCCGTCACGTCCGGCAGTTCGTACGCGCCGGGCTTGTCGGCTATATCCATCGGCTCGTCCAGCACTTCGAATATGCGGGCGGCGGCGGATGTGCCTTGATGGAGAGTCACGAAAACGCGGCTGAGCTTGTTTAACGGGTTCGAAACCAGCGCGCCCATCCCCGCGACGGCGAGGAAATCGCCGAACGTGCTCTGGCCGAGAATCATCTGCCAGCCGTTGACGAAAACGATGATGAACGGCGCGAGAAACCCCACGAGTTCGACGATCGGGAGAAGGACGGCGGTGTATTTCCACGAGCGCACGAGTTCGTCGAGCGTATCTTCGCTGACTTCGTTGAATTTGCGTATCTGGTCTTCTTCGCGACCGAAACTTTGGACGACGCGGACGGTGGCGATGGACTCCGACAAAACGCCGGTCATTCGCGCGTGAAGCTTTTGGATGGAATCGTTCACCCGGCGAAGCGCGCCGCCGAATATTCTTAAAAGCAGCGCCACCGCGATGCTGGAAAGCAGCACTACGGTCGCAAGCACCCAATTAAGAATGAAAAGGATTATTAGGCCGCCCGTTACCATTACGGGAGCGATAAAGAAATCTTCGAGCGAGTTAAGAATGAAATTCTGGAGCGTGACGACGTCGTTCGTGATGCGGCTCATTATGTCGCCGGTGCGCCCGCGGTCGAAATAGCTGAACGAGAGCTTTTGAATGTGGGCGAAAAGGGAATTGCGGATGTCCGCCGTCGTGCGGAACGCGACGAAAGCGCTAAGTCTTGTTCTGAGATATGCCGCGCCGGTGCGGATTAAGAGCGCGCCGAAAAGAATAACCATTGCGAATGCGTATTTGGCGAGGCTTTTCTCTTCGGCGATAATGACGTCGAAGATATATTTGAACGCGAGGGGGATTGAAAGCTGGACGAGAGCGTACACCGCCGCGGCGCCGAGCGCGGCGTAAAGCCCGGTTTTGTGCTCGCATACGTGTTCGAGCCAGAGCCGGGTGACTATGTCCCATCTTACGGGCGGGTCGTTTTGAAGCTGCCTTGCGGCGCGTTCGGGCACGTTCGAATATTAGCACGATGCGGCTCGCGCCGCATCGCGCCTTAAATTATTCAAATCCGGCTGGACGGTTTAGCTGTCCTTCCAGTGCTTGATCTGTTCCATCGCTTCGTCGAGTTTCCACTCGTCCTTCTTGAAACCGAAGAACTTTTCGTTGTGGCAAGTCGCGCAGGAAGCGGCCGCATCGCCCGCGGGCTTCACTTTGGTGGGCGCCTTCGCATGCTCGGCGGACGGGCCGTGGCAGGCTTCGCACTGCACGCCCTTGAGCGCGGGCGTTTCGTCGGCGCTTATCCAGCCGCCTTCCACGCCGAAGCCGGTAACGTGGCAGGAAATGCACTCGTCCTTTTTCTTCGCCTCGTCGTCGAGCGAATCCCAAGTTTTGAACATGCCTGATGTTTCGAACACTTTGGCTTGTGCGGCGTGGCACATCTTGCACGTTTTCATGTTATCGCCCGCATACGGCGAGGCTTTCTTGGCGTCCTCGGCGAACGTGGAGCCGATAACGGCGATAAGCGCCAAAAACGCGACAATCAACGATACCGGGTACTTCATACTTATTCCTCCTTTCAACACGGGATACTCCCGGCAAAAGTATATCCGATACGGCGGCGGCGCGGAAAAATAGGGGGCGAAATCGCAGGGATTTAGGCAATTGTGCCGCTTGTGAAAAGGGCTTATCGAAATCGGGGTCTTTTCATTTGACTAAATCGCCGAATTGCGGGTAATATAGAGATGTCGGTCAATGAACTCCCCGCCAGGGTTGAGTCAGGGAATTTGAATTGACGAAAAATGCTTTGTTTGTCGGCGTTCTCGCCGGCTCCAAAAGCGACGCGCCCAAGCTCGAAAAGGGGCTGAAAATACTTGACGAGCTGGGAATCGCCTACCGGGTGTCTTATTGCAGCGCGCACCGCGACCCCGAACGGCTGAAAACAACCGTCGCGAAATGGGAAGAAGAAGGAGCGATCGCATTTATATGCGCCGCAGGCCTAGCCGCGCATTTGCCCGGCGTCACCGCCTCGATGACGCTGAAACCGGTTATCGGCGTTCCTCTCGACGCCGCTCTGGGCGGGCTCGATTCGCTTCTATCTATCGTACAAATGCCGCCGGGCGTCCCCGTCGCCGCTGTCGGGGTGGACAACGCCAAAAATGCGGCATTTCTTGCGGCGCAAATCGCCGCGTTGATAGACCCGGAGGCTGGCGAAAGGCTTGCGAACTATAGAACTCAAGCCAGAGAAGCCGCCCGCAGGGACGACGAAAGTATGAATTAGTCCTGACTCGACGTGCGCCGGAATGCTATGGGAGTGCCGGCTATTTTTTGTCTCGGAGATTTGATTTTATGATTGACAGATACACGCGCTCGAATATGAAGCGCATTTTCAGCGACCAGAACAGGTATAAATGCTGGCTGGACGTGGAACTCGCCGCGGTCAAGGCTTGGGAGAATCTTGGAAGAATCCCGAAGGGAACTCACGACCGCATCGCAAAAAAGGCGAAGTTCACCATCAAAGGCATTCAGGACATCGAAGCGACTACGAATCACGACATGATTGCCTTTACCACCGAGGTGGCGAAAAGTCTTGGCGAAGACTCGAAGTGGATTCACTTGGGGCTTACTTCGAACGACGTAGTGGACACGGCGCAGGCGCTGTACCTCAAGGAGGCCTGCACGGAGGTCATCGGCGGCGCGGAGGAATTCGCCCGCACACTGAAGTCGGTTGCGGCGGCTCATAAAGACACGCTAATCATGGGCCGCACGCACGGTATGCACGCGGAGCCGACAACCTTCGGGCTTAAAGCCGCCGTTTGGTACGACGAAACGATGCGCAACATCGAAAGGCTTCGCGAGGCCGCGGAAGGCGTAGCGGTTGGAAAAATCAGCGGGGCGGTCGGAAGCTTCGCGCACTGCCCGCCGGAACTGGAAGAAATAGTCATGCGGGAACTCGGAATAAGTCCGGAGCCCGCTTCGACGCAGGTCGTTCAACGCGACAGGCACGCGTTCCTCTTGAGCGTGCTGGCGGTCTTAGGCGGGACGCTCGAAAAAATCGCGGTTACGCTGCGTACGCTTCAGCGTACGGAAATCGGCGAGGTCGCGGAGCCGTTCGGCAGGGGCCAGAAGGGTTCGAGCGCGATGCCGCATAAACGAAATCCGATAACTCTCGAAAGAATCTGCGGGCTTGCAAGGCTTTTAAGGGCGAACGCGCTGGCGGCGATGGAAAATCAGGCGCTTTGGGACGAGCGGGACATCAGTCACAGCTCGGTAGAGCGGGTGATTTTGGCCGACAGTCTTACGCTTGCGGATTACATGCTGGAAAGGCTAACTTACGTCGTAAAGAACCTCGAAATCAACACGCGGAAAATGGAAGAAAACATCCGCGAAACCAAGGGGCTTCAGTTCAGCCAGACCGTGCTTCTCGCGCTCGTCGAAAAGGGAATGATGCGCGAAAGAGCTTACGAACTCGTTCAGCGGAACGCGATGAAAACCCATTCCGAAGGCACGCCGTTTTACGACAACCTGTTGAAAGACCAGGACGTGACCAACGTAATGGACAGAAACGAGCTGGCGGAGTGCTTCAGCAACAGGCATTTCAGCCGCTATGCGGATTACGTGCTCGAACGGGCGGGCGTCATAGAAAACGGCAAGCGGGAAATCCAGCCCAAACAACAGCCGGGAAGGCAGCGTCAGCCCGGTAGGCCGCCCAAAAAAGCCCAGCAGGAACAGGCGCCGGCTCAAGAAAAGCCGATGGAGCGCGAACCGGAAGCGAAACCCGCGCCGAAACCGCCGGTGCAGCAGCCCGCGACGCTCAAACGCACCTCGTACGTGGTCGAAACTCAAAAGCCCGCAAATCGCAGACCGGCGGACACGGAAGACGAGGCGTTCAAGGAATTCGCCGAGTCGAAGCCGGCCGTTCCGCAATCTCCTCAACGCGAGCCGCAGGACGACCCGTCGAAAAGAAGGCGCGGAAGGCCGCGCAGAGCGCGCAAAGTTACGCCGGTTCAACCGGCCAATAACCGTAGCGAACCGAAAAACCAGCCGGAGCGCGTACAGCATGATTACGAGGACGAAGACAGGCAGCCGCCTCAGCTAAGCGATTGGCGTCAAAATCCTTCAGGCAGAAGCGTGGTCGATTCGAATTCGAGAAGATCGCCCAACCTGAAAGGCGGGGTACGGAAAAAGCGTTAGTCCGTCCGGTGCGCTAATATGGATTCGTGGCGGCGACGATTAACGAGCGTACATGGCCCGCGTTTTTGCTAGAACTTTGGGCATCGTGCGATTGGCATAAGGCATCCGGCCCGCGAGGCGAGCGCGAACGGATTAGGGCGCACGCGTTCGCCGAATGGTGCGAGAAACTCCTCGCGCTTTCTGGCGTTCCGGAAGAAACAAGGCTGCCGCTCGTGGATTTGGCAAGGCTGTCGTTCGCGAACTTGGATCCGCGTCTTTTGAACGACAGACATCCGCTTAAGGAAGGGTTCAAAGCGGGAGCGCGCACGCCGGAAGAATTCGCGGAGCATCTTGCGGGAAAGAAAAACGAGCCCGTGGAACTCGCTGGACTCGTCAGGTTCGCCCGTTCGCTTGCGACGATAGAGCTTGCGCCGCTACCCTCCGGGCTTCCGCCGATGTGGCAGCGGATACAGCTGGCTTACGGCGGCAAAATGACTTTGTCGCCGGTATGCGGGCCGGGCGACGAAGGCGCGGCGGGGGAAATATCGGCGCTTACAAGCGCTGCCAAAACGAAAGTTAGATTCGAACCCGACTTGCTGGCGGCACTCAGAAGCGCGCCGCCGGGCGACGTGGTAGTGGTATCGCATTTCGACCCGCACGGGCTGATTTCGCTGGCGCCGACCGTGCGAACGCTTAGCGAAAACGGTTTCACATATAAAATCGTTTCGTCTTACGAAACGACCGGCGATTACGGCAGGCTTTGGAAAAACGTCATTCAGCGGCTGTACGCCGACGACGAAACCGGCGCGATCGTAATGCTCGACTTATCGATCGACAGCAGGCATCCGGAAAGAAGCCGCGAATTCGCGGCGCGCGCCAACGCGGGGAAGAAACCGGTAATCTGGATAGACCATCACCGGGATACTTTGATGGACGCAAACAATTTGGCCGGCGATATGGTTTCGCTGAGACTAAGCGGCGTGCTGGGGACGAATCTGGCGGACAAAATTGAAGAAAACGAAGTCGCCTTCCTGGCGGCCGGCGCGCTTTCGGACAAGGATACTTACGGGCTATGGGCTGCCGCCGAATGGCGAAAAGCCGGGAAACTAGGCAATCTTCAGCATTTGCTTAACGGAATCGAAAAATCTCTCGACCTCGTCACTCCGCCCCACAAAGCGCTGCGAAAGGCGTTCAAAGCGGCCGATACGGACGCGTATGCGCCGATGCGGGAGAAAATTATCGCCTGCGACGAAAGCTTCATCGCGGGACTCGGCGAGACGAGCGCCCGAAGGCCGCTCACTCTGGCGGACGTGTCGGCGCCGCCGGAAAACGTAAAGGGCGTACCGGAGGCGGAAGAGGCATGGAATTCCCCGGGCGCGATGGGTTCCGCGCTTAGCCGGGATTCGCTTTCGGGCAAATGGGAAGTTCAGGGCAGAATGGTCGTATTTACGGACAGGCCGTCCACGGCGGGCCGGTTTTGGTATGATTTTCTCGAAGCCGCGATGGACGAATGCGGGCTGGACGCGGAAGGCAGGCCGGTCTGTCCGTATGCCGCGGCGTTCAGGATTATCGAGGGCGGAGGCGCGAATTTGCTTTTTACAACGCATCATCGCGCGACGCATGTGCCGGACGTGCGGCTGTTTTTGCCGAAGGAGCATCAAGACAGCTGGATTGGCCATTCGCGCGCGTTCTGGCTCGACGTGGAAACCGGAAGCGAAGGGAAACTTATATCTGCAGTGGCGAAAAAGGTTGCTAAGTTTATGAACGAAGTTTTTCCGGTGTAACGGCAGAGGCTAAATCGCCGGAATGGGAGGAGGCTGTACGGAAATGGGCAAGAGAAATTTAATAGCGGCTTTCGACGTGGGCGGAAGCGCAATCAAGGCCGGGATTATCCGCGGCGAGACCGGCGAATTCGCGGCGTACAGCGAAGCAATTTCCGCGAATTCCGACTCGGCCGAGGGATTCGTAAAATCATTGCCCGGTGCGTTGGCGGAACTTGTAAAGACGTGCGGCGAGACCGGAGTCGATGCGGTCGGAATAAGCGTGGCGGGGATGTGCAGCGGCGGGCGGGTAATCGAAGCGCCGAACCTGAAGTGGTTCGACTATCCCCTCGTCGAGGCGGCTAAAGAGGCGCTTGACAACGCCGGAATGCACGCGAAAGTTGCGATGGAAAACGACGCGGACTGCTTTACGCTGGGCGAAACTCTTTACGGAACGGCGCGCGGAATTGACAGCGTGCTCGGAATTACGATGGGTACGGGCATCGGCGGCGGTTTCGTCAAAGGGGGAAACCTTTTCCGCGGCGGGATGGGATATACCATAGAGCCGGGCCACGTAAAAGTGAACTACGACCTGGACACGCTGCCGTGCAGCTGCGGCGCGAGGTATTGTCTGGAAGCGGGGACGGGCGCGCGGGGAATCGTCCATCTTTACCGGGTGTACGAGGGCGACGCGCCGGAGGACATTACAGTGGAGGATATTTTCGCGCGCGCCGACGCGGGAGACGAAATAGCGGAAAAAACTTTCAGGCGCGTGGGCCGCAGGCTCGGAATCGGGCTTGCCGGGCTGTGCAATCTTTTAAATCCCGAAGCGGTAGTAATCGGAGGCGGCGTTTCGAAAGCGCGCAAGTTCATAGAGCCGATGCTTCGGGCGACGCTGGAGTCCGAAACTCTCGTGAGTATTCGCGGAAACGCGGTGCTGCTTTGGAGCGAGCTTTTGAGCAAGGCGAATCTACTAGGCGCGGCGAAGGCGGCGATGGCAGGCAATACTTAAAGTATTTGGATGGGAAATTCAATGGACTTATACGACGATTTTGAGGCCGAGGCGCTCGATTCTGAAAAGTGGCAGATTGCGGCCGCGCCGATGGGCGAGGGCACGTTCTGGCACTGGCGCGACGAAAAGGCGAGCGTCGCGTGCGGCGGCGGGCGCGTGGAAATCGACATCCCGCAGTTCACCGCGCATCACGACTTCGTGCAGATTTTCGACAATCCGAAATAGCTATATCTTGCGAGGCGCAGCTGGGAAACCGGTCGCGGGCCGGTAAGGTTCGCGACGAAAATGGCGGCGGAACTTGCCGGCGGAAATCCCGACGATTATCGCGACGGTTTTTCCGCGTTCAACGTGCTCGACTTCGAAAGCGCGCTGGTATTCGACATAATCTCGAACGGGCACAAAGTTTGGGCGATTTACGAGCGCCTGCTCATCCCCGGCGTCACATCGGAGAGCGAGGCGTTTACGAACGTCATCGACCTCGAAGTTGCGACCGCGCCGATGTGCGACCACGAGTGCGAGGTGGAGTATGACGCGGAAGGCGCGGCGGTAAGATATTTCGTGGACGGCGCGGAAAAGCTGAAAATTACCGGAGTGCCGGCGCGGGCGAATCGGCTGACGTGCGGATTCGGAATAATCACGCTTCATCCGATAGAAAGCGGAATGAGCGTAAGCTGCCGCGGCCAAGGGTTAAAGGCAAGTTGGGCCGCATTTTTTGCCGGGTAGCATAAAGATGACTGAATTTCCTCGGCTGATCTTTCGAGAACATGCTTTTTTTCGGATGACGGATCGCGGGATTTCACACGATCAGGTCCTCTCCGTCATTGAAAATGGTGATTGTATAGAAGATTATCCCGAAGCGTTTCCATTTCCGGCCAAACTCCTTTTCAAGAAATTCGGCGATAGGCCAATTCATGTGGTTATAGCCGAGAATAAACGAGAAAATGAGGTTATAATAATAACTGTCTACGAAGCCGATTCTGACCGGTGGGTTGAAGATTACAGGAGGCGTCGAAATTGATTTGTGTGATTTGCGGTAAGGGCGAGACTGAACCCGGGTTCAAATCCGTGGTTTTTGACGAGGGCGGTCCCGTCACGGTTGTGCGCGAAGTTCCGGCGCAAATCTGCAAAGTCTGCGGGGAAGCATATTTCGACAGCGAAACGACAAAAGCCCTTCTCGATGCCGCCAAACACCCGGTCGAAAAAGGCGTCGAATTCACGATACGAAAGTTTTCCTTGTCAAAATAACAATTTTAAGCACGTTTTTCTATCATCCGTATCAGGTCGTTGAAAATATAGTTGTGGAACGGCAGGAAAAGATACCAGTAAAACCTGCCCATCCAGCCGAACGAATCGAAGTATGCCGTGACTGAGAACCGCCGCTCGATTCCTTCCTGCGTAATCGAAAACTCAAGCCATGCGCGGCCGGGAACTTTCATTTCGGCGCGAAGCAAAAGCCGCTCGTTTTCGCGCAAATCTTCGACGCGCCAAAAATCGATTACGTCGCCGGCGGCGAGGGTTGAGGCGCTTCTTCTTCCGCGCGCCGTGCCGACGCCCAAGATCAGTTTGTCAATCATTCCGCGTATGCGCCAAAGAAAACTGGAATGAAACCAGCCCTTCTTGCCGCCCACCGCGCAAAACGACCGGAACAGCGCGCCCGCGGGCTTGCCCGTGACGAGCGAATACGACGCGACGAAATCGGGCTTGCCGTCTAGTTCGTGCAACTTAAGCGCGAGTTCGTGCGCGGGAGGATAGGCGTCCGACCAGCGCGTGGCGACTCTGTCCTGCTGTTCGCGGGTCAGCGCGCGAACGGCGGCTTCGCGAAATCCCAGCGGTTTAAAGGGAACGAATCTCGTTATTTCGTCGCTTTTGCAAACGACTTCGTCGCGCAAGCCCTCCATCAGGCATTGCACTATTTGCCTCGGCACGGGCGTTATTAGACTTGCGATGTACGAATTCAAACGAACGCTCGAAAGCGGAAACGGGAGAAACAAAACCTTTTTGCGAAGTACGGCGGCGAATTTGCGCAAGACGGCTTCGTAGGTGAGCACATCCAATCCCCCGACGTCGAACATCTGCGCTTTCGTTACCGGAGTTTCGAGCACGCCGACGAGATATTTGATTACGTCGCGCACTCCGATGGGCTGGCAGCGGTTGCGCGCTAGCGGCGGAAGGACTATTAGCTTCATCCGGTTCACGAGGCCGTAGATGATTTCGTACGACGCGCTGCCGGAGCCGATGATTATTCCGGCTCGAAGAGTGGTGACGGGAACGTTTCCCGCGCTGAGCGCCTCGGCCACGCGCATGCGGTTGCGCAGGTGGAGCGAGCGGCTTTGGAGCGAATCGCCGAGACCGCCGAGATAAATGATTCGTTTTACGCCGGCTTCTTCGGCGGCGTCGCGGAAGTTTTCCGCCGCCTTTATGTCCGCCCGCTCGAAACCGTCCGGGCCGAGCAGGAGAGAGTGAATCAGATAATACGCCGCATAAACGCCGTCGAGAGCGGGCCGGAGGCTGTCTATGTCGAGCGCGTCGGCCTCGACGACGTCCATTCCCTTCCACTTTTCGCGCGCCGCTTCAAGGTCGCCGCGAACCATCAGCCGAAGTTTGTAGCCGCGTTCGTGTAGTTCCGGAACGAGCCTGCCGCCGATGTATCCCGACGCGCCGGTAACGAGAATGGTGCCGAGTTCCGGCATCGGTTCGGACGGAAGATCCCGGCAGAGAAGCCCGCCGAGGTATTTTTTCTTCCATGCTTTTTTATGTTTTTTGTGGGACGGCATTTTTCAAGCGGAGTTAAATTTAAAACGGCAACGACAAAACGGGCGGCGCAACTTGCGAAACACTTGCCGCGGCGGGACAGGAAAACTACTTGCCGATGCAGAAGCCGCTGAAAATCTCGCCGAATAGGTCTGCCAAAACTTCGCGCCCCGTAATCGCGCCGAGTTCCTTCATCGCGTCCGCGAGGTCGATGACTGCGAGGTCGGACGGCACGCCCATCCGTAGGGATTCGGACGCGGTTTTTAGCGCGGCGCGCGCGTTTTCGACGTGTGCGCGATGCCGGTCCGTAATCAGCACGCGGTCGAGCGTGTCAATCGGGGCGAGGTTTTCAGACAGCCATTCGCGCAGCTTGCCGGCGGTCAACGCGTCGTGCGCGCATGTCATGAAAACGTGAAAGGATGCGGGAAGTTTTAAGATTTCCCGCGCCAGTTCCTTCGCGGCTTCCGCCGGAATAAGGTCTATTTTATTGAAAACGATTATGAGTTTTTGTCTTTCGGAAACCGCCGGCGCGCCATGAATCGCATCGTGCAAGTCCGTGGTTTTCGACGAATCGATTACGTAAAGAACGGCGTCCGCATCGGCGAGCATTTTTCGCGAACGCTCGACGCCTTTCGATTCGACGCGCTCCGCGTCGTCGCGAAGCCCGGCGGTGTCGATTAGCGTAATCGCAGCCTTGTCCCAGCCGAGCGCGAGTTCGAGATAATCGCGAGTAGTGCCCGGCTCCGCGTCGGTGAGCGCGCGGTCGAAGCCCGCGAGCGCGTTGAACAGGCTGGATTTCCCCACGTTCGGCGCGCCGGCGAGAACGACGCGAAGCCCTTCGCGGATTTGCTTGGCAGAATCGTGAAACCGGATTAGCTCGTTCATTTCGCGCAGGATTTCAGCGATTACGGTTCTCATATCTTCGCGCTGCGCCTCGTCCGAAACAGGCGCCTCCGCGTGCGCGCGACCCGCGCCCGGATCTGCGTAGCTTACGTCGCTGGTTTCGCCGGGATAGTCGAACACGACTTCGAGCGCGGCGCGCATCCTGATCAGCCTGGCGTACCATTCTTCGACGCGCTCGCGAAGGCCGCCGGAAAGCATGTTGCGGGCGAGCGAAAGCTCGGCGCGGCTTCTCGCGGCAATCAGTTCCTGAACGGCTTCCGCTTGAGTAAGGTCGAGCTTGCCGCCGAAAAATGCACGGCTCGTGAATTCGCCGGGCGCGGCGAGCCTGGCGCCCAGCGAAACGCAAATTTCCACGATTTCGCGGCCTATAAGCGGATTGCCGTGTATCGAAAACTCGACCATGTCTTCGCCCGTGTAACTGCGCGGAGCGCGATACCAGATGGAAATGCACTCGTCAATGAGCGCGCCGCCGCCGGGCTTTTTAAGACGCGTGTGGAAAGCGCGCGGTTCGGCGAAATCGCAATCCGGCTTGGGGGAACGGGAAGTCATGGCGGAAGCAATTTTATGTGAATCCGGGCCACTTAGCCTGACCATTCCGAGCGCGGATGCCGCCGCCGCGCCTGCCCAAGCGACGATCGTGTCTTCTCCCGGTTGTGAAATTCCCGCCATCGCTTAAAGTTTATCAGAAGGCGGGCTGAAACTACGGCAGCAAGGCTGGCTCGACGTCGGGATGCGCCGCGTACCAAGCGCCGTAGAACGAATAGAATACGAAGTCGAGCCCGGCGAAACCTTCGCCGCCGATAGCGAGAAACTCCGGTTCGTACGCCGATGAAGGCGGAACGTATTTCGCATCGAGCAATAGCCCGCCGATTGTTATCTTGGTTTCGTACGGCTGAAAATCGTCTCCGCCCGGATTTTGAACGAAGTAACATGCGGTTTCGCCGCCCGCGCCGATAATCGCAATGCGGGTTTTCCAATTTGCGCCGCCGCCTTCGGGCATCGGCGAAACCGGGAATCTAAGTTTGTCGGTAGCGAAATAGGTCTGATACGGATTCGCCGAATAATTTTCCTTCGATTTCGGGTCGCCCGCAATCATTCCGGTATCGGGATGTTCCGCCAGCCAGTCGCCCCAGCGCACGAGTTTTGCGGGAAGCGCCGTAAGCGGCGTGCCCGCCATAGGGCCGGATATCGCCCGCATTTCGAGCTGTCCCCAAAGACTTTCCTCTGGCTCGCTTCCCCGGCGGTCGAACATTACGAGATTCGAGTTGTATAAAAGGCCGCTGACCCCGAATTCCAGAGTATCGCCACCGGCGCGCCTGTCGAAAACAACCGCGCTGTCGCATAGCGGGCTGTACGTAACGGCGATGGGCACGCCGCCGAGCGTGTCGTTCGCGATTTCGTGCCAATTCAAAAACCGGATTGGATATGCGCGCGCTTCGCCGCCGATTTCGACGCCGATAACGCGGTCGGAGGGGATTACGAATTTCGTATGTTCCCGCCGCCGCTGTTTTTTGTTGAGCGCGGCGACCTCGGCGCCGGGAACCGTGTCAGGATTTACGAGCGCGACAAGCCCGTCTTTCGGAAGCCCGCTTAAAACGAGAAGTTCGCGGTCGCCCTTAAAATTCGACACGTCGAAGCCGCGCGGCCCCGACTCGGACATAAGTTCGCCGAGCGGCTTGACTTCGCCCGTGAAAATCGGCAGAAGCAGCCTAATCAGTATCGCCAGCGAAAAAAGCGTGAATGCGACGATATACCAAGATAGGTCGCGCCAGCGGATTTTGAGGTTGGAAGGGCCGAGCACTTCGCCCGCGCCGCTTGTTTTTCCGCCGTTGTCGGTCATTTCGTCCTCGGTGCGGCAAGTTTCGCCGCGAGTTAATCCCGGACGAATTTTTCGGCTGCCGCACGCGTATTATATTCTCCCAATGCCGCGGTCATCGAATCGCCGCGTGCATGCGCAGGATTAACGAGCATCAAAACGAGCAGAATCGAAAGGTATAGAATGCTCGCCGCGAAAAGCGCCCGAGCGAATTTCGGCGTGCGCTTCACCAGAAAAACCGCGCCGGCAGCCGCGAGAGAAACGCCGAGGATTACGCTGCCGACCGCAAAGATCGTACCGAGATAGCCGCCCGCGGTGAGTGCGAGCGCGAGCGGGATGAGCGCAAGGCTGTATAAAATCGACATTTGCGCGGTCTGCAGCCCGGACGAGTCCGTAAGCGAGAGCATTTTGAAACCGCCCCGTGCGTAATCGTCGCGATATAGCCATGACAGGGACAGGAAATGGGGAATCTGCCAAATAAAAAGAATCGCGAAAAGCACGATGCCGCCGAAACCGGCCTCGCCAGTGGCCGCCGTCCAGCCCATGAGCGGGGGAATCGCGCCGCTTACCGCGCCGGCGAATGTGGAAAACGGCGAGGTTTTTTTCATCGGCGTGTAGATGAAAACGTACACGAGGATGCTCGTTAGCGAGAGCGCGGCGGTAAGCGTGTTCACGAAAAAGAACAGAATCGCCACGCCGAGAGCGGAAAGCGCCATCGCCGCCGCGTATGCCTGGCGCGGGACGATGCGCCGGGTGGGGAGCGGGCGGCCGCCGGTGCGCTTCATCAGCGAGTCTTCGTGCGCTTCGAGCCATTGGTTGAACGCGTTCGCGCCGCCGGCGGAAAGAGCGGTGCCGAGCAAGGCGACCGCCAAAAGCGGGATGTTAAGAGCGCCGCGGCTTGCGATAACGAAACCGGCGAGCGTCGTAAAGACGACGAGCGCGGTGAGCCTGAACTTCGAAAGCTCGAGTACGACGCCGGGCGTGAGCGTGCGTGCGCCATCGGGCGCGGTGGATTTCAAAGCACTGGTTTTCTGACCGGTATTCAAGACAATCTATATACCATCGAAGTCTCGAGATAACGAGTTGAGAGGAATATAATCCCAAATCCTTCATTGCGCTATGATTACGATGTTTATCTCGGGAGCGGGCGATGTTTGGCAAAGCGGTAAAAGTTAAACGGGACGCGGGCGACGTTCTTGCGCTCGGGTTCGGAATCAGCGCGCTCACGTGGGCCGTGGGCTATGTTACGCATATTCCGGGCGTGGACGCGCCTCCGCAGGCGGTGTTCGCGCTGCTCGTCATCGCGATTTTCGCGGGCGGATTTTTCGCGGGAAAACACAGCTCCCGCGGCGCCGGAGCCGGATTTCTTGCGGGGCTTATCGCGTCATTAGTGAACCTGCTCATTCTCGGCAGCGTGATTTCGGAAGGCGGCGGAATGCGCGCCGCCGCGATGTTTATCCCCGGCTCGATTATGGGAACGGCGTTTATCGCTTTTCTCGGCGCGCTTATCGGGGCGCGCAAATATACAGCCGAAAACGAACCTTCAAGCTGGAACAGCGTGTTCGGATGGGTGCTGGCGGGCGAAACGCTGATGCTCTTGACGGTGGGCGGCCTCGTCACGAGCGCGTACGCCGGGCTGGCGGTCGTGGATTGGCCGAACACTTTCGGCAGCAATATGTTTCTTTTTCCGCTCGCCAAAATGACGGGCGGGATTTATTTCGAGCATGCGCACAGGTTGTTCGGCACGCTCGTTGGGCTTACTACGCTCGTTTACGCGATTAGGATTACGGCGTCCGAAACGAGAAGAAGACTTAAAGGATTCGCGTGGCTGGCGTTCGCCGCCGTCGCGGTTCAGGGAATACTCGGCGGGCTTCGAGTCACCGGCGTGTTCACGATGAGTTCGAATCCGGAAGACACCGCGCCGAGCCTAGTCCTTGCGGTCGTTCACGGCGTTTTCGGACAGGTGTTTTTCGCGATGACGGTTGCGCTTGCGATTTTCACGGCAGGGTGGTGGAGTAAAGACATTCCGCTCGCTAATGTCAAATCGCCGCAGCTCGACCGGAAGCTGTCCGTGTTTCTCGTGCCGATGGCGATTATTCAAATATTGCTCGGCGCGATTCTCCGGCATTTCACGGGCGGGCTGCACCTTCATATTACATTCGCGGTCGTGCTATCGGCCGTGGGAATATATGCCGGCGCGCGCGCATGGGCGAATTACGCGGAACAAAAGGCAATCTTGAAAACCGGCCTGTCGCTTATGCATACGCTGGGGGTTCAGCTTGCGCTTGGATTTGCCGCGCTTATCGCCACCGGCGGATTCACGGCGCCGGTCGAGGCGCAGCAGGCGGTTCAAGAAACCGGCGAAGTGACGGTTCACGTTTGGCGGCTTATAGTTCCGACGCTGCATCAGGTTACCGGAGCGCTTATCCTTGCGCTTTGCGTCATGCTTGCGGTTTACGTTCACAGATTTACCGCGCCGGCCAAGATTAAACCGGAAATTAACAAATAGCCGCTCGAAACCTTTCGCTAACCGAACCTTAACATTGTTGGCTTTTCATTGGAGCGGGTTAATTTTAGGGTTAGGAATTTATATGGCGAGAGAATCGATTTTGGTGGTTGACGACGAAAGCGACATCCTCGAACTCGTGCGCTACAACCTGATGAAGGAAGGATATCGCGTAACTTGCGTGAAAACGGGCGAGGACGCGATGCGCTCGGTGAAAACGAAATTGCCCGAACTCGTGGTGCTCGATTTGATGCTTCCCGAAATGGACGGGCTGGAAGTTTGCCGCAAGCTTAAATCGAACCCGGAGACTTCGCAAATTCCGGTTTTGATGCTCACGGCGAAATCGGAAGACGTGGACGTAGTGACCGGGCTTGAAATCGGGGCGGACGATTACATCGCGAAACCGTTCAGCCCGCGCGTGCTTATCGCGCGAGTGCGCGCGGCGCTGCGCAGAAAGCGGGGCGAAGGCAAGCTGGGCGGAGAAGTAATCAGCATGCACGGGCTTACGATTCATCCGGGGAGGCGGGAAGTGACATACGGCTCGAAAAAAATCGAGCTTACGTTCACCGAATTCGGCATATTGCATCTTCTCGCGAGCAAGCCGGGATGGGTGCTGTCACGGCAGGAAATTACCGAGTCGGTAGGCGAGGGAAGGCTTGACGTGACGGACCGGGCGGTCGACGTGCACGTGGCGGGGCTGCGCAAAAAGCTCGGCCCGAAAGCGGGAGCGCTTATCGAAACCGTGCGCGGCGCCGGTTACCGTTTCAAGGAGTAAAATAGCCTTCGATGCCGCATAGAAAAAGGCGCAAGCTGCTCTGGCAGCTTTTTCCTACCTACGTTTTCGTCGTGGCGATTTCGCTCGCCGCATCGGCCTGGTACGGCGCGCGGACGTTCGAAAGCGCGTACATGGCGAGCCTGGGCAGAAATCTCGAAGCGCGGGCGCGGGTGGTCGGCCGTGCGCTGGAGAACCTTCAGACGCTCGACGCGGCATCCGCCGATGCCGTATGCAAATCGTACGGCGAACTTACCGCGACGCGCATTACCGCGATACTTTTGGACGGAACGGTTGTCGGCGACAGCGAAAAGAACCCGGCGGAAATGGAAAACCATGGTCTGCGCGACGAGTTTCTTCAGGCGGTCAAAAACGGCGCGGGAAGCGCGGTCAGAGACAGCGCGTCCGTCCACCGCGAAATGATGTACGTCGCGATTTATCACGACGGCGCGGCCGGCGGGCCTGATTTCGTCGTGCGCACCGCGATTTCGCTGTCGGAAGTAAAGGCCGCGATGGGCAAAGTTTATTCGCGCGTGTTTCTTTTCGGGCTTACGATACTTGTTTTGTCCGCGGCGATAAGCGTTTATCTCACGCGGCGAACGACGCGGCAAATTGACGCGTTAACCGAATCGGCCGAAAGGTATGCCGACGGAAAACTGGACCGGGAAATCGAAACGAGCGAGCATGCTAGCGAAGAACTCGCCGTGCTTTCGAACGCGCTTTCGAGGATGGCATCGGAGCTTAAGCGAAGAATCGACACTTCGGAAAGGGAACGGGCCGAGCTTTCGGCGGTGCTTTCCGCGATGGTCGAAGGGGTAATCGCCGTTGACCGGGAAGGAAAGATCATCACGATAAACCCAGCCGCAAGCGCGCTTGCCGAAACGGGCGGCAAACCGGCGATTGGGCGGACGATTTTCGAAGTGGCGAGGCATGCCGAATTTCAGCGGTTCATAACCGAGGCGCTTAAAACTGGCATGGCGGCGGAGAAGGAAATCACGCTCACTAAGGACAGCGACAGAATCATTAAAATTACCGGCACGCCGCTTCCCGGCGGCGCGGGCGCGCTGTTCGTCATGGACGACGTGACGCGGCTTAGAAAGCTGGAAAACGTCCGGCGCGAATTCGTGGCGAACGTATCGCACGAGCTTAAAACGCCGATAACCTCAATCAAGGGTTTCGTCGAAACTCTGCTCGACGGAGCGATGGACGACGAAGAAGCGAAAGTGAAGTTTCTCGAAATTATCAAAAAGCAAAGCGACAGGCTGCAGGCGATTATCGAAGATTTGTTGCAGCTTGCGCGGGTGGAGCAGGCGGCGGAAGAAAGCGCGCTGGAGCTTGGCGAAATTTCGCTTAGGCAAGTTGCCGCGGCGGCAATCGACGGATGTTTTGCGCGGGCGGCGAAGACCCGGCCGGAAGCGGTTTTGGAGTGTCCGGGGGATATTCGAGTGCTGGCGAACGGCGCTCTCCTTGAGCTTGCGATTGTAAATTTGATCGACAATGCGATCAAATACGGGGGCGGCGGGGGAAAGGTGACGGTGTCGTGCAAAAAGGAAGGCGCCTGCGCGGTGGTCAGCGTGGCGGACGAGGGGCCGGGAATTCCGAAGGAACATTTGGGCAGGCTTTTCGAGCGGTTTTACAGGGTGGACAGGGCGAGAAGCCGGGACGTGGGCGGCACTGGACTTGGGCTCGCGATCGTTAAACACATCGCACTCGCCCACGGGGGAGCGGTTTTCGTGGAAAGCGAGCCGGGCAAAGGCTCGGTGTTTTCAATACGCATCAGGCTTGCGGACTTAAGCGAGTAATCCGCCGCAAACCCGCGCGGAAAATATTTCCGGCGTTAAAAAGCTCTTAACGAAATCCTAACGAAACTTCACGAAGATTGAAGCGTCCGCTTGTCGCGGAACAAAATCCTGCGAGGTTTCAAATATGCAAGGAAGAACGAAATTGCGCGGCGCAGCCGCGATCTTGGTTTTCGGCGTTTTGCTGTTTACGCTTACCGCGTGTCCGAAGCCGGATGCGGGCGGCGGCTCGACGGCGGGAGGAGGAACTTCCGCGAGCGGAGGCGGAGAATCGAAACCGCCATCCGCACTTACGGGACACATCGCGGTCGACGGGTCGAGCACGGTTTATCCGATAACCGAAGCCGTCGCAGAGGAATTCGGGAAGGAGCATCCGAAGGTGCGTGTAACCGTGGGCATTTCCGGCACGGGCGGCGGATTCAAGAAATTCGGGGCGGGCGAAACGGACATCAGCGACGCGTCGAGGCCGATAAAGGCGAGCGAAGCGGAAATGTGCGAAAAGAACGGAATCGAATACGTTGAAATACCGGTCGCGTACGACGGACTAAGCGTGGTCGTCAATCCCAAAAACGACTGGTGCGATAGCCTGACGGTGGACGAGCTTCACAGAATTTGGGCGCCGGACAGCAAAATCAAAAGGTGGAGCGAAGTCAGAAACGGCTGGCCGGACAAGCCGCTGAATCTTTACGGGCCGGGTACGGACAGCGGCACGTTCGATTATTTCACGGAGGCGATTAACGGCAAAAGCGGAGATATTCGCCCGGACTTTACCGCGAGCGAAGACGACAACGTGCTCGTTCAAGGCGTCGCCGGAGACGAAGGCGCGATGGGATTTTTCGGATATGCGTACTATCACGAAAACCGGGACAAACTAACCGTCGTGCCGATTGACGGAGGGGACGGTCCGGTGGCTCCGTCGGAACTTACGATAAACAACGGCACCTATCAGCCGCTTTCGAGGCCGATTTTCATTTACGTCAAGAATTCATCCATAGACCGCGCGGAAGTAAACGAATTCGTCGAATATTACATTCAAAACGCCGCCGCTCTCGTGGGCGACGTGGGCTATATTCCGCTGCCGGACGAGGCGTACAGGCTTACGATGGCCAGATTCGCCGCCCGCAAAACCGGCAGCGTGTTCGGAGCCGAGGGCGCGCAAGTCGGCGTCAAAATCGAAGACATACTCGCTTTGGAACAATAGCCGGAGAGGCGCGTTAAAACGAATTGAAATACCTGCGCGAATTACTGAAAATGTCCTTTGCCGAAAGCGGCGCGACGGTTGCCGACCCGCCCTCATTTCCGCTCGGCAGAAGGCGAATCAAATGGGGGGAGCTTTTAATACAGCTCCTCCTTTTCGCATGCGCGGCAGTAACCGTTATAACGACGATTGGCATCGTGTTCGTGCTTTTGGACGAAACCGTAAGGTTTTTCACGGAAGTTTCCATCGCCGAATTCTTGACCGGGACGACTTGGACGGCATGGTTCAACGATCCGAAGTACGGCGTGCTGCCGCTCGTCAACGGCACGTTTCTCGTTGCAATCGGCGCGGGCGTAATAGCTATTCCGCTGGGTTTAATGACCGCGATTTACCTTACGGAATACGCGACGCACAAAGTAAGGCGTTTGCTCAAGCCGATTCTCGAAGTGCTCGCGGGAGTGCCGACCGTCGTTTACGGCTATTTCGCGCTGACCACCATTACGCCGCTTCTGCAAAAGCTCATTCCGCAGACCCAGGTTTTCAACGCGGCGAGCGCGGCGATAGTGGTCGGGATAATGATTCTTCCCACGGTCGCTTCGCTTTGCGACGACGCGTTCGCCGCCGTGCCGAAATCGCTTCGGGACGCGGGATATTCGCTTGGCGCAACCAAATTCGAAGTGGCGAAAGGCGTGGTGCTTCCGGCGGCGCTGTCGGGAGTTTTCGCGTCGTTCGTGCTGGCGCTGGCCCGCGCCGTTGGCGAAACGATGGCGGTGGCGATGGCCGCGGGCGCGACGCCGAAAATGACGCTGAACGCGCTCGAAAGCGTTCAGACGATGACCGGTTACATCGTGCAGGTGAGCCTGGGCGATACGCCGCACGGCACCACGGTTTATCATTCGATTTTCGCTGTCGGTTTTCTTCTTTTTCTAATAACGCTCGTGATGAACATCGTCTCGCATTGGGTCATCAGGCGCTATAGGGAAACTTACGAGTAAAAAACATGTTCAGTCACAATATCGGCAAAAGACGGGCGTTCGAAAGGGCGATGAAAATCGCATTGCTTTGTTCGACCTATTTCGGAATCGTGCTTCTCGCGATTTTGCTCGTACGCATTTTCATGCAGGGCAGTTCGTTCCTTTCGTGGAATTTCCTCACCAGTTTTCCTTCCAGAAAGGCGGCGGACGCGGGAATTTTCGCCGCGCTTGCAGGCTCGCTGTGGCTTATCGTTTTGACGATTATCGTATCGGTGCCAATCGGGATTTTGACGGCGATATACCTCGAGGAATACGCGAAGAAAAACAAGCTGACGGCGCTTATCGAAATCAACATCGCGAATCTCGCCGGAGTGCCGTCAATAATTTACGGAATGCTCGGACTCGGGCTGTTCGTAAGATGGATGGAGCTTGGAAGAAGCGTTCTTGCCGGCGCGTTCACGATGACGCTGCTTGTTCTTCCCGTAATAATCATCGCTTCGCGCGAAGCGTTGCGCGCGGTGCCTGATTCGATTCGGCACGCCGCGATAGCTCTCGGCGCTACGAGATGGCAGACCGTATGGCATCACGTGCTTCCGGCCGCGCTGCCGGGAATACTCACCGGAGTGATACTTTCGGTTTCTCGCGCAATCGGCGAGACCGCCCCGCTTATAATGATCGGTGCGCTTACTTACGTCGCGTTCACGCCGAAACATCCGATGGATATGTTCACGGTATTGCCGATACAGGTTTTCAACTGGGCGTCGCGCCCGCAGGCGGATTTTCTCAATCTTGCGGCGGCGGGAATCATCGTTCTTCTTTTCGTGCTACTCACTCTGAATTCGGTGGCGATAATCATCCGCACCAGATTTCAGAAATTCTTGAACTGGTAAAGGTATGGGCGAAAACGGCAAAGAAAATTCGTACGTACTCGAAACGAGCGGCCTTACAATCCGCTACGGGACGAGCGCGGCGGTAAAAAACGTCACTTTGAAAATACCGCGGCACGAAGTTACCGCGATAATCGGGCCCTCGGGGTGCGGCAAGTCCACGCTATTGAGGGCGTTCAACAGGATGAACGACTTCGTGCCGAGCGTGAACATGGAAGGCGAGGTTTTGTTCCAAGGGCAGAACATATACGCGCCGAACGTGGACCCGGTAGAAGTTCGCCGCAGAATCGGGATGGTGTTTCAAAAACCCAATCCGTTTTCGAAATCGGTCTCGCAAAACGTATCGTGGGGGCCGAAGATTAACGGTTATCGCGGCGATATCCGCGAACTCGTGGAAAACTCGCTGAAACGGGCGGCGCTTTGGAACGAAGTGAGGGACAAGCTGGAAGAGAGCGGGCTGTCGCTGTCGGGCGGCCAGCAGCAAAGGCTTTGCATCGCTCGTACGATAGCGATGGAGCCCGAAGTCATATTGATGGATGAGCCGTGCAGCGCGCTCGACCCGATTTCGACGGCGCGCATCGAAGATTTGATACTCGAACTTAAGGAAAAATACACGATAGTCATCGTCACTCACAACATGCAGCAGGCGGGTAGGGTTTCGAAATATACGGCGTTCATGTATGAAGGCGACTTGATAGAATTCGGGAAAACGAAGACGATATTCACGAATCCCGAACACAAGAAAACCGAAGACTATATTACCGGCCGGTTCGGGTAAAGCGAGGTGCGGACTTGATGGCATTACATTTGCAGCGTGAAATCGAAAAACTCAAAAAGCAGCTTCTTCACATATCGGCTATGGTGGAAGAGGATTTGCGCAAAGCCGTGCGCGCGTTCGAAAACGGAGACTTAAAACTGGCCGAACAGGTGTTCGCCGGAGACGAGGAAATCGACCGGCTCGAAGTGGAACTCGAAGAAGATTGCCTCAAAGTTCTTGCGCTGCACCAGCCGGTTGCCATAGACCTGAGATTTATCATCGCGGTTCTTAAAATCAATCCGAGCCTTGAGCGCATCGGCGACTTCGCGGTCAAAATCGCGCGTGCGGCGGAGTTCACGCAGGCTTCCGGCCGCGATAAAAAAGCCGGGGAATTCATCGAAATGGCCGAGCTTACGCAGCGCTCGCTGAAACTAAGCATCGACGCGCTGATAGGCATGGACGCGGAGCTTGCGGAGGAAGTTCGCCGCGGAGACGCGGAAATCGACGAACTTAAGCACCGGATGAACGAACGCGTGCTTAGCGAAATGAAAAACGACCCGGCGCAAATCGATTTTTGCGTGAAGCTTCTCGGAGTGTCGCGCTACTTCGAGCGGGCGGCAGACCATGCCAGCTCGATAGCCGAGGACGTTATCTATTTGGTGAGCGGCGAAATCGTCCGGCATCAGGATCAGAATTCGGACGGCGGATAGCGTTTCGAGGAAGGCTCTAGTGCGCGTGAGCGGAAACCGGACGGGGATGAGCGGCTGGCGCCGATTCGAGCGCATGCCCGGCATTCCTACCGCCGGCGGCGAATAGCGCCTCTACGTAGTGAACGAATTCGACGTATGCTTCGACGTACTCGCGTCCTTTTTCCACGCTGTCGTTTGCATGTTTTTTCGCTTCGAGTACACGCTCCAGCCGGCGCGAAATTCCATCCACCAAAAGAGCGTGAAGCGCGGGGAAAATCGCGTCGGGCTTGCCGGATAAAATAGCCGCGTCTGCTTCCGCGACGCCGGGTTCGGACGGCGTTCCCGCCGGTTTGATGCCTGTGAACGGCGCGCCCTCGCCTTCGCGATGAATCCGGACCAGAGTTTCGAAAAAGTAGTTGTCGGCAAGCTTGGCCGCCTCCGGGCCGAGATTGCGTACTTTCATTACGTGGCTGAAAACGGCGCGTATTTCCGTTTCGTAATCGCTGCCGACCCATTTGAGAACCGGCGTGACGTCGCCCGAAGCGAGAGCGGACTCTGCGTCCGCGATTACCGGCCCGTCAAGAGTGTCGCAATGCGCATAAGCCCTTGCCGGCATGGAAACCGCGATTGCTGCGAAAAACACCGCGGCAGCCACTGCCTTTAGTGCGAAGTTAATCATCCCATCCTCCTTTCGGCGAAAATCGCCGTTACGGGATTATATTCCCCGTAAAGCCGCCGGCAAACTTAAATTTAAGCGGCTTAGTGCCTAATTCCGGCTTTCACATAATACTCCGAATACTTGCCGAAATTATGCGTCTTACGGAAGAATGGCGCGCGGCGAAATTAAAGGTTTTGCCCATATTTTTCGGCATATTTCCGCATTCGAATTTCCTGCTATAATCCGGACTTCGGTTATGGGGATAGGCGCGAGGAATCTGGCGCGGCTTTGTGTCAAAGCCGCGATTTTGCTCGCATTCGCGAGCTTTGCGGCGCTCCCGCTTTGCGCGCACGCTTCCGCGCAGGGGGACGCCATTTCCGTCGGCAAACCCGCGAAAAAACCGCCCGAACAAACGCAGGCGGAAGTTAAAGAGGCTCAGTTGGCGGAAGACGAGGAATCCACGCCGCCCGCAGAAGATGACGACGAAGAAGGCCCGGCACGGCCGCGCACGCCGCTGCAGCCGAGAGGCGCCCAGCCCGGCGCGGCGAAGGATTTGCCCGCCGGCGAAGGCGCGACGCCCCCGCTTGCCGCGGGAAAAGAAGGCGCCGAGGAAGGCGAAGGCGGGCCGGAGAGGATGGAGCCGGAATATCCCCTCGAAGAAAATTACCTAAGGTTTAAAAGCGCCGAAAGCGTGAAGTACGAGCGCGAAGCCAAGCTGCTTACGCTTACCGGCGAGGTTGTAATCGAAATCGAGGACATTACTCTCGCGGCGGACTTCGTTCAGGTGGACGACGCCGCGAAGGAAATATACGCCAAGGGTCACGTCGCAATCTGGAAAGAAGACGACATCATTTTCGGCGACGAGCTTTTCATGAATTACGAGTCTAAGTATTTCCGCATAACGAATCCCAGCGGGAACACGTCGGGCAAGGACATTAACGGACATCTGTATTTCGAGGGCGAAAACCTCGAGGGCACGTTCGACAGATACGTATTGCACAAAGGACGGGCGACCACTTGCGAGCCGTTTTGCGCAATCGACGAGTATCACATCAAATCGAAGAAAATAATCGTGCGGCCGAGAAAGCGCATCGTGATGGAGCATAACTATTCGTACATTCGCGAAAAGAAGGTTTTCTACTGGCCGCTCATCGTCATTCCGCTGCAGGAAAGCGAGCGCGAAAGAAAGCGAGGGCCGTTCGACCAGAATTACGGAAACAACCCGACCGAAGGCTGGTTCGCGAAATACGCCTGGACATATAGCGCTAAGTATAAAGACGCTTTGAACGACCCGCTCAAAGGCGTGGCGATACTCGAAATTATGGAAAAGAAGGGCGTGAACGTTGGCCAGCGGCAGGATTTTTACTTCACCGACATGGGCGTAACCAGCATCTGGTGGGAATATCTTTTCAGCAACGAAAGCAGCGTTGGCCGCACCACGTCGTCGCTCAATCCTTCGTTTTCGTTTTCTCCAGCCGCGGAGCCGTATAGAAATATCGCGCAAACCGGCGAAGTCGCGACCGGCAAGAAGCCGCAGGATTACAGGTATAAACTAACGCAGGACATCAGACTAGGCTCGGTGTCGGGCCAGATGTCGATGGAAAGAGTGAACAGATACAGCCTATTCCGCCAGCGCACGAACACGTTCAGCAGCGGAATTTCGCTTAACCGCTCGGCGGGGTCGTCGTCCACGTCGCTTTCGCTCAATCAAAACTGGAGCGGCACAACGTCGAGCGAGGGCGTGGAATCGAGAAACATCAATACGTCGGGCAGTTTCAGCAACGTTTATAAGATTTCGCCGCAGCTTTCTTGGTCGGTTATGCAGTCATACTCCGCGTTCAAGCAGACCGCAGGCGGCGCGGCGGACCAGGAAGGCAACTTCAACAGCACTTTCGATTATCGCGGGACGAAATTCGGAAGCTCGTTTCAATGGTCGGAAGATATCGACTTCGACGACGATAAATATCTCGGAGACAGGATAAAGCCGGTTACTCACCTTCAGCCCAAAGTTACGCTGAACATTTTCAAGCGGAACTGGGAGAAGAAATTCCGGTCGCTCAACGACATCAACATGTTCGTAGCCAATACTCAAAGCGGGCCGCGAAACGAACTGGACAGCCTCGTGCATTTTCAATTGCGCACGGGATATTCGAAGCGGCAGGTTATGGGACGGGGAAGCACGCTCACCACGAACATGAATTTCGAGCAAAACGTTTACGACGACGGAAACGCGCTTTATATTTACAACCCGAACGTAAGCTACGAATATAATCCGGGCCGGTGGGTCAACCTGCGGCTTGGGTGGCAGAAAACGCAGCCGGAAGGGCGCAAAAGCCCGGGCGTTTTGGGCGGCACCCCGACTTCGAGCAACAACTTCAACGGCAACGTTACGGTGACGAATCATCGCGACTGGCGCTCGTCCTTCACGAGTTCGTTCGATTATAAGAACAGCCGGTGGCAGCCGGTCAGAATGACAACGAACTTCGACCCGAACGACAACTTCGGAATGACGACGGAGCTGAGCTGGGATATCGAAACGCGGTCGTTTCAAAACGCACGGCTTATGACCAGCTATTACGCCGACAGCGGGAATTGGAATCTGTTCACGCGGAGCGATTTCAATTTGAGTCGCGGGGCGAAGCTGCCGGGGGATGACGGGGAGACGCTTAAGCACAGGGAGACGCTTGCGACGCTGCAGGGGTTCACGCTGGGATATAACAGGCGGTTCACGCGAGGGTGGGATATGCAGGTGCTCACGGAATATAGCAGGTCGAGCACGGGGTATAAGCTGGTGCGGCGGCTGGCGCTGACGAAGGTGAATTGCTGTACCACGATGCAGTTCGCGTATGACGCTCAGCGGAAGGAGTATTCGATGCAGGTGTTTATCAACGCGTTCCCGGGGCGGAGCACGACGGTCACGGGCAGGAGCGAGCGGGGGCCGGTGGGTGGCGAATCGATGCGGTTCTTCCTCGATACTCCCGCTAATCAGCTGTTTAATCCGAATACGTATATGGGCGGGGGATATGGGGCGCTGTTTTAGTATTCGCGCGGGGCAACTCTCCGGCTATTCCTGGGATTCGAGCGAGGTTCTCCAGCCGAATTCGCCGATGAGCGGAACGAAAACAACGGGCAAAATAGTCTCGGTAATCGCTGCGCCTTTTTCGTCTTTTACGAGCCTGACGAGTTCCTGCGAGCCCATTTCGCCGACGGGAATAACGAGCTTGCCGAGAGGGGCGAGCTGGTCGATGAGCGGTTGGGGGATTTGAGGCGAGGCAGCGGTGACGATAATCGCTTCGTAGGGCGCGAATTCGGGCAGGCCTTTCGTGCCGTCGCCGGTGGCGAAAATGGCGTTTTCGAATCCGGCGGTGCGGATGCTTTCTTTGGCGCGTTCGCAAAGTGCGCCGATGCGCTCTATGGTGTATACGGTCTTGGCCAGCGCGCATAAAATCGCTGTTTGATATCCCGACCCCGTGCCGACTTCGAGGACGCATTCGCCGCCCGTAAGTCCGAGCGCTTCGGTCATTAAAGCCACGATGTAGGGCTGGGAAATCGTCTGGTCGAGGCCGATAGGCAGCGCTCGGTCTTGATATGCTGCATCCGCATAGTCTTTGCCGACGAACAATTCGCGCGGGATATTGCCCATCGCGAAGAGCACGCGTTCGTCCTTGATTCCGCGCGCCGCTATCTGGTTGGCTACCATTCCGCGCCGGAGCGATGGAAAATCGCTTCCGCCATCGGCGAGATTTGGAAACCTCGGCATAGAATACGCCCCCTGCCCCGCAAATAATACATCAAATCGGGCGGCCCTGCACGATTTTCGGGCGAAGCCGCGCTTTAAGTTTCAGCTTCTGGGTTTTCTTCCCCGCCTTCTCACGCCTGCCGCGGGCGGCCCGTTTTTCGCGTAATACTTCATTTTTCTCAGCGCTCTCGTTTCTATCTGGCGAATTCTTTCCCTGCTCATGTTCAAATCCGCGCCGATTTGTTCGAGAGTTTTGATTTCTCCGGTACTTGTTCCTGCGGACGAATCGATGCCGAACCGGTGCGTTATCACATATTTTTCGCGCTCGTCGAGCGCCTTCATCAGCTCTTTTACCTGAAGAAGCGTCATGGTCTCCGCGAAAAGGTCCTCGGTTGTAGCTACTTTGTCTTTGAGCTCGCGCGGGTCGTCGGGCGAGCCGCCATCGCTGTGCTCGAACGCGGCGTCCAGGCTTTGTACGTAGGGTATGAGGTCGCTGAACCGTTCGATCGTTTCGACGTCGAAGCCGGTGATTTCGGAAAGCTCCTGCGTCGTGGGTTCGCGATGCTGCTTGGTGCGGAATTCGTGCTTGCCCCTGTTTAGTTTGTTCATCGTATCGAGAACGTGCTCGGGAACGCGAATCTGGCTTTTGTTTTTCGTGATGAACCGCAATATTCGCTGTTTGATCCACCACGTTGCGTAAGTGGAAAACTTGAAGCCGGTGGTCGGGTCGAATTTTTCGATTGCCCTGATAAGCCCCATATTTCCTTCGCCGATCAAATCCTGAAGCGGAGCGTTAGTCATTCGATAGCGTTTGGCGATTGAAACGACGAGCCTGAGATTGGCGTTGATTATTTTTTCGCGCACGAGAAGCCGTTCTTCTTCCGAAGTTGCGGGGTCGTGATATTTGGTCATCAGTTCGTACTCCTGCTCTCTCGTGAGCAGGTTTATCGTGCTAATAAAGCCGAGATATTGAAGAAGAGCGTTTTCGAGACGGTCGTCTTCTTTGGTTTGAATTTCTTTTTCTGTGGGTTTCTCGGCCATATTTATTTCCGCTATCTTCCTCCGAACGCGCCCGCGGCAGTCATCATCTGGGACGGGTCTGCCTCGATTATCTTAACGCCGCTTGGCGGTCTGAAAAATTCCGGCCCCCTGTCCGCCACTTCGGTCAAGTTGCGTATTTCCCATGTGAACATCATGCCCGGCATATTCATGCGAACCGCAATCGGAAAGCCGTGTTTATCCGATACCCAGAGGTTGAGGTCGATGCTTTGGCCGCCTTCCGCGGGAAGTTTAACCGCATAGCCGGTAGCTTTTAGTCCGAGTATTTCGCGCGCGGGAATCGTCTTGACGTTCGCTCCTTGCAGAACTTTGGAGAAATCTTTGTTGCCGATAAGCGCGCCGCTGCCCGCCATTTGTTCCGCCGACATTCCCTTCATGCTGAATTTCATTCCGTTGAGCGTATCGGGGTACCACATATACGCATAGTTGTCTTGCTCGTTGACCATCACTTCTACGAGGACGCTTTCGGCCGCGCCCATCATTTCGCCCATGAAGTCGTTTATCGCGAGCCGGAGGCTGTTGCCTTGTATGAAGATTTTGCCGCCTACCGAAACAGCGACCGGCTGGGCGCTTATTTCGTCCATCGTGATTTTCATACGGGCTCTTTCCTCCGGCGACATTTCGCCGGCGAGACCGGAAAAACCCTCGAAGAAAGTGGACATAAGCTTGCCCATGTCTTTGATTTCGACTGTAATCAGTATGTCGCCCCGCGAAGCGGCATCCGCCGGCTGCGCCGCGGCGATTGCGCAAAGAAAAACGAAAACTCCAAGTAAAAACCGCATCTTTTCACCCCATCATGCCCCGTGTCGATGAAAGTACATACTACCCGCGCAAATGCGCAAGTAAGCTATTAAATGGACGGCGACGCGCCCATTATGTTCCTGATTCCGCACGTTTTTTCGCCGATTCATCCGCGATATCCTGCTTGTCGATCGGCTTCACGAAGGCGACGAGCTGGACGCTGACGAGATATAAAAGGATTATCGGGCCTGCGAGAAGAAGCATCGTGAACGCGTCCGGACTGGGCGTCAGCACCGCCGAGAGAATCAAAATCACGACGATTGCGGTTTTGAAATGTTTCAAAAGACTTGCCCGCGTTACCCAGCCCAGCTTGGCGAGGCCGAGAAGAACGACGGGCAGCTCGAACAAAACGCCGCCCGCGACGACGAGCCCGAAAAGAAAGCTGAAATATCTGCCTACGGACAGCACCGGAAGAAACCTCTCGCGTCCCCAACCGAGAAGGATGTGTACGCCGGCGGGAGCGACGACGAAAAACGTGAAAACCGCGCCGAGAATGAAAAGAACGAAGAGCCACGGGATGACGCCGCGCACAACGCGCCGTTCGTTTTCGAGAAGCCCGGGCGAGATAAACCGCCACAAATGGAAAAGCGCGAACGGCGCTGTTAGAATCAAAGAGGCGAATAGCGCGATTTTTATGTCCGTTAAAAACGCTTCGGGAACCGCGAAATAGTGGAGCGAAATTTCTTCGCCCAGCGGATATAGCAGAAAATCGAAAATCCGCTTGACGAAAACGAAGCTTAAAACGAAAGCGAGCACGAGAAAACCGATAATGGCGAATATTCTGTAGCGGAGTTCCACGAGATGCGGATAAACCTCGGCCCAGCAGCCGATGCGCTCTGCCGCGCCGCCGCCGCCGAAACCGGAATCGCTATGGCCGTTTTCCGTCATGCGTCCGCCTTTCCGGCGCCGGAGAGGTAATCGTCCGTTTCTCCGGCGATTTCCGCGGCGTCATGCTTGCCGGCGATTTCGTCTTTTTCCTCCGCTTGCGCGGCGTATGAGCGCTCGTAATTTTCCGAATCGAACGCGGCGGCGCCGGTGTTTTCGCCGGCGAGATAGTCGTCGTCGTCAGCCCGAACCGCGTAAGCCTTTGCATCGCGGCGCGGCGGCGGGGCGGTGGACGGCTCGATTATCTCCTTCGCGAAGGCGGCGATGGGATTTTTTATCGAGTCCACCGTATCCCTGATTTCGTCGAACTCCGAAGCGGCGGTTCCAAGCTCGCCGCGGACGTCGCGGGCGAAATCGCGCATCGAGCGCACGAATTTGCCGAGGTTTTTGCCGATTTCGGGTAGCGCTTGCGGCCCCCAGAAGACAAGCACGAAACCGAAAATCACAAGTAGCTCGCCGAGGCCGACGTTAAACACGGTTCGATTATATCAGCGGACGCGCAATTCTCCTCGCATACCGCGGCTTTGCGCGATAATCGGCGCTCTTATGGCAAACGCCGTGGAAATCCGGAATCTTACCGTCGATAAAGGCGGGTTTCGCGCGCTTGAAAACGTGAACCTAACCGTAGGGCAAGGCGAATTCGCCGCCATCCTCGGCCCGAACGGCGCGGGAAAAACGACGCTGATAAAGGCGATACTCGGTCTTGAAAAGCCCGTTTCGGGGGAAATTTCGCTGTTCGGGATGCCGCGACGGAGTCTTTCGCCAAAAGATATCGGATACGTTGCGCAGTTCAAAACGCTGGACAAGACCTTTCCCGCAGTTACATGCGACCTTGTCGCGAGCGGACTTGCACGAACTTGGCCGTGGCGGATACCTCCGCAGGCGCACATCGCGGTAAGCGAGGCTCTTTCTTACGTAAGCGCCAGCGACCTTTGCCACAAGCCGCTCAAATGGCTGTCGGGCGGGGAATTGCAGCGCGTTTACCTGGCGCGGGCGCTGGTCAGAAAGCCGAGACTTCTCCTGCTGGACGAGCCTGCGACGGGCATCGATCCGGCGGGCGAAATCGATATGTATCACGTGCTCGAAAACTACATTAAGGAGAAAAACGCGGCCGCGCTGATCGTAACTCACGACTGGCTTGCCGCAAGACACCACGCGTCGAAAGCGATACTATTGAATAAAAACGTGATTAGCGTTGGCGACCCGTCCGAAGCGCTGCTCGACGAATATATGAGAACCGCTTTCGGCCATGAAGGCCACTATCATCCCGCGGCGGAGGGCGGCGCACGCGATGTTTGAGGCGTTTTCGCTGGGATTCATGCAACGCGCGCTTCTCGCCGGAACGCTTGTCGCGTTCGCCGCGAGCTATTACGGCGTGTTCATCGTTCAGCGCGGGATGTCGTTTATGGGCAACGGGCTAGCACACGCCGCGTTCGGCGGAGTCGCGCTGGGGCTTCTATTGGGCGGCGAGCCGCTTTTCGTCGCGGTGCCGTTCACGGTCGCCGTCGCATTGCTCATTACATTCATACGCGACAAAACCACGCTTTCGTCCGACACCGTCATCGGGGTTTTCTTCGCGGTTTCCATGGCGCTCGGCATAATCTTTTTGTCCAGGCTCCCGACATTTACAACCGATGCGTTCGCTTATCTATTCGGCTCGATTTTGGCTGTCGGCGAACTGGACATTTGGGCGGCGGGCTCGCTTGCGGCAATCGCGGCGATGACGTTTCCGCTTTGGGGCGAGTGGGCGTATGCGACATTCGACAGGGATGCCGCACTGGCGGACGGGCTTCCGGTAAAGTCGAGGGATTATCTTTTATCGGTGCTTATTGCGCTGACCATAGTCGTTAGCGCGAAAGTGGTCGGAATCGTGCTTATCAGCGCGTTTATCGTAATTCCGGCGGCCGCGGCGCGGCTCGTGGCGCGCAGGTTTTTCGACATGACGGCGATTTCGATATTCACCGGCATCGTTTGCGTGGCGGCGGGACTGGCGGCTTCGTACGTTTTCGACGCGCCGAGCGGAGCGGCTATCGTCCTCGTACAAACCGCGGCGTTCGGGCTGATGTTTATCGCCGGCGCTCTTACCGGAAAATCGCGGTAATCGGCCGGATAGCGGGATGTTACAATAGGGTATCCTGCGGTTTTCCCCCCGGCGGGGACGGGAGTTGCGCTATGGGATTTTTTCAGAGAATGTCCAGGTTTTTCCGTGCGCTTTTCGGCGGCGCGATGCGCTCTATCGAAGACCCGGAGCTGATTTTGCGCCAGACCATCGACGACATGCGCGCGAAAATACCCAAGATGAACGAAGGGCTTACGAAGATGCGCGCGGGCGCGACGCTGCTCGAAGAAGAGCTTAAGGAATACGAATCGAATTCGCGCAAGCTGAAATCCACGATACGCGCCGCTCTGGAACAGGGCGACGAGACCGTGGCGGCGGGATATGCGGTAAGGCTGCGCGACTTGCAGGCGGGATACGAGCGGACGCGCGCTCAACTCGAGCAAGCCGTCAAAGCCTATGAGCAGGCGAGCGAGCTTAGAAACGAGTATAAAAAGGAAATCGAGCGCAAGACTCGCGAATTCGAGCAGGCCGTCGACGCGAAGCGGCTGGCGGAATTCAAGAAAGAAGTGGCGAGCGCGTTCGAAACTTTCCAAGTGGGCGACGTGGATTACACCTACAAGGAAATGATGGACAAAATGCGCCGAAAGACCGCGGAGGCGGAAGCGCGGCTCGACGTCGCGATGGACCACCTGGACGTGGAGCAATACAAGCTTCAGCGCCGGGCGGAAGAGCTGGAAGCCAAGGAAATACTGAACCAGTTCAAGGCCGAATGGGGATTTGAATCGGAAACGGCGCCTTCACCGGAAAAAACGCTCGGCGGAATCGAGCAGGAAAAGCAGTCGCAGTAATTGCGCGGAATAAAGCGCACGATTGCGGGTGCCGGTTTATTCCGGCACGGGCTTGATTGTAACTTTCATGTTTTCGAACTGCGGCGCAAGCCGGTCTGCCGGGCCCGAAAGCGCGATTACGAGGGAATCCGGATGAAGATATTCTTTCGCGACCCGCATGAATTCGTCGCGGTTCATTGCGGAAGTGTCGCGTACCATTCTTTCGAGATACTCCTCGCCCAGTCCGCTGAAAGCCGCCTCGGCAACCATTCCGGCCGCGCCGCCGTAGGTTTCGAGGCCGAAAAACAGCCGGCCGAGCGTGCCCGATTTGGCAAGCTCGATTTCTTCGTCCGTCGGGCCGTCCGCGATGAGGCGGCGGATTTCGGCGAGCGTCACGTCAACCGCTTCTCTAGCGCTTTCCACTTTCGTCGAAAACGCGGCGAAGAAACTGCCCGATTCCCTGAAGCCCGGCGTCCACGAAAAAACGGAATATGCAAGCCCGCGCTCGTTTCTCACGGCGTCGCCGAGCCTCGAAGTAAGACCGCCGCCGCCCAGCACTTCGTTAACGAACCTTAGCTTGAAATAATCGCGGTGGCGTATCGAAAGCGCGGGATGGCCGATTCGCGCCGTCGCCTGCGTGGCGGGCGTGTCCACGATAATCACTATTCCTGCATCGCCCGGCGTATCGTTCAACCTGAGCGGCTCGACAGCGCCGTACGTCCAGCCGCCGAAAGCGTCATGCGAAAGCGAGAGCAGAGTTTCCGCATTCAAATCACCGGCTACGGTCAATTGGGCGCGCGACGGTTTATATAGCCTTTTGTAAAACGACTTCGCATCCGAAACGGTCAGATTCGAAATCGTCGATGGGTAGCCGTCGGACGGAGAGCCGTATGCGCTGTGCGGATAGAGCGCGGCATAGAAAGCGTCCCGAACCAGAATTCCGCCGTTGCCGTAACTTCTTTTTACGCGCGCCACCCATTCGTCGCGAGTGCGGGCGAACTCCGCATCGTCGAAGGCGGGGGAAAGTACTATGCCGGAAAGAAGACCGAGCATTTCGGGAAAATCGTCCGAAAGGCACGTAAGATTGAACGAAACATAGTCGTTGGCGATTGAAACCGAAAGGCCTGCCGCTTTAGAATCGAGAATCGAGTCGATTTTTTCGGCGTCCAGCGACTTGCTGCCCTGGCGCATGACGCGGGCGGTGAGACCAGCGAGACCTTCTTTGCCTTTCGGATCGAACAGCGAGCCGGCGGCGATTCTTAGCTCGCACGACACCATCGGCAAATGGCTTCGTTGCACGAGATATGCGGAAAAGCCGTTGTCGAGCCTTATCGTCTCATAAGTTAACGGCGCTTTTTCCGTTATCGAACCGGTCAAGGCTGACGCATGCGAATCGGTCATTATGTTCACCGTAAAAATTGCGGCGGCGAATAGAGCGGTCAGGATTTTCATTTTTCATCGCCGTCCTCTTTTTTATTCGCGGGATGAACCGCGACCACCGTTCTGGTTTTAATGGACAGATATTTTTTCGCGGCGGCTTGCACGCCGGCCGCGGTCACTTCGCCGATTTGTTCGGGATAGCGCAAAAGATAGCGCCAGCCGCATACGGTTTCGGTCCAGCCGATGGCGGATGCGAGCCCGCCGTTCGATTGCGCCCCGTAAATTTCGCTCGCCAGAATCCGTTTCTTTGCGTTTTCCAGCTCCGTTTCTTCGATGCCGCCCGAAATAAGCGATTCGATTTCTTCGTAAATCGCTCTTTCCAATTCGCTTTGCAATCCGGGACCGGAAAAATCCGCCCGAATCGTGAATGCTCCGCCGAATTTGCGCTCGGAGTTGGAACTCGAAACGGACGTGGCGATTTTGTCGCGCCTGACAAGCCGCAGATACAGCCTGCCGCTCCTTCCGCCGGTAAGCGCTTCCGAAAGGACGTCGAGGGCGGCGGCGTCGATATGCCCGGCGCGAACCGTGGGCCAGGCGATGTAAACGAGCGGAGACGGCGACGGGTGGAAAAGCAAATCCCGTTTTTCTTCGTCCTGCGTAACTTCGAATTCGGAGGGCTGGTGAAACGGACGGGCGGGAACGGGGAAAGCGCCGAATCTTTGCTTCACCATCGCGAAAACCTCGTCCGGTTCGACGTCGCCCGCGACGACGATGGTTGCGTTGTCCGGGTGGTAATACTCGTCGTAAAACCGGATAAGCATCGGCCGGTCGTAGCCCTGAATGTCGTCCATGTATCCGACGGTGGGATGACGATAGGGATGGCCGTCGAAAACGAGTTCCATAAGCCGCTGGTACGCCATTCCGCCGGGGTCGTCCTCGTTCCGCATCCGCCTCTCTTCGGCGACCGTGCCTTTTTCGCTTTCCACTTTGTCTTCGGGAAAAGTGCATTCCCTCATCCGCTCGGCTTCGATGTCGAGAAATTTTTCCAGCGCGGACGACGGAATATTCACGAAATAGCGCGTGTAATCAGTCCAAGTCGAAGCGTTTTTCTGGCCGCCCGCGCTTTGCACGAGACGGTCGACTTCGCGCGGCCCGAAAGACTTCGTGCCGAGGCTGTACATATGTTCCAGAAAGTGCGCAAGCCCGGTTTCGCCCGGCCTTTCGTGCGCGCTGCCGGTTTTGTACCAGATTTGAAGCGACAATATCGGCAGGTCGCGCCGGGGCAGCACGAGTAGGCCGAGGCCGTTTTCAAGCCGGTATTCATGTACGCCCGCAAAAACGGACTCGAACGCCTCCGCCGCGTGCGCGGAGCCGGAGTCGAAAAGCATGACCGGCTTTGATTGCGAAATAATCGGCATAACCTGTATCAGCGCCGCAAAAAGCGCGGCAAGTAAAATACGTTTCTGCATGTCTTGTCACAAAAGAATATCAAATGACCACTTTTATACCTTGCAAGGGCGCGGCTTCCTTTTATCGGCGTCAGATTTTTACGTCGAGGGTTACGATTGTTCCCTTGTCGTATTCTTCGGTTACTTTCACGTAAACTTCCCGGAACTCGCCGCCGGTGAACGTTACGCCTTCGAGAATTCTGCTCGGATTGTCGCCGCTTTGATAGCCGCGGGTTTCGAGGTCGGCGATTATCATTTGGGCGATTTCCTGCGTACGAGGCGGATTTACGACATAGACCAAACGAACGGTCGTGCGCGTTTCGTCGAGCTCGATTATCGTGAATTCGGCAGGGAAATCGAAGTGCTTTTTTATTTTGTTCGGGACTTCGAATTTTGCGGTTTGGTCCGTTACGCCGGCAGCCGCGCCGTTGCCCGAATCGCCGTTATTCGCGGGCGACGGGCAGGCGGCAAAGCAAAAACAGCCGCATAAAACGAATGCGAAGGCGATGAACTGCGCTCTCATACTTGTCACCGAAGTTATTTTACCGCGCATGCGTGACGAAAAACCGGAAGCCGCGTTTAATTTTGCGGCTGAACCGTTTCTTCGGTTTCCGCGGGGCGGCGCAGAACCCGGTTCGTCAAGTCGTCCGATATCATATATGCGACGGGGACGACGAATAGCGTTAGAAGCGTGGAGACCGCCATTCCGCCGATTATCGCCACGCCCATCGGGGCGCGGAAGCCGCCGCCCTCGCCGATGCCCATCGCGACCGGTACGAGCGCCATAATCGTGGTGAGCGCCGTCATAAGTATGGGGCGAAGCCGGGTTTTGCAGGCGGTTATAAGCGCTTCGAGCCTTTTAACGCCGCGGCCGCGAAGAATGTTCGTATAGTCTATGAGCAAAATCGCGTTTTTAGTGACGAGGCCGGTCAGCATTACTATGCCCATAAAGCTCATCATGTCGAACGACGAGCCGGATATGAACAGCGCCAAAATCGCGCCGATAATTGCGAGCGGAAGCGTCAGCATAATGTTGAACGGGTGGACTATGGAGTTGAATTCGCTGGCGAGCACCATGAAAACGAAGATAATGGCAAGAAGCATCGCTATTCCGAGCTGGGTGAGCATTTCGACGAAGAACTTCGCCTGTCCGGAAAATTCGATGTCGGTGCCGGGCGGAAGATCGGAGGATGCAACCGCGGAAAGAAAGTCGCGACGAATGTCGCCGACGCCGCGCGGGCTTTTCGGGTCGATGTTGCAGGTAAGGGTGACGCTAGCCGAGCGGTTGTATCTTTCTTGTTTTACTGCGCTCGGCCTTATCGAAACGTCGGCCATCGACGCTACCGAAACGAATTTACCGAGCGCCGGACTCATAACCAGCAGGTTTTTGATTTTGTCCACGGAATCGGCTTGCTCCGGCGAAAGATAGAGCGTAATGTCGTATTCTTCGCCGAGTTCCCTGAATTTTCCGAGTTCAAGCCCTTCGATGTAGCCGCGAAGAGACGCGGCGAGCCCGACCGGCGTGAATCCGAGGTCGGCCACGCGTCCGAAATCGGGATTGATAACGAGTTCGAGTTTGCCCTTTTTGTTCGAGGCATCCACGTCCACGGCGCCTTCGATATCCTCGAGATTGGCTTTCAGAATTTCCGCGGCTCTTTCCAAACGTGCGGCGTCGGTATTCACGATGATAACCGAAAATGCCGCATCGCCGCCTTCCCCGCCGCCGGTCGAGACTTTGATGAATGCGCCGGGAATGTCGGCGAATTTCGCGGTAAGCTCGTCCACGAGTTCGAACGAAGAGTAACTGCGCTCTTCGGCGGGTACGAGATTGAGAACCAGATTCGCCCTGTTTTTGCCGGAAGATGCGCCCATTCCGGCCTGCACTTCGCCGATGGACGCGACGCGAGCGCGAATTCCGTCGATTCCTTCGAGCCGCTTTTCGATTTCCATTACCGTTTTTTCGGTAGTTTCGAGGTCCACGTCGGGCGGAAGCTCAACGCTTATCGCGACTACGCCGGCGTCGAACCTTGGGAGGAAACCGGAAGGCAGCGTGGCCGCGAGCGCCAAGCTGAGAACGAACGCCACGCTTGCCGTCACTAAAACGAAGCTTCTGCCGGTGAAATAGACGGCAAATCTCGAAACGCCGGCGATTTTTCGTTTATAGGAAAGAACCCAGTCGATTAGCCTGCCGTAAAACGCTTCCAATTTGAAGTAAAAAACGTCGAATTTCTTGCTCAATATCCAGCGGGATTTTTGAATCTGCTCGAACGTCGTCGAAGCGGAGTATAGATAGCCCATTATCACCGGAATGAGCGTGAGCGCGACAAGGTTGCTGACGAGTATCGCGAAAGCCACGCCGAGGCCGAACTCGCGGAAAAACCGGCCGATGATTCCTTCCATGATGCCGATGGGAATGAAAACCGCGGCGATCGAGAGCGTGGCGGTGATGACGGCGAGCGTGATTTCGGACGCGCCGTCCGCCGCGGCCTGAAGCGGGGATTTGCCCATCTGCAAATGGCGGTAAATGTTTTCGGTAACGACGATGGCGTCGTCAACCACGAGGCCCACCGCGACCGCGAGCGCCATCAGGCTCATGAAGTTGATCGTGAAGCCCGCGATTAGAAACAGCGTGAACGTCGAGATAATCGAAACCGGTATCGCGAGAACGATTGCGAGCGTGCTTCGGGAACTGCCCAAAAATATCAGGACGACAATGGCCGCGAGAAACGCGCCGATGTATATAGTGAAGAAAATGTCGTTGACGGACGCCTCGATAAAACGGCTGTCGTCGGTGGCAAGGACTATCGTGACGTTTTCCGGCGCTTCCGCGGCAAGCTCGCCCATTTTCGCCTTTACGCTTTTCGCGACCTGCACCGTGTTCGTGCCGCTTTGTTTTTGTACGGCGATTGTGACGCCGCTGAGGCCGTTTATTCTGCCTTTGCTTTTCTGGCGCTTGCTGCCGTCCACCACTTTCGCGATTTCGGCGAGGCGCACGGAGCCGCCGTTAAACGCGACGAGCGTATTTTCGATCTGGTCGAGCGATGTGAACTGGCTGGCGACTTTTATCGACAGGCTTTGGCCGCCTTCGTCGAATTCGCCGGCGGGAAAGTCGAAGTTCGTGCCTGCGAGCGCGGAGGCGACAGCCTGCGGCCCGATGCCGAGACCTTCCATACGGGCGCGGTCGAGCTCGATTCTGATTTCGCGCTCCGCGCCGCCGATAAGCTCGACGTTCGCAACGCCTTCGATTCGGCTAAGCTGGGTGCGAATTCGTTTGTCCACGTAGTCGCGCAGCTGGATTTCGTTCATCCCTTTCGCGCTTACGCCGTAATATACGATCGGCTCGGCGTTGAAATCGAGCCGCGAAACGACAGGCTCTTCCGCGTCGGAAGGGAACTCGTTCTTGATTAACCCGATTTTTTCGCGCACTTCTTGAGCCGCGTCGGATATGTCCTTTTCGAGAACGAACCTTACGATGACGAGAGACATTCCTTCGGCGGAATTGCTCGTTAGCTCTTCGATTCCGTCAATGCTCGAAAGCGCGTCTTCGACGCGTTTCGTGATTAATGTCTCGACTTCGGCGGGACCCGCGCCGGGATAGACCGTGATAATGGTCACCACGGGGAAATCGACGCGCGGAAACATATCGAGGTTCAGCTTCGAGCGCGACGTGATGCCGACCACGAGGAAAAAACCGAGAAGCATAATCGCGAAGACCGGCCGGCCGATCGCGATTTTGGAAACGTTCACTTGGCCGCTCCGTTAAAATCGCGAACTTCGTACTTGCCGCCTTCGTCAACCATCGTCTGGCCGGTTATGAGTACTTTTTCCGCTCCGGTCAAGCCTTCCAGAATTTCGAATTTCTCGCGGCTGGACGCGCCGAGCTTTACCGGCCGCATCGCGACGCTTCCGTTTTCGGAAATCCAAACGTAAGGACTTTTATCCGGCGAAAGCACGCACTTGCGGGGAATCGTCAGTGTTTCGCCCGTGAGCGCGGTCGTAAAACTTACTTCCGCGATTCCGCCCACTATCATTTCCACGGAACCGACAGGAACCACTTCGACTTTGCCCATCCGAGTCATCGCGCTTACCGCGGGATGAACCTTGAGGATTTTCGCCTCGAGAGTTCGCCCGCCGATCGAAAGAACGATTTCGCGCGCCTGCGAAACCTGAGATATCAGCGTCGCCGGAACTTCTATTTCCACCTTGCGCGGCCCGGCGCCGATTACTTCGAATACCGATTCGCCGACGCCGGCGAATTCGCCGATATCGAGCAGCCTTTGATTTATCACTCCGTCGAATGGCGCGGAAATCGAAGCGTGCGCAAGCGTTGCGCTCAGCGATTTCACCTGGCTTTCGGCGGCGGCGACCGAGGCTTTGGCGATTTCCAAGTCTTCTTTGCGCGCACCTTTCTCGGCCATTTCGAGCGAAAGCCTGTAGGTTTCCATCGCCGCCTTGGCCGCGTCGCGCAGAGCCCTGGCTTCGTCGAGCCGGCTTTGCGGGGCGGCGCCGTCTTTAAACAGCTTTTCGAGCCGGGCGTAGCCGTCTTGCGCGCTCTTGAAAGCGGTTTCGGCGGCGGCGAGCTGTTCTTTCAATTGCCCGATTTCTTCCGGCCGTGCGCCCTTTCCCGCCACTTCGAGTTGCAGCTTCGCGCTTTTCAGCATGTTCGCCGCTTGCTCGCGCTGTGCGGCCAGCGAACTTGCGTCGAGACGCATGAGCACTTGGCCCTTTTTCACTTCGTCGCCGACGTCCGCCAGAACCGCCGTAACCTTTCCGCCGATCGCGGACGCAACCATGCTGCGCCTCTCCGCGGTTATCGTGCCGGTCAAAGTTACGGTTTCCGAAACGATTTCCCGGACAGGAGACACAACTTCGACCACCATCAACCGCTCTTCGCCGCCGGAATCCTTTTTGCCCATACAGCCGGAAACCGCAAGCGGAAGAAGAACTGCAATGGCGGTCAAAACCGCTTTGGCCGGCGCGCTAAACGCGCCGGTTGTTTTTTTGGATTTCATCGCTAGCCGTCCGTTTCGCCGCCTTCCGGCGCGAAAAGCTCCTTTAATATCTCGCCGCCGCCGGGTATCGGCGCGCGGGTTTCCTCCGAAATCGTCACAATCGCGGACTCGCCGTATCTTTCATAGCCGATAGCCTTGCGAATGGCGTCGTAAGCGAGGTATATGGCAACTTTCTTTGAAAACAGGTTGAAATCCGCGCTTAAATATCGCGTCCTGCTGTCCATAAGTTCGAGACTTGTCGTAATTCCCTCCCGATAACCTATCGTGGCGATTTTCAATCCTTCGCTCGCCGCGTCGAGAGTTTTCTTTGCGGTTTCATAGGTAAGAAGAGCAACCTCGAGGTCGTTCGCGAGCACGTCGAGCTGGTTCATATACGCCTGGGAAAATTCGTTACGCTTTATCGAAAGTATGTTTCGCTGAACTTCCAGCTGCTCGATGCGGTTTTTGGCTTCGCCGCTGTCGAAAATCCGGAAGTTTAGATTGACGCCCAGCGAATATGAATTCGGCTCTTGAAATGCGCTGCCGTCTTGGCCTTGCCACGAGGCGAACCCGGAAAGAACCGGGAAGTTTTTGTTCGCTTTCGCCTGATGTTCGAGCGAGTCAATCGAAAACGATAGCTGCCTGAACGTATACGAGGTTTCGACGAACGCGTCGGGGAAACCGGGCATTTCCGTGCCGGCGATTTCCGCAATCACGTTCGAGATATCGTCAACCGGGCCTGGTTCGAGTGTAAGTTCGTCCGGCCCGCCCGCAAGCCCCATCGAGAGATAGAGAGCCTTGAGCGAGTTTCTGGCGGCGTATTTCGACTCCTCCAGATTTTCTTTCGCAAGCGATACCTGTACTTCCGCCTGAACCACTTCAAACCAAGGGGCAACTTTGTTTTCGTATCTGAGCAGCGCATGGCGGTGTTGCTCTTCGGCAAGCTCATGCGATTTTCCGGCGACTTCGACGGCTCGCTGGGCGAGAAGCGCATTCATATATGCGCCGGTGACGGCGAACCGGACGTCGTCGGCGAGCGCGAGAAGTTCTTCGCGGCGGGCGTTAAGCTCGGACGAAATCGCTTTGTCGATTATCGGCGTGTTCAGCGCATAGGAAGCGGACAGCCGGGCGCCCCAGGTGGTTTGAACGTGCTCGTTCGAAGCTCCGCCGCCTCCGCTTTCGGGCGGATCCGCGCCTATTTTCTCCCAAAAGTCCGGGGGGAAAAGATTGTCGAATTCGAAAGCGCCGGACACCGGCGTCGTATAGGTTGAGCCGGCGTTTAAATCAAGCTTAGGCATAACCGAAATGGCTATGGCGTCGGCTTGCAGAAGAACGCCCTTCAATTCTTCGCGTTTGGCGCCAAGCCCGTAATTTCTTTCCAAACCGAGCTTGATGCACTCGTCGAGCGTGGCAGTCATCCCCGCGAAATCGTCGGACTTCGCGGGGGCGGCCCAGAGCAAGAGGAGCGCGGCAAAAACTTTGAAAATCGCGGCAATATGCCGTTTGGCGGCGGCGGATTTCATTCTTAAATAGTCTCCTTGAGCCATTCGTGATGCGGAAGCACCACGTCAACGAGAAAGCGGGCGTACTTTTCAGGCGGATATTCCTTTCTGAAATCTTCCGAATCCGGGCGGGAGATATAGCCCATCATCGCATCGAGAATTACTTCGGCAAGTAGGTCGAGCGAGCGTTTCAAGGAGCCTTTGCCTACGCGCTCTGCGATTGCGTTCAACAGCTCAAGCACGAACTCGCGATGAGAATCGCGAAGCGCGATCATCCGCGATTTGTATTCGTCCGGCAGCATCGCCATCATATGGTTCGCTCCGACGACGCACGAACGGTATTCGGAATAGATGCCCAGCCAAAGCTGAACGGCAACCCGAAAACGCATCATCGGAGATGTCAGGCCGACGAGACTGAGCTCGATTTGCTCCTGGAACTTGGCGTCGAAAAACTCGACCGCGCTTACTATCAAGTCGGTCTTGTCCTTGAAGTATAGATATATCGTGCCTTTTGCGAGCTTTGCCCGCTCGGCAATGTCCTCGAGCTTTGTCGAATGATAATCGCCGCGGGAAAAAATTTCCGCGGCGGCATGCAGCAGACGCTCTTTCGTGCCTTGCGCCTCCGAAATCGAATCTGCGCGACTTGCCGCGAGCGGCGGGGAGTCGCCATGCGCGACGCCGCCTTCGCCCAAGTGATACATATACCGTCTCCTTGCCTTACCCAATCACCCAAACCGAAACTGACCGGCTGGTCAGCAGAAGTTAATACTAGCATTACCACGAAAACGGCGGGTTTTCCACCGCAGTTACGGGGATTTCCCGAAATTGTTAAAGCCGTCACAAAATCCGGCTCATTTACTTCGTTGCCGCCTTTCAGGAAATGCCTAAGGTCATTCTTCGCCCGGCAAAAATCGCAGGTCTTCGAAGTTGATTTCGGTTCTAGATTCCGAAGTAACTTTGTAGTAACCTTCGGTGTAGTGCAGATTGACAAGCCCGGACAGAATGTTCATTCCCTCGCCGGATATTTCCACCCCGCCGGACAGCGTCATTTTGCCGGATTTTTCCGCCATTTCGAGCGCATCGCAAACGAATTCGCCGCGCTCGCCGCTTTCCGCAATAAACCAGCCGCGCACGCGCAAGCCCGAGCGGGAGTGCATCGACAAAATATTTTCGCCCGCGTGGGAGGCGAATTCGATTTCCGGCGCGGATATTTCTGCGTTGCCCGTTGAAATCGTCACATTTTCCGCGGCGCCTTGGGCGGGAAATTGGCCGTCTTCGATAATGCCGAAGAGGTTTTCCCCGGCGAGTTCGGCGATTCGGCCGTGAAAGGGATTTTCCATGTCCGCAATGAACGTCAGCGGCAATTCCCCGGAGAACTCACCTTCGATTTGGATAAATCCGGTGTCGGGGAAATAAAACAGCTCGCCGCACTCGATTTTCGCGTCGCGTTCGGCAGCCAGCGATACGCCGCCCGAAAACGCGAGTTTGGAACCTGGGCGTCCCGCGCCGAAGAACGTCGCGACATTCGAAGCGATAGCGAGTTTCGGGTCTTGCGACTCGATTCTGACGGCGCCTTCCGCGACCAAAATTCCGGCGTCTTCGTCGTATTTCAAAGAACGGCAAAAAATCGTGCGGTCTTCGAAATCCGCACGGACGGCGCCGCTCAGTTCGAACGAGAGCGGCGGCCGGACGAGCCTGGCTTTTTCGGCGGTTGCTTTGATGCCGCCGCCCCAGGAGATTGCAATTCCGCCTTTTCCCTCGCCGGTTACGCGGCCCGATTCGTATTCCCAAATCCAGTCGCCGCCCGTAATCCGCACCGGCGCGTCGGGCCTTTCGAACTCCAATGATTGCGCAGAAAACGCTGGCCGCACGGCGGCCGCATAAAGCAGTGCAAATGCTGAAATTGCGAAAAAAGCCCGGCTATTCGTAAAGAAGCACATCGCTGTTGAGCGCGGTGAACTCGCTAGCCGCGCGTTTCAACTCTTCCGAGGTGTTCATCGGAAAGCCGTATACTTCCACGCGCACGCCGCGGGATTCGAGAGTGTAAACGAGCGGCGTGAAATCGCCGTCGCCGGTGACGAGCGAGATGACGTCGACGCGATCCGCAAGCGTCATGCTATCGATGGCAATGCCCATATCCCAATCGCCTTTGAGCGAGCCGTCCTGCCGCGGCCGCAGTTCCTTCGCTTTCACTTCGAACCCGTTTAGTTTTAGAAAACTGATAAAACTCGATTGGTCCACTTCGCCCGCTTGAATGACGTAGGCGATAGCCCGAATCATCGTCCTGCCGTTGACGATGAATCCCAAAAGCTTTGCAAAATCGATTTTCCTGTTGTACTGGTGTTTGGCCGAGTAGAACATGTTCTGCACGTCTATGAGTATCGCGACGCGCTGTCCCGAAAGAATGTCCCAGCCTTCGGTTTCCTGCTCGAATTCCTGTTCGATTGTCTTTTCCTCCTTCAACATACGACTCCAACAATAAAAGATATTTCGCCGTCCGGCGATACGGGCGCGGCGCTTGCGCCTTCTTCGCCACCGTTACCAGCTTCGCCGCCGCTTTCCGGTGATTCAGGCGCGCCCGACTGGCCGCCATCGGCGTCCGGCGCCGGCTCCGCGCTTTTTTCTTCCGCCGTGGCGATAGCGGCGTCCCGGCTTTTAACGCCTTCGCCGAAAACGGCGTCGAATCGGCCGGATACGCGCTCGAGAACGATGTCGCGGTCCGTTATTTTGTCGAATATTCCGGTGCGATAGTTCATCAATTTCGTGCGGAGCGCGTCCATTTCGGCTTCCATGCGTGCAATTTCCGGCACTTCACGCTTCAAATCTTCATAGGTGAATTTGACGTCAGGCTCGATGCCCCCTTCGCCGTCGATGTCGTGTCCCGCCGGAGTAAAGTATTTCGCAACGGTTAGCACAAGCGCGATTTCCTTGTCGCGATTAGAAATCTCGATAATTTCCTGCACTTTTCCTTTGCCGAAAGTTTTATCGCCCACGAGAATGGCCCGTTTGTGGTCGCGAAGCGCGCCGGCGAGAATTTCGCTTGCGCTCGCGCTTCCGCCGTCCACCAAAATTACGACGGGTATTTCATAACGTTTGCCGTTTGGAACGCGGCGCGATTCCGCGCGCTTCGCTTCGCCTTCTTTGATTCTGTACACCAGCGTGGTTACGATTTCGCCGTCGGGAAGAAACATGCTCGCCGTATCGACCGCATTTTCGAGAGTGCCGCCGCCGTTGCCGCGAAGGTCGAGAATGAGCTTTTTCATACCAAGCTTTTCGAGCTCCGCCAGCGCTTCGGTCATTTCAGTAGTGGTGTTTTCGCTGAAGCTCGATAGAAGCACATAGCCCACGCCGGGCGAAAGCATGCGCGCTTCCTCGACGCTGTGTATCGTGACTATCGCTCTAACGACTTCCACTTCGCGCTCATCGAAAGTGACGGGGTCCAAAATCGCCAGCCGGACGGGCGTGTTTTCCTCGCCCAAAATGAACCTGCCGACTTCTTCGAGCGATAGGCCGTCCGTGGAGTTGCCGTCCACCGTTGAAATATAGTCGTCTTTTTTCAATCCCGCCTCGGCAGCGGGCGAGCCGCGGAACACGGACGCGATTTGGGGAATACCCATCTCCGCCGAAAGCTCGATGCGAATCCCGATGCCCGCGTAGTGGCCGGTGGTTTCGGCCTCGAGGCCCTTGAACCGGGACGGGTCGAAAAACCCGCTGTACGGATCGTTGAAAGGCGGATCGTGAAGAACTGAAACCATTCCGCGAATGGCGCCGTACAAAATATCGTCTTCGTGGCCTTCGAGAGATGAGACATACTTGCCCGTAATGAACTGAAAGGCTTTCTTGAGCAGCGCCGTGTCGAATGCGTCTTCCGATTTCGATTCGGCCGCGGCAAGTTGTCCCTGTTGGTACATCGCACCGCCCGCAAAGGCGATGACGGCAATCAGTATCCATATAACTACGCTCAAAAGCAGGTCAAGGCCGCCTTGGGAGCGAGTCTTTGCCGGTGGATGCTCGTTCATAAAATACCCTTGAATAACGCCCCTTGAAAAGGGTAGGGGAGATAATACACCCGAAACCGCGAATCCGGTGCGCGACGGAATATATTTTACCCGCTAACGCTTCCCGTTAAAGCTTGGACAGCGGATCGACGGGATCTCCGTTTATGCGCACTTCGAAATGAAGGTGCGGGCCGGTGGAAAGTCCGGTCGAGCCGACGTTGCCGATGACCGCGCCCGCTTTGACCACCTGTCCGTTTTTCACCGAAATTTTCGATAGGTGCGCGTAAAGAGTGACTATGCCCTTTCCGTGGTCGATCATTATGCACTGGCCGTAGCCGCCGCGCCAGTCGGCGAAAATCACTTTGCCGTCGCCGCCCGCTTTAATCGGAGTGCCTGACGGCGCGCTGATGTCCACTCCGTAGTGCATTTTTTTGTATCTCAAAATCGGATGCACCCGATAGCCGTAACCGCTGACGATGGGGCCGTTCACGGGCTTAAGAAAATTGCTCGTCCACGGCTTGCCTTTGTAACTTCCCCCCGAGCGGGCGAGCTTGGCGAGTTCCGCCTGAATCCGTTTCGATTCCGCGATGAATTCGTCAACCTGCTTTTCGTAAAGCTTCAGGTCTTTTTCGACTTCTTTCATTATTTCGCTTTTCGCCGCGCGCATTTCTCTCAGGTCTTCGATGCGAGCTTCGATTTCCGCTTTGATTTCGTTTATTTCGTTTATTTTCTGCTGGACGGCGATTTTTTGCAGCGTGGTTTCGGCGATTCCGTCCTGAACGCGTTTGATCAGAGTTTGATCGTTTTCGTAAATGATTTGCAGGAAAAAGACGCGGTCGATGAAGTCGCTGAAATTTTCCGCGTCGAGAACGAGATCGAGGTACGTCATTTCGCCCTGCTTGTAGATTTCGACGCTGCGTTGGCCGAGCTGGATACGCTTCTTATCCAAATCTTCGCTTAGCCTTTCGAGTTCGGCTTCGAGTTTCGCCTGTTCATCTTCCTGTTTTTTCAGTTCTTGTTTCACGCCTTCGAGTTCTTCGTCCGCAACCACGTACTGCTTGTCCAGCGCTTTCAAATCGCTCGTAAGGTCGCCTTTCTTGCCTTTGAGGTCGCGGATTTTCTGTTCGATTTTCTTCTTTTCGTTTCGAATATCCTGAAGCCGTCTTTCGTAACTCCTGCCGTAAGCCATATCGCCGAGCTGCGGCGCGCCGGCAAGAATCGCAAGCAAAATCAAGCAAAGCGCCAATGCGCCGGGTTTGAAATATTTATATGCAAAAACGCCTTTCACGTTTCGAATCACCTCCATTCGAGCTCGCGCCTTATGCGCGCCGTTTCGATAACGATTCTTTCGTCTTCGGCAAGATAATTTTCGAGCGCGGCGACGCTGGACGCAACGCCGACAATCGCCCCCGATGCGACGAGCGCGGCGCCGACGAAAAAGATCATCTTGACGTCGCCGCCGAGCGCGCCTTTGAAAACTTTAAGCCCTTCGATGAGCTCGCTCAAACCCACGTAGCTTGCCCACACGAGAAGCGCCGCGACGAGGCTGCCGAGAATGCCGATGAAAAGCCCTTCGAAAATGAACGGCCATCTGATGAACCATTTCGTCGCGCCTACGAGTTGCATAATTCTGATTTCGCGGCGGCGGGAGTGAATCGACAGCCGGACGATGTTGTTGATGCTCGAAAAACTGGCGCCGAGAAGGAGGAGAATCGTCACGCCGAAAATTATCTGGAAAATGAACAGCGCTTTCGAGAGCTTCACGACGATGTCGCGGCCGTAGCGGATTTCGTTTACCCCCTGTATGCGGCGGACCTGTTCCGCTATTTTTTCAACTTCGTCCACGCGGGAGGGTTTTACGACGTAGGTTGCGGGAAGAGGATTTTGCTCCAAAAGGCTGTCGAGCTCGATCCCCGTGGTTTTGACGAAATTCTCCAGCGCTTCTTCGGAGCTTATGAACTTGACGCGGCTAACCCCTTCCACGCCCTTGAGGTCTTTTTCGACGCGCAATATCTCCTGCGCGGAAAGCCCCATGTCCAAAAACGCGTGGATTTCGATCATTCCCTGAAGCTGTTGAACGAATCTGTTTATGGTGAGAATGAGCACGAGAAAATAGCCGAGAACGAGCAGCGAAATCATCACCTGTACGCCGTACGTGAAAACGACCACGCGGTTCGAGCGCAGGCTGGAAGCGAATTCGCGAAGGAAAAACGCAAGGCTGCCTATGGGTTCGCCCTCCCGTAAATGTCTGCGGCGTGACGCGCTTTCGAGCCGGTGTTGCGGTTAATCATGATATGTTCCCGACATCGTGTCCGACACTACGTTGCCGTGCTCGAGCCTGACAACCCGTTTCCTGAATCTGTCCACGACCTTTTCGTCATGCGTGGCCACCACGACAGTGGTTCCGCGCTCGTTGATTCTGGCTAGCAGTTCCATAATGCCGTTGCTCGTTTCGGGGTCGAGGTTGCCCGTAGGCTCGTCCGCGACGAGCAGGCTGGGTTTGCCGACGAGTGCGCGCGCGATGCAAAGGCGCTGCTGTTCGCCGCCGGATAGCTCGGTGGGTTTGCGTTCGAACTTGCCGCCGAGGCCGACCATTTCGAGCGCTTCCGGAACGACCGCGCGCTGCTGCTTCGCGCCGATGCCTTGCACTTCGAGAGCGTACGCGACGTTTTCCCAAGTGGTTTTGTTGGGCAAAAGCAGAAAGTCCTGAAAAATCACGCCCGTGCGCCTGCGGAAATACGGAATTTCGCGCGGCCTTAATTTGGCCACGTCCTTGTTGAAAACAAAAACGGAGCCTTCGGTCGCGATTACGTCGCGGTAAATCAGTTTGAGAATGCTCGACTTTCCGCAGCCGGTCGGGCCGACGAGGAAAACGAAATCCTGCTTCGGAATATGCAGGTTGACTCCTCGAAGCGAGCCGACAAGATTTTTGTAGGTCAAGCCAACGTCAACAAGACGGATCATCCGCCGGTGTACCTCCCGTCGCGCATGCGGCGGAATAGCGCGAGCGGATAGTTTATCAGAATGAGCTTGGACGGCGCCAGCGTGAAGATGTTCGGACGAAAAGGCTAAGCTCGCTCAACTGCGGCGCTTTTTAACTCCGCGCGTTCGAGCGCGAGGTATGCCGGAATGAAGGCGAGCCTTTTTATGCGGCGCGGGTCGGCGAAAGCGCGATAGAGCCATTCGATTCCCGCCGAACGAATCCAAACCGGCGCGCGACGGTGGACGCCCGCCCATACTTCGAAACTGCCGCCCACGCCCGCGAAAATGCGCGCGGAAAGCTTATCCCGCCAAGCGTCTATCCAGAATTCTTGATAAGGCGAGCCCATTCCGGCGAGTACGGCGGTCGCGCCGCTTCGGTTTATGGCTTCCGCGACAAGCGCTTCGCCGCCTTTGAAATAGCCGTGGTGAACGCCGGCGATGTTCGCGCCCGGAATGAGAGTCCTCAAGTTTTCAGCCGCCTTTTCCGCGACGCCGGGCTTTGCGCCGAGCAGAAAAATCGAATGGGCGTTTTGGCCGGCGGCGCCGCGCTCCGCCGCAGATTTTACGAGGTCGAATGCGAATTCGATGCCCGGATAGACTTCGAGCTTCACGCCGAGCGCCTTGCGCGCGGTGACAGCGATGCGCTTACCGTCGGGTATTACGAGCATTTTCTCGGCGAGAAGCCGCTTGAAATCGGGATTCCGGCTTGCGGCAACCGCCATTTCGGCGTTAAGCGTGGCGACCGCGATTTGCCGCCCGTCGCCGGCTTCCGCGAAAACCGTTCGAAGGACTTCGTCGCGCGAACCGGCGCAAACGGGAATGCCGAAAAGCTGGATTGTGCTAAGCAACGGCGAATAATAACATTCGGAATTATCGATTGACTGCGTCGAGATTCAAAAACGGCTCGCCCTCTATTATCCGAAAACGAAAATCACGGCGAACATGACGTACCAGACTACGCCGAGGAAGTGCCAGTACATTGCCATGAAATGGACGGGGTGGCTGTAGGTTTCAGAGTATGCGCCTTTCGCGGCTTTCGCGAGCGTAATGCCGAGGGGGATAAGCCCGCCGACGACATGCAGGGCGTGAAGGGAGGTCAGCAGATAAAAAAGGAAGCCGAAGATGTTTTGCGACTTCGGGGCGAGGCCTTGCGAAACGAGGCTGGACCAGTTGAGAATCTGGGCGACAAGGAAGACCGTGCCTAGCGCGAAAGTCGCGGCAAGGCCGGTTTTCAAATTCTGTAGCCGGCCGCCTTTTACGCTCATTTCGGCGAACTGCATCGTTACGCTCGATATGAATATGATGAAAGTGGAAACCCACAGTCCGGCCGGGAGGTTCGGCGTGCCGGGCGGAGGCCAAACATCGGATGTGCCGCGAACGTAAAAGAAGCCCGTAAGCGAAGAAAGAAAGAGCATGCCGAGCGCGGCAAGAAGCAGCCACATTCCGGTTTTGCCGATTTTCGCGTCGGGCCACCCGGCTGGCGCGGACTTGGCGGCGGTTTTATCGAATTCGTTCATTTTCTCCCCCTCGGCGGCGGCGGCGCGCCAATAAAACTAGTGAGGGTCCGAATCTTGTATCGCCGGTACCGCTTCCACTTGGTCGTATATGACTTCGTGTTGATACTGCTCGGTGTCCATAAGCGAAATGCCGACGAAAAGCATCACGAATATGAGAGCGAACATGAAAACGAAGCCGTTGAAAAGCCTGTCCCAGCGAAGGTGCATAAAATATAGCGCGACGAGAAGCGCTTTGAACGTCGCAATCGCCATCGCTATCCAGAGGTTGAGAGGGCCGAGGTCGAAGTACGTGACCGCGACCGTTATCCACGTAAAGAATATGAGCGCGCCCCAAATAAGCACCATGAACTTTATGGGGACGACGTGAACGTGAAGCTCCGCGGGGTCGTGCCCGGATTCGTCATGAACAGCGGTATTTTTTTCCATTTCGGTCATATCGCACCTTCAAGTTCCCGCTAGTGAATGAGGTAAAGAAGCGGGAATAGATATATCCACACGAGGTCCACGAAGTGCCAGTAAAGCCCTACGAGCTCGACGGGCGTGTAATAGTCGCTGCCGTATACGCGCCGCCGTGCATATCTAATCAGAATCAGCATCGCGATTATCCCGCCCACGATGTGCAGCGCGTGAAGACCGGTCATTACAAAGTAAATGCTGAAGAACAGGTGAACGTTCGCCGGTACGTCGCCTCCGTGGCCGGCGTCCAGCGCGGATTCCGCGAGACCGGCCGGTCCGACGGCCGACGGCATAATGCTCGAACGCTCTATGTCGAGCGGCGCGCCTTCCGCGATAACCGACTCGGGATGACCGGCGGCATGCGCGGCTTCGTCGTGAACCGGCGCGGCGGCGTCCAAGTGAAGGCCTGCTGGGGCGCCGTCTTCCGCGGCGTGTCCGGCCTCATCGTGCGAGCCGCCCGTGAAATACTTGCCCGGAAGAAGGCCGTGCTCCCACTTCGCTTTGTATTCGATGTACTTCACGCCCATGAAAACGAACGCGAAGAAAAGCGTGGCCGCGAGCATTTGGATCAGAAGCTTGTTCCTCGATGTTTGCGCGGCATGCACGGCGATGGCCATCGTGAGACTCGAGCAAATGAGCACAATCGTGTTCACGCCGCCCCAAATTTTGTCTAGGTATTTGTGTGCGTAAATGAAGATTTCGGGGTGCGTGGACCTGTAAATCGAATACCAGCAGAAAAGCCCGCTGAAAAACAGAATTTCGGTGACCAAAAACAGCCACATTCCGAATTTGTCCGAGTTCAGCTGGCGCTGAAGCGTGTCGAAATGATGCTGAAGAGCGCGCGGATGTCCGGCTTCGTGACTCGCCACTTATGCATCCTCCGAAATTTTCGAGTTTATTGTCATAACGCCGGCCTTAAGTTGCTGAAGTAACTTTTCTGTAACTATTCGACTTTTCGTCGAATTCGATGTCGCTGTAATCGTAAGGATCGCCCACGGGAGGCGGCTCGTCGAAGTTATGGTGAATGGGCGGCGAGCCGCATTGCCATTCGAGCGTGGCACCGCCCCATGGATTGTCCGGCGCGGGTTTGCCTTTGACGAGCGAGCGGATGAGCGCGACCGCGGCGAATATGAAACCTACGAGCATTATGTAGCCGCCGATTGTGGAAAGCTCGTGGTACGGCTGGTATTGCGGAAAGTAATCGAAATAGCGGCGGGGCATTCCCTGCGAACCCATTATGAATTGCGGGAAAAACGTTACGTTGAACCCGACGAAGACGAAAAGCGCGCCCGCGATTCCGAGACCGTCCTCGTACATTTTGCCCGTGATTTTAGGCCACCAGTGGAAAAGCCCGGCGAAAAACGCGATGAGCGCGGAGCCCATCATTACGTAGTGGAAATGGGCGACGACGAAGTATGTGTCGGTAAGGTGGACGTCGGTCGCCACGCTGCCGAGAAAAAGTCCGGTCAGTCCGCCGATGCCGAACAGGAAAAGGAACGCGAGCGCGTAAATCATCGGCGTGTTGAGCGCGATGGAGCCTTTGTACATCGTGGACAGCCAGTTGAAGACTTTTACCGCGGAAGGAATCGCGACGAAGAAGGTGAGGATGCTGAAAATCATGTTCGCTGCGCCGGATTGGCCGCTGATGAACATATGGTGTCCCCAAACGAGGAAACTGATTATCGCGATGGAAATCGAGCTGTATGCGATTGCCTTGTAGCCGAAAATGTGTTTGCGGCTGTGGACGGATATGACTTCGCTGATGATACCCATCGCGGGAAGAATCATTATGTAAACCGCCGGATGGGAATAGAACCAGAAAAAGTGCTGGAACAAAACCGGATTGCCACCCATCGCGGCGTCGAAAATGCCCACTCCGAGAGCGCGCTCGGCGATAAGAAGCAGGAGCGTGATTCCGAGGACGGGAGTTGCGAGAACTTGGATGATTGCGGTTGCATAAATCGCCCAAAGGAAAAGCGGCATCTGAAACCAGCCCATTCCCTTCGGCCGCATCCATTGAATCGTAACGATGAAATTAAGGCCGGTGAAAATCGAGCTGAAACCCAGGATGAACGCGCCGAGAACGGCGGGGATGACGCTTGTCGCGGTCGTCGTGGCGTACGGCGTGTAAAAAGTCCAGCCGGTGTCGAGACCGCCTGTCGCGAGCGTGATAAGAAAGAAAATCGCGCCGCCGCAGTATAGCCAGAAACTGAGCAGGTTCAGTTTCGGAAACGCCACGTCCTTTGCGCCGAGCATGAGGGGCAAAATGAAATTGCCGAGCGCCGCAGGGATTCCGGGGATGATTACGAGGAAAATCATAATCGCGCCGTGAAGCGTGAACATCTGGTTATACATGTCCGCGTTCATTATCGTGGGGCCGGGCGCGAAAAGCTCCGTGCGAATGAGCATCGCGAAAATGCCGCCGACGAAAAAGAACAACAGAATGCTGACGAGATACATCACGCCGATCCGTTTGTGGTCGAGCGTCAGAAACCACGAGCGGAAGCCGTGCGAATGCGTAAGGTAGTTGCCCTCGTGGCCGCCTTCCGCTCCGCCCGTATGTACGTTTACTGCCATAGATAATTCACCGTTCCTTGGCCGGCGCCGCCGCGTTTACGAATGCGCATCGCCGCCGTCCTCGCTTTCGCCGCCATGCCCGCCCGAATCCGCGCCGGCTTCGCCGCTTTCCGATTCGCCTTGTTCGACTTCCGCGGAATCATCGCCGGATTCTTCGCCGGCGGAATCGCCGTCTCCGGTTGCGGCATCCGGCCACGCTTGAAGCACCTTGTCGCGGTGCTTTTCGCTTAGGCTTTTAATGTATTCGATGAGAGCGGCGATTTCCTTGTCGTTCACTTTGCCTTGATAGGTCGGCATAACCGGGTCGAAGCCGGCGACGATTTTCTTCATCGGGTCGAGAATGGACTCGCGCAAATAATTCTCGTCGGCTTCTGCCTTGCTTCCGTCTTTGAACGCGACTGTTTCGCCAAAAAGCTCTTTAAACGTCGGGCCGATAAGCGCGGTGCCGTCGGTCGTATGGCACTGCGCGCAGCCTTTGGTGTTATACAGTTTTTCGCCCGCTTCCACCGGCGTCATTCTGTCCACGAAACTGGACGCGTCGGCGAGCCACGTTTCATAACCGCCGGGTTCGTGTACGAAAACCTTGGCGTACATATCCGAGTGGCCCGTGCCGCAATATTCGGCGCAAAGGACGTCGAATTCGCCTGACTTGGTCGCTTCGAACCAAAGTTTGGTGTATCTGCCGGGCACGACGTCCTTTTTCACCCTGAACGCCGGAACGAAAAAGCTGTGGATGACGTCTTCGCTGGACATAATCAGTTCGACCGGTGTGCCGACGGGAACGTGGAGATTTTCGTCAACGTAGCCGTTCGGATAAGTGAAAAACCACTGCCACTTTTGGCCGGTTACCTGAATTTCCATCGCGTTTCCCGGCGCGACGGTCATGTCGAGATAGCCTTTGAAGCCCAGATAGAAAATGACAATGACGATTATTGACGGAATAACGGTCCATACCATTTCCAGCATTTGATGGTGGTGAGGAGATTCCTCGGGAGCCTTTCCTTTGCGCCGCCGGTATTGAACGACGAAGACGCCCATAAGCGCGACGATAAGCGCGAAGAAAAAGACCGATATCCACATTATCAGCCAGAAAATGAAGTCCACGTTGTGCGCGGTCGTGGATGCGTTGACTGGCATCCATAGCCCGCCATCGCCTTGAAAAACGGCTGCCGCGCCGCCGACCGCTTTCGCACCGAACATTAAGCCCATTTGCCCGATTCCTCCGCCCCTATATCGACGCCGGCGGCGGCCTTGCGGCCGTCCCGCCGCCTGACGCGCGCGAACGCCCATGCTCCGCTCATCGTGGTACCGAGAGCGAATAATGTGACGAGCGCGCCGAGGCGCATGACGTTCATTGCATGCATCGTATATTTGCCTTCGCTCGAATCGAAGTGGAAGCAGTAAAGCATCACTTTGTCGAGCGGTGTGCCGATTTTTCCTTCGCCCGCTTCGAGGAGCGACAGCCTCACGGTCGCCGGGTCGTACATTACGCCGTAAATGTAACGAGAAACCCTGCCGTCCGGCGTAAGCACGATGAGGGCGGCGGAATGCGCATATTCCTTGCGCTTTTCGTTCCATTTATAGCCGAAACCGACGGCTTCGGTGAGCGCCTTGATGTCTTTTTCGCGACCGGTCAGGAAGTGCCAGCCTCGCGCCGCATCGGGCCGTCCGTACATTTTGATGTAGTTTTGTTTCTTGAGCTTGGAAAGAATCGGCGTTTCCGCGGGATTGAAACTTACCGTGAGCATTTCGAATTCGCGGCCGGGCATCCATTTTATTTTCTGCAGCGCGTCCACCGCTCCGTTAACGACGAGCGTGCAGAGCATCGGACACTCGAAGTACACAAGGGTGAGTATGACCGGCTTTTCGCCGTTAAAATACTTGCCCAGCGTCACCTTGTTGCCGTTTTCGTCGGTGAATTCGGCGCCGAGGGGAATCTGCGCGTCCGGCATTTCGGTTATGCCGACGCCTTCGAGTTCTTCGACATCTCTCTGAGCGATTTGCGAATATGCGGGGGCGGCCGTAGCGGAAAGCGCGGCGAGCGCGACGGCGGCGGCGAAAAGAGCCGCAATGTCCGCCCGCAAATTAATTATTTCCCGCAACGGTTTCACCTTCTGTTACCTATGCCCCCTGCGCTTGCGCGGAGCGGGCTTGACTTCGGGCGCGGGCATTTTTGGCGGCGCGAGATTCGCCATCCGCGCGCCGAGCATGTTTTCGCCCGCTACGATTTCTATCGCATCGTCGATCGGAATCGTTGCCCTTCCGGATGAAGCGTCGATTATTTTGTAGCCGCCGAGCTCCGCCTCTTGCGAGGCGATTATGTTTTCGAGCCAGTCGTTTCCTGCCGAATATATCTTGCCGCGCACTTCCGCTTTTTCCGCATACCTGTATCCGGCGAAAGTCACGACAATCGTCACGAAAAGGAGAATCGAGAAAATAAGCGCGCCGATAAGAACTTCCGCTGTATTTACGCCTTCATGTTCCATATGCTTCTCCTTATATTCCTTTCGTTATACGTTTTCGAACTTGAGCGAGTCGAGCAGCCTCGGATCTTTCATCGGGATAATCGAATTCGCGCCGGCGATTTTTACCATCGACGCGATGAAAATTCCGCCGATTCCCACCATGCAAAGCACGTCCATCGGGCTGAACATCAGCGATTTCGATGCCTGGTCGAACTCCGGAATTATCAGGTAGTAAAGATCGACGAAATGCGCGAAGAGCATCCAAAGAGCGCCGGCTATCAACAGCCGCTTTTTCCGTTTGATGCCGCGGGCGATTAGATACAAAAACGGTATTACGAAGTGAATCGCCAGAAGCGCCCATGAATACCAGTACCATTCGCCGCTGGTCCTGCGCAAAAACCACGCGGTTTCTTCGGGAATGTTTCCGTACCAAATGAGCATGAACTGGCTGAACGCGATGTAGCACCAGAAAACGGTGAACGCGAAAATGAGCTTGCCTAGGTCGTGATAATGCTCGATGGTGATGGCTTTTTTCAAAAAGCCGGATTTTTGCAGCGCAATCGAGAGCACGGTAAGGAACGAAAAGAACCCCACTGCCGCGCCGGAGAAGACGTAAACGCCGAAAATCGTGGAAAACCAAGCGTAATCTAGCGACATCAGGAAATCGAAGGAAGCGAAAGTAAGCGTCAGCGCGAACGCCACGAGGCCGGGCCCCGCAAGCCGCTGGAGCGATAGCGTAAGAGCTGCGTCGCCCGATTCGTCCTGCTTTAGCGAGCGGCCGTAAAAGGCGAACGCGAGCGCTATCCAGACGAGGAAATAAACGACGATGCGAACGCTGAAAAACGGCATGTTCAAATAGGCGGACTTGTGCAGCATTAATGCGGACGGAGACGGGCCGGGCGCAGCCCATTCGTATAAATGCCCGGCGAAAAGAACGACCGGAATTGCGAGAACCGCGAGCACCGGCATTGTCGCCGCCGAAATTTCCGCGATGCGCCTTACGACGACGCTCCAGCTTGCCCGCGTAATGAACTGAATCTGTACGAAAAACAGCGCGCCGAGGGCGAGAGTAAGAAAATATGCGAAACCGAGCAGATAAGAAAACGCGAATCGCTTTACGCCGCCGCCGGCCATTACGCCGTAAAGGAACGCCGCGATTAGCGAAACTACGCCGATAGCGCCGGAAACGAGGAAAATTTTCGCGCCGAAGCCGCCGAGATGCCGCTTTTCGCCTTGCACCATCGTCAAATCGACCGTGTGTAGTGAGCCGCTAGTTGCCATTTTCATCTCCGGCGAATACTTCGCTGCCCGAGGCGGCATCGGCGCCCGCGCGCAGCATCAAGTCTTTGCGCACATCCTCCGGCAAATCGGTGATTTTCGCGTTTTGGCTGCGCTGAAGAGCGCGCACGTATGCCACTATCGCCCACCTATCCTCAACCGGAATTTGCGGTCCGTACGCGGGCATGTTTCTTATGCCGTTCGTTATCGTGTTGAATATGTGACCGGCGGGGCGGCCGAGAACGAGTTCGGTGTGGTAGCTGGACGGCGGAGTCCAAGTGCCTTGAGCCAGTTCTTCGGCGCGTACCGCGACCGGTCCGTTTCCGTATCCCGATAGGCCGTGGCAGGGAGCGCAGAAAACGTTGTACTTTTCGCGGCCGCGCGTAATGAACTCTTCGTTAACCTGAATGCCGGAAGGAAAATCATCCGCCCATTTGCCTTCGTCGATGCCTTTTTCCAAATGGTCGTCGAGCCTGGGCTTTTTGTAGGGGACTGCACCGGCCACCGGCGGACGCATCGAGCGCGCGTCGGCGAACATCGGATTGAAAGACTGCGGCTTGAATTTCTGTTGATTGTCCATATCGGGAATGAGTTCGAACCTCGGCAAATCCGCCGGGCCGCTTCGCTTGAGCATAATCAGCGAAAGAGGGATGAACGAAAGAGACGCCATCAAAACAATCGCGGGGATTAACCATTTGGGCATTTCCTATCCCTCCTCCCCGTAAACCGCTTCGACTTTTCCGCCTTCGATGGATTCGAGAAAACTCACGGTCGCCGATTCGTCGAACTTCGGATCGCTGGCGCATACGCTGATAAAAAATCTGTCGTTCGTCGCCCGAGAAAACCTTTCGCTGTTGAAAGCCATATGATAGTACTTCGGCAGCCGGTTGAACGCGAGCATTCCGAAGAACGCGCCGAAAGCGGCGAATAGAATAGTCATTTCGAATGCAACGGGGATGTTTGCGGCGAGACTCCAGAACGGCTTGCCGCTGATGTTGAGCGCATAATCGTAGGCGTTCATCCACCACTGCATAAGTATGCCGAGGAACAGCCCCGCGAAACCGCAAACGAAAACGAAGTACGGAAGCCTCGTCGCCCTTAGTCCCATCGCGTCGTTCAGTCCGTGCACGGGAAACGGCGTGTGGCAGTCCCAATGCGTGAATCCTTCGTCACGGGTTTTCTCCGCGGCGTGCAGAAGGTCGTGAACCTCGGAAAATTCCACTAAGTAGCCGAGAAGTTTCTTTTCAGTTTTCTCCGCGGGAGCGGCATTTACCGGATTTCCGCTCATTTCGCCTCACCTTCCAAAGCGGCTTTGCGCTCGTCGTGGCTCTTCGGCGCGTCGCCCCAGTAGTCGCCCAGCGGGCGGTGAGCGTCGTGCTCGTCGCCGTGAACGTCGGCCTGCGGCATTACGCTTTTGACTTCGGCCATCGCAACCATCGGCAGAAACCGGACGAATAACAGGAATAGGAAGAAGAACAAGCCGAGCGAGCCGAGGAAAGTCATAACTTCGACCCATGACGGCGTGTACATTCCCCAAGAGGAAGGCAGATAATCGCGATGAAGCGAGGTTACGACGATAACGAAGCGCTCGAACCACATGCCAATGTCAACGGCTATCGCCACGATGAACATAACGGGAATGCTGGTGCGGAATTTTTTAAACCAAAAAAGCTGGGGAAAAATAACGTTGCAGGTAATCATCGTCCAGTACGCCCAAGAATACGGGCCGAGGGCGCGATTGACGAACGCGAAAAGCTCGGTCATATTGCCGCCGTACCACGCGATGAAGAACTCGACCGCGTAAGCGTATCCCACCATCATTCCGGTGGCGAGAATAATCTTGTTGCAGTTTTCGAGGTGGTGCATCGTAATGATGTTTTTCAGCCCGAAAAACTGGCGGGAAGGAATGGCGAGCGTAAGAACCATCGCGAAGCCGCCGAAAATTGCGCCCGCGACGAAGTAAGGCGGGAAAATCGTCGTGTGCCAACCGGGAATAACGCTCGTCGCGAAGTCGAAACTGACGACGGAGTGGACGGACAGGACGAGCGGGGTGGCGAGCGCGGCGAGAAGCAGATAGGCTTTTTCGAATCTCAGCCACTGGCGGTTGGCGCCGCGCCAGCCGAGCGCGAGTAGCCCGTAAACGAATTTGCGTATTTTCGTGACCGCCCGGTCGCGAAGGGTGGCGAAGTCCGGAATCATTCCCATGTACCAGAAGAGAAGGGACACGAGAAAATAGGTCGAAACCGCGAAGACATCCCAAAGGAGGGGGCTTCTGAAATTCGGCCACATCCACATTTGGTTGGGGATGGGAAGAAGCCAGTAAATAAGCCAGACGCGACCGACGTGGAAGGTCGGGAAGATCAGCGCGCAAATAACCGCAAAAATCGTCATCGCTTCCGCGAAGCGGTTGATACCCGTCCTCCATTTTTGGCGGAAAAGGAACAATATGGCGCTGATGAGCGTGCCCGCGTGGCCGATGCCGATCCAGAAAACGAAGTTGACGATATCGAAGCCCCAGCTTACCGGAACGTTGACGCCCCACACGCCGATACCGGTAACGACAAGATATCCCAGCATTAGCAGCAGATTAAGCGTGAGGAGCGACGCGATGCCGAAAGCAATCCACCACGCCCGGGTCGGTTTCGGCGCTTCCGTTATTCCGCAAACGGTTTCGGTTATATCCGAAAAAGACTTGCCGCCGGTTACGAGAACGGGCTTTACTCTGGGGTCGTCGATGGTGTTATCGAAAGTTGCGTCGTGAGGAAGTGCGTTCATTTCTAGTGCCCGCCCCCGGAATGTTCTTCATATTCGTCGCGCCCGGCGCCTTGAGCGCCGTTATCCACGTTTCTGACTTTGGCCAAGTACTCAAGTCTGGGCTTTACATTCAGTTCGCCGAGCATCCCATAACTGCGGTTATGGTCGAACGCTTTTTTAACCCGGCTCGCCGGGTCGTTCAGGTCGCCGAAAGTAATCGCTTTCGCCGGGCAAGCTTGTGCGCATGCCGGAACGACTTCGCCGTCCACGATGGCGCGGCCTTCGTTTTTCGCGTTTATTTTTACTTCTTGAATCCGCTGGACGCAGAAACTGCACTTTTCCATCACACCCCGGCTTCGCACGGTCACTTCCGGATTCATCGCAAGCTTTTCGACTTCGGTCATATGCTTGTGATTGTTGAAGAAGTTGAACCGCCGGACTTTGTAGGGGCAGTTATTGGCGCAGTATTTCGTGCCTACGCAGCGGTTATATACCATTTCGTTAAGCCCTTCCGAGCTGTGAACAGTCGCGGCAACGGGGCAAACCTGCTCGCAGGGAGCGTTTTCGCAATGATGGCAGGTGACCGGCTGGTGAAGCACGCTAGGAGCATGAATGTCGCCGCTGAAATAGCGGTCCACCCGAATCCACTGCATCTCGCGGCCGCGGGCTACTTCGTCCCTCGAAACGACGGGAATGTTGTTTTCCGCTTGACAGGCGATTTGGCACGCGCCGCATCCCACGCAAGCGTTAAGGTCGATTGACATCGCCCATTTGTGACCTTCGTACTCGTGCTCCCGCCAAAGCGATTCGAGCGGCGGATGGTGCACTTTGTGCTTGGCGAAATCGGGATGCTTTCTGTAATCGGCCAAAGTCGTCTCGCGAGCGAGCTCGCCGAGGCGGCGTTCCTTTTCGCGGCTGCCGAGTTTTTCAATGTCTATTGCGTGGTGGTCTTGCGTGGTTGCGAGCTTCTTGCGTCTTCCCGTTTTGCGAATTTCCGCGCCGCCGGCGAAGTGCATAGCGCCGGATTTCCTTAGCGGGTAAACGCTTACTCCCACTCCGTTTCCTACTTTACCCGCGCGAGTTCTGCCGTATCCGAGCGGAAGCGTAATCGTATTCTCCGGCTGGCCGGGAAGAACGAACGCCGGGATTTTTATCGAAGCGCCGCCCGCGGTAACTTCGATAACGTCGCCGCTCCGAATTTTTTTCGCTTCGGCGAGCTTCGGCGAAATCAGCGCTGCGTTGTCCCACGTGAGTTTGGTCATAGGATCGGGATTGACCTGAAGCCAGCCGTTGTTGGCGAACCTTCCGTCGAAAATGCAATACGACGGGCGAAAAGCGATTTCGATTTCTCCCGCCGAACCGCCGAGCGCGGAAAGCCCGGACGCGAACGATGTGGATTCGATTTCGGGCGCGAGCGCGGGCCAAAACGACGGAGGAAGACAGCCTTCGCTCAGCGCTGCGTCGAATGCCTTGTCCGCGATATCTCCGTACGGATAGGCTTCGTCGAAAGACTTGCGCGTAAGTTCGCGAGCGGAAAGCTTTTCCTCGCCGGCGAATACGGCAAGAACTTCAAGGTCGGTTAATCCGCCGTACATAGGCTCGATTAGCGGCTGGGTGAGGCAATATGTGCCTTCGACGGCGCGCGAATCGCCCCAGGATTCGAGGAAGTGGGCGCGCGGCGCGTGCCAAAGACAGGCCGCGGAGGTTTCGTCGTCGTAAAGGCTTACATGAGCGGTTGCACCGGCTTTTGCGATAAGCTCGCCGAAATTCAAATCGGCCGGTGCGTTATAAACGGGATTTCCGCCGAGAATTATCAGCGTTTTAACTTTGCCGGATTCGACATCCGCCGCCAAGTCTTTTATCGAGCCGGCGAAATCTTCGCGATCGGGATCCGTGAGTTCCGTATAAAGCACGCATTTGCCTGCGTTTCCAAGCGCATGATTGATGAGCGCGGCAAGCGCGTGAACTTCGGCGGGTTGTTCGTAACCCGCAATAACGATTCCGGCTCCGCGACTTTGGCGCAGCGACAGCGCGGCTGCTTTAACGTTTTCGTCGCCGAGTGCGGCGCCGGCGAGATTTTCGAGGTGCGGTTTTAACGACGCTGCGTCTTTGACGGCGACTCCGCCGCCAATCAATTCGAGCGTCAGCGCGGCAACGAAAGAGGGAACTGCGGAAGCGGATACGGCCTTGCGGTAATCCGCGTTGCTGCCCGTGACGGTGTGGCCCGATTCGAACGCGAAAAACACGCTCATGTCGCCGTCGGGATTGCGTCTCGACGCGAAGTCGTGCGCGTTTCTTACGGCCGAAGGATGGGTCATAAGAAAGTCGCTGTCGAAAGAAACGACGGTTTTCGCCTGCGAAAACATCGGATGCATCCGAAGCGGGCGTCCGAATACCATCCGGGTTCCTAGCCGCTCCGCGTCGTTTCCAACCGGTTCGTAAACGTGGAATTTTGCGTTGGGCGACGCTGCCATAATTTTTTTGCGAAGCCTGTTAGTCGCAGGCGAAGAGGTGGATTCGGATAGAAAATACAGACCTTCGCCTCCGCCGCTCTTATGCAAATTATGGCGCTCGGCCAAAAAGCTCCTGAAGTCGGATGCGGTTTTCCGGATTCCTTTTCCGCCATTTTCACGCAGGATGGGCGACGAACTCCTGTCGGGGTCGTAAAGTTCGAGAATGGAGGCCTGCTCGAACGCGCTCGAAGCACCGAGCTTGCTTTCCACGCGCAGCCCCTTCATCCGTTCGCGGCCGGAGTTGTAGTCGAACGGATTGCTGCGGTTAATCGGGTGCGAGGGATTGCCTTCGATTTTAATAGGGCGGCCGTCGTAACTTTTTACGAGAAGACCGCGCGCGGCGCCGCTTAGCTCCATGGTTGTCGCGAAAAACTCCGCCACGCCGGGGGTCCTGCCTTCCGGCCGGTGCGCGTAAGGCGCGATGTATTCTTCCGGTTGACGGCAAGAAGTAAGCGTAACTCCCGCGAGCGCGAACGAAGCGCCCATAAGCTTGAGGAACGTGCGCCGGGAATTTTCGTCCAATTCGGTCGCGTCCGGTTGAAATTCGCGGTCGTAAAACATTCTGAACGCGGGAGTATCCCCGACTTCGTCGAGGCTTCGCCAGAATTTTTTTCCGCCGGGATTACCGTTTACCTGTGACATGTCCAGCAGTCCGTAGAAGGATTGATGTTGTATTCGGCCTTAAGCCTTCGCCCCATAGTAAGCTGATCTTCCTCGGGCGTCCAGTCCATATTCGTTACGAACTCCTTCGGCCTGAGGTGTTTTTCGGGCGCTCTGTGGCAGTCGATGCACCAGCCCATGGTGAGAAGCTCGGCCTGATACACCGTTTCCATTTTATCGACGCGTCCGTGGCAGGAAACGCAGCCTATGCCGCGAGTCACGTGCGCGCTGTGGTTGAAGTATGCGAAGTCGGGAAGATTGTGAACCCTGAGCCACTTAATCGGCATTCCGCTCGTATGGCTCTGGCGCACGGGCAAAAGCTTCGGGCTTTCGGTGAACACCGACGAATGGCAGTTCATGCATGTTTGAGTCGGAGGAATGGACGCCTGCGCGGCGGTTTTCACCGTCGTGTGACAGTACATGCAGTCAATACCGAGCTTACCCGCGTGAAGCTCGTGGCTGTACGGCACGGGCTGCTCGGGCATGTACCCGAGGCGAGTCGTCTTCGGCGAGACGAGAAACCCGATAAGCACAATCACGTAGACGGCGCCGCCGATCGCAAGAAGCAGCACGACCGGCACCAGCCTGTCCGCCCACGCGGGGAAGAAAGGACCTTTAAAATCCATCAGCGACCCCGAATTGCGCCTCGCGGTGCGAAGCGCAAACGTAATTCATACCAGAAACATATATATTTAGCCAGTCAAGGACATGTCGCGTCCTTGCGGCTTTGAGACGGTTTTCACGCACCACAGGGGCGCCGATGAAACACGCGAGCCGGAATTGTAAACCTAAAGTTCCAATATCTCAACCCGCCCGCGAAATTTTAGTGCGCGCAAGTATCGAAACCGGCGCTATCGGCCGTAGCCGAGTTTGTTTCTACCATCGAGCGCGGCGATTTTATACACTTCGGCGAGCGTAGGATAATTAAAAACCGTATCGATGAAATAATTGAGCGTTCCATTGTTCAACAGAACCGCCTGTCCGATGTGTATGAGTTCGGTCGCTTGCGTGCCTATGATGTGAACCCCGAATATCTCGCGAGTATCGGGATTGAAAAGAATTTTGATGATGCCGTCCTCGTCGAACATAATCTGGCCCTTGGCGGTGTCCAAATAATGCCCGATGCCGGTTAGGTATGGTTTGCCTTCTTTAATCAGCTGCTGCTCGCTCGCTCCGACCATCGATATTTCGGGAACGGTGTAAATGCCGTAGGGAAAAACTTCCTGAAACGGAGTGTCCTTCAAACCGAGAAGGCTGTTTGCCGCCTTTCGCCCTTGTTCGAGCGATGTCGAAGCTAGACTGGGGAAACCGATTACGTCGCCCGCCGCCCAAACGTTCGGCGCCTCGGTTTTGAAATGCTCGTCAACTTTCAGATAGCCTCTATCGTCGGGAGTCACGCCGACCGCTTCGAGGTTCAAATCGAGAGTCGCTCCCCAACGCTGCGCCGCGAACATAACGAGGTCCGCTTCGAAAGTTGTTCCGCTTTGAAGCTTTCCGACTACGCTATCGCCGTCGACGCGAATGGTTTCGATAAGGTCGTTGAAATGAAATTTTACGCCGTTCCGGGTCATATGGCGGGAAAGCGCTTCCACAAGTTCGCTGTCCACGAAGTGAAGCATGTCCGGATATTGGCTGATAAGGTGCACTTCGGTTTCGAGCAGGCAGAACATAGCCGCATATTCGACGCCGACCACGCCGCCACCGACGATGAGCATCTTTTTCGGAAGGACGGGCAGATTCATTATTTCGTCCGTGACGATAATGCGCTGCTCGTCGAACGGAACGCGCTCAGGCCGGTGGGGCATCGTACCGCAGGCGATTACGAATTTTTCGGCGGAAACTTCCTTCGGGCCTTTGCTGCTGGTAACGCAGATGGAGTTCGGGCCGATAAACCTGCCGATTCCGGTGAGGACTTCGACGCCGTTTCGTTCCAGCTGGTCGTGGATTATTTCCACTTCCTTGCGGATAATCGCGTTCGAGCGGAACAAGAGGTCTTCGACCGTGATGTCTTTTTTTACGCAATAATCGTCGCCGTAAACTTTGCGCTCGTAATAGCCGGAAAGGTATATGATGGCTTCGCGCAGCGTTTTCGAAGGAATGGTGCCGACGTGAAGACAAAGCCCGCCGACGACTTCACGCCTGTCCACGATTGCGACACGGCGGCCGACTTTCGCGCATTTGATCGCGGCCTTTTGTCCGGCAGGCCCGCAGCCGACAACGATTACGTCATAGTCGAACATTTAGCTCCCCGCGCAAGGCGGCGCCCGGAAATACTATAACAATCCGGCGCGAACAGAAAGCCCTGCCCCGGAAAGTACTGCTATACCGGAGCGGCAGGGAAATAATGTAAATAATCCGGATTCGGCAATACGCCTTGCCGAATTGGTTCTTTAAATAGTCATCACGCAGAAAAACAATGCGGTTTTGCCGAGTTCCTCGACCACTTCCAAAAGTTCCGGATTCGGCGACGCCGAGGGGTTGGTTATGCCGAAAAACGTGAACGTTGCTCCGCAAATTGCGGGCGGCCCCTCGTAGGGCAATGTATTCGCCAGCCGCTCTTCCCCGGTCATTCCCGAAACCGGTTTGCCGCTCGTGCTTGAAATCGTGTAATCCGGCGTCCCCGCATAATCGTCGAGCACAATTTCGAAGTGCATCGGGGCGGAAGCGTACCAATCCCCATCCGCTTCGAGGGCTTTTCTGGCGAGATCGGGGCTGTAAATTCCGATGAATATCTTTTTGTGCGTATCCCTTCCCGTGTAAGGTTTCATTTCTTCCGGATACTCATCTACGATTTCGTATTCGTACAGAACCGTCAGCCCGTTTCGCTTCGCGAATTTATGAATTCCGTCGATTACGTCCTGCAAGTTTGTGCTATTGCCTGCGTAAACGCCTTTTTTGTACGAAAAACCTTGGCCGGGCGCGCGTTCATTGTGCGAAATATTCTTACCTTGAGCGGCGTGAACATCGGAGTTCGAAACTACGACGCCTTCGTTTGTCAGTTCTTGCGCCAGACTTAATGCAGGCACGGCAAACGCAAACAAAACAGCCGCAACCGAAACGACCGCAAACCTATCGATTTTCATTGGGTGCACCTCCTTTCGGGCGCGCAAAGCATAGCACGGATGCCGCTTCGCCGCAACCGGTAAAACTAAGGATGTACGACGCGACTAAAGCGCGGCGAGCACGTTAAGCGATTTTTCGATTAGCTGGTGGGAAATAGGAGCGAGCGCGTCGTTGCCCGTCGCAATCGGGAGCATCCCCGGGTGTTTGATGGCCACCGCGGCGTTGCCGTCCGGCAGTTCGCGAATGACGACCGTGCACGGCATCATTATCCCGGCCCATTCCTCGTTTGAGTATGTCTCGAAAGCCAGTTCGGGGTGGCACGCGGCCAGCAGCAGGTAGCGCAGAATGTCTTTGCCGAGTTTCGCTTTCATAACAGCCTGAAAATCGGTCTCGTGCTGTATGCCGAAGCCTTCCGATTTAAGCGCTTCCGTCACACGTTCGTACGCTTCGTCGAAACCGTAATCTAGGGTTACAGCGAAGTAATAGCCGCCGTCTTCGACTTCCGCCGCCTGCGCGGGAGCCGAGAAGCTCGACGCGAGAATAAAGGCCGCCGCAAAAACCGCGACCGCCGCGAAAACACCTAAACCGCCGATTACCTTGTTCATACCGAACCTCCATTTCCGGAATATCCGGAGAAGTATTGTCATTCAATTCCGTCCGGGCGCGAACTCGGCCCGGCAAAAGCTATATACCTTGCTTCCCGCGATTACGTACTTCGAGGACGATTACTCGTAGCGAAGCGCGTCAATCGGGTCGAGCCGGCTGGCCTTGAAAGCGGGGTAAACGCCGAAGAATATGCCGATGAAAGAGCTGATTGCGAGCGTGAAAATAACTATGTGAACGGGCATGTGAACGTTCCAGTTAGTTTCCAGAATCTTGCCGAGCCATTTTGCGACGGCGAATCCCGTTCCGATTCCGCCCAAAAGCCCGAGAACTCCTCCCATGAAAGTCAAGACGACTGCCTCGATTAAAAATTGGAGAAGAATTACTACGCGGCGCGCGCCGAGGGCCATTCGGAGGCCGATTTCGCGCGTTCGCTCTGTGACGCTTACAAGCATAATATTCATGATTCCGATTCCGCCGACGATTAGCGAAATCACCGCCACGACGCCGAAAACGGTCACGAGTCCGTTGACGAAAGTGTTTGCGAAATCGAGAAAGTCGCTCATGAACATAATCTGGAAGTTGTCCATGCTCGGGTCGGTGACGCGCCGCTGGCGCCGCAATATGCGCTCGGCCTGCGCCTTCGCTTCGTCCGCTTTTTCGATATCGGACAGCTTTATCATTATGTATTGGACTTTCTTGTTGCCGAGAAACCGGCTTTGAACGGTCGTGTATGGAACGAATATCGCGTCGTCCAATCCTTGCCCGCCGAAGCCGCCGCCTTTCTTTTCGAGTATTCCGATCACGGTTAGGGCTTGCGTGCCGAACGCGCCGCTGGAAACGTTGATCCTTTTTCCGAGCGGGTCGATAAGCGGGGGAAACATTTCCTCCGCGACTTTCGAGCCGATTATAACTATGCGCGCTCTGGCCAAAATGTCGCCTTTGTCTATAGGGCGGCCGCTGACGAGTTTAAGCCCGTAATTTTCCCGCATGAACTCGTCCGTGCCTTCGATGACGACGTTCTTGTTCCTATCCATGAACTTGGCGGTGCCCCAAGTTTCGTACGCCGCGCTTGCATGGCTGAAAAGCCCGCTGGCGTCTTTGCGCAGCGCATCAACGTCGTCCATCTCGAAGAGACGGCTTTGAACGTTCGTGCGGCTTTGCCCGGGCCGCGCAGGCGCCTGCGGAATGGCCCACATCACGTCGTTTCCCATGCTGCCGATTTGGCCGGCGAACATCATTTTCAGGCCTTCGCCGAGCGAAACGATACTGATAACCGACAGGACTCCTATCATCAGGCCGAGAAGCGTCAGGATGCTGCGCACCTTGTTCATCATTAGGTTGCGCCAGGCGATTTTGAAATTCGTTACGAGAACGGACAAGCCCGATGCCTCTTTTTACTCGATTTTTACTTCGCCGCCGAAACGCGTCGTCGTCGCCTGCGGAACGTTTTCGACCATCACTAGTTCGCCTTCTTCGATGCCTTCCATGATTTCGGTGTGTTCGTAATCCGTCGAGCCGAGTTTGACCTTGCGCTTTTCGGGCTTGACGCGGCCCCGGGCGTCGGTGCCTTTCACGTACACGATAGTGCCGAGCTCGTCGTCCGTTCGCACGACGTCGTATGGCACGACTATCGCGTTTTCCACGGTTTGGGCGACAATCTCCACGTTCGCCGTCATCGCGCTCAAAAGCCGGCGGTCGGCATTGTCCACTTCGATTATCACCGTGAAGCTTGTTATTCCGCCGGCGCTCGCGCCCTGCTGGAAGATGTTCGCGACGAGACCGTCGAATTTCTCCATCGGATATGCGTCCACTTCGACGACCACCTTCTGGCCCTTTTCGACGCGGCCTATGTCTATTTCGTCCACGCTCGCCCGAATTTGGACCTCGGCCAGGTCGGCTATTTCGCAGATGGTCGTGCCTTCGCCGAACACGCCGGTGGATGAAACCACGGTGTCGCCTTCCTCGACATTTTTCATGAGAACGGTGCCGGAAATGGGACAGATAATCGTCGCGTCGCCGAGGCCTTTGCGGGCGTCATCGAGGTCCACTTTCGAAAGCTGCCATGCGATTTCAGCGGCTTTTACGTCTTCGGCGGTTTTTTCCTCGGACTGAATGGCAAGCTGGGCCTCGGCCTGCGACAGTGCGAGTTTAGCCTCGTCCCGCCTTCTTCCGGCTTCGTCGAGTTCCTGGCTTGTCGCGTAATCTTTGGAATGAAGTTCCTTCACCCTGCCGTAATAAAGCTCGGCTTGATCAAGGGCGAGTTTTGCGGTATCGACGTTCGACTTCAGCGAAACGAGAGTGGCCTTGTTCGAGCTTCCCTTCACCTGTTCGAGCTGGACTTTGCGAAGCCTCTCGGTTAGTTCCGCCCGGCGAAGGTTGATTTTCTGGTTGGTTTGATCGAGCTTGGCGATGAGATCGCCCGGCTTAACTTCGTCGCCTTCCTTGATGTAAAGGTTTTCGATTCTGCCGGATGCCTCGCTTTTGATTCGAACGCGAGACTTCGGCTCTATAAGGCCGGTCGCCTTGATAGTGACGCGAATGTCACCGCGCTCCACGGGCTTGAATCTTTTATCTTCCTTATCGGCCTGCTCGGTTTTGGCGCTTTCGCCGCCCGAAAAGATTCCCTTTTGCGCGAGCAAGGCGACGGCTATGACCGCGGCGATGAAAACAACGAATATCAGTGCGCGTGCTTTTTTCGACATAATACGCCTTTACAATCCCGGCGGCCTGAATTGCGCGGTGAGCGCAAGCATTCCCGCGGCGAAAGCGAGCGAAAATATAACGTAGATAATCGTAACGACGGCGGCGTTTTTGGGTTTGTTTCTGAAAGCGTAAATCAAACCGAGGAACAGCAGCCAGTAACTCCAAATCGTAAAGACGTCAATTACGGACGCGAGCGAAAAGAAAATTCCGTCGCCGTTTAAAACGCGGCCGAGGGAAATCGTCCAAGGCATCATTGCATCCATGTAATCGTCGTAGCTCGAAATCACGGGCGTTTGGCCCATTTTGTAAATCGCGTTAACGAGATTCGTAAAGACCGCGGGCATCCAAGCGAACGCGACAACTGAATAGAGCTTTATGAAATCGACATGTTCGAGAAGGAACGTTCCTAGTACGAATACGATTGCGGCGGCAATCAGCCACGCGAAAAGAAGGCCTATGGGGGCGAAAGCGAGTTGAACATATTGCGAAATCGCCCCTGCCGCTTCCGGCAACGGCGTGCCCATAAGTTCGCGAAAGGCGTTTTGCGCCTCGGCCGAATAATTCATATTGAGAATGCCGGCGATAATTGTCAGTACGCCGCCGAAGACCAAAGGCGTAACCCAATCGTTGTGGTAGTAAAGATTCTTGAACACGCTCGAAGGCTCGATGTAGATGTTCAAAATCTTCTCGAAAAAACCCAATTTCTTCGGCACATCGCTGGTTCGCGAGTGCGCAGGCTCCGCGGAGCCGGATTCGCCCGCGCCGGAGGGCGGCGAGGCGCTCATGTTTTCGTCCATCATGTCCTCCTTGAAAACCCCGGCAATTATATGCACAGTTATTGCCGGAAATGCAAACAAAAGGGCTGAAATTACCTGCGACCTGCTTTGAGATGATATTCATGAAGAGAAAGTTCCGTATAAAAGACCGGCGGAGGAAAAATGCCGGATTCCGATTCGAATGGCTCAAGCATAGGCGCGGCCGAAAACGGCAAGAATCGCGAGACCTTGATATAGGCCGCCGATATGCAAACGGAAGATTTCGACGGGAACTCGCTACTCGCCGATGTATTCGGGTAAACGGTCATTCGACAACAGGCCGGAAAAGACATCCATCGCGACCGACTGGAAAAAGTAGTAAATCGCCATTAATACAAAATAAATCGCCGCAATGACCACCGCTTTATTTGCAAACAAACCGAACGTGAACCTAAGTCCGATGGCCAGCAGGTAGATTTTCCAGAGTTGGAATAGGTCGAATGCCCTTAAAAAACCCTTTGCGCTTCCATCCACAGCAAACAGCTGGTCCAGCGAAAAGGTCATTGCGGATTTCGCTTGCTCGCCGAGTTCGAGACCGATTCCGGAATTCGGAGTCATTTGGCTGTTCAGCAACGCCATTATCAAAATCGATCCCAAATATTGCGGTATCAGCGCGAACCCCGCGACGGAAACGAGTTTAAGAAAATCCAGCCGGTGTGAAAGAGCGCTCGCGATAAGGAATACGATTACTGCGAAAACAATCCAATCTGCCGCGATTGAAAGCGGCAAACTGAATAATGCCACTATGTAGTACATTGAAGTTAAAGGAAAGTCGGCCAAATCTTCCGTCGAGGTGGTTTCGACGCCCCCGGAGAATGCCTCAACAAAGTGGCCCAACATAAAAATCACGGGCAATGCCAATACGAACAATGCAATCCCGGGCAAAATAAAGTCGTTCCTGCTTTTTATATCGGAAAACAACAAAGATGGCCGAAAGAACAAAGCGAAAATTTTTTGTCCGAAGCCTAGATTCTTGGCATGCCCCAAATCGTCCCGCATTTCGCCCCCCGCCTGCCCTCCTAAATCCGGTTTTGAACCGCCGCCGTTGGAATTTTCTTCTTTCAACTTACGCCTCCTCAATGGCAGTATATTGTATCAAGTTTATTCATTCCGCAGACATCGCGTAGGCATTCTCGTCGCGAATAATGGTATCTTTGTTCGACGCAATTCGAAAGGCGGAAGCTATGACTCGCGAGGATTCAAGCGGCGTACTTGGCGGAAGGGCGAAGAAAATTTCCGCAAGTCCTGGGTTGAATAAGCTTGCGGCAACCGTATGGCTGATCGTTTCGCCCGCAATTTTGGCCCGGTTGCTGACCGGAGCGACGCCCCCGGACGTTTTCTTTCACCCGGTTTCGTTCGTGCTTCTCGTGGCGCTGTACGGCGGGGGAGCGCTGCTTGTTCGCGAAGCGTCGATTACATGGGGCACGGGATGGAGCGGTCGTATTTTAATGGCGGCCGCGTTCGCTCTGGTGTTGGAAGGATTCGTCGTAAAATCGTACTTCGGATTTGGCGACATCAGGCTTAATCCCGCCTTCTACTTGGACAACGCCGCGGGGATTTACTTTTTCCACATCGCTACGACCTTGTTTTTTCACGCAGTTTTTTCGATTCTCGCGCCGATAGCAATTGCGGAAGCGCTTGTTTCGGCCGAAGCGCGGCGGGAGCGATGGACAGGCGACGCATTTTTCGGCGCAGTTCTTATTCTGTTCACTCTCGACGCGTGCATCGGATTTCTGGCGTATCAGGACGATAGGCTGGCCTCGAATTGGCGATTAAAAACCTTGGGATCGCTTATTGCCGCTGCCATTCTCGTTTTTGCGGCACGGAAGATAGTTGTTCCCGAAAATAAAGTGCGGAAAATCCCCGGCGGTGCCGTTCAATATTTCATCGAAGCGCTCGTTTTCAGCGGCGCGTATATTTTTGTAACGAAAGTGCTTTCGAGAGCGCTTGTCGATTCTCAATTCGCGGCCAGCGGAGCGGCGACGGCGGCGGCGCTGATTCTGTGCGCGGGGGCCGGTTTAAGGGCTTGGGCGAGGTTTCACAAAGCTAATGCCGGCGCGGGGCATTTAGCGGCGGCAATTTGGGGAGTTTACTTGCCGTGGATTTCGATTGCTCCATATCTCGAACTCGACAACGCGAACAGGATTGCGAACACCAGCGGGATGACGGCCGTTGGAATCGCGGTTTTGATTCTGCTTTGGATTTGGACAATAGCCGCGTTAAAATCCGGACCGCCAAAGACGGCAAACGGCGGTTTGGTTCGGGAACAATAATCCCGCGCAAGCGGCAGCCTATTGCTTGGAACGGCTCGATAAGCCGATAATATTCTCGATGCCCGGACTTATCACCAATCTTTACGACAGCTTCGAAGACGCGTGGCGGTACGAAAGCGATTACAGCGATTACGCCGACGACGTTCCCCTCGTGCTGGAGATTTCGAAGGCGGCCGGCGGGCCGGTTTTGGAGGCCGGAGCAGGCACGGGAAGGCTTACCCTCCCGATGGCGAGGGCGGGGGTGAAAATAACGGCGATTGAAAAGAGCAAGGGGATGTGCGAGCTTTTCGAAAAAAAACTCGCCAACGAAGACGTCGCCGTGCGCGCGAACGTGAAGCTCGTTTCAGGCGAGCTGTCGAGCGCGGCGCTGGACGGAAGATTTTCTTCGGTGCTTCTTCCTTTCAACTTTCTCCAGCTTATGCTCACACGTCAAAGCCGGCTGGAATTCCTCAAGCTTTGCCGCCACTCGCTCGTGAATCGCGGCAAACTTTACGTGGAAATCGGATTGCCGCATCCCGATTACATGGGCGAAAAGCGCGTTACGCACAAATTCGTAAAGAGCTTTTTCGACCGGTACAAGCGTCAATGGGTGTCGCTGTTCCAAAGCCACGAATACAACCCCGTGGATCAAACGCTTATGATGGAGTACAACTATCTGTATATGCGGGGCGACGGCGCCACGGAATGCGTTACGAGATTCGTAATGCTCGCGGTTATTTTCCCAAAAGAACTGGATGGGCTTATCGAAGAATCGGGGCTGAAAATAGAAAACGTTTGGGGCGGATTCGACAAATCCGCTGTTTCGAAGTCGTCGAGGAGAATCATTTTGCTTGCGGGAAAGCCGTAAATGCCGGCGGGAACCGAAAATAAGAAAGAAATAAAAGACGTTTATAAAAAAAATTCAAAGACTATTGCCAAGAACGAAATCTTGGGCTAATATGCTGACTTGCTCTTTCGGGAGGGGCATCCCTTATCCGGAAGAACGGGGATTTGTTAGTAACTTGTTAATAAGTTAAGGGGAGTAATCCACTCTCGTTAAGGAGTATAATTGCCGTCTGTGGTTTGCCGACGGCGGATTTCGCGTCCTGTCAACACTTATTCAACAAGCGGCTGTTTGTATGTTAATATCTATCTTCGATTTTTAGGAGTAGCGGATGACCCGAGTGAGCGGCACTGAACTGCTTGACCATATCAGGGAAACGCTTCGCGACGAAATACCGCGCCCGAAATACGAGCTCTTAATCGCGCCAATGACTTGCGAGGATGCCTCGGAGGAGCACGTAATTTTCGGCGTCGAATCCGCGCTGCTTAAAACTTGGCTCGACGAGGGATATGCCGAGCTAATCAGCGAGCGGGTTCGCAGTTTCACCAAGAAACATACCGAAGTGGAATTCAAAGTCGTCCCCCGACAGTTTCACTCGTTCACCGGAACCGCGACGGCCGACAGAAGCGCGGGCTATATCGAAGAAGACGGCACGCGCGTGGCCGAAAAACCGACGCTTAATCCGAGGTTCACGTTCGACAATTTCGTCGTGGGGCCGGCAAACAGCTTCGCGTACAGCGCGAGCCTGGCCGTGGCCGAGCGTCCCGGCTATATTTACAATCCGCTGTTTATTTACAGCGGCGTGGGTCTTGGCAAAACCCATTTGCTTCATTCAATCGGCCATCTCGCATACAACCTCGACAACTCGCTAAACGTCAGATACGTTACGAGCGAAAAGTTCACCCACGATTTCATTCAGAAGGTTAGAAGCGGCCGCATGGACGAATTTTACGACCTGTACCGCCAGGCCGAAGTTCTGCTTATCGACGACATTCAATTTTTAGCCGGACGGACCGAAACGCAGCAGGAGTTCTTTCACACGTTCAACATTCTGCACGAGCAGGGCAAGCAAATAGTGATTTCGTCCGACCGCTCGCCCAAAGACTTGAAGAACCTGGACGACCGGCTGGTCAGCAGATTTTCCGGCGGACTCATCACCGACATCGCGCCGCCGAGCTTCGAAACGCGGATAGCCATTCTCGAAAAGAAAGCAAATCTTGAAGGCGTGAAACTTCCGGGCGAAATTAGCGTTTACATCGCGAAGCACATAACCGACAACATCCGCGACCTCGAAGGCGCGCTTATCAGGCTTATCGCCTATTGCAACCATCGCGGCGAAACGCTTGACATCGAAACCGCCGAAAAAGTTTTGGGCGGTCTTATCGACACGAAAAGGCCCGGAGTCCCGACGGACATCAACCACATTCTCGATACGGTCGCCGAGTATTTCAACGTTACGAAGAAAGTTCTCCTTTCGCCGAATCGCACGAAGAAAGTGGCGTTCGCCCGCCAGATGGCGATGTTCCTAGCAAGGGAGCATACGAACCTTTCGCTTGCGCAAATTGGCGCGGAAATCGGCGGGAGAGACCATTCCACGGTGATTTACGCGTGCGAAAAAATACGTAAAGAAAGCACGGAAGAACCTTACGTCGAAATGACCCTCAAAAACCTCGCGAAGTTGATAACCTGACGGAAAACCCTGTTGAAAAATTGCGCGCGCGATGCCCGATTTTCCGCAACAGATATTTCGAGAGGCGAATTTTGAGGATTGCGGTTCGATTCCGGGAATATAGACTGGCATTTTTTTAACCGCGGTTTTCTTTATTCCATGCGCTCTTTCGTGAGTAATCAACAATTTCAACCGGCCTTCTTCTACTTCCATGTTTTTTATATATATAAGATTTGGTAGAATGCCGGCTCACCGGTTATCAAGTTAAAATACCTCTTTCGAGGAGCTAGGAATGAAGGCGACCGTAAATCGTGTTGAATTTGACAAGGCTCTCGGCATCGTGTCGAGGGCGGTTTCGTCCAAATCGCTGGGCAGCTATCAGCAGTTCGTCAAAATCGGGGTGACTGCGGAGGGCTCGCTAAGCCTCGAAGCAACCGACGACGAGCTTTACGCAAAAGTTACCATTTCCGGGTTCGCTCAGCAGGCTAGCGACTTTCTCGTCAGTCCGCTCATTTGCGACCTCGTCAGCAGAATGGTGGGCGACGACATCGAAATCGATTACGAACCCGGCAAAGTTACGGTAAAAAGCGGCAGAAGCAAATACAGCCTCGTTTGCGCCCAGCCCGAAATTTTCCCGATCGTGGCGGATTATTCGTCGAACCCCTTGACCACGATTTCGGCAAGCGCGCTTCGGGACGCGCTCGGCAAAACCACGTTCTGCGCCTTCAAGGGCAGCGGGGAGCGCAGCTCGTATTACACGGGAGGCGTGCTTTTGAGATTCACGCCGGAGTATCTCGACCTCGTGGCAACCGACGGCCACAGGCTGGGCGTTAAAAAAACCCGCGGCAAGTTCACGGATGAAACTGTGGACGTCATCATTCCGGCCGGAAACGCCGACGAAATAATGAAACTTCTTCCGGATTCGGAAGACGTAGAAGTAAAGACCTTCCTATTCAGCAATCAGCTTTTCATCGAATTCGACAGCTTGCTTCTCGCGTCGAGCCTTCTGGACGTGAAGTTTCCGGATTACTCGAAAGTCATTCCGCTCGACAGGGCGACGAGCGTGACCGTTGAAAGAAGGGAAATTTACGACGCGCTTCGCCGCGCGGTAATCGTGAGCCGGGCGAAACAGCACAACCCGGTGGTCAGGCTGAAAAGCAGGGGCGACAGCCTGTCGATATTGACCGAGGCGACGGACGTCGGAAGCGGCGAAGAAGAAGTGGAATGCGAACTCGCCGGCGACGACATGGAAATCGCACTAAATCCCGGCTATCTCGTTGACGTTTTGAGCCAGCTAGACACGAACAGAGTGGTGTTTCACTGGAACAGCAAAGTGACGCCGCTCGTGCTCTCGAGCCCGGAAGACGTGGATTTCACTTACGTCGTGATGCCGATAAGGATCGAGTAAGGGGCCGTCCGAACTGCTCAATTTGATTGTGGCCTAATTTCGGCAAAGGCCGACAAATCGCGCGCCGGCGATCTTCCTAAACCCTTGTAAAGTTTAATTTGCGGTGGTATAATTCGCCGGATGGCAGATTCAATCAAGGTTTTGCCGGTTTTGAAGGGCGCGCAGCCGCAGATCGCGGTGCCGCTGCCGGAGCCGCGCGCCGCGGCAAGAGGCGCGAGCAAAGACGCGCACGGCGCGGGGATGACTGCCTTGTAGCTGGGTGCGGAGAAAAAGGTAAATTTATGTCAAAAATATCATTCTTGTTCAATTCCCAATTTAAGGATGAGCAGGAGGCTACATTTGGCGGAGCTCTACGTAAACTTTTTTCGACGTCGTCGGATGTAATGATTGCAGTTGCATATGTATCATCCAATGGATTGGCATGCATTTGGACGGAGTTCGAGAATCTGCTTAAGTCAGGCGGAAGTGCAGAGGTAGTTATAGGACTTGACTGGCGGATTACGCACCCGGACGCAGTTCGTATGTTATACGACGCTTCAAGACTGTTTTGCAGATTTACTTTATATGGAGTTTCAATAAACGAGCCCTGTTCGATTTATCATCCGAAAATGTATTTTTTTACTGGTAAGGGCAAAGGTACTTTTTTATTAGGATCGTCAAATTTAACCGGAGGCGGCCTTGAACAAAATCTAGAAGCGAATGTGCAAATCGAGGCAGAAGATGATTGCGATGTTTTTTGGGACGCTTTGGATTTCTATTATGTTTGCTCAGCTAAAGCCAATCCGATTATTCTCACTGATGAGTATATTGACTTATATAACAAAGCGCATTTCGCATATCACGAATCTCTTGGCGAGCTTAGTATGAAATTCAGCGAATCCAGAAGAAACTTGGTAGATTGCGAGGCAGGCATGCGTAAAGCAGGTAAGGATCGTATTAAGTTGTCGCCATGGTGTGAACTCGTATTAAGCAAATTACCCGAAGGCGAGTTTACTAATGAGGACATCTATGCCTTTGAAGGCGAATTCAGAGAAGTTTACCCGGATAATATGCATATAAGACCCAAAATACGGCAGCAATTACAGATTCTTCGCGACTTGGGATTCATTGAATTTTTGCCCAATGATCGTAAGCGTAGGATATAACAAGTTTGCTTGTGATAATCACCGGTCCTATTTTTTAAGATCCCAATTGCAAATAGAATCTAGCCTCCGCATTTGATCCGCGCGGATCAATACGGCAATGAGATCCATTAATTTGATATTCGATCTAGGATCCGCGCTCCTATGGGGCGCGAAGATCTTAGCGGCAAGCAAGGACAGGCGCATGAGGGGAAACTAGGCGATAGGTTTCAAAAACTTCGGAAAAGTATTTCCGCATTTAGAAAACCGGAAATATTGCTAAACGAAAAGCTCGCCGTGTTTAACTGCGACTGCCTGTTAGCGATGAGATCTTGCACTGAAAATTCAGTCGATCTCATATTCGCCGATCCGCCTTATTTTCTTTCGGATGGCGGTATTTCATGTTATTCGGGAAGAATGGTAAGTGTTGACAAAGGAAATTGGGATGCTAAACGCGGAGTAAGGGAAATGCATGAATGGAACCGGGACTGGCTTGCGGCTTGCCAAAAATGTCTGAAGAAAGATGGAACAATATGGGTTTCCGGAACGAGCCATATAATATATTCCATCGGTTTCGCGATGCAGGAGCTTGGATTTAAAATCCTAAATCACATTACTTGGGTAAAGCCCAATCCGCCACCAAATTTATCCTGTAGATACTTTACACATGCCAGCGAAGAAATTATTTGGGCGGCAAAATCTACAGAGAGCCGACATCTTTTCAATTACGCGCAAATGAAAGCTGAAAACGAAAACAAGCAAATGAAGTCCGTATGGCAATTCCTGCCGCCGAGAAAGGCTGAAAAGCAGTTTGGAAAACACCCGACTCAAAAGCCTGTAGCACTGCTCGAAAGGATAATAAGGGCGAGTTCTAACGAAGGCGATATCGTTATGGACCCTTTTCTTGGAAGCGGTACGGCTGCTGTGGCTGCGTTTAGGCTAAATAGGAGATTTTTGGGATTCGAAAAGGAGACGGAATTTGTAGAGCTTGCCAAAATGCGCATTTTTGCTGAGATCGCATCCGGGAATCTGTTCTGCGATTGAATCAGCAATCTGGGAGCGGAGACACGAACAATGATGGAAATGGATGGAAATGCTCCCGGAGCGGGGGCGCGACGCTCGCATGAAATGACACTGAGTTATATCTCCGTCATCGCCGTACCAGGCCGTTACGGCGCTCCGATGCGGTATTTCGCATTCCCCTTTCTTTCTTCTTTCGCATCAAACCCTTTACAAACCGGAAATTCGCGGGTAATATTTAGTCATTCTCCATCGAGGGGGAGTTGCGCTGGGCGGCCCCGGCGGCCCATGCGGAAGCCTTTGCAGATGGTGGTTATTGAAAAACGGTATGAGGAGTTTAAGGAAATGGCTGGAAAAAAGAAGGAAGAGGCGGCTTCATCCGCCCTCATCGAAAGGGTAAGGTGGCTCCACAGAAAAGTGGCTGACGGCGAACTGCCAACCGCGCAGGACCTCGCCGACCATTTCAACACGAGCCTCTCGACCGCGTATCGCGACCTCGAGTATATGAAGGACACGCTCGATGCGCCGCTCGAATACGACTACAAAAACCGCGGGCTCTATTACACCGAGCCGTATCAGCTCCCTTCTGTCAAGCTGAAGGAAGGCGAGCTCGTGAGCGTGCTTCTGATGGAAAGCATGAAGCGGCTTTACGAAAATACGCCGCTCGAAAAGCCCATCCTGAGCGCATTCGACAAAATCGCCGAAGGATTGACGGACCCCGTTAGCGTGGACATAAACTCGCTCGACAACATCCTTCAGGTGAACGTCGAACCGTTCCCGATGGTGGATTTGAACCTCTTCGACGCTCTCGTCGATTTCATCCGCCATCGCGTGACGATTATCCTGCGGTACTTCAGCGGCCAGAAAGCCTACGTGGTGGAAAAGGAAATCGACCCCTATCACCTCATCAACTACAAGGACAACTGGTACCTAATCAGCTGGTGCCACGAGAAGGAAGACCTTCGCGACTTCCTCGTAAGCCGCATCCTTGCGGTGGAAAGCACGGGCAAAATCTTCGAAGTGCATCCCGACTACGATCTCGAAGTCCACAAGCGCGAGTCGCTTCTGTTCCGTGCAAGCGAGAGGACGATACGCATTCGCGTCGAGTTCGACAAATTCGCCGCGCACTGGATTCGCCTGAAGCGCGTTCATCCGTCGCAGGAAGTGTACGAACGCGAAGACGGCAGCATCGAAGTCGTTTTCACGGTCACGAGCTACGAGAACATTCTGCGCTGGGTGCTTTCGTTCGGCGAACACGCAAGAGTGCTTGAGCCTACCGAGCTGATTTACAAGGTCAAGCGCAGCGTGGACAGGCTGGGCCAGCTATATTCGCACATTCCCGGTTATTACGACCAGGGGCCGCGTCCATATCAGTACGACCGTCAGCGTTACGACCGTCAGGGTTATCAGGACCGTCAGGGCGGCTATCAGGACAGGCAGGGCGGTTATCAAGACCGTCCGCAGCGCCAGCGCATAGTCCGCGAGTATTTGCCGCCGAGGCGCTGATAGCTTTTTAACTCCGAAACCGTTTAGCCACGCCTTTCGGGCGTGGCTTTTTCGCGCATACGCCCATGCCGATTTGTAAAAATTCGTAAAATCCGTATAATCAGCCCGGGGGTATCCATCATGCAGATTCTGGGTTTTGCGGCGGTAGCTTTTTTGCTCGTGCTGGTCGCAGGCGGCTTCTATCTCTTTGCCGCCGCACGGCTTGCCGGCATCGAAAACGCGACTTTCGCAAAGTGCTTTCTTATCAACATCGCGATTGCAATTATCTTTCCGGCAGCCAAGTTTCTAATCGGACTCGTTCTTAATCCGGGCTTTTTGCAGTTCGCCGCCGTGTTCATTATCGAAATTTGGATTCTCGCGAAATTCCTCGATTCGAGTTGGGGCAAGGCGTTTCTGGTGGGAGTTATTCACTTCGCGCTCACGATACTTACTCTACTTCTATTCGCAACCTTTTTCGGCGTGGGATTTGCCGCGCTGTTGGCCGGCGGGGCATAGCGGATTCGTTCCGAGCTTGCCGAACCGGTCAAGCCGAAAAAGCTATTTCCTGCCGGCCGCCGACTTTAGCGATTCCAGATGTTCGGAGGCGAGAATTTTCACCGCTCCTTCTGGCGCGTCGTCCGCGAACCACTGCCAGTGTTTTATGGCATTCTCGAGATCGCCGAGATCTTCGCAAACGTTCGCCAGCAGAAAATGAGCGGAGTTCATGCGCGGCGCTTTTTCGACCGCGATTTCGCAATACGGCCGCGCCGACTGGGCGTCTCCCGCCAAATAGTGCGCCAAGGCAACGTTGTAGTTGAGTACGGCGTTTTCCGCGTTATCTTCGTAAATCGAAACGAACTTTTCGATAGCCGAAGCGAGCGCGCCGCCAATTAGGGCCGCGTCCCGCTCATTTCCGTCCTGCAGATTTGCGCCGGCAATTTCCATGTAGGCGAGCCCGATTTCGAACTCCTGCGCCGCTCCGCCGATGTTGCTCGCTGCGGCGATACTCTCGTCGAACATTCCCGCGAGACGCAGCATTGTCGAATACTTGCGGGCGTTTTCGCCGGAAGACGGCGCGCGACGCGACGCCTGCCAGCCGCTGAGACTGCCGAGAACGTACGCTTCTTCGAACATCGCACGCTGCCAGGCGGTTTGCGGCGCCGCGAAGTCGCGGAAAAGGTATTGCTCGGCGCGCATGGCGGTCGAACCGAATCTGACCGGAAAATCCCACTGGCCGAACATTAGAAATCCGTATCCGTACGCGGACTCGTTCATTATCGACTTCAGCGCATCGAACGCTTTCTGGGCGCTCCGATAGTCTCCTAGTTCGTACATGTAATGAGCCGCGGTGCGGAGAATCTGCGGGTCTTTTACGTCGCGAAAGGCTTCGAGGTACGCTTCGACCGCATTTTTGCTGTCGCCCGCTTCGCGGCATAGCTCGGCGAAAACGACTTTCAACCTTGAATCCTTGCTTTTAGACGACGCGGATGTTATGGCATCGATCGCGCCTTGCAAATCTCCCAGCCTGTATTTGATCAGTGCTTCCCAAAGCGGAATGGATTCGTAATCTGGCGCCGTAACTCGAGCGTCTTCCAAACGAATAAGCGCGGTTTCGTAATCGCCGGAATCGAAAGCTTCCATCGCACGGGCCAGCGCTCTTGCGGCGCGATATTCGAGCATTCCGCGGCAAACGAACAGCGGCGCAGTGGCTTCGCCGATTCTGCTTCTCGCGAACGAGGAGTACCACCTGCTTTTTGCCAACTGCCTTTCGGTTTCGAGATACGCCGATACGGCCCATCCGTCCCGGTTTCGCGAGCCGCAGTAGTAGTACCACTCCGCGGACAGCCCGGTTTCGATTCCGCCGAGCGAATAAATTTCCGTCACGCGTTCTACGCGGCCGCCGGCTTCGGACGTGTTGATGCTCGTGAACATTACCGGCCAGGCTTCGCCCGGTTTATAAACCGCGGCAAGCTCCGGAAGAAGAACATCCGCCGAAACAAGAAAAAATCCGAAGGGTCCGGCGCTCGATACTATTGTGGACGCCGTGTATATTCCGTCCCCGCGTACGGCATCCGAATCTTTTCCGTTGTCGAAAGCCTTGATTCCTTTATCGCCGAAAAGCGCGCCCCTGACGACGACGCGCATGTCGGCGGCGAGCTCCGGAAACGGCGGAACGTTAACCGGCACCTCGATTTTCAGTTCTTCGCGGTCTTTTACTATGCGGGAGGATAATCGTATCGGCTCGACCGAAAAATATCCGGCGTCATTGTATCTGGGGGAGCCGCCGCCTTCCGGCAGGACGATATCGTGCAAATAAACGGAATATCCCGGCAAATCGGCATAAAAAACCGGCGCTGAAATCTTCTTCGCGCCTTTTCCTTCGCCTATGGTCAGTTCTATTTCGCGTACTCGAATATCTTCCTTGTGTTGTGTTTTCGTGGTTAGCCCGAACAGGTTGAGCCCGACTTTGAACTTGACGCTTTTTCTGCCTATTACGGCTTTCAGCGCATATGTTCCATCTTCGGCGGTGAAACTGCTTGAACCGGCCTCGCCTCCCGGCGCCGCAGAAACAGCAAGCCCCGAGGCCGGCGCGCCGGATTCGTAAAGGATTCTGCCGCGAACGGAACCGGCCGACTCTTCGGCATTAAGTGCCGGCGCAGACAGCGTAAACAACGAAATCGAAAAGACAATGGCTATGAAAACCCTCAAGAACATCAGGCTCACCTTGCTGAAGACTAAACGCATTGCCAATTATATCTTAACGGACGCCAATAATCACAAATAAGCGGATACGAAAAAAAACCGCGATAAGAGATAAAAAAAAACAAAAAAAGCACCCCGAAGGGTATTGCATTTTAACGCCGCCTGTGTTATGTTTAACCTTACCTTTCGCCGCCCATCGGGCGAATCGAAGGGTTGCCAACATGGTTGCGAACAAGTTATCAACATTTGCGAAAACTTTGTTTAGCTTCATGAGGCATAGGTTTTGAGTGTGCCGTCGAGTTTCCTGTTGGTATGTGGGCAACTCAAAACTTGAAATAAGGGTTATATTTCGGAGTTCTCATCGGATGCCCGTTCCGCTCTTTTTTGCGGCGGTTTGGGCGGGGAGAATGGGGGTTGAAAAGGTGTTTGAAGGTTGTTTGTTTTTGTTTGCAACCGAACCTTCGCCGCCGCGTTTTTCGTATAATTTACCGGAGGTTCCGTCATGCCATATAGCGGTGACAATCCAAAGGCCAAAGCAGGGCTCGATGTCCAGTTCAGGCCTGCAAATAGAAATGGGGAGCTTGAAATCAGGCGGTATTTCACCAAGGAAGGTGTAAGCCCGTTCGACCTCGTGACGTGGGAGCGGCGCACTGCGCAAATCGCGAATGAAAAGGGCGAGGTCATTTTCGAGCAGAAAGACGTCGAAGTTCCCTCCACATGGAGCCAAATGGCCACGAACGTGGTCGTAAGCAAATACTTCGCCGGCGGCGTCGGGCTGCCGGGACGCGAAACCAGCGTTCGCCAGCTTGTCGGCAGGGTCGCGCACACGATGGCAGATTGGGGTAGGGTAAACGGCTATTTCGTTTCCGAAGACGAAGCTCAAATCTTCGAGGACGAGCTTACCTACCTTCTGCTTACTCAGCACGCGGCATTCAACAGCCCGGTGTGGTTCAACGTGGGCGTCGAGCCGCATCCGCAGTGCAGCGCGTGCTTCATAAACAGCGTCGAGGACAGTATGGAGAGCATCCTCGAACTCGCCAAAACGGAAGGCATGCTGTTCAAATTCGGCAGCGGCACGGGAACGAATTTAAGCCCGCTGCGCGGCTCGAAAGAGCGGCTGCATGGCGGCGGATTCGCCAGCGGCCCCGTGAGTTTCATGCGCGGCTACGACGCGTTCGCCGGCGTAATCAAGAGCGGCGGTAAAACGAGGCGCGCCGCCAAAATGGTAATCCTCGACGTGGATCATCCTGACATCGTCGAGTTCATCCACTGCAAAGCGAGCGAGGAAAAGAAGGCCTGGACGCTCATTGATGCCGGTTACAGCGGCGACTATCGCGGCGAAGCTTATTCGAGCATTTTCTTTCAGAACGGCAACAACAGCGTGCGCGTTTCGGACGACTTCATGAAGGCGGTACTCGACGGCAGAGAGTGGAAAACAATCGGACGCAAAGACCGTCAGCCGATGGATACATACGACGCGCGCGACCTTTTGACGCAAATGGCGGAATCGGCTCACGTCTGCGGCGATCCGGGCATTCAATTCGACACGATCATCAACGAGTGGAATCCCTGCATCAATTCGGGCCGGATCAACTCGAGCAATCCTTGCAGCGAGTATATGTTCCTCGACGACAGCGCGTGCAATCTCGCAAGCCTGAACCTTTTGAGGTTCGTGGACGAGCGCGGCGAATTCGACGTGGACAAGTTTCAGCACGCGGTGGAAATCGTCTTTCTCGCGCAGGAAATCGTAGTGGACAGCGCGAGCTATCCGACCGAAAAAATCAAAATCAACAGCCATAAATTCAGGCCGATTGGACTCGGTTTCGCGAACCTCGGCGCGCTTTTGATGAGTATGGGATTGCCGTACGACAGCGAAGAGGGCCGCCAGTTTACCGCAGCCGTCAGCTCTCTGATGGGCGGCACGGCCTATCTTGCGAGCGCGAAAATCGCGTCGCGAGTCGGACCGTTCAGCGAATACGAAGAAAATCGCGACCCCTTTATCCGCGTGCTTCGAAAGCACCAAATCGCAAGCCAGCAGATCGATTCGAAAATGGTTCCGGATTATTTGCTCGCAGCGGCGCAGCAGTGTTGGGACGATACGCTGAAAATCGCCGGCGAATTCGGCGTGAAAAACGCGCAGGCGACCGTAATCGCGCCGACCGGAACGATTGCGTTCATGATGGACTGCGACACGACGGGCATCGAACCGGACATCGCTCTCGTTAAATACAAGAAACTGGCGGGCGGCGGAATTCTGAAAATCGTCAATCATACGGTGCCGCGCGCGCTGGCGAAACTGGGTTATTCCACCAAGGAAATCGAAGACATCGTCGAATTCATCGACGAAAACGACACAATCGAGGGCGCGCCGCACTTCAAGGACGAGCATTTGCCGGTTTTCGATTGCGCATTCAGGGCGCGCAAGGGCAAGCGGGCAATCAACTATATGGGTCACGTGAAAATGATGGCGGCGGTTCAGCCGTTCATCAGCGGCGCGATTTCGAAAACCGTCAACATGCCGTCCGACGTCACGCCGGCGGACATCGCTAACACTTATATCGCAGCCTGGAAACTGGGACTCAAGGCAATCGCGATTTACCGCGAAGACTCGAAGCGCAGCCAGCCGCTCTCTACGGCTTCGGAGGACGGGGCAAAGAAAGTTGCGGGGCTTCCGCATCCGGTGCGCCGGAGACTTCCGGACGAGCGCTCCAGCATTACGCACAAATTTTCAATCAGCGGCCACGAGGGCTATATAACGGTCGGGATGTACGAAGACGGCACGCCGGGCGAAATTTTCATCACGATGGCCAAGGAAGGCTCGACGATAAGCGGCCTAATGGACGCGCTCGCAACTATGACGAGCATTATGCTCCAGTACGGCGTGCCGCTGAAAGTGCTCATCAGCAAGTTCTGCCACATGCGGTTCGAGCCGAGCGGCTGGACGAACAACAAGCAGATTCCTTTCGCGAAAAGCATCATCGACTACGTTTTCCGCTGGATGGCGCTCAAGTTCCTCGGCGAAGAGCACCTTCCGGAAAACGGAAAGAACGAAAAGCCCGAGGACGTTCCAGAAGCCGAGGAACTGGTTCAGCCGGAATTGCCGCTTGCGGCAATGGCAATGAGCCGTCAGGAAGAAAAGGTGTTCGCGGAGCAGGCCGCAAGCTCGATTTGTCCGGAATGCGGCTCCATTATGCAGCAAACCGGCACTTGCCACACCTGTCCGAATTGCCTGTATCACGAGGGCTGCGGCTAGCCGCGGCCGGTTAACTTACGCCACCCATCGAAGGACCGCCGATCCTTCGCCTTTACCCCATACCACCGGGGGGCTTCGAAATGAAGCCCCCTCTTTTTTTGCAAATTGCAGAATTCGTTTGAAATGTTACTATTTCGTAACATTATATAGGGCGAAAGCAGGCGGATATGGCTCAAGTCGGCGGCTAATTAGGACAAATCGGGAGGGGCGAAAACGCGCGAAACTTCCCGCGGCTCGTAGCCGCGGCTTCGTTCGGCGACCTGCCGGCACTCTTGAAGAACCGTGACGACCGTCATCGCTATCAAGATTACCGCAAGCAAAAGTGGGATTTTATTCATTTTTATGCTCCTTTTCCCCATGGAATTTTACCACGCGAAGCGCCGGCGTTACACGAACCGGCGATTTTTTTTCGCGAAAATGGTTTTTCGTATCAATCCCGGTTGGTTTATAATCCGGTTTTGATCTTGGGGAAAAGAAATGAATGGATTCGACCGGGAAGATTTTGTCAATTTCATCAATCAAAAGTGGAAAGGCAACAAAACTTGTCCGCTTTGCGGCGTGAACAGCTGGGCCGTCGGGCCGATCGTAGCTCCGAATCTGTTCGAACGCGGAGCGGTGGTTTTCGGCGGAAAGATGATTCCGATGATCCCTTTGATTTGCGAAAGCTGCGGGTATATGATGTTCTTTAATCCTGCGGTAACTCAACTGATAAAAAGCGAGCCGCCGGCTGAAAAGCCTGCCGAACCGGAGAACCCGTAAAGCGGTTTTCGATTTATGGAATCTCGATGCAGTCGAGTGTTAACGCGGCTTGCAGCAAGCCATTTCACGCGCTTTCAGCGCTACGAGCAGGATTTGAGCGTCGCTTGGCGAAACGCCGCTGACACGCGCCGCCTGGCCGAACGTGCGCGGGGATATCGCGCACAGCTTTTCGCGCGCCTCGTTCGAGAGCTGGGCGAGCGCGGCAAAATCGAATTCGCGCGGAATTTTGACGGCTTCGCTTCGCTTGTATCGCTCGACTTCTTCAAGCTGGCGTGCGATGTAGCCTTCGTATTTGATTTCGGTTTCGACGTGCGCAATCGCTTCCGGAGAAAACTTCTTAAGTTCGCCCCAACCGTTCGATGCGGCTGCCGGGTCGCAAATCTGTTTCACGTGAAACATTTTGGCGACGCTCATTTCCGGCACTTTGAGCGCTTCGTACGCGGTTTTGCCGCCGCCGTATCCGGCTCCGAGCGCCACGAGTTCGGCTGGCTTTAGCCGCAGCCGCGCGAGAAGCCCGGCCAATTCGTCCATTTCCTGCTGAAAGGCGGAAATAATCGAATATTTGCGCTCGTCCACGCATCCGGCATCGAAACCGAGCTTTGCGAGCCTTAAGCCGGCGTTGTCGTGGCGGCAAATCAGCCGGTATTCGCAACGCGCCGTGAACATCCGGTATGGGTCGTTCACCCCGCATGTTACGAGGTCGTCAATTAGCACGCCGATGTAGCCGGTGTCCCTGCCCAAATTGAACTCCGGTTTGCCGAGAGCGGCGGAGGCGGCGTTTATTCCGGCGATTATTCCTTGGGCGGCTGCTTCTTCGTAGCCGCTGGTGCCGTTAAGCTGGCCTGCAAAGTAAAGCCCGCGGCAGCGTTTGGTTTCGAGCGTGTGGTAAAGGTGCCGCGGGTCGTGGAAATCGTATTCGACGGCGTATCCGGGAACGTTGATCTCGGCCGCTTCGAGCCCCGGAATGCGCCTGACGAAGCCTTCCTGGACATCGCGCGGAAGCGAAGTGGACACGCCCTGCAGATAAACCTGGTCGCTGTCCCAGCCTTCCGGTTCCACGAACACGGGATGTGCGAGGTTATCCGGAAACCGGACGACTTTGTCTTCGATGCTCGGACAATACCTGGGGCCTGCGCCTGTGATTTCGCCGCTGAACAGCGCGGACTTGGAGCGGTGCTCGCCGATATATGAAACGGTTTCGGCACTCGTGCGAGTCAGCCAGCAGCAAAGCGCTGCCCGGTCGGCAAGCGAGTCGTAACTTGAAAAGCCCCGCTCGAAAAACTCGGTGGGTTGCACGTCGAGCGCGGTGTAATCGAGAGTGCGCCCGTCCACGCGCGGCGAAGTGCCCGTTTTCAGCCTGCCGAGGTTGAATCCGAGCGTTTTCAGATATGCCGAAAGCTCGACGCTGGACGGCTCGCCGAACCTGCCTCCGGGAATCCGCTCGTCGCCGATAAACAACATTCCGCCGAGGAAAGTGCCCGTGCAAACTACGATTCGGCCCGCGAAAAACTCTCTTCCGTCCGTTGTTTTGACGCCGCAGGCCTCGGAAACGTAACCGCCGGCTCCTTCGGCATCTCGAACGATTATTTCGGCGGCAGTTCCTTCGGCAATTTGAATTCCCCGGCGCGAAAAAAGCGCGTTTTTCACTTCCGCCGCGTACGCAGGTCTGTCGGCCTGCGCGCGAAGCGTCCAAACGGCCGGCCCCTTGCTGGTGTTCAACCGGCGAATGTTCAGAAAGCTATTGTCGATTGCCGCGCCCATTACTCCGCCGAGCGCGTCCACTTCGCGAACGAGGTGGCCTTTCGCCGGGCCGCCGATGGAGGGATTGCAGCTCATTCTGCCGATCGCTTCGACGCTCATCGTAAGCATAAGCACGCTCGCGCCGATGCGCGCCGCGGCGTGCGCGGCTTCGATGCCGGCGTGTCCTCCGCCGATTACGATTACGTCGAAACTGCTTTCCGTCACAAGTAGGATTATACCTAAGCGGCGCCGCAATTACCGGAAATCTGCAAACGGCGTAGGCTTGATTTGGCAACTAAAGTAATAACCTACATATGTATGCTGTTATTGAGATTGGTGAAGTCTGAGGTAATCCCGTGGAAGCTTGTCAGGCTATAATGTCCGGGTGCGCCGCCTTTTTTTATTCGCATTAGCAGTCGCCGCAATCGCCACGGCTGCGGCATTTTCGCCGGAAAGCGCGCTTGCAACGAGCATCCGCAATCCGAAAATCGGAATAGACGTGGACGCAAGGCTGATTAATGCCGAGTCGATAGATTATCTTGCTGAGTTCGGATACGGATATATTCGCATGCAGGTTTACGCAGAGGACCTCGTTTCGTCCGACCCGACGAATCTCGAGCTACTCGCGGAAGTGAAGCGCAGATGCGACTTGCGAAGACTTGAACTTTGGCTGGTCGTTGAATCGAAGACCATGGAAACCGCGCTTTTGAGGGACGCGCTCGAACAAATCGCAAAACTAGATTGCGGACTTCCGCGCACTATACAGATATTGGACGACATAAACCTGAAAAACCGGGTGCCGGCCGATAGGTACGAAGGCATATTGAAAGTTGCAAAGCTCGCTCTGGCATTGCCGAAAGGGCATTACCTTGCTGCGGGAGGAATCAAAGGCGCGGACGGCGATTACCTTCAAAAGCTCGCTTCGACGCGCGCTCTCGAACACGCGGACATCGTCACGGTGAACGTTTTTCCGCCGTTGGACGGGATCGAAAATTCTTCGGACACCAGAGTTTCGCCACGCATGGATCTTCCCGCGGCCGCAAGTTTCGTGGAGCTTGCCGCAAGCTTCGGAAAGCCCGTTTGGATCGGGGAGACCGGAATGCCCAATTCGCTCACGGGATATGGCGTGGACGAGTTTACTCAGGCGGGAAATGTCCCGAGGATCGCACTTCTGCTTTTAAGTATGCGGGCGGAAAAGGTGACGATTTTCACCGCATTCGATCCGCCGGAATCCGAGAAAACCGGAGCCGATGGAAAGGTAGTCCTTAATTTCGGAATGATTCCGGCAGACTTGCGGCCGCGCGCGTGGGCGTGGACAATCAGAAACCTTAATATTTTCACGGCCGAACTTGTGCCGAGTTGGCATACGCCAATTGCCAACTGGTCGCCGTCGTTTCCCGCTACGAGCGATCCGATTTACAGCGTCTGGTACGAAAGCGCAAACCACGTTGCCGTGTTGTTTTGGACGGATGTTCCGAGCCCGCTGAGCAAGAAAACCGGACTAATCGTTTACAACGAGGATATCAGTCCGGCGATTTGCCAAAATTTGCAGGAGCAAAAACCTTGGCAGCCTCGAAGCAATTATGCGAAGAACATGATAGTCACGGGCGGGCTGCCGCTGTCGTCGATTCCCACCATTCTAATTTTTAACAGGCACTCGTAGCCGGAGCTTAGTCCGTTTTCTACTTGCGGCTCGTGGCAAAAATTACAACGCTGAGCATCAGAAAAACGATGTTCATCATCCATGCGGCAAGCCAGGGGGGGATAACGCCGTTATAACCCATTATTTTCGACGTGAAATAAATAATGTAGTAAAAGAAAACGAGCAGGAAAGTAAGTATCAGCCCCAGCAGCCGCTCGTCGCGAGGCGCGCGCAAGGACAGGGGCATTCCGACGAGCGCGAAAGCCAGCGGCGCGAACGGCGCGCTGTATTTAAGCCAAAGGTCGGTCAAATCCCGGTCGGCGCTGGTGCCTAGTTCCTTTTTTATCGCCTGCTGGCGGCGAAGCTCTTCTCGAGTCAATTGAGCGGGAGTGCGGATGTCGCTAACGATTTGGTGAAGCTCCAGTCCGAGGTCGATTGAGGTTGAAGGAGGATTCTCCATCGTCTGCACTTGCCCGTCTTCGCCGAGGTTGTACTTGCGGGGAGCGGTAAGAGTAAGCACTGAACCGGCGATTGTTCCATTCCTGGCGGTCCAAATGAATCTTGTTTCGCCCTCCGCGGCCGATGTGAAGTTGTCGAGCATTACTTCCTTAACCTGTCCCGTCAGCTTGTCGAAGGTTTTCGCCGAAAAATAGCGGCCGTCTTTGAGCTTGACAATGGTCGGGTCTTGCGCGTCAACCTCGCCTTCTTGTCTAAGCAGCGGATAGATTTCCTTGATTCTTTCCTGCCGCGCCGCACCTGGGGCGACGAGATATTCGTTCACGAAGTATAAAGCGACGCAGTTTGAAATCGCCAGAATAAAAAACGGAAGAAAGAGCCTGTAAAGGCTTATGCCGTTCGTGAACATTGCGGTTAGCTCGTTGTCTTTGGCCAGCCTGCCCATGCTCATCAGCGTGGCGAAAACGATGGCGATTGGAAGAGACCAGGTAATGTGTTGCGGGATGTTGTAGTAAATGAGCTGCAAAACGGCGTGCGTCGGAATTTGCGGATTGAGAATGTGTTCGCCTTCCAAAAAAAGCTGGTTGATAATAAGAAATCCGAGAAATCCGAAGAATCCCATTACCCACATCGAAAGCGCTTCCATGAATACGTAGCCGTCTATGATTCTTCCGAACCGGCGCGGGAATTTCTTTATCTGCTCTTCGGTCAGCGCCCTGCGGCGAATAGTGAAGAGCTTGGGGATTCTGCGGCGTTTTTCGACGCCGAGCATTTCGCCCTTAATAATCGCTTCCTGAATCCGAGCCTCTTTTTCTTCGTCGCTTAAATCTTCGAAGTGGGCGCCGTCGCGAGATTCCGATTTGGAAGCTGCCTGCTTTGGTTTATCCCGCTTTCTTCGGGATTTGCGAGGTCCTTCCGGCGCGCCGGTGCCGTCCGCGCCTTGATTGCGGAATTCGCCGCCGCCGCCTTCGCCGTCAGGTTTAAGTTTGTCTTCCATTTTCCGCCGTTACAAACGCTTGTCGCGGGCCGGAATGTTCCGACGCAAAACCCGGCTGCGCGTTTGGCCGTGCGATTATAGCCGCAGATGTTCAAACGGCTGTTATAATTTAACGGCGGGCATGGATATAGATAAAGACAGCTTCGAGTTTCCGGCGGAATTCAGCGGAGTGGTGCCGGTCTTTCCGCTTGCCGATGCGGTATTTTTTCCGAAGACGCTCATTCCGCTTCGAGTGGCCGAACCGTACTATTTGAGCATGGTGCAGGAAGCGCTGTCTGGCGAAAAAATAGTCGGTGTTTTCTACTCGGTGCCCGTCGCCGGCGGATATACGAATATTTCGAAGATAGGCACCGCCGGCAAAATCGCCCAATTCACGATGAATCCGGACGGCGCGGCGAGCTTGGTGCTTGCCGGAGTCGAAAGATTGTCAATAGACGAAGAAATATACGAAGGCGAAACGCTCAAGGCGAGGGTAAAGGTCAGCCCGGAGCCTATTCCGGATTTCAGCGACGACGTTGACGCAGCCTTGGTCGAGCGCGTAGTGAAACGTCTTCTGAGCACGACATATTTCGAGGGCGAAGACGTTCCATGGCCGAAGCCGAAAGGCGCGCTTGTATATCAATTCCGCAGTCTGGTAAATGCGTTTTGCATGGTGGTCAATATCCCGCCGGAAACGAAGCAACGCGTCCTCGAATCGAACCATCTGCGCGAGAAAATTCAGCTTATATCGCCCGCGATTAGCAGCGCAATAGATTGCGGTGAAATACTCAAGAAAATCGAAGGCAAAGCGCCTCCGCCGGACAAAATAAGCCTTAACTGAATATTTCCGCCGCCTGCCGATGCGAATCAGGCGGTGGCGTGGCGCTGTTTCTGTTGAACGGCGAGCCGCATAGTTTCCCTGACCGCGGCGCTTACGCTTTCGAACACTTCTCCGACGCTGATTGCCAGCATATATGCGGGGCTCGAAACGATTAGGTGTTCTTCGTCGACGCATGTTTCGAGGACGGTGCGGTTTTCATGCCGCGCGCCCATTCCTTCGATTGCGGACGCCGTATCCTTGTCCGTTCCGATGGTCAGCCGTGGATTGATTCCAGTGCCTTCGAATACTTTAGCGATTACGACCGGGGCTATGCAAACCGCGCCAATCGGTTTTTTAGCTTCGTAGGTTTCGTTGATTATCCGCTCGACCTGCGTGTTCGCCGTGCAGTTCGTGCCTTGAGTCGCGAATGTGCATAGATTTTTCGCGGCGCCGAACCCGCCGGGAAAGAAAATTGCATCGAAATCTTTGGCGTTGACATCGGCGAGGTCGCGGATTTTGCCGCGCGCGATCCGGGCGGATTCGGCCAATACGTTTCTCCCTTCCGAAGACTCCTGGCCATTCAAGTGGTTGATTACCTGCAACTGGTCCGTATCCGGGGCGGCGCAGAAAACCTCGGCTCCGGCCTTTTCGAGCGCAAAAAGCGCCGCGACCGCCTCGTGAATCTCGCAGCCGTCGTAGACACCGCATCCCGACAGAACGACGCATACTCTGGTCATTAGCTTGTCCTCCATTGGTTTGTATCCCGCAAAAATGTTAGCACAGTACAAAGTCCAAAAATTGACACTCGCTACAACAATTTGAACGGAATCGCATTGACTCCCGGAGCCAGCGGAAGAACTTCGTCACCGCCATACAGCACGAACCCACGGCGGGCTTTTCCGGAAAAGGAAGAAATGAAAGTTATAATTTCCTTTGCTATTTCGGGCCTTGCGGTAGCTCCGAGCTTGGCTTCCAAAGGAAATATTTCGCTTCCGGATTCGATTACAAAGTCTATTTCGTTGCCTGCGGAAGTGCGCCAAAAGTATATTGCCGGTTGCAGGCCCCTGTGCAAATAGGTTTTCAAAATTTCCGACAACACGGCACCTTCGAAAATCGGTCCACACATAGGCCCAGCCATTGCGTGTTCGGGATTTTTAAGCCCGACGAGGTGGCATAGGGTTCCGGTGTCGGTAAAATAAACTTTGGGCGATTTTACGAGCCGCTTTCCGGCATTCAAAAAGTATGGCCTGAGTATTACGATTTGATGGGTGGCTTCAAGCACCGAAATCCAGCTTTTCACAGTATTTATGGATGCACCGATATCTCTAGAAATTTCGGTCAAGCTCAAAAGCTGCGCGTGCCTGGCCGCGAGAGCGCGCAAAAACGTTTGAAACAAAGTCAAGTCGCCGATTTGACGAATAGTCCTAACGTCTCGCTCAAGGTAGGTTTGAATGTACGACGATTGCCACAAATCGAATTTCCTTCCGGCATCCGAAACAATTTCGGGATAAAAGCCGCGAACGAAAATCCTCCAAATATCGCGGGAGTTACTTGTGATAAGCGCAAAGTTTTCGCCGACGACGTATTCGCGTTCCCAAGGAAGCGGCTTATTGTGAATACCGTCGATTTCGCGCATCGACATCGGCAGTAATTTCAATACGGCAGCCCGCCCTGCCAGAGACTCGTTCACTTTTTCCAGTAGCAAAATATTCTGGGAGCCTGTCAAAATAAAACGTCCGTTTGCATGTCTGTCTTTATCGATTAATTCCTTGATGTAAGGCAACAGAAAAGGTGCATGTTGAATTTCGTCGAGAATTACGGGTGGAGAAAATCTAGCAAGAAAGCCCCTGGGATCGGCCTGTGCCGAAGCAAGTACATCCGTAAGTTCAAGAGAAACGTACCCATGCGATTTGCCGAACACCCTGCGAAGAACGGCCGTCTTGCCCGCCTGCCTAGGTCCCGTTAGTATTACGCAAGGGAAATCGCGGGCGGCATTTTCGAGGACAGGCTCGATGCTGCGGTTGATGTATTTTCTTTGGTAAGTCATAAATCACTTGTAATTATGCATTTCAAATGCAAAATTGCAAGATTTTTAAGCCGATTCTGAAATTTTCCAGGGCATCAAACCGGGACTGGCAAACTATTCGTGAAGTTTATTCGCGGCGCCGCAAAAAAGAAACGAAATAGTTACTTTTTCTGTTTCAGTCCTGTATATCCTCTGAAGAGGTATCGGCTGTCCGAAACGCTGACGAAGCTATGCGGATCGATGTTGGTGGCAAGGTCGAGAATCAAATGGTAGTTCCTGCGCGGCACGATTGAAAAAATCATATCCACGGGGCCGTCTTTTCCGCGACCGCCCACCACGGTTGCGCCGAAGTTCTTCTCGCGAATCGCCGATGCTATTTCTTCCCCATGCGTTTTTGTTATCACGCGGATTTGGTTATAGCCCATGGCGAACATTTCTTCGAGCCATACTCCGACGAGCGTGCCCACCGAAAAACCGCCGGAATATGCGAACATGAGTATCCAGTTGTCTCCGCCGATTTTTTGGACGACTCCGCTTATCGCGTAAATGAAAATCGTTACTTCGATGAACGCGATCGAAGACGCCAAGTATTTTCGCCCTTGAAGGATATAGACCGTACGGATAGTTCCGAGCGATACGTCCACAACCCTCAAGCCGAAAATAATAAGAAAACCGAGAATCAGATTGTCCGGTAACATAACCGCCTATGCTACCACCGCCGGGCCGTCAATGCGAAAGTTACAGGTTTGCTATCCGTGAACATCGAGCTTTCGCCGATAGTCTTGATACGGAACTTCGTAGCCGCGCTCAAGGCGCGATAATCGAAGCGCCGCTCTTAAATTGGTATATAATCCGGTTTTCCGCTTATGAGTAACGTCCCGAAAATTGTGCTCGACCTCGCGGGCGCGGACCTCGGCGAAGAGGAGATTCTTCGAGGAGTGAAGCTTGCCGCAGCCGCGCCGAACGGCGGCTTCGAACTCGCGCTCGTATCGAATCATCCCGAACGCACGGAAGAGCTTTTCTCGTCGGTAGTCGGAAAGTTGCCGGAACGCGTGGCGAAAAACATAGTCCACGCTCCGCACCGGCTGCCCGATCGAATCCTAAGCCCCGTTCAAGTTTTCAAAGATTTTCCGGATTGCACTATTAACGTCGGAATGAGGGAAATAAAGGGCAAACCGAATGCTTCTTTCGTTTCGACGGGAAACACGGGTCTTGTGATGACGAGCGCTCTTTTCACATTGCAGCGAGTAAAAGGCATAAGCAGGCCGCCGATTGCGAGTCCGCTGCCGACGCTCGGCAAAACTTGTTTTTTTCTGGATGCGGGGAGCAACGTTGACTGCCGGCCGGCGCACCTTCACCAGTTCGCCAAAATCGGCTCGGTTTATGCCAAGCGGGTTTGGAAAAGGGATAATCCGACGGTCGGCCTTTTGAGCAACGGCGAAGAGGATTATAAGGGAAACGCTCTCGTAAAAGAAACGCATGCGCTGCTCAGCGCCGACCCCGGCATTCATTACGTCGGATATCGTGAAGGCAATACGGTTTTTTCCGGCGACTTGGACATACTTGTTTGCGACGGATTTTTGGGAAACGTTATGCTCAAGTTCGCGGAAGGATTGGCGACCGCGATTACCCGCCTGTTAAAACAGGAAATCCGCATCAGGCCCCTTGCGGGGATTTCGGCAAAGCTTTTCATGGGAACCGCCTTCAGGGCGTTAAGAAAAAGGCTCGATTACAGCGAGTACGGCGGCGCCCCGCTTTTGGGCGTGAACGGCAACACCGTTATATGTCACGGCAGAAGCGACGCGAACGCGATAAAGAACGCAATAAGGGAAGCGCTCACATTGGCTCATCGCGAATGTTGGGTGAGAATCGAAGAGGAGTTCGCCGGGGAGTCCGGCGAAAAAAGGTCTGATGGAGGGCAAAATGTCTCTTAAAAAGGTCGTAGTCCGGTCGACGGCACGGTATGTTCCAGAAAGAATAATGAACAATTTCGATTTCGAAAAAATAGTCGACACGACCGACGAATGGATTGTGCAGCGAACCGGGATACGCGAGCGTCATTTCGTAGCTCCAGGCGAGTCATCTTCCACGATGGCGGTCAACGTTGGAAAACAGCTGATGGAGCGCGCGAACGTCGATCCGGCGGAGGTGGGGCTTATCCTCGTTCCGACCGTTACGCCGGATTATATTTTCCCGCCGACCGCGGTAATAACGGCGCATCAAATCGGTTGCGTAAACGCGGCAGGTTGGGACATCGAAGGCGCTTGCGGCGGTTTTGTCCATGCGCTTCATACCGCGTATGGAATTTTGGCTTCGGGAGAAAGCCGGTATGCCCTGGTAATAGGCAGCGAAGTAATGACTACTATTGCGGATTATACCGACCGCGGCACATGCGTGCTTTTCGGCGACGCCGCATCGGGATTTCTTCTTGAAGCGGTGGACGAGTCCGAACGCGGGATAAAAGGTTTTTATCTCGGGGCGGACGGAAGCCAGTGGCAAACGCTTTATCAGCCTGCCGGCGGGTGCGTAAAAACGCCGTCTCACGAAACGGTAGATAACAGGGAGCATTTCATCAGGATGGACGGCCAGGCGGTTTTCAAGGCTGCCGTTAAACTGATGGGGACATCGATAGAACGGGTTTTGGAAAAAACCGGAACGCCGGTCGAGAACGTCGATTACTTCATTCCTCATCAAGCCAATGCCAGAATTATTGAAAGCACCAGAAGAAGGTTGAACGTGCCCGAGGAGAAAATGTACGTCAATATAGACAGGTACGGCAATACGACGGCGGCAAGCATTCCACTTTGCGTGGACGAGCTGAATGAACAAGGGAAGCTGGTCGACGGTACGCAGCTCGTGCTGTTCACATTCGGTGCGGGTTTCGTCTGGGGCGGATGCCACCTTGTCTGGGGGAGTTAGCATATGAAAATAGCACTGATGTTTCCGGGCCAGGCGAGCCAAGAAGTGGGTATGGGCCGCACGTTTTACGACGGCTGGCCGGAATCTCGCGAAATTTTCGAGCGTGCAGACGCGTCTCTCGGATTTTCGATTTCGGAGTTATGTTTCAACGGCCCGGAAGAGCGGCTGAAGCAAACCGAAATCACGCAACCTTCCATTCTAACCGTGAGCGTTGCGGCCTGGGTTGCGGTTAGGCCGATGATCGAAAAAGCCGGCCTGGAAGTTGCAGCGGCGGCGGGCCACAGCTTGGGTGAATATTCCGCGCTTGTCGCGGCCGGAGCGCTGGAATTCGAGGACGCGGTGAAGCTCGTTCATGCCCGCGGTAAGTCGATGCAGGACGCCGTAACGGAAGACGAAGGCGCGATGAGCGCGGTGTTGGGATTGGACGCGGAAACCGTGAAGGCGGTTTGCGATGAGGTTACGTCCGGAGGCGACATTGCTTCGCTGGCGAATTTAAACAGCCCCGGCCAATGGGTTATTAGCGGCTCGGCGAGCGGAGTGGAAAAAGCCGAATCTTTGTTAAAAGAAAAAGGCGCAAAAAAACTGATAAGACTGCCTGTCAGCGCCCCGTTCCATTGTCCACTAATGAAGCCTGCCGCCGAAGGGATGAAACCGCTGCTCCTATCCGCGGAATTTTCGCGCCCGGCGTTTCCCGTTTTGGCGAATCTAACCGCGGCCGGATATCCGGCGAATGTCTCGGATTTTGCGGACGCGTTAATCGGCCAAATCCAAGGCGCGGTCAGGTGGATTGAAATTTTCGAAAACTTCGGCGAAAACTACGGAGCGCGAGTCGCGCTCGAAATCGGGCCGGGTAAGGTGCTGAGCGGACTTGCGAAGCGCATAAATCCCGAACTTCCGGCTTATTCGATAGACACGCTTGCTCGCGCGGGCGAAGTTGTTTCCGCGATGACGTCGGCGGGTGAGCAAAACAGGGCTTGATCGGTAGCTAGGTTATGAGTCTGCATATCGACTTTAAGGGTAAGGTTGCACTTGTCACGGGCGGGGCAAGGGGTATCGGCGCGGCTTGCGCGAAAAAGCTTGCGTCCGCCGGCGCGTCCGTGGCGGTCAACTACAGGCATAGCGCCGCCGCCGCCAGCGAACTGGTGGGCGCAATCACGAAGGATGGCGGAAAAGCCGCGGCGTTCGGTTTCGACGTATCCGACTTCGACGCGACGATTGCAGGTGTGCGGGAGATTGAAGGTGAGTTCGGCGGTATCGACCTTCTTGTGAATAATGCTGGTGCGCGTCACGACAACCTGACGCACAGAATGACTCGAAACGAGTGGAACAGCGGCATAGAGGATAATCTGAGCGGCGTGTTCAACGTAACCAAAGCGTGTCTTGAGGGTATGCTTAAGAGGCGATTCGGAAGAATTGTTACGGTTTCGTCGGTGGCGGGACAGGTTGGCAGCCTCGGCCAAAGCAATTACGCCGCGGCAAAGGCCGGCGCGGTCGCATTTACGAAAAGCGTTGCCACGGAATACGCCGGCCGCAATATTAGGGCGAATACCGTTATTCCGGGAATCATAGCGACGGACATGACCAAGGATTTGAAGGAAGAGATCGCCAAAAGCTATATCGACCGAATTCCGCTTAAAAGGTTCGGCGAGCCTGACGAAATAGCGGATGTTGTTGTATTCTTGCTGAGCGATATGTCCTCGTACGTTACGGGAGCAACCTTAAGCGTCAACGGCGGCGGAATGATGATTTAGGCCGTCCGGCCAGGCGCGAAAGGGAGGATGCAGGATGAACAGAGTCGTAGTTACGGGAATTGGAGTGATAAGCAGCTTCGGCGCCGGCATCGACGCGCTCGAAACAGCAATATATGAGGGAAAAAGCGGCGTCGCGCAAATAAAGAACTTCGACGCGACGGGCTGGCCCTGCACGATTGCCGCCGAAATCGGCGAATACGATTCGTCGCCGTACATTTCGCCCAAGAATGCGCGCCGCTACGACAGGTACATAGTTGCTTCGGTTTGCGCCAGCAAAATGGCGATAGAAATGTCGGGCGCGGATTTATCCAAATTCGAAAAGGACAGAGTCGGAGTTTACATTTCGAGCGGTATCGGCGGCCTCGATACTTTTCTGCACGAAGCCCGAAATCTAGTAACGAAAGGATATAACAGGATTAGCCCGTTCTTCATCCCGAATGCGATTGCGAACATGGCGAGCGGCGTCGTGGCAATGGAAACCGGAATGATGGGGCCGAACGTCGCAATCGTAAGCGCGTGCGCTTCGAGCGCGCATGCAATCGGCGAGGCACACAGGCTGGTGAAATTCGGGATTGCGGACGCGATGATTGTGGGCGGTTCCGAAACGTCGGTCAACGAATTCGGAGTGGGCGGATTCGCGAGCATGAAGGCGATTACGACGAGCTTCAACGACTGCCCGGAGAAAAGCAGCCGCCCGTTCGATGCAAAGCGCGACGGGTTCGTGATGGGCGAAGGCGCGGGCACCTTGTTCATCGAAACGCTGGAAAGCGCCAAAGCCCGCGGGGCGAAAATCCTCGCGGAAATCGTCGGGTTCGGCGCGTCCGCGGACGCTTATCACATGACGGCTCCCGCGCCGGAAGGCCTAGGCGCGCAGTACGCGATGAAGGCTGCGATGAAGGAAGCGGGAATCTTGCCGGAACAAATCGGATATATAAACGCGCACGGGACTTCGACGCCGCTTAACGACAAGAACGAAACGCTGGCGATAAAACACGTTTTCGGCGATTACGCTTATAAGATTCCCGTATCGAGCACGAAAAGCATGCACGGCCATTTGCTCGGCGCGGCCGGCGCGGTGGAAACCGCGGTGTGCGCTCTGGCTTTATGCAGACAAGAAGTTCCGCCGACGATTAACTATGAAAATCCCGATCCGGAATGCGATCTCGATTACGTGCCGAATTCGCCGCGTAAACACGAGTTCGAATATGCGATGACGAACAGCTTCGGTTTCGGCGGCCAAAACGGGGTGGTTATTTTAAAACGCTGGGCGGGGGAGTAAAACCCGCACGGCAGGCTTTAACGGCGTGCGATAATTGCCGTGCTAACCAAATATTTTTTAGTCGCTGCCCAGATACGAGCCGTACAAAGATGTCCTTGAGAGGTTTGTCATAACTATTATTTCAGTATTGGTTGAAGGATCGTATCTAACCAGATCATGGCTGGGTTCTTCAAATGAATAAGGGCTGTTCATCCTGAGAAACCAAATAGCACCATCGGCCCCAATCGTTAGACTACTTTGGATGTGTTGTTTCCCCTCATAGACTTTCTTGCAGTTCATGTCATCGTCTATCCGGTATATAGTTGACCAGTGTGACCTATGCGGACCCATCAAAACAAATACAGCATTTTCTTCAGAGTTATACCACGATTTTATGAACCGGCTCATTTCCCATTTAGGTCTATACCTGTCAAAAGATTGGGGCAATTCAATTACCTTGCTATATTTTGTTTCCGCATTTATTTTCGCAATGAACGCCCTGCTCTCGGCATATTTGGCACCGCGGCCCGGCAGCGTCGAAAGGAAAAATAAAGAAGTACCATCGTTAAGTCTGGGAACAATACAACGCGAATAAACCGCAGCTTCAAAAGATACTTTAGGTAAGTAGTTATCAAAATCATCTGCACCAACGATTATCGGTTCATACTGATTGCCCGAATCGCGCACAAACACGTAAAAGCTGGATATTGGTGTGCTTGTTGTTGCTTCGTGATAGTCAATAATAGCAGTTCTAGACCAGGGCGAAGGATTTTCAATTCCGGGAATCCGATCGAATCTTGTTGTAACCAAAATGCCTTCGTATCCAATTGTAAATGGTTCAAGCAATCCATCAGCTTTTTCAATATCACTGTCTCCAATCGGCAAATCGGGTTCTGGTATGTATAAATCCATATTGCGAGAATTCAAAATCATTTTGAAGTTGGATTCGGAGGAAGGTCTTGAAACAACAATATAGGATGAATAAAAACATGGTGCATAGTTGTCTCCAAAATGACCTTCGGAATCGTGAGCAAGGTATCCATAATTGTCATGGGACGGCGCCTCCCATTCAGCATTATTAATTTCTATTATCTTTCCGCTCTTTAAATTGACGCTTACAAAATATTGCCTTATTTTAGTCAAATTCTGGCTTACTATAACTCTTCGCATTACCAATGAATTATCTTGAATAAACGCCCACTGAGGGACTGAAAGAAAACGCTGCGCTGCATTTTTATCGCCGGTTTGTAGTACCGACCAAATAATGGTTCCGGTTTCATCGGCAGCCCAAAGACGGTATTTTGCATGTGGGCCATAACTGTCACGCCAAATGAAAGAACGCAAAATCGGAATCTTCTGAATTCCTATCGGTTCGTTTGAAACTTCATATTCCCACCAGGCTACTGCGGGATTGGGCCGATTAGAGATTTCCCAGGTGCGGTATGTGGCGTACGCGGCAATGATTGTCGCTAGCGCGACGAAAAGCAAGATTGTCCACTTCAATATCAGTTTCATTCCGAGCATTCCTTTCGAATATTGCTAATTAACTAAACAACCGGCGCATTGCGAAAATTGTGCAAACCAAAACGCTAAGAAATCGAAGAAGGATAGATTATACGTGCATCGGCATTCGGCTAGGCGCATGACACATTCAAGGATGAGGTGCAACAGGGACGGACTTCGGATAGAATTCTCAGTTGTCTGCTACGAAGCCCAAAGTGGCCGTCGGATATTCCATAGCCAAGTAGAGCGTGCGATAATTGCGCCGCGTGAACGTATACGTCCACATTCCGTTTTGCACTCGAAAGTGCCCGTACTGCGATTTTTTGAGCTGGCACGAGGCCGCGCCGTCGTCCGCGCCGGGCGCGCAGAGGGCGTATTTCGCCGCGCTGAAATCTGAAATAATGCATTATTCCGCGCTCGGATACGGGCTAAGCTTGCGCGGGGACCCGCCCGCGGCGATTGACGGCGGCGTGAAAAGCAAAATAAAGACGGCGTTTATCGGCGGCGGCACGCCGACCAAGCCGGATTCCGGTTTGCTTCTCGGAATAGTCTCGCTTTTAAAGGAAACTTTCGGGTTCGCGGACGGCTATGAGCTTACCGTAGAGGCGAATCCGGAAACGCTTTCGGGATACCCTCTCGGCGGGCTTTTCGACGCCGGCGTGACGCGGCTTTCGGCCGGCGTTCAATCCACCCATACGCATCATCTTGGCTCACTCGGCAGGGGGGTGGACTGGCGCGCAGTAAAAGCGGGACTGGCTGACGTCCGGCGTGAATGGAAGGGAAGGCTGTCGTTCGACGTTTTGTACGGTGTACCGCGCCAGACGCTGGAAGAAATTTATTGCGACGTCGAGCGGCTGATGGAATTTAAGCCCGAACATATTTCGGCCTATCAGCTAACGCCTGAGGCCGGAACGAAATTGAAGCGTGACGTCGAGCGAGGAAGGACGCATCTTCCGGCGGAAGGCGAAGCGGTTGCGATGCAGGAATTTCTGGAGTCCAGGCTGGCCGCGCACGGGCTTTTCAGGTACGAAATCAGCAACTACGCACGGCCCGGCGCGGAATGCAGCCACAATGTAGCCGTGTGGTCGGGCGAAGATTATTTGGGATTCGGGGTAAGCGCGATGGGGTTTACCGGCGGGATCAGATATTCGAACGTGCGGACGCTGGAAGAATACTTGTCGCTTGTGGGAGCGCGCAGGCTGCCGCGAGCTCGGGAGGAATCGCGTGACAAGGAATCGCGAATCCGGGAGAAGATCGCGTTCGGGCTGAGGATGACGCGGGGAGTTGAAATTACGGATGACGAATTAGGCGAGGCAGGGCTTATTGACGATATAGCAGGGCTTATCGAAAGCGGATTGCTCGAACGTGAAGGCTCGCGGCTTAAGCTTGCGCGAGCCAAACTGAGGTTTCACGACTTCGCCGCGGCGAGCGTGATTTGACGCTCGATTCACGCTCTGATAGATTCTTCGAGTGGGTTATTACACTGAATTCGAACCTTGCGCCATTTTACTGCTCCTGGGCGGGGTTTTCATTTTCATCGGCGCCCAGCTTTTGGCGGGGTCCAAATACACTTACAGCAAAGAAGACCGCCAAAGCAAGCACGTCAGCGGGTTATTTTCGTTGGGGTTAGGCGCGGTCATTGTCACGGCGGGAGTATTGTTGGCGGAGTATTTATACGACAACGCGTATACGGGATATTTCGGAGGCGCGAATGCGATTTCAGCTTTATTCGCTCTGCTTGCAGTTGCATCGCTGGCGGTTTACTTTTTCAACCGAGATTCTTCCAAATATCACGAGCTTGAAGCGCGCGCAAACAGGCAGGTGGGGCTGGCTTTTTTTCTTGTTTTCCTCGCCGCGGCAGTCGCGATGCAGTGGATTTAACCGCGCACGATTACCGTCCGATTTATCGGCCGATTTCGAAGCGGTTTGCCAGCCCGATTATTCGATAACGATTTCGCCGAATTTCGCGACTCCGTACATGTCAAGTTCGGGATCGTAGCTGTTTTCATCGAATACGACCGGCCCCCAAGTGTGAACGAGATTTTCGTTGCGGTCGTACACATTCAGCGTAGCGGTCGCACTTACGCCCCAATCCCAAATCGACGCGAAAACGCCGAAAGTTCCGCGATGTACGGCGGAATTCATGAAATACTGCTCGAATGGCTGGCCGGAATCGTAGGAATCGGGGCCGAAAACGCCGTTTGCGGTCGTTTCGTAATAGACCCAATAAATCTCCCTTCCTCCAAGGCCGTTAGGTTCGTAAACCCCTAGGTCGAGATCGATTTCGCTTTGGATCCAGCTTAAGTCGAAACGGTATCCGCCGTCGCCGTCGGGCGGCTTAATCGCGAGAAGGCGCTCGATAAATCCCAGCCACCCGGTTTCTTGAGCGAACATATAGTGCCGTAGTCCGCGCCAAGCCATTCGTATTCGAGCGGCTCAGGAATCCATATTGAAATTCCGGTTGCGAACTCGGCGCGCGCCCACCAATCGTTGGGCGAATCGAAGGCGTATGAATACGGCACGGCCGCCGAAACAGCTTGAGAAAGCGCCGCGGCCGCCGCGGCGAAGGGCGCGCCCGGCGATTGCTCGCCGTAAATCTCGAGAAAGTGCAAGATGTCTATGCCGCCCGGTTCGTAGGATTCGGCGGTTAGCGCGGCGATTGCGAGCTTCGATTTTTCTTCATCCGGCATCGGGTCGAAGGCGGCCGCGAATTCCGTTATCGCGCTTTTGAGAGCGGCATATTTAGTGGTGTCGAAGACCGACATAGTAATCGAAAACTGGTTTTCCGCCGCGTAGTATGAAGTATAGATTTCCGCGAGTTTGTCCGACAGCTCTTCTGCCGATGCCGACGGATTAGCGGTTAGCCATTGCATCTGTTCGGTGTAAGGAAATCCGTCGAACGGGACCAGCTGTTCGCTTGCGACAATCCACCGGGCGTTTTCGGAGAATGCGTCCATAACTTCCGCACCGCCCATGATGCATCCGTCGAAACATAGGACGTCCAATGCGTCTTTCCCGAGAGCTTGCGCTATTAGGTAATTGTCGCCGGACGTAAGCTCGGTGTCGTCCGAAATAATCCAAGACGGGGAACGTTCGGTGCCCGGTTCCCAGCTCGATCCATGATCCCAAAGCACGAGACAGGTTCTCTTCGCGTTGAATTCCGACTTTGCCCAATTCACGAAATCGGCGATATTGGCGGGGTCGCTGCTGTCGTATCCCGCTTGAGGAAACGTCATATTTCCGGGATATGCGCTTGCATCGAATGTGCCGGTCGCGGAGTTTTGAACGACTTTGAACCTATGCACCTGCGGCAATTGCGTCGGAGGTCCGCCCCAGCTTTCGAAAATTTCCGCCTGCACGGCGATGGCGACGCTGTCCGTGCTGCCGATCGCTTCAAGTTCGTCGATGTCGTCCAGTCCCGCCTGCGCGAGGTTGTTATCCGCGCCGATGTACACCATGAAAAGCCATTCGTAATCGAACGTAACGATGAGCGGAAGGGTTGTTGCCGTAACCGTTTCCGACGGCTCGCTTTCGCCCGCGACGTTTGCGGCGGTGAGATGAAAATAGTAATCGTTTTCCGGTTCAAGATCGGCAATCGTAAAAGTCAGTGCGGTTTGCCCGGGAGGCGTGACGAGCACTTTTTCCGCCATATCTTCCGAGGCGGACACGTATAGCCTGAACTCCTCGCCGCCTTCAGGCATATTGCCCCAGAATAGAGTGACGGATTTATCGGTGACGGAAGTTACGTTAAGACCGGTTGGCGCACCGGGAGGCAGCGGAATCGACCTGTCGACTCCTACCGCGTTGCTGGCAGCGTCGGCGTTTCCCGCGGAATCTTTGGGCACTACTGAGTAAGAACCGTCGGGCAAGCCGGTTAGTGAGAACGAAAACCGGATTCTGCCAGCGGCGTCTTTGCCGTTATCCTGCATCGGAACAAATCCGGCTTCGGAGGAAACTCCGCCGCCGAACGGCGAACGGCGCACGGAGTAACCCGCAACTTCGCGCAAGTAGTTAAGGGCGATCGGCGTTATATCTTCGATTCCGATTTCGCCGTTGCCGCTGCCGTCCATAGCCTCGAAATGCGGATTCGCGCCGACGGATTTCAAATAGTTCAGGGCTATCGGTGTGATGTCGGCAATTCCGACGTCCCCGTTTTGGTCGTAATCGCCTGGATTTCTGTAAGACCAGCCGAGAGATTCCGAAATTTCGTCGAAAGTCAGGTTGTTTACGCGCCCGGTCTGGCCTTCCGGCGGAAGCCTTCGCCGGACTTTGTCCGAAGGAACGCCTTGGCGAAATTTAAGCGTAGCGAACTTGGAACCGGCATCGAACGAGCCTCCGCCGATGATTGCCGCGCCGAAATCCACTCCGGATTCGGTTTCTACCGCAAGGAAAAGCGAGCTTTTGCCGCCGGAATCGGGCTTTGCGTTTTCGAAAACCACGCCTTTCGGGCAAACCGCCCGGAAGTAGCACGCGGTTTCGATTTCTTCGCCGAGCCGTATTTCGATGAGCACGGCGTTTCCGGAAGACGACGCCTCTATCGAGACCGCGGGCGATTTTAGTTCGCCGTAACCGTCGGTCCGGTAAAACAGAAATTCGCCGAGAGCGGTCGAAACGCGAGCGGGCTGCGGAGCCGTTTCGGAGTTAACCGGGGTGGCAGGCCTTATTCCGCCTCCTTTTCCGCAAGAAGAAAGCAATGCCGCCAATATTGCGAAGCATAATGCCGCGGCATAGCCGCATCTAACAAGCATATTGCGTTGTATTTTCACTTTTTTCCGTCCGACGATATCTGAAAACCGGATTATACCGTCATTCTGCAAAAATCGTACACGGCAAGAAAAATTGCCGGGCTGAGCCGAAAGGCGATGGAGTTAAAATGTCGCCCGAATTTGACTATATGGCGGGTCTGTGTAAGTGAAACATTGCCACCGCCAATCGTTAAATAAAGGGAATTTCAATTATGTGACTTCGAGATTAAATTTATGCGCGTAAACGCGAGCGCCGCCATTGAAGAGCGGCTGAATAAATTAAAAAGCCGCCTATATTGCGATAGCCGCCTTGATCAAGCCTAGCTGCGGCTTGGCCCAAGCCCTTGCGGCAGGCTCAATCGAGATCGCGGAACGAAAACGATTTTTCGATACCCGAAACCGGCTGGCCGTTTTTCTCGGCATACGGATAGACGAAAAAGTTGTGCAATCCTGCCGTTCCCGGAACTTCTATGTCGCGGCACATCGTGAACTCGATTCGATTCTCGCAAAGCCCGCAGAAAAACATCTCGCGCCTTTCGGGGAACTTGCGCGCCTCGCTTGCGTCCACCGGAAGCCAGCCGTGAGACTCGGAATAAAACTCGCCCCAGCAGTGATAGCCGGAAATCACGCCTTCGCCGCGCTCTTCGGGCAGCGGAAATCCGATTATGAAACGCGAGGGTATCCCCAGCGAGCGCGCTTCGCCGATGAACAGCGAGTGGAAATCCGTGCAGTTTCCGGCGCGCACGTCGCATGCGTACAGGGCGTCTCCGCGACCCCAACCCTCGCCGCTTTTGTCGTACGCGACGGTGTCCACGATATTTTCATAGAGCGCGCGAGCTTTGGCGACATCGCCCGCAAGATTGCCCGCCACGCTTTTCGCCTCCTCGGCGATTACGCCGTCGATGGGAACGAGCTTGTCGGGCGCAAGATATCTTAGACGGTGCGATGGGTCGAGCGGTTTTACCGACGAAGTGGATACCGGAGAGAGCGGATCGACGGAATACGCGGTTCTCGTGACCGTAAACGTGATTGAAATTTTCGCCGGCCCGGATGCGCCGGTCAAGTCGAACCTGAAAAACCGGTTTGCGTAAATATCGGAGGCTTGCACTATTTCGTAGGGGAATTCAGCGGCAACTTCGTAGGCGTGGATTTCCTGGCGCGCCGTGTCCGGCGGAAGCGGTATCCAAAGATACGTTTCGCCGCCGATTTCCGATTCCGGCACGGTCGCGGCGTAAGTGAACTCGAAGGTGCGGCTTGCGAAATGCCCGCCGGTATCCGCCGCCGAAACCGGAGCGAAAGCCGCAAGCGCAAACGCCGCCGCCGCGCACGCCAATGCAAAAAACATAAATTTCATACCGTAACTCCTTTACCCGATTCGTGCGCCCCGGCGGCAAACGCCCGCACGGCCTATATTATACCTATGGCGTATAACTAATTCTCCCCCGCGAAAAGTACGTATGGGTCGGTTTCGGTGAGGAGCATTTTGCGAAGAGCGTCTAGCGCGGGTTTTATCGCCGTGTAATCGGCGCCTTTGGCTTTTTGCCACTTGCGGATTAGACGCGCTGCGTCGGCGCGTACGCCCCAATCTTCGCTCGACAGCAGCGACGCTGCGGAATCGGCGGTTTCCGCGTCGGGCAGTACGTCGGATTTCAAGTAAACGCCTATGAGCGTGCGAAGCGTGCGGGCTTCGAGAAACTTTCGCTCTTCGATTGTTAAGACGCGGCCATTGCCGCTCGCCTGCGCTGAAGCGGATTCTGCAATGGGTACTGCGAGAGAATTCAGAGTTTCACTTTCAAGCGTAGCCGCATTCTCGCTTTGGACGTGATAACGGGCGGTGTTAATGAAATCGGATTTGACGGTATCGCCGTACACGTTCATTCGCGCCGAAAGCAGGTTTATCAGGGCTTCGCGAACGCTCATTTGCGGGTGCGCGAAAAGGGGACGCACATCGGCATAGCAGTCCGCCTCCAGCGTGAGAAGAGCGGTGAACGCGGAGCGAAGCGTGGCTTCATCCGTTTCCATGTGCAGCATTTCCATAAGCGTTTCGTTTGCAGCGGTGCTTTTAAGCTGTGTGAGCACGCCTATCGCACGGCGGACGATTGCCGGGTCACCGGAGCCGAGGCGCGCGAGAACGGCGTCTTCGGCATCGATAAGCTTCATTTCGCCGATAAGGTAAAGCGCAATGCGCATTCGCGTTTCGTTTTCCGACGCGGCGTTGGTTTTCGCGAGGTTCGAAATTGCTTCCCGATGGCCGGAATCGGCCAGTTTTTGGAATATGTCGAGGTACGCGCGATAGGCCAAGCTCGACGCGTCGCTATCCATCTTCGCTTCCATATATGGCAGCACGCTCGCGCCGAATTCCCATAGCCTGCGCCGCGCCTCGGGCACGATGTAGCGGTTGTCGCCGACTTCCCAGCGAATCGCTATTTCCCAGAGTTCGTCGAACACCTCTTGCGTGATTGTGCCCTTGTAGAAGCAAATTTCGGGTATTTTCGCCGCGCCGGTAGGACGGTCGGGAGCCGCCGCGAACTCGGGTTTCGCGGCCTCGGGCGAGGGAGCGACATCTATGCCGATTGCTATGTCCGACTGTCGCCATATTCCGCCGTCTTTCATTATGCCAAGATATTCGTCGGCGCCCGCAAGATCGATAAGAATTCCGATGCTCGGAAATCCGCGTTCCGGCCTGCCCCAGTTCACGCCGCCTTCGCGCCGCCCGGCGTAAGTGTCGTTGCCGCTTCTGTCGATATGCAGCCCGACGCTGTTCGTAAGGCCCGTGCCGTTGCAGCTCGTCATGCCCATATAGTGGTCGTCGCCGCCCCGGTCGTGCAAGATGCTTGCGGCGAAGTCATGGCTTCCGCCTTGTCCCAGCCCGCTGTGCATTACGTAAGTGTCGGTTCCCGAGGCGTCAACGAGGCCGCCCACAGCGAGGTGGATGCCGCTTCCCTGTCCGTATTGCGTCATTTCGTAGCTGTCGTTCCCGCCGCCGTCCCAAAGCAGTCCAGCGGAATACCAATAGCCCACGCCCTGATTGTAAATGTCGCCGAGATACCGGTCGTTTCCCGCCCGGTCGATTAAAAACGCCATGCCGCCCGCGTAGTCTATGTCGCGTTCGCCGATGGCGAACCCTTGGCTGAAGCTTTGATAGCGGTCGGCGAAAAGCGGCGCGTGCAGATAGACGCCGCCGGCGTGATAAACGTCGTTGCCGCGCTCGTTTTCGCAGATTGCGACTCCGAGCGTGCGGGCGAAAGCCTGCGCGTTGCTCCATGCGAAATATCTGTCGTTGCCGAAATCGGCGATGTCGATGGGGTCGGGAGTTTCAACATCGGTCGGGATTTCCGGCGCGGGATATGCGGAGGCGTCGAGCATTATTCCGATCCCGAAACCGGCCGCGCCTTGCGTGAAAACCTTTCCTTCGTACGTGTCGCTTCCGCCGTCGTCGTAAAACACGGCGATGCCGCCCGCAGCCGCGCCGAGCGAAACATTTCCGGCATAGTAACGGTCGTTTCCGCCGCCGAGGTCGTAAAACGCCGCAACTCCGAGTACGGCCGCGCCGAGGTTCACATCAATATCCCGGCAGTCGTGAATGTCGTCGCCGCCCAAATCGACAAACAGCCCGAATCTTCCGCTGCCGAATTCGGGATAGTGCGCGCCGTTTGCCGAGCCCAGCCGGCAGTTTATGTACCGGTCGTTTCCGCCGGGGTCGATTAGAATCGTGTAATACTGGTTTTCGTGCACGTCGTCGCCCGGCGAACCGAGGCAAATAAGGCTTTGTGCCACACCGATAACCGTCGGATGATCGCTGGGGAAAATTTCGAGAGGAAGCGATTTGATGACGTCTATCGCCGTACCGAGCTTGTCCATATACGCTTCGTAAAGGCTTAAAATGGGGATTCTGGAGGCCAGTTCGAAAATGTATTCCTTCGGTTTGTCCTTCAGGTATTCTTCGACGTCGTCATTTGAATAGGCAGGAAACGGCCTGCCCGCCACTTCGTGCCAAGCCATCGCCGCCGGAAGCTTTGCGCGAAGCACTTCATATTCGATTTCCGTGAAAGGGAATTCGACTCGAGTCGATAGAAGGTCGGCAAGGTAGTTTATAAGCTGCTCCCGAGTTTCGATTTTCGGCGGCGAAGCGACGGGCGCCCAATGGCTTTTCCTGTCAGGCCAGCGAGCGCCTTCCGAGAGAGGACTAAACGAATAGAAGTGCATGGCTTCCGTCAGCGCGGCGCGAGGCCTGTCGAGATACGCCGCGCCGGAGCGCGAAATCGAGGACTCGGCGTATCCGTCCATTACGGCAGCAATCAAAAGCGGATCGTGCATCATGTCGAGCACGATTGGCATGCATTCGAATCCCTTCGCATAGTGTTTGTTGAACGTAAGGTCGTTGCGCGTCATGTTTGCCGCGTGAAGGACGCGGTCCAGCGCGGCCAGCTCGTCATCGGTGTATGTGTCGCCGTAAAGGCCGTCCGCGAAAGCCGGCGCCATCATAAGCGCGGCAAAAGCAATCAAAATTGCCAAGCAAACTCTGCAAAATGCAGCGGTAACCATCGATTTACTTCCTTTGCGCGCAAGGCGCGTGAATCAGGCCTCCCACGGCCAGCGGTCTGTTAGTATACGATAATACGCCGCCGCGTAGGCAAGCGTGTGGACGGTTTGCATTACCAATACGACGCCTACCGGAATTACGATAAGCGGCACGACGAAAAGAAAAACGCATGTCGGTGCGCAGAAGGAAATCCAGGCCGCGATTTGAGTTGCATATAAATACCACTGTCTGATGATTATTCCGCCGAACAGGCCGACCGGCAGATCCGGGTCGTCAATCGGCTGAGGATTAGCGTTGTTTCTTTTCCCCAATGCTTCGGCGATTCCATCGAGAAGAAGTTCCGGTTTTTTGCGGGACGAAAGCCACCATATGCGCTCTTCGAAACTCGTGTTTACTTTTGCGAAATTCTGCGGACTGCCGCTGAAAAATTCGAGCATCGGGCTTTTCGGAATATCGTTTTCGCTTAGCGGCGCGAAGAGCAGAAACGCGAAGTTATACTGCTCGACCAGGCTCAATGCCACGCGTGCGAGGATGCGAGGAGCGAACATCGCGACGAATGCCGAAGGGAGAAGCAGCGTTAAAATAAGCACTTCGGCAAGAATGTAAAGCTCAAGCATATCGTAGAACTTCGACTTTACTTCCTGCAAAATTAGAAAGAGAAATACAATAAAAAGCGTAGCAAAAATAACCGCCAATGTACCGGAGAAAACGATTAGAACGCTTTCGCGGCTTTTCCAGCTCTGAGTGAACCTGATTATGAAGGGCCATAATTGTTTCGCCTGAAATTCTTGCATTTCGATGCTTACATCAATCGGTCTTCCCAAGGCCAGCCGCCCGTCAAAATTCTGAAGTAAGCCGCGGCGTATGCCAGCGCGTGGACGTTCGCGACAACGCGATATACGAAATATGGAGCGAATACGAAGAAACAGCCGGACGAGCAACAGCAAGCACCCCACGCCAGAGTCTGGGAAACGTAGAAGTACCATTGCCGGACGACAATCGGGCCGAGACGTCCGACGGGCATGCTTCCGTCGGCGAGCGAATAGGGTAAATCGCCGTGAAGTCCGGCCATATATCTGGGAATTCCGCCAAGCAGGAGCTCGGGTTTCATTTGACCGGAAAGCCACCAGATTCTGCTCGTGAAGCTCAAATTTATTCGCGAATCCGCAACCGGCGCGCCGGCAAAGTATTCCATGAAGCGATTGCGCGTGTAGTCGTCTTCGGTGAGCGGGATGTAGAGAATATATAGCAAATCCAGCCTGTCGATTATCCCCGCCGCAACCGGCGCCAGCATTTTCGGCGCGGTAATCGTAAGAACGCCCGCCGGAACAAGCAACAAAAGCGCCGCCACGGAGCCGATGAGGATGAATATGCCTTCCGTAACCAGGAAAAAAGGCGAGCCGCCGAATTGTCCCGGATTATGGAATTCGAAAAAAAGAATTACCAGCCAAAAGCTGGCTACAACGGCGGGAAGAAAAAAGACAATCGAGGCGAAAACGCAAAGCAGCGCGAACTTGTTTCGCCATCCGGCGGCGAACTTCTTCGCGAATACGCTCATCGCCGGCGAATAAAGATAGTAGTTTTCCGAATTCAATACGCGGCGATTTTATCACCCAAACCGCATTATCCGGCTCAGCAGCGAAATCAGCGCAGCCCGAACGGGTCGTCGGGCCGCCTGTTCGCGAACCAGCGCCAATTGTCTATAATCGACTGCTTGAGGCTGTACGTGTGATTGAAATTGAGGTCGCGCTTTGCCGCGCTGCCGTCGAGAACGAGCGGATTTTGATACCACCATGCGAGCGATTGCTCGAGCGGACCAGCCCCCAATACTCTGCCGATGAGCCCTTTGGGCGCGGTTACGATTTTCGAGCCGGTCGCCGCGATTTTGGTTATCCACGCGCCGAATTCCGTCCATTTTATATCGCCGCTTCCCGGCAGATTATAGGTTTTGCCGAATGTTGTTTCGTTATCTACGGCGGCAACCATGGCTCTTGCAACATCGCGCGGGTCTATCCAGTCCACTCTCGAATCGCCGCCGCCGAGTATCGCGAACGGCCTGCCGCGGCTTACGGCGCTAATTAGCCCCAGTGTAATTGGACATCTTGCGAACGGTCCCCACATCGGCGGAACCCGGAAGGCGGTCGCCTTCAGCCCGGAACTGCGGGCGTATTTCATGACCGCATGTTCGCCGCTGGCTTTGGCGGTGCCGTACGGTGAGCCCGCGGATAGCGCATGCTCTTCGGTGACGGGATTTTCGCGCGGCTTGCCGTACGCCCATGCGCAGGTTGGGTACAAAAGGCGGGCGTCGAACTCGAGACAGGCGAGCGCGACGTTTTCGGCCCAGCGCATCTCGATAATCGAATCCTGAGGCTGGGTAACCCACTTGGTCGCGCAGAAATAGACCGCCGCGCTTCCTTCGATGATTTGCCTGAACGACCAGACGTCGTCCAGGTCGCCGGTAATCACCTCTACTTCTTCTTCGAGTCCGCTGCTATAAAAGGCGTCAGGATTCCTGACGATCGTTCGCACGCCGTACCCGATATTCAGCAGGTACCTGATCAGGCAGATTCCGAGCTGGCCGGTACCTCCGAGTACCAGATGTTTCTTGCCCGTACTTATCCGCAACGCCTTAAATATACCGCACCGGTACCTTCAAACCGTTTAAAGGGGAGTTCGCGACAAAAGTTTGAACGGTACCAAAGCCGTTCTTCAAAGCGATGGTGTTATACTGCGACGGATGGATAAAGTGGAATCCGTATTAAGGGAGGCGCTATTTGCCTCCGGCGAAATCCTGAAAAAATACTCCGGCGCCGTCCGTCGCGAGGACATACATTACAAGGATGAAATCAACATTGTGACGAAGGCCGACTTCGAAAGCGAAGAGGCGATTGTACAAATTATCAAATCGGCGTTTCCCGGCCACGCGATTCTGGCGGAAGAAAGCGGGGAGCAAAAGGGCGATTCGGGAGCCGCGGATTGCACATGGGTCATCGATCCGCTCGACGGCACGACGAATTTCTCGCACGGATTTCCGGTATATTGCGTTTCGATAGCGTATTTGGAGCGCGGAGCGCCGGTGATTGCAGGGGTTTACGACCCGACGCGCGACGAGCTTTTCTATGCCGTGCGCGGCAAAGGTTCGTTGCTGAACGGGGCGAAAATCAATGTGAGCGCCGAAACCGAGCTGTCGCGAGCGCTCCTTGCGACCGGTTTTCCATATGACATAAAGGTAAGCAAAGACAACAATCTGGACTTTTTCAGCGCGTTCGCGACGCGCGCCCAGGCGGTGCGCCGGGCCGGAAGCGCCGCGCTCGACCTTTGCTACGTAGCCTGCGGAAGGTTCGACGGCTTTTGGGAACTCAAACTCCATCCTTGGGACACCGCGGCGGCGTGGCTGATAATCGAGGAAGCAGGCGGGAAGCTCAGCGATTTTTCGGGGAACGCGTTCGGGATTTTCGGCGGCGAATGCGTGGCGTCGAACGCGACGGAGATACACTCGAAGATTCTCGAAGTCATCGCGGAAGTGAAAGCGGCGCAAGAAAGCGACAGAGCCGGCGGCAACGATTAGCTCCGATAATCGCTTATGGGGCCGGAAATCCGCTTCGATGTCCTCCGCACGAAATTGAAGTGCAAAAAGTTGTGGTATAATTAATCGCATCATACATCTTTTTCATCGTTCGTCGTCGTTTGTTGTCGCGTTGCTTATTTTGTACCGGGGGAGGTACAGGTCGTGCCTATCAAGTTCAAGATGGATGTGTGCAAGAAGTGCGACGGTCAGGGCGTCCTCTTCTACACGGAAAAAAAGCTTTTCGGGCTTGTTAAAAACCAGGTGGCGTTTCAGTGTCCGGAATGCGGAGGGCAGGGAAAAGTTCAAGGCGAGCCGTATTGCCCGGTCTGTAACGGCGAAGGCCTGATAGGAAACGAGCGCGAGCTTTGCCGCACGTGCAACGGAACCGGAAGCGGCGACGAATTCCGGCACGTTCCGCGAGCGCAGTTGACCACCGGCACGACGTTCAATCGCAGATGCGACAGGTGCAATGCGGTTACCCTTCACGAGTTTTTATCCGATATCGAAAGCAAGGTCATAACGACCACGTGGGAGAAAAACGAGTGGGACAGAAGTAAAGAGGAATTCGAGCGTATCAAAATCGAATGCACGATGTGCGGAAGAAATTATTTCGCCAGATTGGACAGGCACTTTCATAGCGAACAGGGCTACCATCCGGACCTGGCGGGAAAGGGCGAAGACGGAAAAGACAAAAGGCTATTCGGCCAAGATTTCAGCTCTCCCGGCGAGATTTTCAGAAACAAGTAGCAGGGCGAGCGTCCGTACGGGAAAATTGAAACGATTCCGAGAAACGGGGTGATACAATTCGCCCGCCCCTGCGGCAAAAACCGGTTTAGGATTTATAAATGCAACAAAACGAATCGCCAAGCCCGTCAATGCCGAACCTTGGCAGCGATTTCGCCGCCGTCAAGGATATGTGCTTCGAAACGGCCGAGGAACACGGTTTTCATTCGGCTCGTTTAAATCAAGACGCCCGAATTTCAAGGAATATGACCGTGCTTGCATTATTCACTTCGGAAATAGGCGAGGCCGTAGAAGCGCTCCGGCACGTGGATACATCGAACTATTTCGAGGAGCTTCGTAAAAAGGACGGCTATTACGAGGAGTTGGCCGACCTTTTCATAAGATTTCTCGATCACATTGGCGAGCTTGAAAGAGAAGATCCGCAGTTCGATTTCGCGGCGGCGCTTTCGAAGAAAATGGCATACAACCGGACGAGACAACGAATGCACGGGAAGTCGGTTTAGCCACACCCGTGATTTAGGCCGGCCGGCGCGGCTTGAAAAAAAATTCAGGATTTGCCGTTTAGCTATTGCATTCCGCTTCCGAATATGGTACAAGTTACTTGGCCCGTTGGGGCGCCTGAACTTTTTATTCGGGCCCGCCGGCATCTCGACCAAATTTGCCGGCGGGTATTTTTTTTGCCTTTTTGCAAATCCGGCGTGTTTTTCAATTTTGAAATGCCCTGTTGTAAAAGATAAATTGAAACTTTCAGACGCCTAAATCTTCCATCGTTTTTACGAATTCAAGTTCCGAAGTCCGGTGTTCCCAATCCGCATATCCGCGGCGAATCGTTTCGAGATATAGCTTGGACGGCGGTTTTTCAAGTTCGTGCGCGCAAATAAATACGAGCGCATTTTCTCCGCCGATATCCAGAAATTTCTTTACGTAAAATCCGCTCGGAACGCCTTCGTATCTGTCGAGCGCCTCTTCGTCGGATGCGGTAAGCCTGTACAAAGCGCCTTGTACCGACGATTTATCGCATGGTTTCACGCTCGCGACGCCGCCGCCCCACTGCTTGCTGTAGCCGACGAATACAAGCCGGTATCCTTCGAGCTTTGCGGCCCGGATGGGCTCGGCCATAGGACAGCGCGTTTTCATTTGCTCCCTGAAAAGGTTGCTTCCATACGCGAAGTATATTGTGGAGTGCATGACTTCTCTCCCGAAAAGCTGGATTACCTCGGCTCGCCCGTTTCAGGGTCGATTACCTTAACTCTTGCCGCCGCAGGATAGACGATGCTGCCCGGCGGAACGTCGCGCGTAACGCGAACGTTGGCAGCAATTACGCTGCCCTTTCCGATGGTAATGCGTCCGAGTACGGACGTGTTCGAATATATCGTCACGTCGTCTTCGAGAATCGGATGGCGGGGTACGCCTTTTACCGGATGGCCATCTTCGTCGAGTTCGAAGTTTTTCACGCCGAGGGTTACGCCTTGATATATGCGAACTCGACTGCCTATGATGCAAGTTTGGCCGATTACAACGCCGGTGCCGTGGTCAACGAAAAAACTTTCTCCTATCTGGCTGTCGGGGTGGATGTCTATGCCGGTTATGTCGTGCGCGTATTCGGTCATGATTCGCGGAATGAGCGGCACGCCGAGCTTGCCGAGTTCGTGCGCCAGCCGGTAGTTCGTAATCGCGAACATGCCGGGATAGCAAAAAACCGGCTCGTCCCTCAAAGTCGTCGCGGGGTCGTAGTCGTAGCTCATCTGTGCGTCGGTTGAAAGCAGCCTGCGCACTTCGGGAAGCCTGTTGGCGAAATGAACGATGACGTTTTTGGCTATTTCGTTGCAGTTTCCGCAGCCCCGTTCTTCCTTTTCGCACACGAAACATATAGCGCGCACGATTTGCTCGGTTAGGTTGCGAAGTGCGATGTCGAGTGTGCCGAGAACGTGCGCCCTGATGTTTCCTTCGCTCAGCTGCCACCTGCCGAAAAAGCCGGGAAAAAGGACGCTTCGCAGCATTTCGACGATTTCGAAAATCTCATGGCGGGATGGGCGCGGCTTGCCGCGAAACTCGTGACTGCGCGGATTCCCCGGCACGTCGCCCGGATCGCAGACCGCATCGAGTATGCGCTCGTAATCGATGCGCGTGTCGTCGAGCACTTCGCCGCAGCCTTGAACAAGCTTTTCTACGCTTTCGCTATTCATCGCCTCTCCCGATAATCCGAATGCGCATTGAGTATGCGCAAGTGAAAAAGGGAGCATAAATATAGCACCAGAATCGGACGGAGACCCGCTTGCCGGAATAATCGCGCCCGCCGAGCGGTATCGAACATGCCGGAAATGAATAGACTTCCAGTTTTTATCGCGATTTTGTTTTTCTTCGGGGCTATCGTCTATTCGGCGAGCCTGCTCTATGAACGCGTCATTCCGGAGTACAAATTACAAGCCGGCGGGGAAGATATGCTGGGAAATTACTCGTCCGAAATTTATGCGCCCGAGTTCCCGAAAGGATTCGAGTGGATAAATTCAGCGCCGCTGACTATGGCGGAACTGCGCGGCAACGTCGTGCTTCTCGATTTTTGGACGTTTTGCTGCATAAACTGCATGCATGTTATTCCCGACTTGAAATATCTCGAAGCGAAATACGCTGGGCGGCAGTTGGCCGTCATCGGCGTGCACAGCGCGAAGTTCGACCACGAGGAGGACCCGGCAAATATACGGAACGCGGCGCTGAGGTACGGCGTGGAACATCCGATTGTCGCGGACAAGGGAATGGCGATTTGGACGCAGTACGGAGTGCATGCATGGCCGACGCTGGTGCTCGTCGCGCCGGACGGGAAAATCGTAAGGGCGTATTCCGGCGAAGGCCACCGTGATGCGCTGGACGAAGCGATTGGCGAACTGCTTGCCGCATACGGGCGCGAAGGCAAACTCGCCGCCGCTCCGCCTCGAATCAGCCCGGAAACATTCGCTTCGCCGACGGGGCTGGCGTATCCGGGGAAAGTGCTAGCAGACGAAAATTCCGGGCGGATTTTCATCAGCGACACCGCGCATCATCGAATAGTAATAACCGGTTTCGACGGGAAGGTAATAGACGTCGCTGGAAGCGGCGAAGAGGGTTTTGCCGAGGGTGCTTTCGAAAGCGCAACGTTTCGCAGGCCGCAAGGTCTTGAAATCGAAGGCGAATTTCTGTACGTCGCGGATACCGAGAACCATGCAATCAGGCGGCTGGACTTAAAAAAGCGCATCGTGGATACGATTGCAGGAACCGGCGAGCAAATGATTTGGGGCGCCGGCGGCCCGGCACGCTCGACCGCGATTTCGTCCCCGTGGGATTTGAAACTAATCGGACGGGATTTGTACATCGCAATCGCCGGCAGACACATGATTTGGACGCTCGACCTTAGTCGCGAGCGGCTGGACATTTTTGCCGGGACGGGCAGAGAGGCGCGGCTGGACGGGCATAGAATGAGCGCTGCATTCGCTCAGCCCAGCGGCCTTGCGTATTATCTGGACAAGCTATACATTGCGGACAGCGAGATTTCGAGCATTCGCGCAATCGATTTGAAATCGCAAAACGTAACTACGGTCGCGGGCGGCGACCTTTTCGATTTCGGCGACCGGGACGGCAAGGGCGACGCGGTGAGGTTGCAGCATCCGCTCGGCGTGGCGGCGCACGGCGGCTTCATATATATCGCCGACAGCTATAACCACAAGATAAAGCGTCTCGACCCGTCGACGCGCGAAGTAATATCCCTCGCAGGAACCGGCGAACCGGGCGATAAAGACGGCAGAGCGAACATTGCGCAGTTTTACGAGCCGGGCGGGATATGCGTTTCAAGCGGGAGAATTTTCATAGCGGACACAAACAACCACCGAATTCGAATATTGGAAATCGCGTCTGGCGCGGTTTCTACGTTGGAAATTTCGGGATTGGCAGAACCGGAAAAATCCGGGGAAAGGACGGACGGGGCATATTGGCAAAATGCAGGCAGCCGGGACGCTTTTTGGGCGGAAGCATCGGCAGCGGGCGAAGGGCAGACGAATCCGGAGGCGGAAAATGCGCTCGAAATCGTGTTTTCCGTTGCCGATGGATTTCACTTGAATGAAGGAAGCAGGCTGAAACTAATTTTCGAGCTGTTCGATACGGGCACATCGCCGGTCGAAGCGAAACCGGCCGGCGAGCATAATCGGCGCGGTGAAACTTGGCTGGAGCTTGAATGGGGAGCGGAGACGGCGCCGGATAGTGTCATAGTGCCGCTTATAAGCTTGCCGCCGAAGGGCGCGAAGGCTGGAATTTATATCGGCGGAATTATCTGCGACGACGAGGGCACGATTTGCGCGCCGTTCGAAATCAAGCTGATTTTGCCGGAGCTTGCTGGCGGGCTAAACGTCGTAAATGCTATTGCCGAATTACAATAGCAATCGTTTCCTGCAAGGCGGACTCCTTGAAAATGCGGTCAGATGAAGCAATGTTGGAAATTCATCCAGTAACGTCCGAAAGGTGGGGCGACATTGAAAACCTGTTCGGCGCGCGCGGCGCGTGCGGCGGATGCTGGTGTATGTTCTGGATGCAAACCCGCAAGGAGTTCGAGGCGAATAAGGGCGAAAGTAACCGGATGTCGATGAAAGCGCTTGTGGAATCCGGCGCCGAGCCGGGGCTGATCGCGTACATCGGCGGCGAATCCGCGGGCTGGTGCGCCGTCGGACCGCGCGAAAGCTATCCGGCCCTCGAACGCTCTCGAGTGTATGCGCGCGTGGACGATGCGCCGGTATGGTCGATCGTGTGCTTTTTCATCGCCAAAAAGTTCAGAAGGCGGGGGCTAAGCATAGCGCTTATCGGGGCGGCGGTCGAATTCGCAAAAAGCCGCGGAGCCAAAATTGTCGAAAGCTATCCGAAAGTGCCGAAATCCAGCGATTCGCCGGACGTTTTCGCGTGGACGGGAACGCTGGGCGCATTTGAAAAATGCGGTTTCACCGAAGCCGCCCGCCGGTCGGATACGAGCCGCGTTATGAGACGTGAATTTAAAAGCTAATCGCTTTGATTCAGCGGCCACGCGGCTTAAGATTTTCCATCATTGCATCGGCGTATTCCTTAGATTTTTGCAGGTTTTCCTCGTTGCCTTTCAGATATACGATTCCTACCCACTCATCGAACCAAGTTACACCTTGCTTTGAGTTTTTCATTCGAACCCATGGATTGCAAATAGGATTGTTCGCCTTTCCATAAACCGCAAATACAAGCAAACGGTCAGCGTTTTTATCGGTAGCACCAATAAAGTAATTACCCGGGCTTTTCTCCATTTTTAGCGGTTCGCCGGTCACAGGATTTTTTCCTTCGCTTGTAAGCGGCCAAGCAGGCCAAGCAAGCAGCGCGCTGGGCTCCGCTTTTCCGTGCATTGCAACTGCATCTCGCAATTGCTCCATCATTGAATACAGCTTGAGGTTTACCGGGTCGGAGTAGTAATCCTTTACATATGGCTCCGTATCGAAATAAAGGTTTTTGCGCCAATCGGGTTTTACGGGCATAAGGCTTAAACTTAGCAAGCGATGTTCCGCCCAAATGCTCATCAGCATATTGATTTTTCCCTTGCCGCCTTCCCAAGAAATCCATATATCTCCCGGTATTGGCTCCGGATGATTTGGGCCATCCATCTTTACGAAATCGCCGCGAATGTAATTGAATGGAATGTAAAACAAGTATCCTTCCTCGTAAACCTGCTTTAGTGACAAAGGTTTCTTGCCCGTGCAACGCTCGTAATAAAAAAGCGCCCTATAAAGCAGGTTGAATTGGGCGACCATCGCTTTCTGTGCTTCTATTTCGTTCGCTGTCGGCTTTCCCTTTATCCAATTAATGCTGTCTTTTGCAGGCGGGTTGGGATTCGGATCGAACTTGATTTGTGCGTGGGCAATTGTTGTCCAAAATAGCACAGAAAAAACAATCAAAACGACTTTGAATATCCGCATTTTAATTGCTCCTTTTTGTTTAATCACAAACTTTGAATGACTCCGCCTTCGCCACAGATTGAATCAAAGACAATGGGATCTGGATTGCACCAAGCAAATGGCGGATTGGGGTAATAACACTCAATGTCGTCCCACATAACTGCACGGGAAAACAAAGGAACACCAATGCAGTTTCCAGGTTCCACTACTCCAAAACAGGCCTCGCATTCCCATATTACATCGTATTCCGTTCCTACTCCGATGCAAGTCTGCCACCTATCTCAAAGCCATATTGAGCAGGAATTCTGGTAGGGGCGCCCATTTGCGAATTCACCCGTGCAATCGCAACAATCGCCGTTCTGGCAGTCTCCTAATTGCAGGGATGCCGATGTTAATCCAACAAGCGCAAACAAAATCAAAACGGTCATCCCCGCTGTCGAAACAAGACTAAATCTCATTGCAATCACCTCGATAAGCGATAAGACAATTTGATGGTATTTAATATCTCGTGTGTGTCAAGCCTTAATAAAGGAATTTTGCAATTTTTTACAATTCCGACTAACGCCATATAACCAGCTAGTACAAGGAGGATAATGTACAATCAAGGCGTGATTTCACAAATTGCCAGTATTTTCAACCCTGCCATTCGCGAATGCGCGGCGAAAGTGCTCGAAGCCGGCGCGCTTGAAAACGGCGAGACGTTTTTCATCCCTGATAAAACCTGTTTCTTTCCCGAAGGCGGCGGCCAGCCTAGCGACGCCGGGTTTTGCAGGACCGGGGATGGCAAAGAAATTAGGGTTACGCACTGTAAAAAACGCGATGACGGCGCGATTTTGCATTTTTTCGATTTTGCCAAAATCGAGGCGCCCGGCGAACATATCGAAGGAGCGGTCAAAGCCGGCGAGGCGATAGCTCTTTCGCTCGATTGGGAATACTGCCATAAAATCCGGCGGTATCACACCGCTCTTCATGTGCTCTGCGCGGTGATTTGGCGTGAATTCGGCGTGAAAGTGACGGGAAGCCAGAGCCGCGGCGATTCCGCACGAATGGACTTCGGATTTCCCGATTGGAAGCCGGAATACGTATCGCTAATCGAGGCAAAAGTGAACGGCGCGATTTCGACCGGCGCGCCGGTGAAAATCTATACACTGCCTGCGGAAGAGGCGCGGAAAATTCCCGACCTAATTCGCACGGACATCGACCTGTTGCCGGAAGGCCTAGCGGAAATCCGCATAGTGGAAATCGAAGGAATAGACCTGCAGGCCGACGGCGGCCCGCACGTGTCGAGCCTTGCGGAAGTCGGAGCGGTGCGCATCGTAAAGGTGAAAAACAAAGGCGCGGGGTTCAGGCGGCTCGAAATCGAACTTGCTTAGTTCGAAATCCTATACGGTTTTCCAAAGAAAATTGGATTTCGCGGGGATAACCCAAGCGTCGCTCAGGTAATAAAAACGGCTTTTGCGCGCGAAATTCGCGCCCAAAAAGATTTGGAGGTGCAAAAATGAACGAGATTTCGCCGAGAAGAAAATTTATCGCGGTTGCCGCGGGCGCGCTTATAGCGCCGCTGATACCGTTTGCGCGGTTTGCGCAACCTGCGGAGGCCAATTCCGGCGGGCCGGCCGCCCCCGCCGATAATTCGCGACAATCGCAGGTAACAGGTACTGCCCGCAAGGGCGACAGCGTAAATAACTGGAGGAATCCGATGGAAAGTTCGATGAAATCAAGCGAAATGGGCTGGAACGGCAAGGAATACGTCCTGCCGCCGCTCCCGTACGACTATGCGGCGCTCGAGCCGCACATAGACGAGGCGACGATGCGCCTGCACCACGACAAGCATCACTTGGCGTATGTGAACGGGCTTAACGCGGCGCTTTCGAAGCTTGCGGCGTCGCGCGAGAGCGGCGACTTCGCGGCGGTGAAACACTTGTCGCGCGAGACGGCGTTTCACGGAAGCGGACACCTGCTTCACACGGTGTTTTGGAACAATGTGACGCCGGGCGGCGGCGGCGAGCCGTCGGGCAAGCTCGCGGAAGCGATTAGCGAAAGCTTCGGCGGCTTCGGCGCATTTATGGGCCAGTTCAAAGCGGCGTCGGCGGCGGTCGAAGGCAGCGGCTGGGGGCTGCTCGTCCATGAGCCGATGGCGGACAGACTGCTCGTGATGACCGCGGAAAAACATCAGAATTTGACCGCATGGGGCGTGAAGCCGCTGCTCGTGCTCGACGTGTGGGAGCATGCGTACTACCTGAAATACCAGAACAATCGTGGAGCGTATATCGACGCTTTCACGAACGTGATTAACTGGTCGGACGTGGCGGCAAGATTGGTGTAGGATTTTTACGCGCGCTTTACAACCACGAATTCGGTTTCGCCGATGGCGACTGCGGCGTTTTCGAGGAGCAGCATGCGTTCGCCGGGCGAAGCGAGCGCGCCGTTGACTATCGTGCCGTTAGTGCTGCCGAGATCGGATATGTACACGCCGTCCTCGCCGGTTTCAATTTCGGCATGTCTGCCGCTGACGAAGCTGTCGCCGGCGATGACGCGGTCGCTTTTCGCGGCGCTGCGGCCCAGCGTTTGCGAGCCTTCCCAAAGTTCAATCGGGGGATGGTCGCGATTCGTGCAAACGAGCGCCCAGCCGGACAGCGGACGGGATTCGAATTCGGTTGGCTCAACCTCCGGGGGGGCGGAATCGGCTTTGGTGTCAAAATCGGAATCAATTCCGGAATCGGAATCGGGGGAATCCGGTTCGGAAGGCGCGGATTCCGCAGGGGTTTCGCCGTGTTGAAAAACTTCCCATTTAACAACGGTTTTTCCGAGCGTCAGAACGTCGCCCGGATGGAGCGCGTAGATTTCGCCCGGCGCCAGGCGGTTGCCGTTGACGAAAGTTCCATTGGTGCTGCCGAGGTCGGTTATGCCGATACCGCCGTTTTCGATTCGTATTTCCGCGTGCGAGCGGCTCATGTACGCGTCGGGAATCGTCACGTCCGCTTCGATTCGGCCCGCACAGAAAACGCCTTCGGGAAGCTCGAACACCGTTCCGTCCGGCAGCGTAAGTTTCGCCGCGACCGAGCCGCCGGGCAGCGCGTAAGGTTCCGGCGTGGCATGCGCCGTTCCGAGCCTGTACAGCCCGCACTCCGCGCAATATCCGTCTTCGTCCGCGTGAATATCGCCGCAAAACGGACACTCTTTTGCGGGCAGCGCGCCGCGAATTCCCGAAGGCGATTCGTCGTGCGAGTCCTCGGCAATAAGGGTCTTTTCTTCGGTCATTTGGATTTGCCTTCCTTTTTCGCCAGCGAGGATTGAATCTGGGTTTTGTCCTGGTCGAGCCGGAATTTCGCGCCCCCCAGCATTTTCGCGGCTTCGCCGGTTTTGCCCGACTCGAGTTTGGATTTGACGCCGGCGATTATCGTTGCGTCCTCGCTGCGACCGGCGTCGATGAGCATCGTTTCGGCCTGAGAGATAATCATGGTTGCGGTCGCGGCATCACGGCCTGCAAGCTCGCCCGCCCTTTCGAGCTGTGCGGCGACATCGCGGGCGGCCAGTGCATGGCGGACGTTTTCGTTTTCGTGCGAGCGGACGAGGTCTTTGTCGGGCGTGAATTCGAAAACTACGCCGAGTTTCTGGGACACGCGCTGCGTTTGGCCGAACGGCACGTAAGATAGCTCGGCTTCGAGTTTTTTAAACCTGGCTGAGGGGTGTTGATCCATTTTGAGTTCGACGAGCGCGGCCTGCGACTTTCCGGCTTCGAGCGGCGGAATGTCAATTTCGATACGCCGACCGGCAGCCGCATGCTCGAGGCCGTGAACGCGCACGACTTCGGCTCCTTTGCGTAAGTTGAGCGCGAGCCTCGCATCGCCGCCGACGACGCCAAACAGGCTGCCGAGTTCCTTTTCGAAAACCGCCGGAATTTCGTCGGGATGCTCGACGAAGTAATAGTTGCCGCCGGTGTTGCGGGCGATTGCCATCATAAGTTCGTCGTTATATTCGATGCCCATTCCGAGTGTGGAGAACGTGAGTCCCGCTTTGTGTCGGCGGCGCACCTCGGCGATAATGCTTTGATAATCCGTAATGCCTTCGTTCGCTTCGCCGTCCGTGAGAAGCAGGACGCGCTTCACGTGGTGCGGCGCGTCGGCGCTTAAAAGCTCGGTCACTGCGTCGCTCATGCCCGCCCATAAGTTCGTGGTGCCGCGCGGCCGGATTGCGTTTACATGTTCCTGTATCAGGTCGGGATTCACGACGCGGCGAAGCGGCATAACGACGTCGCTGTCCTGGCCGAACGCGATAATCGTGAGAAGGTCGGCGGGCGAAAGCCTGTCCACGAGGTATTTGACGGCGATTTTCAGCTGCTCCATCGGGCGGCCTTCCATAGAGCCGCTTTTATCGAGCGCCAGGGCGAGCGCGACCGGGGCGCGTGCGGACTCCCGGCCTTCGAAGAAACTCGCGATTTCGAAAAGCACATGGTTCGTCGTAACTTGCCGGGCGAGCGCATACGGAAAGCGCGTGGACACGCCGAAGTTCACGACGGGCTTGAACGCGGAAACGGAGGAGGTCGCGATCGCGCCGGACTTTGTGACAACGGTGGCGTCGCCGGAAATCGCGGAAGTAATGACGGTTTTGTCCTGATCGGGCGACGCGATGACGGTTGCGTCCCCGCCCGCGACGACGGTGGCATCGGCGGCGCCGGAGATTACGGTAGCCTCGGCGTCCGCGCCGCTTGAAGCGGCACCGGTTCCTGCGTCATTCAATTCGGGTTTTTCGGTTTGCATAAGCACTCCAACAACCATCAGAGAGACTTGAGTATAGCAGGGGATGTTCCGCAGGAATTCCGGTTTCGGGAGATATGAGGTTGCCGATCGAAATGAAACTTCGAATAAATGAATTCCCAACTGCCGAATCCGAAAAAACATTTATTTCCGGGCAATTTATTGCATTCGCGAAAACATGAGTTATAATGCAAGCAGGTCGAGGCGGAAGTAGGCAGGGCTTCCGTGATTTTCGTTCAGGCAATCCCAATATTCGAGTCGGCGGATTTTCGCGCGCGGACGCGAGATTGTGCGAAGCAAAAATTGTCTCTAATGCGCGAATCGGGAACAAACCGGCGGTTAATGGGGTCTATTGGCTGTATTCGGGCGCTTCTTCGAAGCGAAATTTTCGAGGTGCGAGATGTACGGGAGAAATGTTGGCCGCTGGCTTCGGACATACCGGAACACGTATTCGCGCGTCAAGGTTGTTTCGGTTTTTTTGTTGGCAATCGCGGCGCTGGTTTTGGCCGCAATGGGCGGCTCGGGTTGTTCGCGAAGCTCGAAAACCGGACATTCGGCTTCCAATGGCGGCGCAAATTCCCCAATCGGAGAATCCGGAACCGAACCGCGAAATGAACCGACCGAAACACCGGACCCGGTTATTTTGGCGCTTTTGACTAAGGAGTTGCAGCGGCAATTGGCAGCTCTTCCTCAAGATCACAACCCTGTCACCGAAGGTTACGGCAGGCCGCGCGCAGTCGGATACGAAGCCGACTATTCCGGAATGTATTCGGAAGAAGACCCCGAATTCGTGCCGTCAGCGCGAGTTTGGCTAATCGAAGGGCTTACCGGCGATTACGACGGGGACGGCGAAGTTGGCATTCCCGATTTGACGCCGATTGCGCTGAATTACCTTAAAACTGTGGAATACCTGCCGCTCGAAGCCGACGAGGCGAGGAGCGATTGGAACGGAGTGCGCACTCCGGCAGGCGACCCGCGAACGCCGGAAGGCGCCGCGAACTGGCGGCTGGCGCAAATCGACGGCGACGGGAACGGAGAAATCGGGATAAGCGACGTCACGCCGATTGCGCTGCATTATCTGGCGAGGTTGGAGGGCTGGCGGATTAGTATCGTGATTTATCAAAACGAGCGGGAGTCCGTGGGAATTGCGCCGGTGACGGGAGCGGTTTGGCCACGGCAAGCCGGCGGCGGAAGCGATGGGCTTCCGGTGAGGTCGGCGATCGAACTTCCGCAAGGGTCCTTTCCGGTATTGGACGTGGAGTTTTACTACTTGCCGTATGAATTACGGGAGCGTGCCGCAAGGACGTTTACGTTCGAAGTTGCACCAGAGTTTTCAAGCTCAAGCGTCAAAGCTGTTGAAATCGGGCAAAGTGATATTTATTGTTCCATTGCGTTTCCCAACCCCAATGACCGCGAATATGGAAGTTACTTGCTTTCGAGTCCTATTGCGGAGTTTTATTTCGACTACGAGAATTGTCCCGGGAGCGGTATCCTGACAATCGGGCCAAAGGTTGTCGAATTTTTCGGCGATTCTCCGGCCGCAAGTTTTAAATTGGAATCATCTGCATCGCCCAGAGGGATTTCTATAGTTCCCGAAGAAGCGGGAATTCGGCTCTCCCGGCCGAAAGAAGACGAATCGGCAAGGGACGTATTTGAATGTCTCGACGGACTTTGGTCAAACAACATTCAAGACAACGGCGACGAATTTGTGAAGGTAGGAATCGAAAACGTAATTGCCAAAATGCCCGACTTTCAATCCGAACCCGAATGGTGGCGAATGAAAGTAAGTTACATAGTTTCCGATCGGTATGCCGATTCGGTGCTTGCATATTTGCCGGGTAGAAGGTTCGGTGATGCGATAATATTCGAAAGGCCGAATAGACGATATGCGAGAGGCGAAATTCGAAAGGCGATATTTACCTTACCAATCTCTCCAAGCGATTCCAGGCGGCTGCGTTTATTTTCCTATTATACAACCGGTTTTGCGTTGCAAGGCCTGACGCAAATCAGCGAGCCCGAAATAACATCCGCCGGTGATTCCATTACGATTAAAGCAAACCTTCGTACTCGTTTCAACCAAAGTTACGATTCAGTAGAATTATATATTACTCCGCTTGAACCCGGCAACTTTGAATTGAAAGAAGGGTATCTGGATATCTCCGCCTTTTTTAACGAGGATGCGATCTTCGAAGGATACTATCCGTACTGGGTAACAAAACACGCGGCATTCCATCATGCTTTGTTATTGAACAACTTCCACGCGACATTTTTGGAATATGGACAACTTGTAAGGTTCTCCGATGGCGGAAGCGAAAGGCACTTCGGCTATTACGCTAAGGGGAATATTGCAATTAATTCCAATTCTTTTTACGGCAAAACCGCATTCAGATACCAATTGCTGGATGACCAAGGTGAAACGGTTAACTTGCTATGCGCGTTTCGGGAACCGGTGCCCCCGACGGGCGGCCCGCCAAATCCTGGCGGTAATAACGGTTATGTGGTTGGAGTTATCGCCGAGAATAAAACTGGCGGAGATGATTGGAATGTTTCGCTCGCAAGGGGCTATTATAATACGGCTGGCTTTCCGTATTGGCTAATCGAAAATGCAGAATTTTCCGGTATATTTTCCGGAGTAGGGGATTTAATCGAAGAAATGCCCGAAGCCACTTTGGTATTCGACGCTAATTCGAGAATCGCAGTATTGGATTTCGGAAAAATACCGGCGATTTTTCGCTATTCTCCCGACCACATCTCTAAAATAGGTGAAAGCGAAGTTGCACAATGGGAAAAGGTGTTGTACGAATATGACGCAGGTGGTACGAGGTTTATCGTTCCATGTGCACGAGGATTGGAATCGCTGCGCGTGTATTTTCGCGATAAGCTGAGTATTAATAGTGCGTGGATTTCCGAGTATATTGCATTTAACATTCCTGTGCAGCCACCGCCAAATAAAGAAACCGCAGCGGTAATATTGCTGGGAGATGTGTATACGGGAACGCTCTTTCCGGGCAATTCGGCGCTGATTCATGCGGATAATCCGGAGGCGTTTATAAGGATAGTATTGAATCTTCGTATTCCAAGGCAAACGGTCATCTGGTTCTGGCGGGACACGGGAACCGTGCTTGAACCGATCGGATGGAGTTATGACGGAGTCAGATATCAGGAAGACGAGACTTTGTTATCGGACGGTGTTTATTTCGAAATATGCGCGCTTCCGGGTCTCGTGAATCCCGAAGGCGAGGAGTTCACGATATCGTTTGATGAAGGGCAATCTTGATTCGTGATTGAAGGGTAGACGAATCGGATAATTTGTGGAGAGAATTTTGAGAGGTGCAAAATGAACGTTTTGAAGATTGGAAGCCCGGAAGGTGTATTCCGGAGTTTAAGTGGCGCGATTCTTACGGTGATGTTGGCCGTTCTGGCCATAATTTTAATCGCAGCTTGCGGAAAAGGAAAATCGGGTATTGGTGCGGCGAAAACGGATGCGGTTTCGGCTGGCGAAAGCGGGGAAATGCTTCTCGACGACGCGTTGGCGGAGGTACGCGATTTTACGCCGGGAAAAGATGCCGAGGCGAATGACGTCGCTAAAGAGGTGTTCGAGGAACTGCGTGCCGAACTTGTAAGAATTCTTAAAGAACGCGCGGTCGAAAGAGATGGCAAAAGGGTGGTGTCGCGCGCGCCGGATGGCGCGGCGGGGCTCGTCACGGACCTCTCGTACGACAGCGCGACGCGCACGCTGAGCTGGACTTATATGAACGCGGGCGATTACGACCAAAACGGCACGGTCGAGATCGCGGATGTTACGCAGATAGCGGTGAATTTCGGCAAAACGCGCGCAAACGCAGGCGATAGTTTTCCGGAGTGGGTTGACGGCGACGGCGATGGAGAAATCGGAATAAGCGATATTACGCCGCTCGCGCTTAACTACGGCTCGTCTGTTGCATCATACTCGATTTATACAGGCGAAGACGCGGAAGGCGATTTCGTTTAAATCGGTGAAATTCAGCTTGAAAGCGCGAATCCGGGTAGTCCGATGCGATTCGAAGCGCCGCTGCTGATGGGCGCGAAACGCTATTTCAAAGTCGAGCCGCGCGACGCGGAAGGCACCCCCGGCGCGACGAGCGCGTGGATAAATACCGAGTGGCACATTGTCGGGATAGACCATTTTGTTGGCTCCGCGTATTACTCGCCATACTCCATAAGCGCGTGCACGATCGGAGGAATTCCAAGCATCGCGTACATTTCGTTCGAAGACGGGCTGCTTCGTTTCGTGCAGGCGGAGGATTCGTATGGGGCAACATGGCAAGTGCCTTACGAGTTTACAAATCTCGCCCGTTTGCCCTTGTTAATGGAAATTGCCGGCAATCCCGCAATCTTTTTTAGCGATTACGCCGATAACACCACAATCGGTAGATTCATGTATATGCGCGCAGCAAATCCACAGGGCACCCAATGGAATGCCCCGGTTGCATTGAGCAACGAGATAAAAAAGGGTGTAGACGATATATTCCCGGCAAAACGTTCGGTAGTACTTGATCGGGATGGTTTTCCAATCGTTGCATATATTGAGAATGATGTCGCCTTTTTAGTTCGAGCGTTGAATAAAGAAGGAAGTCTTTGGTCGGAACCATTCGAAATTCCTTTAGCCGCAAGTGAAGGGCTGGATTTAGGTTATATTAATGATACATTGCATATTGCATATGTTCACAATGGTTATACCTTAGATAATAACAATGACCACATCTTCCTTATGGAAAGCGACCAGGATACTTGGAAATTAAAAGCCAATTTAGGTGTGCCAGCATCAAATGGTCCGGTTGCGACAATTATGATTGATACCATTGGAGCTTACCCAGGTGTTATTGTTATTGGATATAATAGCGGCAACTTGTCGATTGCCCGTTCGACCGACCAAGGTGGCGTTTACTGGGGACCGTTTCTGCACTCCAATTATGTTAAGGATATGAGCAGCTTGAGCATAGTGACGCAAGCAGGTATATTATATGTGCCGTATTCGGGAACGCGTTCACTTGGCATTTATCGTTCAGCATCGGATCGAGCAATAGGCTGGCTTTATCCAATTATTGTGGACAATTCATCGCCTAGCCCTAGTTCGGCATCCCTTTTAGCAATTAATAAAAGTGTTAGCATGGCGTATTGGGCTTCGTCGACCAGCTCGGAAGATGTTGTGTTGCGCTACGCATATGAACTAACTTCCAATCCGGCGGCCAATCGTCCGCCTGAAGTCGTATTGACCGCAACGCCGCAAACGGGCGAATCTCCCCTGTATGTAGATTATAGAGCATCTAGTTTATATGATCCGGACGGAGTTGTAGCGAAATTCGAGATAGATTACGACGGCGATGGTATTGTAGATAGAACGGAAAACACGTACGGAGAATTTCAAGTTTCGTCGTCATTCGGTAAAAAGTTGTTTGAAAGTCCCGGAGAGTATGATAGCACCATAACAGTATATGACGAACAGGGAGCAAGTGCTACATCGACAATTCGCGTGACGGTTAACGACGATTGGGGATTATCAGGCGTTCATGCCGACTCCAACTATTATTACTTTATAAGGTCCATCGATGCGGATGGAGCTCCCGGAGTTGCATGGTCCGAGCAGAATTACGGAGAATCGGGGAATAGTATATTGTATTCGTACGCTCAAGACGGCTATGGCGGAAGCTGGAATTCTCCAATAGTAGCAGCGCAATTTATGCCGCAAGAATCGGTCTTCGAATACGAAATGGCTAACATTGGCGGATTTCCTTTTGGTATTGCTTTGTTGTATTCGTCGTCATCGGAAAGTTATAAGCTTAATTATTTTTCGGCAATTGATGCTCGGGGAAGCGCGTGGATGGATGAAATGACGTTGACTTCGCCGGAAGAGGGGCCGGGCGGTATAAATTTACTGGACGTTGGCGGATTGCCGCTGATTATTTACTTCGACATCAATTCCAAGCAGTTTAGGGCGATGAAGGGGAATGACAGATTTGGCAGCAGCTGGATTGGGCCGCTTTTAATCGAGACGCTAACAGGCGATCCAATCTCGGAACCAAAGGCGGCTATAATTGCGGGTAAGCCTTCGCTAATATACAGCGCGCGTGTAAACAATAATTACAGTTTTCGGTATATTGCCGCCACGAGCGAGGAAGGTACAGAATGGGAAAATTCGGTCGTAATTGAAGGCAAAACCATAAAGGTGCATGCCCTGTCCGCGCTTGGTGAATTGCCTGTTATCGCCTATTTCGATTACGTATCCGGTATTGACTCAACGCTCAAGTTCAGAAAAGCAGTTAATCAGGATGGTACCGTTTGGGCAGAACCGGTGGAATTGGATCCTGACAGGAAAATTAAGTACTTTGCAAGCAGCACACTTCAATTTCTTTTCGTGGACGGCAAACCGGTTATCGCATACTCGAATGACGACGGGGCTTGGATTTGCAGGGCGGCAGATTCCACAGGCGTTGTATGGAATCCCGTCCAGCAGATTGTCAACTATTCATCGAGGATGGGAACTGCCATGAAAAGGTCTGATGGAAAACTTGGATATGCCTATCGAGAGTCGAATTTCATTAGGTTTGCTTGGGAGCGGTAAGCCAAAAAGGACTTGCTTTTGCCTGCGGTATAATCCCCGTGCGGGCGGGTTCGCCGTTTGAGATGCGGCGGGACTCGCTTGCGAAGTGTTCGGGGAGGCCTCTATGGACAGGATTTACTGCACGCAGTGCGGCGCGGAAAACGGCGGAGAAAACAGGTTTTGCATAAACTGCGGCGCCGGAATCGAAAGCAGGGTTCGGCCGGGCGCAGCCGCGGGCGGCGCGGCAAGTGGCGGCACGCACGAACGTGCGGAAGAGTCCGGGCCGGATACAAGTGGCGGCGAAGCGGGGCATCACGCGGAAGGCGCGCAGCCATGGCGCGACCGCGCCGCGGAGAAAACGCATGCGCCGGAGTGGAAGACTTGCCCGAGGTGCGGCGCCGTTAACGACAAGTGGAAAGTGTTTTGCGTCTCCTGCGGCGAGCGCGTACCCGAGCATTCCGTCAAATATGGGGCGGGTTCGCCGGGCGGCTACCATTCCGGATACGGGGCGGATCGAGGATGGGCGCGGCCAAAGGATCAGCCGCTTCCTACCGACGGAATCGGCGAGATTGTTTCGAAGTCGTTTTCGATTTATACGGCCAATTTCGGGCTGCTATTCGGTTCGTTTTGGCTTCTTACGATTGCCGCCGGAGCAATCGGCTTTTTCGTATCGCTAATATCGTTCGTACCGGTTTTTCCCCAGATTTTGCAAGGCGCCGCCGCCGCGCTTTTGGTCGGCATGTTCGTCGTGTGCCTTTCGGCTATGCGGGGTTTCAGAACGGACATCGGACATGCGTTCAACAGTCTTACCGAAAAGTATATTCCGGCGATGATTGCGGAAGTGATAATCGCCCTGATTAACGTTGCGATAGCATTTTTCGCCTTCGGTCCGGCGCTTTATAAAACCCTTTACATGAAGGGGCCGTTCGATTCGGGCGAGTCCGACCTCGAGGTGCTGCGCTTGTTCTCCGATTTTGCCGCGCCATTGGCCGTCGCAATTATCAGCTATGTAATTATCGCAATGCTTACGCTTTTCGTTCTGCCGCTGATTGCCGATAGAAACATCGGTTTTTGGCACGCGATTGTGGCAAGCGCGAAATTCGTGCTTTCCCACTTCTTTGAAGTTCTTCTCGTTCTTATTCTTGCGGGGGTCATTGCCGTTTCGGGAGTAATAGCCCTTATCATCGGGGCGTTTTTCACCGCGCCGATGCAGTATGTAATTATCGCCGCGTACTACGAATCGCGCAAGCACTTGTTCGAAGTTTAGAAGCGAGTAATCGGCCAGCCGGCAGGCTCGGCGCCGAAACATGACTGCGGCCGGCAAAAGAGAAATAAAATGAACGAAATCGGACATATCGAAATACCGACGCTGGATGTATCGGAAAGCGTACGATTTTACTCTGCGGTTTTCGGCTGGACGTGCAAGGCTCTTCCCGGCGGAACATACGGGCTGTTCAAGCCGGAATCCGGGGTGACGGGGGGATTCGAACCCTCGAATATGATAAGCAAGGACGGGATAATGTTTTACGTGCACGTCGAAAGCATAGCGAAAACGCTATCCGCGGCTGTGGAAAACGGAGGCGCGGTCGTTACGCCGAAAACGAATCACGGCGGCGAAGACGGGTTTTACGCGGTGTTCGCCGACCCGCACGGAAACAGAATCGGGCTATGGTCGAAAAAGTGATTTTCCGGCCGGATACAGGGAAAATTTCGGTGAGAAGCGGAAAGTAACCGAACCAAAAGGAGCCGATTTATGAAAGGCGTTATTTGCGAGAACTGCGGGGCGACGAACGCGGCGGACAACTGGTTGTGCGTAAAGTGCGGCGCGAAAATTGCGCAGGCGCAGGACTTCAGAGATGTCGAAACGCCGCAAACGAAATCTACGGAAGAAAAAACCGACTGGGATTCGGACGGCACGCGCACCGGAAGCGGCGATCTAAGCGCGGGCGACGGCGTTTTTTCAATCGTTTCGAAGGCGGTTCGGAAGTACATTTCCGGCATTTGGTTTTACTCCGGCGTATTTTGGATTTTTTCGATGGCGGCGATTATCGCGGGATTTATCGTATGGATGGTTTCATCGGTGTTTCCGGTTGTCGGCGCGTTCGCCGCGTGGCTTGTGGCACCGGTTTTTGTGGGCATTTGCTTCGTATACGTCGAAGAACTGAAAGGCGGGCAAGCAGACTTCGCGGCCGGGTTCGATGCGCTGAAAGAAAAGTATTTCACCGCGTTCAAAGCAACCGCGATAAGCGAAATCATCATAGGCGCGATAGCGATTCCGCTTTGTGCGATTATTGCTTGGCCTCTGATTTCTTACGTGCTTTTTTCGGGAATCATCTGGGGAGCGCCTTCGGCGGGCGAAGATCCATGGGGACACATTATGCAGACATTCGTATCGAGCGTGATTACGGCGATAATTATCGGCGCGCTTGCAAGAATGTGTTTTATGTTCACGTTTTTTGTAATCGCCGACGAGCAGGTTGGAGCGAGAAAGGCGGTCGGCGCAAGTTTCAAATTCGTCATTCACAATTTTCTGGAAGTTTTTGCGATAACGCTTGTTTCGGGCGTGATTTTGGTTTCGGGAGCGATTCTTTTCGGTATCGGCATTCTATTCACGATTCCGCTGTTTTACTTCATAATTACCTGCTACTACATAGCGCGCAGACATCATTTCGAGATTTGATTTTTCGCGGCGATACCGGAACCGGATTGCTTGAGTGCGGCTATAATTCGCGATTGGAGGAATTATGGAAACCATCACGCTCGATACGTCGCGGAAAATGGAGATAATCGATATCACCGCACGACTTCGCAAAATCGTGTCCGCCAGCGGTGTTCGCGAAGGCGCGGCGGTTTTGCAGTCGCTGCATACCACCGCGGGGCTTACGATTAACGAAAACGCCGACCCGTCGGTGAAGCGCGATATGGAAATGGCGTTTTCGCGCATTGCGCCGGAGGGCTGGCCTTACACTCACGGTGAAGGGAACAGCCCTGCGCATGTCGCCGCGACGCTTGCGGGTCCATCGCTGACGGTTTTGATTTCGGGCGGCGATATCGTGCTCGGCACGTGGCAGGGCGTGTTTTTCTGCGAATTCGACGGCCCGCGCCGGGGGCGCAAAATCGCCGTGCAGATAATCGGCAATTAGCCGGCAATCGGTTCGAGATCGAATCGCCGATTCATTGGCGGACTAAAATTAGGGAAGCTTCATGAGGAAACCTCTGTCGTAATTGCCGAACCAGCCGTGTCCTGTAATGTAACCGGTTTCGCTGATATCCGAAGCGGCGCGCAAATACCAGCCCGAATCGCAGGGCAGCAAGTTTTCGAGCCACTCTACCCTGCCGTTTCTATAGATGAACGCCCGAAATGTGCCGTTTTCCGGATCGATCATTTCTCCGACAATTACGCCTTTCGAGTTAATGGCAAAAGCCGTGGCTTGATGGGAATTTTCGTGAATCCTGCCGATTTGGGTTACGATTCCGTTTTTGTAAATCGAGCCAACGAGAGTGTTGTTGCCAGCCGTATCGAAGTAATTGCCGCCGGCTACCGTTCTCGATGAGTTCATCGCGGTGCCGACGTATAGCGAAGTTCCCGCCGCAATTTCGTAATAGAGCTTTATTTTTTCGCCGCCGACCGGGAGAATGAAACCTGCGGTCGCACCGCCGAATTCTTCGTAGTCCGTCGAAGCGCCGAGAATCAGATTGTTGTCCGTAATTTGGAGGCACGTGCTTTCGGAGCTGTTGCCGATGGTTCCGGTTCCCCACGTGTCCACCGGTGTCATGTTGCCGGATTGATAGTAATAGCCTTTCGCGAAAACCATGTTGTCGCTCGGCGTACTCGTCTGACCGATGATTATGCCCGCGTTGTTTATGTCGAGAGCCGTACTCCAGCTGCTAGTAACCTGGCCTTCGATCGGCTCGATAAATGCGATTCCGCCGCCTTCCGACCAATAGAAGCCGCGTGAGCCGGTCGGATTCGGAAAAACCAAAGTTCCAATAACCGTTCCCGAATCGTTGATGCCGCAATGTCCGCCGACGTAACTCCCGTCGAGCACCGGTATTTCTTGCATCGTTCCGTCCTTCCAGAAGAATCCCGTCAGACCGGTTTCCGAATATGTTTCGCCCGCGACTTCGCCGTTGTTGTTGACCGCGCGGCCCCAGGAATAAATGCCCGGTGTGTTGTCCAGCGACGGATCGAGAACGCCGAGGTTGTGAATGCCGGATTGCCCGCCAGTCATCAGAAGGGATTGAGAGCCGCGAATATCGAAGCGCGCTGGGTCCGCATCCGTTTCCACTTGACCGGGAGTGAACGCTTCGCCCGCCGTTTTTCCGTCCAGCAGCTTTTGGAACAAATCCTCGCCCCATTTTTTGCAGAAATCGGACTGCACATAATCCGAATAGCCGATGACCGTTCCGGCTCCCGCCGCCAGATACGCGTTCGCCATAGTGTCGTTGAAAGTCCCGCGGCATTGCCCGAGATACACGATGCTGTTTGGCATTCCTTTGCAGTGGTCTTTTATAAACTTCGGGGTAATCGCGAAAACGTCTCCGCACAGCAAAATGCGACCCGATTTGATGTCCGGAAGATACGTGCGCACTTTTTCTTTCGTAACTTTTTCCCTGGTCAATGTTGCGACCCATGAAATCGCTCCGTTATAGCCCCAAACCGTATTGGGGTAAGTTCTGAAGTAGCTGTCGCCGTGAGTGCTGATTACGATTATTCCGTAGTTTTCCAAGTCCTTGAACTTGAAAATGTCGCATTCGGCATTTTTGTAAAGCGCTTCGCCGAAGTCCGGGCAAGTTTTCTCTTTGAATTTTTCGAACAGGAGAGGCACTTCGTCGTAAGGCGCGAACTCGTCGTTATAGGCTGCCAAAAAAATCGCGTTGGTGTTTTTAATCCGGTTTTTCCCGTCGGGAGCATGGCCTGAAACCGTACGCCCCGGATTGCACCATACGCAGTCTTTATTCGGGGGCAGACTTGCGGGCGGTTCGCCGGGAACGTATGTTTCGGGAATGTAATCCGAAACCCCCGCGCGCGGTCCGGAGCGCTCTTGCGAGCCTGTGTCGAAAAGCGTTATTGCGCATGGTATGCCGTCGTCAGTCACCCACCAAACGCCTTGTCCGGAATCGGAAGTTCCGGACGCCTCGATTCCGGGCTCCTCGTCGAGAGAATCCGCGATTATTATCGCCGATTCCTCAAAGCCGAGTCCCGTATCGGCAAGGGCGCGAAAATCGGTTTCGACTTCCGAAATGAAATCGATAATTTCCTGAGCGCGTTCTTCCGTCATGTCGTCGAAGTAAAGTAATTGTGCGGGGTTGCTTTTGACCGCAATCTCGCCCTGCCCCGCGTCGTAGGTTAAAAATGCGGCAAATGTTTCCTGACCAGCGGCGGCCGGCGAAACTGGCAATTTAAAAGAATAAAAGCCATCCCCTTCGACCTCGTCGCCGGATTCCGAAAGCCCGTCGTCGTGCATTTGGCCCAGCGATTCAAGGGGATTTCCGGATTCGTCGAGTCTGAAAAGTTCCAAAGAAGTAACATTTACTGCGCCGGAAGCGATGCCGATCGAGAAAACCGCATCAGCGGAGACATTCGTCTGAACGCCGCCCGGATCGACGGAGAGAGGCTCCAAGAACGGTGAAAATCCGGACGCCAAAATTCCGCCCGCGCCCTCGCCGCCCTCGCCGTCTACGGCAACAACTTTATATAGCGGATATGCGTCGCCTGAAAGCGGGAAAGAGAAAGAATAAAGCACGTCTTTTTGTCCAGAATCGAAAGCGGCGAACCCGATTTCGTCCCAAGGGCCGGATTCGAACGCGCTTCCGAAAATTTTGTAACCGGCAACCGAAGAAAGATAGTTTTGTGCTATCGGAGTTATGTCGGAAACGCCGATTTCGCCGTTTCCGTCGCCGTCAATCCACCATTCGGCGGTTCCGCTTCCCGGCACGGACTTCAAGTAGTTGAGCGCTATCGGCGTGATGTCGGATATACCAACTTCGCTGCTCATGTCGTAATCGCCGAGATTGCGGTATGTCCAATCGAGCGACATTCCGCCGCCGCCGTCGGGCACGAGCCGGAGGTCGTCGATAGTATTCTGCGCGCCTTGCGGAGCGGCGGATGTAAATTTCGTTTTTCCTTGCGCGAGTAGCTCGCTTAGAAATGCCGCCTTCAGGTTTTCCAAAATGACTTTGTCCGATGCATTCGGTATTTCCAATTGCTCAAGCAACTCGGACACGTCTTCCAAAGAGTGTTCTGCGGCGGGAAGAGCAGGCCGATTTGGAATGTTCGCCATTACGGCCGCCGAGCGTGACTTGCAGCCGGCCACAAACTGCAATAGCGCAATCATTATGGCGGCAGCGGTTATGACTGTTCTAAACGCTTTACTCATGTAGAACCCCCGAAAGGCAAAAAAGCCGATGAAATAATACCATAACTGTATGAATTACCGGCGATTTATTGAGAAAAATGGCTATTCGAGAATGCGGGCGGCGCGGAAATTGAAACGCATTTCGCGTTCGCTTTGATTTTTTCGTCACAAGTCCCGATTTAAACTAATTCCGTGGAACGAGTGATATTTTGATAATGATTATCATTATTGATAATCGATTTCGGTTTTTCGGCGGCATAAGTTTTGGAAAATGGCGAATTCAGAATGACGAAGAGGCGGGAAATTATTCTCGCCGAACTTCGAAAGGTCAAATCGCATCCGACGGCGGACGAGTTGTACCGCTTGGTGCGCCGCCGTTTGCCGCACGTCAGCCTCGCCACGGTGTATCGCAATCTCGAACTTCTGGCAAGTCAAGGTTATATCCGGAAAATCGAAGGCGGCCCGTCGCAAATGAGGTTCGACGGCGACCTTTCCCGCCATTTTCATTCACGGTGCAGAATTTGCGGCAAGGTCTTCGATTCGGAAATAGAGCCCGGCAAAGATTTTGAGAGAATCGAGGAAAATGCAGTGAAAAGCGGCGCATTGGAAGTGAATATCGAATTCATTATCGAGTGCGATGCGTGCTCGAAAATTCGGAAGCGTGAAACGGAGGCGAACGTTGTTTGACGAATTCCGCCTCAAAACCGCTTTCGAGAAACTTTATTCCAGACTGAACAAGCGCGAATTCGTCGAGCCGGACCCGCTTCAGTTCGTTCTAGGCTATAAGGACGTTCGAGACCGGGAAATCGCAGGGCTGATTGCGAGCGGTCTTTCGTTCGGCAACGTGAAAACCATCGTCGCGAGCATCGAAAAGGCCTTGTCGTCAATAAAAAGCCCGCGAGATTTCGCCGAAAATTCGAAGACTTCCGTAGCGAAAAGGGAATTCGCCGGATTCCGCCATAGGTGGGTGCGTCCGGAGCATTTGTCGGCGCTGCTTGCCGGAATCGGAAAGGTCGTTAAAAAGCACGGCACGTTGAACGATTGCTTGCTCTCGCACTTGAACGGAGCCGACGGTACGGTTTTGGGCGCCGCGTCATCGTTCGCTAAAGAGATTACTGCGGGCGGGGGTATGTCGAAAAATCCGCTTATCGCAGTCAATACTGGCGGAAGCGCGTGCAAAAGGTTGAACCTTTACCTGCGCTGGATGATACGGAAAGACGCCGTCGATCCCGGCGGGTGGAAGGGCGTTCCGGCATCGAAACTCGTGGTGCCTCTCGACACACACCATTTTAAGGTGGGCAAGGCGCTGGGATTTACGCAAAGTAAAGTCGCAAACGCCAAAGCCGCGCTCGAAATCACCGAAGCGTACCGGCGGATTTCGCCGGAAGACCCGGTTAAGTACGATTTTTCGGTTACGCGTTTCGGGATTCGCGGGGAAATTGGCTTGGAAGAATTTCTGCGCGATTGCGGTGCGAAAATGGACTTTTTGGGAGTAGATAAGGCCGCAGGCGGCCGGAAAAACATAGGAGGTAAAAGTTTATGACTGGAGATTTGTTGGAAAAAGAACCCGATTTCGCGGAATATATCGGGAGTGTTACGCTGGTTACGCGCGAAGCGCCCGACTTTTCTGCGCAGGCGGTAATGGCAGACAACAGCTTCGCGGAACTCAAGCTTTCGGACTTGCGCGGCAAGTACGTCGTACTTTTCTTTTATCCGCTCGATTTCACGTTCGTTTGTCCTTCGGAAATCATCGCTTTCGACAAGAAGCTTGACGAATTCAAAAAGCGGAATTGCGAAGTGCTGGGCGTATCGGTTGACAGTCATTTCACGCATTTGGCTTGGAAGAAAACTCCTCGCGAAAATGGCGGGCTGGGAAACATACAGTTTCCGCTCGTTGCCGATTTGTCGAAGGACATCGCGCACGATTACGGCGTGCTTTTCGAAGACGAAGTCGCGCTTCGCGGGCTTTTTCTTATCGACAGGGACGGCATAGTGCGCCACAGCGTGGTAAACGACATGCCGCTCGGCAGAAGCGTGGACGAGGCCCTGCGGATGCTCGATGCGCTTCGGTATTTCGAGGAGCACGGGGAAGTGTGCCCCGCGAATTGGAAGCCTGGCGAAGAAGCAATGGTGCCGACGGCGGAAGGCGTGGCAAAGTACCTGGCGGCGCATGGCTAGCCGGGCTGGATTCCGTCGACGGGCCGGTCTATAATGCGAAGGGAGTATGGGGCAAAGTTTATTTTTGGAGGCAAGGCGATGCAGGAACGTACAGGCGTGTTCACGGCGGGGGGAAACCCGCTGACTCTTATCGGCCCGGAGCTTAAGCCGGGCGACGCGGCGCCGGATTTCACGGTGCTCGACGGAGATTTGAAACCCGCGACGCTGTCGCAATTCGCGGGCAAGGTTGTGCTGCTTTCGGTAGTTACTTCGCTAGATACGGGCATTTGCGACGTCCAAACACGCAGATTCAACGAAGAAGCGGCGGGACTGGGAAGCGACGTTGCGATTCTGACCGTCAGCGTGGATTTGCCGTTCGCGCAGAAGCGCTGGTGCGGCGGCGCGGGTATCGACAGCGTTCACGTGTTTTCGGACTACCGGGATCACGAAGTGGGGCTGAAGTACGGCGTGCTTATAAAGGAACTGAAACTACTTGCGCGCTCGATTTTCGTAATCGGCAAAGACGGGGTTGTCAAATACGCACGAATCAACAGCGAGAACGCGCAGGAACCCGATTACGACGACGCTCTGGCGGCGGCCAGAGAAGCTTTGGGCTAGCTTCGGCTCAACTCAGGAGCATTTCGAGATTATTGTTCAAGTTAAAGGAGAAACGGAATGGCTAACAAAAAAGTGCTGGCTGCTTTCAACAAGCAGATGAACGAGGAACTGAATTCGGCCTATATCTATCTCGCGATGAGCGGATGGTTCAAGGCTTCCAACTTCGACGGAATGGCGAGCTGGATGCATCATCAGTACGAAGAAGAAATGGCGCACGCGGCAAAGTTCGCGGAATTCATCATCGACCGCGGCGGTGCGCCGGAGTTCGACGCGATGCCGAAGCCCCCGACGGGATACAAGAATCCGCTCGACGCGTACAAGGCGGCGTACAAGCATGAGTGCCACATTTCGAGCTGCATTCACAAGCTCGTCGACCTCGCCCGCGCAGAAAAGGACCATCCCGCGGAAAATTTCTTGCAGTGGTTCGTGGAAGAACAGGTCGAGGAAGAGGCGTCCACGCAGGAAGTCGTGGACAAGCTGACGATGATCGGCGACAGCCCGGCCGCGCTTTTCATGTACGACCGTGTTCTCGGCGAAAGAGGCTAAAATTCAGCCGTTCGCGGGCGGGGATTTTTCCCCGCTCGCGCGCGTGCATTGTGCGAATCGAGGCTATCGGAGATGGGCGGAAATCTGGACGAATTTAAGCGCGAGCGCGAAAGGTTGCAGGCGCAGTATCAAGATTTTACCGGCGTGAGCGGCAAGCGGTTTCTATCGCTGGACGCCGCGGTTTATCGGGAAGGCGTACTGCCAGCCAAAGTCAAGGAACTTATGGGTCTCACCGGCTCGATAGTTCTTCGCTGCGACGATTGCATTAACTATCACATCGTCCGCTGCAGAGAGGAAGGCGTAACGAGCGAGGAATTCGACGAAGCCGTTTCGATTGCGCTAATCGTTGGCGGCTCGATTACGATTCCGCATATTCGAAGGGCGGTGGACGCGTGGCTCGAAATGGATTCAGGCGAGGAATCAGGTGCGAACGACCCTGCCCTTCATTCGGACAACGCGCCGGTTTTTTTCGATGAGCTTCTGAAACGGGTGACCGAAATCGTGGAAAATTCCGGAAGCGCAGAAGCGAAACTGCAGGCGATTTGCGAAATATTGCGCTATTCGGTTCCTTATTACGATTGGGTCGGGTTTTACATCGAAGACAGCGAAAATCCTCGTACTCTTTACCTCGGTCCGTACGCAGGCGAACCGACCGAGCATTCCGTAATTCCGTTCGGCCGAGGTATATGCGGCAGGGTGGCGGAAAGCGGCGAAACGCTTGTCATTCAAGACGTAACTAAGGAAGATAATTACCTATCGTGCAGCGTGAACGTTAAATCCGAAATCGTACTTCCGATAAAGCGAGGCGGGAATTTCATCGCGCAGCTCGATATTGACAGCCATGCGGAATCGCCGTTCAGCGAAGCGGACGTGGAATTTTTAACGAAAGTCTGCGAAGCCGTGGAGCCGCTTTTGTAGTTTAAGTTACTTTTTTGTTACGTTTCCGGCATTCCGGAGCGGTTTTATGGGAGTTGCAGCTTCGAGCGTAGTTCGCTGGAGCGGTTTCGGAGGGCAGAGATGGAGTTATCCGCGCTTTTTCTATCGCGGCTGCAGTTTGCCGCGACCATTGCATTTCATTATTTGTTCCCGCCGCTGACTATCGGTCTTGGACTTCTTATAGTCATTTACGAGGGGATTTACCTTCGTACGAAACTGAAAGTTTACGAAACGCTTACGAAATTCTGGGTGAAAATTTTCGCGATAACTTTCGGGATGGGCGTCGCGAGCGGCATCGTGATGGAGTTTCAGTTCGGTACGAACTGGTCGGCATATTCCAGATACGTCGGCGACATTTTTGGCAGCGCGCTTGCCGCGGAGGGGATTTTCGCGTTCTTCCTCGAATCGGGATTTCTCGCGGTGCTCGTTTTCGGATGGGACAAAGTGTCTCCGGCGATGCATTTCGTTTCGGCATGTCTTGTCAGTTTCGGCTCTATACTATCCGCCGTCTGGATAATCGTGGCGAATTCGTGGCAGCAGACGCCGGCGGCTTATCGAATAGTCACGGAAACCGTGAACGGCATCGAAAGAACGCGTGCGGAGATTACCGATTTTTGGGGGCTTGTATTCAATCCGTCAAGTATGGTGAGGCTGGGCCATGTGCTTCTCGCCGCTTTCGTTCTTGCGGGATTCGTAGTGATGAGCATTTCGGCGTTTTACATCCTTAGGAATATGCACTTGGATTTCGCCAAAAGGGGATTCGTGATTGCGCTGTTCATGGCCGCGATAAGCGCTTTGCTATTGCCGGTCGTCGGGCATAAACATGCGGTCGTGGTGGCGGAATATCAGCCGGCGAAACTGGCCGCGTTCGAGGGACTTTGGGAAACGCAATCGAACGCGCCGCTTTATCTTTGGGGATTTCCCGACGAAAAAAACGAAACCGTGCATGGGGGCATCGCCGTTCCGGGGCTGCTTTCGTGGCTCGTGCATTTCGATGCCGATAAGGAAGTGACGGGGCTAAACGCTTTCGCAAAAGAGGACCGCCCGCCGGTGGCCGTTACGTTTTACAGCTATCACTTTATGGTGATTTTCGGAATGTATTTCATCGGGCTAACGCTATTGATGCTTTTATATCTTTGGCGCGGCGCACTGTTCGACGCGAAGTGGTTATTGAAAATCGCGATGTGGAGCGTGCTGATTCCGTATGCGGCAAACCAGCTCGGGTGGATGGCCGCGGAAATCGGGAGGCAGCCGTGGGCGGTTTACGGTTTGCTTCGCACCGCGGATTCGCCGTCGCCAGCTGTCGCGATGGGGGACGTTTTGGCATCTCTCGTTTTGTTTTTGATTCTATATGCCGCGCTTCTTATGGTTTACGTATATGTTCTCGACAGGCGGATTAAGGCGGGACCGGGAGTTTTCGAAGACGGCGAGCCGCAGCCGTACGTAGCCGGCATCATTCCCGGCGTTATGGAGAAAGGAAAGACAGGGGAGGAGGGCGGATAAATGGACTTGCATATCATCTGGTTTGTGCTGTTGGGCGTGCTGCTTATCGGATATGCGATTTTGGACGGGTTCGACCTTGGCGTCGGCGCGCTACACCTTTTCGCGCGCGGAGATAGGGAGAGGCGGATATTCATGAATGCTATAGGACCGGTGTGGGACGGAAACGAGGTATGGCTCGTGACATTCGGGGGCGCGCTTTTCGCGGCTTTTCCGGAGGCGTATGCGACGGCGTTCAGCGGATTTTACATTCCGTTCATGATTCTTCTTTTTTGCCTGATTTTCAGGGCGATTTCGATGGAATTCAGGAGCAAGGAAAAACATCCAGCCTGGAGGAACTTTTTCGACGGCTCGTTTTTCGCGGCGAGCGCGCTTGCAAGCGTATTGTTCGGAGTAGCGGTCGGAAATATGATGCTCGGCATCCCAATCGGCGCGGATTTCGAGTATCAGGGCACGATGCTGAATTTGCTTAGACCGTTTCCGCTATTGGTCGGGATTTTCACGCTCTCGATGTTTGCCTTGCACGGGGCGGTATATCTTTATCTCAAAACCGAAGGCGAACTGCAGGCGAGGGTGAGAACATGGATTATGAAAACGTTTTTCATATTCCTTTCGCTTTACGCGATTGTAACCGCATACGCGCTGCTCGGAGTGCCGACCGCGCTTTATAACTTCACTCATTTTCCGTGGGCGTGGGCGATTGTCGCGCTCGATATGCTTGCAATCGCGAATATACCGAGAGCTGCGGTCAAGAATCTGCCGGCGCAAGCGTTTATATCGACCGGCGCGCACATCGCGGCTATGGTTTTTCTTTTCGGAATCGCGGTTTTCCCGAATATGATCGTTTCGTCGCTCGACCCGGCATGGAACATGACGGTTTATAACGCGGCGAGCAGCGAAAAAACGCTTGGTATAATGCTCGTCATCGCGGCGATAGGAATGCCGTTCGTGCTTATGTACACGTCGAGCGTTTATTACATATTTAGAGGAAAAGTGAAACTGGACAAGTTTAGTTATTAGTAGCTAGCTGTCCTAGTTTTACATCGCGACCCTCAGCTCGTCGCAGATTTCCCACGCGAAGTCTTCCGGGAGGCCTTTCGGCACGAACATAATCGCGTCCGCGGCGACGGTAAGCACGTGGCCCCGTTCGGGATCGAGAGAAATGTAGGTTTTTAGATATTGCCTTGCCTTTTCCAAATTGCCTTCGAGAGCGCTAACCATCATTAGATATTGCACTGCGTAAGGGTCGCCCTGCGCTCTTGCGTGCTGTTTTTCTGCGTATGAAGCGGCGTCCTTAAGTTTGCCTTGATTAAGCGAAAACCAAGCGAGATTATTGCTTTGGCTGTCTTCGGAACCGGAATCGAGAATGGTTTTCACCGCCTCCTCATATTCGTTCAGCGAAGCGAGAGAAAGCAAAAGGTTCGACAGCGTCGCGGAATCCGGACGGCCGGCGGAGGTGGCCTGCGCCAGTTTTAGCCCGTCTCGCGTTTCCTTCCAAACTTCTATTTGCGAAGATAGTCTGTCGGTATATGCGCCGCTTCCGCCCTCGGCTTCGGAGGCTTTCTTGAGCACGTAATGCAGATATTCCCCCATTCCAAGCAGTGAATCAAGATTGTCCGCAAGCAGCGTTATGGGCTCCAGCCTGGAAGAATTTGCCAAATGAGCGCGGAACGCATAAAACGAACCTTCGCTCGGAGCGCCCATGGAATAGTAAGTTCTTGCCATCGCGACGTTTGCATCTGTTCCATGCGGCGAAGCCTCCAGCGCCTGCATCGCCGCGGAGGCGGCCGGCGGGAAGACGTATATTTCCCATGCCTGACGGGCAATTTCGCCCGCCTGATCGCTGATGAGAAGTCTGGGTTTGTAAATTCCTGGCTGGGCATAGGTGAAGTTCACTTTTCCGCGAGTTTCGTTGTAAAGACGGGTGTTACCGGGCGAAAACTCCCACTTGAAAGCCAGCGCGCCGTAGTCTTTCGGCGGCTCGAAACTTAGAGGTTTCAGTTTGACGGCAAGGGGGGCGAAACCCTCTATGCGAGCGATGGACCTGTCGGACTTGAGAAACGTCGGGCGCTGGCTCATCGGCTGCGGAGTGGTTTGAACGCCCGCACGCGCCGTTGGATCGTAATCTTCGGAGGTTTGAGTTTTGGCTACCTGAAAGGCAAGCGCGCCGATTATGACCACAAGCGCGCCAATAATAAGGTAGAAAAGCGTTCCTCCGGCGCCGGATTGCCGGCTTCTGACGTCGAGCGGCTTTCCGCACGCTTCGCAGAAACGTGCTTCTCTCGGATTTACGTGTGCGCAGTCCGGGCATCTCATGTCAGCCGCCACCTCCGGTTGTGGCGCGCTCCGAAACGCGCCGCTTTTCGATTAGCTCTTCGAATTCGGTAAGAGCTTGCCGGACGCCCATGTAAACGACGCTTAAAAGCTCGTCTACAATTTCGTCGCGAGGAGCTCGAAGAAGCATATCCATGTCTCCGGCGTTCCGTTTTCTCGGTGCGATGTAGGTACCCTCCGAATCGGTGGAAGCGTCGGAATGACGGGTTACGTTACGCCAACCGAGCACTCCCGCCACATATAGCGACAAAATCCGCTGAGCGTTTGCGAGCGTTGCGGCCGCGCTGTGCTCGCCGAGAAAATATATAGCCCAGCCGACTACAAGATGGGGACCTACAGGCCTAACGGATATGAAAGCTTTTATAATCCCGGCGTGGACTGGCATCGTAATCTGAACGTACTTATGTACTTCCTTTTCGCCGAACCGCGGATTGAGTTTGGCGGGTATGGGTATTTTTGCTGTTGAAATTTCGGCATCCTGAAGCCCGGCGAGATTCCGGGTAAGAATTCCTTTAAGCACTCCCCTGTCCGTGCCGGCGGCGTTTTCTCTGCCGGATTCGGGCACTCCGGCGCAAGCGTCTTTGACAATTACCTGACCTTTCCGGACCAACTCGCCGAGGAAAAACACGTTTTCGAGCATAACCGTGCGGGCGGCAGCGATGCGTGCAAGCTTTGCCATCGCGACAGGCATATGAAAGCTCATCGCGAACGCAGAGCAAATCCATACGAATAAACCCGAATAAAGATAGGTTTGGGTTACTTCCGATGTGTAAGCGCCGCCCGAAATGCTTGCAAGCACTCCGGTAATCGCAAGAACGAGACCGACAACAATAAGGAGAGAGACCCTAGCGATGCCGGCTTTGAAACCGGCGGAATCCTCAATGAATCCGCGAAAATCGTGGTCGTCAACCTGCCACCTGACCAGCAGTCCGTACAGCGCGCCCATCGTGATTCCAATGGCAAGCGGCAATAGTATTCCGGCGAATTTGAACGCATCCTTTTCTTGGCCTGTCCAGGCCGGAATCCACAATGGCGAGGTCACCCAAATTACGAGCGCGAAAAACGCGAGCAACCTGCCCAAATGCATGTTTTGCTGGATAAACGCATCGGCGAGAGGTTCAAAAGCTGATGCGAGCCTGGGGCTTGCCGATGCAAAAACCACCGAAACCGCAAAAAACGCCGGGAAAATCATAGACAGCGCTGCGATGCCGGCGGAAAGTTTGCCGGAAAGAAGAACGAAAAGCGTTGCGAAGCTGCCGAGCGCGGAAACCGAAAGCAAAATAAAGGTGAGCAGTTCGCCGTCCATGGCGCGAACAGGCCTGACCGCTTCCATGGCGGTCATGGGCGAAACAGGTTCGGAAAGATCGCCGCCGCATTTGGTGCAGAACCGGCTTCCGGGTCTGTTCGGATACCCGCAATGGCCGCACTTCGACGGCTTCCTAGCTCCGGGTTTCGCGGTTTTCGGCTTAATCGGATGCACAGCCTGTAATTATATAGTATGAACGGCGCATTGATATAATTCCGGCGTGCGTATAGCCCATATCGTGGGAAGTTTCGGCGACGGCATGTGCGGAGTTGGAGATTTCGCTTATCACCTGTCCGTCTCAATGGCGCGCCGTTTGGCAGCTCGGGACGGAAATTCCGGAGTTTTCGTAATTACGGCGGGAAGCGCGGAAGCGGCCGCGAGACGGCATAGGGCAAATCTTCGGGATTCTCCATTTGCAAACTACAAAGAAATAAGCACGGGATTGTACGTTCGGGGAAATGCGGATTTTTCGATGCTTCGCGCAAGACCGATAGCGTCGGCACTCAGAGAAGCCGCACCGGACGCGGTAATAGTCCAATATCCCAGCAAGGGATATGGCTGGACGCTCGGCGCGCCACTATTGGCGACGCATATCGTAGCGAAACTCTCGGAAAAGCTAGGCCGCAGAATTCCGTTTATCGCGGCGATACATGAATATAAGGATGCGCATCCGTTAAGGAGGCAAGCCATCGCGGCACTCGTCAGACAGGCGCATAATGTGATTACACCGTGCGTACTCGAAGCAGGCGCGCTTCGCAGCGATTTGGGCGTAGCGCCTGTTGTGATTCCGGACGGGGATGTTTTTTCGCGAGAAATAGAACCTGCGGAAATGGAAAAGTTGTACTCGAAACTTGGTGGCGCAAATTCCGGCAAAACGCGGGCGATGGCAATTTTGGGAATTGGAAAAGAAAATAAAAGCAATGAAATAGAGAGATCGAGCGATTTGACATCCGGATTGGAAGAAGCGCTGGAGCCGGGAGGAGAAAGGTTTAGGTTCTTTACCTACGGCCATCTTGCGTCATCGAAGGACCCTCTAATCTTGGCGGAAGCGTTAAAACTGGCCGCAAAGGAGTTGCCGGAAATCAGGCTGGTAATTGCGTCGAATCTGGAAGGCGGCGGAATCCGCAAAAAGTTTAAACGACGCGTTATGCAATTCGGGCTTGAAAGGCAAATTATTTCAGTAGGGCCGCTGCCGGCGGTTGCGCTAAAGGCGGTCGCCGAAAATTGCGCCGCGCAGATTTATACGTTCAAGGACGGATTTACGGGCAAGCGAAGCAGCGCGATAAGCGCATTATCTTTCGAGTGTCCGATTGTTGCGACTCGAGCGGAAGAAGTTTCGACGCCCTTCGAAGAAGTGCCCAAAGGGGATGCAAAGGCTCTTGCAGTGGCGCTGCTTAAAATCGCAAGCAGGGAAAGGTCCGAATACGCGCGGTGGCGATCGAATCAAGTTCGCAGCCAACAGGCATTCTTAAAGGAATTCGATTTTGCCGTTATAGCCGAAAGGTATATCGAAGAAGCCTGCGGACTGCTTTGAGAACCTGCGAAATACTGTGAAGGAGGCATATCGTCCGGCGTGTAAAACCGACCGGGAAAAATATATCCGCTATTAATAGGCGAAAATCTTATTTATCGGGTAAAATAAGTCCGCGGCGGTTTTCATCGGGAATTTGGCTTTTTTTGGATTTTTCTTTCAAAAGTCTTGAAAAAGCTTGACAAGCATGCTAAAGTCGGAATTGCATTAGTGGAACTAATCGCCGCCTGAGTGTTGATAGTTGTTGAAAGCTTGAATTCGTCGCCGCCAAATTTTACAGTCGAGTAGGCAGATGCCGGTAGTAACGACTAAGAAAGGAAAGGCGCGCGCTTCCCGTCTAAAGGAAGTGATTGGCGTTGATTTCGGCACTCAGTCGGTCAGGCTCGTCGGGCTTGCCCGGGACAAGGGCGGAATCGGGCTCACGTTGTTGGGCACGGTTTTCTATCCCAAGTCGGTGACGGGAGAGGCGGACAGCTTCGACAGCTTCGCCGTCGCGCACGAAATCCAAGATTTTCTTGCAAACGCCAACGTAAAAACGCGCCAAGTTTTCGCCTGCGCTCCATCGCGACATTCGGTTATAAGGATACTTTCCTTTCCCGAAATGCCGTACGAGGATTTGCGAAGCAGTATTCAATACGAAGTCGAGCAATTTTCGTCAGAAGAAGGAGGCGAAAAAATAATCGACTTTTCGATTCTTCGCGAGTATCAGGAGGAGGGAAAGCCGAAACTCGAAACCCTGATAGTCGCCGTACCGAGGTCGACCATTTTGCCGTATCTCGAAGCCCTCGTTCAGGCGAAATTGGAAGTACATTCATTGAGTCTTTCGCCATTTTCAACGATTAAAGCTATCGAGTACAAAAACGACCTTCTTTATGACGGCGGTCACATCGTCGTACATATGAGCCAGTTTTCGAGCGACGTAATTATTCTTGAGGACGGTTTCCTCAAATTCACTCGCAACATCAAAATCGGCGGACAACATATACAGGAAGTTTTTCAGAACGCGATGCGCGTTGAAGAAGGAACGCAGTTGGAAGCCGATGAATTGGAGCTTTACTCAATACCTCGCGACCAAGAAGTCTATATTATGCAGATAATGAACGAAATCGCCGAAGATATCGAGCGCACCGTTCATTTCTGCAAATCGCAAGAGCAGCGCAGCGACATACACATAAACAAAATAATCCTGAGCGGATTCGGGGTATGGCCGAAAAATCTTAACGAAATTCTTGCGGACAGACTTAGACTCCCCGTAATGATTGCGAATCCATTCGGTTACGAAATACCAACCCTGAACAACGCGCCGCCGGACGTTTGCGAAAAGCCGACCGACTACTTAGCCGCCTTCGGACTTGCACTGGAGGGTCTCGGAGAATGAGTATTAGAAATGTAAGGCTTAATCTTCTTCCGCCGGAATTCAGACCTGCGCCGACCGTTACGGTTTTTCCGTTTATTTTCGGAATTACGGTGGGACTGGCGATTCTTTTCATGCTGATTACGTTGATTTTGACGCAGGCAAAGATTGAAGGTTTGAAGGGAAAAATCGCAACGACGCAGGCGGAAATTGATCGTTTGAAGCCTGCCGTAAGCGAGTATGACGGATTGATTGCAGCGATGAGCGATTTGGATAAACGCAAAGCCATGTTCGCCTATTTGGATCGCGGATATGTGGACTGGGCTGAATTCATCGTTAATCTCGCGCCCCTCGTGCCTGAAAACCTTTGGTTGTTCGAGCTTAAAAGTCAGACAGATTCCAAATTCGAAAACACCGCCGAAGTTACGATTCGTGGAAGGACTTCCGACGGAAAAGTGCTTCCGGTATCGTTTTTCATGCAGAACCTGGAAAGCATCGGCTACTTTTCAAACGTTCGCTTCAACGAATCGACGATTCAATTCGTCGAACAACGCCCATTGCAGGAATTCGGAATAACCGTTAACGTTAAAACGCCGCGCAGTTACATCCCGCCGAAAAAGCCAGCAAGTGAAAGCAATGACGACGATTCGAAACCAGGCGCTTCCGCAGGGAAAACCGCCAATGCAAACGTAGCCGCCGCCAAGCGAGGTAACACCTGAACGCGTAACCCGCGGGGGTAGGCTATGACTGAATTATTCGACATTAAAAATATCAAGGGAAAGATCTTCTTCACCATTATCGGTGTGGTGCTGGTGCTCGTCCTTTTCGTTTTCGGGTACATGATGCCCATGCGCACGAAGACCATAAAGTTGGAGGAGAGCTTGGCCGATCTTGACCGTCAGCGGATAGATTCCGCGCGCAAAGTGGAAGACCTTGTCATACTTAAAAACAATCTTCCCGCGCTGCTTCGGGATCAGTTTACGATTGACCGCCTGATACCGAACGAACCGAATCATTCGAGAATTGTGGAATTCGTTCATTACCTTGCGGAGCTTCATGCCCTCGACGTCGAGGTTGCCGATTTTATCGACGAGCAGCCGCTTCCGCTGGCAAAAGTCGCCGACGACAAGAAGTCTGACGCGGAAAAGAAGTTGGACAACAAACTCATCAGAACGCTTAGAAGATTTCCGGCGACGATTAGAATAGGAGGCAAATTCAGCGACGTGGTCTCGTTCATTCGCGATTTCAAGTGGTCGAACAGATATTTCGAAATTTATTCGATTACGATCCCGGAAGAAGAAACTGCAAGAGCGATGCCTGATACTTATCCAATCTCGATGGAAGGGTATTTCTATTTTTATGCGCCGGACGAAGAAAGCTCTGGATCGGCAGCCCAACAGAAAACCGAATTCGAGAAATTGATCGAGGCGGAAGGCCTCGGCGATAAATATCTGACTGACCAGACATCCGAAGCGGAATCCGCGAATTCGCAAAACGGGGCCGCGGGCTCCGCGCCTTCACTCGAAGATTTGGCGGCGGAACAAGCGGATAAGCCGACAAATGAAAACCCGGACGAGAATGGCGAAGGCGGAGAAGAAGCGGTTGAATCCGGTAATATCGAAGGCTCCAAAATTCAAGGCAGCGACATCATCGCTGGAAACTACGGTGGATTTAAGCCCGGGGTTTTTGCGGGAAGAGAATCGCTGCCGTTCATAGAGACTTGGATTGGAAAGTTCTTCAATTCAGCGCTTTCCGCAAGGGAGGTGGCATAGTGGAAAAGAAAAATGAAACCTTGAAAACCGTTTTCGCAATACTTCTGCTTGCCTTGATGCTTTTCGTTGTGTACTGGTTGTACCTAAAGCCAAAATCGACCGGCGGGGCAAGCACCGCTACTGCGTCGAACGGGGCGGGTAGAGCCGATTCTCCGCCGGCTTCGGCCGGCAAGCAGGAAGATTCCGAAAAAGGCTCCGGGCAGGCCGGAACTTCGGGAAAGGCCGCCGCGGATGCGCTGGCATCGGGGAAATTGATTAGAGGGCCGTTTAAACCGCCGATTCACCGCGAACTTGCGCCCCTGGATTATTTTTCTCTCGAAGAGTACAGGGAAAAGGAACGCGGACTTCCCAGGCACTATGAATCTGTGTTAAACGCTCATCAATTTGCAGAGACCAAAATCGGACGCGAATCGGACAAGTCCTTTGCCGGAACAGCGTATTTTTCGAGTATTGAAGTTGCGCCTAGTTTGGCCGAGATGAAAAATCCGTTCGTTCCGTTGGTAAAGAAGGATGATGTTCTAAACCGCTTTTCAACCGGGATAGACATGTCGTTTTCAAACGGTGGGTCCTCGAGTAGTTCTGGGTCGTCCGATATATGGGACTGGTTCAGCACTCCGGGGCTTCCATCCGGCGGCGAATTCGTACCGCCCGCAAACGGTTTTTCGGAAAATGGTACAGATCCGGTTCCGCAATTTCTTGATGTAGATCCAAACGCGCCCGTCATTCAAGGCGGGCCGGCGAAAGTGTTGGGGGTTGCGCTGTCCGACAAGGGGGCCAGCGCGCTCTTGGAGGTCGGCGCGGCCGGTAGCCGCGAGGTTATACGAGTACGCACCGACCAAATTCTGGAGGGCCGTTTTAAGGTCGCAAAAATCGCCGAAGACAGGATAGTGCTCGCCGATTTGACCAGCGGCAAAACCTTCGAGCTGAAATTCGGAGGCGCGTCGAGGCGGTTTGCGTAAACAAGGAGCCCGTAAATGTTGAGAAAATTGATTTTAGGCGTGATTGTTACAAGCGTTTTAACGCTTTGGAGCGCCGCGGGGTGGTCGCTGGCGGAACTCAGCGGAGTTTCGCTCGAAAGGCTGGGCAATAAAATCGTAATTCACATGTCGGTAGACGGTAGCGCCGTACCGATTTTGAAATACGACGAGGCTGGCAAAGCGATGCGAATAACCCTCAGCGGCATAAAGCTTGGCGAATCGGCGGCTGCCGGAGCATCGCTTGGGGAAGCCGATAAACCATGGCTTTCGTCGCTTGAATTTGTAGAAAGCGAAAGCGGCGCTGTTGTAGTCTTCAACCTTGGAGCAAAGGCCAATCCGCTAGATTTCGTGATAAGCAGCGGCCTCGACGAGGTGCAGGCCGTTATTTATACGGACGGCACAACCGGAACATCCGACTCACAGCCGCTTACTGCTCCGCCATCATCGAGGATACGCGAATTGGATTTAAGCGAGCCGAAGGAGCCTGCATTGGAAACTCCGGAATCTTCTCAGGTCATTGTGGAAGCTTTGCCGGAGGATTCCGCGTCAGAGCCAGCAGAGGCGGAAGGAGAACCGAACTTATCTATTAACGCGGTTTCCGAACCGGTATCGCCGCCCTTCATCATAGATGAACAGATGCCACGCCCGCCGCTAATGCTTCGCGACGGGGGCGAGCTGTATACGAGCCTTTTCGGCGTTGGCGGAAGCGGCGAGCAAGAGAAAAGCTTCAGGTACGGTGCAAGCCCGATTACGCTGAAGGTTGACAGGGCGCCTCTCGCTCAGGTTCTCGGAATGCTGATAGAGGCTACTCCGTACAACGTAATCATTTCGGACGCGGTCGGCGAACAGGCAGTGAGCGCGCTTACGCTGGATAACATTTCGCTGTTCGAAGCTCTCGACCTGTTAACCAAAAGCTATAACTTGTCATACGTGGTGGAATTCAACACCATAGTAATCGGCCAAAAGGACACTCTGGAAGCCAACTTTGGAAAACTGATTACGAAGACTTTTTGGCTCGATTATGCCGACGGCGAGTCGGTCAAAGGCGTGCTAATGGGCATGCAATTGGCGCGCGAAGGAAACGTTCAGGTGTATAACGGCGAGACGAAATATCTCGAGGTTTCTGGTGCGTCTTCGCTTTCAGGCGGAACTGGCGGAATTACTATCGGCAGTAGGGATATCAAGCAGATGGATAGCTTGATTTCTACGGCCCGCAGAAACATGCTTGTCATCACCGAAACCGAAGATAGAATGACCAGAATTTCACAGGTCATCGCCGATCTCGATAAAAAGCCGAAGCAGATCAGGCTTGAAACGGAAATCATCGAAGTTAGCGAAAGCGGCGAAAGGAAACTGGGTCTTCAGCTTTCGGATCAAGGCGGCCTATCCGAGATTCGCACTACTTTTTTCGAAGCGACCGACCCGAATTTTCATGTTGAGGGCGCTGTCGAAAGTTTCAAACTCGGTCAAATAGTTAGAGATCCACTCGATTTTCGCGTAACTTTGAACCACTTAATCGAAGATGGAGATGCCAGGGTTTTGGCGAAGCCGAATATCATGGCCATCGACGGCACGCAGTCAATCTATTTTGCCGGTCAAGAGATACCTTATATTTCGCAGCCGGCACAAAGCCAAGGCACGACTTTCACACCGGCGCAGGTAGAATTCAAAACCGTCGGAATAACCCTGAACTTCAAGCCGCGTGTAGATCGCGATGGGAACATTTCGCTTGAGGTAAATCCGCAGGTTTCGAGCCTTTTGGCATTTATAGATTTGGGTTCCGGCGCGACGGCTCCGCACACCCAGACGCGGCAGGCGACGGCAATGGTGAGAATCAAATCGGGCGACGTTTTCATTCTCGGCGGGATGATAGCGGAAGAGGAAAGGGAGAGCTTCAGAAGAGTCCCATTCCTTCACAAGATCCCTATTTTCGGGCAGTTGTTCGAAACGAAGGAATTCAAGTCGTCGAAGACCGAGATAATCGTGATCGTTCGTCCGGTTATTGAGGAATAAACAAACCAGTTTTCAGCATTTCGGGCAAAGCCTCGCTTCTAGCGGGGCTTTTTTTTATCCTGAATACTTACCGGTCTGATTTATTTTGGTTAAGGAAAAAAGCGCTTAAAGCGCCCCGATGGCCGAAATCAAAGGCGATGTGTCTTCGCGAAGTAGCGTGCGGACATTCAAGAGCAGCTTGTCGTTTTGAACAACGCCTACAACCGGAACAGGCGAATGTCTTAGGCGTTTGGCGCATTCTTCCGGCGAAAGCCGTAAGTGCGAAATCGAAATAGCAAAGCTGTCTAGAACCTCACCCGGCAGCGTGCCACCACCCAGCGTCGCTTGATGTCCGGCTATTTCGATTTTTATTCTGGAGTTTTTAACTTTGGACGCAATCCTTTTGGCGGTTTTCTTGTCTTGCGCGGGGTCGCGCGTGACCATTTCCAAAACGGGCAGGTATTCGTACCTTCCGTTGCCAAGCGCCCAAAGAAGTGCGGACAAAAGAGCGCCCGTCCACTTGTCGAGCCTTAACGTGCGCATAAGCGGGTGGCCTTTTAGTTTCTCGGTTATGGCCTTGCGGCCCAGTATTATGCCTGCCTGAGGTCCGCCGAGAAGTTTGTCCCCGCTGAACGTGACAAGGTCGGCGCCGGCGCGCAAGTAAGGTGAGGGGATGGCTCCCGATAGAATTGGAAACATTCGCTCGTCGGCCACGATTGCGCTTCCGATGTCTTCGACGAGCGGCACTCCCGCTCCGTGCGCTATTTCCGCAAGCTCCGGCGTCATAACGCTTTGCACATAGCCCGAAATACTGAAATTCGACGAATGCGCTTTGAGTATGAGCGCGGTCGAATCGCTAATTGCTCTTTTGTAATCTTCCGGAGTTGTTACGTTGGTAGTGCCGACTTCCCGCAATTTCGCGCCGCTTGCTTCGAGAATTCTGGGAATTCTAAATCCCCCTCCGATTTGGATAAGTTCGCCGCGGCTGATAATCACTTCGCCGGCGTTTTGTCGCCACTCCTCGCGGTGGGTTCGCAGAAATTCGCCGTCTTCGAATGGATTACCGGCAAGCGCCGACAAGATAAGGAGCAAAGCACCTGCGCAATTGTTGACGACAAGGGCGGATTCGGCGCCGCTCATATCGGCGAGCGTATGTTCGAGACCGGCAAGTCTTTTTGCCCGGATTCCGGAGGGAACATCGAATTCGACATTTGCATAGCCGCATGCGATATCCACCGCCATTTTCGCGAGCGCAGGATGTAGCGGAGCGCGACCCAGATTGGTATGTAAAATAATGCCGGTTGCGTTAATGGTGCGCCTAATCTGGCGGCCGATCGCCTCGTCGAGCCGGATGCCGATGCACTCGTGGGCGATTTCCCTGCTATCCGCGCCGCGGTCCGGCAGCAGTTTTCGTGCATCGGCCAAGCCTGCCCGCACGGCCTCCTTAATCTGCACGGAGGTAAGCCCGATTCTGCCGGGTTCGGGTTCGGAATAACGTACGACGCCGGGGTGGTTGAGCCAATAATCCACGCTGCCAAGCCCCGCAAGCCTTGCCGCAGTCGTGCCCGCTCCGCCGCCGTCCGGCAAAAATTCGCCTGTTTCACCCGTTTCCACGATACAAATTATACATCATCGATTTACGTTGAAATATCTTCCGGATGCCGGTATAATCTTGTTGTCTTCCTAACCTTCCCCGGGCCGAAGGAGGCAAATATGAGGAGAATTTTGGTTGCTGCAATTATTGCAGCTACGGTGTTGTTCGCCGCGGTTTCCTGCGGCAAGCCCAGTCAATCCCAATTCGGCGAAAGCGCGCGCGATTCGCTCGCCCCGATACCGATTGGTTCGCCTATGGCAACGGAACTTACGAACGGTTCCGGGGCTGAATTGTATTTCGCAACCGGCAATTCGATTCGTGGCAGCGGCATTATGGACTTTGGCCAGCGGAAAAAATCGCTCGACGAAATACTCGCGGAAACCCGCGCGTTCATTCCAAAGGACGATGTCGACAGCGCGCTTTTCGATATGCTTCGGGAAGAATTCATTCATCTTTTGGAAGCGGAATTCGGCGAACCGAATAAAAGTCCGGCCGCCGCGCCTATTGGTGCATCTGGAAAAGTAACGGATTTGCAGTGGTACGATTTCGGAGCGCTCCGTTGGAGTTACGTTAACACGGGAGATTACGATTTGGACGGCGAGGTTGGTATTTCGGACATTTCGGTGATTGCGCTTTATTATGGCGCAACCGCTGAAAGCTGGAAACAGCAACCGGAAAAATTCACGACAATCGACTCCGACGAAAGCGGCGAAATCGGCATCGGTGACATTTCGGCGATAGCGAGAAACTACGGAAATGCGGTTAGGGAATATGCCATCCTAACTGCCGACGAACCCGGTGGGCCGTTTTCACTTTATGCACGTATGCAGGTAAAGATGCTCTTTGACGGGCGGATACCCGCATTTCAAGAAAATTTTGAATACGATGCCGGCAATTTCGTCGTCGTCGCGCCGGTGGATGGCGCGGGACGAATCGGGACAATTAGCAGCGCGGCCGCAGCAGGGGCAAAGCCAAGCATAAGCAATTGGAATTATTTCCAGATTATGGCTGAAACAGGCAAGGAGTTCACGGTTGATATTTCGATATCAGGTAAACAGCCCATTTCGTATGTTTGGAATTTTGGAGAGTACGCGGTTCCGGCGCAATCCTTCGAGGCAAATCCAACGGTGAAATACGTGAAACCCGGCAAGTATTATGCTTCGCTTAGCGCGGAAAACGAATGGGGTAGCGGGAAATCTAACGTGGAAGTACTAGTACTGAATCCGGCATTTCCTGAACCTAATTCAATTTGGATCGACGCAGTTGACACTCATGGTGCGAATGAGGATGGCGTTTCTTTCATGATTTACGGTTACAAGCTTAACTTTGATGTAAAAATGATGGAGATGTCGCTGGAATACGATTTTCCATTGGCCGATACCAATCCTGCGCAGTTTCAATATTCCGTCGATCCATACAATCCCGCCGGAATCCTGCAAATTAATAGGCACGCAAGCGCTCAATTCGAAGGAACGAATTTTAGGTACAAGGATTACGTTTGCAATAACAATGATACGTCTGCAGGACTGCGAGTTAAAGGCGGTAAGCAGTATTTGGATCTTATATTTATTTGCATGAATGAAAATAAAGGCAAAAGCGGATTTTGGGGAACCGTTCCGGGGCCGTTTTCAGTTTCAGGAGTTAGGCCGAACCGCGTGAAGATAAGGTTGTACTCAAGCCTAGAAGGCAATTCAGAGGCGGTCTATTTCGATAGATGGGACGGCGATTTTTCCTGGACGAATGAGCGTAAAGCAGCCCCCAAATGGATGTTTAATAGCAATCCCGGCATTGCGGAGGTTGAGAATGTAATCGCTGAAACAGTTGCCGACGGAGTAAAACTTACGTGGAGCGCAAGACTTTCCGGCGATTGCAACGGCGATTATGGCGTAGATATGATGGACGCAGCTTTTTTTCATTTAGTCCTGCGCCAAGTGGAATCCGAATCATTGCATTTTCCGGTTTCTTATCCTGATTGGCTCTTCCGCCAATTGGATACGGACTTCAACGGCGTAATCAGCATTCCGGACATTTCCAATATTGCTATTCACTTCGGTATCTGGTTTTCGGGCTTCACAATTTATCGCGACGGAGAACTTATAACCGTTTACGACGCCAATTATATGAACGATAGAATATCGTTGTATCAGGCGTGGCCCGAGCACCGGTTCGTAGATAGAAATGCATCCCCCGGCGAACACGTTTACCGGATTTATCCGTACAACCATTACGGTCAAACTGAAGGAGAGTGGTACGGCGAAACATCCATCTTGGTTGAATAGCCTATTCGGCGGGTTCGCCTAAGATATGGCCGAAGCAGCCGGGCGTTTCGCTATACTATCCCGGCCGGGCGAAGTTTTTGGCCCGGAAGGATGGTTTTATGGTTTCCGAAACGCTTAAGTTAAAAGAATTCTTTTTTCCCGATCTCGATCTCAAGGTAATGATGCCGGAGAATTGGGCGGTTCAAAGCAGGCTTTCCGATGCGGAAGGCGCGCTGATGAACGCGGTGTGGATTTCGCCGAAAGAAACGATAGTATTGATGAACGCATCGATAACCGTTTATCACGCGGGCGGCTCCTCGCAGCAAGTTTACTTCGAGCGGCACCACGCGCTTTACGAAAAGGAGCCGGATACAGCTATCATAAGCTCCGGTGAAACGGCGGAATTCGGGGTTCCGCTCCATACTATACGGGTTAAGATGCGAAAAGCCGGAATGGAAATGGGAGGGATAATCGCCTTTCACTGCACCGAAAAATTCAGCTACATTTTCCAGTTCATCGCGCCGGCCGAACATTTCGACGATACGCGTCCGCTCTGGAGCGCGATTCTTGGATCTCTTAGCGTCGTTGAGTTCGATATTCCAGACATGCCGAGTAGACCGGAGGAGGGGGCGCAAGAAGCTCACGGGGGTTGGATTGTGAACGTTCCGCCAATGACGGTGGAGAACGAAATAATTCCGTCCGCCGCGTTTTTTCACGACGATTACGGATTCGGCATTCAAATTCCGAGCGATTCGGTCTGGGCAAAAGTGGGACCGGAGGAAAAATGGGCGATTCTTTTTCAGCTTCCCTACAAAAAGGGCGAATTTTCGGCGACGGTGGTCGTGCAGGTACTGGGGGGCGGCGAAATTACCAGCAGTCAGTTGATGGACGGAGTGGAAAATCAGCTTTTAAGGGAGCGCGACGGCGTTAAGAAAACTAGGTCGACATTTAGCGCAGGATACGGCGCGCTGGAGTATATGCACGCGGTTTATTCACATTCCGGAACCGGCGTGAACAGCTATGCATTCGCGCATGCGCGGCGCGATCGTTCGTTCGTTTTCGAAGTATTGATGCCCGAAGGGTCTCATAACAATCCCGATGCTCTCGCATATACAATTGCGAACGGATTCACGGTTTTCAAGCCGAGAATGCAGGCGCAGGGCGTATAGCGGCTAAACGCATTCCGCGATTAAAATGGACAAAAGGGTTTTTTCCCCGCTGTCCAGGTCGCTGCCCCAAACGTAAAAATAGTAAAGCCCCGGCGCCCATCCGGGTTCGAGCCTTACCTCGCCCTCGACGATACCCGCCGTTCTGTCGTATGCCAGCGTAGTTCGGCTTATCGCGCCGGGCAGATAAACGCTGCCCGCAGTTTTTTCAATGTAAATAGCAATGTAATCCTGAGGAAGTTTATACGTCCGGTTTTCGTTAAGCCAGTCTATTCCAGGAGCGACGGGTTTTTCACGCATGGCAACGACGATTTCCTCGAATCTGTGCTCGTCTGGGTCGAATGCAAAAAAGAAATCCGCAAATTCTCCTGCCGTCATTTTATAGCGCGATAGCGACGCTCCGTAGGCTTGACGGTCTATGAACAGCTCTACTCCGTAAAGGCTTTTGGATGTTTTGTCGTACTGAAAGCCGATTCCCGCATGCGTGTGCGATTCGCCCAAAACGTTTTCGCGGTGCGGTGCGCTTTGCATGAAACCGAGGTGCATCGAACGGACGTTTTCGGCATCCAATGCTTCCAGTCCCGGGCGCCTCCAAGCGTTTTCGAAGGCGGGTTCCCAGCCGCCCGAAGCGGCATATCGTTCGACAGGATTTTTTCCGCTCAAGTCGAAATGCGAAAAATATCCGTTCGCCGCCATTTCGTCCGCGTGAGCTTGCGCTACTGCGGATGCGGCTGGGTCGAGATCTAGACGGGAAAGCCCGGCTTCCGATCGCGATTTGTTTATCTCGGCGAGAAGCAGCTCTCTTGCCAGCGCGACATTGAGCCCCGGCGGAGTTCCACTGATGTCGGGGGCGGGCGCGCCGGTATCGCCGCCGCGGCAGCCGGCAAGCGCGGCGAGTAAAAATGCTAATGAAATTGCCAAAAAACGCATCCGCAAGCTCCTCGGCAGGTTTGTAGTTATACCCATTCGGCCAAGGAAATTCACGCGACCGGCAAGCCGTCTTTGCCAAGCAGAACCTCCCGCGTAACTATTAGCGGGACAGCGCCAGTGTTTTCCTGCAACATTTTTACGATTTTCATCGCGGGGAAAGTCGCTTCAGGGCTATAGCTTGCGCGAATGAAAAGAGCCGCGATTTCGCCTTGCGAAGCAGTGCCTATTCGGAACGCGAGCGACTTGGAGTCTATGGACTCTCCGCTTTTCGAGACGCCCGCAATCCATTTTTCAGAGCAGATTCGACTTGCAAAATCGCCTGCGGCACTCCCTGTTTCGAACTTAAACACCATTTCGAACAGCGCTTCGCGAACGAGCTTGGTAGCGGGCTTATCGCCGTCTTCGAGTATGCGAAGTCCGCGAAGGGCAATTCCGGGAGCGACATTTGCCGATAGGCTCGCCGCTAGGCGCACCGTTCGGTTTTCTATGCCGGCAGCCTGATTAGGCGGAAGCGCATCGAGCCACCATTTTGGAAAATCGAAGTGCGGAATTTGAGGCTCATTATCGGGCGCGTGGCGCGATCTTGCTTCTGGAAATTGCCCGGCTTTCTTGCGTTCATCCAATTGTGTGGCGTCATTGCCAAACTCTGCCGGGGAAAAATTGAACCCGGCAAGCGGTTCCAATCCGGAAATGTCCGCGTCTAGCACTTCCCAATTTGAAGATACTCCGGTAGGTTTCGGCGGGCCATAATGAAATTTTGGGTTTTTCGCGAATCCGCGGCCGTATTCCAGGGGCACGCGCGCGCGCGCGAACCATCGTTCAAGCTCGGCCGCGATGTCCAGATGTCCCGCCCACCTGAGCGCTCCTTCCGCCGAATAAACGAGCCTGATGCGCATCGCCGGTGGTATTATATCCGGCCGTTTTCAGTTGCGGCTTACTCCCTGGTTACTGGCGAGATATGACCGAGCGGTTTTCCCGTGAGGTAGGCGCGAAGCTTTTCGTGCTTTGCTTCACGATGTTCATGGTGCTGGTGGGATTTTCCATCCTTTTTCCGATACTCCCGCTTTTTATTAAAAGCGAGCTCGGAGGAACCGCGCGCGACTTGGGAGTCGTATTCGCGCTTTACAGTCTCGTGCAGTTTCTATGCGCGCCGTTTTGGGGTATTTGGAGCGACAAACATGGCCGCAAGCCGGCGATTATGTGGGGACTGCTCGGCATTTTTCTTACTTTCCTACTTATCGCGGCCAGCATGCAGATTTGGCATCTATACGTCGCACGGATTGTCGGCGGTTTGCTCACGAGCGCAGCTTTACCCGCGGTGTTTTCTTACGCAGCCGATATCACGAACGAAAAGCAGCGCGGGCCGGCGATAGGGATGATTGGCGGCAGCATGGGAATGGGGATTGTGTTCGGCCCGGCAATAGGCGGCTTTTTTTCGCAATTCGCATTCACGCTTCCGTTTTTCGACGTGGCCGTTTCCGGGCTTCGTACGCCATTTCTAGTCGGCGCGGCGCTCGGGATTCTGAATTTGGGTCTCGTGCTGGCCTTTTTGCGCGAAAACGATCGCTCGAAAATCAGTCCGCACGCTCACTTGGGGCCGTTTCAGCGAATTGCCGTAGCTCTCGGCAGTAATCTGAGAGCGTATTTCATATTCGCGTTGATGATAAGCGCCAGCTTCGCATGCCTGACAAGCACTTTTACGTTGTTCGCCAATCATAAGCATCACATCGATTCGCAACACATCGGCGTTATTTTTGCCGTGTTCGGGCTTTTCGGTGCGCTGTTTCAGGGTCTGGCCAGCGGCGTTCTGATTAACCGGATAGGCGAACATATGCTTATTCGCACAGGCGTGCCGCTGATGGCCGGTTCATTCATATTAATAGCGGTCGCGCCGGACTGGGTTTGGTTCGCGGCCGGAGGATGCTTGGCGGGAATCGCAAACGGAATGCTTTTCCCCAGCGTGGCAAGCGCGATTAGCAAGGGCAGCATGGTCGGTCAAGGCGGCGCGCTCGGCCTTTTCGATTCGATGGAAGCGATGGGCAGAATTTTCGGCCCGATATTGGGCGGATATTTGTTCGAGGCAAGTCCGCCAGAAAGCTGGAATTGGCCTTATTATGCCGGAGCCTTCATACTTGCAGCAAGCGTCATTGTGGGCACTTGGGGGTTAAGGCAGATTTCACGCAAGGAATGGGTGGAAGAAGTTGCCGAAGCCGCAAAGTGAAATGCAGTGCATTCGGGAGGCCAATTTGGGAAGGGAGTCCGTGGCGGTAACCTGTTCGCGGCAGGCCGGTTGCGGCTCCGTTTTGAAAACCGGCGGCAATAATGATAGAATCGGTACGACCGCTGTCGGATGGTGAGCTATGTTTAAAATCAAAGTTGAGCGCATTCAAAACTGGGAGGTCGTCGAACTTCACGGCGATCTCGATCAAAACGGCATCGAATCTTTCAAGGCGGAAATCGAAAAGCTTATCAAAGCTCCGGTGGACAATTATCTTTTCGATTTGAGCAATCTCAAGTTCATAAGTTCGGAAGGCCTGAACGTTCTATTGTGGTTCAGGTTTCAGCTTGGCAAACAGGGCAATGTAAGGGTCGTATTGACGAACGTATCGTCCTTTTTGGAAAAAATACTGAATATTACGAAAATCGACTCGCACTTCGAACTTGTAAAAGACCGCGATTCTTTTGTCGAATCACTCGGAATAGGCCAGGGCGTCTGACGCTGAAGGCGGCCACGCGCAAACATGTTCAAGTATTTGCTCATTTCGCCGCTTGCCAGGATTTTATCCCATCCAATTCAAACGCTTCTGTCCATTTTGGGCATTGCAATCGGCATTGCGAATATTATTGCGCTCATCAGCCTCAGCGAGACCGCGAAGCGCCAAACCGAGAGGTTGCTAAACACTTTCGGGGCGAATACGATTTTTATTACGCCTTACTTCGACATGGAGAATCCCTTAATAGGAAACGCCGCCGTCGCGGCCAGTTTTCTGCCGCCCGGCGACCGCGACGTAGTGGCATCGCTACCGTGCGTGGATAACGTAACCGCGGTGCTCGTATTTCCTACTCATGTAGGATATGGAGCGCATAGGGCGTTCACGACCATTATCGGTACGACTTGGGAGATGCCGCTCATCAGAAATTACGTTCCGACCGAGGGCAGGTTTTATTCTCGCGAAGAGGAAGCCGCGGGAAAAAACGTCGCCACGCTCGGTTCTTCCGCCAAGAGGAAAATATTCGGAGATTTGCCGGCTACCGGCGAAATTATAATCATTCGCGGCGAGGAGTTTACGGTTACGGGGGCGATGGAAGAGCGGGGTTATTTCGGATTCGAGGATATCGATGACCGCGTTTACGTGCCGCTCACGAAAATGCAGGAGCTGTTTAAGTTCGAGGGAGCCCACAATCTTTTGGCCGCCAAATCGAATGCGTATACGGACGAAGAAGCTGTTGCGATGATTACGGAAGCGCTTGAGAAATCCCACGAGTCGATTGGCGGGGGCGAAAACGACTTCAAGGTTTTTACAATCAAGGATTTCGGTAAGTTGCGGGACAAGACCTTCGGCATTTTCTCGATAATTTTGCTCGGCGTTGGAGGCATTGCCTTGTTCGTCGCGGGAATAGGGATAATGAACGTAATGCTGCTTTCGGTAATTACGCGTACAAAAGAAGTTGGAATCAGAAAAGCGGTTGGCGCATCCGCCAAAGATATTTTTCTGCAGTTCCTTTTGGAAGCTGCGTTTACTTGCCTTATCGGTGCGGTTATCGGCATCGCGGCCGGCGTGGCCGCTATGGTAGGTATTACGAAGTGGGCAAATTGGACGCCATATATTTCGCCGGGAACGATACTTCTCGCGGTCGTTTTCAGCATAGTTACGGGCGTCGTGTTCGGGCTTCTTCCCGCAATTCGCGCTTCGCGTCTTCATCCGATCGACGCTTTGAGGTACGAATAGAATCAATCGGATGTGCGAAAAGCGAAATCGATATCTATCTGGTTACCGCAAAGATAGCTGACTATGTTCTCGAAAACTTGCACGTTTTTGCCTAGCAGTTCCGCGGGGAAAATGCCGGGCTTTTCAAAAGCGGCCGTTTTCGAGTCGTTGCCGGCTAGAATTTTCACCGCAGCAATTGCGGGAAGCCCCGTTGTACGAGCCATCGAAGTATCCCATGTTTTCTCGTCAGTGCGGTCGAGCAAGTTCATTTCGAATACCGCGGGGCCGCCTTCATATTTGCCTTCGGCAACAACGCGCATCACGGTGAGTTCTTTGTCGATTTCCGATAGCTTCCAATTTTCAAAGAGCAGACGCGACGTTATATCGAGCGGCGCAATTTGCGTCTTTGTTCCTCCGGCGGAAGTAATATCCATGGGTTTGGCGGAAAAAAGCCCGAGTTCGCGAAGCATTTCGATTTTCGCCGCGTGTCCAGGATAGCGGAGGGTTTTTTCGGCGAGGTTCGGAACGTCCGGAAGCGAGGTTAAGAGGGTTCTTAGCCCGTCCGTATTGAAAGCTTCGAGAGTGCCGATTTCGAAAAAGTGCAATCGCTCAACTTCGGAGAGCGGGGGTTTTGCGACTTCTTTGCCGAAGATGCGCATTCTTGCAGGGCGCAGGTATTCTTCGATAACGTCGGACGGCGAAAACGGCGCCTTGTATTCGAATGCGCCGCCGCGCTCGACGGGAAGGCCGCCGACGTATATTTTGACCGATTCGCAGAATTCGAGCGATTCCGCAAAGCGGACTGCGGCCATTCCTCCGAAACCGGGCATAACGCCGCAATCCACAATCGCGGTGACGTTGCTTCCGGTCGCGAGCTCGTTCAGAGATAGGGAGTCCTCCGGAAAGAATGAAATATCTACGCAATTTTTGCCGAATTCGAGAACGGTTTTGAGCGCAGCGTAGCCGATAAAACCCGGGAGCGCGCCGACGGCGATGTCGCAATCGGTCACGGCGTCGCGTATCGCTGTTTCGTTCGACAAATCCGCGCATTTAAGAGTTAGGTTTCTTTCGCAGCCGCAATCTTCCGCCGCCTTTTGGACTTTTGCAAGCGACTTTTCGCTTGCATCGAACGCGGTGACGGAAAACCCGCCGTCTTCGGCCAGCTTTCGGGCGATGAAACCGCCTACCATTCCGCATCCGAGAACGGATATTGATTTTTTAGTCACTATCGGGAACTCCAAATCCTAAAACTGAATTATACTAATATCGCGAAAAGCGCCAAGCTTTTCAATATCAAGTTTACTCGGAATCAAGCCGGTGTTTGTAAAGCGCATTGGATTGTATTTCTTATTGCCGATGACCGCCGCTGCGTTGGCGTTTACGATTGCGGTATCGCCGCACTTTCGAACGCATGCGGTGCCGGCGGAAAACGTCAGGATGTATAAAAATCTGGTCTATTACAACGGGGCAGACGCGAATCCGGCGCTCCAAACGTTGGACCTATACGTACCTGACGGGCAAACGGGAATGCCGACGGTCGTATTTGCGCACGGCGGGGGATGGCAGGCGGGAAAAAAGAACAGCACGGGTCCAGAAAATTTCGCGAAAACGATGGCAAACGCAGGTATTTTGTGCGCGAACATCAACTATCGCCTTTCGCCGGACGTTAAACATCCGGAGCACGCGCGGGACTTCGCGCGCGCCGTGCGATATGTCCGGGACAATATTTCCAAGTATGGCGGCGACCCGGAAAAAATTTTCCTATCCGGACATTCGGCTGGGGCGCATCTCGCCGCGCTCATAGCGCTGGACAAACGCTATCTTGCCGAAGCAGGAGTGCCCGAAAGCGCGATTAGGGGAGCGATTCCAATAAGCGGACCTTTCGACTTGGAGCGGCGCGATTTGGAGTTTTTCAAATGGCTCAAACTGGACAAAGTGTTCGAGGACGAAGAAGCGAGGAGCGACGCCACGGTTTTCAATTACGTTCGTAAAGACGCGCCGCCGATGTTGATCTTCGCCGCGGAGCTTGAAAGCTATTACGTTATACGCGACTCGAAAGAGCTTGCAGATGCACTTGCAAAGGCCGGCGCGCATTCCGAATACCGGCTGATTCCGATGCGCAATCACGGTACGATTTTGCGAAGATTCGGAGCCAAAGGCGATATGACCGCGGAACTTGCCGTTAAATTTATCCGCCGCAAGTCATAGGTTCTTTGCCCGCTGTTTGCGGTTTGACCGGACTTGTTTACCCGGCGCTTTTTCTTTCGCGGTATTCTTCTAGTTTCAGCGCGGCAAGCCTGCTCATCGCAAACAACACGGGAATGACCACAAGTACGAGAATTGTGCTCGATGCAAGTCCGCCGATTAGCGGAACCGCAATGGGTTTCATTACTTCGCTTCCTGTTCCGTGAGAGTACATAATCGGAAAGAGCGCAATCATCGAGGTCGCGACAGTCATTAATTTTGGCCTAAGCCTGAGAGCTGCGCCTTCGTAAGCCGCTTTCATTATAAGGCTGGGAGTAAGTTTTCCATGAGCCGCCTTCTCGCGGTCTATCGCTTCCTCGAGATAAACGACCATTAACACCCCGGTGTTGACCGCGAGCCCGAACAGCGCGATGAAACCGACCCAGACCGCGACGCTAATGTTGAGACCATGATATGCGAGCATCCAAACGCCGCCGATAAACGCGAAAGGAACGGATATCATAACGATGAACGTGTCCGCGAAGTTGCCGAAAGTGAAGTAAAGCAGTACGAAAATTATCGCAAGGACGAACGGCAGAATAATTAGAAGCCGTTGCTGCGCCCGAACGAGATGTTCCCACTGGCCGCTTATTTTGTAGTAATAACCCGGCGGAAGTTTAAGATTGTCGTGAAGAGCTTGGTCGAGAGCATTAACTGTACCGCCCATATCCCTCCCGCGAATGTTAAGATAAACGAGCGAGCGCAACAGCCCGTTTTCGCTGGATACCATCGGCGGCCCGTCTTCGAAAGATATGTCTGCGACCATTCTCAGGGGGATTTGGCCGAATCCCATAGTGGGAACCAGAGTGTCCATGATTTTTTCGGGATTTTCCCTGAACTCGCGCGCATAGCGTATCCTGATGCCGTATCTTTCCCGCCCTTCGACCGCGGTGGTAACAGGCATGCCGCCCAGCACGCTGTCGATGACCATTTGTACGTCGCCTATTGTTAGGCCATAGCGAGCGGCGGCTTCACGATTCGGCTTGATATTAAGGTACCTTCCGCCCAGTACGCGCTCCGCGAATACGTCAACAGCTCCTTCCACGCCTTTCGCGATTAGTTCCGCTTCCAATGCCAGCCTGCCGAGGACTTCGAGGTCGTCGCCATAGATTTTCACGCCTACGTCGGTTCTAACGCCGGTCGCAATCATTTGAATTCGGTTGATAATCGGCATCGTCCAGCCGTTTTGCATGCCCGGCACCTGTAGCATCCGGTCGAGTTCGCTTCTAATATCGTCGATTGTCTTGCCTTTCGGCCATGTTTCCTTGGGTTTGAATTGGACGAAGGTTTCAATCATGTTCATCGGCGCTGGATCCGTTGCGGTTTCGGCACGGCCTACCTTGCCGAGAACCCGTTCGACCTGCGGATGGCTCATCATGATTTTGTCGGTTACTTGAAGGAGCCTTTTCGCTTCGGTGGTCGTGATGCCGGGCAAAGTTACGGGCATGTAAACCAGTTCGCCTTCGTTAAGATTGGGCATAAACTCGCTTCCGAGATTTCTATAAACCGGCAACGTGAACACAAGCGCCGCGACAGCGATGCCGAGTGTGGCCCAGCCGTATTTAAGCGCCCATTTCATTACAGGTGCGTAAATCCAGTCGAAGAACTGAGTCATCGGGTTGCTCTTGTCAGGCTTTGCAGACCGTCCCATGATTATCGTGAGAACCGCCGGATTGAAGGTGATGGACAAAAGCGCGGAACCGAGCATAAGTCCGCTTTTCGTTAGTGCCAATGGTATGAAAAGCTTCCCTTCTTGGCCTGTGAGCAGGAAAACCGGAACGAAACTTGCAAGCACGATAATCGGCGTGAAAAAGAGCGCGCGCCTAATTTGGAGGCAGGCGCCTCTGACTGCCTCGAATTTTTCCGCGAAAGTGAGTTTTCGTTTTCCGCCTCCGGATGCGTTAACAATCCACCGGTGAGCGTTTTCCGTCAATACGATGTTGTCGTCGACTATTACGCCGATGGTTATCGCGATTCCCATCAGGCTCATGATGTTGGCGTTCATTCCGAAAAGCTGAAGGGTTATGAAGCCGATTAGAACCGTAAGCGGAATTGCGAGAACGTTAAGCATGCTGCCGCGCCAATCGAGAAGAAATACGAAAACGATGATTATTACTACAATGATTTCGGTTATGAGAGTGTGCTTAAGATTGTCGATTGAGCTGTCGATAAGTTCGCTCCGGTCGTGAACGATTTCCAGCTTGACTCCTTCGGGCAGACCTCTTTCGACTTCTTTTATCTTCGCTTTGACTTTGTCGATGACCGCTTTGGCGTTTTCGCCCGTGCGCATCACTATGATGCCGCCTACGGCCTCTCCTTCGCCGTTCAATTCGAGTAGCCCGCGGCGCATGTCCGTCCCCATCTGCACTTTGGCGACGTGTTTGACTAGCACCGGAATGCCGGTCATCGTAGTTTTAACGACCGTGTTTTCAATGTCTCTGACGCCGTCAACGTAACCGAGAGCGCGAACGTAGTATTCCTGATCCGTGAGCTCGATTACGCGCGCTCCGACTTCGGCATTCGTCATTTTGATGGCTTCGACGATGTCGTTCGAGGTGACCGAGTATTTTTGCAGAAGATCCGGGTCTAGATCGACCTGATATTCCATTACAAATCCGCCGACGCTGGCGCATTCGGAAACTCCGTCCACTGCCGCGAATTGGTATCGCACGAAATAATCCTGAATGCTTCTCAACTCCGCGAGGGATTTGCCCGGACCGTCGAGAACATACCAAAGAACATGTCCGACTCCCGTACCGTCCGGACCGAGCTGCGGGGTGACGCCCGGCGGAATCAGGGCTTGAACGCTCGCAAGCCTTTCGAGTACTCGACTGCGCGCCCAGTAGATGTCGGCGCTGTCTTCGAAAATGACGTATATCAGGCTGAAGCCGTAAAAGCTTTGGCCGCGCACATCGCGCACGAACGGAAGCCCCATCATCGCGGTTTCGAGCGGATAAGTGACTTGATCCTCGACGGTTAGCGGCGCCTGTCCAGCCCAGGGCGTGTAAATTATTACCTGATTGTCCGATAAGTCCGGCAGAGCGTCCACCGGAGTATTACGCATCGTAATGACTCCCCAGACGAAAAGTGCGAGAGCCCCCAGAAGAACGATGAACCGGTTTTTCAGGCAATATTCGATTATGTAATCAATCATCGGTTGGTTTCGCCCGGAGCGTTTTAATGAACGTGAGTGTTTGAACCGGAGTCACTGCCGCCTTCCGCGGCTGCTTCGACTTCACCGCCGCCGCCGCCGACGTTCAACAGCTCCGCCTCGCTGTCTATCAGGAATACTGCACCGCTAAGAACGGTTTGGCCTTTGCGCAATCCGTCGAGTATTTCGACCCACTCGCTGTTTTCACCCAGAAATCGGCCAGCTTTGACGTCTTTCGCGATGTAGGTATCTGGTTCGTCCACGGTTGGAATCCACACCTTTGCCCCTTTTCCGCTGAAAAGCACGCTGTCGCGAGGAACCACCAAAGCGGATTCGGATTCGCGCCGCAGAATCTTGCCTTCGACGAACATGCCCGGGCGCAACTTAAGGCCGGGGTTGGGAACTTCGGCGCGCACCATCATCGTGCGAGATTCGCCCATGATTTCGGGCAGCAATAGCTTGATTACGCCGTTTAACTTGGTTTCTCCGCCGAGGCCGGTGGCGGTAAGCTCTACTCGGTCGCCGGTTTTCACCTTCGGAATATCCTGCTCGTACACGTTCAATTCGACCCAGATTGGGGACAGGCTTGCAACTTCGAGTATTTCGCCGCCTTCCATCAAATACATGCCTTGAGTCGTCATCAACCGCATAACTATTCCGCCTTGGCGCGCGTAAACCGTTACTCTGTCGACGACCGTGCCGTTCTTTTCCAGATTTTCGATTTGCGCCCCGGTCATTCCCAGCAAGCTCAGCTTTCGCCTTCCGCTTTCAACCAATTTTTGAGTGTTTTCCGACACGCCGTCCAGGTTTTTCTCTCGAAGCCTGTCGCGCGCTTTTACGGCCACCAAAAATTCGCCCTGCGCCTCAACGAGCATCGGGCTGTAAACGTCGATGAGTTTCGCGCCTTTTTGAAGATAAACTCCGGTTTCCTGTACGTAGAATTTTTCGACGCGGCCTTCGACCCAGCTCGTGAGGACTTGAAATCCAGTTTCGGGAGCGACGGCCGTCCCGTAGGTTTTAACCTCGGACGATAGCTCGATTTCTTCGACATGAGCGACTTGAGCGTTCGAAATAATCCTGTCAAGCGGGGAGAGCGATACTTTTGCGACTCCGCTGGCGACGGCTTCCTGCATTTTCCTTGCATCCTCGCCCGATACGCGTATCAGTTCCATTCCGCAAATAGGGCAAGTTCCGGGCTTGTCGCTTGTTATCCATGGATGCATGGAGTCGATGTAAATCGAGCCGTCGTCCGCGGCGCCAATGCCGCCTTCCGGCATTTTGAAGCCGGCGGACAGCATTTTGTCGATTTGCTCCCTCTGGTGCCTGATGAAAAGCCCCAGCAGGACAACGAGTCCGAGAAGAAAAACGAGAACTCCGATGTTTACTTTAACCATTTGTTCGTCCGAAAAGCGGCGATTGCCCGTATCGAATAGCCCAATTCAAAAAAACGCGAAAGAATATCAATGCCCGTGACCGTCGTGAGAGTCGTGAGCGCCGCCGTGCATTCCGCCTTCTACTTCGGCGCCCGCCTTTTTAAGCGCTTCCGCCACGCCGATAGCTCCACCGTCCATGCGATTGGCGTGCTCGGCCTGCTCTTCCGCAGTGGCGAACGCGACGATATATGGCGGCATGGTCATCGCGAGGCTTTCGACTTCCACGAAGAACGCTTCCTTTATCGGAACGAAATCATGCGTGGTTTTTGCGCTGAGATATGTAACGATTTCGCCTTCCATCGGGTCGAAGTTGTTGTCCTTCGCCCAAGCCACGAAACAGGACAACGCGTCGAAATCCTGTCCGCCTCCGCGAACGTGCGCGGGGCTTTTCATCGCGTCCATCCCGCAATGAGCGCATTTCTTCGGCTCCGCGTCACCGGCACCGAGAATCGTCTGGCTATCTTGAGTAGCTGGAGGGGTCGAGGTTGCGCCGCTTGCACCGGCGTCCGCGCCGCTTTCGACGTCCGCTTTCGGACAGCCCGCAAGCGAAAACACCATTGCGGCAAACAAAACAAACATGATCAAAATCGATTTCATTTTTTTATCCTCCAAAGTAACTTATCGGTAACAAAACACTTAGCAGCAGCCTCCGCAGCCGCCCTCGCCTTTGACTTGACCGCCGCCGGCGTGGCCGCCGTGGCCGCCGCCGAATTCGCCGTCGACGCCCCACCATTCGTGAACCGCAGCGACTACGTCTTTATAACCGACGACTTTCGATTCGTTTTCTTCGGCAGCTTTTAAAGCAGCGTCCTTGCTCGAAAAGCCTGCGAAATATGGACGCATCGAACCTTGCATTTTCTTCATCGCAACGAAGTGAGCCGTGCCGATTCCAACAAATTTTACGTTCTTCGTACCAAATGTCGGAAAATCGATTATTTTTGCGTCTGCGGGATTCAGCTCTTTTTCTTCGGCTCTTTGAAGCCAGCATCCGAACGAATCGAAGTGTTCCGCGCCGTATTTGACATGCGCATTGCTTTTGGATGAATCCATCCCGCACATCAGGCAGTCGCTATTTTCCTGCGATTCGCCGCCGGAACCTGCGTAAGCCGCGAAGCCTAGAAGCGCCGCAAGCGTCAAAACAAGCGTTAAATTCAATACCGTTCTGCTCATTTCAAACCTCCAGATTTGGAATCTTTATTTTGGGATTAAAAATCCCGCCGCAAAGGCAATTGCCATCGCGAAAACAATGCAAATCGAAAGCAGCCGAAGCTGCGTGCCGTTAAGAGTAGTTCTCACATCATCCCCTCCTCAGTTAGCCAAGCGGTCACGTACTTCTTCATTCCATCGAAGTCCGTAACTTTTCCGCCAAGGTCACCCATGCCGGCCTCGGCTTCCAGCTCAGTTTCGAACGCCGCCACGCCGGGCGCCATTGCGCCGGGCAGAATCCCGTCGATTTCGATAAGATAAACAGCACTGCCGGCCGGAACCATCTCGCGATTTTCCGGATTTCTGCGCCAAGTGGCGAAATTCAACACTTCCATTTCTTCATAGTTTTTGCCGTTGGCGTATTGAAAAAAGCATGCAAGCGATACGAATCCAACCCAACCGTTTTCAAACTTCGCGCCGACGAGATTCGCGGATTTATCGAGAAACATTCCGCAAATTGGATCGCTGTCGTTGGTGAAACTCGCGAGCAAGGTTTCGTAGCCTGCAGGTTCAGTTTGGTTGTCCGTTAGTTTCGAACCGCCGGATACTTCGGTAGATCCACCGGGCGGTTTTCGTTCAAGGCCGCCGCCCGAAGAAAGCGCATCGGCGGCAGCCTTTTCAGGCGTTTCGTAACCCGGGTAAGGTGCCGCAAGCCGCGTTCCTACCCAGAAAACAACGCCCAGCGCCAAAAGCGCGAATAACACGCCTACGAACCCTTTTGCGCCGGAACCCGGCTCGAATTCCTGTTGGGGCGCTTCCGCTTCATGCTGTACGGAGCGTTCGGGTTTTTCTTGGTAATTTTCTTTTCTTTCACTCATTTTCAATTCCGCCGCCGTTTTCGTTCGAATTTTCCTCAATAAGCGCCGTTGGCACAGCGGCCGAATCGACCGCTCCAAGCGTTATGTAAAACAACTCGGCCTTTGCCCGCCCAGCGGAGACTATGGCAACTCTGCGCGCAGTCTCGTAATCGAGCAGCCGGACTTCGGCAGCCACCAATACTGCAAATTCGGTTTTGCCTACTTGGTATCCCGCAAGGGCCGAATCGAATCCACTTTGGGCAAGCGGGATGATTTCGTTTTCGTACTTTTCAATTCGGTCGAGCGTAAGCGCGAGTTTAGAAAACTCGGCCGCGCTTTTGGAGCGAATCCGGTTAATTATGCTTTCCTCTTTCAGCGGTATTTGCTCGCGCATTGCCATAGCTTCCTTGAATTCCGCATCCTGCATCCTTCGTTGATAAACCGGTAGGTCGAACATAATGCCTATCCCGAACCTGTCGGCCATTTCCAGTCTGAAATCGTACTGAAAGGTAAGCCGGTAGTCCGGGTGATAGTTTTTTTCCGCCAATCGCGCCGCCTCGAGAAGCTGCAAATCCCATGTCTTTAGCCAGGCAGTTTCGGGATGCCGGTTCGCTGCTTCCGCAACGATTAGATCGCGACTTATGGGTGTTTCGGCGGCGACCGATTCGGCAACTTCGATGACCGGCACAAGTTCGGATTCGGAAATGCCAAGCATTCCGGCAAGCATTGCCGTCATTTCAGCCCGCATGGTTTCCATTTCGATTCTCATCGCTTTTAGGTCGCTGCGCATGGTTTGAACTGCGAGAACTTCGGACATCGGCGCTTTGCCGATTTCGTACATCAACAGCGCGATTTCCTCCATCACTCCCAAAAGGTCGTCACGTTTTTCGAGCATCTCGATGTTGACCGCTACTTCCGCCAAATCGAAATATACGCCGACGACCTCGCCCGCCATTTTGTATTCCATTTGAGCTATCGATAGCTTCATTAGCTCGACGTCATAGGCAGCGATTTTCTCCTTGGCGGCGCGTTTACCGTAGGAATAAAAGGGATGCGATAGCGTGACTCGCTGCGCAGCCATCGGGCTGTTCATTTCCCAAGGCCATTTGACCGGATAGTCCATCAACATGATTTCCATTTCGGGCATCATGGGAGCGCCAGCCATAAGGACTTTTTGCTCCATCGCCGCGATTTCAGAGCGCATCGCTTTGATTTCCGGGTTGTTGGCCGCAGCTTGGGACATGTAAACGGCAAGTTGCGGAGGAATATAACTGCCGTTTTGGACGGGCAGAATAAACGCGCTGGACGAAAGAGCGGATTTCACTCTTGCTATGGCTTCTTCTTCCAGGTCGGCCAATCTGCCGATAGCCGGACCTTTTCCCGTAACGGCGGTTTTAACTCCGCCGTAAATACTGCCGACGGTGACCGCGTCGCCTTTCGGCTCGGCGAAAGTGATTTGCGGCGCGAGAACCGCCGCCGCGATCGAAAATGCCGCAACCAAACGGGTCAATCCCGTGAGCGTTAGTGATAAGTTAGCCACCGGAGCGTATTCTACTATGCTAAATAGTATTTGTCAACAGATTTTAGAAAAAAAATAATTTTTTATGTTAATTGCTTGACTTTTCGTACTATCGAGGTTAGTTTTAAATGGCCGCGGATAATTAATCCGGCGGCCTGAAGGTGATTGATATGGCGGAACTCGGTCCGCTTCAAAAAGAGATTATGGAAACCGTTTGGCGGCTTAGGAAGGCGAACGTTCAAGACGTGCTGGCCGACGTGAACGCCAGGCGGAAGGAGTCGCTCGCTTACACAACCGTTATGACGGTAATGACTCAGCTTTGGGAGAAAGGGCTACTGTCGAGGCGCAAATTAGGCAAAGCATACGTTTACAGACCAACGAGCGACAGACGCGGATATAATGTAGAGCGGATAAGGGAGTTTTTCTCTTCGCTTTTCGGGGCGGGCGAAACGGTGACCGCAAGTCATATTCTTGACGCCCTCGAAGACGACGATCCGGCGAAGGTTAATGAACTTGTCAAGGAACTCAAGGAAAGGAACTACATTTAGTGCTGTCGCTTCCGGTAAAAGCGTTCGCGCTGTTCTTTCTGCTTCAGGCGGTATCGGTGTTTATCGCCGCATTTGCCGCGGAAAGGCTTTCCGTTCAAGTTAACGCGAGATACAGGGCCAGGTTCGTATCGACGAGTCTGTTGATTGCGTTCGTCCTGCCGCTAATTTTTGCCGCGGCTGTAGCGATATTGACACGAGCCGGACTGCTTTCAATGGAAACGTCGTATTTTCACGCGCTTATGCACGGCGGATGGGAGATGTCGATTCTTCTAGCCGGAACTTTGGGGTTTGCGTTATCGGTTTTTTCCAGTTTTCTGTTCGTCAAATTCGGCTCGCTTCCGGTCAAAATGGGGCGCCGGAATTATAAGGAATTTCGCGGGGTTAGGGTTCTGGAATCGGACAAAATAAACGGCGCGGCATTGCTCGGCGCCTTCAGGCCGGTGATTGTTATTGGCCGTGCTTTTCAAAACGGCGAATGGGGCAGCCTGATTTTAGTTCACGAGCATTCGCATTTTCGCTTGAAGCACAACTTGCATAAGCTACTAATGCGCGCACTTCTGCGGATGAACATGTTCAATTTGCCGCTTCATCGGCTTGCGGCGAACTTCGACCTTTTGTGCGAAATTGAAGCGGATGCCGAGTCTGCGGGGCAAGTTGGCGTGGAAAGCTATTCCAGATTTTTGTCCGAGCTTGCCGCGGGCGCAATGCCCGGAGACGAAGTAATTACCAGAATAAACGCGCTCGGCGGTTTAAGGCATAGCCCTATCGGAAGTAGGAACCAGCTTTCGCCCGGGGTTACGCTGGCTGCTGCGGTAATTATGACGGCCGCTCCGCTTGTCGCGCTCGCCGCCCTGACCGCGCCGCGCTGCGCGATGGTTTGTTTTCTGGGGTTTTAGTTTAGCGGCCGATGAAACTTGCAAGCCAGCCGGCAACAGCGCCTATGGTGACAATTACAGCGGGATTCAGCTTATATTTTGCCGACGCAACTATAGCGGCAAGCAGCAAAATGTATTGCCAAATTGAAATTACAGAGACAAGTCCTATTTGAATTGCGGCGGCAGCCATTAAACCCAAAGCCGATGCGTTAACCGCATCGAGTAATAGTCGAGAAAGCGGGTGTTTTCCGATTTTCGGAAGTATGCGCGCCAAGGCGAGGACAAAAACGAACGAAGGCAAAAACATTCCAAGCGTCGCCAGCGCGGCTCCCTGCCATCCGCCAAGTATATGGCCTATAAAAGTGGCTGTTGAAAACAGTGGACCGGGAGTCACTTGTCCGACGGCAATGGCGTCAAGCAATTGCGACTGAGAAATCCAGCCAAGCCTGTCAACCAATTCGCCCTGCAGAAACGCGATTAGAACGTATCCGCTTCCGTAAAGTATCGAGCCGATTTTGAGAAAAAACAAAAATATTCCGGAAAGCGTGGCAGAAGATGCATGGTGTGGAACCGCGGAAAAAGCAAATGCCAATTGAGGGTAATATTTTTGGGGCAAAAATGAAATGGGAAGCAAGCAAGCGGATCCCGGATTCATTGGGATTTTGAATCGGCCGCCGCTTAATTGAATCCCCGCCGCACCGGCAATTGCACATACGAAAAGAGCGGCAATTTCGTTTAGTCCCGCGAAAACCGCGCCGGCGGCAACAAGCCCGATAAGACCAAATTCGAATCGTTTGAATGCAGTGCCAGCCAGCCTGATGATTGCCGCGGCGATAATCGCCACTACAACCGGTTTTACACCTTCGAGCCAAGGTTGGACGCCTGGCAGAGAGCCGTATTCGACGTATAAATAGGCAAGGAAGAAAGTAATTAGCGCCGCTGGCAAAACGAAACAAAGTCCCGCGATCAGAAATCCGGCGGTGCCTGCTCGATTTAGGCCTATGTGAATGGCAAGCTCCGTGGAATTGGGTCCAGGAATTAGATTCGTCAAACCGATTAAGTCCAAAAGTTCCTGTTTCGACAGCCATTTTCTTCGGCGGACGACTTCGTCCTCCATCATTGCTATGTGTGCCGCCGGTCCACCGAAGCCGAACGTTCCTAGTTTGAGAAAAAGCAGGGCAAGATCGACTAGCGATGCTTGCCCTTTAACTTCGTCGCGAACCGAATTGTACGGCCCGGATTTCAACTTTGCTTTTCCGCGAGAACCGTGATACTGGATGCCGCGCCCACAAGCTCGCCCGAAACGCCCGAAGTAATCGGGTCGTCGCAGGCGCCGGATGCGGAATAGGTTTTGTCGGCTAAGATTTCCACGCCCGAAAAACCGGCGGCGCGTATTGCGGATAAATAATCTTCCCGCTTAAGCGCTCCGGAAATGCACGCGGCATAGGCTCGAATGTCGTTCTTAATGTAATCGGGCAATTCCCGGTTCAGCACGATATCGCTTACCACTAGCCTTCCGCCGGAGTTCAGCGCGCGGAATGCTTCGCGAAAGACTTTTTCTTTGTCAGGGCTAAGGTTGATTACACAGTTGGAAATAACAACGTCAACGCTGCCGCTTTCGACCGGCAAATCCTCGATAAACCCCTCGCGGAATTCGAAATTGGAAAGCCCGGTTTCGCGCAGAAAAACGGCGGCGTTCTTGCTCGCGAGTTCAATCATTTCCGGCGTCATATCCACTCCGATTACACGGCCCTTTTCGCCGGTTATGCCCGCCGCGATGAAAACATCCTTTCCCGCGCCGCTTCCTAGGTCGAGGACAACGTCTCCCGGCTTAATTTGGCTGAACGAGACCGGGTCGCCGCAAGAGAGTCCGAGGTCCGCATGGAATTCGCTTGCGGGTTCGGCGGCAACAGGAGAACTTCCGCAGCAAGATGTGCTCGAATCCGTGGCAGAAGCGGGTCCGCAACAAGATGAGCGGCTGGAAGCAACCTTTCCGTATGCTTCTTTTACAGCATTTCTAATGTCCGACATATCAAGAACCTCCATAAATGGCTAAAAACTATTCCGTAGCGGATTTGAAGAATTTCCGCTTGAAAAAAAGCGCAACGCCAACAAGGGCGATTAAAACCGGAACTTCCACGAGCGGACCGATGACCGCCGCGAACGCGACGCCGGAGCCGATTCCGAAAACCGCAACGGAAACGGCGATCGCTAGTTCGAAGTTATTGCTGGCCGCGGTAAACGAAAGCGTCGCGGATTTCGAATAGTCAGCGCCGATGCGCCTCCCGATAAAAAAGCTGACGAGAAACATGACTACGAAGTAAATCAACAGCGGAATTGCGATTCGGATTACGTCAAGCGGAAGCTGGACAATGTATTCTCCCTTTAGCGAAAACATAACAACGATCGTGAACAATAACGCGGCAAGCGTTAGTGGACTAATTTTCGGAATGAACTTCCCGTGATACCAGTCCATTCCCTTGGCTTTAACGAGCGAAAAACGAGTAAGTATTCCAGCGATAAACGGAATGCCGAGATAAATGAACACACTTTCGGCGATTTGACCGATGGATATATCGACAACGCTTCCTTCAAGTCCGAAAAGCGGCGGAAGGACCGTAATGAAAATCCAAGCATAGACGCTGAAAAACAGCACTTGGAAAACGCTGTTGAACGCGACTAGTCCGGCGCAGTATTCGGTGTCGCCGCTCGCAAGTTCATTCCAGACTATGACCATTGCGATACATCTGGCAAGCCCTATCATTATGAGTCCGACCATATACTCCGGATGATTGGGCAGGAAGATTATCGCTAGGAAGAACATCAGTACGGGACCAATAATCCAGTTTTGCACGAGTGAAACGCCGAGGATTTTCCAATTTCGGAATACGTCGCCCAGCTCTTCGTAGCGCACCTTCGCGAGCGGAGGATACATCATCAGTATCAGGCCGATGGCGATGGGAACGTTCGTTGTTCCGGCATTGTACTTATTGATGAAAGATTCGATTCCCGGAATGAAATGGCTGAAAGCCACGCCCAAGCCCATCGCGAGAAAAATCCATAAAGTCAGGAAGCGATCTAGAAAAGATAACTTTCCCGCTATACCGGTTTTGCAGGGTGCGGCTTGGATTGGAGAAGCGATCGATTCGTTCATTTCACTTTTCCCGTTCAATCATTGCCTCGATGGCGCCGGGCAATTCCATAACGAAATCGCGTATTTCGTCGCGCACGCGGCGGTATTGCGCAAGACCGTCCGGCCCGGGAGGAGGGTATGATAGCGAGGGCGGGTCATCGAAACCGCGGTGCATTGTGCGGATTTTCCGTGGAAAAACCGGACATACTTCTTTCGCATAACCGCAGACCGTAATCACGATGTCGATATTTTCATTAAGGAATTCGTCAACGTGCTTCGAGCGAGCATGCGACATATCGATTCCGGCTTCGTTCATTACGGCAATCGTTTCGGGAAACACCCAAGAGGGCGAAACGCCAGCGGAATACGCTTCAATTGTGCCGGAGTGAAAGTGCCGCGCCCACGCCTCCGCCATCTGACTGCGGCATGCGTTACCGGTGCAAAGAAACAACACTTTGGTTTTTTCGCTCATTTCCGTCTCCTTCTATAGGTCGTTAAAACCGAAAAGCGCTTGCCTTCAAAATCCGACGAGGGCCGTCTTCCGAATCGAGCCATTCCTCGATTTTCGATTTGATTCCATCCCGAATTTCACGGTACTTTTCCAGCTTTTCTTCTTCGCCGCCTTCATGTTCCGCAGGATCCTCGAACGGCCATTCGAGCCGATTTAGCGCGCCGGGCCAAAGCCGCGGGCATTTTTTCGACGCGGAATCGCAAAGGATAACCACATAGTGCGCGGTTATCCGCCCGAGATAATCCTCCAAGTCGTTTGTCGTTTGATGGGCGATCGGGATGCCGATTTCTTCCATCACCCGTGCTGCATGCGGATTTACGGATTGAGCAGGTTCGACCCCGGCGCTGTAAACGTCGAAATTCCTGCCGCCGAGTACGCGCAAAAGCCCTTCGGCCATTTGACTTCGACAGGAATTGCCCGTGCAAAGAAACAGCACAGTCAGTTTTCCCGCTGCGTTTTGCATAGCTTCTCCAAGTCCATCGAGCAGATACTAGAAATTTTCCTAAAATCGTTTTTGCCAAGTCCCGTTTCGGCCGCGGCGTCGCCGATGCTTGCAATCAGTTTCTTGATTGCGGCCGTACCCTTCCTTTCATCGCGCATGTAATAGACCCATCTTCCATGCTTGCGCGAGCTGATCAGGCCCGCGCTTTTTAAAATCGAAAGATGCTTCGACACGGTGGAAGTGGCAAGCCCCAGAAGAGCGACGATTTGACAGACGCAAAGCTCCCTATCCTTGAGGACGAGGAACGTACGCAGTCTGCTTTCGTCGGACAAAGCATTCAATATATCCGTAAGTCTGCCCATGACACCATTCCTATATTTCGCCAACTAACGAAATATTTTAATATAAATCGCCTTCATGAAAAAATCACTTGAGCAAAAGGTAAATGCCGGCCGCGGCAAAAATAGCGCCGCTGACTTTTTTGAGAATTAGATTCGCTGTTGCCAGGCGCGCGTCGCCGACAATTCTTGCGGCAGCTTCGTAACTAAATCCCGCGACGATTACCAAAATGCAGTGGCCGACCGCGTAGAACAAAAGCAGAAGGAATCCGAACGCTATGTTGGCTTTTGAAGAAGCGATGTAAGCGAGTACGACGGCGAGAACGGGGGTTGCGCATGGCGAACTTACAAGCCCGAACATCATTCCGAGGAGCAGCGCGCCGAGCCAGCCGCTTGAAATTTTTTTCGCCTTTTCGGGCAAAGAAACGCTCCAATTGACGATTCCGAATAGATGGAGCGCGATTAAAATGCACAATATTCCCCCTATCAAGAACCATTGCTTCCCCACAGCGCCGAAAAGCGTACCGAGAATAATCGCGGCGACGCCCAAAATAGCGAACGTAATCGATAGCCCTGCGGTGAAAAGCAAAGTTGAAACGATGCGCCGGCGCCCGCCCGCCCGGTCCGCTCCTTGCGCGCTCAAAAACGCGAGCATCAACGGCACCATAACTATTACGCAAGGATTCGCGGCGGTCAGCGCGCCGCCGGCAAGCGCGAGCGCAGGAGCCCACAGAGGTCTTGCGTCCAGCGCGGCCTTCGTGGCTTTAACTATTTCTTCCATCAGGAACTCTCCGGAAATCCGCCGGTTAAAAAGTTAACGATGTCATCGGTTTTAAGTACGCCGATGTTCCTTCCAGCTTCGTTGCCTTGATCGTCGAAGAAAATTTGCGTTGGAATTACGGTTATTCCGGCTTTCATAGAAAGTTCCCGGTCGGTGTCTGTATCGATAAAGATAATTACAGCCCTTTCGCCCAAAATTTTTTCCGCTTCGGCCATATTTATCGACATGGTTTTGCAGGATTGGCACCGAGTGCTTCCGAAATCCACCATAACGGGCTTTCCCGGCGCAACCCCGATAATCTGCGCCAATGTAAGCTCCGAGGACTCAGATTCGTATGAACTTGCTGTTTTTTCCTGAATGGACTTTGACGCAGTAAATTCGGGCAATAGATTTTTCGCAGACCATACCATCGCCGCGGCGAGAACAACAAAAATGGCGATAAACAGCTCTTTTTTTTTGGACTTCACGGCATCTGCTCCCTATTAGGTATTCCGGCTTGCCCGGCAATAATTTTCGCGAGTTCGGCTTGCGCCGGCAGCCTTCCTGCAAGAACGAGCCGTCCGTCAATCTCCAGCGCGGGCGTCATCATTACGCCTGCCTCGACCATTTTTTCGACGCCGGTTACTTTTTCAACTACGCAATCGAGCGAAAGGCTTTCGAGAGCTGCTTTTACACGATTTTCAAGCTCTCTGCATCGGGCGCATCCCGGTCCATACACGATTATTTTCATTTTGTTTCCTCCATTTTTAATCACGGATTTCAGGCGTTCACTGCGGTTAAATCCTGTTCAGCTCGAAATCGAGCCGAAAACAAAACCTGTAAGCGTCGCCAAAACAACAACTAGCAATACAAAAACAGCCGTTTTCTTCATGCCCATATACGAGCCGATAACAAGCATATTGGGAAGGCTGACGGCAGGTCCTGCAAGCAGCATTGAGAGCGCCGGCCCTTTGCCCATCCCGCTGCCGATCAGCCCTTCAAGAATTGGAATTTCGGTTAGAGTTGCGAAATACATAAACGCCCCCGCTACTGCGGCGAAAAGGTTCGACCAAATTGAATTACCGCCGACGAGCGACGAAATCCAGTCCGGCGGAATAACGCCATCGTGACCCGGACGTCCGAGGAAAAAACCAGCCAGTAAAACGCCGATTAGAAGGAGCGGCAGAATTTGCTTGGCAAAGGTCCAGCTTGATTCGACCCACGCGCCAAGCTCCCAGCGCTCGAACCATTTAAAGATTATGAAAGCCAGCGCAAAGAGGGCGATTCCGGTGATTATCCATTTAACGCCGTAAACAGCGGCGAAAATGCCGCCGGAACTACCGGGGCTTCCCCAGTTGGCAAAAACGAGAATAGCAACCATAGCAAAGAAGTAAACTGCGTCTTGCCATAGTTTTCTTTTGGGTTCTTCGACAGGATTTTCCGCGACGCTTTTTACGCGAGCGGCGTCATCGGAATCGTTTTTGAAAATCGCCGCCATCGCAAGCCCGATGATGAACGCAAACAAAATTGCGCCAAGCGCCCTTGCAAGACCGATTTCCCAGCCGAGCACGCGTGCCGTCAGAATAATTGCCAGTACGTTGATTGCCGGGCCGCTGTAAAGAAACGCGCATGCGGGGCCGAGCCCGGCGCCGCGGCGGTAAATGCCCGCGAAAATCGGAAGAACCGTGCAAGAACAGACTGCCAGAATCGTGCCCGACACGGACGCGACCGCATACGCAGTTACCTTGTTTGCCTTCGCGCCGAGGTAGCGCAATACTGCGGATTGGCTGACGAAAACGCTAATCGCTCCGGCGATGAAGAATGCGGGGACAAGGCAGAGCAAAACATGCTCGCGCGCGTACCATTTCGTTAGCGCAAGGGCTTCGAGCACTGCACCGTCGAATCGAGAGGCGCCTACCGGCATAAAGTAAGCGGCGAGAAAAACCGCCGCGATGACGCTTAGGGTTCGAATTTCGGTTTTGTTCGTCATTTCGCCAAATAACGAAATAACATATTACCGGGCACGGCGCAATATATCGATGCTTGTGAAGACGCGAGCTTGACGGCAGCCGCCGTCCGGCGTTACCGCCGGGTCCGATTTGATTCTACCTATCCAAACCGGTAGAAGCTTAGAAGTGGTAAATAACGCCGACGGTGATTAGATTGTCGATGCTACCGGGCGAGGGATCGAAGAAATAATCATAGCCGGCGCGAAAAGACATGTTTTGCTGCATTCTGTAAATATATTGAACGCAAAGTCCGTTTTCGGTAAAGCTGTTATTGGTTTTGTCGTCCACGTTAATGTACGAATAGCCGAAGGCAATTTCCGCGGGAGATTGGCCGCTCCCCATCCCCGCTCGTCCACCGCCGCCTACGGGAAAAACGACTCCTCCGCGCAAAACGAAGCCATCGTCAAAATCGTCGTTGTCGATGAAGTAAAGAAGCCAAGAGCCTTGTGCGAACCATTTTTCGCCGCGCACTTCCAGCGTCGGCCCGTTGAGAGAGCCGAACGCGAATTGGCTTTGCTGGCCCCTGTATCCTTGACAGAAGCCCGCAGTCGCCGATATCGAAAGGACGAAGACCAAAGTTAAAACAGCCGCTAGAAAACGCATAATCCCACCTCACGTTAAGTGATGCCGAAGTATATCATCACCTCCACTCGGAGCGCCATCTGTATCTGCCGAGCGATACGGCGAGAAGAATCACTATTGCAAGCGGCAAGATTTGAGCAGCGGTAACGAGGGGAATGCCGACGCCGAAATGGTCGGCGATGTAGAACAAGGTGAAATTCATCGGGACCGCAAAAAACGCCGAAAGACCGCCAAGAGCGACAAATAGATAAGGTCTGCCGAACAAGCCGAAGCAAAGAATCGCCGTAATTGCGGCGGTGTTCAAAGCGTTCATAATGAAAACGCCAAATACCATCCAGACGCTTATCGTTTGGCCTTCGGATGTACCGGGCGCCAGCCAAATCAAGTTGTAAATGAACACCGCAACGTGAAACAGCAGCATTTGCGGAATCATGATGACGGCGACTGTTTTAAGGTGGCCTAAAATCAAGTCGAACGGGGATAGCAATGTTAAGCGGATTTGCGATAGTTGTTTGTCTTCGAGCTCCCGCGTGGTCATATATGCGGCAGTAAGAAAGCTTACGAGCGAATTTACGAAAAGGTAAATAATGACAACTGTGTAGGGTTGAAAAATCGCCAAACGTCCAATTCCGAGCGCGCCGGTTACCGGATCGTCCTCTGTTAGAGTCGAAAGCCAGTTAAAAACAATTGTGATTACGGGCGTGAGCCAACCGAGCGTAACCAGATTGTTACGCCGTGCGATTAGCCAATTCCTTCGGTAAACCGGTTCCATATGAATGCGCGATGCGCGCGGGAGACCCGCTGCAGGCGCCGAATTTTATCATTCGAGGCTGCTTGGATGTTTCGATAGAACTTCCGAATACCGAAGCAATTCGTCGCGAACAGAGGCAACAAGGTCGGACCGATTCACGTTTATTTCTTTATTCGCCGCATCGAAACCGGTCCAAAGCCTTTTCAGGTTGACTATTCCCTGCGCAAGTTCGTTACCGCCGAGTATAAGCGCAATCGGATAACCCGCCTTGTCAGCGTATTTAAGCTGTTTGCCGAGCGAAGCCGCAGTACCCGGATAAACCTCGGCGATTATCCCGGAACCGCGTATTTCACGAGCGAGACGCGCATATTCAGATGCGAGCGCAGCTTCGAAAAACGGGATGAAAACCGCATTACGTGCGCCGTTAAGAAAGGCGGGATCTTCCTCTAGCGCCATTGCAAGCCTATCTACTCCTACAGCTACGCCTACGCCGGGGAATTTCATCGAACTGAATCTGCTGACGAGATTGTCATATCTTCCGCCGCCCGCCACGCTGCCGAACTCGGTTTTATCCGGCAAAATCACTTCGACTACGGTGCCGGTGTAATAGTCCAATCCGCGCGCCAGCGCTAGATCCCATTTGAGATGATTTTCGTCAAGGTCGCGCGCTCTAAGAAGCCTAAATGTTTCGAAAACTTCAAAAAGCCCCGGCTTATCGGAGCAGTCCACGCCAACGCCGAAGTAACCGCAAAGCATTTCCTCAACGGCCTGAAAATCGCCTTCGATGCCAATGAAATCGAGTAGCCCGTCGGCTTGTTTTTCGGTGAGAGTCAGAGCGGCCTCTTCTTCGAAAGCGCTCTCGAACGCCTGCTTTTTGTCGAGACCCATTAGCTCGCGTTTTACCGCTTTCCTGCCGGAACGATCAAGTTTGTCGAGCACTCTGAACACGCGGTTCGCGTCGTTCCGAATTTCAAGAAAGTCGAGCAAATAGGACAAAAGCCTTCGGTTGTTGATTTTGACAACGAATTCTTCGATACCAATTTTTTTAAACGATTCGTAAAGAAGTTCGATTATCTCGGCATCCGCGGCGACCGAATCTATGCCGACGATATCGGCGTCGAATTGGACGAATTCGCGAAGCCGTCCTTTTTTTGGCTTGTCGTAACGCCAGACCTTGCCCGTTTGCATGCGGCGAAACGGAAAAACAAGTTCGCTTTGATACTGCGCGACGACGCGCGCAAGCGAAACCGTAAGGTCGTAACGAAGACCGACGTCGTTCGCCTCGAGGTCACGAAATCTGTAAATTTGCTTGTTCGCGTCTGCGCCGAGTTCGCCGAATAGGGTTTCTTCATATTCGAGCGAAGGCGTGTCGAGGTGTAGGTAACCGAACGATTCGAATACTTCGTTCAGAGATTTCACAATTCGGGCGCGAACCGCCATTTGCTTCGGAAGCAAATCACGAAATCCCCTGAGGATTCTCGGTTTCACAAACCTTAATTTTCCAGTTTCGACGCTCAATTCGTTCACCACCTTCGGGGCGGAAAGAGCATTATCGCGCCGTCCGCTCGCTTTTAGTTTGAGCGCGGCCAGTCGATTAAAACTGGATTTCGGGAAATAGGAAGGAAAAAACCAAGTGGCCGCGCGAATATCCCGATTACTGATGAAATCGGTGTCGCATACAAATTCGCGCAAATGCGTATGCCACTTAAAACTCCTCAAAGCCGCCCGAAAAGGGGCGATCTTGCCGGGTTAACCACAAGCTTCCCGCTTCGGCATTAAATTATACCCCATAACGCGCGCAAAATAGGGAAGGTGGGGGTCGAACCCACGACCTCTGGTTCCACAGACCAGCGCTCTAACCAACTGAGCTACTTCCCCCCGTTGCCGCGCGGCCTTTAATCATACCCGCGCGCCGCGCAAGCGTCAACAATCGCGGCGTTTGCTTGCGCCAATCACTTCTCCATAATCACGTGTCCATATCTTACTTGCCGCTTCGGTGTTAAAATCCCGCGGCCTATATTCAATTCAGGAGCCGATTATGAATAGCCCGACGATTGGAGTGTTCGGAGGTAGCGGGTTTTATTCGCTGCTGGAAGACGCGCGAGAAGCCGCTGTCAATACGCCGTACGGTCCGCCAAGCGACCGGTTCAGAATTGGCAAGCTTGCCGGGAAAACAGTTGCATTTCTGCCGCGCCACGGAGCAAAACACCATTTGCCGCCGCACGCAATCAACTACAGAGCGAATCTGTGGGGCATGAAAGAGCTTGGCGTTAAGCAAATTATCGGGCCATGCGCTGCGGGAAGTTTACAGCCGCACGTAAAGGTCGGCGATTTCGTGATTTCGGACCAACTGGTGGACAGGACGACTGGGCGGAAAGACACTTTCTACGACGGTCCTGTTACTACGCACGTTGGATTCGCCGAACCTTATTGCGGAAGAATGCGCAAGCTTGCTATCGAGGCCTGCCGAAGGGAAGACGTATCCCATCATGAAAAAGGCACCGTGGTGGTAATTCAAGGTCCGCGATTTTCGACGAAGGCGGAAGGTAAGTGGTTCGGCGCACAGGGCTGGGAAGTTGTAAACATGACGCAATATCCCGAGGCTTTTCTGGCGCGCGAACTCGAGATGTGCTATTTAAATATCGCCACAATTACCGATTACGACGCCGGGCTGGACGGTCATCCGGATATAATCCCGGTAAGCAATGCTGACGTGATTAGGGTATTCGGTGAAAACATCGAAAAACTTAAGCGAGTGGTTACTGCCCTAATCGAGTCGCTTCCGGAGCTTCCCGTTGCGGGCGATTGTTCCTGCTTAACTGCGCTAAAGGACGCTTCTTTCTGATTTAATGCACTATCATGTAGATATATACGGATAACGATAATCGTCATTGTCAAATAAAGGTTGTTCGAGGTCAGATTGTAGTAAACGGCTCTTGCTTGATTCCGTTGCGGTAATCGATATAGGGAGCGATGCCGCGGTATATAGATTTTCGAAGGCTTTTATCGACTGCGTTTGACTCGATTATCGCAAGGAGGTGTCTTATGGTGGACAGGACTACTCAAAAACTGCATTTGCTGCCCGATGCCGAGATTTTCTCCGGCATATCGGGAATGGAAGTATTCGCCGAATTCGTCAGGCTTGCGGATTACGCTCCAGGGGAGCAAATCGTGGAGCAGGGTGAAGGCGGCACCGATTTGTTCGTTCTCGTCGGCGGCAACGCCGTCGTGGCGATTCATATGAGCGACCGCTGCGAGACTGTGTCGAGGTTTTCCGGAACCGGCGTAATAGGCGAAATCGCATTTCTTTTAAATAAACCATATAGAACCGCTTCGGTAATCGCGACTTCGCCGTGCAGGTTGCTTAGGTTTTCACGCGAAGATTTCGAGCGCGTACTCGAGGAGCATCCCCGACAGGCCGCGGAATTTCTCGTGGCACTATCTTGCAGGATTTGCCGCAAACTCGCCGACACGACAATTAGTCTGGTCAGCGTGCAAGAACAGCTGAACCAGCTTTTGGAGTCGTCGCAGGCATCGGACGTCGAATCCGTTCGCGAGAATATTCTCGCCGCGCTTTCCGAAATTTTGGGCGACGCACCCGACGAAACGCTTGCCAGATTCGGCGCGCTCCCGCCGGAAGTGCGGCAGAAGGCGCTCGAATATGCGGAGAGTTTGGCGAATGGAGCATCGGCAATTTCCGCCCCCGGCTAGTTTTTCTTGTGCGAACGACCGGATTTGGACGGATGCAGCGCATTGGCATTAATATTTCGAAGCGCGGAAGCGCGATTTTATGAACGAACGGCTATTCGATGCGGCTGGCGAAATAGACAAATGCTCGCTTTGCGCAACCTGCACGAGCGTATGTCCCGTGTACGGGATAACGCAAATCGAAGGGCATACTGCACGCGGGCATATGCAGCTAATCGACGCGGTTTTGCTTAGGCCGGGCGGCGAGGTAAATCCCGACGGAAGCATATCCGCACAGGCCTCGCAGCCGGCAATTTCCCCGAATTTCGAAAGCATGCTCGATTGTTGTCTTCGGTGCTACCGCTGCATGGACGTTTGTCCGAGCGGCATTCACACGGTGGCGGTTTTCGAAGAAGGCAGAGCGGAAATTGCAAAAAGACGGTTAATCCCCAAGTTTGCCGGCTGGCTAATGTCAAAAATACTACCGAGCCGCGCCGCAATTCAGCTTTTCGCGAGACTCGGTTCGGTCGCACAGGCGGTGATGGCGATTTTCTTGCGTCCGGCAAGGGTTGCGCCCGAACAAATTTGCGACAGATATGACGAAAGAGGTTTTAAAAAGCCGGCGGGCGATGCGTTTTGGTTTTTTGGCAACTTCGCGATTCCCAATATTGCGCCGATTTTTTTTATAGGAAGCTCATTCGCGGACGAGCGCTCCCCGAAACTCAAGCCGGCGCTAATCGCTTCGGCGGGAAATGCGACGCTTTCCGGCGCATCGCTGGAAGAAATCCGGGACCGGGTGGTGGGCCGCTCGCGAAAATTGAAAATCGGCTATCTCGTGGACTGCATGACGGACACGCTGTATCCGGCAAACGCGCGTGTTACGGTGGAAGTGCTTGAGCGTGCGGGCTGCGAAATAGTGATTCCAAAATCTGCCGGTTGCTGCGGAGCTCCTCTGCTCGGCACGGGAGATTTGGCTGGATTCGAGCGGATGGCGCGAGCTATGCTTGCGGAATTCAACCGGCTGGATTGCGACTATGTAATAGCAAGCAATCCGACTTGCTGCAAAACCATGAAAATCGTTTATCCGGAACGGTTCGGAAGTGAATTCGAGATTTTTTCCGAAAGCGTACGGATGGATTTCGAAGTAATCGAACTTGTAAAAGACCGCTTGAAACTCGAAAACACCAAAGAGCGAATCGGCTTTCACGATCCTTGCCATCAGAGATGGGCGATGGGAATTTCCAAAGAGCCAAGGTCGCTTTTATCAAGTTGCGCGGTTTACGAGCCGCGTGACGGCGAGGGGGACTGCTGCGGATTCGGCGGTACATTTTGCGTCGATTTTCCGAAAATGGCGCAGGAAATCGCGGCGAAGAAGGCCGAAGCGTATGCCGGAATGCCGGAAAAGGAAATAGCTACTACATGCCCGGCGTGCATTTACTATATAAATCAAGCGAGCGCGAGAAAGCGCTCCAATTACACGGCGGCGCATTTAAGCGAAGTAGCGATGCGAGCCTTGCCGGATGTCGCCAAGCGGCTGTAGTAAGGGACTAATGTAAGCATTCCGGTTGTCAGATGAGAAAGAAAAGCCGGCGTTTATCCTTCTGCGGATGCCTGACTGCGAACATGTTCGCAGATTGCGTCCACTTCAGCGACGAACGTGTTGTAGTCTTCCTGCATTCCGTTGACGTAAGTGCTCCAGCCCATAGTGCTTTTCGCGTACGAAATGGCATCTTCGATTTCGGCTTCGGTCGCGCCTTGGAGCCTTGCGCCCGCCGCGTGGAAGTAAGTGCAGTACTTGCATCTCGTTGCCGCGGAAATTGCGACGCCGAGCAGTTCGCGATATTTGTTCGGAATTGGGCCTTCCGCGAATTGCGCCTGCAAAATGAGTTTCCATTCAAGCTCCAGTCTGTTCTCCGGAATGTGCTTGAAAAACGACGGCACAAGGCCGAACGTGGCCTCGATTTCCTTGTAAACTTCCTCACGCGTCATAGCAAAACCTCCAGCCAAGAATTTTTAAGCCGGGCTTGTGCCGAAGCGGGAGCCGGACCCAGCCGATTCTTGCAAGGCCCGCCGCCCGGACGCAATCCGCGTTTTGAATACCCGCGCGGTTTCGCGGATTATCGAATTCCTGCGCGAGGGGTATGATAAGTTTGTTCCTTATTTTTGGAAATCCGCGCAAAAGGAGCTTTGAATGGTTAATTCGATTTGCCACATCGAGTTCGTGTCGAACGGAATGAAGGAAACGGTCGAGTTTTACTCGGCAATTTTCGGCTGGAAAATTTCGGAGTTTACGCCGGAATATCAAATGTTTTCGCCTGGCGAGGGCGAACTCGGCGGCGGGTTCAGATACGTCGATCCGGAGGGAGACGAGCGGGAAGCGCCGCGCACGGTCGTTTATGTTTCGGTCGAGAATATCGAAGATACTCTCGCCCGAATCGAGGCTGCGGGCGGCAAAACGCTTATCCCCAAGAAAAAAATCAGCGACGAACACGGGTTTTTCGCTTTCTTCATGGATCCGCAAGGAACGATCGTCGGTCTATGGAGCGCGCCGGAAATGGCTGGCTAATCGAATCGCTGCGCGATAATCGCCGCGTGGCGAAAATGTACGACGATGCGGCGATGCGGTATTTCCGCGAGGCGTTCGAGGACGCGATTTTGCGGCTGCCCGGCGTGACGCCGCGAAAAATGTTCGGAAGCCCTTGTTATATGGCTGCGGAGGCGCTGTTCGCGTTTCTCGTCACGGGCGGAGTTGTTTTAACGCGGCTATCGGAAGAAACGAGGCGAAGGCTAGTTGGCGGCGAAGCCGCCGGAGTTTCCGCGAAAGTTTTCATATCCGGGACAAAGCCGATGAAAAATTGGTTGGAAATAGCAATCGAAGGAGACGATGTGCAGGACGCGATTCTTGCGCTCGCGAGGGAAAGCTATGAAAACGCGCTGGCGGGATGAGCGTGTAAATTCATACCGAAAGGACGGTGTAATATGATGCTGCGGAATTTTTGTTTCGCTATAATTGTTTTTATTTGGAGCGTTGCGATGATTGATGAAGCAAAGACGCACGAAGAACCAGGCGGCGGCGCGGAAAACGTGGCGGCCGAAAATGGCGAAAGCGATGCATCGGCGGCCGATGAAAAAAAATTCACCGAAACCGAGGCTCACAAGTATTTTGCGGTGACGCTTTTCAACTATACGTGGGATTTCATCGACAAGACCGAGCGCACGCGGGAAGAAGAATTCGAGATGATACACGCGGCGCATGCGTCGCGGTTTCACTGGGGGCACGTCGGAGAGCCGGTCAATTTCTTGCGGGGCGAGTGGCAGGTGAGCCGGGTGTACGCGATTTTAGGGCGCGGCGAACCGGCGCTTTATCACGGGCTGGAATGCCTGCGGGAGTGCGAGGAGGCGGGCATCGGCGATTTCGACATCGCGTTCGCCCATGAATGCGTGGCGCGGGCGTACGCGGCGCTGGGCGACCGGGAGGGCTTCGAGCGGCACTACGCAAAGGCGCGGGAAAGGGGCGAGCAAATCGAAAAGGAAGGCGACCGGAATTATTTCTTTCAAGACCTCGACGGCGGGAACTGGTTCGGGATGAGGTAGGGGGGTGACTTTTATTGCACCAGAATCAAATCATACTTGACAGGCGTTTCCTAGTAGACTATAATCATCATTGCCATTGAACTTCGGAGCGATTAGATGGTAGTCAAGGCCAATCGCGCGTCTTCCTTTATTCGGCAATTCGCCGGACCGGGAGAAGATTCGGACATAGTATGCTTTAAATTCTGGCAACTGGTGCCGGCTGCAGGTTGCGCGTATAAATGTGCCTACTGCTTTCTTCAAGCTTTGCCTTGGTTCAAGTTCAATCCAGACGTATTAATGGGAATGGTATACACAAACTGGGAAGATATGGTCGGACAAATTGAAGATTGGCTTGAATCTCCGATTCCAATGTCGATGATAGTTGGGGAACTTCAAGACGGTTTGCTTTTCGATTCAGCCTTCAAGCAAGTTAATGGAAAGGCCATTACTGAGCTTTGCATTCCGCTATTCGCGGCGCAAAAAAGGCATCAGCTTATTTTTCTTACCAAATCAGTGATGATTAAGAATGCACTCGCGCTTGCGCCGACGAACAGAGCAGTTTTCTCGTGGTCCGTCAACTCCGAGTACATTAGTAAGAAATACGAAGAAGGAACACCGCCCGCATCGCGCAGATTCGATGCGGCTCGCAAAATGAAAGACGCCGGATGGCGCGCCAGGCTAAGGCTCGATCCGATGATTCCATATAAGGATTGGAAATCCGGATACGCTGAAACCATCGATCGGATAAACGATCTTCAACCCGAAATGGTCACATTAGGTGCGCTTCGAGCAACGTCTATGAATTCGCTCAAAACAGCGAGCAAAAATAACGGCAGGCGTTACGACGTGTTCGATTATCTAACTAAGGAAAAAGACCCTAGCGGTTTCAAGCACCGGATACCGGAGGATTTGCTACTCGAAATGTATGGATTCGTGCTTGAAAAGCTAAAAGCCAAAGTCGTCCCCGCGCTTTGCAAAGAAGATAAAAGCGTGTGGGAGAAACTCGGTATGAAGTTCAAAGGCTGCCACTGCCTACTGGGAGCGGATGATCCTCTGGCGCGCAACATTAAAATGGAAAGGAGACAATATGCCGGAGTATCATCAAAAAGATAGGGCGTATAAATTTGCGAAAGATCATTTTTACGGTTCATATATTCGAATCTGGTGTGACCACTTTCGCAAGCATTATGACAGACTTTACATAATTGACTTGTTTGCAGGCGCGGGAAAATCCGAAAAATCAGGCACCTATGGTTCGCCTTTAATAGCACTTAATTTCAATGTTCGGAAGCTGGCAAATGGCACGCCACTATTATCTAATGGCAAGGGTGGTGTGGCTAAGCTATTCTGCAAGTTTGCAGAGATTAAACATTTTGAGCAACTTTCAGTAACTCTTAGAACTACTGGCATTAACCCAGCATTGTATGAAGTACATTGTGGGGACTTTACGGATATTCTGGAAAAATGGATAGAGGAAGCCAAACAATGGCCAACTTTGATATATGCTGATCCCGACAAAACACCTACTGGCTTATTGAGTTTTGCTCCATTCATTGACAGGATTTGTATGATTGACCGATGGGAAATCCTATTGCGATTCTCTGACATCGAGTGGGAGAGGGCAATAACTGGTTTAGAAGGTAGTAAAAAATCGCAGGATAGATTTAAGGATTACCTTGGCCTAACTGAAGTAAGTTTAACTAACTATGACGAGGGCCAGCGGAAGAATACAATAAGGCGTTCGATGCACGATGTTTATAGTAAGAAGTTCGAATATATAGCTGCGGCTGGCGTTGGTATTATGCCTGCTGATCCATACTATGAAATGTGGTTACTATCGCATCATCCGAAAGGAGTGATTGCATTCAATGAAGCTGCTACTGCGGCAGAGGTCAAGAAAATTAAACATTATGCGTGTAATTCATTATTTCCTGAAGATTATTACCTTTACAAAGCGGACATTAATAAATTGCATGAATATCTTATCAAATATAGCGGACAGCAAATGTCAAATGAGGATTGCCTGCTAATGGTGCTTAACAAATTTGGAATTGGAGTATATAATCGCAATAGCATTATACGATCTGCTAAAAGAAATGGCATTATAATTCGAAAACCATAATAAGTTTTATCAATTGCACAAAACTCACCCTCCCCGCATCGCGGTATCCCCTATTTCCACTATCGAGCCGCTGGTAACCGGCGTTTCCGTTTTGATCCGGACGCCGTCCACGTACGTGCCGTTCGTGCTGCCGAGGTCGGTAATCCATAGGCCGTGCCCGTCCCGCCGCAGCATCGCGTGCAGCCGGCTTACACGCGCGTCCGCAATAAGCGCTATGGAAATGTCTATTTCGGAATCTTCACCGGGCAATTTCGCCTTTTCGACGCGGCCGACGTAGTAAGTGCCCGGCTGCGACACGTCGAACCGCGTCCCGCCTCCGCCTGAAACATCTTTCCCCATTCCGCCAGCACCTGCCGCAACGTCCATTCCGCCTGCGCCGCCCACGATGGCAGCTCCAGCTGCGCCTCCCGCGCCAGCATGCATACACGGCCCCGAGATAATCTCCAGATATTCCGGCACGTCCGCCGGCGCGAAGGTTTCGGACAGCGAGTCTATCGGCGCAAGGTCCGGTTCCGGATATTCCGCCGGGTGCGCTTCGCCCTCTCTCAGCGCCTTTTCGCGGAAGATTATCATCGTGTTTCCAATCCAAAACGCGTCTTTGTCGCGCAGTACGACGCGGCGCACCCATTCGTTCCTTATGCCGATTGGATGCGCGCTCGACAGCGCTTCGATGGCGAACCCGCCCGCGCCTTCGGAAATCACGGCGTGATGCGATTCGACGTTCGGGTCTTGGCGCAGCATTATTTCGTTGTCCTCCGCCCGGCCGATGGCGGCGTACCCGCCCGATATCGTGTAGTCCTTGCTTTCGAGCGGCGTAATCATCACGGTCAGCCACGCGGCGCGAGTGATTTTAAGGTAAGTGACGATTATGAGCACGATAGTCATTACGAGCGTGAGGATAATCCCCGGCCACATTAGGCGCGCCAGCGCGCCGCCAAGCCCTGGAATACGGTATATCGCCTCCGCCGCCGCTTTTGCGCCGTAGTAGTCGGCGTCGACGCGGACTGTGACCATTCTGCCGAGGTCGTTTGTGTGCGGCGACGTATATTCGAGAACGTATTCGTTTTCGATAGTCGTTATGATTTCGCGATAAACGCGCTCGAGATCGCCCGGCGTAGGCGATTCGAGAAATCGTCCGCCCGTTCGCTTGGCGACGCGTTCGAGCTGGACTCGCTCGATGTCGAGGCCGAGACCGAGCGTGAAAACACTGAAGGTTTTGTTCTGTTCCTCCGCGTTTACGCGGTAGTGCTCGAGCGCGCTGTCGGGCGAATTGCCGGACATGTTGTCGACGCCGTCGGTCATAAGGACGACTGCGCGGCGCATACCTTCCATTTCGAGCGCGAGGTTCATACCCTCGACGAGCGCGTCCCAAAGCGAGGTGCGGCCCACAAGCCGAAGGTTGTCCACCGCTTCTTTCAGGCGTTCTTTGTCCTCTGTGAAATAGTATTCGATGACTGGCACGTCGCTGAAGCTTATTAGCGCGGCTTGGTCTTTTTCGCCGAGGCGGTCTATGAAAGTTTTTAGCGCTTCTTTTTCCAGCCCGAGCGCGAGTTCCATCGAGGTCGAAACGTCCACGACGAAAACGATTGCAAGCGGAGCGCGACTCAAGGGGTCGCCGAAAATCGGTTGTCCTACGGGCTTTCCCTCTTCCGTAATCGAAAAATGCTCGGGTCTTATGGTTTTTACCGGATTTCCCGCGGCGTCAAGCGCGCTTACGTAAAGCTGAACGGTTGGAAAATGCTCTTCGTCAGTGAGTACTTGAGAAATGGATAGGTTGAGGTTTGACGGAACGTCAATCGCTATCGGGTCGCGAGCGAGGATGTCTTCTTCCGACGGCGGCTCAAGCGGCTCCGGTTCTTCTTCATCGTTTTCGAACGGCTTCCAGATATCGCTTTGCGCAAGAGCGCTGCCGGTTTGATGCGCGGCGGCGAACGCAAACATTGCGATTACCGCGATAAAAATCGGAGCAAGTTTTTTGAGCGTAGTTAAGAAAATCATTCCACTTTGAAGGTCGAAGTTCCAATCGAGAGCGTCATTCCGGGAAAGAGCTTCGCAGAGTTCGTGCGTGCGCCGCTTACGAAAACTCCGTTGGTGCTGCCGAGGTCTTCGATTTCCGCAAAACCGCCTTCGTCAACTTTGACTAGCGCATGCCTGCGGCTTACCTGATTGTCGCCAACCAGCGGAAAGTCGGAATCCTCCGCGCGCCCGATGACGAATTCGCCCTTGGAAAGGTCGAAAACCGTTCCGCTGAACGCGCCGGAAATGCCGACAAGCCGCGATGCGGGTTTTTCCTCGAATGAATCCGGCGGATGAGCGGCACCGCCGGAATTTTTGGAAGGTTTTTCTCCGGCGTCGAAAAGCGAATCCGGCATCATCGATGGATCGTTCCAAACGGCTTTGTCAATTTTTGGTTCTTCCGTACGGCTGCGGTATGGCGGCGGCTCCACGGCGCCCTCGTACGTTCCGATTCGTCCGGACTCCGGCAACATCGGGCGTCCGAGATTCAACCGGTCGAGAACGAGCCTCACCACGACGATTGCAAGGTATGCCGCGCCGATTGCCGCAGCTAGTAAAAACACAACGTAAATTGCGGTGGAATTTCCCGATTCGAGTTTGGCGAGGTCGTAAGAAAGAAACCGCCAAGCGATAAGCAATCCCGCTCCGAGAGATAGGCCGCCGAATGCCCTTACGTAATGGCTGTCGGCGACTTCGGCGACGATTAGCACCAAGTAGCTTGCGGCGACGTAGCCGAGAATCGCGAGCGCGTCGAGCATTCCCTGCCGTCCCAGAACTTCGAACATTCCTTGCGCATAGTTGTAACCCACGAACGCCAGCGAAATGCCTGCGATTATCACCAGAATTCTAAGAAGAGGCTTGTTGTAAAAGACAATCATGCAGTTCTCCAAAGCGGACGGATGGGACGGTTCGCAGCGGCGGGCGGCACAAAAATCGCGGAAACGAAACTGCCGTCCGCAGTGCGAGGCACGATTCTAGCACGGCGCGCGACGTGAAACCGGCTAAAATCGTCACGAAAAATGGGCGCAGGCCGATTATAAAACGCCGCCGCTCAGATTCTCCGGAATTCTCCCGGCTATGTGGCACGCCATATAGACTGCCGAAACGCAAATGTGTTCGCCGGAAACGAGTGAATCCGATTGCCGCATCAATGGAATGGCGGGCTTATAATTCACCTGTGACTGAAATTTGCTATGCAATTGTATGCGCCGCGCGCGAAAGCGGGGAATCAGACCGGATAATCACGCTATTCGGCCCCGAATGCGGAAAGACTCTCGTTATGGTTAAAGGCGCGCGCAAATCGAAAAGCAAACTGGCCGGTGCTTCGAGACCTTTTTGTGAAGGGAAATTTTATTTGGAACGCGGCCGCGCGCTGCCGCTGTTAACGGGAGTCGAGGTTTCGAGGGCGCACAGAAAAGTGCAGTCGGCTGCGGCGACGCTTGCGCTGGGCTCGCTGATACTGGAAATTTTAACCCGGTCTCATTGGCCGGAAGATTTGTGGGAGCCGGTTTTTAGATTGACGGTTAATTCGCTTGCCGCAATGCCGGAGTCGCGCGAATCTTTCGCTCTGACGAAACTCGGATGCGTTGTTTGGGCAAAACTGCTGAAATTATCCGGCGAATTTCCGGACGCGGCTCACTGTGAAAAATGCGGGAAGCCGGTTTATGAAGGCAAAGCGTTTTTCGACCGGGACATCCAGCATATTTATCATCAAAAGTGCGCTCAAGTGGATTCGCGTGGAGAACCCTTCGGAATTGAAACCGGTTCGAATATTTGCGGAGCGATTTACAGGCTGTACGATTTGCCCTTAAAAAAATATGAGGAAGATTGGGCAGCGGATTCGGATTTAAAAGAGGTCGAGCGGCTACTGTGGCGGAAAATGGAAAGCTTAATCGATGCAGATTTGAAAAGCCGAAAATTCTTGAGGGATGCGCTAGGTTGGTGAAGTTTTCCGCTATGTGTTGTGCGCAAAGCATCTATACCATCTTGCCCGGGTCGAGGTGTACTCCATTTTCAATTTCTTCTTTTTATCGATTTCCAAAAAACTAGTCCCAGAAAAAATGACCAATGTACAAATCGCTTTTGTTTCTTGAAACGCAAAGCCGGGGACTATTTTAGTCCCCGGCATCAAAATCGCCGCGTGTTGCGTACGGCCAGCGCTATCCGGAGTGAGGGATGCCGCCCATCCCGCACTTTTCGGAATGCATTTTCGTCATCATGCCTCCAATCTCGTTAACCGCTGTGGATATCGCGTCGATCTTGTCATTGTCTGCGGCTTCGTTCATTGCCTTCAGCGCTCCGTCGATTCCGGACATCATCTCGGCGCAATTCGCTTGGTCCATCTCGCCCATTTCGCCGCTCATCATGCCGCAATCGGCGTGTGAGCCTTCCTTCGCGGCATGCATCGCATGATCGCCGGTATGTCCCGATTGGGCAAACGCGGACTCGGATGTTCCGTAAGCAGCGAACAGTGCAATCGCGAAAACCGCAAGCACCGCCGACACCGCAGAAACTGCAACTATACTTAGTTTCTTCATTGCTATACCTCCTTCGGTATGCCTCCGCCGCCGCGCGGTGCGGGCGCGACGGCAAGAACTTGTTTAGTGGCAACCGCCCTTGCCGTGCTTGGCCTCTTGGCCGTAGTTGTCATTCGCGGAACTCCGCCCGCGGCCGTGATTTGAGCGCTTGTGATGGAAGAAGTGCAGCCCAGCGCAAATCAAAAGCAGCAAAACCCACGGTACGTTGGTTAAAACGAAGTCCATTCCAAATTACCTCCTTCTGGGTTGACCGCCGTTTGCGGGTGCTCGTCCTTTCGCGGACGCTTTAGCCTTCCGCCGATCACCGGGATGAACGCGGGCGTTTTCCTCGCCCAAGTCTCGTACTCCTCGCCGAACATCGCGTCGTCCTCGCGTCTAGCCAGCCGCACGTACATCGCCGACAGGATCGGGAACATTACGAGCGTGAGAAGAGTGGGCCACTGCAAGAAAAGCCCGAGAGATATGAAAATGAACGCAAGGTACTGGGGATGCCTAATGTGGGCGTATGGACCAGTGGTCGCGAACCCGCGTGAAATCTGCGCCCGGTAAAGGACTCGCCAGGAAGCCGCGAGCAAAATGAATCCGGAAAAGATAATCAAATTGCTGGCGACATGTATGGCGCTCGCGTGTGGGTCGCCGATTCCGCCGAATAGCAGATACCAAAAGTGACCCGCGTCGTGCGAGTAAATATTGATACCGGGAAACCGGTGCACGAGCCAGCCTGACAAAATGTAAATCGTCAGCGGAAATCCGAACATTTCGGCGAATAGCGCAACGATAAACGCAGAGAACGCACCGAATTGCCGCCAGTCCCGGCCAGTTACTGGATGGCTGAAACTGAACGCGAATACGATAAAAAGCACCGAGTTGACGACGACAAGGGGCCAAAGCCCGTACGCATAGCTATCCATATTTCTTTCCTCCTTTCGCCCGCAGCCCGCGGGCGGTAAAACTGATGAAAAACAGCGGCCAACGGAGTTCCATTCACTAAGTCCGCACCAGCCACTTTTCCAAGGTTCAACATATCGACTTATCCTATTCGGCAATCCTGGCAAACGGCAGATTATCTACTATGCCAAATAGTAGATACTGGACGGCCAATATTCAAATGCGTTCGAATTTTTTTATTGTATTTAAGGGATTATAGAAGGTACCTCTCACTACTCGGGTTGACGAATTTATACAAGTGGCAATTTAATACTATAGTAAATAGTAATTCCTTTTTGCAGGCTATCCAATATCGAACCCATTAGCATTTAATTCCGTCCTGCGCTTCGGGCAACGGGTTGTCTGTTTTGTTGCCTTGCCCACAGAATATGAATCCGCAGCTTTGCTGAGTTCCTAACGCCCGATGCCCATAAGGAGGCGATAAAGGTGTCTGGAAATTTCAAAGAATTGGTTCACGCCAGCATGTCGTGGATCGAATATCTTATCGTCGCTGCCGCCTTCGCTGGATTCATCTGGATTCTCTTGGTCGAGTATCTAATCCGGCGAAGAAAAGTAGTTAAGCCGAAAAAGAAATCGGAAAATGCAAGTAGGTGCCGCTGCCCGCAAAACCATAAAGAAGAAACGCAGTTCAATTACCGTAACGGCTGGCGAATGTAGGGGCGACAAGACCTGACCGGCGCAAGCATTCAACCCGGTAAATATGCAGATTGAACACCTGATGCCTACACTGCGTGACTAAATCATCTTGCCCGGGTCGAGAAGTTCGTCCGCTTCTTCCCGCGTCATCAGGCCTTTTTCGACGACCAAGTCCTTAATAAGAACGTCCTTTTCAAGCGCTTCCTTCGCAATTTCCGCGGCTTTTGCATAGCCGATTTTCACGTTGAGCGCGGTTGCAAGCGCGGGGCTTTTAAGCGCGAATTGCCGGCAAATTTCCGCATTCGCCTTTACGCCTGCAAGACATTTATCGCTGAAGGCCGTTATCGCTCCGGTTAGAATCGAGATTTCCGTCAAGAGGTCGTATGCGATGACGGGCATCATCACGTTCAGCTCGAGCTGGCCGCCCTGCGCAGCGTGGGAAATCGCGGCATCGAGGCCCATTACATGCGACACGGCCATGTTTAGCATTTCGGGCAGCACGGGATTCACTTTTCCAGGCATAATCGAGCTTCCGGGCTGGACTGCGGGAAGAAGAAGTTCGTTGAATCCGGTTCGCGGCCCGCTTGCCATAAGCCGGAAATCGTCGGCGATTTTTTTGAGCGTAGTAGAGAGCGCACGCAGCGAACCCGCGAAATGCATGACGTCGTCGAAACCGCTCATTGCGGCGAAATAATCGTCCGGCTTTTCGAAATCGAGCCCGGTGATTTCGTTTATGTAACGGATGACGGCGTCCCGGTATCCGGGGGCGGTGTTAAGCCCTGTGCCGACGGCGCTTCCCCCGATGGGGAGTTTTTTTATTCCGGAAAGAGCGAATTCGATAAATGAAATATCGCGAGCGATAGACGCGGCGTATCCGCCGAACTCCTGGCCTAGAGTGAGCGGGACGGCGTCTTGCAGGTGGGTGCGGCCGCTTTTTACGACTAATTCAAATTCGGCGGACTTTTTCTTAAGATTGGCGAAGAGGCTTTTAATTACGGGAAGAAGTTTGCCATGCGTTTCGGTGACGGCTGCGATGCGAATGGCCGATGGAATGGTGTCATTGGTGGATTGGCCGTAATTTACGTGGTCGTTCGGGTGAACGAATTCGTATTCCCCTCTTTTTCCGCCTAGGATTTCGTTTGCGCGATTCGCGATCACCTCGTTCGCGTTCATGTTTTGAGATGTGCCCGCGCCGGCCTGAAAAACGTCAACGACGAATTCCGCGTCGTACTTCCCGTTTAGCAATTCGAGCGCCGCGAACTCGACCGCGTCTGCGATTTCGCGGCTAAAGGCGCCTGCATCGCGATTCGCGCGAACTGCCGCCAGCTTGACGGCGGCTTGCGCATGTACGAATTCGGGCGGCAAACGGAAGCCGCTGACGGGAAAATTTTCGACCGCGCGTGCGGTTTGAGCGCCGTAATATGCATTAATCGGCACCTTAACCTCGCCCAGCGTATCGCGTTCAATTCTGTATTCCATTATTACTCCGGGGAGCGGGAATAGCCGCAAAAGAGCGAAATTTATTACCTTCAAGCGGCGGATTGAAGGTTATTTGCGTACTGCTCAATGCGAATTATTGCGGTTTCGGCTAAATGGCAACAATTCGCTCAGATATCGCAATCCAATCGGCAAGCCCGGGTAGAGTAGCGATTTCGATACTTTCCGGGATTTCGCGCGGGTCCATGCCGGCGCGCTCGACGCAAGTTCCACAGGCGCGAACGGCCAACCCCGCTTCAAGCAGCTTTTTAAGAATATGGTGCGCGTCGGTTGCCATGCCATCTGGGGATTCGAGCATCGACGGGTGAGCCGTCCATACGCCGCGGTCAAGGAGAAATACCCGCACGGACATTCCGGATTCGTGCATTTGATTCGCGATGCGAAGCGCGTTCCACGCCGCGTCGCCATCGCGGGGATCGCGGTAGAGGATTAAAAGGAAATTCATGCTAAATGCTCCTTGCAAAAGGGCGATTTTACATTATAGGTTACTGCAATTATCCGGATTCGTCCGCCTTGTTAGCAATCCTTTCGCTGGAAAAACTTTGCGCAAGAAACGCTCCGAAAAAGCCGAACATAGCCGTAAAGACGAATATTGCGGCGAAAACGGCGATCGCAAAAAGCGCGAATTCGGGATCCGCGATTTCAGACCGGGGTATTCCGAAATCGAATTCCGCCATTTTCTGCCCCGGAAGCGCATATGCTTTTGGATCTGAAGTCAGCGAATCGCCAAAAAACGGCAAAAACGAGGCTCCGAAGTGGTTTACGCCGAAAAGCGCGGCGAAAAAGAAAGCCCAGCGTAAGATAGACCGCCTATCGACGATTCCGAGGTATGCGGCAACAGCCGCGAGCCAAAAGAGATGAACCAGACCGCTTGCATCCATATAAATGGCGGCGAGTTGGTATAACAGGTATAATCCGGCAAGCGTCGCGATAACTTCGTGAAGCCGAATTTTCCGGCTAAATCCATAGGCCGCGCCGAGAGCTGCGGAAAGAGCCAAAAAGGCCGGAGTTAATATAACGCGCATAAACTCGTAATTTATCGATAAAATTAACCGAAGGCTGCTTCCCCAAGAAAACACGAATATCAGCACTAACAAAAGCAGACCGATTCCGGCATTGACAAGCTTTTCATATTTGCGAGTGACGCATTGTGAGATTAAGTAACCCATGTAAAAGGCAGACATGGCGAACATGTATCCATGAACGAGATTTCCGGAATATGGCGTATGGGAAGCTTCGCTGTATGCCCACATAAAAAATGCCAGAAGATACATTAAGGCGGGATACAGAATTACCGCAACGAGCACCGTCGCCGCGCATATAAGGATTTCCTTCCTATTGTGTTTTAAGTCTGAGCGCATACTTCGGTCTATCATTGCTTTGACTCCATTTTTATTCTTACGAAAGCGCCTGCACATCCGAATGCAATCATTAACGCAATTGTAACCAAGAAAAACCATAACGTGTTTTCCATCAAAGCGAAATCGTTCATATCAATGCCAACAGGATACTTTTTCGCAATATCGGGATACAGCATCCGGAAGTCCTCGGGATACATGACGTTATCTTTCACAATTCGGTTTATGCCGGCTACAATGTAATTGTGCCTGAGTGCGGTGATTATAAGCGAGAAAAAAATCGTCCAGCGCCCAATTTCGCGCGCATTAAGCCATCCGTATGTCATTGCGACAATCGAGATCGCGATTAAATATTCGAAAGCGTAAAACGAATCGAAAAGCCCGGGTGCAAGAGCGTGAAGCGAAAGCCCAAGTATAACCGCAATTGGCACTCGTGGCGCAAATTGCCATTTGAAACCAGCGAATATCCCGGCCAGCATACAAAGCGTCATGACGGCCATTGCAGGAAGGAGGGCGAAAAAATATTCTATGTTAAAATCCCTTACGGCCTCTCCGCTTGCGGATATCAAATAAGAATCGCCAAGCATCGAAACGTAAGCATAAAACAAGGCAATGAGAATCGCGAAAAATAAATAAAATCCGAATAGCGCAACCTGCCAATTGCGAGGCCGGGATACGTAGGCGACCAGAGCGCCGAGGAAAAACGAAGCGAATAGCATCATCAACACATTAGCCATTGGAATGCTATATCGCAGAGGAGAATAATAGCTAGTAAAAATATAGAAACAAAGTCCAGCTACGGGATAAAAAATAACGATAAGCGCTACATATAGATATCGCATTGTATTTTTTCTAATACAAAGTGGAGTATGCGCTGCAGAATACAAAACATCTGAATCAGGTTTATTGCCGGATGTTGGATCGAAAAAAGCCACGTTTATTCGAACCCAATTTCGGCTCGCAAAGATGCCGATAACGGATGCCGCAGCGGCGGCGACCAGTGAAACAACAAACCTTACAGCTGCTGCATTTGCGAATTCCGGTCTGAAGTAATAAATGGGGTTAAAATCACCTGGATTGTAGGATGCCGCCCCTTTAAGAGGACTTAAAGCGGGTGTGAACTTATATTGCTCGGCGGTCAAGAGAAACATAAATTCGACGAGCGCCAAAAACGCCGCGAAAAAAAATGCCCAGTGAAACGATTCGCGCGGTTTCAAAAATCCGAGCGCAGCGGCAAAAACGGCAAGCATCGCGAGAAGCTTTATATCGAAAGGTCCGGCCTCGAACGAGCCCATATAGGCAGCGAGAAAAAGAGCAAAGGCGACCGCAACAGGATAATGGAATTCGATGCGCCTCCTGAACCCAATAAGAATACCGAGAAGCACACAAAACGGCGGCATTAGGGCTAAAATAGGAATAATTAGAGTATTTAGCAGTTTCAATTTGGGCACCTTATATATAAGCAGACAGCATGATTAACGAAAGATGCAGAGTGGCGGTGAACAACACGAGGCCGAAAATCGCCGGTTTCCAGTTATTTTTTCCCGCGGCGCAAGCAATTAGGTAGCCCCAAAAGAAGCAGCTGAAAACGAGAACCAAAGCCAGTAAAATGGCGGTGTGTTCTTCATGAATTTGTTGCGGCGCAAGATACATAATCAGCGGCAACAAAAATGTCACCGCAATTGGAAAGAGCAATACCACGCCAAAAACGGAGAAATAGCGCGCTATGGACTCCCGGAGTTTCTTTCTTACCTGTGATGCATTTGAGTCAGGTTCGAGCATTTAATCTCCCTTTAAACAATCGAGCCGTTTTCGCGCCGATTGCGCACGCGGCAAACGAGACAATAAAAACGATGCCGAAAGTAACGAAGGCGTCACGGGGCGGGTTTGGCGCAATCACGGAAAGTGATTTTGCGAACTCGTAGTACATTCCGTGTGCCAGTTCAGGGGGAGCAAAAGCCTGATACTGGTAAAAAAGCGCGGCAATCAGAAAAGCATAGAAAATCGGCCATCGCAAAGCCTCGCGCGGCCGTGCAAAGCCGGTAGCGAACGAAATCGCCGCCAGCATAAGCGAAAGTTTGAAAGTGCCGGAACGTTCGATAACGAGGTCGAAAAATGTGGGACTTGCAATCGCGGAAGATGCGGACGCAGAATTTCCGATTTCGGGCATCATCCGGTAGGGCGGAAAAGACTCCGCGACGAAAAGGCAAGCCAGAAAAAGAGAGGTAAAAACGATAACCGGCAAGTGGAAGCCCGTTTCGCCGCGCACGGCGCAGCGTGCGCCGATGACGGCGGCGATTGTAACAAACGCCAAGTTTGCCGCTCCGACGGCAAAAACTCCGAGGAAAATTTCGGTGGAAGTTTCGAGAAGAAGAGCGAAAAGGAGAATCGTCAATCCGATGAGGGGAAACGCAAATGCGGTCATTCTAACGGGACTTTTCGGAGCGGTTTTTGCGATAAGAATTCCGGCGAAAAACGCGGTGAAGGTTTCGAGCTGGCCAATGAACGGCCCGGAAAATAAAAGTTCGCCGTCGAGTGGGGTAATGAACAGGTAAGCGAAATAGAACGCCGCGAGCGCGAACGGATAGGCTATAACAATTAGCGCCGCACGAATGTGCGGCAAAAAATCCCGCAGAGTTCCCGGTGCCACCATTGCTCCCTAGCGCCGATTGCGCAAAATGTAAATCGCCCGCACAACTCACAGCAACTATCCCGGCCGCTCCCCGCCAATGATATTATAACCGCCCGCGGCGGATTTTGTTCCCGCGAAACGTCATAGTCAAGGAGCTTTTATGTCAACCGGAGTGGGCGAAGTAAGCGTGAGCGCGCCAGTGCGCGAAATCGAAGAAAAGGTAATCGCCTGGCGTCGCGATTTTCATATGCATCCCGAAATCGGACTAGAGGAGTTCCGTACAAGCGAAATCGTCAAGGCGCATCTCGATTCGCTAGGGATTCCGTACAAAACATATGCCACGACCGGCGTTGTTGGCCTTTTCGACAGCGGCAAGCCGGGGCCGACAATTTTGATACGCGCCGATATGGACGCGCTGCCCGTCGGCGAAGAGAACGATATTCCGTATAAATCGCAAGTGCCGGGCAAAATGCACGCGTGCGGACACGACACTCACACGGCTATGCTTATGGGCGCCGCGGAAGTTCTGGCGAAGGACGGGCTTGGCAGGGGCAGAGTGAAGTTTTGTTTTCAGCCGGGCGAAGAAGGCCGGGACGGCGCAAAATTGATGATAGAAGACGGAATGCTTAATGACGAGCCGGTTCCCGACGTCGTTATGGGAATGCACATTTGGAACAGCCTGCCCGCGGGTCAAACTGCGGCGCTTGACGGCGGATGTATGGCGGGAGTGCACGAATTCGAAATCGAGGTGTTGGGTGTCGGCGGGCATGCGGCGATGCCACACCAGTGCATAGACCCGATTTTAATCGGCAGCCACATCGTGACCGCGCTTCAGTCTATCGTCAGCCGTCGCGTAAGCGCTCTCGGAAGGGCGGTGGTCAGCGTGTGCCAGTTTCACGCCGGAACGGCATTCAATATTATTCCGCAAAGCGCGAAGCTCGCCGGTACGGTGAGAATGTTCGATCCCGCGGTAGCCGATTTCGCGAAAAATCAAGTCGAAGAAATCGCGACCGGCGTGGCGAGGTCGCTTGGCGGAGACGTGAAAATCAACTACGACGTGAAACTTCCGCCGACGATTAACGACTCGAAAGTCGCGGCGTACGCACGCGGCCTGCTATCGGAAATCGTGGGAGCAGAGCGCGTCGTTGAAGCCGAGCCATCGATGGGCGGCGAAGATTTTTCGCTGTTCTTAAACGAAATTCCTGGCGCGTACGTGTTTCTCGGCAGCAACAACCCGGCAAAAGACGCCACAATGGCGCACCACCACCCCCGGTTCAACGTGGACGAGGATATGTTCAAAGTTGGCGTCGAATTCGCGGTCAGGTTCGCACGCGAGTGGGCGCCTTAGGGTAATTTCATTTCTTTAGGCGAGCCGAAAGTCTTTGAGGAAAAAATGGACAAGCCCGACATTTTCGATTTTTACGACATCGAGAGCATGCTCACCGATGATCAAAAGGTGATTCGCGACACCGTGCGAGACTGGGTGCGCAAGCGGTTTATGCCGGCAGTAGCGGACCATTTCGAAGCGCATACGTTCCCGATGGAACTCGTTCCCGAAATCGCGGAGATGGGGCTGTTTGGTCCGACGTTGCCCGAAAAATACGGATGCGCGGGCGTCGATAATATCGCCTACGGGCTGATAATGCAGGAACTCGAACGCGGCGACAGCGGGCTTCGCAGCTTCGCGAGCGTTCAAAGCGCGCTCGTGATGTATCCGATTTTCACTTGGGGCTCGGAGGCACAGAAGGATTACTGGCTGCCAAGGCTTGCTAAGGCGGAAAAAATCGGCTGTTTCGGGCTGACAGAGCCCGATCATGGCAGCGACCCGAGCAGGATGATTACGCGCGCCGACCCGGCGGACAGCGGCTGGGTGCTGAACGGCGCTAAGATGTGGATTACTAACGGCACAATCGCGGACGTAGCTATCGTGTGGGCGAAAACGCCGGACGGAGTAGGCGGATTTCTTGTCGAAAAGGGCACGCCGGGTTTTTCTGCGCCGGAGCAGTTAAAAAAGCTTTCGTTGCGCGCAAGCGTGACAAGCGAACTGATATTCGATAACGTAAAAATTCCGGAAGAATGCAGGCTGCCGGGCGCGAACGGCCTGAAGTGTCCGCTGTCGTGCCTGACGCAGGCGCGATATGGAATCGCGTGGGGCGCGATTGGCGCGGCGCTTGACTGCTTGGAATGCGCTCTCGAATATCAAACGCGGAGGACGCAGTTCGGAAGGCCGCTTGCGTCGTTCCAGATTCAGCAAGCGAAGTTCGCGGATTTTATGACCGATATAACGGCAATGCAGCTTATTTGCCACAGACTTGGCACGTTAAAGGACGAGGGCAAGATGCACCACGCGCAGGTGTCGCTTGCAAAGCGCAACAACGTGATGGCGGCCCTTCGCATCGCCCGTGAAGCGCGGCAGATGCTGGGAGCGAGCGGAATTACGCTGGAGTATCCGGTCATCCGGCATATGGCGAATCTTGAAAGCGTCATTACTTACGAAGGCACGCACGATATACATACGCTGGTACTCGGCGAAACGGCGACAGGAATCGGCGCGTTTAAGTAGATGCTATTTGGCATCTGCAATTTACTCAACCGGGATTACGAACCAGAAACGCCATTCGTTTCTTCCGCGGTCATTGAGTGAATCGAACCACGCGAACCGAAGTTGAACGGGGTGTTTCCAGTACATTAACTCCGTGCCGCCCGACCAGCCGGCCGGCCGGCCGGCGGCATGCGTTTCGATTACGTTTCCGCGAAGATACCAATCGTTCTTTTCATAAAAATTGTACGCGAATTCGTTGAAAAACCCGGTGCGGGTGTCGTTCGTGGGAATGCGTGCGGCTGAAAATAAATCCCATTTTTTGTGGACGGTCAGCGCGTTCAAACCAACCCAAGGCACGTCGAGGTCTTCTAGATCTTTGTCGAGGCCGAGCACGACTCGCGGTTGAATTCTTGCGCCGGTGTCCCCGATTTTCTGAAACGGCCAGCGATAACCGATGCTCGTTGGCTCCCAGCCTTTCAAATCCCAAGAAATTTGAAGCTGGCCGTCGAATGCGGGTACAAGCAGCCTGTAATCGAACGCATCGGGCCGGCCGAAGTAAAGGTCGTTGATTATATCGATTGAAATTGGCGTTTTAGGCTTCGTTCGAGCCGGAGCGGATTCGGTCGAAGCCGGAGACGCGGCTTCATCCGCGAAAATCGCGGCTGCAAAAAGCCAAAAGAAAACGGCAAAACCGAATATTGATGGCAAAAAGACCCTTGTCAAGGCTTTGCTCCTAATGCTGATTCCGATTGGCCGAACCGAAGGCGCGGCATAATCACTACGATTTTAGTAGGAAATGGCATTTTTGGCAAGGTTTGTCAGGATTCGGAGCTTAAATCAAATGATACCGAAGATTTTCCAGGAATTTACTCAACGATTAATATGCAGTAGATACAGCACTCCGGTTTTGGTATAATTTCGACGGTACTATCTGAAGATATCGAATGGAAGTGAAACAAGATATTCGGCCAGAATGGTTGACGCTCGCGGAAGGTGAGGCGTTTCTTGCTGGATTTAAGATGTCTCCGGGGTTATGGTCCTGGAGTTTTTATATTGCTGGCTTATTTTCGGTATTAGGATCAATAATAATTGCTATGCTTTTGGGCGGTATGTCTCCCGCTACCGCTTATGGAATTCATTGGGTTTATTCAGTTTCATATTTGCTTTTTGTAATTGTATATGGATATGTTCCTTTGGTATTCTTGTCGGTACTTAGATGGAAATGGAATTTTTATATAGCCTATTTAACTTCAAGGAAGATAGTAATTGGCGTAGCTTCTTGCCCTATTTTTAAATTTCAGTTTAGGGAATTCGATTTGTCGCGCTTGGAATCGGTTGTCGGGGCAACAAAATGGCAATACGGCAATGTAGTGGTATTATTTAGTGGCGCTAGGCGCAAAATCCGAATAAACTTGCATCTTAGAGATAGAGACGATTTCATAGCATCAATCAAAAGCGCCGCTCCGCATATTGAGCAACCAGAAAATCCATGAAACTAGCCATCTGGAAAGGTAATCGCAAATATACGAAGTGCCTACTTGGAATTGCGCAAAAACGGAATCGGTTTTTCATTCATACTTCCGGGCGTCCCTCGCATTTCATATAGTTTCGCGGCAAGTTCAGCCACTTTTTCATAGTCGCCGGCGGCTTCCGCTTCAACAATTTTGCGTTCGATCGCAGCGGTGTCGGGTTGGCTGTTTTCCGCGACGAGTTTGTCGATACGCGCCCGAAAGTCGCGATGATGCGGGAAGAATGAATCGTCAATAAGAACGCCATAAAACTCGCCAATCTCCGGAATCTCGTTTTGAAGAGCCAGAATTTCGGCGTCCCATTTCGTTTCATTGCTTCCCGTCGAAACAATCCTCCACGCCGCCTTGGCTGTGGCGGAAGAAAAATCGTCTTCGGTGAGCTTTTCGGCGGCAATTTTCAACAAGTTTGGATTAGCCAGAATTCCGGCGATTATTCCGGCTTCGAGAAGCAGTCTGCCGTCGCGCATCAGCCGCCGCATTCCATCTCCGGCATCCGCGGCGCTCTTTTTCGATGCGCGCTGCGAACGCTCCATTCCGATAAGCGATTGGACAATTGCCGAATCCAATGACAGGCTGCTCGCGATTTCGCGTATGAATTCGGATTTAACTATGGGAGGTGCCGCGATCACTATGGGCGCTAGTTTTCTAATGGATTCTTCCTTCGTTTTCGCATCCATCGCTGAGTTCGCGCCGAGAACGCCCATTAGAAATCGCACCGGATTTACAGCCGATTCGATGAGTGCAGCGAATTTTTCCCGTCCGTGTTTTTTTATGAAATCGTCGGGGTCGATTCCGCCGGGAAGCTGTACAACCTTCGGCGAAACTCCCGCGGCAAGTACGATGCCTGCCGTCCTAACCGCGGCGTCGCGCCCCGCACCATCGCCGTCCATAGAGATTACAAGGTCGCGAGTGTGGCGAAAAAGCAACTTGAGGTGAAGCTCGGTTAGTGCGGTGCCGCAAGTTGCGACAGCATTTTCGAAACCTGCCTGCACAAGCGCAAGTACGTCCATATAACCTTCGACGAGAATCGCATAACCGAGAGCGGCGATGGACTTTTTAGCTTCCGAAAGCCCGTACAACGCCTCGCTCTTGTTGTAAATGGGGCTGTTTGCGCTGTTAATGTATTTTGCCGGGTCGTCGTCAAGCGCGCGGCCGCCGAACGCGTGAATCCGCCCCGCATGATTGGCAATGGGGAAAATCAGCCGGTTTCTGAATCGGTCGTCCACTCCGGTACCGTCCCGCCTTCTGGATGCGAGGCCGGCAAGCTCAAGGTCTTTTTCTTTTACGCCTTTCTTGAGCAATTCTTGACAAAGCATGTCGCGGCCGCCCGGCGTTGCGCCAAGCTTGAAGTCGCGGATTACTCCGCTTTTAACGCCGCGCTTTTCAAGATACGCTCTCGCGGAAGCGCCCATAGAGGTGTTCAATAAAATGTTTTGGTAATAAGTCGCAGCGGCTTCATAGGCCTTATACAGTGCCTCTTTACCCTCCGCCCGCAAACCGCCTCCTCCTGCAGCGCCTTTCGGTCTTTCAGGTTCGGGAATTCCGTATTTGTGTCCGAGAAATTCCAGAGCTTCTTTGAACTCAAGGTTTTCGACGAGCATAATGAACTTTACGATGTCGCCGCCCTGTTTCGTGGAAAAGCAGTACCAAACGCCCTTATTCGCATCGATATTAAAGCTCGGTCGCGTTTCCTGTTTGAAAGGGGAAAGGCAAACGAATTTACCTGGGCCGGAAGGTTTAAGTCGCGCATAATCCGCCACGACGTCGGCAATGTTCACACGCGCCCGGATGTCGTCCGCCCAGCTCATTTTTTCACCGCTTCTATATTACAGCGGAATGCCGGAAGCGCCAAAACCGATTTACTTGCGCACCTGCGGAGCCTGTCCCCGCCCAATCGTATTCACGGCCAGCATTATCAGCGCCATCAAGACTATCAGGCCAAGCTGAATGGGGAAAGCATAGCCGAAATCGTCGGAGCTGCCTTCCTGTACAAGAAAGCGGGCGCGTCCGATAAAGAGGCTGACGCGCGCCATGACCGTCGAACCGAAGCTTGCGCCGAAAGCCAGCATAAGCGTCCATATGCCGACCTTAGATATCGTTCCGATGGTTCCTTTGTGCTCCACGCTGAAGAAGAAATATACGAGAGCGGACAAGACGCCGATAAATATCAGCCAATTGTTCACGTAAGTGCTGTACGGCACGCCTTGTTCCGATCCGAAAAGCGGATTGAAAGTAGAAGACGCCTGCACAAGCACGTAGTTAGCCATATAAGTCGGAATTGCAACGCCAGCGCCCCAGCCGATGTAGAATGCAAGACTCCATCGAGACACCCAGCTAATCGCCGGAATAAGCCGCAAAAGGAGGAAAAGCCCTAGAAGACCGGGAATGATGAAAATCAGACGAGCATCTTGGCCGTAGAGCTCCGCTTGCTCGACAGGATTGAAAATTAGTCTTGGCGCGATTCTGCCGAATAGCTCGGGCTTGATTACGTTTTGAAAAACGTACACAATCCAATAGCCGTTGGATATGCCGAGGTATAGATGCTCGCCGAATTTGAAAAACGGATTGTCCTTATATAAAAAGCTGAGCATGAAGAGTGTAAGGCCGACGGCAATCCAGATACCGATGACCTGTCCAGTATGTCCGGTGATTAGCGTAAAGTTTTCGAGGAAATCCATAATCAGACTTTACCTCCCGCTTTCTTAATGGCCCGTTCGTGCAAAAACGAAATATTTCCGAGGATAATGAGCACGATAAGCAAAATGTGAACCCAGCTTTGAGCTACCATGCCCTTTCTGGCGATGCCGGGCATTTCGAGCAGCTGCTCGTAATCCGCGGCACCTTTGAGTCCGCCGAGAATGCCTTTCATCTGGCCGCTTTGGTAAAACGGGAAGTAGCTGGCGAAACTGACAGCGGTGCAGCCGGCCGCCATCGGGTAGCCGGATTCGCTTGCGCCGTACAAAATCCACGCTTCCGGCGTTGCGCCGGCGGCAATCGAGAGCATAAAGTCGACGTCCTTTCCGTTTTTGATGTTTTGAAAAATGGGCATACTGCGAGTTTCGACGCGATTGGCGTCGGTTTTGTAATACTCCGTTATGTCGCTGTTAATGGCCCGGATGCTGTTCGCGACTCCCGGCCGGAAGCCGAGATAAACGTAATCTTCGCCGCTTTTAACGCCGAATTCCTCTTCCATCATCTGAAATGCAAGCTGGCCGAGACCCACGCCGGCGACGTTGAAGACGTTCACGCTGATGACTTTGTGCTTTTTGCTGAAGCAATGGCGGAGAAACGCAATAGTCATGGGCGTCAGCTCCGGTTCGCTCGACGGGTCGTAATCTTGAGCGAACAGAATCACGCTGCCTTCGGGTAGCTTGTCAACTTGTTCGAATACGGCTCTCGATTCCGGCGCGGGCTTCACGCTCATTTCGATGCCGCGAATTATCGGCGTGAAAACCATCAGCGCGACGAGAAGATAAATGAACTGACGGGGAAGCTTGTAAAAGAAGTTCGACATTAGTCGCCACCTCCCATATACGTTCTCTCGATGCCGAATATGATTCTGAGCGATGTGCTGATAATGCCGAGTCCGACGCCGAACATAACCGCCCTGAATCCTGCGGTGTTGGGTACGTTGAGAAGCCAGTCGGTCATGATTTCGATGCGAAAGTTACTCAGGAATGGCGATTCCGGCGGAATAAAGCTCGTAAGTTGTTCGCCGACGGGAACGCGCCCTAGCATGGTTATTGCGGCGGCTATAAGCAGCATTGTGGCTTCCGGCGATTTCGCCCTGAATGCCCGATATGCCGCGCTTGCGATGTAGAAGGCAAGAATGCTGAAGACCGTAGCCTGCATCGGAACTTGAAGGTAGAGGAACATCCAGGAATAAATGCCGTAGGGATTTTCGACGCCGCCGCCAATGAGTCCGGCTAGTGTCATTAATATCAGAGAAATGATTACCACCCACGAATATCCAAATCCCGGCTGGCGCCTTTTGATTTTCATCGTGTGGTTGTGGATAAGCGATTGCACGCCGATTAGCAGGGCGAAAGCGGCGATGATTTCCGTCCAAATGTTCATGTCTTCGGCGAAGTTTTGAGATGCCTCGCTTGGGACGTAATACTGGATAATCATCACAATGCCTATCGTGAAGGCAATCGTAATGGGTAAGTTTCGCTTAAGGAACTGCACTGCTTTGAATTGCCTCCTACAGATTTGAAAACATATACTTCAAGTAGAGCAAGCGCTCCGGCCCTTCAAACGCCATAATGGTCGCAAGCAAAGAGCCGAGAACAATCACCGTTATTACGACCGCCTTTGCCATGTCGATAGCCTTGATGCTTCCGAGAAGCCTCGGCTCGCGGCTGATATAGGCGCTGGCGGCGTAAAGTTCTTCGCCGATAAGCGTATAGTCGCAAGCGCTGATGAAGAAGGGGATTTGAACGAGGGCATCCGTGCCTGCAATTTGAATCGCGCCGATTTGGTTGCCGGCTTCCGCGAGCAGAAGGGATTCGGCATAGTAATAACCGAAATAGAAATTTGCCGCGGGCTTTTCGCGCACCATCATGCCGTTAACGCTTCCGACATAGGAAAACTGCTCCTGAGTAAGGAAGAACACGTTGTCTTCCTTGTAGGTATCCGGGCGTCCTGCTTCGGTATATGCCTGCTTGACGACTTCCTGGCAAACGCTCATAACAATCGGGTCGAAACACGGAACTTTTAGGTCGCTTTCGTATTCGGCAACTTTCCTTGCCACGCGGCCGAGGATGTTTAGCGCCGCGATTGTCGAAACGTCGCTCGCATAAGCCAATCCGCAAAGGAAATACATCGAGCGGCCCATTTCGGTGGCCCTTCCGATAGCTTCGTCAACGGCTTCGAGTCCAGCGATTCTACGGATGTACAAATTTATGCCGCGGCGCGCTTTGCCTATGAAAGCGAGCATAACAATCGCGACGATGACAACGTATGCCAAATTGAACTTCCGGGCTACATTAAACCAGTTATCCTTCGAAGTTCCCTCGCCGATTTGAGGAAAGTAGTAACCGGGTGGCATTTTGTCGCCTGCGGCAACGCCGATTCGGATCAGAACCGGAGTATCTTCGTAACTTGGCTCGTCGCCGTCCGCAGCCTCCAATTGGTACGATACGTGAGAGTAGTGCATTTCGCCATGGCCTTCCGGCATAAAACCGAAGGGAGACCACGACTCTTCGTCGCCTAGGATTTTTTCGCCGACTCTGAACCGGTCGCCTTCCTTCCAAGGGCCTTCGGCACTTTCCGCCCATTCGATCACGTAAAAGAGGTTCGTCACCTGTTCGCCGTTGTCCATCAGGATTCCGGATTCCTCCCATACGGATTTGGCGAACAGGACGGCAACCGCCTTTCCCGCATCGTTCGGCCAATCTCTGACAGCAAGGTTTGCCGCGCCGATTGGAGGAAACTGAGGACTGAGAACGATTACAGGCTCCTCTTCTTCGATTTCGCCCGGATCTTGTTCCTCGGTAACATCGTCCGCCGCAGCATCTTCAATATCAGCTCCGGGAACCGCCTCGGTTCGATTTCCACTGTCGGACTCGACCTCGACGGATTCTTCCGCGCCGGCCGCATCGTCCGCTTCTTCAGATTCTCCCGTGGAAGACTCGTCAGGCGGAGCGGCGGACTCGGGCGGCTGCGCGGATTCGTCCTGCGCACTGACCGGCGGTGAAATAATGATGAGGGCGAGCATGACGAGCGCCGCGAACGCGAGCGGGCCGAAAATCCAGTTTCGAAAACGTCTCAACTGCCGCTCCTTGGAATAAGGTGAGGGCGATTATACATCACTTAATATTGATGCCGTTGTAATTCGGAATCGTTTTCGAAATATAGTTTCATTGATTAACCGGCGAATGTGGAAATAAAAATCGCGGCGTCTTGCCAGTCGAGATTGACGGCAAGCAGTTTGAAAAACGCGCCGCCGACGATTAAGCCCATCGCGATGAGCCGCCACAAATCTTGTACCCGGACCGTAGCTTTGAGCACAGGAGTATCGCCGGAAAGCGCGCCAGCCGCGTATAACTCCTCTCCGATTAGCGGATAGTGCGCGCAAGCTATAAGAAACGGCATTTGAGTCGGCTCGTCGGTGGCCGCAGTAACGATAGAGTCCACCGCGCGCGCCGATTCGAGAAGCAGCAGCGATTCGGCGCGGAAATATCCGTAACAAAAAACGCCTGCGGGTTTAAGCCGATGCATTTTCGCGGAGGCGCTGAGCGCGAAGCTGAACTGGTCCGGTGATAAAAGGAATATACGTTCTTTGTTGAATAAATCGGGGCGTCGCTCCGCTTCCGCAGCCCACTTCGCGACGTCGCGCGCTCCAGCCACCAGCGTGCCGTCTCTTGCAATCGAATAGAGGTGAACGCTGTAACGGATGCAAAGCCGCGCCAATCCGCGTAGATATTCGAGCGCGGCGATATTGCTCATTGCGGTTAGGCTTAACTGGCCGAAAACGAATAAAACGGGCCGACCAGTTTCCGCCGCCCTTTGAACGACGCTTTCCATATTTTCCAAACCGGGCAGCTTGCGGATTTTCGAAAGGTCGACCGCGGGATGAAATTTATAATAAAGAAACAGAGCGGTAAAAGGAGCAACCAAAAACAAAACCATCCACTTTTTCGGGGATAAAACATATTCGGCGTTTTCGGGGATGGAAAGAGAAATTAGATAACCCGCGGAGAATATTAAAAATCCGTATAGTACGGAAATTAAAGCGATTAAATAACGGCGGCGCACGGACGAATTTTAGCACGCCGAATAGGCGGAGAATCGAACCAACTGCCGATAATACAAGTCGAGCCGCATGTTATTATTTTCGCTCGAAGCGTGGAGGATTTCCTTTGTTCAAAACGATTTTAACGGTTGCGATCGCGATTGCGCTGATATCCGGAATATCTTATTTCGGAGCACGCGCGTACGTAGAATACAGCCTTTCGCCCGAGCAAAAGTTCGAACAGCGACACGATACCGCACCGCTGAAGGCGAAGATTTTAAAGCAAATCGAGACCGCGCCCGACGATGGCGCCGCGATAGGCGAACTCGTCGAATTGCTGGTGCTTGAAGGAAATCTCGGCAGGGCAGATTTGCTTTGCCGGTTAAACGGCATTAAATCCGAAGAGCTGATAGAGGCGCGAGGGCTGTTTGCAGAAATCGACGCGGAAGCGAGATCGGGTTCGCTACAAAATAGAAGAAGAGATGATAGATGGATGAAATTCGTCGATTGGCCGCTTTACGGATCTCTAAGATTTTCGCAAGGTTACAGATATGCGGTTCTGGGCGATTGGGTGAGTGCGAAAAACGAATTCGACGCCATTCTGAACAAAAAGAGCGGAATCAAAATAAATCCGCTGCTCAAAGATCACCTAACCTACATGTTGGCTCGATGCCATCAAGAATCCGGAAACAACAAGGCCGCTTTGAAGCTGCTTGAAACACTTAGAAATTCAAACAAGTCGAACGGGCTCAGGCCAAAGATTTATTCGTCATTGATTTCGAGTCATTTGGCGCTTGGCGATGAACGGTCAGCGGAAAATGCGCTAAAAAGGCTTTCGTTCGTAGGCGGATATACTTGGGAAAAAACAAAAGCGAATTTAAACTTGGGTGATTACCTTAGCGCGCAAGGAAGGAAAGCGGATGCGCTTAACTCATATTTGGAAGCGCTGAGAGAAGATTCCACTTCCGGCACACTAGTTACATCGGCGGTTAAAGGAGTACTCGATTTGCTTTCGAGCAGGGACAAAAGCCTTGCCATACAAAAGGAAGACATTTCACTTATTGCTGCCTCAGCAGCCACGGCGGGATTGGGAACGGATGCCCGAAAAACCATCGATTGGATAATTGATTCGGGTGCGGAGAAAAACCTATTGGACGAATTTTTGGTTGCCAAAGTTTACCTGGCGCTTGAAGCAGGCGACAAGGCTGATGCGGAAAGGGCGATGACGGCGCTTAATCTTTCTGGCGCGGCCGGGGACGCGATGGCGAGAGCGCTGTTTCATTTCGGCGAATTTTACGCAAAAAACAAGGAAAGCGCAAAGGCGGACGAGTATTACCTTTCGTCTTCGAAGCTGGTCGCAGACATAAGCGCGGAAGCCCGCTATCGCCGCTACGTATTAATGAAGCAAAACAAAGCGAAAAACAAATACAACATCGAATCTGCAGCCGAAGATTTAAAGTTCATAACGGCAAATTTCCCTGAAAGTCAGGCATTTGCAAACTCCGCCGAAGAATTAATACCGATTTACTTTTACAAGGGCGAAATTTCGGCGGCAAAAGCGCTAGCGGAAAAACTTGCAGGAAAGGGCATGCTGGCCGAGAACGTCAGGAACTATTGGCTTTTCAGAATCGCCCAGAAGAGCGGCGATTCTGCCGGTGCGCAAGCTTCCAAGTACGCACTCGGCTGGCGAAGCTATTCCTATTACGAAGTTGCGGTCGCTGATGAACCCGCTCTACAAGAGGTTCCATCAAAGCCAATAGCGCTTGAGCCTGAGCGAGTTGACGAAATCTTTTTCGGAATGGGGCTTTTGGACTTGGGGCGAGAATCCGCGATTAACGCGGAATGGCTGGTTCCGGACATTTCACTTGCCGAAGAGACTTTCGCCCGCTTGGATTTTGGATCATTTGAAGCAGCCGCATGGCATGCAGAAAAGTTAATAGAAAGAGGGATTGTTTCGGATAGCCGGCTTTTGGCGCTATTAATTTACGTCGCATACCCAAGGCCATTCGAAGACGAGGTTAGGGCCGCTGCAGCCAGGCATGGCATTAGCCCTGCAGTTATTTGGGCAATTATGAAACAGGAATCCGGTTTCAGAAACATTGCTGTAAGCAGTGCCGGCGCTCAGGGCTTGATGCAGCTGATGCCAGATACCGCCAATTGGCTAATCGGCAGCGGAAAAGCGCAGAATTTTGGTGATTTCAAATCCGATCCAGCAGCGAATATTGAGCTTGGAGCAGCTTATATTGCATATTTAAAGAATGAAAGGATGGCGGGCGAACCTTTGGAGGCAGTAATCGGTTCTTACAATGCCGGTCCGGGAAATACGCGTACTTGGCTCGGCAGATACCCTGGAGTACCGGGTTGGCTTTATGCAGAGCTGATTCCGAATTGGGAAAATGAGAGATTCGTGAAAAGAGTAATCCGCAATTACGATATTTATCAAAAAGTCGAAGGCGGATAGGTTTCTTAGAGCAAAATAATAAATTCGCAGTGCAAAAATATGTGACAGAACGGAATTTGAGGGTATAATTACCCGAATATCGCTTTGGGAAGGGTCGATTTGGCAGAGAATAGTCATTTGTTCGGTGACGCGAAGGCTACGGCCAGGAGCATCAAACGTAACGGCTCGGAGAGCGGGCTTGATCTTGCGCGGTCAAATTTCGAGGCGAAAAGGGAAAATCCCGGCGCAATTTTGGCATATGCCGAAGCGCTGAATTCCTCCAACAGGCTTGGCGAAGCTCTGGAGATTTACAGAGAATACCTAAACTCGTTTCCTGCAACACAGGAAGTAATCTTCGAAATGGCCTTGATTTTGAAAGCTCTTGGCGAGAGCGAAGACGCCAGAGATTTGTTCACGAAGGTCGTCGAGATGGCCCCAGGTACCAATTTGGCAAGAAGTGCCGAGTACGAAATGTGGGCATTAGGCGGAGCCGCGGAACAGCGCTGGGCGAAAAAGTAAGCCGTTTACGTATGGTAATTGAGCATTGGAATCGCAAATGCGGGCGATGCGGCGAACATGCGCGCTCGAATTCAGGCATTCTTTTTGTTTACAATTCGGTTTGCCGAATGCTTGGCTGCAATTGGCATCGATTTAACTTTCCTATTTCAAATTTGCCAATCCCGTTTGCTTGCATGGAAGGCACTCCTGTGATACGATTATTCGCTTTATAAGCAGCATTTGTCCGAGGTTCATTGTGGATTTTGCTAAACGAGTAGATAAGCTTACCGAAAGGTTTGCGGATCTTGGCGTAGACGGCTTTTTGCTTATGCCATCGCACGGCATAGGTATCAACGCGAATATTTTCTATTTAACCGGATTCGAAGGCTCTTCCGCGTTTTTGTTCATTTCGAAATCGGCGCGCGTATTCGTTACAGACAGCAGATATCTCGAACGCGTGCAGTCGGAGATTAAGGGTTGGGATTTTGCAGATATTTCAGGAAAGAAATTACCCGAATTATTTGCATCGCTGAACGGAAAACTTGGAATTTCAAAACTCGGATTCGAGGCTGGACAGGTTCCGTTCGCGACAGCCGAAAAGCTTCGTGATGATTTCGCTCCTGTGGAACTCGTTGCAACAACGGGCGTCGTGGAGGATATGCGGACTGTAAAAGACGGCGCCGAAGTGTCGCTTATCCGTGAAGCCGTGAGGATAAACGAAGATTGCTTCGGCTATCTTCTGACCCTACTAAACGACGACATAACGGAGCGTGAAATTGCGGCGGAATTCGAGTATGCGCTCCGCAAGCGCGGCGCATTGCTTTCAAGTTTTCCGCCGATTATCGCCGCGGGATCGAACGCATCGAAACCTCACGCGGGTTTCACCGACCAAAAACTCGTTCCCGGCGCGCCTTTAACCATCGATATCGGCGTGTTCTACAAAGGTTATTGTTCAGACATGACCCGCACTTTGTTTTATAAAGACTGCCCTGAAATCTGGCGGCAAAGGTACGAAGCCGTGCTCGCTGCAAAAAACGCCGCACAGGACTATGTCCGGGCCGGGCAAACAGGCGAGGAAGTCGACGCGGTGGCTAGGCGAACGATAATCGAATCGGGCTTCGAGCGGGACGTTTATACCCATGGATTGGGGCACGGAATCGGAATCGAAATTCACGAAGCGCCAAGATTTGCAGTAGGATTTACCGGCGAAATACCGCTGGGAGCAGTGCTTTCGTGCGAACCCGGTATTTACGTACCCGGCGAAGGCGGCGTGAGAATCGAAGATTTGGTTCACATAACGGAAACCGGGGCGGTTAACCTTAACAGCCTCGATACGACGTTGAAGGTTGTGGGTTGATGGAGGTAAGAACTAGGTGATTTCGGCGAACGATTTGAAACCGGGCGTGGTCTTTGAATTCAAGGACAGCGTTTGGAAAGTGCTCGAATATGCGCATATCAAGCCCGGAAAGGGTCCCGCATTCGTGCGCATAAAAATCCGGGATTTGCGATCGGGAGCGATCGTTGAAGAAACATCGAGAACCGATGCCAAGTTTCAGGACGTTCGCATCGAAGGCCGGGAGTTGCAATACCTGTACGGGGATAACGACCTTTTAACCTTGATGGACAACGAAACCTACGAGCAATTCGAAGTGAGCAGGGCAGTTTTCGGCGATATAACGAAGTTCATTCGTGAAGGCGAGAACGTGAAGGGCGAATTTATCGGTTCAGAGATTATCAATATCGAATTGCCGATAACCGTAGTTCTGGAAGTTGTCGAAACCGAACCGGGAGTGCGTGGCGATACCGTCTCCAACACTACAAAACCCGCCACTTTGGAAACCGGCGCCATCGTTAAAGTTCCGCTTTTTGTAAATACCGGCGAAAAGCTGAAAATCGATACCCGAACGGGTGATTATCTCGAACGGGCGAAGGATTGATTTTTTTGGCTATTTTTGTTAAATTTGTACGGTTAATCGCATTTTCCGTTTGCGCGAATTGGACTGTGGGTATAACATCCCCGGTTGAAATTCCATCCCCGGTCGTCCGGGGAACGAGGGCTTTACCGCCTCACGTGTTTTTGGAGGTTTGAGAGATGAATAAATTTAGCTATTTCTCGGTAGCGGTTTTGGTTGCGATACTTCTCGCTTTCGCCGTATCTTGCGGTGGCGGCGGGAATCCTTCCGCGCCTTCAGGTGGCGGATCGGGTCCGTCCCAAGACAACGGCGGAAACAATCCCGACCCGCAGATTCCGGGCGCATCGCCGATATCGTTGCTTATTTCCGCGACGCCAAGTTCCGGGCCTGCGCCGCTCGTGGTTAACCTGTTCGTAAGCGCAACGGGAGGCCGCGAACCATACGAATTCGCTTGGGACTTTGAAAACGACGGAATCTTCGATTCGTCCGCTCAAACTCCTTACCACACGTATAACGTCACAAGCGTTGCTCGTGTAAGGGTAAAGGACGCGGCCGGAAATGAAGCTAACGGCTATCGGACGATTCTTGTGAACGGACAAGCGCCAGCGGAAAATCCTCCTCCATTGCGTGCCTTTTTCGGAATCGATAAATCGGCTGGACCTGTTCCGCTGCACATCAATTTCGACGGTTTCGCCTCCGGCGGAACGCCTCCCTACACGTACAAATGGGATTTCGATAACGACGGAAGCTTCGATTCTTTCGTCGAAGATCCTTTCAATACTTACCAAACCATCGGGACGCCGGTTGACCTGGACGGAAACGGTTTCCCCGACAAATGGGTTTACTATCCAACCCTTGAGGTCGTCGACGCGATTGGCCGCAGGGCGGCTTTCAATCTCGAAATTAACGTAATCCCCGCAAGCACGACGCTTGTGATTTCAGCATTTGCCAATCCTCCCATCGGCCAAGCGCCGCTGTTCGTAACATTCGACGGCGGAGCGGAAGGCGGAATCGGGCCGTACGAATTCAAGTGGAGTTTCGGCGACGGCGAAAGTACCGACTGGCAGTCGGTTTCGCAGGCGGACCACATTTACACTTCGGCCGGCGTATATCAGGCATCGCTATCCGTGCGAGACAGCGAAGGATTGGTGGTATTGAGCGGCAACGTGCCCGTAAGGGTCGAAGATTCGCAGCAGCTCAAAGTTGTAATCAAGTCCAACGTCGTCAATGCTAGCGTTCCTTTCAATAGCCAGTTTACAAGCGAAATCAGCGGCGGTAAGGAACCTTACACCTACAATTGGGTATCCTACAGCCAATCCACTCTTGTTGACGATGAAGTAAATCCGGAGCGCGCACTTGTGGGCAGCGCAATCGTCACTCCCGCTCTATCGAATATGGCGAACCCGAATATTCACTTCGCCAATATGCCGATAACTGCAGGCACTTACGACCCGGTCGTAGTTCAGCTTGTGGTAATAGATGCGCTCGGAAACGAAGCGGTTTCGAATGCCATTACGGTCACCCCGCAGCCGGCGAGTTTCAGCTTCGATGCGCTTCTTCCTCCTACGAATAATCTCGTAGACAGCGCAACCGGCCAAGCTCACGGCTCCAATTTCGGAACGGCGACGCCGGGAAGGCGCTCAAATCCTGCGGTTTATACGCATCCGTTTACAGGCATTACCTTCATGTTCGGCGGCGATATTCTTAACGACTCTGGCGGATTCACGGGAGTAGTCGATTTGACGGACAGTGCATGGGCGTACAATCCGAATGGCATCGACCCCACAACCGACGCTCCCGCAGGGTATACGACAGGTTTCCGTAATCGTGCAGTTCTTTATCCCGCAAACTCTTGGGCGCAACTTAATACGGTCGAAACTTCGGCCGCGGGAGACGGCTCGCTCGGAGGAATCGGCGGCGGAGCATTTCCCTCAGATGCGGTTAGATATATGACTCCCGCTCAAACCACAATTAGAACAGCGCAGTTTATTCCAAGGGGAAGCGCGGCTGCCATATTCATTCACGAACCGGTTGAAACAAATCCCGATGGAGCTGACTTTACTGGATGTATGACTTCCCCAGCGGGGCCGGGTTATCCCGGTAACCCGGATGATCCAAACGATCAAGGAATGGATGTTAACCCGATGAACGGCCCCGGCCTTGGCGTTCCGGTGTTTTACGTCGTCGGCGGTCGGGATTCTGGCGGCAATGCACTTACAACCGTTCAGAAGTACTACCCCGGGGGTTTCGGAACCGAGCTTCTTCCCATCGACAGCATGGAAGCTTGCCAGAACTTCACCGGAGACTTTCAGGTGACTAATAACCAAGTAGATATTTGGCGGAACACGTTCCTATCTCCCGATAGGGACTATTGGCCGCAAGTTGATGACGATCCCCGTCGTCCGGTGGTCCCGGTCAGGCTTCCCGGTGGAGGCCAGCAAGGCGCGGGTCCCCTTGCACAGCTTCCGGTTGGAGTTTACGGGCATAGCGGATTCGCAATCGAGTCGCTTCCCTATTTGGGACCGCTTCCCTTCCCACTCGGCCCGTTTTACTTCATCTATATTATGGGCGGCAAGGAATCCGACGGTCACGTTAGCAACGAATTCAGAATTCTCGACACCCGCACTAATCCCGCCGACGTTCAGGGCGGCGGCAATCAGAATCCGCGCAATCCTCAATATCCAATGTGGTCCTACGTGCGAGCGGGTAATACGCAGTCAGGTCCGATTCAGTTCATGCCTGTCGAGCGTTACGATTTCGACATAGTAATGCAATGGCCGGATCCGGCAGTCGGCGGTCTTTGGAAGGTTTACGTTTTCGGCGGCACAAACCAAAACGGCGAATACGTTGGTCAGGTCGATGTCTTTACATTCGAAAATACCTTCGGTCCGAACACCGGTACTTGGTCAACGCTTACCAATCTTCCAGATCCAACTTCGGGCAATAACGCATCTCTCGGTTTCACTTCGGTCTCCGGATTCGTCTATCATGTATTCGGCGGACGCAACAGAGACAAGATTCTCGGCGACGTATATACCCTCGACGGATCGAACGTTGTGCCAAATGCGCTAAGTCTCATTCCCAAATACGGAACGGGCCTCGGCTATTCCTATGGTGCGCCGGACCGCGGAGCAGCGCCGGCGTGGCCCAACGCTCCGACCTATTACAGGGTTGCCGGTATCGATGAAGCGGGACTCAATCCTTACGTTGAAAAATTCCAGGTGCCGTAAACCTGATTTGATTTGCCTTCGGGCCGTCTTTCCGGGGGCCCGATTTCTCGGCTAGGAGGTTTTGTAAATGTCCAGAATTTCGATAATGCTCCTTTTGGCGGCGCTAGCGGCCTTTCTGATTGCCTGCGGCGGCAAGGGAACCGGTATTCCTACAGGCGGCGGCCAGACGGGCGGAGATCGCACAGGCAATCAGCAGGATCCGGGCACTCAGCAGCCTGCGGACGATTCTGACCTAGAGGTCGTATTCGTTTCAGCTACTCCCGAAGTAGGCCCAACACCTATGAAGGTCGACTTTCTTGCCGTGGTACGCGGAGGAATACCGCCTTACAATTTCTATTGGGATTTTACCAATGACGGTGCTGCCGATACGATAGCTAATCAACAAACGGTAACTACCGCTGCCGCAACTTACACATATCCTTTTCTCCAATCGGATGCAGCGGCAGGCCTTAATCAATCCACGTTCACGGCACGTTTCTGGGTTACCGACAGCCGAATCGACGCTCAAAGCAAACCAAATCCAGCTCAGCGTATAAGCGACCCGGTGACAATCGTGGTTACAAGCGGATCGAGCTTCGTTTTCGATCCGACTCGTACCGGCATTGTTTCTCAATCCCTTGCCCAGGAATCGATTAGCTGGAAATTCAACGCTTCCGATGCTAACGAACCGCTTCGCATAACCGATTTTTATACTTTCAAGAGCGGCGAGGACATCAGATTCAACGCGAGAGCGACCGAAGGCGTTCCACCGTATAAATATAGGTGGAATTTCGATTACGCTACGCTGGTTCCCGGTGCGCAGGACGTTTTCCGGCCGGTGAATCAGGATTTCCGTGTGGATTCGACCATCGAGGGACCGCACATATCCTTCAGTTACAACGATATGCCCGAAGTGGAGGAAGAAGCAAATTACAGGCTTGTTCTTCTTCAGGCGGTTGATTCGAGAGGCAATTCGGTTCAGCAGTTCATCGGCATTAAAATAGTACCTACGGAATTTACTCCTCCGCCGCCGCCGCTATCTTTCAAGGTTTTCGTGACAACTGAACCGCCTGTTACGCTCGACGACGACCCGGCTCCATTCAGCGCGGGAGACATACCAATTCGTGTTTACATTGACAAAAACAACGTGGACGCAATTGGAATGCCGATAATTCCTTCGGTGCATTTCAGCGCTGCGGTTTCGACGAATCCGGCTGAATCCGGTACTCCCCCATATTTCTATTACTGGGATTTTGAAGGCGACGGGCTTGTAGATTCGAAAGTGGCTTCGCCGACCGTTCCATTCTGGAATGCGGAGAAGCGGGCCGTATATAACCCCTACAGAAATGCCGGCGATTATGTCTGCAAGCTGACGATAAAGGATGGCGTCGGCGTTACTACAACGATTAATATTCCGGTTAGGGTCGAAGACGTAACGGGGCAAAACCCGATTAACGTGCTCAAAGTTACTCCCTTTGCGTATCCGAAAGACAGCTTGAGCAGTAGAGCCGAGTTTTTCTCCGTCGATACCGATGTGGTTTTCAACGTTGAAATGTCCGGCGGCACTCCGCCCTATACAGTCGTTTGGGACAGGGATTACGACGGACTAATTTCCGCGGGCGAAGCGGCTCAGGCGGTTATTTACGACCCGGCGGACACGGGGCTATCTCCCGAAGATAAATTCCTCCTGCTTAATTTCGAAGCAGGGCAGCTTACAAATGGCTATTATCCGGGCGGCGTGCGCGTTACGGATTCGGCGGTTCCGCCGACACAGGTGTTTGCGCATGCTCCGGTGAGCATTACCGAGCTTCCCGCTCAGCGAGTATCCGGCGGACTCGAACCCCGCTCTCATCATGGAATGTCGTTTATTGGCGGCGACGTGTATATGATTGGCGGCTTCGTAGGCAACGTTGCATTGCAGCTTGTCGAGCGCGTCCGCTGGGGCGACAGCTCATATGCGGTGGAGACTTCCCGTTCAATCGGCGGCAGCGTTACGGACATGCCCACGCCAAGAGGCGGTCTTGCGGTCGGACAGATTCGCAACCATATAATTGCAGTTGGCGGAACGACCAACATTCTCGGCAATACCGGAGCGGTCGAAACGATGCTTGTGGACGCTCAGAATTTCGCGTTCTGGGTGAACCGTCCGATTGTAGGAAGCCGTAGCAGCGTTCGTAAAAATTTGACCGGTCTGAATATGGCGCCTGCCACCGTAAGGTTGAATTTCGGTGGGACAATCGGCACGGCAGATGCAGACGGCTTTCTCGTATGCGGAGGGAGGGAAGATAGTGGTTCTGTTTCGGCCACTTCCTGGTTCTTCCTGCCGCACGAAGGATGGCCCAATTACGATCCGGCCCAGTTCAACCCATCCCAGTTCGATTTCTGGCTAATCTTGGACAATATGATTACTCCCCGCTACGATTTTGCAATGGCATCGATCGGCGATTGGGTGTTCACTATAGGCGGAATCACGGCGGACGGTAAACTTTCCAAAGCGGTCGAAGCATTCAACACTCAAAATTTCGTTTGGGTGGCATTCCCACAGCTTCCCGATGCTCGCGCAGGCGCGATGGCTATATCCCACGCAGGGGAAGATTTCATCGGAGTGTACGGCGGATACAATAGCGTAAAGAGCGACGGTAGTTTCGAACTCGCCCCGAACGACTACGTATTCAGCACTTCGACCGGCGCTTGGTCGCGTACGGAGAATATGCAGCAGCGCAGAGCGTACCTCGGCGGAACGGTAATCAATCAAGCCTTGTTCGCTCAAGGCGGCGTCAACGAAAGGCAGGCCGAACTTCCTTCGTTCTTGGAGGTTCGCATAGCGCCTTAGTTGCTTTTGAAAATGAATTTAAAAAACCCGTCCATAAGGGCGGGTTTTTTTTCGAACAAATGCCGAGATTATCCGATTATTTAAGCTGGGATTTTGCCTCGGAAATGCTGGCGAATATTTTGAAGACCCTATCAAGCTTGGTAATCGACAGAAGCTGAGTTACGTTCGTTGTTAGCCCGGCAAGAGCGAAGCCGCGGTCTTCAAGCGAGCATTTTTTGAAAATCGATACCAGTTGACCGATTCCAGAGCTGTCCATAAACGACACGCCCGAGAGATCGAGTATCAAAATTTTGGATTCTTCGCCAAGTGCGGCGAGTTTTTCGGCAACGGCCGCGCCTCCCGAAAGGTTGAACTCGCCCTCGCACTTAAACACCGACAACTGACCGTCGCGCTCTTCCGTTATGTTCATAATTTTTCCGCAAAAGTGTATTGCAAAAGCAGATTATAGCAGATAATCGGCGGAATTTATCGTGATATAATCCCGGCCGATGCACGACGTGGAATCTCTGAAGTGCTACACGATCGGACACAGCGAACTTGGAGCCGAGGAGTTCCTTTCGCTTGTTTCGACCCGATTTATAGACCTTGTGGTGGACGTGCGCGCGTTTCCTTATCTGAATCATCTTCCTCAATTCGACCGAAACAGGATCGACGCGCTTCTTCATAAAAGCGGCATTAATTACATTTGGATGGGTTTGCTTTTGGGAAATTTAACCGCATCTGGCAGGCTTGATCCGGTAGAAAGAGAGCGCGAAATCACATATCAGGAGGGTATCAAAAAGCTAATGGACTTGCTACCGGGCAGGCGGGTTTGTCTGTTATCGACCGAAGCGGATTGGCGCGTTTCGCACAGGCACACGCTGATTGCCCAAACGCTAATGAGATATGGAATAGAAGTATTCCATTTGGAACTAGACGGTACGGTCACCCCTGCCCAGCAAGATTTGTTTCACATGGAAGAGAACTGATAAAACGTTCGCTCCGATTTTGCGTCATCATTGACGCTGCTTAAACTCTAATGCTTAAAGATTTGGCGAAATTTTTCCTTGCCGCACTTTCAGGATTTTTGCTGATAGCATCATATCCGAACGATTTGCCGTTTGTTCCCGAAATTCCGTGGCTTGCCTGGCTATATTTCGTTCCATTGCTCGCGGCGGCGGATTTGGCAACGAGACCGCGTGAAGCATTTCTAATTGGATATTTTTCCGGTTTTATTTCGCATTCGGCAATTCTATATTGGCTCGTCAGTTTCGGTCCAATACCGGTAATACTGATAACACTCGGTTTCAGCGTATTCACAGGGCTTATCGCATTGTTTGCGTGGTTTATGTTTAAACGCGCCGGATCGGCCTCTTGGTGGTGGATTTTTTCTGCGGGAACGACTGCGATACTATTTTCTGAAGGGACCGGGCTTTGGGGATTTCCTTGGGTAAATCCGGTTCATGGGCTTGCCCAAATGCCGGTTTTCATCCAAGCGGCCGACCTGGGAGGAGTGCCGTTAATTTCGTTTACCGCAGCATGTGTAGGCATATGCCTATATCAAAGTTTGTTTCGAAAGGGAGATTTTCGGATAAGAATCAGGTCGCTGGCGATTTTTGCGATTGTTTTCCTTATCAATTTAGGTTACGGCTTATGGAAACTGAACGATGTTCCCGCCGGAATTCCGGTAACGGCTGGACTTGTTCAAGGCGGGATTGAAAGCGACGTAGAATGGACTGAGGATTACAACCGGATGGTTGCGGACGTGTATTCGGAAGTAACCGAAAGCGGCTACGCAGCTGGCGATGTAGATTTTTTTGTGTGGCCGGAAAGCGCACTTGGAAGCGTTTCGAATAGGGGCGATTCGTACAGGATTCCCCTTCGAATCAGATCTCTGCCGAGAATAGTAAACGCACCGTTGCTTATGGGAATCACTACTTTCGATGGCAAGTCTCTTTTTAACAGCGGGATTGTTCTGGAAGAAGGCGGCGGTTTCGACGGCATTTCCGACAAGAGCATTTTAATTCCATTCGGAGAGGTCGTACCATTCGGCAGATTCGCCAAAATGTTGCCCTTTCCTTGGGGGGATTACGATATCAATCGGAACCAAAGCCTGAGGCTTTTAAACGTCCCTATCGAGCGGGACGGAGAATCAATAGTTGCGGCGGTGGCGGTCGCCATTTGTTTCGACTCGATAAAGCCATTCGTTTTGCGCTCGCAAACAAAAGATGGCGCGAATTTAATCGCCATAATTACTAACAACAGCTGGTACAAGCTGCCCAGCGGTACGGCGCAGCATAGCATGCTCGACGCCTTTCGAGCGGTCGAAAACAGAAGGTGGACGCTACGCTGTTCGACAACCGGTGTAAGCCACGTTATGGATCCGGCCGGCCGTGTGATGGATACTACACCGCAGTTTTCGCAGGGTTACATTCGCGCAGAAGCGGAGTTACTGACCGGAGAATCGGCTTATTCGAAATACGGGGACTTGTTCGGGTGGATAATGCTTTTAGCCGGTTGCTTGCTATTCGCTTGGATGCTTGCACTTGGTGAAGTAGAAGATTACGTTTAAAAGAATCAATCGCTTGGCGATTGTGGTATAACCATCCGCCATGCAGCCATCCGAAGTGCGCGACCACTTAAAGAAGCTTCGCAAGACGCTTCTTGATATGGGAGACTATCTTTGACCTCGCGGAAATGCGAAGCCGGTTGAGCGCGCTCGAAATGCAGCTTGCGGCTCCCGACGTATGGAACGACCTGAAAAAAGCATCGACCGCAAATCGTGAAGCTTCTGCTCTTAGGCGCAAGTTATCTGCATACTCGAATGCCTGCGAGGGGCTGGAAGAGCTTGAAGTCTCGTGGGAAGTAATCTCGGAAGAAGCAGGAGAAGTGGAAGATACGGCGGGCTTCAAAACTTTCGCGACAAAACTTTCCGAATTCGCCGAGCATATTAAAGCCCTCGAAATAACCTCGCTTTTGTCCGGTAAGTTCGACTCCGCGAATGCGCTGGTTTCAATTCACGCAGGAGCCGGCGGAACGGAGAGCCACGATTGGGTGGATATGCTCGAACGGATGTATTTGATGTTTTGCGAAAACGCAGGTTTCAAACCCACAATGCTCGATCGCACGCCGGGAGAAGTCGCCGGAACGAAAAGCGTGACCTATTTGATTGAAGGAGACCTTGTATTCGGTCATCTGAAAAGCGAAAGCGGCGTTCACCGCCTAGTCCGGATTTCTCCGTTCGATGCCAACAAACGGCGGCACACAAGTTTCGCCGCGGTGGACGTAATTCCTGAGATCGAAGAAGAAATAGAAGTAGAGATAGTCGAGTCCGACTTGAAAATCGATACATATCGGGCAAGCGGCGCGGGTGGCCAGCACGTTAACAAAACGGACAGCGCGGTAAGAATCACACATTTGCCGACGGGTCTTGTGGTTAGCTGCCAAAACGAACGCAGTCAGCACAAAAACCGCGAACAGGCGATGCGCGTATTGAAAAGCAGGCTTGCCGAGATGATGCGGCGGGAGCATAAGGAGCGCGTTGAAGAACTGCGAGGCGAAACCAAAGACATCGCTTGGGGAAGTCAAATAAGAAATTATGTTTTGCAGCCGTACCAGCTGGTGAAGGACGCAAGGACCGGATTTGAAACAGCGAACGTCCAGCGTGTTCTCGACGGCGAAATTTTGCCTTTCATATGGTCTTATTTGAAATGGGACGGAAAAAACGGAGCATAGAAGTTTTCGTTCGCGGTGCTGACCGTCGCGAGTGGATTCGTTTCCAATCCGGTCTTTTTTCTATATAATTGGTATGTTATGACCATTCAGCAACTGGAAACCAAAGAAGAACTTCGGGCGGAAACGCCGAAGCCTTCGTTTACATATTGTTTCAAAGTATTCGGCTGCCAGATGAACGTCGCCGACGCCAGCGATTTGGAGTTAACGCTCCGGCTTCGCGGCGGCGCGGCGGTGGAAAAGGAAGAGGACGCCGACCTTATTCTCGTAAACACTTGCGTCGTCAGAAAAAAGGCTGAAGACAAGGCGTACAGTTACATCGGCGAACTCAAGCAAATAAAGGGCGAAAACCCACGCACATTTCTAACCGTAATGGGCTGTCTGGTGCCGAAAAGCAGGGAACATCTCGAAAAACGTTTTCCGTTTCTGGACCTGCTCGTCGATTACAGCTCGCCCGACGCGGTGGTCGAGGCGCTCGACAACACGTTTCCCCCGATGGCGGCCGATGGAGACATGCGGCGAATCAGGGATATGCTAACCGCCGACCCGAAGCTGTTGAGCGGTGAAACCGCACCGGATATTATGGGAGCACCGGAGGAAGCCGGAACGGCGACCGCATTCGGCGAGCTTAAAAAAAGCGGGCTCGTCACGATAATCCGGGGTTGCAACTATCGGTGTACGTATTGCATCGTACCTAAGGTGCGCGGCAGGGAAGTAAGCATTCCGCCGGAGGTAATCGTCGCGGACGTAGCGCGAAAACACGCCGCGGGATATCAGATGATTACTCTGCTCGGACAAAACGTTCTCACTTACGGAAACGACAGGGATGGCTGTCCGGATTTCGCGGCGCTCGTGGAACGCGTGCTTGCCGAAACCGATGTCCCGTGGCTGCACTTTCTCACAAGCCACCCGCGCGATTTTTCGGACAATTTCATCAACCGGGTTTACGCGAGCGAAAGGATGCTTAATTCGTTGCACTTGCCGTTTCAGGCAGGGAGCAACCGAATACTCAAGCGCATGCTGCGGTTATATACTCGCGAGGATTTCCTATCGAGGGTTGAATCGGTAAGGCGGAAGCGGCCCGGGATTTTTCTTTCGACAGACGTGATTGTTGGCTTTCCCGGCGAGACGAGGGAGGACTTCGAAGAAACGCTTTCGCTAATGCGTGAAGTCAGGTTCAATGACGCATATATGTTCAAATTCAGTCCGCGCGAGGGCACGCCGGCGATGAGACTGCCTGATGAAGTGGCGGAGGAAGAAAAGCGTGCGAGATTATCCGAGCTTATTGCCATGCAGCATGAGATAAGCCGGGAGGAAAACCGCAGGTTTGTCGGGATGCGGTTTCGGGCGCTTGTGGAAGAGTCCAGAAGTAAGTTACCGGATAGTAACTTTAAAAACGAAGCGAATACTGCGATAGTGCGGCTGCCAATAAACAAGCCGGCGGTCGTCGCGGAGGCACCCGCTAGCGTAGTTCAGGGCGATTGGCTGGATGTGGAAATCACCGGCGTCAGAAATAGCACGTTCGACGCAGCCGCCTGTTAAAAGGTCAGTGCTTTAGAGGAAAACCACAATAATGACGGCTGCTTTGCGCGTATCATAGCGAAATGTCAAATCTTTAAATGCTAGTACAGCAAATGACAACTTTTAAATTTTCAAAACAATGGCTTGTATTGACAGGTACATTTTGTTGGCAGAATTCAGCAGTTTATCGGCAAATTTGCTGGTTACGAGGTGAATGTCTTGAAACACTTTCTTAACAAGTTCGTTGTTTTGGCTTTGTTTCTGATTTGTTTAACCTTGATAGCAGCGGGTTGCGGGGGGAAGAAAACCTTCGTGCAGTCCGAAGATTCAAGTGCGATTGCGGCTTCCGGAATCGGCAAGTCATTAGACTTGACTGCGGGCGAACAATATTTCGCTGGCGGCGTTTCCCAAAACCAGTTTCCGTCGGCGCTGCCGGTTGACGGCGTGCAGCCGTGGGAAAAGGTTGACTCAAACGGCTTTGTCGTTCCCGAAAGCGGCGGCGGCGAAAAATCCGCAAGCGCCATCAACTTGAATACGGATTTCACG
>CAYMAI010000007.1:0-185771 GCA_964388445.1 uncultured Planctomycetia bacterium
CTACTGCAGGCAGCATCCATCGATAACTGCTCTTCATCTCAGATCACTCCTTTAAAAAATATATATGAAACAATTAAAACATTCGGGCCAATGCGGAAACGTGTATATTTCCGCAACCCAAAAACGAACTGCGAAATTGAAAAAGGCTTTAAAAGAGGGTTCAAAAAAAATGCACAATCGCAATAAACGCTCAAACTCGCTTTGCAACTGACGCTTCAGATCCCTGCTTCAAAAACCCAATCCAATCCGCGCATAACGGATATTACCTTCGTTTTACTTCAAAACCTACTATAATGGTATAAATTAACAGTGTTTGACTTACATAAAAATCTGCAATCAAAATATTAAAAAATGTAAAAGTCGAAGCAAGGAAGCGGGGTAAGCGATGCGGCGAGGATATATAAAAATATGCCAAGAAATGTAAATTAACGTGGAATGAATTTGTGAATAAAAGGCCTAATTGGAAGGGTTGAAAATTGCCTATGAGTGGATTTCAGTCCAAGCCAATGCTGAAGGAATAGCCATGCAAAGTTGCCCACGATTTATTCGCCGGGCTTGCGCGAATGGTAACCGCGATATGCTCTTTGAAGTTCGCCGGCGAGATCGCTGTCCGGCTTTCCGGTCTTCTTTTCCAGCGCTCGAAGCGCGCTGATTCTATATTCGCGTACGTGCGGATCGTCGAAGGATACTGTATCAATTTCGCCCATACGGATGAAAATCCAAATTTCCTCTTCGGTTATTTCGGTTGCTTCAGCCAACGCCTTGACCGTGAACAGTATTTTCTTCAGTTCCTGATCCTTAATAAAGTTGCGTACGGCGCTGAGTTTTCTTCGAAAATCTTTGTCTTTGCCAAAATTGCGAACGCATTCGGGACAAACACCTATTCGAAATTCGTCCTCGAATATTGCCCCGCACCTGTTACATGTAACAAATCTGGTCATGGTTTGGGCCGGAAAAGCCCGGCATATAAATTATATACCAATTGTGATGAAAATGGCACCGGTACTGGCTGCATCCGATATCGAAGAATATTAGGCGATTTGGGCAAGAACCTAGGAAACCTATCCTTGAATTACCCTAATGCCGACGAAAACGGAATTTAGTGCGGCCACAATATCCCTCCAGTCGATGCGTGAACTCTTATCGGGAACGTAAATTACGTCGCCCGGAAGAATGGTGTAATCGTCGAACGGAACACGGCCTTTGCCCATACGCTTGAAATCTATGCGCAGTACATCGTTTTCCGTAACCGGCTTTGTTAAATCCCTCGGCTGGCGAATACGTACAACGTTCGGCAAATGCGCCTGGTCTTCCGGTCCGGCCATGGCGACATAATCATAGGCGGTTAAAAGCTCCGAATAATCGAATGCCCCTGGGTTTTGCACGCTGCCGAAGACGAATACGCGCGTTTCGCGAGACATTATTTTTATTTCGTCCTTATGGTGAAGGTCGAAATCGGGTGCAATGCCGCCGTCGGCAAGCTCCCTCAAGTCCAATATTATTCTTTCCAACGCGCCGTCATCGCCATACCTTTGCACAACAGTATTTTTCAAATCGGAAAACACGTTGACGCTGCCGGCGTATTCAAGAATGTCCCCGAGATTTTCGCCCGGCAGCACTTCGTAAAGGCCGGATCTCGGCGCTCCCGAAACACGAACAAGCACGCCCGGCTTCGGTATTTCCACAATGTCGCCGTCTTTCAAAAGAAAATCTCCCAATATCCGGCCTTGTCTCGAAAAACCAAGCGGGTCTATCTCCACCGATTTCCAATCCGATTCGTCGATGATTTCGGCTCCGCGGCTTTCGCGCGTGAGCCGGAAAACCTCTTCGGCGGGCCTTATATGCCGAATCCGGCGATGCCATCCTTTGTCGGCGTAGCCCGTGTATTGAAGCAGTTCGAGCATCGTAATGTGCGAATAAATGATGTAAACGCCTTGATAGCTTGTGTCGCCGCGAAAGTAAACCCTGATTCGGGCCGGTTCTTTAACCTGCAAATCCACGTAAACGTCGTTGTAATATTTATGATATCCACGGGCAACAACTGCTACTGCGTCGGAAGAAGTCAAGCCCTCGACGTTTACCGCGCCGACAGTCGGAAGCAAAATTTCGCCGCGCTTGTTAACCATCAACGTATAGCTGTAAACCGATGCCGCAGCAATTTCGACCGTAACCGTAATGCGATCGCCTTTTCCCAGCGGATAATCGTATGGAATGTACGACATATCCATTTTAGGCGTCAGGTCGTAAACGTTTTCGCTAGTGGGAGGCGCAGTCTGCACGACTATGGTGTCGCCCGGACGAGCTTGTTTGGCTTGCGCGTACGCCGGAGTCGCGGCGGCAAGGGTTAATAGAAGTGCTAGCGGCAGCAAGCACGCAAATGCGAGACCGGATTCACGTCGGGCAGCGATATTCATAACCGGCCCGATTATATCATTCGCACTTTCGTACTGATGCCGGTTTGCCCTAGCTAAATCAGCTCCGCAAATGGAACGAAATTTCAAAGCCATTTCTTGCGCCTGAAATAGAAAATCAGCGCTCCGCCCATAATAATTATCAGCGCCCAAAATGCCGGATACCCGAATCCCCAGCCAAGTTCGGGCATATTAAAGGGAGAGGCCTCCGGGTCGAAATTCATACCGTAAACTCCGGCGATAAAAGTGAGCGGTATAAACGTGGTCGCGATTACGGTCAGAACCTTCATAACCTCGTTCATTTTGTTGCTCATGCTGGAAAGGTAAACGTCGATTAGCCCGCTTGCAAGCTCCCTGTATGTTTCGAGCAGGTCGATAAGTTCGATGACGTGATCGTAGCAGTCCCGCAAATAAACGCGAGTTTCGGAGGTGATGTTCGGCGAATCTTCCCTCAAAAGCGAAGCCAGCGCTTCCCTCAATGGCCATATGGCGCGCCTCAAAGAAATGAGTTCCCTTTTTATATCGTGAATATCGTGAATAGTGTCTTCCCGCGGGTTTTCCGATACTTCGTCCTCGAGCGCCTCGACCCTTTCCCCGAAAGTTTCGAGAATTGGAAAGTAGGAATCGATTACGCTATCGATCAGCGCGTAAGCGAGGTAGTCAGCGCCGAGCGAACGAATGTGACCGCGCGATTTGCGAATGCGATCCCGAACGGCATCGAAGCAGTCCCATTTTTTTTCCAAAAATGATAGTACGTAATTTTTCCCCAAAAACAGGCTAAGCTGCTCGGTATCTATTTCGTCGTCCGGTCCCAAAGATGCCAATCTAACGACAATAAAAAGGTGATCATCGTATTGTTCGACCTTTGCGCGTTGGCCGAGATGCACAACGTCTTCGACTGCAAGCTTATGAAGACTAAACAGAGTTGCCAGATCGGAAACGACGGTTTCGTCGCCAAGCCCGGCTACGTTAATCCAGGTTACAGGCCATTCTGCGAAATGCTCCGCGATTTCCTTCGTATCGATGGTTTCATGGTCATGAATTTCGGTTTCGCTATATGCCAGCAAAGAGATATGAGGCTTTTCAGCGCATTCCGCAAATGCCAAAGTTCCGGGTGCGGAACCCGGGGGCGGGCGGCGAAACGCTTTTTCCCGCTTTTTTGCGCGCACCATCTGCAAAGCATGCTTAATCTTAGACTTTTCTTTAATGAAATTGCCGGTCATCGCCATCCTCGTCAAATCAGCGCGACGGTAACGCCGCCGCGCACCATTTTACATCGCGATAGTAGATTGGCTGGCAAAGACGAACTCAAAGGCACCTGCTTGGCGTATTGGAGTGAAGATATAATTGGTAAGTTATGACCAAAAACTCAAAAGTGGATTGGAACAGCGAGCATTACAGGCGAATCATTACCGACCAACGCAGGTGGCTTTATCATCGCGATTGGTTTGAAAATGCAATTCGGGAAATAATCGGGCTGGGCAAAGGAAACCCAATGCGGGGTCTGGATGCAGGTTGCGGCGCCGGTTATTTGGCTTTCGAGCTTGCGAAACTGGATTCGAGAATTGAAATTCTGGGTACGGATACCAGCGACGACCTGCTCGGCTCGGCAGCTGTAGAGTGCGAGCGGCAGGAACTTCAAAAAAGGGTCAGTTTTGAAAAGTGCAGCTGTTACGAAATGCCTTATAGGGATGGTGAATTCGACTTTGCAGGCGCACACACTTTAATGCTTCACCTTACGGATCCGGTGCGAGCGCTTAAGGAAATGTCCCGCGTAGTCAAGCCCGGCGGAACCGTATTTGCTTGTGAGCCGGACAATTTCGCAAGCTTCCCTTCCGGATTCGATTGCGCATCCGAGCCGGATGGAACGGATTACGATTGGGCGGCGCGCAAGTTCGAATATGCACAGAAGCTTTACCGCGGAAAAATCGCCGCCGGAGAAGGAGACAGCGCCGTTGCAAGGAGAATGCCGCTTTTATTCCGCGACGCGGGACTCGAAGTTTTTTTCTTTCGCAAAAGCGACCGGTTTCTATATTTGCTTCCTCCTTACGACACGGAAGAGAAGCTGGCATTGGCGGAAAACTTGAGAGTGACGCTATCGGAAGAAAACTGCCGCAGATTTTTCCCGACGTTGCGCAGCGAATTCAAGGCGGGAGGCGGAACCGATGCGGAATTCGACAGCTTTTGGAACGAGCGAATCGAGCGGCAAAACAAGGCTCTAATTGCGCTCGAAGAGGAAAAATTGACATGGGCCTACAATCATACGGTCGCTATATGCGCGGGTAGAGCAAGTTAAACGAAGTTTATTTTATGAACTCGCACGTTTTTTGGGGACAAATCTTGAAATGTCTTGAACATCGGAATATTTGAAATGTCATACGGTTGATCGGCTGTGCAGTTTGCAGGCAATCAGCCGGAATTGAATGAGAGGAACGCGGGATATCCGGAGGCGTTATGAAACTGCTATTGTCGTTTTCGTTGGCGATATGTTTTTTTCTGGCAATCGCTGCTATGAAGTCCGATGCGGCGGACAACACCGAAAGCTGCAGGTGCGAAACTCAAACTGGTTTGATGCAACTTGAGGGAAGCGCACTTTTTTTGGCGATAGAAAGCATGGATGCGGGAGAATCGCCGCAGCATCTATTTCTGGGATTTTCAAAAGAGGAACTGCTTGCGCTAAAAGACGAAATCGTCCGAATGCGAACCACTGACCCAGCGCCACTTTCATTGGCCGAATTCATGGTTTTGGGATTTGGTGGTCGTGTGACTGTCGACGTAGTCTTAATTGCTTCGGACGGACGATTCGCCGATATGGACGATTTTCAGAAAATCTCGGAATGGACTATGGACTTGCCATTCATCAACAGCTCTTTCGTCCCCTCTGGATTCTTTCCGGAATTCTACGTTAGTTACACTTTTCTTCCTGAGCAAGGCTCGGACGCATTTAAATACTTGAAAAATCATCCGAAACGAGCAAACGAGATTGCACTTAAACAATCTCGGATTTTTGCTCAAACCCTTAGCCCCTGGACCAGCTTGACGGAAAGCAGCCCTATAAATTCCGCTCAACTTAACCTAGATGCCGTCCGCTGGTATTTTGGCGCAACAGGCAAAGACAATGACTTTGAAATAAGGATGCAAAACGGCAATGCGTTTCCGATTGAGATTTCGTACTTGCCAAAAGAAATCGTAAAACAAAGCGAACGCATTGATTCCTTCGGGAATGAGCTTATCCAGATTATGGCGGAGAAGATTTATGCCAAAAGAGAAAAATCCCCTGCACCGCTTGCACTTTTTGAGTACTTGGTGTTGAGCAAATCCGGAATGGCGGAAATCGAAACCGTTTTCATAAATTCCCGAGGATTGTTCGTTTCGCCGAATGAAATGAGAGAATTCGCCGAATATTTATCCACTGCCTCCAAAAGCCGCAGGAGTTCAAATGCTCCGAACGTTTTGGCAGACCCTCCGACCGCATATACATTTCTTGCGGGGCAAACTGCCAACGCCATTCAATTTTTAGAGCAAAATCCGGAACGTGCTGCAAATATAAGGAAAATTCAAGATATGACCTTGTTAAGGCTGTCCGAAAAAACGGGCCTGATACCAGTTCATCCAATGATGCGGCAAAATCCTCCCAGAAAACCTCAAGCCGAAGGCTCCCCATCTCCAGTATTGGAATAATCCAATTTGAGCCATGGATGTGGGACTTCTTTTTCGAGCGATGCCTGAAATTCTATGGCGGCGGGGTAGGCAAAATCGACACCGATTCGCTTTGCAAGCAGCAGCAGCTTAAGGTTGATGTCTTGCCTTATTGCTTGATGCTCCTTCCAGTCCACTGTCGGCGTAAAGTACTGCACGAGTATTGCAAGGTCGCTCGCTCCGAAACTTTCAAAGAACACAGCCGTAGTTTCAGGATCTATGCCTTTGTGAGATCCAAGAAGGTCGCGCGCGCCAATCACGAATTCGTTAACCTGTTGCGGAGTCGACCAATACGCCAAGCCAAGATGCATCCTTACACGGCGCATTGGCATTCTCGTAAAGTTTTCAATCACGCTGCTCGTGATTTTTGAGTTGGGCAAAGTAATTTGTGATTTGTAAAAAGTCCTGATTCGCGTCGACCGCATTCCTACTTCTTCCACAACACCTTCCACGTCGTCTATTTTTACCCAGTCGCCTACCGAGAACGGCTTATCCATTAAAACCGTCACGCTGCCGAAAACGTTGGAAATGGTTTCCTGAGCGGCGAACGCGACCGCAAGACCCCCGATGCCAAGTCCGGCGAGAAGTGTCGTAATGTTGAATCCCCAAACTTGTACTATTACCAGAGTCGTAAAAATCCAAAGCACGACTTTAACGGCGTCACGGATAAGGGGCAATAGCACATCGTCCGCCCTGGATTGGGATTCCTCAGACCTTCTCTTCGCGAAATAAACGATGCATTCGAGAATGCTGTTCAGGAATCTGGCAAGGAAGAATATGATTAGCGTGACCGAAACATATTGAAGAACTTCGCCCAAAGTGAATGTGCTTTTGCCGATTGTAAGGATTTCGGTTGGCGGAATTGGAACAATCAGAATAGCCAACCAGATCGCCGTAAACAGCAATAGCCAATTTGCGCTTCTATGCATTTCGGCGGCAATTTTGGGGTCGATATCGGAATTGCCTTCGGTAGCAGCAAAGACCCGTTTATTTATGTACCAAGTCAAAAGCCGTCGAAAAAATAAGACCGCAAAGACGACAACCAGCGCCGCGAGCCAATATCCCCAGCTTTCGCGCGCATATTCGATTGCGGAATCCGCCTTTCCTAGCTGAAGCGCCAAGGGCAAGTTATGTGTCGAAATGAATAGAAAATTCATCCGGTAATCCTGCCTTTGTTTTTAAAATGCTCGAATCCAGTTTCGGCAACCTTTTCAAGTATCCCGTTTCGCATAATCCAAACTCCCGGCTTACTAACGAATTTCCCGATTATCGAAAGGATTTCCTTCGTTTCTCCATCAAGCGAAATACTATCCGGCTCCGCGATTGCGAACATTAGATTGAAATCCTCGGCGGAATCGAGCAGAAACTGAATTAAGGCTTCCTCGTACGCATTTTCCGGCGATTTTGTTCCAATTTGATTCCTGGCTTTGCTTTGCACAATTTCTCCAACCATTTTGGTCACTTCCAGATGCGGCTTCAAATGGGAAAAATCTAAAATCACTCCGCACTTTGACGCTTCCGAAAGTAATCTGGCGCTTTTGGCAAGGCTATCCGACGTGTCAATCATTGCCGTTGCCAATCCGGATGTACTTAAATATCTTCCAATCTCGACTTGGGCGACCGGCATATGAAAGGCTTTTAATGATTTCTGAAAACCGCCCGGATTCGGCGAAAACTTTTTGCTTTGCCCGGCTGTTTGGGGATATGCAGCGAAAAAACCGGCATAAGCAAGCCCTATCGCACCGGCAACTGCGAGATATTGACCAGGCAAGGCGCCTTTTCGAAGAACTGCGCGCCCCTTCTCTACCGCTCCGATGGCCGTTATACATATCGTCCACTCCCTGCCGACCACCAAATCACCGCCCCAAATCTCCACTCCATACAACCTTGCCGCTTTGCCAACGCCATTTGAAAAAGCGTTGATTTCTTCATCGGACGCGATATCCGGAATACCCAAACTTACAACAAAGCCAATCGGAATGCCTCCGCAGGCGGCAATATCGCTGATATTCACACTCACGGATTTAAATCCGGCTTTTCGGAGCGAGTTTAGCCGATCATCCGAAGGAAGCAGGAAGTGAGTGTATTCAATAAGCATATCGGTGGTTACCAGCAAATCAAACTCGCCTGCATTCCAAACCGCGCAGTCATCGCCTTGTACGACGGTTTTGTCGCCGACGAGGTCCAAAATGGCCGCGTAAGCCGATTTATCTACTTGCCGGATTGGCGATTGAGAATTGCCATAAGCGCGATTTTTTGCGCCGAGCAATCGGCGCGCTGTGTCGATTATGGCTTCTTCGCGGTTGATTTTCGCCACCGGCAAAGTATAACAGGGAAGTTCGATGGTCAAAGAACCTTCTTGCCGGCTAAAACGCTTAATTAGTTTGACTGTTTTTATTTGACACTTATATGCGGTTGGGATAGAATTCACCGCGCGGGTCGGTAGCTCAGTTGGTTAGAGCGCATCCCTGATAAGGATGAGGTCCCTGGTTCGAATCCAGGTCGACCCACTTTCAAAAGCGCCCGCAATGGGGACGTAGCTCAGTTGGGAGAGCGGCTGCCTTGCACGCAGTAGGTCGTCGGTTCGAGTCCGATCGTCTCCACTTGTAAAATCGTGTTCCGGATATGGTATGAGCAGAGGGTTCTGGGATTATCAGGAAGAGGATGACGAACGCTCGGCGGACGAGCCGCAAACACACGCACATGAGGCTCATTTTGAGGAAATTGCCGTCAATTGCTATCATCATCCGGACAGACGTGCGACCTCGATTTGCCCAAGATGCCAGATTTATTATTGCAGCGAGTGCCTTACGCTTAGAAAAGGCAAGCTTATTTGCAAGACTTGTTACGAAGTCGAGCATGCGGTTAGCGACGACCAAATCTTTGCAAGGCAGGAAGCAACGCTCGAGGAGCAAATTCGTCCGGAACGTCCACCGGATTTCAATCCTTACGGTTCTACCTCCTTCGCGGAAGGTGGATATGCGAATCCCATTGTCAGGTTTGTCGCATATCTGCTAGACCTCGTGATTGCGAGGATTTTCTATTTCGTCATATACTTTTTCGCCGCATTCGTCTACATCTCCGTTCAAGGGAAATTTACGCTTTACGATTTCGGCGAACTCATCAAAGCTTATTGGCCCGCTTTAATCCACTTTCGACCTTGGTACGCTTTCCTTTTGGCCGATTTCCTTTATTTTTTCATTCAGCTTGCTATTAAGAATAGAACATTCGGAATGAGCTGGCTGAATCTCAGAATTGTCACGATTTACGGCGATTTCGCCGGTGTAAGCGCCGTTTTGATTAGAACGCTGATTATGGTCGTAACACTTAATGTTACGGTTTTCTTTGCGTTCTTTAACATCCGCAAGCAGGCGTTACATGATTGGCTTGCTCAAACGGTTGCGATTAACTACAGCGGGATCAAGGATATAGATCCCTATGAAACAATATCTATCGATATGTAAAGGAGTGGAGCGTGAATCCCGAATCTGCCCAGATTAGCAACGACACACTGGAAAACGTCACCGCGTCCTCCGCGGTCGACCCGTCCTGGATTTTGGTCATTGTTATCGTGCTTTGTCTGTTTGCGGCAGGCAGGCGATTTCTATTCCAAAGTTTCCAAGCGTACGTATTTCCTCACATAAGCTTGCGCAGAATCGCCGAGGAAGTGCACTTCCTTTTCGCGCTGGCGCTTGCGTTCGCTGGGGCGGCCGCATTCGTTGCCGGCATAACGTTTGCAGGACCGTCTATGGATACGTTCAGCGAGTCTTGGATTAAAAACGTAACGATGTCCGAAACCGCCGCTTCGAGCAGCAATTACAAGGATTCTGTGCAGGACAAGGCGATGGCAGACCTGGAAAATAGATACGAGCTAATTTTCCATACCAATATCGTTCTCATTCCGCTGGTACCTGTTCTATTATGGCTTGTTTTGCTGTTTTTAACTTGGATTTTCGCGAAGCTTTTTCAAACGCCGATTACGCTCGGCCATTTTATACGAACTATGGGCTATAACTCGTTTATTTTCGGGCTCGGAGCAGGCTTTTTCACTTTCAACCAAATACACACCCTTGCCGGAACCGCCTCTCCAATATGGGTTATGCCGGTCGCCTATATCCTGGCAATTTACGCTGTCGTACACTTTATAATTTCGCTCGCACAAGGCCTTGACATTGCACCTGTTGGAATATGCATCAGCCTGCTTCTGGCGTTAGTCATTTTGGGTGGGGCTGCATACCTTGTTTTAAGCCAGATTACGATTCCGTGGTGGGAGTCATTTTGGTCAGAAGCTAATAGCTACGATCCTTCAAGGGGCATCCGCTAGGCAATTTTGCCCGAAAATGTCAATTAATGTGACGAAATCGAACTTTCTTCGGTCAGATGCTATCCTATATGTCGATATGAATGTCACGCGGCTGGTTATTGCGGTTGTTTTTACGGCTATCGCCGGATTATCCCCGGCTTTCGCCACGGATGGCGGCGGGATTATTGAAGTCGGCAATCCGAAAAACTCCGGTTTTCATTCCAAGTCCAGTGAAGAAGCGGAGCGCCCAAAAGTGCCCGTTGTTTTTTCGCTGGATGACCTTGTGGCATATAGCTTCAGGCACAACCATATCTTGGCTCAGCTCGAAACCGCCCTGATTCGTAAAACGCTGTCGCGTGACGCAACGCTTTTTTCGTTCGACCCGCGGATAGGGATAACTGCATCCGCATTCCACAGGGAAAGCGCCGGCTCGACTTCGTCGGCGACGCAGAGCGGCGTATCCGAAACCGAAGGTGTCAATTTCGAGCTTTCACTTATAAAGCCTCTGGAATCCGGCGACCAGATTCAATTGAGACATTCATTCAGCATGACGGACGTCAGCATTTCCAGCGCAACGATCCCGAAAACATGGGGAGGCAGCTTGGGAGCAACCTATACGATGCCTCTCGGCAAAGACAGGGGCGAAATTTCGACAAAACTGGCATATCTCACTCAGGACAACGAAGTAGCGCTAGCATACATGGAACTCGACAACGAGCGCAGACAACTTGCAGGCAGCGTGGCAACGGGGTATTACAACGCCGTTTACCTGACTGAGGCAGTAAAGGCAGGAGAGGAATCTCTCGAATATTACAGGCGTCTCGTAGACAGGAACACCGAAAGGTTCAAAGTCGGCCTTGGCCTTCGGACGGAAGTTTTACAGGCCGAAAATGCGATGCTTTCGCAGGAATCGTCGCTAGTGGAATTACGCGCTTCGCTTAAAGACGCCATTCAATCGCTCGAAGAACTTATCGGATATGCTGAAGGCGCGCCAATACAAATCGAGCAGCTCGATACAACGGAATTCACGCCATCCGAACTTCATAATCGCGATTTATGGCAAAGTGTTATGGATTCAAGTTTTGCGCTTATGCAAATCGAAAATCAGGAAAAAAATCTGGGACTAACGGCAAGGTATTATAAAAATCAACTGAAACCCGACCTCAGTCTTTCAGCATCGGCCAGCACCCAGGGAGAGGATTCGGCTTTCAGTGGCGTTTACGGCGAATTAACGGCTGCGCAAAGCTATTCACTGACGCTAAATTATGCGCTTCCTTGGGGCAAGCGAGACATTACAAGTAAAACCGAGCAAAATCGGCTGCAGCTTTTAGAGCTTGAAGCGCGCAGAAAGCAAGTAAAGGAGTCTTTGCGCACCCAATACGACAGGCTAATTCGCGAATTGGAATCTACTTTGACCGGCCTCGAGTTCGCAAGCAGCAACGTAGATGTAGCGGAAGAAAACGCAGGTATCACGCGAGAGCGCCAGCGAGTCGGATTGGCGACGACGCTTGACGTTCTTGAAGCGGAGAAAAACCTTCTTAGCGCAAAGCTTACATATTTGCGAGCGATTTCGGACCACAAACGGGCGGATTTCAGCTTAAGGGTCCTTGCGGGACTTGCGCCATGAACGTTAACGTTGAAGCAATAAAAAACGCCGGGGCAATCAAGCAAAACTCCGTAATGGCCGAGTTCAAAAACGTCACCAAAATTTATCGCATGGGCCAATACGAAGTGCGCGCGCTTGACGGCGTAAGCTTCAATATATCTGAAGGCGAATTTGTCGCAATCATGGGGCCTTCCGGGAGCGGGAAGTCAACCGCAATGAACATAATCGGCTGCCTTGATAGGCCAACCTCCGGGGAGTACATTCTCGAAGGCGTGAACGTGGCAAACCTATCGGATAACGAAGCTGCGAAAATTCGTAACGGCAAAATAGGTTTCGTTTTTCAAACATTCAACCTGCTTCCAAGAACAACCGCGGTGGAAAACGTCGAGTTACCGCTAATCTATGCGGGCGCGGCGAAAAACCGAAGGCAAAGGGCGCTTCAAGCGCTGGACAAGGTCGGGCTTTCCGAAAGATGGCACCATAAGCCGAACGAGCTTTCCGGAGGACAGCAGCAGCGAGTGGCAATCGCACGCGCGCTTGTCAACGACCCGGCGATTATTCTTGCGGACGAACCCACGGGCAACCTCGACACGAAGTCGGGCAATCAAATAATGAAGTTGTTTCGCGAATTGAACGACAGCGGAATAACAATTATTTTGGTTACCCACGAAATGGAAATAGGAAATCAATCGAGCCGCATCATCAGATTCCGTGACGGGCATATCGAATCCGACGAGCCCGTGCTTGAAAAGATTTTCCCCGAAGACGACTAATCCGCAATAGAGAAAGTTTCGCCCGGAAATCCACTAAACAGTATTGAATTTTTTTGGGCATGTTATAATCAGTCCGCCATAAAATAATGGCGGAGGGCTTGAGATGAGGGATTACAGCGTTGTCGTTTTCGCATTGTTGCTTGCATTCTCCCTGTTGTCTGGAGGATGCGGAGGATCCTCTTTCGAAAGGGTAAGAGGAAGTTCGGACGTACCACAAATGCCGGAAGCTGGATACGCTTCCGATTTTCACTCCAATCGAATTCTCGATCTTCAGGGCGTATTGTTTGAAGTTTGCAATTACGCCGCCCCCGCGGAAACTGATTCCGAAGTTTTCGAGCGGCTTAGAAAGGAACTAATAAGTCAGCTTGAAAAACGAATCGAAAACGAAGGAAGAATTGTTTCGCAGGTTCCTCCGGGAAACACTGGCAAAGTGACCGATTTGACACTAAACGCCGAAACGGGAGAGCTTACATGGAGTTACATGAACGCCGGAGATTACGATTTAAGCGGCGAAGTCGGCGTGCCTGACATTACACCGATTGCATTGAATTACCTGAAAAAATCCACCGAGAGCGAACTTGTCGCGTGGATTGACGGAGACGCAAACGGCGAAGTCGGCGTGCCGGATGTAACTCCCATCGCACAAAACTACTTGAATACGGTTCAAGGATACGAGTTCGTTACTTCGGATTCCATTTCGGGACCGTTTGTCAAAATCGGCGAGGTAATTCCGTTTTCGCAGGGGAAAAAGCCCAGCGCCGCCGCGGTTCTTGCACCCGTAAAATTTGCCGTAAACGCTCTTCCTGAAGGAATGAAAACCTACCTTTGGGTGCGCGCGGTAAGTTCGACTGGCGGGGCCGCTATGCTAAGCAACAGGATTGAATTTACGGGCGAAGCGCCAGCCATTTCGTCTGTTTCACCTTCCGGAGGTATTACGGGAGCCTTACGAATGTTTACGGCAATAGTGACCGGCGATGAGCCAATTACCTATGAGTGGAATTTCGGAGGAGGCGCCTCGCCGGATGTTTCGGCAGAAGTTGCACCTGAAGTAAGGCTTGGCGATGTAGGCACATACAGCGCATCGTTGACCGTAACGAATCTGTTCGGCAGCGATACTTTCGATTTCAATTTGAACGTAACGGAAACCGGAACACCGCCGAGCGTAACCACCATAGGACCGTTATCGGGAACCGAAGGTGAGCAGATTACAATTACGGCCGACATTGCTGGTTCGAGACCTCTAAACAGCTGGTCGTTCGCGTTTTTGGGTGGCGCCGCAACGCCTACCGTTGTCGAAGGCTCGGGAGACCCAGTTCAAGCAACGGTAACTTTGGGTCCGGCCGGCGAATACGATTGTTGGTTTTCAGTTGCGAATGACTTCGGCTTCATTATGTCGTATGTGTTCTTTCTCACCGTAGAACCGGCCGGAGGCAACTCCCCGGCGATAATCGAAGTCAGTCCATTGACGGGAGCCAAAGACGCTTTTACCATTTTCTCGGCTACTGTTGCCGGTGATTCCCCATTTAACTATGAATGGAACTTCGGCGGGGGAGCATCACCCAATACTCCTACAGGATCGGGAGGCTCAATAGTGGCCGGAGTCACTTTGGGACAACCGGGAAATTACGATTGCTCGCTATACGTAGAAAACGGTTTCGGAGGCGATTGGTTTTATTTCACCTTAGGCGTTACCGATGGAAGTCCGCCAAAGGCAAGACTTTGGGCGGTGCCACAGAGGGGAGCGATGACCGTAATTGCAACTCTCGATCCACGAAGAAGCGTCGAAGAAAACTCCGGAGAATTCATTATGCTTTACGAAATCGACTTCGAAAGCGATGGGATATTCGATTGGTCAAGTCCGGTTCCAATTACCGTAGATCACACTTATACCGGAGTAGGCGACCATATCGCGACGCTTCGCGTTACGAGTTCAAGCGGGCTTTTTGCCGAAGATACAGCACCAATTCTGGTCTTTGAAACCGATCCATACGCGGGAGCAGTTGACGACAGTGTTTTCTTTCATTCAACCAAAAGCGAGTATGCCGCTGGCGAAGACATTCTGGTCGGTTGCTTCATTAATCTGAACGCGAATCCTCTTGCCTACTTAAACACCGTCAGATTCGGGGTGGAAAAATCGAAAGCACTTGCCACCAAAATCTGGATTGGAGAGTATTTTTACGGCCATACCGGTACAGAATTTCCATCTTTGCTGATACCACAGAATTATTTTGTCGACTTAGGAATCAACTATGGCGGCAATAGCGTAGAAATACTAAACGGGATAGGATTGGCAGGCGTTATAAGGTTCAGAGCGATGACTCCGGGGCCGGTTACATTCGAGGTTATCGGTTTTGATGGAAATCAGGATCGAACTTTTTACTCAAGCCTTGCAGGCACGGATTACACGTTCGGAACGCTAGGCAAAGACTACGGCTCCGGTTTGACGCCCGTTTATACAGTTAACGTAAACTAAGCCAGTATTGAACTGGATTGCGGCGTTTTTGGCGCGCAAGACCAAGTACATCCAAAGGCGGGAGTTTATTCCCCGCCCTTTTTTCCGCGCCTGAGCTGGGGAAAAAGTAGTACTTCGCGAATCGAAGTCTGGCCCGTAAGGAGCATCATCAGCCTGTCAATTCCGATTCCTAGACCGCCGTTCGGAGGCATGGCGTACTCGAGCGCGGCAAGAAAGTCGTGGTCGACGTCACGAAACTTTTCTCCGGCAGACTTCGCCTCCGCTACTTGCTCTTCCATTCGTTTTCTTTGATCGATCGGATCGTTGGCTTCGCTGAAGCTATTCGCAATTTCGAATCCTGCGGCGAAAAGTTCGAACCTGTAAACCAGCCGGGGATTGTCTGGCCTCCGCTTGGCAAGCAGCGTAAGTTCTACAGGATAATCGAGGACGAATGTCGGTTGAGTGAGATTAGGCTCCACCATTTCCTTGAAAATTTCGTCGAGCACTTTTTCGTACGTCTTCTTCTCGGGTAGAGCGATTTGAAGCGAGCGCGCCTTTGCGGTTACATCCGCAAGCGTTCGTATTTCCTCGATATTCACTCCGGCGAATTTGTTCATAGCATCGGCGAAGGTTATTCTGGCGAACGGAGGTTCAAACGAAAGCGGTGCGCCTCCGAAATCGAAATTGCGCGTTCCGAAAACTTTGTCCGCGATGTGCACGATTAGGTCTTCGGTAAGTTTCATAACGTCGCCATAGTCCGCGTAAGCCCAGTAAAGCTCTAGCATAGTGAATTCCGGATTATGGGACGTATCGACGCCTTCGTTTCTGAAAACGCGGCCCATTTCGAAAACGCGCTCCATTCCGCCGACTATCAGGCGCTTTAAGTGCAGCTCGATAGCAATTCGCAAAAACATTTCTTGATCTAGCGCGTTAAAATACGTTTTAAACGGGTCAGCCGTTGCGCCGCCAGCAATATCATGAAGCATCGGAGTTTCGACTTCTACAAACATTCGAGATTCAAGGAATCTGCGGATTTCGGATTTCGCTCTGCAAATTTTAATGAAGCGGTCGCGAACTTCGCGATTGACGGCAAGATCGACGTATCTATGACGAAACCTAGCTTCGACATCCGTTAGCCCGTGAAACTTTTCGGGAAGGGTGCGCAGAATTTTGGATAGAAGCGTGAATCTGCGAACGTGTATCGAGACCTCGCCGGTTTTCGTCGTGAAAACCTCGCCCTCGACACCGACAACGTCACCCAAATCGAGTTTTTTATAAAGCTCGTATGCCGTTATATTGTGTGCCGGTGCACCGTCGGGCAATCCTTCCGGCCGATGCGCGCCTTCCCCCCATTCGTAAGATACGTCGTCACGAGTGAAATATAGCTGAATTTTTCCCGACTGGTCGTGCAAATCCGCAAAACCTGCTTTCCCCATTACGCGCTTCGTCAACAACCGGCCCGCGACTCGAACCGGCTTGCCTTCGAGTTCCTCAAAGGACGCGTGAATGCCCGTCGCGCAATGAGTCCTCTCAAAACGCACTTCGCCGTAAGGATCCAGCCCCGCGGCCCTGAACGCCTCAAGCTTTTCCGCTTTGGCTTCGTCGATTCCGGGAGCAAATTCAAATTCGTTGTCTCTATTTTCGTCCATTTCAAACCTCAAGAAATCACGAGCGGGAATTATACATGCAATGTATAAACGCGAAAGTGCGAGCGTAACAAAGGCAACGCCCGCACTTTCATAGAGTTCGCCAGTTTACGGTTTTCCCGACAGGCAATCTATGGATCGAAGATGAAAATACCTCCGATTGTTACAAAGCAGCCATTCGGCGGGATGATGTCGATGTAGCTCAAGTCGGTGAATACATCGAAAAAGCTATCCACAATTTCCGCATTCGGATCCGTCCATAATACGGAATCGATCAAATTCATTCCCGAATCGTAAGCGTTGAACACCAGTGGAAACTCTTCGCCGATTCCAAACATCGGCTGCGCCGTCATATATCGAATGCCCACGATATCGCCCGGCTGTCCCTCGTTAAGTGCTATTCCGCCAACGTTTATGCGCAACACCCCCGGGCCTGCAAAACCGACGTGACGGAATGGCGTACCTTGGGTAAAATATTCGGCTCCGCCTATGTCGAGAAATTCAACCGGCATGGAACCTTCGAGCGAAGGCGGTTCGAGAGACGAAAACAGGTCTTCCGTAAACAGCGAGCCGCCCGGAATTTGACCGTCAACGAGGAAATCCCAAGGGAAGAACCACATAATGCAGGTGGAAACTCCGTCCGCGCCGTCGATGCCGAAATCGGTGCCCGTCGTTTGTCCGCCGATGCCGAATTCCCAGCCGCCACCGAATCCACGGAAACCCGGTCCACAGCCATCGCCACCGTCGCCGCCGTGGCCGCCGTTCGCGTCAATGTCCGGCGTTCCATCGTTGCCATCGCCGTCGGTTCCCGTACCGCCTTTTCCGGCGTAAGAAAACATACTTCCGCCGTCGCCGCCGTCGCCGCCCGGCGTTTTGTCGGCAAAGCTGTTGCCATCGCCGCCCTCGCCTTCGGCACAGAATGAATCGCCGCCGTTTCCGCCGAGTGCGGTTCCACCGAGCGTTCCGGTGACGGTCAGGAAGGAATCTCCGCCGTCTCCGGCATCCGCAAGGGCGTCGCCGCCCCTGCCACCGATGCCGCCGGGGACGCATGTGTCGTTACCGCCGAATCCAGAATATGCAATTGCATAACCGCCGTCGCCGCCGAACTGAAACCCGAATTCCACGCTTCCGAGTCCGGTAACTCCGCGTGCGGTTAGTACCCGCTCAACTGCTGCGCCGAAACCGCCGAATGCCGATGCATTTCCTCCATTTTCTGCCGGACAGCCGTCCTGTCCGTCGGCTCCGTAAGCTTCCGCGAAGCCGCCCGCACCGCCGTCGCCCGGATTTATATGAAACGTACCCGAAATGTTTATTCCATTTTCTGCACGGAATTTAAGTTTGCCCGGCTGACCTCCGTCTCCGCCGGTGGCTTCAGCGTCCGGATTTCCGAGTGCCATTGCGCTTCCGCCGCGGCCGCCGTTTCCAAGGTTGAATGTTACGTCGCCGTTAATGTTCAGCGCTCCGCCGTTTACCCGAATGTTGCAAGTCATTGCGTCGCCACCGTTTTCACCGGTAGCAACCGGATTTCCGCCAATATCGCTCGCTCCTTCCCTTCCATCGGGGCCGGTAATCATAAAGTTGACGACATCGACGTCGGAGCCGTTAGGCCAAACCGCAACTACGATTCGCTTTACGCCGCGAGGCGGAGTGCGAACGACCCAGTTGCCCGACAGTACCGTATTTCTTCCAGCCTGGCTTGCAGACCGGCCGAATTCAGAAATCGCAAACGGGGATGGCGCCCTTGAAAATCCGCCGCCCGGCGTTTGGAAAAAAGGAGCAAGAGTGGGGGTAAATCCGTCGTCGGAATCGGCGTCTGAAAATACGTCGTCCGGCGCAGGTATGCTTCCCAAATCAGAAACGAGCATGACCGATCCGTCGCTTGCAAGGGTTGAAGCATCCGAAAATGTAGTATCGCCTTCCACTATTAAGATTACGGATGGAAAATCGTCTTCCGGCGGTACGTTTTCTTCCGGAGCGTCGAGCGTGATTTTTCCATTTACGGTAAGGTTGCCCATGACATGCAGCCACAAATCGCCGTTGACCCCGCGAAGTTCGCCGTCGATAACGACATCGCCATTCACGTGCACTTTCGCGTCGTTAATCACGTTTACGCGCTCACCCGCTGCAATAATCAGCTCTGGTAGCGTGGTTTCGGTATCTATTGTAGTTCCCGCAACAAACTCGAGCGGATCGGAAGGCTCGCCAAAATCCGTGCCGTGAAATGGCATAATGCGATAGAACACTGTACCAGAGGGCGGCGATAAGTCAATAAACTCAAAGCCTGGAATCGGCGCATCGTTATGCTCCTCGAACAAAGCAGTACCGATTTCAACGTACGGTCCACCTGCCGCGTTGGCGCGCTCAATCGAATATCCCTCGACAAACGATAGATAGTTAAGTGCTATAGGAGTTACATCCGGAATGCCGATTTCTCCGTTTTCGTCGCCGTCTATCCAAGCCAGAATCGAATCCGGATCGCTTACGGTTGCGAGGTAGTTCAGTGCAATCGGCGTTATGTCCGGAATACCGACTTCGCCGTTTAAGTCGTAGTCGCCAGTATTTCTATATCGCCATCGAATTTCTGCAGTGCCGTTACCGGGATCGAACAACTCCGGAGTCACTTTGCCGAAATCTCCGGTAGGCGCAGCAGATCCGATTCGAGTTGGGTCGAGCGAATTCAAAAATTCCGACTTTAGCGCATCCCAAACTTCTAGAGAAACGCCGTCAGGTTTCTCTAGTACGTCCAGTTCAGCCTTGACGCTTTCAAGCGAGCCATACGCTTCGCCAGGTTTCCCCGAAAACTTCGCTCCTACACCGGATCCTTTTCCGCAAGCCGCTAAAACAGCGACCACGACTAGGATTGCCAAAATTAAAGTCAGCCTGATAGAGATAATCCTCCCCATAAGAGACCTCCTTGAAAGCAGGATAAAAGCCCCGACAAAAAAAATGGGACGTGAAATTATACCCGAACTTGTGTATTTAAGGCTTAAATGTAAAAATATGTCAACGGCAGTGATTTTGGGTTTTCATTCCGACTTTCAAGTTGCACTAAAAATTGCAGCAAAAGGGGCGAAATTCGCCCCTTTGAAATTCAGACGTATGAACCTTTGGATGGATTTTATGGGTCACAAATGATTATCGGTCCCCACGCAGAAAACCATCCTGCAGGAACAAAAATTGCGAGCCTGAATGGTTCTGACGGCACAGATTTCAAATCCAGCTGAATTATTTCCGTTGGGATTTCGGTAATCGTGGTTTGAACCATAGGATTCATTTCCTCATCGAATACGGCAATCTGAATCGGCTGCGCAGTTGGTTGTTTGTTCCAAAGGTCCCAGTTAGCCAAAGGATCCAGTGAAACGTCAACTATTCTGCCGGGTAAGGGGCCTCCCGCAAGCTGGAGAGAATGAAGTTCGATCTGGACAATCGCAGGATCAAACTCCGTTGTCACTCCTATATGCGGAACCGGAAGCAGGTCATGAAAATATCCGCATCCGGGCGCGGGAACGAGATTTATAAACATATCTCCCGTAGGTGACATCATTTCGGGATCTTCGAAAATTGGTACGTTATATGGCCCCGGAGGCGCGGGATTATCCAGAGGATCCATCCATCCCCATCCGCACCACCAATAGATCATTTCCGACTCAATTCCATCTTCTCCATCGGCTCCTTTGCCGACGAGTACTGCCGGACCGCCGGCCGGGCCTTCGAAAAAGTCCCCGCCGATACCTCCCACTCCGAATGGATCACCATCGCCTCCATCTCCGCCGCGCCCTCCTGATGTGTCAATTTCGGTAGTTCCATCTATGCCGGGAATTGACTCCGGACCGTTGCCAGCACCTCCAAGTCCGTAAAAAGCGTTAGAAACACCTCCGTCGCCTCCATCTCCGGCTTTCTGCTTAAAGCAGCTTGATCCGTCCCCGCCCCTTCCAGCTTCGGTAATTCCACTTCCTCCATTGCCGCCGATTGCGGCCGGAACGTTGGCCAGGCTGTTTCCGCCCAGATTCAAGGAAAGCGTAGAACTACCTCCGCCACCACCGGTTGCCGTAGCGTCGCCTCCTTTACCGCCTTTTGTTCCAGGACAACAAGTATCGTCACCGCCATCGCCGCCGAATGCAAAGGCGTCTCCTCCGTCGCCACCTTTTTGGTCGCCAAAAGTTACATTGCTAAGGCCGTTGACATTTCCTCTTGCGCGCAACGACCGGGAAACGCTTGCTCCTTCTCCGCCTGTTGCAACGGCGAAACCGCCGTCTTCAGGCGGACAGCCAGCGTTGCCATCTTCGGCATAGGCCTCTGCAGCTCCGCCTTTTCCGCCTTTGCCTGGATTTAGATTCATCGCGCCTCCAAAGTTTAGGCTTGTACCTGCGCTAAACTTAAACTTACTTGGTTGACCTCCGCTGCCTCCGTTTGCAACCGCATTCTTATTGCCTAAGGCAATTGCATGCCCACCTCGGCCTCCGTCACCAAGATTTACTATTACGTTAGCCCCGAATGTAAGGCTGTTGTTGGGAACTTTAATGTTTAAAGTAAAAGCGTTCTCCCCATTTCCGCCGGTAGCCGTTCCGACTGCCTCCACGTCTTCTCCGGGCCTCCCCGGAGGCCCTGACAATTCGAAATTTTCCACAAGAACGTCGCGGTTTTTCGGCCAAATAGCAACTACGATTTTGCGAACGCCTGAGGGCGGAGGAAATGGATAACGGTAAATTCCGCCGAATCGCCAAGGAGGTAGTTGGGACGCTTCCCTAATAGCGACGGGGTTTCGAGGCGGTGCCATAGGTCCCATTCCGCCGTCAGGAAGCGGCACAATAATGAATGGGAGGGGATCTGAATCGAAAGTATCAGCATTTGCCTCGACGTCGTCGGGCACAGGAATGTCTTCCGGATCATCAGTCACGATTAACGAACCGTTCGTTTCGAATTCCGCATTGTCTCCAATATGCAAACCTCCTTCAGCAATAATCAATATTCCCGCTTGGTTTTCATCTCTTGGTGTGTATGATTCTTCCAGATTTGCCTTGACTAAACCGCTAATTGCAGAATCGCCCTGAAGATTAAGCCATATCGAGCTATTGTTGCCGATTAAACTTCCGTCGATTTCAGTTTCACCAGTCACCGTCAAGTGTGCATCGTTCTCGATTGTGAGAGTTTCGCCTGATTTGATTTCTAGGAAAGGCAAAGTTGTATCTTCCGAAACAACTGCATTCAATTGAGCGTGGTCAAAAGCAATATCGCAAACGTCATCCGCACCGCTCCACTTCAGTGTTAACTCTGCGTGGTGTCGGTCGAATGCAAGTCCCATTGCATCTGCCGAAACTTCTATAGTGGCCGTGCCCATTCCATCTACTGAACCGCTTGCGGGAGTTACATTAAGCCAAACTTCGCTAGACTCGACTGTGAAATCTTGGCTGCCTTCCAAGGAATTCCTTACAGTAATGCTCCCTAAAACAACTCCTTCGTTGTAGACCTGCAAACCCAGAGAGTCTTCTTCGATGTATAGTCCAGAAGGAGGCGGTTCTCCGGTTCCATCAATTGGAATAGAAGGTGGGCCGAATTCTTCTGCGTGGAAAGCATACACACGAAACCACGTTTCTTGAATTGGGGCTGGGTCTACTGTGATAAAAAATCTGGGCGGAATAACCGTCCTATCAACGCCGACTTCGTCGCCAAAACCGACAAGCGCGGATTGGGAATATTCCCCGTTTTGCATACTCGATGTTTCTACGATGTAGCCATCTACTTGATTAAGGTAATTAAGGGCAATTTGAGTTACGTCCGGCACTCCGATTTCGCCGTTTGTGTCACCGTCGATCCATGGAAGCAACGGTTCGCCACTTGAAACGAGTTTAAGGTAGTTCAGCGCAATGGGAGTAATGTCCGGAACGCCTACATCCCCGCTTAAGTCATAATCACCAAAATTGTTGTATGGCCAAGAAATAATCAATTTGCCTTCTTGAATTTCTCCAGATACGTCCGGAGGTAACTCGAGTGCAATGGATTTTTCGCGGGTAGGATCATAAGCCTTAAGAAAGGCATTTTTGAGATTTGTCCAAACGTCATTGGGAACGCCGGATGGTTTTACAAGTGCGTTTAACTCGGCAACAACATCCCCGGGTTTTTGCTCAGCCGAAGATGGTCCGCCGGATTTGCTCGAAAGCCCCGCCGCTGTACGATTCCCGCAAGAAGCGCCAAAAACCGTCACCCACAGAAGCACCGCGACGAAAACAAATGCCGATATGAAATTTCCCCTCATTTTGCCACCTCGGCCGTCGGATTTAAAACTGAAAATCCTAAAGAAAAGTATTAATACCTTATTAGTATGAATATTATTTGGAACCGACAAATTCAAAGATGATGTGAAACACCAAAGGCGACTAAAGCCTCGATGTGCTGCGCCTCATTAATGAATGCGGGATTCCTGAAAAAGTGGTATCCCGAATATTGGATGAAAAACCAAGCGAAAGCGCTTTGCGGCTAGAGTGCGGAATAGCTCCGTTTGAATTGCGATATTCATTTATGGCTTGAATATTCGCTGATTGTTCGCGATATAATCTATATGTGCGCTTCATTTTGACTACCGCCGGAATGATTTTGATTCCTGCTGCGACCGCCGCGCTCATCATCGGCATATTCCATTTATCGCGACTGATTGCTTCGGTGGTTTCGCCGTGACGGAACCGGTATGGTTCGATGCAGGCGGCCGGCTATCGGCCGAAATCCCTCAGGAATTGCTTTCCAGCACTGAATTTTGCAGTAAGCTTGTGGTTGCCGCGCTTCACCACTTCCATGGTGCGGCCGCGATTGCAGCGCTCGATGCCAAAGGATTACTCACCTTGGCTATCCCCGAAATTGAGCCGATGCGCAAGTGCGAGCAAAATGAATTTCACCATAAGCCGGTACTGGCACATACCTTAGAGGCAATGGAAAATCTCGACCGCTTGATAAGGTTTCCCGATGAAGTCTCGCAAACATACGGCGATAGAATTGGCGATTCGCTAATGGAGCCTTTGTACGGGCTCGATGCTCGTGCCGTTCTTCGACTTGCAATGCTCTTGCATGACATCGAAAAGCCCTCGACGAAAGCGGATGGAAAGGAAGGGCGGATTACATTTCACAAACACGACACGCTCGGAGCGAAAACAGGCGCCGCCGTAACAAACCGCCTTCCCGGTTTTGCAGCGGCCTCCCAAAGCGTTGAAACTCTGATCAAGCAGCATATGCTGCTTGGATTCATTGCTCGCGACGAAACACCGAATCAAAAAAGCATTTCGAGGTTTGTTAAAAAACTGGGCGCATTGACTCCGCATGAAATTCTGCTTTCGATTTCCGACCGCCTCGCCGCGCGCGGCCCAAAAGTCGAAGAAGAAAATATACGGAGGCATTTCGTTGGGGCCAAAGCAATTCTGAAAGAATTTTTCGAACCTAAGTTTATGCGGCGCCCGTTTCTTACCGGTGCCGAAATTATGGAAATCGCTGGAATATCGCCGGGACCGAAAGTAGGAGCTTTAATGAAGAAATTACGCGATGCCGAAAATTCGGGAAAGATTAAAAACAAAGACGAAGCGATTGCCTTGTTACAAACAATAATCTCCACCTAAAAAGCAGGCGTTAAAACCGGCTGATATACTTTTATCGTGGTTCAGCGTCCAAGCGAAAAAGACGTTTTCCCCGCGCAAATCGCACGCTACATCGACGTAGCTGCATATGCGCTCGACGCGCGCGCGCCGAGCGCGTGCATGTGGCTCGACGACAAGCTTGCCGGGCGCGAAGCGTTCATACTTACGCATGCGGATCTTGCCGACGCGAAAACAACCGAAAAATGGCTTAAATATTTCGAGGAAGCGGGTTATCCGGCGTTCGCAGTAAACGCACTGAAGGGCGAGGGTATTCGAGATTTCCGTTCATTTTTGGCTAGGATTTACAGAGCGAAAAACGCGGACCGCAAAGAACGGGGAATTGCGAAAACAACCCTTCGAATCGTCGTATTAGGCGTGCCGAATACTGGAAAAAGCACTTTTCTAAACGCGCTTATCGGCGAACGAAAGTTGCGAGTCGGAAATCGCCCCGGCATTACGCGCGGATATCAGTGGGTGCGCGTGATGGACGGCGTCGATTTGCTCGATACCGCCGGGATTATTAGAGAAACCGGACATTTCAAACGTCACCGCCCAACTTGGCTGGCGCTAAATTTGATGCCGGACGACGAAGGATTACTCGAATCGGCGGTCGAAGCGTTAATTTCCGGGATGGACGCCAAGGCGCGCTTAAAAGCCGAAAAGTACTATAAATTCGAACTTCCTTTCGACGGAGGAGCGGAAGAGCTTGCGATAAAACTTGCTATGATTAGAAAATTGAACCTCGGAAAAGGGCTGCCAGATTTGTCTCGCGCCTATAAGATATTCCTTCGCGACTTTCAGCGCGGCAGGTTTGGCCGCATCAGCCTTGAAACGCCGGAGAAAAATCCGATAGTTTCACCGGTGTTCGGTAATGCCAAATAGTGTCTTGATTGGCTTGTCAGGCTTCAACTGGCTCCCTGACATCAATTTTCAACACTTCTCTAAGCTCACGCAGTAAACCGTGGTATTGGCGGATACCGCTAACCGTTTTGACAAGCCTTCCATCAGCGAAAAAGCAGATGAGCGGGTGCGGTTCGGGGCGGATGAACCAAACGACTTTCGAGGCGTCGCGCCTGTAAACGGCGAATATCTTCACTTCCGATCCGATTTCGGTTCTAATTCTGTCCGCTGCGGCCAGCATTTCCTGGTATTTTGAATCGTCGTTGGGAATGCATATAAGAACGGCGTACGAGTAGCGCTCGACGCTCTCCTTTAGCCCTGTCAAATCCAATAAAACCTTCATTTGACGCCTCCTTCGGCGCCCGGCTGCAACCTCGTTCCTCCATATTATAAGATGAATCCGGGGGGAGTTTGTTCGCGTTTCAGGGCTTTGCCGGAGAAATTTTTCCTTTGTTAACCATCCACACAGTGGAAGCCTTCGGCGCTACGAGTTTCAACTCCTTTTCGCTCGCGAGCGAGATGAAAACCTGCGAGCGGTTTTCAAGCGCGGATAGAAGGCTCTTTTTGCGCGAGTCATCAAGTTCCGACAGCGCGTCATCCAAAAAAAGCACCGGATCGTCTCCGGTAAGCTCACGCGCTACGTCGCAAAGCGCGATTTTGAACGCCAGAACGGCGCTTCGCTGTTGCCCCTGACTTCCGTAACGCCTTAAAGATTCGCCGCCAAGTTGAAACAGCAGTTCGTCACGGTGCGGCCCAATTGTCGTATATTGCAGTTCGCGTTCTTTTTCCGCTACTTCGTAGATTCTCTCGCTATAGCTTTTCTGCAGCGCTTCTTTCGCGATTCCGCCCACATCGTTCGAAAAAGAACAAAAATATTTAATCGTGACGGGATCCGGCTCGTTGCTTATCCGCCCGTAGTGAATCACGAAACGGGGCTTGATTCTTTCCAGCAGGTTGGAACGCATCCGGGCTATTTCGACGCCTGCCTTCACCATTTTATCCGTCCACGCCGAAATTTCTTTTGCATTTTCGGCGCCAAAGCGTTTTAAAAGAGAATTTCGCTGCAAAAGCGCTCGCTTAAAATCCGCATATGGCCTGACAGCGCTCGGAACAGCCTTTAAGACCTCATAGTCAAGCGCCTCGCGCCTTAGCGAAGGGTCTCCTTTTATCAGGGACAAGTCCGATGGGAAAAAGAAATGTGCGCCGAGTATGCCTATGGCGTCTTCGAAACGGGTAACGGCATTGCCATCTAGCTTCAGGAATTTTTTAATACCCGAAACGGTTACCGATAGGTGGTTTGTCAACTCGCCGCTCTTTTTTAGCCATACTTCGACTCTCGCTCGCTCGGCGCCGATACGGACTATTTCCTTTTCGCGAGTAGCGCGTGCGCTTTTAATGTACGTGGCGAAGTGCAGCGCGTCGAGCAGATTGGTCTTGCCCTGCGCATTCGCGCCGAAAATGAGGTTTATGCCCGCTGGGGGCTCGATTTCCGCCTTCGCGATGTTCCGATAATCGCGAATGCGTACACGTTCGATGAGCACCGCGCTATGATAACATGCAGGCTCCGCTTAAATTATGGGAGTATTCGATGCGCCTGATTTCTATTGCTGCAATTATTCTTTACCTATCATCTGCACCCGCCGGCGCGGGTGTAATGGTTACTCAAGATGAATTCTATACGGCGGTTTTCGCAATAAAGTCGCCGGTTACGTTGGCCGCTCCTTACGGCGAAATTGAGATTACCGATGGGAATTACGCCCTCCTTCCGGATAATGATGGCTTGTATCGCCATATAGTCTTCGCGGGAGGAGCGCGATTAAAGCTATCTGCGCTTCCTTCAAGCGACTCGCTCAACCTATTTTACGAGATGGGGCTTTTTAAGGCCGGCATCCCTGTTGAAATTGACCTAGCCGGATTTTACGCAAAATGCGGGCTCGAAGGCGGAATGGAAGTTTTTGAAGAAGGCATTCCGATTTTTGTAGACAAAAATGCGCCCAGTGACTTTGCGGGCGCGCTTTGGGGTCTTTATGTGCAGGCTTGGAGCGACGCGCTGCCGGCAGAAATGACGCACGAGGAGTTAATGGCGGCTATGAGGGGCGGCGGACCGCGCGGACCTCAGGTTCGCGAACCGAAAGACGCCGAGTTTTTCATCGCCTTATTCACAGCCGATGGAAAGCGTTTCGATTACACGCGGGACGCGAAGGGAAAACTTGAAATTACAGATTACCTCGAAGGCTTTGCTTACTTCGTTCATCCGTATTTCGTCAACGAGGAAAACTACGACCCGTCCATAGATTTTAAGAATAAGGAAATCGTATACGGCTTTAATCCCGAGACTCAAGAGACGAGCGTAAGCGTATTGCTTAGTGGAAAAACTCTCAGGTCTCTAGATGGATATAGAGCTTATTGTTACCCTTGGCTAAACGTGACATACGTCGAAGTGGACGGGCAGTCAGTTTCATTCAAAAGAAAGCAAGTTGCTGGCCAGGCGACATGGGCCGTTGACATTTCACACAAATTCTTCGCCAAAAAGGACGTTCAGCTATACGTCGAGTTATCCGGCGTTGCTCCGAAGTCGTACGACGCGATAGGCTATGGCGGCGTATACAGATTCGACGATTATGCCTTTTATACGGGCAGCGATGCATGCGATAAAACCGTATACGCAGAAATGCCGGAAGGAACGAAATGGAGCTTTACCGTCAGCCCCGGTGGGGACTCGAAGGTAAATGAAGACTACACTCACAGCGCCGATTGGAAGAACTATGGACGCGGAGTGATGCTCGTGGCGACGCAATTTCCGGAACGAGAAATCTATAGTGGCGGCGTAAAACTTAAGGTGTATGCTCCCAAAGACATTATTAGTCACGTGGAAACCAACCCTTCTGTTGCGCAGCTTGGCAAAATGCTGGATTACTATTCCGAAAGATTCGGCGTATACAGCCACGTTTATCCGGAGGGCAGGATAAGCGAGCAAGTCCTGTTTCTAATACCCGATGAAGAAGGAGTGGCGGCATTCGAAAACGCCGGGCTGTTGTTTTACCTGGGTTCTCAGACGAATTTGCCGCTGGTCGCGCATGAAGCCAGCCATATTTGGTGGGGACAAATGGTGGATGGTCCGACCTGGTTCGTGGAGGGAATGGCAAACTATTGCCCGATTACGTACTTTGACGAGTTTGAGCCGAGTACTGCGGAATCCTATCGAAGATACATTATGCAAGCCGCGGTCGCGCAAGGCAAAACCATGAGCTTGGATAGACGTATGGAGCTTGGCGATAAGGCAGCGCTCTATCAATCGGGTGCGGGGCTGTTCGTAATGCTTGAATACATTTATGGCAAAGAAGAATTCCATTCGGCATTGAATTCGATATGCAAACAGCATACGGATAAGGACGCCCTTTCAACGGAGAATATTTTTGAACAGCTGGGCAAAGAGTTAAAAACCAATCTATCGGACTTCAAGAAAACGTTTTTCGATACCACGGCTGCGCCGCTTTTTTCGGCGGGAACAAGGCACACAATCAGGAACAACTACCTTTTGACGGTGCGGCGCGCCCCGGATTTGAAGGGAACAATTCCCGTTGACGTAAGGATTACGACTGCCGACGGCGACATTAAAACCATGCGAGTCGAAACCAGAAGCGAAACTACCGATTTGCAAATATCCCTTCGAGGCGAAATGGGTACAATCGTTCTCGATCCGGACAACAAAATGTTGATTAACACGCCCGAAAGAATCACTTATGCAAAGTTTCTTGGCTGGCTTATGCCGGCCTGGATGAAGCGCGGAACCGGCGATGCTGCAGGCGCGATTTTTTGCATGGAGCAGGCCTTAAACTATCGCCGTTGGGCGCGCGATTATCGCGACCTTGCCGATTTGTATTTTTCGGTGGGCCGGATGGACGAAGCCCGGTCGATGACGACTCAGTTGCTTGAGGCGGTGGAGGACGGACGCGAGTTCGGAGGACACGAAATTGAGCAAGATACCTTATGCAAAATTCACTGGCTCGCGGGCAGGATTGCCGAAATTGACGGCGAAATGGACAAGGTGCGATTTCACTTTGGAAAGGTTATCGAACTCGGCAGTCAGACTGGGCTATTTAACCTCGTGAGGAGCGCTCAGGAAAAGCTTGGAATAGATCCCGACGGCGAACCGGCGCGCGAGGCAATGCCCGCTATGGGAATGTAACGAGCGAGGTTGATGGTTATGTCAGCAAAATTGCTTTCGATTTTCGCAATTGCCTTGATTTTGTTTTCTTACGGTCAGGTTGCAATTTGCGAAACAGAATCGGAGCCTGAAGCGCAGGTTTCTGAAATCGATCCTTTGGATCCATCTGCGGGCGATTTTTTGGACGCCGATGTTGCCGATATTCACTCGAAAGCGCGCGATGCTTTTTTGGCAGGCGAGTATGAAGCTGCAGCCGCTTTGTACTTAAGTGCTTTGAAAAGGAATATCGGCGACTCCGATACCATATACAATCTTGCATGCTGCTATGGCCAGTTGGGAGATGCGAACCTGGCTGCCAAATATCTTCTGCGCGCTTTCAATGCGGGTTACGAACGAATAGATTGGGTCAAGGAAGACCCGGACTTCGAGGAAATTCGAAAAGACGCGGATTTCAAAGCTGCCATAGACGAAATTGAGGCCGAGCTATCCGAGAAAAATGCAAAGTACGGCGAGCTTGTCCGCGTCGATTCGCCCGCTTATTTCGACTGCTACGTCAGGTTGCCAGAAAACTACGATCCATCCAAGTCTTACACACTTGTTATCGGATTGCATGGATACGGCAGCAACCCAAAGCGATTCGTTCAGCTCTGGGACAGGGCGGGAGGTCTGGGATTCATATACGCAGCTCCTCAGGCTCCGTACGCAATGGACTCGCAGATTGAAGGCGGATCCTTTAGCTGGATCTCGTGGAGCGAAAGCGAGCCCTCGCTTTATATGAAGAGCGCATCCAAAAGCGAGAATTATGTTGTCCGAACCGCAAACAAACTTAAGTCCGAATATCGAATTGATAGAGTCCTGCTTCTCGGATTCTCGCAGGGGTGTGCAATGACGTATGCGACCGGACTAAAATATCCCGATGAATTCGATGGATTGATGTGTTTCGGTGGCTGGCTTAACACCGAATGGATTGGCTTGGACAAAATAGCAAGCGCAAAGGACTTGCCTGTGTTCATCGCTCATGGGCGCGAAGACAAGTCCGTCGGTTTCGACGAGGGCGCGCGTGCAAACGAAGAGCTTACGAGCGCCGGATATGCTGTCGAGTTTTTCGAGTTCGACGGCGCTCATACCGTTCCAGTGGATGCCCTGAATGCCGCTGCCCGATTTTTCGAGCTAACGCTTACGGAATAATAGCGATCTGTCCTTGTCGATATTTGCGTCTTTCATAGGAGTGAAATGAAAATCGAAGCGGAAAATTCGGCCAATTCAATAACCAAACTTGGCTTTCCGATTGGACAGGCGAATCCTCTGGCCCTTATTGCCGGACCGTGCGTCATCGAAAGCCGGGAGCTTTGCTTCGAGGTTGCAGGGCGGATGCGCGAAATCACAAGCGATCTCGGCGTTCCGTACGTATTCAAGGCAAGCTATGACAAAGCAAACCGCACGAGCGCGGCGGGATTTCGAGGAATCGGGATTGAAGACGGGCTGGCGATACTCGCCGAAATCCGGCGCGAATTCGGCGTCCCAGTGCTTACCGACGTCCATTCGCCGGAACAAGCGGAGGCTGCGAAAGATTTCGTCGACGTGTTACAAGTTCCGGCGTTTCTTTGCAGACAGACCGATCTTTTAATCGCGTGCGGAGAAACGGGCAATGTAGTCAACGTCAAGAAAGGGCAGTTCCTTGCTCCGTGGGATATGGCTCAAGTGGTGGATAAAATCAAAGCCACCGGAAACCCCGACGTAATCGTAACCGAACGAGGCTCGTCATTCGGATACAACCGGCTGGTTGTGGATATGCGCAGTCTCGAAATTATGCGCGAGACCGGATGCCCGGTATGTTTCGACGCCACACACAGCGTGCAGGAGCCGGGAGGAAAAGGAACGGCGTCGGGCGGCGACCGCAGGTTTGTGCAAGGGCTGTCGCGCGCTGCCGCGGCTGTCGGAATCGCCGCGCTGTTTTGGGAAGTGCATCCCGAACCGGACAAGGCAATGAGCGACGGCCCGAATATGCTCTTGCTTTCGGACGTGCGTGCGGCTCTCGAATCGATAATCGAAATAGACCGTATAGCAAAAATGCGGATGCAAAATTGACAGCCATTTCTGCACAAGGCCGATTGGCGGCTAAATTTACTTATGTACGCGCTATGATTTAAATGTGTTCGGAAAAAATGCCAGACAGGAACATTGGCCGCGCCGTCCGAAGTGGCCTCTTATCCGGCGCATCCTTCAAACTGCATCATTCTTGATATTTTTTGCAATCGTGCTCTCTCTTGCATATCCGCTCGCGGTTCCATTTGACACGAGATTGATCTTTCACTTAAATCCTCTAACGCACGTCTGGCTGCTAATTACCCGCCAACCGCTTGTTTCAGTCGGATGGGCGATTGCCGCTTTCGCGTTTTGGCTGGTTCTCGGAAGGACTTTCTGTGGATGGATTTGCCCGCTCGGAGCGATTCTGGATTTTTCGAATGCATTCGTCAAGTGGTTCAGCAAAGTATTTACGCTGTATCCGAATGCCGAAGTAAAGCCCTTAAATCGCTGGGAAAGCGAAGCGCCGGATAATCCTCGGCTTAGACTGCCAAGCGCGATAAATTTGTTTCTTCTCGGGGCGCTGCTGACGCTTGCGGTTTTCAAAATGCCTCTTATATGGATTTTAGACCCGATAGTTTTAAGCTTCAAATTCGCCACGGTGGCGCTTTGGCCCGCCCTCGACCGCCCAGCACGCGCCGCGTATTACGTACTGGACAACAAGCTCTACGCCAGCGACGCTTGGTATCCGGTTAGCCACTTCTTTAACAAGTTTGTCCTTCCATACCGAGAGCCGACCTACGTGGACACGCTATTAATAATCGGCTTTATGCTCGCTTTGTTAATCGTAAACCGTTATCATCGCAGGTGGTGGTGCAAGTACGTCTGCCCGCTCGGTGCGCTACTGCGCATTACGTATTTCGTGAACCCTATAAAACGAAGAATAACGTCAGGATGTACTAATTGCTTACTTTGCGAGGTGGACTGCCACTTTTCGGGCGATGCGGTTGCCGATTGCATTTACTGCATGGAATGCGCAGATGCTTGCCCGAAGAAGGCAATTACGTTTTTGCCTGCGAGAGATTCATTTCAGCCGGAATATACCAGAAATCACGACATCCTAAGCGCAAATGGCGCTACAGACATCTCATTTAACGAGGCGCGGCACAAATTGGAACATAAAATCCGAACCATAAACACGCTGCGGCCGAATTTGAACCGGCGAGCGTTTCTGGGGAGCATCGCCGCCGGCGCGCTTTGTTATCCATTTTTGGAACTGTTTAACCAAAAAGTAAGACTTCCGGATGATTTTATAAGACCGCCGGGAGTCACGGACGAGTTTATTTTCTCCGAGCTTTGCATCAAGTGCGGTCAGTGCCTAAAAGTGTGCCTGACAAACGGACTGCAACCCGCCTTGTTCGAAGCGGGGCTCGATGGGCTTTGGACTCCTAGATTGGTTTCGCGAATCGGATGTTGCGAATTCGAATGCAACATGTGCGGTCAAGTATGCCCAACAGGTGCAATCCCGCCGCTAAGCATCGACAATAAAAAGGCCGAAGTTCTGGGTACTGCAGATATCAATTCGGACAGGTGCATCCCGTTCGTTACCGAAACGGAATGTATTGTCTGCGAAGAGCATTGTCCAGTATCTCCGAAAGCTATAGAGCTTGACGATGTTTTATTGGACCGAAACAGAAACTCCGTTAAGCTTTCAAAGAGACCTCGAGTGTTACAGGATAAATGTACCGGTTGCGGGATTTGCGAGTTCGTTTGTCCGCTAGACGGCGCTTCGGCTATCCGAGTATTCAGACCCGCTGTTAAACTAGGTGAAGTCGAGTTAGGTCGCGGCGGTTATCCGGCCTGATATGTTTGCACACAAATTTCTTCCAAATAACTAATTCAGCGCCGTGATAATTGCTTCCACGACTTTGCCGTCTCTAACGAGCGCAATTCCGGCTCTTCCGAACAAGTGCTGCCATGTGTCTCTTGGCGTGCAAAACACCCAAAATTCGTCGGTATCCTTGCAGTCGGCTACAAGTTTTTCAAGCCTTGATTTCGCCTCGTCGAACGGAGGTACGCGCAGAGCCGACGGGGTACAGGTCGTTACGTGACGTCCGACCTTTCCCAATATACCTGAGAAATCTCCGCTCAGGCACTCCCGAATTTCTTCCAACGAAAGTCTCGCCTTTAGCGACTCGCAGTTCATGTTCCCCTCCGGAGTCACCAATAAAACCTTTAAAAACTTATGGTCAATCCACGCTATGCAAGCCTGAGAATAATAACATGATTGCTCGGCAATATGCTTCGGTTTTTTTTCAAGATAATGCTAAGACGCGTATCGGTTTCGGATGCCTCAACAACACAGGCAAAAAACTTGACAGGTTTCATATTTTTCGAATCGTAAACGGACGAGGTTGTTTTTACATATTCTTCCAAGCTAGTCGAATCCATATCTAAGTCCATCAACAACGATGCATAAGCGCGTTCCCCCGAGGGGCTGACAAGCGCAAAATCCGGGAGGATGCCGTTAAACTCGCGCGTAAGCGGAAGGCATATATCGAGAGACTCTTTTGCATGGGTTACGTCGAAATTCAGCTTTGAAAGGACTGTAACAAGCTTGGTCAATAAGTCTTTTCTGCTATTCATTGACTAATTACCGTTTTTCCTTTTCTTCATCGTCTCTTTTGCCGAAACCGGAAAATTTGCCTTTGGCTTTGGAGGAATAGCTTTCTCTTGCCGACTTGAAATCGGTTTCGTCAACCGGCTTGTGCCACGAAACTTCGGATTGATCCTGATTCGCTTTCGGCTGCCGCTCTAAAGTTGGGGAAATGCTACCTGCCTTTCTTTGCGGAATCGCTTTCGCGGCTTTATCGGCATTATCGGGTTTTGCTTGTTTCATCCTTAATTCTCTACTCCTTTCAAGCAGCTTGGATGCGGACACGTTTTCCCGAAGTTGTCCTCGCTTGATTCTCGCCGCTTTAACCCTTTCGCCATATTCATTCCATGCTTCGCTCGCCATATTCAGGTATTCCTTATTCCACATTACTCTTCTAATCGCTACATCCAAAATCCATAAGTACAGGGCGATTAATAGAAGCAGTTCCCATGCCGGATGATGCTGAATTTGAGGTGTTCTGCCGGAGCCGAAAATTGATTCTCCGACAGCCGGCAGCCCCAAACTCATCTCGGATAGCTTCTCAAGAATGAACGAATCTGCTCCCAGCCTTTTATACTCCGGCGAATAACTGACGGCCAAACCGGCCGCAGCGGTTTTGGTGCCTTCGGAACTCGAGGCAATTATATTGACAAGATACGTGCCATTTTCCGCGATTGGAAACTCGCCGATAAATTTACCCGAAGCCACTTGCTGCAATTGAATCGTGGATTGAGACATATCCGGCGCAACTATCCTCGCATCCGCGGATGAAACTGATCCCGCAATTTGGCTTCCCTCCAATACCTCGAAAGAAACGATGCCTCTATCGCCGTCCAAATCAGTTCGTGCACGATACCCTTGAGTTGCAGCTGACGCGCTGGTGCTCCTGGCAAGGGCTGACCAGAATTCGGAATAACCTTGCCATCCCAGCCAATGCGATGCCCACCGGTTTTTTGCGTCGCTCGTAAATGCCGCGCTCAAACCGAGTCCATATCGCCAAATTGAAAAGAGCGGATCGCCCATAGGTGTAAGAAGAGGGGTGTCCGCAGTCGGTTTTTCGCTCGTGGCAACGTAACCCAAAAGCGGCGGCGCCGTTTCCCACGAAATTCCTTCGATTAACGGATTAGGGCTCGCCGGAATCGCGGCGAATTCTTGCTCGACAATCGTACCCTTGTTTGCAAGAAAGGTCTCCCTGGTAAAAATGCGCGGCAAATCGTAAGGATCGTTTGTAAAATAATTATTTCCACCTCCCATTTCGGCAATTTGCGCCATGAATTGAAGATCGGCATCTTCTCCGATACCGACGGTTGTCACGGTCGCACCGCCGGCGACAATCTTCGAAACTATACCGCTGAAATCACCCGGAGCGCTCATACCGTCCGATAACAAAATTACGTGCTTAATTTTTGCGTCAATCCCTGCAAGCGCCTTCTCCGCTTCGACAAGCGAAGGATAAATCTCGGTGCCTCCCCCGGCCACGATTGAACGAATCCTGGTAATTGCCGCCTCCCGGTTCAAATTCTTTTCAGGGTGAACGACCCATTTCGGTAAGCTGTCGAAAGTCATTACGCCAACATAGTCGTTAGGCTCGACAAGTTCGACGACACTTATGCAGGCTTCTCTTGCCAGTGCAAGCTTTTCGTAACCACCATACGACACTGCCATCGATCCGCTTCTATCAACGAGAAGGATGATTGCAACGTTCGGAGACATCGCATGCCGCTTGAAGTCCATTGTTACAGGCAGCACGTCTTCAATAACCGTTTTGTAATACCCTCCGGGGCCGAAGCTGTCCTCCCCTCCCAGCATAACGAATCCGTGTCCGAAATCGCGAGTAGCGGTGGCGACTTGCTCCATCTGGGCTTCGCTCAATTTATGCGCGGGCATTGCCGAAAAAATAACGCTGTCAAAGCTTAGCCATTCCGGAAGCGTAATCGGAAGCGAACGCGAACCTAGTCTTGACGCGCTAAGCCTGTGCGCGTTAAGAACTGTGTCCAGAGTGCCGGAATCCGACGCGTCGTCGCTTGCGATTAGTACACCCGCTCGGCCGGCAACACGCGTAAAAGCGAAACCCGTATTGTTTTCGGGGGTTGTGTCTGCTTCAGGTTCAATCGAGACAGCGAAACTGTGGAATCCGGGCTCAAGACCTGGCACCGGATATGCAAATGCATTTTTCCCTTCCGATAGCTCTACCGACGTTTCCCCAATGTAAATTCCATTCGCAGAAAGCATAACTCGCGTTTTTTGCTTTCTCGTCGAGGAAATCACCATTCGAAGTCCGACAGTTTCGCCCTCGCCGACGGCAGCCGGAGCAAAAAGTGATTGCAATTCGGCTTCATCTCCATAATCAGGCGATACTGGTACCGTCAGAAGTTCCACTCCGCCCGATTTTGCGTTTTCGGCCTCGCTTAAAACGTCGCCGATATTTTCCGCTCCGTCGGTGTATAGAACAACACGCTTTTGTATTCCGGCGGGAAGGCTTGCCGATGCCAACTTCAATCCTTCCGATAGATTCGTGAAGTTTCCGCTAACCACCGAATCTCTGTTAAACGCTTGTCTTGGAGAAAGCGCCGAACTCGGAAATACCTCAATCGCGGCTTCCCTGCCAACCAATACGATTCCCGCCATATCGTCTTTTGGTTTCGACTCTATCGCCTTCGCTATATCGGCGAAGATTTCATCCCTAGCGTCGGCGGGAATGCTGTCCGAAACGTCCACTACGAACATTACTCCCAATTTGTCTACTGTCCGCCGCCATCTTGCATCTGCGAGCGATAAAACGAGTAGGAGAAGAATGACCAAGCGAACAACAAGCGACAAAAATTTTTGCGGAGTTGAAAGGTGCGAAAAGGTTCTGGCAGACCAAAAAACGATTGGTACTGCAAGAATCAAAAGCAAAAGCGCTTGTGGATATAGCAACGTCATATGCTTCCGCCTGCGCGGTTGCTGATTTTACCAAGTTTGCGCAAAATCGGCCTAGTGCCCAAATTTTATTCAATTCTAGTTTCTGACGCTTTCAGCTTTTTCCGTAAAGGAACGCTTTAAAGTTTTCCGAACATTCTGAAATCCGCCCGCAATTTCGGGAAAGCACTGGCCGCGGTAAATTCCCCTGCAACGGCGTATAATATATGCGTGGACCCGATTGACCATACTCGATGGTGTCCTCGAGACACGGCAATAAAAAAAACTTGGCGATACTGCCTCGATTGCGAGGATCGCCGAGCCGCCGGAAGATGCCCGTATATGTGGTTGTATTGGGAAAAAAAGGGGCGCGCGGACACCGATGAAATTCCGCCTCTTGAAATCTATGATCGCATATGTACGAGTTGCGGAAACAAACTTTCACTCCATCACGCCCTCATTCACCTGTTGAACGCCAGCGGCTACCGCGATGTAGATGTTGGCTTCAACCATCAATTGCATTTGGCTAGTTTTGCCAATTGCCCCTTTTGTTTCGGCGCCATAGGATGGCATCCAGGGAAACCGCCGCCGCCTGAAGAAATTTCGCCTGAAAGGGCCATGAAGGCAGAACAGATCGAACGACTGCGAGATAAGCTCGAATCCGAAAGGGACTGCCCCAAGGATAGAAGCCGGAGAATATCTGAAGTTTTAAAAAAACGAGCCGGGATTGACACTTCCTTGGCTGAATTTATTGAAATAAGCGCACACGGTCTGAACACGGCTGAAAAATCCTCCAAGAGAGTTGATTCGCCGGCGATGAAGCCAGTTTATCCGCAAAGGCCCGAATGGATTTTTGGCTCAGATTATGGAGTAAATTTTCCAAACCAAGTTTCGGAAACCGAAATCTCAGAAGGAGAGGTGGAACTTGGCGACGAGTATTTTAGAATCGAACCTGCAACTTCATTCGAAAAAAGCGAAGAACGAAGCACAGAAGCTCTTGAAGTTGAAATATCATTCGAAGATGATCCAGATCCATTACTTGAAGGAGTTTCTCGTTGCCCTAACCATCCAGGTAAAAACTCCGATCGAAGTTGTCCGTTTTGCCACAGGTCCGTGTGCTCGTATTGTATGGCTTTTGTCGAAGGCGTATATGCATGCCGGGATTGCTTCGGCGACCATAAGATTAGAAGGATGTACTCAATACCGAATGACTGGGAGTCTCGGAAAAGCATCAATTTGGAACCGGACGAACTTCCCGACAGAATGAAAGGTTTCGGGATTATCAAAATTGACTCGGAGGGCGCTCCAGCTACAAGCCTTCATCGGTTTTGCGCTCACGCAATTGACGGATTGCTTGCCGCGATTATCGCGGGAATAAGTCAATTTTTGTTTTCATTTCCACTAAGCGGCTTTTTTGAGCGGTTAAGCGAATGGGTAGTTACGTTGCTTAATGCTGACGGCCCGGCTATGCTTCAGATATACTCGAACGCAGAAGCGCTTGGCCGAACACTGGGATTCGGCGGGCTATTCGATGCCGGCTTGTCGAGCGGTTTCGTCTGGTGGGCAGTTTGTTGGCCTTTGATTACCTGGATTTTTATCGGGCTTACTTCCCCGATTTTTATGAGGAGTCCGGGGCAGCAGCTTTGTAATTTGGCGCTGGTTGACGCTTCGGGTCGTTGGATTTCGTTTGTAAGCGGCTTTTTTAAGTCGCTTTTGGCGATTCCAGGGGTGCTGTCGCTGGGGTTGCTTGCGATTTTGGATTACGCGCTCGGACCGGCTCCAGGTGTAAGCTTGACAGATTCGTGGTTAAACACGCGCGTGGTTACCTTTTCCGGCACCAAATGGCAGCCTGCAAGAGATATGAGAATCGCACGGGTGGCGGTTTTGCCACTGAAGCATAGGCGAGGCTCGGAAACGGCGGCTGATTTACAAAATCCAAGGTGATGCCTTATTATTTCGATGTGACGAAGACCGAGAGTTGTGAACATATTTGCGCCGGAGGCGTAGTAATGAAATCGGGCTTGCTAGAGCCCGAAGTCTTGCTCATTCAAGTCTCGAGAGTAAACGGCCGAAAGGAATGGTTATTGCCCAAGGGTCACGTTGAAATTGGCGAATTGCTAGAAGATGCCGCTAGGCGCGAAATCTTTGAAGAAACAGGTATTTCGCCGGCTAGTTTAAGTTTGCTGGACGATTTGGGTCCAATTGAATACTCCTTCTTTCAACTCGGCGATGAGGGCCAAAAGCTAGCTCTGCATAAAAAGGTTTACTTTTTCCTATACGGCATCTTAAAACAAGATTCGAATACCCTGAGTGCAGAAGCCGGCGAAGGAATAATTCAGTCAGGCTTTTTTTCCGTTTCCACGGCAGCGAATCTTTTAACCTTCGCTGAATATCAAGATGTTTTGGCTCGGGCGGTAAGCCAATTTTTCGACGGTTGCGGCAAGATATAATCTGCCTTCTGGAAACGATGCAATCCCGGTGGCATGAATGAACGATCTTTCGAATTTGGGAGAGGGTTGGACGGTTCATCAGCCGGCCCAAAAAGTTAGACGGCCAACCACGATTTTTGCCGAGCTTTTGCACGGCTACAAGGCACTTCAACCCAAGGGCGGTGCCGCTCCAAATGGCATAGTTATGCCCGTTTCTCTTGCCCTATGGGGCGACAAACTGGTTATAGAATCCGATTCAAGAGGTTTTAGGCATTTTCAACCGGCATTCGGATACTTGCGCGCTTTTGTACCGTTGGCGATTTCGGTCGCATGGTCCATAGGAGTTTTGTCATTTTACATTCGTCAGTACCATCCGTTTTTTCGGGAATTGCCCGGCGAAGTAAGCGTATTTCACGGAATAATACTAGGACTATCCCTTTTTGTTATGCTGCCTCTTACGATTGCAAACGCGGCAAACTACAATACCATTTCGAATAGGGTGTGGCGGTTCGAAACCACGTGGTCGAACTGCAATCCCATTTGGTTTACGGATCCCGACTTCGAGCTGCTTGCAATAAGGCCGCATGGACGCCATTCCGAGCCTGCAATTTTTCTTTTGCCGCCCAAGTCGCAAAAGCTTAGGGACTGGCCGCTAATCGAAATGCGGCTGCTTTCTAACAGCCAGCTGATTTGGCGGTTCAAAAGTGCAAGGAAAAACTTTAGACCGCACAAGCATGGATATTGGATTGAATGGTGGATAGCCTTTTCGCTCTTTTTTCTTTCGCTATTCTTGGGCACGGGCATATCTAGCCAACTGCCGACCTTACTTAGCAGAAATATCGGATATCTTGTAGCGGCTTACATCATTCTGATGGCGCTAGCAAGAATGTACTCCGGCTTTACCGAACTTGCCACAAGGTGGTCCGATTCCAAAACGGCAAATTCGGTTGCGAAGTGGATTAAGCACTTGCCGACCGGCTGACATTTGGCTATGGTAAAATAGCCGCGCCGGAGAGCAGGCTTCCCTTCCCCGGCGGGTAACTCGAAAAATGAACGATCAAGCACCATCTGCGCCCGGGGGCGGCAATCTTCCTGCCCATACCCGGTCACTTAGGAAGGTCAGAGAACGCTTCGGCGAAATCCTGATCGCACAAGGCATTATTACCGAAGCACAGCTTGAAGAGGCAATCCAGCAGCAAAAGGTCAAAAGGAAGAAACTTGGCCAGCTCTTAATAGATCTTGGCTACACAAATGCCGAGCAAGTGCAAAGAGCCTTGGCCATTCAGCTTGGCGTAGATTTCGTGGACGTTCGCTCAATCGAGTTCGCGGAAGAACAGCTTGGATTAATGTCAAACAAATTCATTACGACCCATAACGTTTTACCATACAAGCGTACCGGTAACATTTTGTACGTGGTAATGGCGGATCCGCTTGATTACACCGTGATTCAAAGTCTTGAACTTGCCTCCGATGCAATTATCAAACCGCTCATCGGTGTAGAAGAAGACATTAAAAAGGTTATATACGAGCACTTCGGCGCAAAGCAAACGGCACAGCAGTTGATTGCCGACATGGAAGAAGTCGATACCAAATCTAAAGAAGAAGAAGAAGCCGATGTCAACGATGCTCCTGTGGTCAGGCTGGTCAATTCGATTTTGGAAAACGCAATACGGGAAAAAGCATCCGACATTCATATCGAACCCGAAGAAAAGCAAACGATTGTTAGGTTAAGGATCGACGGAAGATTGCATAAGGCGATGACTATACCCCGCCAGATTCAGAACGCCGTAATAAGCCGCCTGAAAATTATGGGGCGAATGGACATCGCCGAAAAACGCATTCCGCAAGACGGCAAAATCAAGACGAAGCTTGACAGTAGGCCTATTGATATACGTGTCAATACGCTTCCAACCGTGTGGGGCGAAAAGCTTGTAATGCGTATCCTAGACCAGCAAGCAGCCCTGGTACCGCTCGAAAAACTTGGCTTTAGAGAAGACGAAAAGACATCAATTATGAGCCTGATTGAAAGGCCCAACGGCATTATTCTCGTTACAGGTCCGACCGGAAGCGGCAAATCCACCACTCTTTACAGTGTGCTATCCAAAATCAATGCTCCCGAAATCAACATCACGACGGTTGAAGATCCTGTCGAATACCAAATGCAGGGCATCAATCAAGTGAACACCAATCCAAAGGCTGGAATGACGTTTGCAGGCGTATTGAGGAGTCTTCTTCGTCAGGATCCGGACGTTATTATGGTCGGCGAAATTCGCGACAAAGAAACCGCCGAAATAGCCGTTCAGGCATCTCTTACCGGTCACCTGGTTATAAGCACCCTCCACACAAACGACGCCCCGGCTACCGTAAGCAGGCTTTACCATATGGGCTTGGAACCGTTCGCAGTTAGCGCCGCGCTTATCGGGGTTATCGCACAACGATTAGTACGCAGAATTTGCGAGGACTGTAAAGTTCAGGTTGAAATGTCCTCGGATGAGCAGAAACTTTTGGAACCTTATATCACCGGCAGCAAGCGCCCTCAGATTTACAAAGGTAACGGCTGCAAAATTTGCCATGATACCGGCTATAAGGGCAGAATGGGCCTTTACGAAATCATGATGATTACGCCCGAATTGCGTGAAGCGATAGTGGAGAGGGCTAATACCGACAAAATTCGCGAAATCGCTATAGCGCAGGGTATGAAAAGGCTTTACGATAGCGGAATGCTAAAAGTGTTAAGCGGCATGACAACCATCGAAGAGGTGTTCCGTGTCACAAGATCAGACTAACATTCGCTTCACTTCTTACAGGAGTAATTGATGGCTGACGAAATTTATATTGACGATTTGCTTCACGGCATGTTGAAGGCTGGGGCAAGCGACCTGCACCTTACCGTTGGCGTGCCTCCCGTAATGCGCATATCCGGCGAGTTGCAGCGCGTAGGGGAAAAACCTTTCGGCCCAAAGGAGCTAAAAAGCCTGATTTACACATTTCTAAGCGAGCAGCAAATCCGAAAATTCGAAAATGAAAAAGAGCTCGATTGCGCTTACAGCGTATCGGGTTTGGGTCGGTTTCGTGTTAACGTGTTTTATCAGCGCGACAGCGCGGCAGCAGTCCTTAGAGCAATCAATGCGGAGATTCTATCCGTCGAGCAACTGGGTATCCCAACGGTGACAAGGGAACTTGCACTATTGCCTCGCGGCCTTTTCCTTGTCACCGGTCCTACCGGAAGCGGCAAATCGACAACGCTAGCAGCGCTCGTGGATCACGTTAACAATAGCCGCAAGTCGCACATAATAACCATCGAAGATCCGATCGAGTATCTTCATAAGCATAAGAATTGCGTTGTGAATCAACGTGAAGTCGGAAGCGACACGCACGGATTCGTCGAAGCCTTGAAGCGGGTTTTAAGGCAAGACCCGGACGTGATACTCCTAGGTGAAATGCGCGACTTGGAAACTATTTCTACCGCTATAACGGCCGCTGAAACCGGACACATGGTTTTTGCCACTCTTCATACCATTGACGCCGCACAAACAGTAGATCGTATGATTGACGTCTTCCCGCCCAGTCAGCAGGAGCAGGTTCGGCTGCAGCTTTCCAACTCTCTTCAAGCAGTGCTCTGCCAAACGTTGTGCAAAAAGATTACCGGCGGGAGAGTGCCTGCAGTCGAGCTCATGATTGGCACGAGCGCTATACGTTCGCTGATTCGCGAAGGGAAGAGCCACCAAATTCACACAACAATTCAGATGTCGATGAAGCAAGGAATGATTACGATGGACCAAACTCTGAAAGACCTTTACAAGAAAAACGTAATATCCAAAGAAGAGGCCCTCGCAAAGGCATCAAATCCCGTGGAATTCAGACAGTTCATTGCGGAATAACTTTCCTTCCATGCAAGCGTGAAGTCCATAGCTGGGGTGAGAAATGACTGAAACCGAATTCGATGACGTATTCGATTTGATGAAGACCGGCGTATACGTAATTACCGCCGACGACGGAAGCAAGTTGGGCGGTTGTACCGTTGTTTGGGTGTCACGCTGTAGCTTCGAACCCGCGATGGTTGCCGTATTCATTGCCCCAAGACGAGTTACGCATGACATAATCAAACGCGCAAGGCATTTTTGCGTGAACATTATCGGGGAACGCCATTTGGAAACGGCAAAGGAGTTTGGACTCAGGACTTCGGCGAACGTTGACAAATATGCCGGCGTGTCGTTTACCAAAGGTCAGAGCGGAGCCCCAATTTTAAAGGATGCCTGTGCTTTTCTGGACTGCGAACTTGTGCAAGAAATAGAAATCGGCGACCATACCTGCTTTGTCGGCAAAGTACTGGCCGCCGAAAAATTCTCGCCAGAAAAGCCCTTGGTTTATCGCCACGAGGATTACTATCCTCGCGAAAAGCAAGCGGGCCACGAAGGCTAGAAGCCTATCCCGATACTTGCGCCCACCGAACCTGCATCCGAGCCATCGAAGTTTCGGAATGCGCCTTGGAGTTCAAGCACGATAGTTTTCGAAACCGGAAATTTTACGCCGCCATGCGCACCGTAACCGAATCCTTCACTATCTCCGAATCCGGCGTTTATTCGAGCGCCAAGGTAAGTAACAGCGCCGCCCGTATACCACACGTGCGTAAATGCGCCATTTATAGACGTAGTGTCAACCTCTGTTGCATGGGTTACGCTCAAATCGCCTAGCCAGCGGCCATTCGGTGCCCCGCTTTCAAAAAAACGATTGAATCCGGCCCCGAAGAGCACTCCCGTATCACCGCCGTCGAAATCGATGGCAGCTACCGGAAAGTAAAATCCGTTTCCGGCCCCGGCAAACACGAGATTTGCACCATATAGGTTGTAATCGTCTTCAAAAAGGATAAACGGCTGAAAATTAAAGCTGTTTCCGCCGCTGAAATCTCCGCCCGTCGGGACGTAGATAAACGGCGCAATACGTCCGCCGAGCTTGTTCTCCCCGCCCTGCGCAAAGCAGGGAGCAGACGCTAGCACAATCAGCAAAACCGCCATCGAGATTAAGCGCAAAGTCATCAGATGGTCCTCCGAGGATATTAATTGAGAGTCGAATGTATAATAACCCGATTTGGTAGGGATTTCAATACCTAAGGAACTAAGATAATGCCTGGGAAGGATTCTTTGGACAACATGCAAGGCGCGCTCGGTAAGATGTTCGCCGGATTGCCGGAAGGCGCCCGGCAGAAATTTCGCGATTGCGAAGCTATGCGCGAGCTTTGGAAACTATTCCCCGAGAGCATTAACAAATTGGCGGCGCCTTCAAGAATTTACCGAGGGCAAGGCGAGAACTTGCCGGAAGCGGTTTGCGAAATTTGGATTGAGGACCGGATTGCCAAAGAGGTACTTTTGAAGCTTAAATCGAGTTTGCTTCGTGAATTGGCAGAGAAATTGGGCAAGACCGTAATCGAAAACTTCAGTTTCAAATCGGTTAAGCGCGAAAAGCTTCGAGAATTGATCGCCGCTATTGAAAAATAAAAAAGCAAACGTTTATGCTTTATGAATCGTAATCTCGACGGCGTTTTTGCCTTTATCGTTGTTGTGCCTAACACAAACCACAATGATGGTTTCGCCATCCGAAAAATCCATACGGCCAAAATAATTCGGATCTTCTACCTGCTGTGCGCCAAATCCTCGGGCAACCAAAGTCGTTCTGAATACTTCCATGATTTTGTGAGTTGAATCCGAAGTGTAATACGCCTTCCCTGCATGCTTTCCATCCTCCGACTTTGCCGCGGTGGCGAATTCCCATTTTTCGCTTGCTTCGACAGGGGGCAGGTATTCCGGCCATAAAGTGGCAATTTCGGATTCGACGGCGGGGAGCTTTGGGCTTAATATTTCAATTCGATCTGACTCCTTTGTCAATGGCGATGTTTGTTGGCCTTTTGAACCATCCGGCAAACTGGAACTTGGTCCAGGCGATACGCCGACGGCTGCGGATTCGCCATCATTCTTGGCGCAAGTAGACGCGGTCATCAAGACCAAAACAACAAATAGCGCAATAAACCTCATAACATCCGCCTCCAACCTTTTACTGCCTTCAAAGCTCGAAGCAATTATATCAGCAACGCCTGCAGCGCCATTCGGACTCGATTCGTGCGATGTTATACTAAAGTGTCCGTTATCGGGGCGTAGCGCAGCCCGGTCCAGCGCGCTTGCTTTGGGAGCAAGAGGTCGCGAGTTCGAATCTCGCCGCCCCGACCAATTCATACAACCCGAGCGCTCCGCAAGGAGCGCATAGGGATTACCCCAGTCCCAGAGCAAGTTCCGCGAATTCAGGCACAGGTTCGAGCCAACCTTCGCAACCAATCTGCGAAGTTCAGACAGATCACCTCCCGCTGTCGGGAGATTCCGCTCCCAGACGGCGTTCACCAACTCACGGAGAGGTTCGAGCCAGTACTTGGCCCCCTTGCGGGCGATAAGCTTCCGAGCTTCAAACTTGGCGGCCTTTTCGCCGATCAAAACTTCCTTCCTTCTGCGATACTCCGCCCTGTCCAGGTCGCCTTCGATCACCAAGTCCGTAAGCCTGCGAAGCTTCGCTTCGATCTTCTTCAATTCACCATCTATGGCCAACAAGCGCGCCCTTTCGTGCGATTCCTCGGATACTGCCCAAGCGTCTATCTGCTCCAACATCGGGACTGCCCAGTCGTCCGGCAAAGCGATTTGCCGAAGCACGGCCTCAAACTGGGCAAGCAGGTCTTCTTCCCTTATGCCCGGCTGAGCGCACCTGCGGCCCTTTCCTTTCTTCGTGCACCGGTAGTAGACCCACCGGTTGAAGTGTCCGTTCTTCTGGGTACGGGTATGTTCCTCCCCCGTAACCGAGTAGCCGCACTCGCCGCACCGGATAAAGTTGTTGAACGGATACCTTTCGGTCTTGCGGGAGTGCGGGCGGCTACGCTGGCGGTATACTTCCTGCGCCTTGTCCCAAAGGGACTTGCTGACTGCCGGTTTATGGATGCCGGTATATAGCTCGCCGCTCCATCGGAAAGCCCCGTAGTAGAACGGGTCGGTCAGCATCTTGACCATCTGCGCCCGGACGAATGGGCCTCCCGAACGGTTGAAAAGTCCTCGCCGGAACATCTCGTCGGCAAGCCGGGCAAGCGAGTAGTCGCCGGTGGCGTAAAGCTCGAACATCCGCGTAACCAGACCGTGCGTCTTGGGGGCGGGTAGTAGTTCTTTGGTGCTTGAGTCGAGCGCATAACCGATCTTGGCCCCGTTGGGATACATCCCCCGGTTGGCTTTGCTTTGCAGTCCACGCCGGACAACATCGCTCAAGCTGTCGGTGTAGTACTTGCTTTGGACAAAGGCCATTCCCAAGGTGAGCTTGCCGCTACTGGTGTTCTCAAAACCGAAGTTGGCGAAAGTGAGCGTTTGCAGGATACCGGAGTCCAAGAGTTGCAGGATGGTTCCGGCGTCGAGCGCGTTCCTGGCCAAGCGGTCGGGAGTCCAGGCAAGGATGGCGTTTGCTTCTCCCTCTTTTATGCGTTCGAGCATTTCGGAGAACACCTTGCGTCCGGGTTTGCGGGCGGTGCGGCTCTCGGTGAATTCGTCCACGACTACGAGGCTTTGCTGTTCGGCCAGGCGGCGAATCGTGTCCAACTGGTCGGGAATACTGTGCGCCTGGCGCTCGTCCCTCTCGGTGGACTTGCGGGCGTAAATGAAGTACTTAGGCTTCGGTGCGGTTTCTTGTTTCATATTGGCTCACTTCAAACGGTTATCTGGTATGGCTCGCAACCTGCCGATCCGTCTTGGTCGTGGACACTTCCCACATCCCATCTCGGAATACTACCCGGATTCTCCCATCTCCACGGGTGGTAAGAACACGACGGAAAGAACCGTCCGGCATCTTCACTCCCTTGGCGTGCTCACGATATGGCGCTCGTTGAGTAACGGTCTTGCCTTTTGCCTGTTCTTTGTCCGACAGGACGATGAGCTTGGGTGAAAGACACTCAAAAACCGGAGCGTAGTAGCCGGTTGGCCGTCCGTGGTGGGAAGCGATAAACAAGTTAGTTTCCCGAAGCAAGTACTGGAACGCTTTGTTATCCAGGAAAAGTTTCCAGCCGCGGGCGGTGAGGTCGCCGGGAAAGCAAACGGTAAAGCCGTCTTCGGTAAGGAAACTTACAAGCGATAGGTCGTTGGCGTCCCTGACGCTCCCGATGGGCAGGTAAAACTGGCGAAGTTCCATTGAACGGACTTTGCTGGTTGCTACTATCGGTTGCAGTTCGCTTGGCGGTTTGGTCTTACTTGCGATGTACGCCTCCTGTGCTTTACTCAAAGTAGCTTTGAGATCGGCAAGCGAGCGCAAAGACAACTGCGGATGTTGCCAGACATTGACTGGTTTGAGCAGTTCGAGAACGTTCGGCAAATCCGCCAAGTGGTCTTGGTCGGGGTGCGTGAGAATGAGATGGTGGAGTTTCCGGCGTGTACCGAAGCCCTGTTCGGCAAGTCCTTTCGCCGGACGCCAGTTCGTAGTCGCGTTATATCCGCAGTCCACCAGGACGGCTTCGTTGTCACGGCTGAGAACCAATGCGCAGTCGCCGTGTTCTACGTCGTAGATGCGGATATCCATTATTTCAACTCACATTGTATCCAATTCGCCTGTATTCCACTCCCTTCGCGGAAATTGCTCTGGGACTGGGGTAATCCCTATGCGCTCCTTGCGGAGCGCTCGGGTTGTATGAATTGGTCGTCCTTGCTATACAAGCTCCGAACCCATTTCGAGTGTACCACAGCCGTCGAAATAGGGTCTACTTAACCCCCTGTAAGAGTTAAGTATACCCGTCCCGTTGCCTCATTGCAGATCGGGACTGGATAAACCGTCCCTCTGCCGTGGTCGTTTTGACCCCGACTCCGCCCCTCCCGCCGCTCGGAAGAGCGTGGAAGGGTCGGCTATTCAATGTGCGTGGGGACTAAAACTCAATAACACAAACCGGTTAATGGTTGTATAATTCCGCATCCTCGTCGGGAGAGGCCGTCGTGATCGGAATTCAGCTTGTGCTCGCCATATTAGCCGGACTGCTGATGTGGCTCCTTGTCCTTGCCGTACTGTTCCTACTAGGAACCGGTATCGGAAGCTGGCTGTCCGGCTTCCTCTACTTTATGCAGGACTACACGACCGGCTTCCTGAAAGTGCGGGAAAGAGTCGCCGCCACCAATCGGGAAGCGATCTGGGGCTTGTCCCAACACAACCCTATGGGTGAGTTCGCGGACTTCTCGCTTGAGATCGGCAAAACGGAGTCCACTTCTTACAGCCACACCTTATCGTTGCCCGGTGACTTCCGGCCAACGCATATGTACGTGGTGGGGGCGTCCGGTTCCGGCAAAAGCTCGCTTCTCAAGAACCTCCTATTGCAGGATATCGAGCACGGGATGGGCTTATGCGTCATCGACCCGCACGGCGATCTGGTCTACGACCTGATTCCCTTCCTGGGCAGACGGGCCGAACAAACCGTCCTGCTGGACTTGGCGGATACCGAACATATCTTGCCGTACAATCCGCTACAACGGCGTGAAGGCGTGTTGGTGGCGGAGCAAGTGGCGAAGCTCCTTCTCGCTTTCAAGCGCATCTGGGCGGACAGTTGGGGCGCTCGGATGGAAGACATAATGAGGCATACGCTTGCCCTGCTAATAGAGCAAGATTTCACCTTGGCGGAATTCGAGCGGGTGCTGGTAGATGGGGATTTCCGGGAACTGCTGACCACAACGACGAATATCGAGCAAACACGGGAGTACTTCCTGGGAAGATACAACACGTGGAACTCCAAGGAAAGAGCATTGTTTATCGAGTCGTCGTTGAACAAGGTATCGGCGTTTATGGCCGATCCCCGTATCGGAACGCGAATGTCCATCCCGATTTCGGCATTCGGTATCAAGGACATAATGGACGGCGGCGGGATACTGCTGGTTAATCTTGCCAAAGGTCGGCTGGCCGGGAATGCCGATCTGTTCGGCGCTCTTTTAATGGCGGATATCGAGATGAGTTTCCTATCCCGCAAGCCGAATGAACGGACGCCTTTCGCTCTTTACGTGGACGAGTTCCAGAACATCGCTACGGACTCGTTCGGAACCGTCCTGACCGAAGCCCGCAAGTTCGGCCTGTGCCTGACGATGGCGCACCAATCGTTGAAGCAACTTGATGACAAGCTAGTCTCGCTTATCTTGGGAAATGCGCAAACGCAAATCTACTTCCGGGTCGCCCGTCAGGACGCCGAACGGCTGGCAAAAGAAAGTGCCAACATAGTGAAGGACTTGAGAGAGCAAGACGAACGGCTGATGCAGGAACCGGAGCGCAAGTTCTCGCTGTCGGAAATGTGGGAAGTGGCGTTCCATTCGCTCGCAAGACTTCCTCAACGCAATGCTTACGTGATGGTCAAGGGAACGATGGAGTATCCCGAAAAGATACAGACATTGGATAATCCGCTATCCCGTCCCGTGCAGTTCAAGTACTCCGACTTCTACGTGCCGCTAACAAGGCTTGAGCGGTTGTGCGTCGAGCGCAAGCGGGTCATTGAAGAAGGGCTGAAAAAGATGAGCGAAAAGCCGGTGGGCGAAGCAAAGCAAAAGCCGGAGCCGCCGGACGATCTCTCCTTCCTGGACGCACAAGCGTAGGAAAAATCAAGCCCCATATTGAGTTTCGGAACTGGGGATAACTTTCCCGTTGACCTTCTATCAAATAGCGATGGTACGCTAGTCGGGCAGAATCCGTTTGCCCCTTGAGATTCCCTTCTTTTTCCCGTGCGCATAAGTGAGGTGATGCAGTTGCGCGCGTCCGACTTACACAGCCTGGTCTGGCTGTCCCGCTGGTACGGCGGCAGGGAGAAACGTCTGGCGGAACTCCACGAGCATCATCTGCGCAACCTTGTCCGGCAAGTGTTGGACGAACGCGCGGATGAGACATTGCGTGGTGAAGTTTCCTTGGACGTTTGCGGCTTTGCCGTCACGCTTTCCTTTTCCTCATCGCAAGTATCCGTTATCTCCATCAAGCCGCCCGATGTATGGAGCGGCAAGCAACTCGATCTGTTCTGTGAAAGCAACGACGAGTTGGACGGCGATAGCTGGCCGGTTGAAAACGGCGATGAGGATGTTGCTGTAATTCTTGAAACCACACTCAAGGAGGTGGTGCCTAGTGAAGTTGTTGTTGGATGAAGACCTGTTGAAACTCCGTGCGCAAGACCCGTACGACCCGGTAGGTCCGAAACGCGAATTGGAGGCCAAAGAGCTTCTTGTCCTGGTCAAGTTCTTTACGCCGGACGCAAACTGGACGTGGTACGCCGCAAGCGCTTCCCAAGACCCGGACACAAAAGACGTTCAGTTCTTCGGCCTGGTCAAGGGCTTGGATACCGAGCTTGGGTACTTCTGGCTTTCAGAACTTGAGTCCGTGCGCGGCAAGTTGGGCTTGCCCATAGAGCGCGACCTGTACTGGAAGCCGAAGACCTTGGCCGAAGTGATGATGCTGGTGGAGGTGAATGGCTATGCTTAAAGACCAGAGTCCCGAAACGGCCGTCAAGCTGGCCGTCCTCAAGACCCCGGAGTCTTTCGGGCTAAGGCAGGAAGACGTGAACCCGCTCCTTCAGTTCGTTCTGATAGGTGCGGAAGCAAGCGTTCCCACGGACTCCCTGGACGAGGTCATCCGGCAGTGCCAGTTCGAGTGCTGCAAGACCGTCAACGCCAAGGTCAGGCAAATCCTGTCCGGCAAGGCCAAGGAAGCGGTTATCTCGGAAAACTCCGCCCTGGACGATTCCGAGATTATCCCTTTTGAAGACGAAGACGACGAAGCCGAAGTCGGACCCGAACCGGTTCCGGCCAAGCCGCAAAGCGCTTCTGCCAAGGGCAATGGCAAACGCAACGGTTCCGGTGCCTCAAGCGCCAAACCGTCCCAACGCAAAGCCCGTCCCACTAACGGCTCTTACGGCGAACCGAATGTGTCGGTCAAGCAGCTGCGGTACATCGGCTATCTTCTCCGCCAACTGGACGAAGAACCCGATTACAAGCAGATCGCCGAACTGACGCAAAAGCAAGCCACACAGCGCATTAGGGAACTAGAAAGCGAACTCGCAAGCAAGTAGCCAAGGCCGTTTCCCCGGCTTAATGGCTACAGGCAAACGCGGCGGTATTTCCCGTCCGCCAAAGATTACTGCAAGCCAACGGCCTGTCTCTTATCCCAAAGAGGCGGGCGGTTTGGCGAACAATGGATGGCCAAAACCTCCTAAATGTACTATAATTAAGTTAACTCGTTCGTCCAACGAGCCTATATCTTTGTACTGAAGGAGAAGTCAAAATGAGTGAAGAAGGAAAAGGCAAGCCTGAGCACAAGAAAGACGTTCAGATTGTTGTGAACGGCAGGGAGTATACGGTACCAAAGGAGGAAATCACCTTTGAGGAAGTTGTTGGTTTGGCTTTCGACAATCCTCCTTCCGGGCCGAACATCGTCATCACAGTGACCTACAGAAGAGGTCAAGGCGATAAGCCTGAAGGCTCGCTTATGCCTGGGCAGTCAGTTAAGGTAAAAGACGGAATGGTCTTCAATGTCACAGCAACTGATAAGTCATAGCGAAGACCTAACAAGGCTTGTAGAAGACGGCTACGATCTTGAGATTAAGGCCAAAAAGTACCTTCTTGTTAAGAGCGTGCCTTATGTCAACTCCAAACGAGAAGTTATGCGCGGTACGCTTGTGGTTGAGCTTGATTTAGCAGGACTTTCTACTGTTGCCCCGTCCAGCCACGTGGCGCATTTTGATGGAGAGCATCCTTGTAATACCGATGGTTCAGAGATATCTGAGATTAAGCACCAGAGCAACGCCAAGACGCTTGTAGATGGGCTAGCGATTCGCCATTCATTCTCTGCTAAGCCATTACCAGATGGCAAGTACAAGGATTTCTACCACAAGGTGGTGACATATGTGGCTCTAATTTCTGCGCCTGCTGAAAACGTTGAGCCAGGAGTAAATGCACGGGTGCGAAAGGCCGTCGAGTTCTCTTCGGAAGATTCTGTTTTTCTGTACCCGGATACGACTTCCGATATGACTGTGATGGACGCAGTAAATCAGACCATAAGGGGGCAAAGAATTGCGATTGTCGGCGTCGGCGGAACTGGCGCATATGTTCTCGACCTAATTGCCAAAACCCCGGTTGGCGAAATTCATCTATTCGACCAAGACGAGTTTCACAATAGAAACGCCTTTAGATCGCCGGGGGCCGCATCCTTAGAGCAAGTTTCTACCCGCAAAAGCAAGGCTAATCACTTTGCCGAAGTATACTCAAAAATGAGGCACGGAGTGATCGCACATAGTCAAATGATTACTTCGGAAAACCTAAACGAGCTTCAAGGGATGAATTTTGTGTTTCTCTGTTTGGATGATGGGCCAGCCAAGCGTCCAGTAATTGAATACCTGCAAGCGCAAACTACGCCTTTTATCGACGTCGGTGTAGGCGTCAATTTGGTAGACAACAGGCTGCTTGGACAGGTTCGGACAACTCTGGTCACGCAGGATCACAATGCTCACGTATTCGATAAAGTATCTACGGGGGAAGCGAATGTTGAAAACGAGTATTCAAGCAATATTCAGGTGGCGGAATTGAACGCGCTTAACGCCGCACTTGCTGTGATTAAGTGGAAAAAGCATTTTGGCTTTTATCTTGATGTGGAGCAAGAGCATAACAGCACGTATCAGATTGACGGGAACACAATCGTCAACGAGGAGCGAAATGAAAACTAACTCCTTTGCCGCTCGCTTCGTCGAGTACATTCCAAAGCGCTTAGATGATGGAGTCCTTTATATCTCGTTGGAGTACACGACCGCCACACACAGGTGCGCTTGTGGATGTGGTATGGAAGTAGTCACGCCATTAAGTCCTACTGACTGGCAACTGATATTCGATGGTTCTGTTTCGCTAAATCCTTCGATAGGTAACTGGAGTTTCAAATGTAGGTCGCATTACTGGATTAGACATAACAAGGTTCAGTGGGCACGCCAGTGGTCAGAGAGGGAAATAGCCGCTGGACGAGCGCTTGATGCCTATGCAAAGGCGGAGTACTACGGAAAAAAAGAACTAGCGGGGGTGGCCCAAAGGCCAGAACCACCGAAGTCGCCTAGTTTTTGGGAACGGATTAAGCGCTTTTTCGGCGGCTAATCGCGCCGCAGTAATCAAAATCAGTTTCCAAGTTCACGGGGTTAAGTATATGGCATAATTGGTTCGTTATGCCCCGCGCTCCCAAAACCGACCAGGTCAGATTGCCCAAGAAGCGGCGAGCCAAGGCTCCGCCCCGGTTTATGCTGACCGAGCGGGATACCGAGCTTGTCCGGGCCATCCTCAAGTACCGCTTCCTCCACGTCTCCCAACTGGAATGGCTCTTCCCGGACTCCTCCAAGCGAGGTATGGAAAAGAGGCTCCGGTATCTCTACCACAGTAAGTATCTGGAACGCATCGTCTACTCCGAAGCCACCTTTGCCAACAAACTTTTCTACGCTATGGCCGAAAAGGGGGCGAAGCTTCTGGCGGAAGCGGATCACGTCTCACGGGACAAAGTCCCTTGGGGCCGTCACCTAAACAAGGTGAGCCTAAGCCATATCCGCCACCTGCTGGCCATAAACGATGTCGTCATCGCCTTCTCGCTTGCCCTGCAAGACGCCAAGGTCAAGCGGCAGGTATCCGACTTCCGTGTCCTCAAGGGCGATGCCCAGAGCCACAAGCTGGCTATCACGCTAAAGGATGCTGATGGCAGAAGATTCGAGGCGGCTATCGTCCCCGATGCCGTGGTCGGGATGAAGTACAAGTCCGGCGAATTCGGCTTGTTCTTCGTGGAAGTGGACAGAGCCACAATGACCACGGAGCGCTGGCAGGACAAGGTGCGGGTCTACTATGACTACGCCCGCTCTCCGGAGCTTCAACGGCGGTTCCAGACCGGCTGGTTCATCGTCCTGACGGTGGCTCCGTCCGACAAGCGGATAATGTCGCTGGCCGAACGGACGGTCGCGATGGGCGGCAAGCGGGCCTTCTGGTATACTACCGCCGAAAAGATCAAGCCCGATACGATTACCGGGCGGATATGGGCCAAGGCAAGCTCGCTATTTGAAGGGTTGGGCGAACAAACCAGGAAGACCGGCGATTACGCCAAATCGCAGAAGACAAGCGTATTCGACGCTGTAAGAGGTTGATGTGGCAACGGAAATCGGACATCCGTCATCGGGAGCCTCGCAAGGCCGGGGCGGGAGTGGCACGTTCATAAGCTGGCTCTACCGGCTGCTCGGCGCTCGGTTCTTTCTGTACCTCTACGACTACCTGTCGATGCACCTGAGCTTCACGCAACGCTACCGGGAGCTATCCCTGGAACACCTGGTCTGCCGGTTCTGCAGTCATTCGATAGACCTGCTCGGTGCTTGGAAGTGCGAGTGCGGGTACAAGCGTCCGGGCAACTACTTCGGGCGCTGCCCCAAGTGCCTGGGCCATCCGCATTACATAGACTGCCCCAGCTGCGGGTTTACAATGGATGTTCGCTAGTTTTCTAGCAATAAGGGTGCCGAAATGGGCCATAGAAAGCTTGGGAAGTTACCTAGATTACGAGGATGGAAGTCTGTAATCTCATTACTGGACTGCCCAACTGCCTCTAAGGATGACCTTGCGCGGCGCATACTTGTTCAGGCGGAAAATGAAATTGAGCTTACGAGCAAACAACGTGCTCTAAGTAAGCTGTTTTGGCAGCTATCTAGGTTGCTGTGGAGCGTGAAGAACGAACCCCTACAAGGCGCGCTTCGTACTGCTGAACTTCCTACTGAAAGTGGCCAAAACGTTTTCACGCTTGCCCAAGCCTTGGCGGAATCCTGTAAAACAGAGGAAGTAGCAACTAGGTACCCGGCATTGAATGAGCTTGTGGGACAAGCAGTGCAGTCCTCATTTATTCGCTTGGTCACTCCGCACGTTCCATCTTTGTTTGGTACGGGTGAGCAAGAACTAGAGCAAGCCCTAAAGCAAATTAGCACGAAAACCCAGTTTGGAGAGATCGCCAGAGGTGTCTTATCTGAGTACTTAAGCCGTGTACTTTCTTATGTAGCTTCCAGACATTCTTCGGAGCAAGCCGATGCTCCCGATTTTTCATCCGCACTGCAAAGATGGTCTTGGGAAACCGGCGCATTGGTTGAGAAGTACTCGGCTGATTGGTACAGTAAACACAACTGGTTGACTAAGGGCCAAATTAACAGGCAAGAGGCAGAGGGATACACCGCCTTTGCCTTGGAAAAGCTAAAGTCAGAGCTTAGAATTTCGCGGCGGGATAAGGGGGAACCGAAATGAACCGGTTCTTCCTGGGTTTTGAAACTTCGCCCGCGGTCTGTTCTGCAAACCAACCGGCTGGAACGGTAATGCAATTTGCCGCACAGGGCCATTCGCCAAATGTCCGCGGTAAATTCTGCGACATTCATAATGCAAGCAGCTTCGCACTTCCCGAAGCTTTGGATGACCTTTTGGCCTTAGCAACTTACTGCCTGGAAGCAGACAAACAGATGCCACGTGGAAACGAAAACGACTTATGGCTTTCCGACTGGCCAAGAGATATTTGTGTAAAAGCAAAAGTATGCGCCATTGACATTTGGAATGATGACGACACAAAGGAAATATTGCAGGCATACCTTTCGTTCTTAACTGGGGATAACTGGGCCTTTGAATTTGAGGGGGGAAGAACGCCATATGCGTCCTCCGTGCTTTTCCCCGGCGACTGGCAACAATCAGTCCGTCAACCTATGGATTCCGTACTTTTGTTTAGCGGCGGTCTTGATTCGCTTGGATGTCTGATTCAAGAAATACAGGCAAGTCGTTGGCCTATTCTAGTAAGTCATAGCTCAAATGTGGTTTCGTTCAAAGCACAAAAGGAAATTCTAAAAGCGCTTGGCGAATTGCCGAACAAAATATCCTTACCCTATGTAGCATATTATTCCGCAAAGGATTCGAGCAAAGCTAGGGCCGTGAGTTCCAAACCCCGGTCTGAATCCACACAGAGAGCAAGAGGTTTCCTTTACTCCTCCATCGGCCTAACGGTTGCAGTTGGAAACAACCTGAATAAAGTCATTTTGGCTGACAACGGAATTACTTCCCTTAATCTCCCGGCGCTTCAACAAAGTATGTTGGCTAGAAACTCAAGAGCAACCCATCCGAAGTCACTATGTCTTTTCCAGGAGCTAATGGACAGGATTACTCCTTACAAGGTAAGGATTGAGAATCCGTTGCGCTTTGCGACAAAGGCAGATGTAATAAAGGGCATTGAAAGCTATGCTGGCCCTGGACTTGTCGAGATAACGCGGTCGTGCTTTCGGTCGAGGCACGTTAGCGAATCGCAACCATTATGCGGCACTTGCTCACAATGCGTTGACAGGCGATTTGGCGGGATTATCGCTCAGTCCAAAGGTGATATGCCTGGCAGATACATCACGGACATTCTAAAGGCTTCATTGGACGACTGGAAAGAAAGGATGGAGGTTGTAGGATACGTTAATTTCGCCAAGAAAATTAATCAGTTGAGTGAAGAACAGCTTTACTCCGAGTTCACCGATTTGGCGGAAATAATGGCATTGCCAAGTATAAATCAAGTTAGTGATGGCCCAGCATATGCTACTTTTCTCAAGCGGCACGCAGCCGAAGTGATGAAGGCAGTAAACACGGAAATAGCCTCTGCGCAACTGGCGACAAGTACATTACCGGACACTAATTTGCTAAGGTTGGTCGCTGGAAGTGGCGAAATTGATCCACGCGCTCAAATGATTGATGTAATTCGTAATGTCCTTAGAAAGGAATTGCCTGGCTGTTCCGGTTGGGCGAAATGGAAAGACGAATTGGAAGCACACAAGGATGTGAACACCATACTAAGCGCATGGAGCGGCGGGCAATTTGATCAGGAAGCTCCCCAGCTACCGTTTGCGGGGATTGCATTCAAACCCGACGCATCTCAGAGGCTTCAAAGCGGATATTTGTACATAGAAGTTAAATACCTTACTGAGCGAAAGAGATTCAACGGCATACTTACTGAAATAACCAGCAGGACTGTGATTTACCCCGATCAAGGGGCTTTCGTCCTGTTTTTGGTTCTCGATCCGCTAGGGGTGATCCCTGACAGAGAGAAATTAATCAAACGGGTAGAAGGACAACGCGGATGTTGGATTGCTGTCGTTGGAGGGGCATAATGTAGCTATGGCAAAGGAAAAACGACAAATGAGCACCACTCCCTCCACCAACGGGGCCAATCTCGGTTTCGAGAAGAAGCTCTGGGCGGCGGCGGACAAGCTTCGCGGCAACCTAGACGCCGCGGAATACAAGCACGTCGTGCTTGGGCTTATCTTCCTCAAGTACATTTCGGACGCATTCCAGGAGCGGTACGCTGCCGTCAAAGCCGATCCGCACGGCGATCCCGAAGACCGGGACGAGTACACGGCTGAAAACGTCTTCTGGGTTCCGCAGGACGCCCGTTGGGAAAAGCTGCAAGCCGAAGCGAAGCTCCCCACCATCGGCAAGGCGATTGACGATGCGATGGTCGCTATCGAAAAAGAGAATCCCGTCCTCAAGGGCGTTCTCCCCAAGGACTACAACCGGCAGGATTTGGACAAGCGGCGGCTCGGCGAGCTTATCGACCTTGTCGGTACAATCGGGCTTGGCGATGCGGAAAACCGGAGCAAGGACATTCTAGGCCGCGTCTACGAGTACTTCCTGAGCGAATTTGCCTCAAGCGAGGGCAAGAAGGGCGGGCAGTTCTACACTCCCCGGTGCATCGTGCGCACGCTCGTCGAGATGATCGAGCCGTACACGGGCCGGATTTACGACCCCTGCTGCGGCTCCGGCGGTATGTTCGTCCAAAGCGAGCAGTTCATTATCGAGCACGGCGGAAAGCGCGGCACGGTTTCCATCTTCGGGCAGGAATCGAATCCGACCACCTGGCGTCTCGCCAAAATGAACCTTGCGATCCGCGGTATCGAGGCGAACCTCGGCGCGCACTCCGCCGATTCGTTCCATAACGATCTCCACAAGGACCTGAAAGCTGATTTCATCCTTGCCAATCCGCCGTTCAACGACGAGGACTGGGGCTTCTCCCAGATTGCGGACGACGTGCGCTGGAAGTTCGGCAAGCCGCCCGCGGGCGGGCCGCGCAAGCAGAAGGACGGAACGACGATCTTCGTTGACGGCGGCAACGCCAACTACGCCTGGATACAGCACTTCATCCACCATCTTTCGCCGAAAGGCATCGCGGGCTTCGTGCTTGCAAACGGCTCGCTCAGCGTCGGCGGCGTCGAGGGCGAAATCCGCAAGAACATAATCGAGGCCGATCTGGTTGACTGCGTCGTCGCACTTCCCGGCCAGCTTTTCTACTCCACGCAGATACCGGCCTGCCTCTGGTTCGTCGCCCGCAACAAGGGCAACGGCAAGTTCCGCGACCGCCGGGGCCAGACGCTTTTCATTGACGCACGCAAGCTCGGCAAACTGGTTGACCGCACGCACAAGGAGCTTGACACTGACGATATTGCCCGCATCGCCCGCACCTACCACGCCTGGCGCGGCGAACCGGATTCTGGCAAATATGAAGACGTGCCCGGATTCTGCAAGGCGGCGGCAACCGCCGAAATCGGCGATCACGGTTTTGTGCTGACGCCGGGGCGTTATGTAGGCGCGGAAGAAGTGGAAGACGACGGCGAACCGTTCGCCGAAAAGATGGCGCGGCTGTCCGCGCAACTCAAGGAGCAGTTCGCCGAAAGTGCGAAGCTGGAAAAGCGGATAGCGGAAAATTTGAGGAGGATTGGGTATGAATGAGGTCGTCTCAGATGTAATTGTCCCCATCGGAGCTTTGCTTGGAATACCAGGGGCCATTCTGGGCATTCTAAACTCGTGGAGATTATTTGTTAGCGACAGAGTTCGATTAAAGGTAACACCAGAACGGGCGTTGCTTCTAAGCGACAGAAGTATTGAGGCAGATTACTTGAGCATTGAAGTCATTAACCTAAGCAAATTCCCTGTAACAATTATCAATGTAGGACTTAAATTATCTGGCAATCGGACAGCTTTATTTTTAAAGGATGATTCGATTGAACCGCAGGGTCGTCTGCCAATTCGATTGGAGTCAAGAGCAAGCTACTCAAAAACTTTTCGGGACTGCAAGAAAGACATACCTTGGAATGAAGTAATTTGCGTTTACGCCAAAACTGCCTGCGGGGTTACCGCCAAAGGCACAAGCAAATTCCTAAAAGAAGTAATACGAAACGGGTGGAAAGAGTGACCATTATGGCCATAGATAACCAATGGCGCAAAGTTAAGATTGCGGATATTGCCGAAAGGGTGGCAATGGGGCCGTTCGGCTCCAATATCCTTATTTCCAATTTTGTGTCCGAAGGTATCCCCGTCATAAGCGGACAGCATCTTCACGAAAGCCGTTTGAGCGAAAACTCATTCAATTATCTAACGGAGCAGAAAGCAGATGAACTACGAAGCGCAAATGCTTTTCGGGGAGATGTGATATTTACACACAGCGGGACGATTGGGCAAGTTTCGGTAATACCGCAAAACTCAAAATATAAGCGATATGTAATGTCTCAACGGCAGTTCAAGCTAACCTGCAAGCCTGACGAGGCCGATCCCGAATTCATTACTTACTTTTTCCGAAGTCGCATCGGACAGCATTTGCTCAAGGCAAACTCCACTCCAAGCGGTGTTCCGTCAATTGCTCAACCAGTAACATACCTTAAGTCAATCGAGATATACCTGCCACCACTCCCCGTACAGAAGGAGATCGCCCAAATCCTAGGGGCGTTTGACGACAAAATCGAACTCAACCGGTGGATGAACGAAACGCTTGAGGCGATGGCGCGCGCGCTGTTCAAGTGCTGGTTCGTGGACTTCGAGCCGGTACGCATAAAGCAAGCCGCCCGCGAACAAGGCGTTGACCCAAACGCCGCGCTCTCCCGTCCTGCAAGTGAAGGCGGCTTGGGCCTCGCCCCCGACATCGCCGCCCTCTTTCCTGACAGGTTCGTCGAAAGCGAGCTTGGCGAAATCCCGGCAGGGTGGGAAGTGGTAAATCTGGACGACCTGACTGATTTTGCTCTAGGCGGTGACTGGGGTAAGGACGAGCAAACAACAGAGTTTAACTGCCCGTGCTATTGCATTCGCGGTGCTGACATTCCCGATTTGCAGGCTGGCGGATTAGGCAAAATGCCTATCCGATATGTAAAAGCATCAAGCCTAGAAAAGCGCGCTTTGAAGGATGGCGATTTGGTCGTGGAAATATCAGGTGGTAGTCCCACACAAAGCACGGGTCGCGCAGTCCTCATTCAACAGTCCCTTCTTAGGCGGCTCTATTTCCCTTTGATTTGTTCCAACTTTTGTCGTCACGTCAGGCTGAATTCACGAGAAGCCTCGGAATTCGTGTATCTTTGGCTTCGGTGGTTATACTCCCAGGAGGCCTTACTGCAATACGAGAATGGAACTACTGGGATAAAAAACTTTGCCTTTGCACACTTTGCATCAGTTTATCCTGTGGTAATGCCGACCAAGAAGGTCTTACAAGAGTTTGCTAAACAGGCCCAATCGCTTTTAGTATTTAGGCAGCATAGCGGCTTAAATGCTCAGAAACTGGCAGAAGCACGAGATTTGCTTTTACCAGAGTTACTTTCAGGGAATGTCGAATTATCCAGTAATACATTAGGGGGTCACCGTCAATGAGTTGGAACACCGATTTACAGGGAAAGGCGTTAATAATTGCTCAAACAGATGACAGTCCTTTGCGTGTGATGGCAGGCCCCGGAACCGGTAAGTCATTCGCGATGAAGCGACGAGTGGCTCGACTCCTCGAAAACGAAGCAGATCCCAGAAGGATTCTGGCCGTCACTTTCACTCGTACAGCGGCTTCAATGCTCGTCTCTGATCTTCGGGCACTTGGTGTTCCGGGATGTGAGAGCATAGGCTGTGGAACCTTACATTCATTTTGCTTCAGATTATTGTCTCGTCAGGACGTATTGCAGCAGTTGGGCCGAAATCCCAGGCCACTTATTACTTTTGCCGACAAGGGCGTGGCCCAATTCGAGGCGTCCCCGTTATTGGCCGATATAATGCGCTTGGGTAGGTTTGAAACGAAACGGGATTGCACCAAGAGAATCCGTGCTTTTGAGGCCGCTTGGGCGCGGCAACAGGATCAGCAACCCGGATGGCCACAAAACGGCACAGACCGTGAATTTCACAGGAACCTAATTAACTGGCTGATTTTTCATAAGGCAATGCTGATTGGTGAGTTGGTACCAGAAGCGCTTCGGTTTATTAAAAGCAATCCGGCAAATGCCGTTCATACCGCATACGACCACATAATCGTTGATGAATATCAAGACTTAAACAAGGCTGAGCAAGAACTTTTGGATGTGCTCGCACACAATGGCGCTTTGGCTCTTGTAGGAGACGAAGATCAGTCCATTTATAGCTTCCGGTTCGCAAATCCAGAGGGCATACGAGATTTCCACATTACACATAATGGAACTCACGATGAAACGCTGGACGAATGCCGCCGATGCCCAAAGCTAGTTGTCAATATGGCGGACAGTCTTATTAGAAACAACCATCCTACAGATGCTACTTGCAGACTTCAAGCTATGACGGGAAAGCCGGACGGGGAAGTAAGAATTGTTCAATGGAATTCAATAGATGATGAAGTACAGGGGCTGGCAGCTTTCGTGAAATACTTAATCGACAACAGAGGATATCAACCAGCGGAAATACTCATTTTGACACCGCGCCGTTTAATCGGATACAGAATAAGAGATGAACTAAGAAACTTGGCCGTGCAAACTCATAGCTTTTATCACGAGGAATCACTCGAAGACAGAAATGCTCAAGAAGCGTTTTGTCTACTCACGCAGTTGGTTGACAGTGAAGATAGACCATCTCTACGGTGGTGGCTTGGATACGGCAGTCCGACCTGGAATGCGACTGCATACTCAAAGCTTAGGATATATTGCGAAAATAATGGAGTATCGCTTCGTGAAGCGTTAGAACAGCTATCGGCTGCCACTGTTAGAGTGAACGGCACCAGAACTCTTGTGCAACGCTTTTCAGAATTGCGACAGCGTCTCGCCATACTTCAGCCTCTTGCGATTCCAGATTTGATAAATAATCTTTTCCCCGACGAGGTAGATTGGGCAAAAGCATTGCGCGAAGCGGCTCTGTTGACGATTGACACTTCGAGCACTGCATCCGAAATGTTCGAGTTTCTCAAAACAGGGATAACCCAGCCTGAAATGCCGCCTGAGGGTGATTTTGTTCGCGTGATGAGTTTGCACAAATCAAAGGGCCTAACAAGCCGTGCTGTGGTAGTGGCGGGCTGTCTACAAGGACTGATACCCGGCGTAAAACCGAATGCTACCGATGTAGAGCAAAGGCATTTATTGGAAGAACAGCGTCGGCTGTTTTACGTTGCAATCACCAGATGCACAGAGCACTTAGTGATTTCATCAAGCACATACTTGGATCTGTCGATGGCATATCAACTCGGAGCTACTGTGAGGCGGAGGGGCAGACTGGGTTTGGCAATGGCGAGTCCCTTTATCGCTGAACTAGGTAATTCAGCACCAACCGGCCTAAATGGTAATGCTTGGCGCGAAAACCAATTCCAATGACCAAATTCATCACAGAATCCGCAGTCGAAGAAGCCGCGCTGGAAATACTTTCCGGTATCGGCTATTCGACCGCGTACGGGCCGGAGCTTGCCTCCGACGGGCTGTTCGCCGAACGCTCGCCGTCGTTCGAGGACACGGTGCTTGCGGGGCGGCTTGAGGCGGCGCTTGGGCGGATAAATCCCAACCTGCCCGCCGGGGCAGTCGAGGACGCCGTGCGCAAGCTCACGCGCACGGACAGCCCGAACCTTATCGAGAATAACCACCAATGCCACAAGTACCTGATTGAAGGCGTGCCGGTGGAGTACAGGGACAGGGACGGGCGGGTTGTGCACGACACGGCGCGGGTGCTGGATTTCGACGAAGCGGGGAACAACGAATTCCTTGCCGTAAACCAGTTTACGGTAATCGAGAACCGGCACAACCGCCGCCCGGATGTCGTGATATTCGTAAACGGGCTTCCGCTTGCCGTTATCGAGCTAAAGAATCCTGCTGACGAGAACGCGACCATCACGGGTGCGTTCAACCAGCTTCAGACGTACAAGGCGGAAATCCCATCGCTGTTCAACTGGAACGAAGTCCTGGTCGTGTCGGACGGCGTCGAGGCGCGTGCGGGCACGCTGACCGGCGATTGGGAATGGTTTATGCCCTGGCGCACGGTGGACGGAAAGAAGCTCGCCCCGAAAGGATCGCTAGAGATGGAAGTGCTGCTCAAGGGGATGTTCGAGCCTAAGCGCTTCCTGGACATAGTCAAGTTCTTCGTCGTGTTCAACGCGGGCAAGGCGGGCACGGCAAAGAAGATGGCGGGCTACCACCAGTACCACGCGGCGAACCAGGCCGTGGATTGCACGATCAAGGCGTCCGCGCCAAAGGGAGACCGGCGCGTCGGTGTGGTCTGGCACACTCAAGGCACGGGCAAGAGCCTTACGATGGCGTTCTACGCCGGTAAGGTAATCCAGCAAAAGGCGATGGAGAATCCGACGCTGGTTGTGCTCACCGACAGAAACGACCTTGACGGCCAGCTTCACAAGACGTTCGTTGCCTGTCAGGAGTTATTGCGGCAGGAGCCGGTACAGGCGGAAAGCCGGGGCCAACTGAAAGAGCTTTTGGAAAACAGGGCTGCGGGCGGCGTGATATTCACGACGATCCAGAAGTTCCTTCCCGAATTCAAAGGCGAAAAGTATCCGACGCTGTCCGAAAGGCGCAACATCGTCTTCATCGCTGACGAAGCGCACAGGAGCCAGTACGGGTTCATTACCGGCTTCGCCCGGCACGTACGAGACGCCCTGCCCAACGCCTCGTTCATCGGATTCACGGGCACACCAATCGAGCGCGGGGATAGAAGTACGCCCGCCGTGTTTGGCAATTATATAGACATTTACGATATCGTACGGGGTGCTGAAGACGGCGCAACCGTGCCGATCTACTACGAGGGCAGGCTCGCCAAGCTTGACCTGAACGAAGCCGAAAAACCGACAATAGACGCCGAATTCGATGAGGTCACGGAGCAGGAAGAAGAACAAGTCAGAAGCAAGCTCAAGACAAAGTGGGGGCGGCTTGAGGCAGTCGTAGGAAGCGAGCGGCGGATAAAGCTCGTGGCGGAAGACCTGGTCAAGCATTTCGGCGAGCGGCAGGAAGCGATGCGCCCGCTTATGGACATTGGCGGCAAGGCGATGATTGTCGGTATGAGCCGCCGAATTTGCGTCGAACTCTACAACGAGCTAATCAAGCTTCGCCCGCAGTGGCACGACCCGGACGACAAGAAGGGCTTCCTCAAGGTGATAATGACCGGCTCGGCCACCGACCCGCTAAGCTGGCAACCGCACATCCGCAACAAGGACAGGCGGGATGAGTTGGGCGATAGGTTCAAAGACGCGGACGACCCGTTCAGCATCGCAATCGTTCGGGATATGTGGCTGACCGGATTCGACGTGCCAAGCCTGCACACGATGTACGTGGACAAGCCGATGAAGGGACACGGGCTGATGCAGGCAATCGCACGGGTGAACCGTGTCTTCCGCGAGAAGCCGGGCGGCTTGATTGTGGACTATCTGGGACTTGCGGATCAACTTAAGCGCGCCCTGCTCGATTACAGCGAAGCAGACCGTGAAGAAGTGGGCATAGACCAGGAAGAAGCGGTCAATGCGCTCTTGGCCAAGTACGAAGTTATCAAGGCGATGTTCCACGGGTTCGACTATGCCCCCTATTTCGCCCTCAAGGGCAAGGAAAGGCTGAGAGTCATCCCGCCAGCGATGGAACATATCCTCAAGCAGGAAGACGGCAAGAAACGGTTCATTCAGGCAGTGACGGAGCTATCGCAAGCGTTCGCCCTTGCCGTGCCGAACGAGCGGGCAATAGCCATTCGGGATGAGGTCGGGTTCTTTCAGACGATCCGCGCCACGTTCATCAAGGCGACTCCCGTGGAGGGCAAGACGGCTGAGCAGTTGGACGCCGCCGTTAAGCAGATAATCTCGCGCGCCGTCGCTTCGGACGAGGTGGTGGATATATTCAAGGCGGCGGGGCTGTCCAGGCCGGACATCTCTATCCTGTCGGATGAATTCCTGGCGGAACTCAAAGGAATGCCGCAACGGAACCTCGCCGTGGAAGCCTTGGCGAAACTGCTCAAGGATGAAATCAAGGCAAGGTTCAGGACGAACATCGTCAAGGAACGGGCGTTTTCGGAACTGCTGGAAAACTCCGTCCGGCGGTACCAGAACCGGGCAATCGAAGCGGCGCTGATTCTTGAGGAACTAATCGGGCTTGCGAAGCAAATCAAGGAAGCGCAGAAGCAGGGGCAGGAGCTTGGCCTGACAGACGACGAAGTGGCGTTCTACGACGCCCTGGCCCAGAACGACAGCGCCATACAGGTGCTTGGCGTGGACGAGCTTAGGGCGATAGCGCGAATCCTGGTTGAGCGAGTGCGCAACAACATTTCGCTTGACTGGTCGGTTCGGCAAGCTGTGCGTGCCAAGCTGCGCCTTATGGTCAAGCGCATTCTGCGTGAGCACGGCTATCCGCCCGATCTGGAAGACGCGGCGACTCAGCTTGTCCTTGAGCAAGCCGAAAAGCTGAGCGAGCACTGGTTGGGATAGACGGAACAGAAGGACTTGACTTTTTATAGATAGGAGTGCAAAATGCAGGAGTTATTAACAAGTTACCAACATTCAAAATAGGTTTGGCAACCCTTGGATGCCAACCATTTTGGAGCTAGATTGGACTGGCTTACACCAATAAAGGGCATAAAGTATGCCGCAGATGCGGTAGCAACCATTCGCAAACTACTGTCTACAAGGAAGCGACGGCCATCTAAAGACGCACAAATTGGATTCGACAAGTTCACTGAAGCCGCCCAAAAAAGCCATTTTGGTATTTGTCAGGCGTTAGAAGAACATATATCCGGGAGTATATTCCCATCCTCGATTGATTCAGAAGCCGCTTTGCTGGACCTTGAAAACTGGTTCTGCAACGTACGAAAGACTGCCGTTCACAACTTACAGGACGCACTTGATGGGTGCTTCTTTGATGAGAGAGAAAAGGGCGAGTTTTGCTTCCGGGTGATCCTTTATCAGCCTGGTCTTGGGCATATTCAGGGTAGAGCCATCGATGACGTTCAAGATGGCCTATTCCCGGTGGGGCTTAAACCTGACGGTGCTCGATGCAGCCTGCGAAACGAATTTGGGGAATTTGACGGGCTTGCGATAGAACCAACATTTCAGGACATCAGCCCGGTTGTCCGTGCATTTGTTTCAAATCAGTGCGTAATGGTCGATAACGTGCTCGTTTACAGCGATCTGGACTACCGGCAGGGCAAGCACTGGGGCAAATCCATCTTTGTTCATCCGCTGTATGTGCAACCCGAAAGTGGCATTATGCTAAGATTTGGGGCTGTCTGCATAGACAGCAACCAACAGGATGTGTGGCGCTTCATCGGTCGAAACGAAGTTGCGCTAAGGAAGTTGCTAAAACCCTACAGGCAAACGCTCCTTCTCTTGTATGCGGCCCAATGCGCACTTGTGAGCGCAGTTGGTGCCGAACATAGGTGTGAAAAGTTCAGACCGCAAGTCGGAGGTGAATCTTGATGGTCTCGTCAAAGGCAGCAGTGTCATCTTTCGATGACATCATAGTAAGCCGGGTTCCTGCTGAAGCAGAGCAGTTGCGCAAAATGCGGGAAAGACCTTTGCCAGAGTGCTCAAGCACGGATATCAGGGTAACGAAGGAAGAAGTGATGTCAGATTTGCGCGTAGCGCTTGAGGAATGGCTGGCGTCGCAGTTCTGGCTTTTTCGGCCCATTCTAAGGAGGGCCGTCAGAAGGCGGTATCCGCACCTTTACGCCAAGTAGTTTTTGCCGGGGCTTTGCCCCGGCTTTTTCTTGGCCTCCCGGCGAAGGCCCCTTAGCCCCCGCCGAAAGCCCGGATAAGACCAACGCTCTGCCAGAACTCGGCCTAATCCACCGCGGCAAGCGAAAGGTACATAAGGAACAAAAACACACCTTCCGGCTCGAATTGGCTGGCTAAAGTGCTGAAAAGTAAAGCGCCCCCACGTTCATCTTGTGTTTCGGTCGCTAGACCACCTGAGATGACTACACGCGGTATGTTCTAGGCGGGATGGCAAATTTCCCTTGCCCCCGCGCCCGGCAGAGCGTGTACCTATCGTACCAGCCCGAAAAGAACAAGGGTCAAGAACATTAAATAGAAACTCAAACTCACTCCCCAAAACTCATTCCCCCCCACGCACACTCATCGGCGCGGTGAGGAATTCTCTATTCCGAAACCGCATTCAAAGCCGACCCGACCCAGGCTTGCGGGACTCCCAGCGCAAAGCGCCCGCAAGCCGGTCCCGCCGCCCTCATTCATATTCCCGTGATGTAGGCGGCGGGAGGGGCGGAGTCGGGGTCAAAACGACCACGGCAGAGGGACGGTTTATCCAGTCCCGATCTGCAATGAGGCAACGGGACGGGTATACTTAACTCTTACAGGGGGTTAAGTAGACCCTATTTCGACGGCTGTGGTACACTCGAAATGGGTTCGGAGCTTGTATAGCAAGGACGACCACACCTATTTTAGGTGAGCCTTGTGCAAAAAGCCTACTTTTCCCCAAGCAGCCCTACTACCACGCCAGATGGATCTTTGAAATAACCGAAGACAGCCACATGCGGCGCTGTGATGGGTCCGCCGTAAAGCACTTCTCCGCCTTCTTGTGCGACCATGTTTAAAGCTGCGTTAACGTCATCTACCCAGATGTACGCAAGAACTTCGATGCCTTCGGTATTCTTCAGGAAAACTCCCTGAACGCCAGCGCCAGGCGAAAAAACGGTTTTGTCTTGGTGTCCCTCTACGTTTGAAGTTTTCCATCCGAAAACGTCAGCGTAAAAAGACTTGCTAATTTCCATATTCTCGCCTGCAAAAACTTCAAAAAAGCATATCGTGTTTGCTTCGGGCTTGTCCCCCTCCCCAAACGGATAGGGCACTTGTGCCGGTGGCATATACATATCGGATACGCCCATAACTACACCGGCCGGGTCCTTTACGAATGCAATATGACCCCAATCGCTGACCGGCATTTTGGGGGCGGCAACCATACCCCCCGCGGATTCGACTTCTTCAAGCGCCACGTCTACGTCGGGAACGTAAATATAAACTATTGTATTTTGAAAATCTTCCGGAAGGGAGCTATTGAAGCCGCCCATAAGCCCGGATTTTGGCTGGAAAAAGTAATAGGTATCCATTTCTTCGTACGGCGTAATTTGCCAGCCGAACAATTTTTGGTAAAACTCGGCGGTACGTTCATTATCAGCACACCTGAATTCCATCCAACAGAACGGACGAAAGTTGAAATCTGGCGGAGGACCATACATTTCGGAATCCTGTTTTCCGGCCGAATTCGATTCGTCCTGAGCGAATGACTGACCGGTATGATTTAATAAAATGAGAACACCTGCCATCACTGCAAGAAACAAAATTTTTGAGAACATCACAATCTCCTGAAATTTGAAAGTGGCATCATATTTACCTTCCAAGCCATATCCTTATCGATGAAGGACCTCAATTCAGAGCATTTTATGCGGGGGAAGCTGGTTTGATGCCTGGACTATTGAAAAGACTATCCTCCTGTTTCTAAACGTCAATTCCATTTAAAAAAAAACGCCCCGCGGAATCGCGAGGCGTTTCTATTTGGTTCGGCTGATTATGCCAACAATGGCGTCATCGTGATGAACACGTTTGTCGTAGTGCCGCGCAGGACATGAACTTGATGATATTTCGTGTTGAACCGCTCCAAGTCGAATCGCAGTTGCCAATCGCCGGCTTCGATATCGTTCAAAGTAAACGAACCGTTAGCGTCTGAAATCGTTGAAATCGAAGTACCTACTACGGATATAACAACGCCTTCCAATGGCAGATTTGTAACTTCATCAAGTATCGTGCCGGTAATGTGACCCGGCCTGCTTCCGAATTGCGGGAAAAGATTGAAGTTCGCTATTACCGTTTCGTCGGGGAGAATCGTGACGTTCGAGCTGTCTGTTTCGTACTGGAATTTATTAGCCACTACATAGTAGTTGCCAATAAGCAAGTTATCGACTCTGTACTGGCCGTTGATATCGGTCAAGGTGGTTGCAACGACGCCGGAGGTATTTGCGATGGTAATGACGGCGTCTGGAAGCGGAATCGGATTCGGCGCCTGCGTGTTGCGAACGGTTCCGGCGATATGCCCGAACTTCAAGATATTCGTGCTTTCCCGGAATATCCTGAGTATATTCGTATCGCAAATGTAAACCGTTCCGTCAAGATCAACTGTAACCGAACTGGGTGCAACGAGTTGATTACCGGATGTGCCGCGCGTACCGTCTCCGATCTGACGCAAGAAAATTCCATTTTTATCGAATATTTGAACACGCCGGTTTCCGGGATCGCAAATGTATATGTTGTCATTCCTGGGATCAATGCCAATTCCGGCTGGGCCGCCTTCAACCAAATCCGGATCCTCCAATGAACCATCTACCGGATTAATGGGAGCATTTATCGCAAAGCTGCCCGGGCCCGAACCGTAACTTTGGCCGATGACTCTGTTCCAGCCAAGCGAATTGCCCGCCGGCGCGGAGAATGAATAGGTTGTTGGTATCGTTGAGTTATCAGCCAAAAACTGACCTACTCCAACAAAATCCCTGGTTAACGTCGCATCGGCGCAGTAGTAATTGATTGTATCGGTGCGATTGGCTGGATACATGGAAGAAAGCGCCATTTTTGTCGAAGGCCCAACTTGGTCTCCTAAAGCTACTTCGAACCAAGGAACACCAACCAACGTTCCTTCTTCAATATCCGGTACATTGTCCGGAGCAGGAACATCGTGTGCCAAAGGAAAGTACATATGGTATCCGGTAGGTCCAACTTCAGGGTGATACAGTATAATTTGGTCGCTATTAGGAGGCGGATTAGCGCCTACAAAGTCAATCGTGGCCTTCTGAAGTAATGTTCCGTCCCTTGATGCAACAATATCCGCGGTAAAGTAAATCTGCCATACAGATGGCGTATTGTCATCCGCTTGTACATTTGGAACCGTTCGCTCCGCAGGCTGGCCCAAATCGGCAACTACGAAATATCTCGGCAAGTCATATCTTTTCTGCAAGTTAAGCTCGATTTGATCCTCGACATTCATCAGCTCATCCAAGTTCGGACCGTATATTGCAACTGCACTTCCCCCGGCTAAACCCGGGCCAGGGTGATGACTTACCGCAACGTGCTTTGCGAACAAATACGGAGTTTGGCCGGGCGAGGGTGTTCTTGGATTATCCGGAATTACAGCAATGCCTTTTGCAGGCGTAACAGGAACGTTCACAGTATTTATAAGGATTCCACTTTTAGTAAATGCGTAAACGGTAGTTTCGTCGAGCACGTAAATGAAATCTTCGTTGACCGCAACGTCCACCAGGTCGCCATACTGAAGCGTTTCCGGAAGAAGCTGGCCCGTGCCGAAATATTGCGGTTCGCGCGGGTCGCCGCCGCCCGTTCCGGGGTCTTGCGGCGTTTTGTTACCGGGAATTGGGGGCGGCGAAGTGCCGGGTGCGCAAGAAGCCGCAATCCCTGCAGCGAAAATCGCCAAAACAAGCACAAGAAAAACTAAATTCAGTCTGCTTTTCATGACAGTTATGTCTCCCTTAAAAGGTTGCCGCATCGGAATCCGGCGAGGCAAAACAAATATCGAATGCCTATGTGCCTCCGCCGGAACCGCCGCCACCGCCTCCGCCGCCGGAGCCGCCGCCGGTATCGGCCGGAGGTGAACCGACACTCATATCTAGCCTTCTGACACCCCCGGGGCCTACGTCGAGTTTATAAGTTGGATTGTTGGCGCCCGGAATAGGCGTTCCGCCCGAATCGGTAAGAATAGGCGAAATTGTAACTTCGCCGGCCGGAACAAAGATGATGTACATTTTATTTGGATTAAACACTTCGGATACGTCGAAATTGTCGATGTTGAATCCCATGTAATCCAGTTTATCCAAATAAGTCTTCCCGCTGATCTGAAAGACTACATCAACCTGCATACTCGGCGGTGGAGTTGTTCCATCGCCGACTCCGAGAAGTACTTCGCGCTTGAAATTGGAGATTGAACCGTAAACTGCCGCAAAGGGTACTTGATGAACTTCCAGCGCGCCTCCGGGGCTAACCGCGTTTGGATATGCAAGGTAATTCGCTGTAAGTTCGCCGAAGTCCTCGGGTCTTATGTCAGTACCATATGCGCGCCAATCGGGCGCAAACGGAACGATGTAGCCCGTATATTTGCCCACTACAGGCGCTCCAGTCAAAACGACGATAACCTCGTCGTTGAAATCGAAACTGGAACCGGTCCAATTCGCCGAACCGGTAATTACCGATGGCGGGTCAACGCCTTGAGATACTTCGTCTCTATCGCAAACGATGAATTTGTGGTTGCTCACTGTGACGGGGAATGGATTTGACGAGTTTATGGAACTGTCTGTTAGCGATTCGTTACCTTGAACGTCCGCATTTCCAACAATTCTGCCGATAAGAGCGCGGTAAATCGCCTGCTCTTCCGGCGTAGTCTGGATTCCAATATCGTTAATCAGCGCAATCATATTGCGCCCTTCGCCCGACCAGCGATTGGCTCCTAATGACCAATTCAAAATGAAGTTTGCGAGGTCTATGTCGGCAAACTCTTTTACGTTAAATGCGATATTTGTCGAAGCCTCGATTTCGGTCTGGATTCTCGAACGCAAATCGTCGGTCGGCCCGAAATAGACGTCAACTCTTCCGTAACCGCCGCCGACTTGCCAGGTATGCTGAGTCACATTGCGCTTTTCATTGCCGAACAACCTTTCGGTGAACATTTGCTCGAATTGATTCCTGAAAGCAGCTGCGATGCGTGAATCCTTAAGGATTACGAAATCGCCGATTGTGTTTCGGGCACCGGAAGCGGCCCAGTCGTATGAACCCACCACCGTTCGCGCGCCGTCGATGATTATGAACCTTGCGTGCATCATTCTCGGCGAACCTTCGTTATCCGTCCGGATTTCTATATTTCCGTGATTCTTCGTTGGGTCCTCAAGCTGCTCGTAGAAAGGCTTGTAAATCGGACTGTCGTAGTAGAATTTTTCGGTTACGATTCTAATTTTGACGGTCTCGGATTGCCTAAGCAAAGCCTCCACGAACTCCTGCCGGTTGATTCGAAGAACGGCGATATCCAGCGATCGAGTCGCCTGTCCGATAGCCTCGAAAATCGGGTCTTCGGATAGAGGATTGTCGCTTAGCCGCTCGCTTCGAAGGTTTCTATCCACAAAGCGGACTTCTACCTCCGGAACAAGATCGATTCTGCCAGTGAAAATCGGTTGTGCAGGACCGGGCACATCTGGATCCACGATGTCCGGCGGTTGCGGAGTGCCTCCGTTTCCGCCGCCGCATCCGGTTACCCAAAATGCCGCCGCAACAAGAAGTCCTAAAACCAATAGGCCGAAAATGCGCGCGAGTTTCGCCTGCATCCCTAGCGCCTCCTAAGATCATTCGTCAGAGCGAATAATATAAGGTTATCCGTGCTAAAAGTCAAGGCAAAAACCTTTATGCGACCTAACCTTCTCCCAAACGGAAAAGTGCCTTTTTCGCAAGTAATTCGCGATGACATAGCCGAGACAGTATACCCAATTGAATCGATTTTGAAATCGCCGGATGTTTTTTTAACAAACCTGCCGATTGAAACTAGTTTCCCCAGACTGCTATTCAAGTTTTTGACCTTCGATTTCCGCCGCCCATGCCGACAAGCCCTCAAGCCAACCCGGCAATCCTGGAAGCCCGCAAAAAGGAAGCACACCGGAACCGAGTAGTGAATAGGGCGGCCTCTTCGCCCTCCTGCCAATTTTGTCCGACGTGGATTCCCTCACAAGATTCGGATTTTGGCCAGCCAATTCCAACGCTGCTCGAGCGGCTTCAAACCAATTGCAACCTCCAGCCGCAGCAAGGTGCAGGATTCCGGTTGGCAAATCGGCTTGTCTTGCCGCCAGCCAAATCGCCAAATGTGGAGCATAGGTAGGCGAAGTTACCTGGTCGCTGACAACTTCAAACGGAATGCCTTCATTAGCCTTGGACAAAACAGCCCGGAAAAAATTGTGTCTTGAAGAGGAAAAAACTCCGCTTGTTCGGATAATCGTAACGTTTGCACTTCCTTCAAGCGCGCGCCGCTCTCCTTCAAGTTTCGACCTCCCGTAAACAGAAAGCGGTGACGGTTCATCGGTTTCCAAGTATGGGCGGCTTCGGATTTGTCCATTATCGAACCCGCTAAAAACATAATCCGTGCTGAAATGGAAAAGCCTAGCACCATTGGCGCCGCAAATAATCGCTACCTCGCCAGGAGATTCGGCGTTGACTTTCATCGAGTATTCGGGATTGTCTTCACACCAGTCAACGCGGGTTTCAGCTGCAGTTAACCAAACGTAGTCGAATTCCTCTCCTGCGAACACCTTTTCGAGTTCTCTTGGTCGATTTAAGTCAAAATCCTTTCTTCGCAGAGTTCTAACTGGATATTTCAAACTTGCAAGAGCGGCTTCAAGCGAACTTCCGATTTGCCCGGCACCGATTATCAAATGGCGGTTTTTGCCTATTGTGTTTTTCAATTCATTTGGAGAGTCACCTGATGTCACGTTATTTTGCTTGGAAGCATGAACATCAGGCTCGATGAAGTTATTGCCGGGCAAGTCGGGCACATGTTATAATACCAGCGCCGGGTGTTGGGACTTCTGCAAGCGGAAGCTCAAAACCCCGTCAGGTCCGGAAGGAAGCAGCGGTAATGCGCCGATGTTGTGCCGGAAGAAACCTAACCCCGGTGTTTTGCTATACTTAGTTATATAAAAATGTATCCAAATTAGGCCAAATTCAGTCACATTTCGCTTTCCAATTGCTTAACTCAATGCTTAATGTCCGTTATGTTGTGCATATAGTATCATCTCCGCCGTTATGATGTTCAAGAAATTATGCACAATTCCACCTACCGCCTCTCCCAAGGCACTAATCACTGGCGCATCATCTGGAATAGGTGAGGAATTTGCAAGGCAACTGGCGGCATCGGGTTTCGACTTGATTCTTGTCGCCAGACGCAAAGACAGACTTGATGCGCTTGCAGAAGACCTATCCGAAAAACACTCGGTGACGTGCGATGTACTTGCTGTAGATTTGGCCGAAAAAGAAGGAATTGAGGCGGTCGAAAGCAACATTGCCTTCCAACCAATTGAAATCTTGGTAAACAATGCAGGTTTCGGGGGACGTGGCATGTATGCGGACACGCCCGCGGATTACATTGAAAGAATGGTTAAAGTTCATTGCATTGCGACGGCGCGCCTTTCCCGACTCGCCCTTCCCGCGATGATTTCGCGAAATCGAGGCTCTATTATTAATGTTGCTTCCATAGCAGGGCTGGCGCCCTCGCCCGGAAGCACGACTTACCACGCAACAAAGGCATTCATGATCGCGCTTTCCGAGGCTCTGCACCTTGAAGTATCCCGCTCCGGTGTATACATCCAAGCTCTCTGTCCTGGACTGACGCACACGGAATTCCACGCCGTAATCGGTGCTGACAAGCGAATTTATCCAAAGTCTTGGTGGATGGTCTCTTCGGATGTAGTTTCCGCATCTTTGGCTGAAATTTACAAACGTGATTCGCGCGGTGCCCCTAGAGGCAGAGTCATTTTGGTGCCCGGCAAGCGCTATAAGAGGCTGGCGACCTTAATTGGATTTTTGCCGCGCACCGTTATATGGAAAGAAGCAATTAAACGGGCTGAAAGACTGCAACAGCGCCGAGAGAAATTGAATCGAAAATCAAAGTCAGCTAATCCCCGAACTTAATCCCCTGAGCAAGAGGTAAATCTTTGCCGTAATTTATGGTGTTCGTTTGACGGCGCATATAGGCTTTCCAGCTGTCGCTTCCGGATTCGCGCCCGCCGCCTGTTTCTTTTTCGCCCCCGAACGCTCCGCCGATTTCCGCTCCGCTCGTGCCGATGTTAACGTTCGCAATCCCGCAGTCGCTGCCCATTGCAGACAAAAATCGCTCGGCTTCCTGCAAATCACGCGTGAAAATGGCGCTCGAAAGCCCCTGCGGCACAGCATTGTGAAGAGCAATTGCGTCATCGAGCGTTTCGTATTCTATTATGTAAAGAATAGGCGCGAACGTTTCTTCTTGGACAATGTCCCAGTCGTTTTCTGCACGCGCGATGCAAGGAGTTACGTAACATCCACCGGGGTAATCATTGCCGCTTAAGCACTCGCCTCCGATTAAAATCTCGCCCCCTTCAGCCTTTATGCGATCAATTGCGTTCATCATATCTTCAACCGCACGTTTATCTACAAGCGGACCCATAATCGTGGACGCCTCTAACGGATTCCCGATTCTAACCTGACTGTATGCTTTTACCAGACTGTCGATAAGCTTGCCCGAAATCGATTTTGCCGCGAGGATGCGCCGAGTGGACGTACAGCGCTGTCCCGCGGTGCCTACCGCGCCGAACAAAATCGCGCGAACCGCAAGTTCCAAATCCGCGCTGGGCGTTACGATAATAGCGTTGTTGCCCCCAAGTTCAAGAATTGTCCGCCCCAGCCTTTCGCCAACAATCCGGCCGACACGATAACCCATCTTGCAACTGCCCGTTGCCGACACCAGTGGAATTCTCCTGTCCGAGATAAGCCGTTCGCCGACAGTCGAGCCTTTGCCTATGAGCAAAGAGGCGAGTGCAGGATTGAAACCAGCGTCTCCGAAAACCTGTGCCGCGATTTTGGTGCATGCGATTGCAGTAAGCGGAGTTTTGCTGGAAGGTTTCCAGACGCATGAGTCACCGCAGACCCAAGCGAGCGCTGCGTTCCAGCTCCAAACCGCCACGGGAAAATTAAAAGCGCTTATTATTCCGACTACGCCAAGCGGATGCCACTGCTCGTACATCCTGTGAGATGGTCGTTCGCTGTGCATCGTGAGGCCGTATAGCTGGCGGGATAAACCGGTTGCGAAATCACAGATGTCGATCATTTCCTGGACTTCGCCATCGCCTTCTGCCCGTATTTTGCCCATTTCGAGTGAAACCAGCGCGCCTAGGTCCGATTTCTTAGCACGAAGCGCGTTGCCGAGAAGCCGAACAACCTCGCCGCGGCGCGGAGCGGGAACGGCACGCCATTCGAGAAATGCGGAATGAGCGGCGGCTACCACCTTATCGTACTCAAATTCGGTGCATTGAACTACTCGGCCTATCGTGCTGCCGTCGATTGGGGAAACTACCTCTAGTTCATCTCCGCTTCCCAGCCATTCGCCGCAAAATGCGCCGCGCAGCAAGCCGTCCAATTCAAGCGATTTCAAAATGTCGTTCATAAATTCCTCCGAACGCTTAAATATTATCAAGCTACTGGGGCGAATTCCAGCAGCATCAAACTCGCGCAGCAATAACTTGCTGCAATTACATTCCCCCGTGAATAAGATCCTCGAAAGCATCGGCAGGATTTGCGGAAATGGCAAATTCCGCGACATAACAGCGTCTTATCAGCCATTCGGACTCGGCCGGCGCGAGCTTGGAAAGAGGTTTGCTCTTAAGCCCTATTCTCATTGAGTCTTTCATTGTCGTTATTACAAAGTCGACATCAAGCATTTTCGCTCGCCGGAATACCTGAAAAACGTCACGCGATTTAAGTCTGTAATGATCGGCGAAGCGCATAACATACATATGATCGACGCCCGCGTCCAAGACTGCCTGTTCGAATCTCTCCGGCCTTGCTATACTCGCGACAGTCAGAACACGCTTGCCGCAAAGATTAAATGCAGGAAGAATCGGCCGTGAATCGGGATTAATGGAAATCGGTTCTTCCAGGTGGCCGCGAACGCGCCAAACGATTTCCGTCAACGGGTTTAGACTTACAAGCCTGTTTTCAAGCTTGGCGCAAACGTGCGGAGCGCCCACACGTTCCAATAATAAGTCGATTCGGTTTTCTGTCTCGATTCCGCAGCAATTTTTCTCATCCGTCATACTAATTGCAACGTGGGTTGCTTTTTTTAGCATTCCAGGTGGTTCGCGCAACAGCGGAGCCGGCTGATCGCATAATCCGAAATCCGCCGGCGCAACTAGGGCTAGATTGACATGAGGTTTTAGTCCGGTCAAAGCAAGCGCGTCGTCGACGATTATCGCATCATAGTTTTCTCTGTCGAGTCTCCTTACGGCTTCCACTTTATTTTTCGCGGCTATCACTTTGTATTTTCCCGGAATTCCCGATTTTTCAACCGATTTTGCATATTCCAATTCAATCAGCAGCGCTTCATCGCCAATTTTATTGGAATCGAATTCGGCGCGCCTGGAGTCACTTTTCACATACTTTCTTTGGGGCATATGCTTTACAACCGCGGCAACGCTTCTACCGCTTTCGATTAAGGTCTTTCCAAGAAGAATCGTCACTGGAGTCTTGCCGGATCCTCCGAACGCGATATTGCCGACTCCTATTGTAAAAGTCATTGGCGTAAAAGCATCTCTTTCAAAACGGACCTTCCGCCGTTCTTCAATTTTCCACCTTATTCGATTTAGCCAAAATAGAGCAGGAATGCCGGTCCCTATATCTGCGGCGCGTCCTAAGTGCGACCTGCGGTCGCATACCAGCGTCACTTTATCTCCTTCACGATTTTTCGTCTTCAAAGCGTACGCATTATTGCACAGGGAAATTGCCCACATACACTTGCTTAAGTTATAATTGGCTTCTTCGGAGGTTTCATATGGGCGATCAATCTGTGCTTAAAAGCGGCGAAATGGTGAAATATTACGTGAGCTTTCCGCGGCTGAGATACGTTTATGGAGAAGCGGAACTTCCCGGCCATAGCTACGTAAAAGTAAACATCGATCCGCTTGGAAGGCATCTTCGCCGGCAATGGTTCAGGGCGGACGGTCTGCTTGCAACGCGAGAAGAGCTTCAATACGACGACAGCGGCAAGCTCATAAGGCTCGAAGTATTCGATGCTGAAGGCGGGAGAAAAGGCTTCACCGTATATAAACACCTCGGATGCGGAGTCGTCGCGATGCACAGGTTCGACGCCGCAGGCACGCCGAGCGAAGTCATCGAAGAACGCAGAAACGAGCGCGGATTTTTGGTTTGGGAACACCACCAAGCGGTCATCGAGCACGGAAGCAAGCTTAAATCGGTACTGAAAATAGAATATAAATACCCGGAGCCCGGAATCCGCCTTGCCGAGTATTTCGACGACGATGGCGAGCTATCGCACAAAATTATCGATTATTTCAACGAAAACGGCGACTTGATTGCAACCGAAAAAATAGGTGAGGATGACCTAATCGTATCGCGATCGGAGTATGTTTACGATCCCGGTGGAAGAATTCACTTTAGAATCGATACGGACATTCAGGGGAACGTAACAGCAAAAGTGGATTATCAGCATTAACCGCAAATGCAATCAACGTAATTGAATTTACATTAAAACTCATTTCCGAAATTCCGGATTGCCCGACGGATAGGAGCGTATCGGTTCTTCGCCGCTAAGCGCCGCGAGCGCGCCCAGCGCCAGCGCTTCCATTTCTTCCTCTCCTGCGTAAATCAGCACGCGGCCGAGCGGGTTTAGATATTCCGACAGGTCGCGGGCGAGCCGGGCACTTTTCATCATTCCACCGGTCAACAGAATCGCGTCCCCGTTTCCTTTCAGCGCCGTCCAATACGCACCCACGTTTTTTGCGACTTGATAGACCATCGCGTCATAAATCAGCTCCGCTTCTGTGTCCCCCGCGTCCAGCCGCTTTTCAACTTCCCGGAAGTCGGATGTGCCGAGATACCCGGCGAACCCGCTTTTCTTAGTCAATATTTCCTTCACTTCGGCTTCGGGCTTCGAATAGCATAGCTTCATTAAGCCGCGAAGGGGGAGAACGCCCGCCCGCTCGACCGAAAACGGCCCCTCGCCGAGTTGTGCATCAGTCACGTCTATTATGCGCCCCCGTTTAATCGCGGCTATCGTGAATCCGCTGCCTAAGTGCGCCACCGCAAAACTTGCCTGCGCAATCGGGATTTCAAGTTCACGCGCCGCCTTTTTCGCGACGGCACGGACGTTAAGCGTATGCAGGCGGCTCGCCCGTTCGACGCCCGGCACGCCGGAGATGCGCTGAACGTCTTCGAATTCGTCCACGACGATGGGATCGACAATGACGATGGGGATTTTGCCGCCGGAAATATCGCTCGCTACGAGTGCGGACAGGTTCGACGCGTGCGCGCCGAATTTGCAATCACGCAGGTCTCCGAGCATTCGTTCGTTCACGCGCGTAACCCCCGCGGGAAGCGGCGAAAGGATTCCACCGCGGCTCGCGATAATTTTAACGTCCTCGATAGATACGCCGCTACGCTCTATAAAACCGCGTACGGCGGCGGCACGCTCCGGGATTTCGGCGGCGAGATTTGGGTATGGCCGTTCGGGATGAAATGGAATATTTTCTTCGAACAACGAGAATTCGCCGCCGAATACAGCGACCTTTGTCGATGTGTTTCCGATGTTGATTACGAGGATTTTTTTGCCAGGGGAATCACATTGCATAGCCGTCTCCCAAAACGCAGTCCTGCGCGAAGCGCGCAATTAAACAATATCTGGCTGTGAGGGATGCGTCAAGCAGTCTTGCGCTTGGGAAATGGGGAGCGCGAAATCGCCAGAACGCTACCCCTTCTTGTCCTTATCCACTTTCAGCACGCTTAAAAACGCTTCCTGCGGCACGTTGACGTTGCCTATGCTGCGCATCCGCTTTTTGCCTTCTTTCTGCTTTTCCAGAAGTTTGCGCTTGCGCGTAATGTCGCCGCCGTAGCATTTCGCCGTGACGTCCTTTCTAAGTGCGGCAATGTCTTCGCGAGCGACCACATTGCTTCCGATTGCCGCCTGAATCGGTATTTGAAACATATGCCGCGGAATCGTGCGTCGGAGCGTGTCCACCACCTGCCTGCCGCGCTGCGCAGAAACGGAGCGGTGGCATAGAAATGAAAGTGGGTCAACTTTTTCTTTATTTATCAGGATGTCCACTTTTACGAGGTCGCTTTCCCGGAACTCGATGAAGTGATAGTCGAGGCTGGCATATCCGCGCGAACTGCTTTTAAGAAGATCGTAATAATCGTAAATGATTTCGGACAGCGGAAGGTGAAACCTGAGACTCACGCGATTACTTGTAAGGTGCTCCATGTTTACAAGCTCGCCGCGCCGTTTTTTCGAAAGCTCGATGACTGCGCTCATATGGCTGGCGGGACAAATCACCTCGGCTTCGACAAACGGCTCTTCAATCATTGCGATGCGGCCGCGATCGGGAAACCTGCCGGGATTGTCTATTAACTCTACATTTCCGTCGGTGGTCGTTACTCGATAGACAACGGATGGACTCGTCGCGATAAGCTCCAGATTGTATTCGCGCTCCAGGCGCTCGATGACGATTTCCATGTGCAGCAGACCCAGGAAACCGAGTCTGAACCCGAAACCGAGCGCGTCGCTCGACTCCTGCTCGTAAAATAAGGCGCTGTCGTTCAGCGAAAGCTTTTCGAGCGCTCCTCTGAGGTCGTCGAAATTCTCGCCGTCCGCCGTATAAAGGCCGCAAAAAACCATCGGCGTCATTTTCTTGTAGCCGGGAAAGGGTTCAAGTCGCGGGCGAAGTGCGTCCGTAATCGTATCGCCGACGCGGGACATCGCAACGTCTTTCATTCCTAGAATGACATAGCCGACCTGACCGGCGGAAAGTTCGTCCAGCGGCGTCATTTCGGGTTGAAAAACTCCGATATCGCCGACCTCGTACTTTTTGCCGTTACTCATTGTAAGAACCTGTCGGCCGCGCTTAATCGCGCCATCGAAAATGCGAACATAACTGACTACGCCCCGATAGATATCGTAATGAGAATCGAAGATAAGCGCGCCAAGCGTCTCGTCCACGGATCCTTTCGGGGGAGGAATCCTCTTTACAACGGCTTCGAGCAGGTCCTCGACGCCTACACCCATTTTTGCGCTTACGCGCAATGTTTCTTCCTCCGTTACGCCAAGAATCTGGCCGAGTTCATCCATAACCTCGTCGGCTCTCTGTGCAGGAAGGTCTATTTTATTGATTACAGGAATAATTTCTAGATCGGCTTCGAGAGCCAAATATAGGTTCGCAATAGTTTGGGCTTCTACGCCCTGCGCCGCATCGACAAGGAGAAGCGCGCCCTCGCAGGCCTTAAGGCTGCGGCTCACTTCATAGGCGAAGTCAACATGGCCTGGCGTATCGATTAGGTTGAGCAAGTAATCCTGACCGTCGCTTGCGCGATAAATCATCCGTACGGCCTGAGCCTTAATCGTGATGCCTCGTTCGCGTTCGAGATCCATGCGGTCAAGCACTTGCTCTTTCATTTTCCGCTCGTCAATCGTGTGCGTAAACTCGATAAGACGGTCGGCGAGCGTGCTTTTGCCGTGGTCTATATGCGCGATTATACAGAAATTTCGCGTGCGTTCTATGGGAATGGACACTCCTGAATTATATCAGCGGTAAAGGCGCACGACGCGAAATTTGGAGCTTGGCATTATGGATTTCATTTTGAAAAAATTTGTATTATTCTCTGTGTCTGGATTTCCGGAGTTACATTTTCGGGGCGAAAATGATTGGCGACAACGAAAAACTGGCAAGTAAAATCCTTAGGGCAGCATTTGACGCAATACCAGGCGTGGCGTTTGTCCGCGACTCCGAAGGGATAGTTCTGCTTTCAAATAGACTTTATGCCTCATTCTTCGGGCGTTCGCCGGGAGAAATAGAAGGAAAATCGCAGCTGGAACTTTACCGCTCGGCGGGATGGAGCCAGCCGCTATTAAGTAAATGGCTCGATGAAGACCGTTCTGTCATAGCATCCGGCAAAACATTGGAGATGGATGAAGACGTAACACATGTTGACGGCAGCGTGAGCAAATTCACAACACTTAAAATTCCAATTGAGATTTGCGAAGGGGAATGGGCAGTACTTGTTTATTCTGAAAAGCGAAGGTAGGGGAACAGAAAGCGGCACACGCCCATCACATAGCTGTTGCGGCTTGAGCATGATTGGCATATAATGCCAGCGCGCTTTAACGGCGCGCAACGTCAGGTTCGGGAAGGCAATTTGGCGGAAGCTATTAAAATCCGGTTTGGGTCGCAAACGCTTGAAGGCGGCACGACAATTGAAACGCGCTCGAGTATCGATGGCACTGCGCTTGGCGCTTTTGAGAATTTGTCAGCTTCCGGGCTTCAGACCCTTATTGAATCGGCCGAAGAATCTGCGGCGGACATGCAGAATTCAACGCCCGCGGACAGATCTTCGCTCCTAAAGGACCTGTCATCTGCAGTCCGCAGTCAAATCGATTCACTTGCAGAAATCCTAACTCTGGAAACCGCAAAGCCGATTTCTCTATCGAAGAATGAACTAAAAACCGCTGCCGGTTTGTTTATGTCAGGCGCATCGGAAGCGCTGCGCAACCGAAACATAATCGAGCCAATGTTCGTTCCGCTTGGAAGCCTTCAACGAATGAATATGATAAGGCGCTTTCCGCGAGGAATTGTGCTTTCCACGCTTCCCGCTACCTTTCCCTTGAGTCTTGCCGCTCATCAAATTGCTGCCGCAATTGCAGCGGGAGCGCCGCTGATCCTTCGACCTTCATCGAGAGCTGCATTTTCAACGATGCGAATGGCCGAAACTCTCGTGGATGCAATTGGAGACAGAAACTGGCTTGCAATTGCCCCGATGGATTACCAAACGTTTCAGTCGGCGCTTACTGATGACAGAATCTCTATGCTTTCCTTTTTTGGCGGCAAGGAAACGGCACTGAGATTAAGAAACATTGCCTCGGGAAAACATGTCGCTCTTCATACCGGAGGAGGGGCTACGGCGGTAGTAAGCCACGATGCGGACGTTAAATACGCCATTGAATGCATTGTCAAAGGTGCTTTCGCGAACGCGGGTAGAAGTGGAAATACTATCGAACTCGTGCTCGTTCACGAACGGATTTACCCCCAGTTTCGGGAAAGATTTGCCACCGCTGTTGATATGGATGCGGTTATGGGAGATCCTCTGGATGATAAGACGCTTTGCGGGCCTCTTACAACGGAAAACGAGGCGGCTTCGCTTGAAAAATGGCTCAGCGCGGCTCAGCGCGAAGGCGGAAGAGTGGTTGCCGGAGGAGAAAGAAATGGCAAATTCATAAAGCCGGCAGTAATCGAAGACCTTCCGCGCAAGTTTATCAAGGAAAATCCTCGTGCGCTTGGTCCGATTTGCTCAATGCTTCCCGTTTCCGATTTGGCGGACGCTGCCGACATAGTAGAAAGCATTGGGCAGGACTATATGGTTGCGCTTTTCAGCAGGGAGCAAGCCGAGGGCTTATATCTGCATTCAAGGCTTCGCGCGGGTACAATCATCATGAACGAATATCCGCTGGATATAGAAGACGGCGTTCTCTATCGCTCTGCGCGCATCGATAGCGGCGGGTCGTATGGTCTTAGATTTGCCGTCGAAGAAATGACCGAGCCCAGAAATTTGCTTTTCAATAATTATTGGGGCGGCTAACCAAATCATATGCAAACATCAGGAGTTTTTTTCCGTCCCAAATTCTGCGCGTCGAGCGCTTGAAATGAAAACTTTGCTGAATTTCGGCCTTGCCTTGGCATTTGCTTCGTTTGCAGTCGCGATAGCTCAATACGAAACGATTGCCGCACCGCGCTTTATCAGCAGATTTGCTCCCGAACCGTCAACGCAAAAGATAATGGCGGCCGATGGTTTCGAATGCAGCTCGCTTGTATTCATACCAAAGGGAAAAGGACCGCATCCCGCGTTGATAGTATTACATTCCGGCGGATCCAGAAGCGCGGGTGCGATAGGGGCGTTCAGGAAATATGGCGCAGCCTTTGCTCCGCTTGGATATGGAATCGTCGCCCCGGATTATAGAACCGGCGCACTCGGCGGAGATTCGCTGCTGGACGTTCTTGGAACGATTGATTTTATCGCCAGGCATGAACGTCTGGACAGAAGCAAGGTAATAATAATCGGCGATTCTCAAGGGGCGTACCTCGCAGCGCTTGCCGCATCGCGTGAGTCGGTACTCGCAATTGTCTGCGCAGGCGGCTTTTACGATTTGTCCGAATACATGCTCGATGTGCTTGTAAATGCTCGATCGCCGGCACAGAAAAAATTGTATTTGGAAACCGTAAGCGAGCTTGGAGAGCCGGCAGGGGATCGAAATGACGCGTACGCCGCACGATCTCCCGAACTAAGAGCCGAATACATAAGCTCGCGCGTACTTATGTTTCACGGCGAAAACGATACGGAAATTGGATGGCAATATTCTCAGAGATTCGCCGGCGCATTGCAGTCCGCCGGCATTACTGCCGATTTGTACGTATTGCCTAATGCGGGACACAGCGTAAACATTGTCGGCGATACAACGGCGCATTACGTAATTAACTTTTTAGGCGGACTGGGTTTGCCGATACCCGAAGAAGAACCACTTTCCTCAATTCCGGAGGACGAACACGGCGGGCAAAATCTCGATTAAGCAAATCAAATCAAAGTAATTCGCCTTCAAACGTCCAAAGTTCGCCGATTTTAGTAAATCCTTCACCATTAAAAAGAAATCGAGCTGGATTGTCTTTTTCGGTAATTAGGCCGATGACCAAGTTTCCCGAATCGCGTGCAAGCCCGATGTGGTGGTTGAGTAAAGCGGTCGCGACTCCAATTCTGCGGCTTTTGGGCGCGACGAAAAGGCTGCGAAAGCGCCCGCATACGCCGAAATTGAAATACGCCAGCCTTCCCGCAGGTTCGCCGTTCATTTTGGCTAGCCAAGTGGCGTAGCCGGGCAATTTTTCGTCGCGGATTTTATGCATTCTCAAACGCATTTCTTGCGTGCAACTTCCTTCCCCTTCGAACAGATTTATTGCTTCATCCAAGCCGGTGGCACGTGAAATTTCTACCGGCGGTTTTTTTTCGGCCTTTTTGCTTTTTACCCATGCGTAAACTTCCAATACGGTTTTTTTGAAGTCTAGCAAATACATATCTTCTTCGATGCGGACTGCGGTATCGTCATCCAAAAGGTCGGGCGAGGCATAAACACACATTACGCGCGCTCCATTTGTCCTGAAAAACTTGGACGCATCTTTAAGCGCGCTCTCCATATCGCCCATTTCGCCGGCAACCAGCCCGGTCACACTTGCCGCGCCCGGGCAGTCCGCAAAATCTGGAACAACGGCAGCCTTGCCCCAGCCGAAATCCTCTACTAGTGCGCCCGCGCTTTTAATTGCGAATTCGGACTCCGCTAACTGCTTTACTGCGAATAATCTGTTCGCGTCTTCCACGCAGTTAGTATAGCCATTATTTCGTAAAATTTAAGACTGCGATGATAAAATCCGGCCGTGCCCGATACAGGAAAACCGCCAGCAAAACTTTCACGCGGCCAGCTTTTAAGGCTGTCCGCGTTTTGGTTCGGGCTGCAATTTTTTTGGACGAGCGCAATGCTCATCGTATTGCCCGGAAAAGTGCGTGAATTCGTGCCGCTGGAGCATTTGGGCGGCTATTTAAGCTTGATTAAGGGAATTGGCGCAGTTGTTGTCATTTCTACCCAGCTTTCTATTGGATTTATCAGCGATCATACGTGGTCGAAACATGGCCCAAGAAGGCCATATATTATATATGGAACGCTTTCAGGTTGCGTAGCGGTAGCCTTTTTCATGCTTGCGCCAACTTATTGGTGGCTGTTCGCAGCTTACCTGTTTATCGAAGCGACTCTAAACGTCGCGAGTGTGCCGTTTCAATCCTTACTTCCCGATCTCGTGCCGGAGCGTCAACATTCTCGCGCCGGAAGTACCATGGGGCTTTTGCATCTGACGGGCAACTTGACAGGGCTCGTTTCGCTTCTAGCAATGGTCATTATTTTCCGGGAAGACACACCCTCGGGATATCGTTATTTTCTTCTGCCAGCGTATTTGGCACTGCTAATCGGCACAATGCTGGTCGTGGTATTAGGCATTGACGAAAAAGGATGGAGGCAAGAAACACGCAAGAAAATCAACGGGGCGGTTCGCAAAATTAGGATTTTACCCGGCGCAATTGTTAAATTCGCCGCAGATTCGCCAAACCTGGTTTTGTCCATAATTAATGCCTACAGAAAAATCGAGCTTAGGTCTCATTCCGACATCGTATGGCTGATGCTAAGCCGGTTCACCGTTTTTCTCGGCTATCATTCTTTTCTTACCTTTGTTAAGTATTATGCCGACATAAATCTGGATAAAGATGCTTGGCTTGGCACGTTTGGCATCGCCGGTGGCAACGCCGGAAATTATCACGGTCTCGTCGCTCCTGCAATGTTGATGTTTTTCATTTTGGGAGGCCTGGCAGGAAATTTCGCTTCTGCGCCACTTTCAGAAAAGTACGGCAAAAAGTCGGTCATTGCGGGCGGGCTGATTGTCGCGGGCATAATGGATATTCCGCTGATATTCACAACCGACGTATGGGTGGCAATTGGGGCGGGAACGGTACTAGGCGCTGGATGGGGCGCGTTTTTGGCCGCCGATTGGGCATTCGCTTGCACTTTGATGCCAAAAAGCCAAGCCGGCAGCTTTATGGGAATCTGGGATGTTTCAACTCTGTTGCCCCAAATCATTGCTCCGGTAATCGCTGGCGGGCTAATCCGCGATTTTGCTTTTAAAGCCAACGAATCGCGATTGGGCGCGCATGCGGCCGAAGCGCTTGCCCATCAGTGGATTCTGGCGAGTCTTTTGGTTTATTTTGCATTATCTATCGCACTACTCAAATTCGTCAGGGAAAAGCGCTCCTTGCCAAAGAATGCGACGCGAAGTGATAACAGAGAATGATTGAGGTCAAATGAGCTAAATGTTTAGGCAGTTTCTGCTTAAACCTGCGGAATGCGGCATGATTTTTCACCGCCTAATTAGAATTCGCCTTCGGGTTTTCCGATGATCTTTTCCATTTTAAAAAACGCGAAATCGTCGTCCACCATTATGTTCTTACGCCATCCACCGGATTCCGCCCTAAACAAAGGCCCCCACTTCAAACCATGAGGAATTGGCACATCGATTTTTTCGGAAAGGTTTGCAAACCAAAGTCTTTGATAGGCATCAGTTTCGCTTTCGAGGATGCGCTCGAAAAGTTCGGGAATCGCAAACCGGGGTCTTTCGAGCATCGTGTTTGCCAAAACGAATATGGTCGGATCGATTCCCAGCGTATATACCCACGGTTCGATTTCCGAAACCGCCTCGTAGTCTCCGGCGAAACCGGCCGCTACAGCTACTGCGGAAATCATTTCTTTCGTGTGTTTATCCGCTTCGATCCTTTCCGGAATGAGCTCGAAAACGATATGGCGCATTTCAGAATAATCGGCCAAATCGAAAGTAAGCAAATATAAATCGGCCGAAGAACGAACCGCCCTTAACCTAAAAGTATATGTGTGCTCTCGTGCGGCAAGAAAGCGCTTTAAATACTTCCGCAGCGCATCGGCGTCGCCGTGAACGGCCGCGTGTTTCATTAGTCCCCACAACCGGCGATCGTCGGGAAGACCGTCTAAAAGCGCGACATCGGCGCGCTCCGGGCTGCTTTCCAGCTGAAGCAGAAAGACCCGTTCTCGCACCGGCGCACCGCCGCTCACGAAGAACCCGGCTTCCACACCGAAATCCTCGGCATTCTGCTCGTGATTCATCAATGTAATTATACGCAATTTATCCACAATCGCAACACGCGTTTTAAATTATCGCCTTCGGCTTACCTTTGTCCGATGCTAAAATGTCCGCGATGGCAGTTTCTTCACATATGCGCTTCGCAAGTTTTGTTTATTCAGTCATGTTATTCGCCTTTTGCCTTTTTGCCGCAGGATCGTGCCAAGACAAGCAAGGCGATTCCGGCAATTCAGCAAATAGGGAATCCAAAAGTGCTGCTGGCGAAAATCCGGTCATAATTGCAACCATTCCTCCGCTCGCAATGATTCTGCGGGAAATAGCAGGACAGGAGTTCGAGGTTTTGTGCCTGCTTCCGCCGGGAGCATCGCCGCATACATACGAACCTTCGCCGTCGGATGCCAAAATGGCGGCAAAGGCGTCGGCGCTGTTTTACGTGGGAGAAGGACTGGACGATTGGGCGGCAAAGATTGAGACAAGAATTAGGGTGGAAGTATTTCAATTTGTACCGGATGAGTTCAAGTTGGAATTCGAAGATACTCACGACTTGGACGATGGCGAACACAATCATTCGGATGGCCATGGACATGCAAAGGGCGGATTCGACCCTCACTTTTGGACTTCCCCAAAGGTGGTTATTCCCGTATCGATTGCGCTTTGCGGCGAACTCGCAAGTCAGAAACCAAATGCCCGACCGAATTTGAGGGAGAATCTTAAGCGGTTTGAACTTTCTCTATTAGAACTCGATGCTGAAATTCGAGATCTGATGAGCGGCTTCGCCGGCGAGTCCGTAGTGTTGCTTCATGCCTCCCAAAATTATCTTTTAAGCGAATACGGAATCAAAATTGCCGGAATTATCGAAGAGGCTGCCGGGGTGGAGGCTTCGCCAAGAAAAATAGCGGAACTTGCCGACCAAATTCGCCAATCAAAAGCAAAAGCGATTTTCACCGAACCTCAGCTATCGGAATCCGCCGCACGCACAATTGCAAATGAGGCAGGCGTGCCCCTTTTCGAACTCGACCCGCTTGGCGGCACTTCGGGCCGCGATACCTATGAAAATCTAATCAGATTCAATGCATCGGCATTAGCAGAAGCATTGAGTGGAAAGCAACAAGTCGGCCTTTAGCTTTGCTTGGGTTTGGCGTTGCCTTTGGAATCAGTCAGCTTGCCGGAAGTGGACATTTTGGTGCGAGTAAAATTGTCGAGAGCCAGCGGCCCGCTTCCGAGGAACATCAGTGCAAGCGCTGTAAGTCCGTATGCAAATGCCGTGTCTCCTCTTTCAATAAACGAAGCATTATGAGAGCCGAAAAACGCAACGCACATCGTAATGAAAATGAAAAAGCAGGCATAACTGGTAAGCGCACCGAGCAGAAGCGCAATTCCGCCGAAGAATTCGGAGCATGCTGCGGCGTAGGCGAAAAAAGCTGGAAACGGAAAACCCATCTTTTCAACGCCGTCAATTAGGCCGATTACCCCTGGCCCCGAATCAGTCCATAACCCGAAAAGCTTCTGTCCGCCTTTGAACGTGAAAACCGCGCCGAGGCCGATTCGTATAAAAAGCGGCGCAAAGGGTTTGAATGAATTAAGCAGTCTAGCGATCATAACGCCTCCTCTACGGCGCATGATATGCGCCGACGTTATTTTAATACACTAAATCTGACGAATATTGTCTATCTTGAAAATACCTGAATTCGGCGGCCTTTTTGCCTCTAGGTTAGTCGGGTAATCCTGCGGGCCGTCCGACTTCTTCGCCGTTTTCCACTTCGGTTGCTTCGAGTGCAAATTTCATGCTTTTTTCGGAAAGCTGCAGGTTCATTTGGCGCGTAAACTTCAAGGGATACTCGTTGTTGAAACAAGCCAAGCAGAATTTTTCTTTTTCTATTCCGGTCGCCCTAACCATCCCGTCAATACTAAGATAATGCAAGGAATCCGCACCGATAAACTCGCAAATTTCCTCTTCGGTTCTGTTTGCGGCGATTAGCTCCCGCCTTGTTCCGAAATCCACTCCGTAGTAGCAGGGATGGCGTATAGCGCTGCTCGACAGTCTCACGTGTACTTCCTTCACACCGCCGATATCCCTAAGCAGCCGCACGATTTTGCGCATCGTGCTGCCTCGAACTATGCTGTCGTCAACGAGAACAATCCGCTTTCCGTCAAGAGTCTCCGTAAGCGGATTCAACTTCATACGCACCCCGAGATCGCGAAAGGTTTGCAGTGGCTCGATAAACGTGCGCCCGACATAGCGGTTTTTTACGAAGCCTTCCGCATATTTGATTCCGCTTGCATCGGCATATCCGATGGCGGCAGGCGTTCCGCTGTCCGGCACTCCGATAATCCAATCAGCCTCGACGGGCGCTTCGCGCGCAAGTTCCCGTCCCATTTTTACGCGTATTTTATAAACGAGTTTGTCTGCCAACAGGCTATCTGGCCTCGAAAAATAGAAAAACTCGAACATGCAATGGTGAGGCTTCGATTCTTCAGAAAGTCTATGCGAAGTTAGCCCATTATCGTCGGCGACAACCATTTCGCCGGGTTCGACCTCTCGCAGATACTCTGAGCCGACCACCGCAAACGCCGCCGACTCGCTTGCGAACATGTAATGCCCGTTGCGCTTTCCAATCGAGAGCGGTCTAATACCCAGCGGGTCTCTTACGGCGATAAGTTTGTCGTTTGTCAGTACAAGGAGACTATAAGCACCGGTGAATCTAGGAAAAACTTCAAGAATCGCCTCTTCGATGCTTTTGGTTTTATAAGATTCCAAAAGAATTCTTGCCATGACCGCGCTGTCGGTGGTGGGAATGTGATTGGCGCCTTTCGCTCGAAGCTCTGCATAGAGTTCGGCAGTATTAATCAAGTTTCCATTATGAGCAAGTGCCAGGTGCTTTCCCGGCTCGCTATCGAGCACTACCGGTTGTGCGTTTTCGATTTTGCTGGCGCCTGTCGTCGAATACCGATTGTGGCCGATTGCCGCTGCACCCTTAAGCATTTTTAAAGTTTTTTCCGTGAAAACCTGATTGACGAGCCCCATCCCCGTATGGCTGACTATCCATTCCGGATTCGAAACCGCAATGCCGCTCGATTCCTGGCCGCGATGCTGCATACTGAAAAGTCCAAAAAACGTGACGCGGCTAACGTCGAGCCCAGGTGCGTACACTCCGAACACTGCGCAGTTTTCACCGATGCGCGCGTCATCGCCGCCGCCTTGCGGCCCGGAATCGAATAACGGCTCAGCTTCGATTGGCATAAAAACTGCCTCCTTACCGATGTTTATTATATAGCGAACTGCCTTATTGGCGAAATTTGATTAATCTTGAAGACTATTATTCGAAGTAACAAGTATTCGCGGATAAATGGACTATTGTCATTACCGCTCATAAACCGCCACGCCGCCGGTGTCTTGCGCAATCCAGAATCTGCCATCGCCGTCGAGCGTTATGCCCTCCTGCGCCGCGCCGGGAAGCGATTCCCATTTTACAGTTTCTTTCGTATCAGGGTTCACGATTTGCAGTAGGTTCATCCAAGCGTGAGACAGCCATAAAGTTCCTGTTTCGGGGTGCCACATAATGTCGCCGAGATTAATTTGCTCGCTTTCGATTACGTCCGTCACCTTGATTAGCGCCGGGTCGCCGCCAACCGCGCCGCCGGTTTCCGGCAGCTCGCACACGATTACGCAAGTCGGGTCGTTTTGGTTGGCTAGATAAAAAATACCGCCTAGCGGTTTGCCTTTCATTGGGCGAAATGCGATGCCTTCAATTCCGTCGCCACCACGCTCGGCGATAGTTTTGCCGCCCTGTTCATGCTGCAATCTGAAGGTGCGAAGATGGCGAGGACCGTTCGGGTCAACCTCGTATACGAAGTCGTACCACTCCTCGGCGATATATAAAAGGCCATTCGATGAGTTTACGGTCACGCCTTCGAGATCGCGACCGAGTTCAAGTTTTCCCTTCACTTTGGTTCCCGTAACTTCGCCGTATTCGGGATGCGTTTCCGCCACGAGGATGAACTCGTAAAGCGCGCTCGGCCTGCTTGGGCCGCCGTCGTCGACTATGAAAAATGAGTCTCTATCGGCGTAATATGCAATTCCGCTCGGTTCCGGCACTTCTAAAAGGGGAAGCGCGCCGGCGAATTTCCATGGCGAAGGTTCGACTGTGAAATCATAAGCCGGTGATATTTCCGGCCTTAGCAAGGTTAACGCGGCAAACGCCATCCCTCCAATTAGGGCGATAGTTATCGATGCGACCGCAAGTTTTCTAAGCATTTAGTTTCCTCGAAGCCCGTGCGAAGCAAAAACCTGCAATAGCGCGGGTAATTTATGATACCATTCTGGCCGAGCTTTGCCCGGATTGGTGCAGTAGTATTTATTTAAGGGGTAACTGATATGCGGATTATTTGGACGGCGATACTCGCTTGGTCTGCGCTTTTTATCCCGGCTTTTTGGGGTGCATCGATGGCTGAAGAGAAAACCACTGAATCAAGTCAAGGACCGCAAGTGCAAATCAAATATCTGTACGCATATGCGAACGACCTTGAAGCGATGAGGAAGTTTTATACCGAACTCGTCGGTATGAAGCAAGGCGCGTTCAGAAACGATCAATGGGGTTGGCTTGTGTACGATTGCGGAGGATTCCAGCTTATGTTCTTTCGCTCCGAACCTCCGCTCGCTCCGATGCCTGCCGAAACTCGTTGGGCGCTGCAACCCGGTTGGAATGACGGCGAGATCCGCGACGGTGCGGAAATAATCTCTTGGTCCATACAGGTACCTGAGGAAGATTTCGCTGGCACGATTGCGGGCCTAATAGAAGCCGGTTCGGAGTGCTACTACGAAAAACCTATGTGGTTCCAAGATTCATACTGGGGATTTCCGGTGCGCGACCCTATGGGCAACACCGTCGAAATTTTCTGCACTCCCAAAGAGCGGCCCGCCAGCACCGAATGGCCGGCTTAGTTATAGGCGTCAGGATGAAAGTGCTTTCGACGTGATTATTGGAAATAAACCAATTCGTCTTTGACCCATACCTCAGCGACAAGCGCCTTTTCCGGCTCGTTTTCGATTAGCGGCTCAAGACTTTCGAGTACGGTAAACGTCGCGTCGTATCCCGGTGCAATTTTTCCTGTTCGACTTTCATGATGAGCCAAATAGGCGCAGCCTTCAGTGTGCAGCCGAATCGCAGTCTCAAAGTCTACGCTCTCAGCAGCATTCGGATGATGCACCATTGCGCTAATCGCTGTAAGTGGGTCGATAGGCGTTATGTAGCTGTCGCTGCCCGCGCCGATTTTCATTCCTCGTCGCGACATTTCGCCGTAACGGTGCAGCATCGGCCACCTATCAGCTCCAAGCGCCCATTCATATTTTCCGCCGCGCTCTCCCCAAAGGCGCATGAATGCCGGTTGCACTCCCGATGCAACCCCAAGCCGTGCGGAATCCTCAATTTGGTCGTCGCGCGAAACGATAAAGTGGTCGAGCCTCGGGCGGAATTTTTTCAAATCGTATTTGGCAGACAGATTATTAAGTGCACGCAGGCACTGGTCTATTGCCCGATCGCCTATAACGTGAAAGCACGGCTGGAGATTTCTTGCAAACGCGCTTTCGTAGTAAGCTTCGATTTCATCGTCAGACATGTAAAGGCAGCCGTTCGTTTTGCCCGCCGGGCCGTTTGTATTCGCGTATGGCTCGTTCAAAGCCGCTGTAAAGCTTCCGATTGCGCCATCGATAAGTTCGCAACCGCCAACGCGCCCGAGGCCAAGCGACTCGGCAAGCTCGAAGTCTAGCGTGCGCGGATAAAGCGTAAGCTCGATTGGACAAGTTTTGTCGTATTCCAGAATCGAATTAAATTCGCGCTCGCGGAATTTGCCGTAACCTTCGAGGCAATGTATTCCGGTTACTCCTTTCGAGAGTGCGTGCTTTATGGCTAAGTCGAGACCGGCTTTTTTTTCTTCCTCGGTATAGCTGTCATAGATTTCGTCCACTAGGTCTTCGTAAGCCCCTCCGCGAACGATTCCCGTCGGCGTGCCGGAGGAAGAAATTTCTACGCCGTCCATACCCGCACGCAGCCCGAAAAACGACATTCCGGCAGTATTGAATAGTGCGCTGTGACCCTCGATGCTTTTAACGGCAACCGGAATTTCTCCGGTAAAAGCATCCAAAAACGAGGCTGTGACATCGTTCCTGTCGGGATAATCCGATAGATCGAGCCCCATAAACTTGTTAACCCGCGATCTCTTAAGTTCAGCATGCAAAATCGCGGACTTTAGCTGCGCCGCAGACTTGGCACCGTAAACGCTAGGCGTAACGAAGCGCATCGCGGTGCCCATTAGATGAACATGGCTATCGATAAATCCGGGGAAAACCGCTTTGCCGCGCAAATCATGGTCGCACTTTTCATGCCTTTCCGGGCGCACGATGGCGGCTATTTTTCCGCGGGAAATCTTTATGGCCCACTCTCCGGAGGAATATCCGAATAGGTTATCGGAAAGTATTGTGGAATAACCGGATGCCATATGCTTTCCTTGGGCTATGCAAACTATATCCAGCCGCGTTTTCGGAAGAACACGATAAGGCCGACAGACAAAACGACCATAAAAAGCAAAACTAGATAATATGCCGCGGGGTGGCCAAGTTCGGGCATATTTTCGAAATTCATCCCATAAATACCGGCGACGAGATTGAGCGGCAGAATGATGGCGCTGATAACCGTAAGGATTCGGATGATTTCGTTAGTCCTGTCGGTAACGAGCGTCATATGCAAATCCATGATGTTCGTAAGTGCGTCGCGTTCCTGACCGAGGATTTCGATCGCCCGGTCAAGCTGGTCGAGAAGGTCATTGAAATAGCGTACTACTTCGGCTTCCTCTTCCTCCTCGCGGGGCCTTTGCGAGCGAATAAGCCCGCCAATAATCACGCGCTCGGCCTGCACGGATCGGCGCATAACTGTTACCGACTGCCTTAATGCAAGTATATACCTTACAAGTTTGCGCGCTCCGAGTCGCGACTTTACGGATTCGCCCGCGAGAATCATATTTTCTATATCGTCGGCCATTTTCTGAACGTGCGTCAGCTCTGAAAGATATGCTTCGATTATCACGTCCAATATGTGGTGGAGAAACAGCATCGCTTTTTCGCTGGATGTATGAATATTCTCCGGAATAGGCATAAGCTGGTGGCGGAATTCGTGCAGTTCCTTCCGGTGCACCGTGATTACGTAGTTTCTCCCGACAAAAACGTTAAGCTCTCGCGCTTCGACTTCGCCTTGTTTGTTGATTATGAAATAGTGAAAAATGAAAAACTGATAGTCTTCGTAATCGTCCGCCTTGGGCATGAATGTTAGGCGCGCGTAGCAGTCTTCAGCCGTTAGAGGGTGAAACTTGAGCCGGTTCACCAATAGCTCGACGACTTCCTTTTCAGGCGCGTCCGTAATGTCGAGGTCCACCCACGAGAACTCCCAGCTCGTGATTAGCTCCTCGACCTGCTCGAAGGATGGCTGCTTTAGCTTTACAGCTTCGCCGTCCTGTAGCTGAATCGCCCGAATCAGAATCATGTATGGCTTCCATCATAGCGCGCCGATGGCGCAGTCACAGAGTACCACTCTTTTCCGGCATTGAAAAGAGCGCGGCCTTGACCAATAGGTTTTTCTGATAAAATCGGCGTTTTACTGGAGAGTCAAATGACAAAATTTTGGGGAATCTTGGCTGCCTTAATGTTTGGTTTAGCGCTATTCGCGAGCGCGGCGTATTCGAACGGCTACAACGACTATCCTTCAAAACTGCAATGGTCGCCGACCGGCGATTTCGTCGCAGCCGCGGTTGACGGCGAACTTTGGATTGTATTCCCCGCAGGTCATGCGGACATGGTGGCACAGGGAGAGATTTCATCGCCGTCCGTAAGTCCCGACGGCATGCTGGTGGCATACGTCAACGGCGGCAGCCTAATGGTTTATTCGTTTATCGATCAGGATATTTACATTTTGGACGATTCGGGCGAAATTCTCGATTGCGCATTCGAAACGATGCCGGGTGAAAGATACGAATTTTTCTTGTATTACTCTAAAGGCGAAAGGTTTTACGGATGCGATATTTTTTCTATTCGCGTCGAAGAAAGGCAGGCAGGGCTGACATTCTATGGAGAAGAAAACATCACGCGCACGCCGGACGTCTCAGAGTGTTCGCCGGCTCTTTCTCCGTTTGACGGTTCGATTTATTTTCTCAGTCAAGGTGGCGATACTCCGGGAGGCTATGAACAACTTTGGCGATTGCAAGGTACATCGGCAAAGCCAGCAACCGGAAGCAGCGATTTTGGCGAATGGGGTTACCACGAATCAAATCCGGCTTTTTTCGAAGAAAGAACCATTTTCTTCGAACGTGGCGGCTGGGGACTTTGGGATTTATTCGCACTCGATCCACTTAGCGGAAAAGAGTCGATTGTGTTTGCTGGCGCCGGAAAACCAAGTGTCTCTCAATACCGCGGGATTCTGGCGTTTACTCGCCCCGATTATTATTCGGTTGACCATGAGATGGAAACTTGGGAATATCCGCTTTCTGTTTGGGTGGCAGACCTCGAAACAGGCAATGAGTTTCAAGTTAGCCCGTCCGGAATTCATTCGGACTTTCCAGCTGTCAATACCGACGGTACTCATGTGGCATGGATTGAGTATTTCGGCGGGCGTTCACGTGTGGTAATACGCACTACGATTGACGCAGTTGGTTAGTTCAGAAAACCACTCCGGAAACTAAAGCTTTGAGCTTCTTAATCTAAGGGCATTTCCTATAACGGAAACCGAGCTAAAGCTCATCGCGGCCGCAGCTATAATCGGACTTAGCAGTATTCCGAAAAACGGATACAGCACGCCCGCCGCGACGGGAACGCCAAGCGAATTGTATATAAAGGCGAAGAACAGATTTTGCTTGATGTTTTTCATCGTAGCCCGCGATAACTTGATCGCGCGGACAATTCCGAGCAAATCGCCTTTCACTAGGGTAACGCCTGCGCTTTCCATTGCAACATCGGTACCCGTTCCCATAGCTATTCCTACATGAGCCTGCGCAAGCGCGGGTGCGTCGTTTATTCCGTCACCGGCCATAGCGACAAATCTGCCTTCGTGCTGAAAATTCTTCACAGTTTCCGCCTTTTCTCCGGGAAGCACATCGGCTACGAATTCTGTTATTCCGAGCTTTTCTGCCACTGCAGCGGCGGTGGATTTGCTGTCGCCGGTGAGCATTACCACCTTTACGCCTTCAGAGGCGAGGCTTTTAATCGCTTCCGGCGTCGTTTCCTTTATCGGATCGGCCACGCCAATTAGCCCGGCCAATTTCCCGCCGACGGACGCAAGCATTACAGTCTGACCGTCCGACCGAAGCGCATTCAGTTTTGTCTCGAATCCATCGAGCGAAATACCCAGCTCTTCCATCAGCTTTTCATTGCCAAGAGCTACATTCACTCCGCCTACTTCGCCTTTCACACCTTTGCCCGTTATCGATTCGAACGAGCCGGCTCTTTCGGGAGTTATGCCTCTCTTCGCGGCCCCTCTAAGTATCGCGTCGGCAAGCGGATGCTCGCTTCCTAGCTCAATGGCGGCAGCATACTTGATAACCGATTCTTCAGAAAACCCATCGGCTGGTTTCACGGTTACAAGGACCGGTTTGCCTTCCGTTAAAGTACCTGTTTTGTCCACGATAAGCGTGTCAATTTTCCTCAGTGTCTCAATCGCTTCGGCGCTTTTGAAAAGCACGCCCATCGTGGCTCCCCTACCGGTTGCGACCATTATGGACATAGGCGTTGCAAGTCCCAGCGCACAGGGACAGGCGATAATAAGAACCGCTACGGCATTGACAAGAGCATAGGCCATTTTCGGGTCAGGGCCGAATATCCCCCAAACAAACAAAGTAATCACTGCAACGGCAACTACAGCCGGCACAAAATATCCAGCAACTACATCGGCAAGTTGTTGAATGGGGGCTCGGCTACGCTGGGCTTCCGCCACCATTTGAACGATTCTCGCCAGCAATGTTTCCGCGCCGACTTTTTCAGCCAACAAGACAAGAGTTCCCGTGCCGTTTACGGTTGAGCCGATAAGCTGGTCGCCAGGTACTTTCACCACCGGCATCGCTTCTCCGGTTACCATCGACTCGTCAACCGTACTCGTTCCTTCCAGCACCTTTCCATCAACCGGCACTTTTTCGCCTGGTCTCACCCGGATTTTCATTCCCGGCTCGACCATTGACAAAGGCAAATCCGATTCCATCCCATTGTCTTCAATAACGCGGGCGGTTTTAGGTGCAAGTCCCAATAGTGCCTTAATCGCCGAGCTGGTTTTGCTTCGAGCCACAAGTTCCAAAACTTGCCCCAGAAGCACAAGAGTAACTATAACTGCCGCCGCTTCAAAATAAACGCCAACCGAACCATGTTCATCTTTGAAGGAATCGGGAAAAATGGCAGGGGCAACGCGTGCAATCGCGCTGTACAAATACGCTACGCCTACCCCAAGACCGATTAGCGTGAACATGTTCAAACTTTTAAACTTCAGCGACTCGTAGAATCTAACGAAGAACGGCCAGCCGCCCCAGAGCACGATGGGTGTTGCCAGAGCAAACTCCAACCAAACCATCGCATCGTGCGGCATCAGTTTCGAAACCGGCTTGCCAGGTAGCAGATCTCCCATAGCTAAAAACAAAACCGGCATTGTGAGTACAGCGGAAATCCAATATCTACGGCGCATATCGACCAGCTCTGGATTTTCCTCTTCCGCCAGTGAGATGGTTTTGGGTTCGAGCGCCATTCCGCAAATCGGGCAATTTCCAGGCGAGTCTTGAACTATTTCGGGATGCATCGGACAAATCCACTCGATTCGTTCCTCTGGCATTTGAACAGCCACCGGTTCGAGCGCCATCCCGCACTTGGGACACGATCCAGGTCCGGTTTTCGTCACCTCAGGATGCATGGGGCATGTGTGCTCGACAGTCGCGAGCGAAGCCGAATGTGCGGCGGAAACCGGCTTTGGCGGAGCCAAATACTTCTGCGGATTCTCGGAAAATTTTTCTAGGCATCCTGCACAGCAAAAATAGTAATCCACCCCATTGAACGAATGTTTATGCGGAGAATCCGGTTTAACCGTCATACCGCAAACCGGATCTTTGAGCTCTTTCGAATGGCAGCAAGATTTTGGTTCGCCTACACTGGCACTGGCGCGGACACTATTCGATAGAAACTTTTCTGGATTTGCCGAAAACTTGTCTTTGCATCCTGCGTTGCAGAATTTGTAGTCGGCTCCGTTTATGAAAAGCGAATGGGGCGAATTCGCGCTTACGGTCATTCCGCAAACAGGATCGATAAATGCGCGCGGCCCGCTTTCCTCGACTTCGTGGCCTTTGTGCTGATGATCGCTTTCGTTAAACATTCGGTCGATACTCCAAGAATTAAGGAAACTTTATACGGGAAAACAAGAAAGATTATTCTACTATGCCCGATAGTAATTGGCAAGTATCAATTTCTTTCCGCTTTCTTACCAGTTTTTTCATCCTCGAAATCCAGTTATTCTCAGCAAACTGATTCATCCGATAAGATTTTCTGCTCAAATTGACCGTTTCTGCATGAAGCTTGGAACGGCTTGATACAATTGCGGCGATGCAAGATGCACTTATATCCGGAGCCGCCCGCAGGTATTTTCATCTGGGATGCTATGTCGAAAAACAGCGTGAATTCGCGCGAGGACATTTTGTGATATCGCTTAGGTGTCCGGAATACGACGGAGAGTTTTTGCCCGGCCAATTCGTGAATTTAAAATGTGACGACACGCCTTACGGCAGGCTTTACCGTCCGTTCAGCGTCCTCGAATTCGACATTGAAGCGCGAACAATGCACATTTACTATCACGCGATAGGCTCCGGCACTATTTGGCTTGCCGCAAGGAAAAAGGGCGAAGCGCTAAAAGTGCTTTTGCCGCTCGGTAACTCGTTTACCGTTCCGGACAAAGCGCAAAGAATCGCGCTTGTCGCGGGTGGAGTTGGCGTTGCGCCATTGATTTTCCTGGCACGATTTCTAAGGCAAAACAGACCGGATTTGGTTTTCGACTTCCTTATGGGCGCACGCAATTTTGATTCGCTTTGCATCCCGCTTTTGCAGGACGCAGCAATCGATGCCAAGTTTGCGACAGACGACGGAAGCCATGGCCATGCAGGACTTGTTACGGAATTGCTTACGGATGTAATTTCTGAAAAACGTTCAAATTCGCCTAAAACCGACTACATTGCGTGTTGCGGGCCGACTCCGATGATGGCTGCCGTTCAGAGGGTTGCTCTAAAACTTGGATTACGCGGCGAAGCCAGTCTAGAGGAAAGAATGGCGTGCGGAATTGGAGCGTGCTTCGGATGCGTAGCGACTATTGAAAATGATGATGGCAGCATCTCGCGCGTAACAACTTGCCGAAGCGGCCCGGTTCTTCCGATCGAAAAAATCCGGTTTTAAGCTGAAACAGCCATTAAATCAAGAGCTAATCCTCAGGCATACCTATGTCCGCGCGATTAAAAAGCGCGCTGAACGCGATGCCGGCATCCATAAAGGCTTTTTCTCCGCCTTGTTTTCTGTCGAGAACCGCGAGAACTCCCGAAACCTCGATACCTGCTTCGATAAGACTCTTCGCGGCTTCGATGCTTGCACCGCCAGTTGTAACGACATCTTCTATTATCAGTGCAGGCGCACCGTCGATTCTTTTTCCTTCAAAAAGCTTGGCCGTACCGTAGTCCTTTTTTACTTTTCGCACGAATATCGCGGGTATGCCGCTTGCGAGCGAGACTGCCGTAACGAGAGGCACACCGCCCAGCTCCACGCCGGCCAGCTGGCGCGTACCCAAAGGAATCATCTCCGCCAGCGCTGACGCAACCATTCCGAGAACATCAGGAGTGCCTTCAAATAAGTACTTATCGAAGTAATACCGGCTTTTCTTTCCGCTTCTAAGCGTGAAATCGCCTTCGAGAAGCGCGCAATCGCGCAAACGCGCCGCCAGCTCCGCTTTAGATAAATCGGTCATCGGTTCCTCCATAGACTCTTCCGATGTTACCAGAGCAAGGTCTATGCATCCAAGTACAATTTCGATGGTAAAATAAAAACGAGTAGGTAAGTTTTCTCTTGTGTCGGCGGCTGTTTGTTTTCCGGTTTTGTCGTATTAGGGAATTTCGGGGCAGTATTCGAGGTGTTTATGTGGCCTGCAATTGATATAACACTTTTGATAGTCATTATTCTTCTGCCGCTAATTGCCCTTATTTGGATATACAATGATGCGGAAGATAGGTATGGCGAAGGATGCTTGTGGGCAATCGTTGTATTCATATTCGGGTGGCTCGGCATAATTTTTTATCTCCTGATGCGCTTTTTCACGCGCCGTGGCGAGACGGCGCGGTCATTCGAATCAAGGTTTCCCACTGGCGGCAGGGACCTGGGCAAGCTCGGGCGTGGAATTCCAGGCGCTCAGTCTTATGAATCGCGCGAAGAAAAATGGCCGGATGCTCCAGAATTTCGTGATTATCGAGCCGAAGAACTAATTGATAGCGGGCAATTCGACGAAGCCGAAGCTTACCTTAAGGATATGGCTGCGATTGCTCGCAAAGAAGGAAACGAAAAGCGCATCACGACATACCGATTCTATTATGGCAAACTTAAAGAGCTAAAGGCAAACCAAAGGAGTCCGGAATAACTGCTCAGGATTAGCGGGGGACTATCCACGCTAGAATATCGGCGTGCGCGACAAACCGGATCTTTCTGTTGCGGTCGAAGAAGCAAATGTAAGCGCAAGTGCTTGCGCGAAACTTGGCCAGAGCATCCGGCCGCTCGCGGCATCGTTTATTCTGACGCTTTGCGCGGCAGCCCTGTTAAACTTCGTGGTAAATCCGTTCGGGCTATATCCTTTGCGGGTTTTCGAGCGTTCGCAAGATAATTTCAGGATGAATAAGTACGAGCTTGCAAGCAAAATGAACCCTCCTCCCGATACGCTCGTAATCGGCTCGTCAAGGGTTATGACCATGCGACCGGCAGATGTCGAAAATCGATTTGGGGGGCGTGCATTCAACTGGGGAGTTCCGTCCGCGACCGCCGAAGATTACTATGCTACCGCTAGATTGTTTACCGAAACCCTTGATATAAAATTGAGCAGAATCATATTGGCAGTGGATTTGGAGGCATTCAATCCTGCAGAACCGCTAATGCCCGAAGCAAGATACTTTCAAGATTACGCTGCGTTTCTTTCGCTATCGCCTGAAGCCGGCGCGTCGAATTTCGAAAAAGTTTCTCTTGTTCTTTCGATGCAGCAAACAAAGGAATCCATTGCGGTAATTAGACGAAAGCTGGAAAAAACAAAAGGCATACCGAAAACCGAAATCGAAAACGACGGATACGTTTATCAGGCGCAGCGCGAAAATGCAATTGCCGAAGGGACTTTCGATCTTGAAAAAATCCTCTCTTTGCGCGTACGCAAGTATCCGGTCAGAAGTTTAAAACTTGATGGATTTACTCATACGGATGAGAGGAGGCTCGAATACCTGCGGATGTTTCTTGAATATTGCCGAGAGCGCAGGATTCAGATTTATGCATATATCACACCCTATCACCCGGAATTGTGGAAGGTTATCGACGCCATTCCGGAATCGTCGCGGCTACGAAAGATTGAAGCAACGATTCGAATGGTTTTCAGTGGCTTCGATGTTACGCTTCACGATTTTTCTAGGGTGGAGTTCTTTCGTGGCGATCCTCAGCGATTTTATGATGAAATCCACGGAATGCCTGATTTGGAAATGGCAATTCTGGACGAATTGAACCTCCGCGAATCCAAAATCGCAGATTCGATCGAGAAATTAGAAACTCGCGGGGGAAACGAGAGCTGATGTTGTTTGTCAGTCAAGCTTTTATTTTTTTGTTCGCGCCGGTGGCAATTGGCGGATATTGGCTACTTAGGAAGAACTGGCGAATTTATTGGCTAGTTGTTACAGGGTATGCCTTCTTTGCTCTTTGGGATTGGAGGTTTACTTTTCTTCTGTTAACCACAACGCTAGTGGATTATTTTGCGGGGAGATTCATCTACCTGCAAAGGCAAAGTACATTGGCGGAAGAAAGCAGCCGCGCTAAGCCTGCAATTGCAGGCAAAATGAAAATAAAGGTATGGCTTTCGGTATCTCTTTTGGCCAATTTGGGGATTCTGGCCTTTTTTAAATACGCAGGATTTCTTTCGGAAACAGCAGATGGAATATCGCGCTTTCTGGGCGGCGGGGCTATTCCAATTCCGGAAATTCTGTTGCCTGCTGGAATCAGTTTTTATACCTTTCGTTCAATCGCGTATACCATAGACATTTATCTAGGCCGACAAACGCCTGCTCATGGGATTTTCGAATATGCCGCATTCGTCTCGTTTTTCCCGGAAATAATCGCGGGACCGATAGATAGATTCAAAGAACTGGGATCACAGCTTCAGAGCCTTCCCGACAAATTGCCGCAGGGATTTCTTTGCCTCGGGCTTGTGATATTTTCGTCAGGGCTTATTAAAAAAGTTTTGATTGCGGATCGAATCGCCTACTTCGTAAATCCTCTTTGGCATAGCTGGGCAACGATTTCAACAGGAGAAGCCTGGGCGGCAGCTCTCGGCTATACATCTCAAATTTACTTCGATTTCGCGGGGTACAGCCTTATGGCTGCTGGACTCGGATTGTTGATGGGTATTAGAGTTGCTCAAAACTTCAATTCGCCATACAGAGCTTCCGACATAGGAGATTTCTGGCGAAGATGGCATATGACCCTTTCGTTTTGGTTCCGGGATTACGTTTTTTTCGCTTTCGGCGGAATGAGACTTAACCTTCGGTGGGGGGCGCTTTTTTGGACAATGGCGCTTTGCGGACTATGGCACGGCGCGGCTTGGGCGTTTTTGACTTGGGGAGCATTGCACGGATTGATGCTTATCTGTCATCACTTACTGCGGGAAAACAAAATCCGGTGGAAAGGAGGCTGGCCGGGGAAATTCGGCACTCTGTTTTTGGTAGTTATCGGTTGGGTGCTCTTTAGAGCTGGCGATTTTGAAGTAGCAATCGGAGTTTACAAAAAAATGTTGGGATTCGGCAGTTCAACGGCAGGCGCAACCGTAAACCCGGTTCTCATTTTTTTAACAGCCGCATCGCTTATATGGGCTGTGTTTGCACCGAATGCTTACACTTACTTCGTGACAGAAAATCGAATACCTCGCAAACGAACCATGGTTCTTATCGGATTTTTGGCGGCTGTTGCGGTATTGTTGTCGGCGGATTCAGCTCCATTCTTGTATGCACAATTCTAACTCTTGGAATCTCATCGAGGTGTTATGAATAGCTTTCGGGGGAAAATTGCATTAAAAAGGACAGCGAGACGAAAACGCGCTGTGAGGTTATTTTTGGGGGCAGCCATAGTTTCTGCAGCAGTAATCGTACTCGCGGCAATGGCAATCGCATTTGCTCGAATTATCCCGCCGCATGCCGAAGAATTAAATAGCGAATTGGCGACTCCGGGTGAAGACGCAATCTTTATCGGCGAAAAATCTGCTGAAGCCAGCCCCGACTCAGTACAATCGGTAATCACAATTCCTCCGGTCGATACAATCCCATTCGAAGAACCGACGATTACGATGTTCCGGGGCAATCCCGAGCGAAACCTATCCGGAGTTGGCAAAGTCCCGCGCAGGCCAAAACTTCTTTGGAGATTCAGAACGAAGGCGAAAATTGAAGGACCTCACGAAAAAAGAGGCGCAAAAGACCTATCGGAAAACCAACTTTGGATGGGACTAGGTTGGACGGGTCAGCCGGTAATGCTCGATGAAACCGTTTATTTCGGCTCCTCGGATTCTTACGTTTATGCAATCGATTTGCCAAATAAAGCCCTCAAGTGGTTCTACCCCACGCATCATTGTGTCAAAGGCAGCATCGCGATTTTCGACGAAACGATTTATCACGGAGGTAGGGACAACAAAATTCATGCATACTCGCTAGACGGAAAAATGAGGTGGGAAACCCGCACGGGTAACGATATGGATTCAAGCCCGGTCGTAGTGGACGGACGCGGATACATCGGTGGAGAGGATCATTATTTGTACTGCTTTAACCCGCAGACCGGAGAGATTCTATGGAAATTCGGCGAAGTTGCAGGTAGCATCGAATGCTCTCCTTGCATTGCCAAAAATGCAGTGTTTTTCGGTACCTCGAGAGGCTGGTTATATGCCGTTGATAGGGAATCCGGCAAGCAGCTTTGGAAAGTCGAAACTTTTGGCGATACGGATTCCACTCCTGTTTTTTATGACGGCAAGTTGTTCGTCGCATGCGCGACGGGAGATACCAACGAACGGGGCCACCTATGGTGTTTTTCGGCAGGAAGCGGAAAAACTATATGGCATCAAGAATTTACACGCGGTTTTTGGTCTACTGCGGCGATAAATCCGGAAAAGCAAGCCCTTTACATCGGCAATGCAAACGGTAACTTTTACGCTTTGAAAATGAAAGACGGTTCGCTAATCTGGAAACGAAGTTTGGGCGCGCGAATTTGGAGCAGCGCTGCCGTAAGCGATGAGTCAATTTTAGTCGGAGTGCGAGACGGCAGGCTTTGGTGTCTCGATGAAGTGACCGGTGCACCTCAATGGGTATTCGATCCGGGCGGCGACATTAACGCCACGCCGCTAGTCTCCGGAGGAATAATTGTGATAGGCAATCAAAACGGCTGGGTTTATGCCATAGGCGAATCGGAAACGGACGAAACGATTGACAATACTTGGTTCGTAACCGAATTTCCCCAAAAAAAGCGGCTATCCGGAAATACGAAAATCGTTTATATAATTAAAAACACCGCACCCGAACCGGGAACTTACGCCGATACCAGCGCTTATTACCGCAAAGACATTTACGAGCCGGTATACCCCTAGAGCAAATTTGGGGCAGATTTGCAGTCATTTCCATTTGACTATTTTCCGTAGCCTGTAAGAACGCGAACTGCTTCCGAATATCCTATCGGTTCCAGCAAATCGAGCACATTTAAATCGAACGGATCGACCAATCCAACTCTCGGCTCAACTCTGAGAATGCAGCTTTGTTTCGTTTTCAAATTTCCTTCCTGAAGATTCGTCGCGCTTTTAAGGTAAATCAAAAAAGATTGCATAAGCACCCTGTAAATCGAAGCTGGGTTTTTCGAAAGTACGCAGTGCTTTAAAGGATCAACCGCAACGACGCAATCCAGATCTTTTTCGTCGGATATTGCGGCAAATGGCATGTTTCCTACTATACCGCCGTCTATATGTGGAGTGCCGCCGAGCTTTACGGGCGCAAAGAGGCCCGGGACAGAGCAACTCGCGCATACTATTTGACCCAGCCTGCCCTTTTCATGAACTACCGGCAGCCCGGTCGTCAAGTCAGCCGTGACAACTCTGAACCGCGTTTTTAACCCTTCAATATTGGCGCAGCTGCAGTTTTTCTCGACAAACTCCGCGAGCCTGTCCAATTTAGCTAAGCCCGGTTCCATAATTGCGGGCGTGGTAATACGAAACCAGCTTACTCTTGCACTTACCTCTCTAATCTCTTTGCTAGGGAGCCCTGCGGCAATAAGTGCGCCGATAACAGCTCCAGCGCTGACTCCGGCCACAATCGATGGCCGCATGCCACGCTCTTCCAGCGCCCGATACACGCCTATATGTGCAAGAGCCAGGCTGGCGCCGCCTGCCAGAAGCAAAGCAATTTTCGGATTTTCATTCACGCAGCTATTTTAGCCCCAATATGGAACTGCAGTTGCAAAAGCTCATTTTGCAGTGCTTCGAGGAAAATCGACGATTTCGGGAAACTCCAATTTTTCAATTTCTACGCCTTCCTCGCGCGCTCGTGCCCGCATTAACGCGTCGCTCTTAATTTTTTCATGCTCCAAACGATCTTCCGCACCTTCGACTCTAGTCAAAAATGCGCCCTTCAGATTTGCGCCGAAGAAATCGCCCTCGTTTACATCAATTTCGCGAATGTCCGCGCTTGCCATGTTTGCGTTTCTAAAAAGCGTATTTTTAAGCATCGCCCTTCTTAAATCCGCAAATGAAAGATCACAGCCACAAAAATCGGTATCGATTAGCTTTGCTTCGTCGAAAACCGAGTGCGACAAGCTCGCTCCGCCGAACTTCGCAGCATTGAGTTCAGTCCGCCGAAAATAAGCTTTGTGAAACCTTGCACTCAAAAACTCGGCTCTATCAAGCACGGCTGCCGTAAAAAATGTCGCTTCGCCTCTTGCGCCGGCAAAACTTGCTGTCGATAATTTGGCCCCCGATAAATCCGCTCCGTCGAAGCATGAACCGTCGAACTTCGCTCCGGGAGCCCTAAACAAGAACAAATTGGCTTCCCTGAAGTTTGCCTCTTTTGCAGTAAATCCAGTAGCGGCTGCTCTGGAAAAGGATGTAAGTGAAAAATTTGCCGAATCGCAATCGCACCACTCGAAGTGAGTATTTCTGAAAAGCGTTCCAGTTAGATTCGCGCCGGAAAAATTCGTTTTAACGAAGCATGCCCCGGTAAAATCGCAATTAGATAGGTCTTGCCCTTCTAGTTCTCGATTTTCGACTGTGATTCCGTGAAGCCTTACCCTGGAACCGCCACTTGCAAAAAATGCCGACTTGCTATGGGCAAATTGCTTAATATCCGTAAAGAACAATTTTGCGACTTCTTTTTCTTCCAAAATGCACTCCGGAGTCTAACATTGCGCGCAGGCGCGACAACCGCGTTATCGGCAGATTTTTGGAATTCATTGAATCCTGTGGAAGTCAAATTCGCCGCAGCCCGACCTAATCACAAGAGCGCGATTCCAATATCGCTCATCATTCTTTCGAACAAAGACACAGGCAAACCCACAACGTTGAAGTAGCAACCGTTTATTCGCCTAACCAACAATGAACCTATGCCTTGGATAGCATAGCTTCCGGCTTTATCGAACGGCATGTCAAGCTCGATGTATCGCCTGATTTTTGAACCGGAAAGAGGGTTGAATGTTACCGCGGTTTTTTCCGTACCCGAAATTTCGATACCTTCAGATATGTTTACCAAGGCTAACGAAGTGAAAACGTGATGGGTTTTGCCGCTTAGCATTTCTATCATTTCTGCGGCAGTGCTTTCGTCCGGCGGCTTTCCGAGAACCACTCCCTCGATTTCTACGACGGTATCTGCGCCTAGGACAAGGCTTTTGGGCATTTGCTGGGCTACGGAATAGGCTTTAAGCGTCGCAAGACGCTCGACGCGTGAAATCAGTTTATCCTCCGATTCTAACTTGGTACGCGGCACGAAGCCGCCACCAAGTAGCAAATCCTCGTCAATTCCTTCCGGATGCCGGACTTCGAACTCAACTCCGAGAGATTCAAGAATTTCCTTTCTGCGCGGGGAGGCACTTGCAAGAATCAGACTTCTGGTTTTCATAAAGCAAAATGTTATCACGCATAGCGGCTCTCGCTTATAATCTCCCGTCCTTTCGGCGGAGTATGCTGGCCGGCGAGGGAAAGAGACCTTTTTTGGGGAACTGATTTGGCAATTTTTTATAATTTAACTGCTGGCTTCTTGCCAGCAATGCTGGCGTCTGGCGACGCGCATGAAACTGGTTCTGCAATTCTCGGCGATTGGCCGGGGTGGGCATGGGCCGCTTTCGTCGTTTTCATCCTTGCCATGCTCACGTTGGACCTCGGCGTGCTTCACCGGAAAGCACACGAGGTAAAAATGAAAGAAGCGCTTGCATGGTGCGCGGTTTGGGTATCGCTAGCACTTCTATTCAATCTCCTATTGCTTTTTACGAAAGGAAAGCGCATTGCTCTTGAATTTCTTACTGGTTATTTAATCGAGTACTCGCTATCGGTGGATAACATTTTTGTGTTCATCCTCATATTCACGTATTTTCAGGTTCCGTCCAAATACCAGCATCGGGTGCTTTTTTGGGGCATTCTTGGTGCATTGATTATGCGCGCGATAATGATTTTTGCCGGAGTAGCTCTCATAAACGCGTTTCATTGGGTCATATTTGTTTTCGGAGCGCTTTTGATTTTTTCAGGCATCAAAATGGCGTTTGCGAAAGGCAAAAAGATGGAGCCGGAAAAAAATCCGGTAATAATCCTTGTCCGTAAGTACGTCCCGGTAACTCCTGAATTTCACGGTCAAAGGTTTTTCGTCAATATTCACGGCAAGCTCTTCGCAACTCCGCTTTTCGTCATACTTATTCTGATTGAAGTTACCGACCTCATTTTCGCGATAGATTCGATTCCGGCAATTCTGGGAATCACGCGAAACGCATTCATCGTTTTTACGTCCAACGTGTTTGCGATTTTGGGCTTGAGATCGCTGTATTTCGCGCTTGCCGGAGTAATGGGCATGTTCGCATATCTGCATTACGGATTGTCAGCCGTCCTAGTGTTCGTCGGAATAAAAATGATTGCAAATGGCATAATGGAAGACGGATTTATACCGGTCGAACTTTCGCTGGGAGTAGTCGTCACGCTTTTGGCTGCAAGCGTTATCGCCAGCGTAATAGCAAAAAGGAGAACCGATGCTGCGAAAAGCGCGCAAGATTCGTCCTTTGGAACTCATTAGGCGCTTGGAGACTTCCCGATGTTAGAATTCTCTGTTATGAAGTTATGCCGATATTTTATGCGCATTCTGCAGTTGGCTCTCACCGCAGCCGCTTTGCTCACGATTGTATTTTTCAATCTATCCTTTTCGCAAGACAGCCCTGCGGAAGGAGAAATCGAAGAAGAAATCGCTACAAACGATGTCGTCGTAGAACTACCTGAACTGGCGCCTGATTCGGCTCCTCGCGGATATTATTCTGGTGGAATTCCTCTAATTTTAGTCCTACCATTCAAGGCATCTGCACCAAATGCGGAAATGCAAACCGCACTATCTTACGGCATAGCGGCGAGGCTCGTGGACGACTTTTACCCGATAAGTGCCGCAAGAACCGTCCCGCTGGACAGGCTTGTGAGTCTGTTTCCTGAGTTTCTTGCCACTCCACCTCTGAAATCGGACAAGGATTCCATTTCCGCCGTTTTTGCGGCTATAAGCGCTTCGTATGCAATTTCGGGAACTGCTGAACTCAAAGGCTCGTTAGTAACCGTTTCTGCTACCTTACATTCTCCAGAAGGAAGTATAGCTGCCGAAATCTCGTCTAGCGGAGAGCTTGAAATGCTCCCTGCGATTCTCTCGAAGATATCTTTCGATGTGTTAACCGTGGCAAAAGCTGCACTTACCGATTCGGACCGCCGTTACTTGGAATATGTGGAACCTTATTCGATAGATGTTTGGCTTAAGTGCCAATTCGGCCTTAGCGTGGCGGCGGGAATGACTTCAGGCTCGAAAACGGACAAGAAAAAGATTGAGGCTGCCAGGAAATCGCTTGCTGATGCGCTTAAAGCCGCGCCGCAGTACTTGCGTGCACGAGAAGCATTGGGTGTTATCGAATATACCAGCGGAAATCTAAAGGCCGCTGAAAGCGCTTTTCGAGAGCTGGTGACCCGAAATCCGCAATACGGCCCGGCACGGTTTTATTTGGGCGCAATTTTGCTTAAAAACGGCAATTTCAATGCCGCTCGTAAAGAACTTACGCTCGCAACCGAGATCAACAAGAACGACGCTCTTTCATGGCTATTTTTGGGCAAAGCGCATCTTGCAGCAGGCCAACCGATGATGGCAGAGCAGGCATTTCGCCGTTCGCTAGATATCGATCCCTCGAATCCGGATGCTTTTTTCGCTTTGGGAATGACCTTGCTGGAGCAAGGGAGCAATTCTCTGGCTGCAGAGGCCTTTGGTGAAGTAGTTTTGCGCCGGCCCGAGCTAGCTGAGGCCCACTACAACCTCGCCCTGGCTCTTTTTCGCTCCAACGACTTGAAACTTGCATCTCGCCACTTCCGGAACTACATCGAGCTCACCCCTAACGACGAATATGGCGACCATTCGGAAGTCGGATTTTGGCTAATCGAAATCGACGAAGAACTAAAAATGGGCTTGGTCACAGGCACCGCGGTCGAAGTTGAAAATTAGGCATTTTTGCGGCTACAAATACGGGTGTAGTATTATCAAATCTGCTAAGTGATACCCGATAAACGCTACGATGGAAAATCCGAACGGCGGCCGACTTCAGGCACGCATGAAGAAACGCGAACAAAATCCGGTAGCAGAGGATTTTCAGGCGGATTGGCGTTGGCGGGCAAAGTTTCCTCTCGGCTGTTTTCTATTTTGCTTGTTGTTTTTTCGATTGGTTTTTTCGTTTGGGGATTGTTTTTTAGCGGCAAAGTAATCTTTCTTCACTCTGTAAGTGCGGAAGACGTCACGCGAGGCTTCGACTATGGCCCGATTTGGATCGAAGAAGGGCCGAAATACCGTGCGCGATTGGGTATGGTTATTCCGCAAAGCGGAAAGTTTTGGGAAACTTCCTTCTCGGTTCTGGACCTTAACAAGGCGGAAGTAGGGAAAGAAACTTTGTTTCTTGCGACAACTCAGCCCGAGTTTGCGCCAGGAAAACGCACGATAAAGGACAATTATTTCACTTTAAGCGGCGACAGCGGATGGCACTTCTTTAGATTTCAGCAGATTGCAGGTGCATATCCTGCACCGGGCGCAATGGGGGCGCCTGTCGCGAGTCTTGAAATTAGGGCCGGAGTTTTGGAACCAAAACTCTGTTACGCCGTTCTAATCTTGGGTTTCATAATTGGCGGTATAATCTTATTCCTTACTAGGTAGGGTTCGCCGCCGCGAAACTTGCGCGCCTATGGCGCGACCGGGTTTTTAATGACTGACAAGCGCGACAAGACAGGAAGGTTTGAAGGGCACGACCGAAAGGTGTGTCCTAAATGCGGCCACACCATGGTTTTCGGAGAGCTTTCACACTCGGCAAACTTCGGCGTAACTCGCGACCCGCACTTCGTTACGAGCTACGGATTCATGCAGGTCAAATACGACCGTGCGACTCCCGTTGACTCATACATGTGTACGAGCTGCGGATTTGTTGAATTTTACGGACGAACTCCTATGTCGGTTCTCGATCCAATCGAGCGCCAGAAATTGATTAGAGAGGAATTTCCCGAGCTAAAAGAGCACCTCGAAAAGACTCGCGACGAAATCGACCAAGCGGACGAAATGACGCGACTATCGAAGTATGAAGAAAACGGCAAGACGGGCAAGGACCGCAAGAAAGTCAAGAAATTCGGCGGCGGGGACGACGACGACGGCCCGTCTCACATCGGAATTTAGTTTTTTTATTTTAAGTAACAAAACCAGCTTCCGCCAAGTCCCTTTGCCGAAAATTGTGCGGCAGTCATTTGATAAACCGGCCGGTGGCAGGGTATTAATCAGCTGTGGAAGCCGAAAGAACCTGCAAAAAACCTGCGCCGATTCGCTGCGAATATAAGGAGCGCAGAAGTTACGCGCATGTGGTTACCGTACATTACGATAACGGACGGACCGGAAATCTTGAACTGCCGCGGGCTGAAAACGAACGTACTTCTGAGAACCAAAGAGCTTATGTTCGGCGGATGGTCTTTGGACAGCATCATATGGATAGAAAGCCGAAAGAGGAAGTCGAAGCGCTATACGAGATGATTGAAAAGGCGATAGCAGATGCCGAAAGGGCGAATTCCGGGAAAAGCCAGCCGTCTTGATTATCTTCCAATTTATGCCTATTGGTATTTTCAATTGCACGCGCTTTACCGAAAGTCGCCTAGCTGTCCGATTTATTTCGCCTTGAATTTTTGCGTCTGACAGCCCATACAACAATTAGACAGGCGATCAAAAGCGGCGAAAATGCGACAAGCCAGATTGCCAAGTGAAAAAGGCCGCGTGCGACAGCAAGAAAACTTAGCCATGCCGATTGGAAGGTGGTCTTGGTAAGCCAATGAAACTTTTGCTCTTCTACAATATCCGGCTGCGGTTCGAGCATAAGGGTTACATCCACCGTTGAATAGGAAGAGAGATTTTCCAGTTTTTTCATTCTTCCTACCACTTGATTTCTCTGCTCTTCGATTCGTCTTACTTCCTGCTCAATCGTCAATAGGTCCGCTAGTTTGCCGGATTGTTTCAAAAGCTCCTTTAATCTATCGAGCGACAAATCCAGAGCCTCTTTCCTTGCCTTAAGATCGAAGTATTCCTCTCCTACATCTTCGCCGGTTACATTTTCGCTTTCCACTTTCCCGAGCGCTTTTACTTCCTTCAATAGCGTCCATAATTTTGAACTCGGTACTTTAACTTGAATGTGGATTACGAGTTTGTCGTCCTTGCCGGACTGGTTAACCGCAGTTCTATAGCCGCCGTACTTCGATGTAATCGCCTCTATATCCTCCGCTGCCAAAGTCGCATCTTCGACTTTAACCTGTAGGTCCGCCATATAAACGAGCATTGCTTCACTTTGTGCGGCTACTGGTACGGCCAGCCAATCGAGAGATGACTCACGAATCGAAAAATCGCTTTGCGGCGATGGCGTTGCGGGAGGCGGGGCTGCAGTTCTGGCGACATCCGACATTGAGGGAGTATTTCCACCGGCTTTTTCTTCCATTCCGTATTCGTACGGCATCATCTCCGCGTTATCGGACCTCGGAGCTTTCCTCCCACACGATATAGACAGCGACAAAAGAACAATAAGCGCGACAGCGAATAGTGGAATGGCAAATGCACTAACCCATCCAAAAAATTTATTTCTGCGCATGGTATCCTCCGGCAAGAAACTGCGGTCAAAGGCTTAAACGCATAATCCGTAAGACAGTTTACCGCTCTTGGCGTTCGGACAAATTCCCCGGCAAGTTGCAGTCGAATATTGGGAAGAGCTTTCACTTGTGATTATTTTCACTTTCAGCAATGATGGCAAAAAATTCTTGCTCCGACTTACTTCAATGTGTACTTCAGAGAAATGCTCACATTCAAAGTGGATTTTCCAAGTTCAGGCGGTATCTCGCCGAATGGGCCGGCATTCTTGACTGCTTGTACTGCCGCATTATCCAATTCCGCAAAACCGCTCGATGCGGACACCGAAATTCCGGAAACAGCTCCGCTGGCGCTTATGGCGAACTGCACTTTCACCGTTCCCTCGCGCTCCGAGCGCTTGGCTTGCTCTGGGTAAAACTTCGCTGCATAGATTTTGCTTCTGACTTTGGAAACATACTCGTTTTGAATCGCCGTTTTATCTATTTTGGGCTCCGCCCTGGGTTCAGGCTTTGGTTCCGGTTTTGCTTCTTCTTCTGGCGGAGAAACGGGAAGTTTGACGCCTTCGCCATCAGGCTCTCCGCCCATTACGCCATCCGGAGAACCGCTCTCCGGCGAACTGATCGCAGGAAGTTCGTCCTCCTTGCTTTCTATTGTGGGAATAAGCGGAGGAGCGGGCGAAACGGAGTTTTCGGGTTCGGATTTTTCTTTCTTTTTCTGCGTTTTATCTTCCGGCATATAATCGCGTTTGGGCTCGGATTTCTTTATTTCCTGATTGACAGATTTCGGCTCTTCGAGGAAATTGAATATTAGTGCGGTTTGCGGAATTTTAGCCATGACTTCTGGCATTTTCAGCCAAGCGAACAGCGCGATGTGGATAACAATCACGGCGACCAATATTGTAAGATTTCCCTTGGCGCCGAACATCATTCACTTTTTCCTTCCAAGCCTTCGGCCCCCAAGGCTTGTCTGGTTTCTGCTTCCAGCGAAACGCTTTTTAGCCCCGCAGCACGAACTGCATCTATTGCCCTCACAACAAATTCGATTGGAACGGATTTGTCCGACTTAATTCTTACAATTTTCGGATCGCTCTGACTTTTTAACCGGGAAAGAACCGCCGTAAGATCATTCCATTCGACTTTTTGGTCTTCTACATATAGAGCAAGATCCGAGTCAATTGCCAAATGAAGGGCCTTTTCTTCCGTAATCGTCGCGCTTGCGCTGCGCGGAAGCTCTACGTCAATCGAGGGCGCGAGAAACCGGTTTACCAGCATAAAGAATAGCAGCAAAATGAATATGCAATCTATAAGCGGCGCAATAAGTATGTTCGGAGCGGGTAACTCCTTCCGCTTCAGCCGGCGGGAAGCCATTTAAAATACCTCCCAGCCGTTTCTCCGAAAAATCTTTTCTACGTGCAATGCGGTTCGCGCAAGCCATGTTTCGTGTTTCTTAACCTCGCGAGTGTAATGCAAATAAGCAATCAATGCTGGGATGGCAATGCACAGGCCGAATGCCGTTGTAATTAGCGCCTCCCAAATTCCGCCCGCCAAATCGCTCGGATTGACTTGGCCTTGCAGATTTTGGATCTCTATGAACGCCCGTATAAGGCCCGTAATAGTTCCGAGCAGTCCCAATAGTGGCGCGGTTTGAGCGATGATGTTTAGTCCGTTGAGGTTATGCTCGGGAAGGCGTAAATGCTCTTCGATGGCAAGCCACACGCTTTCGAGACTGAGAGCACGGTTTTTCTTCGAGGTTTCAAGCTCTTTAGCGAGCGGATCCGTCTCCAATTTTACCGCCAAGCGGCCATTCGGATTACCGACTCCTTCGGCATCGCAAGTAGAAGAAAGTGTTTTGCGGTAATTGGGCAATATGAAAAGGAAAAATGCAGCCCTTTCCAAAATTATATACAAAGCGGCGATGCTCTCTGCCAGAAGAGGCCACATGAAAATCCCGCCTTTTAGAAACCACTCCATATAACCATTCCTAATCCACCGATGCAATACGTACTGGAAAAATGAATCATACCACCGGCTAAAAATTGAAAACAGCTTCCGCCTGCCATTCAAATCCAGGTTTCGGGCCGTATCGCCGGTCCACCTCGTCCAATACGTTCAGCAAATGGAGCTTAAAATCCCAGTCGCCCGGCGAATAGCCGAAATGCAAATCTACCGTCGTGAACTCCGGCGCTTCGACGGCGTTCGCCAAGTCGGTATAGCGGTTGCCGGTTCTCCGCACGAACGCCTCCGCTTTCCACTCGTCGCGAGCGAAGTTTATCGAACCTCGATGATCCCATTTCGGAGAGTTCGGCAGCCGATTTCCGGTCGATTGATCTTCCGCTTCTACGTAAACCGTATTCATTGAAAGCGTCCAGTATTGCGATAACCTCCTGCCCCAACCGAATTCTGCGCCTTGAGACAAAGCGTCTTCTATATTGGTCATCCTAAAAACCCATGGGCTTTGAGTTACCTCTACAGCTTCGATGAGATTCGTCACCTCGTTTCTGAAAACTATGGCGGTAATTTGGTCCTCGCTTGTCGGCCGCCAGTCAAAGCTCAACTGCATTCCGGTCGATTTTTCGGGCAGTAATTCGGCGCTGCCTTCGACTCTATATCCGAATGGGCTGTTGAAATCGAAGTACAACTCGCGCAATCCCGGAGGCCTAAATCCGCGTGCAATGCTTCCACGTATTACAAGCGAATCCGACTTGTCGAATTTGAACCCCGCTCTGGGGCTGAAATGTGTTCCATACGAGCTGTTGTCGTCAATTCGGCCACCGAAAGTAAACGTTAGGTTTGGGGCGGCTTTATACTCGTTTTGAACGAAAAAGACGTTGGTGCCATAATTTGCCGCGCCTGTTGAGATTCTATCGCTGTCGATTTCGTCCGTCAGTCTTTCTATTCCGGCCGTTAGAATGTTCCGATCTCCAAAATGGAAGTAGTTAAGCGAATAGTCACGCGAACCTTCGGTGAATGAAGTCATTGAGAGCGTATCCGGAAATCCAACGAAAAAACTGGAATAACTGTGCGCATAGTTGCCTTCCTGAACTGCGAAGCGCAACGTTTCTCCGGGCTTTAAATCCCATTCAAATTCTGCGGACAAAAGCAGTCTGCGAGTTTTAGTACCGCCTTGGCGTGTGATGTCGGGCGGAGCAAACCTAATGCTTTTTCGGTTTTCATTGAAACGAAATGCGGTGAACGCAAACCTTGATTTGGGGGAAAAGCCGAATTTAATTTTCGAAAATGCGTTAAACTTCTTTTCAGAGTCGCCATCGGTATCGATTGTCCGAGGATCGAGATCAAAACCGTCGTACAGAAATCTTTCGAAATCGAATAGCGCGGATGCAGTGCCTTCTCTCCATCCAAAGCCTAGGCCTTCCGAATCTAATCCATTAGTGCCTGACTTAAATCTGATCGAGCCGGATATGCCTTGCTTGGGATTCCGAGTAACGACGTTAATTACCCCGCCGATTGCGGCGCTGCCGTGAATCGTGCTCGACGGTCCTTTAATGATTTCTATACGCTCGACGGCCGATAGCGGAATCTGATTGAAGTCGAGTTGTTCGAATACACGTCCGGTAATTCTCTTGCCATCCAGTAACACAAGAGTGAACTTCGCGGGAAGACCCAATAAACCGACGCTGGTTCCTCCGAAAACATCGCTTTCATTCATACCAACCTTTCGCCGCAGCAAATCAAGCAAGTCTTCCGCTCCGCTTTTTTCGATTTCTTCGATTCCGATTATCTGCACTGTGCCGGGCTCGTCTTTGAAACCATCGTCGGATGGCTTAGAAGCCTCTATCTCGACTTCCTGCAACTCTATGTCTTCCTCGATTTCATCCGCCGTTTCATCATCCTCTTCTTCGATTACGACATTATCGCCTGCCAAATTTTCATCGGATTCGGTTTGTGCGCATATGTAATGCCCACAGAATGTCAGAAATGCAAAGGCGAGCGCCAATGAAAAAAATAGGAATCTCATAAAGGTTACCTGAAATTCGGGCGGGACGATTCCGCCCCGCCCGAGCAAATGGCATTAAAGAAGAGACCAGTCGGCTTCGAAAGTAATTCCGGAAGCGGCCGGATTTTCTTCCGTAAGCGTCACGGTTCCGCTGTATGAGCCGAAGTAAGTAGCTTGATGTGTCGTGAAGTTGTACTGATAAACCGAAACGCTGTACTCCCCGTAAACCAAGTCGCTCATTTCGAATGCGGTTCCGGACGAATTATAGGCGGCTTCGGTTACTTGAATGTTGCCGGGGGGCGCACCCTGAACCGGCGGTATCGTATTTGCGCTTACATAAATCGGATACGCCCAGTTCGGGGTTCCGGAAAAACTAACGGAACCGCTTATCGACCCGTTCTGCACCGGTGGCGGTTCGACGCCGAATCCAGCCCCGAAGTTTTTGCTGAATAGATTGTGATCGGAGAAATCAAGCGTTACTTCGGTCGCATACGAGCCGTAAACTTCTACCTCGTGCGTCGCGGGATTGTAACCATTCAATTCGATTTTGTAAGTGCCATAACTAATGTTTTCAATATCGTACCTGAATTGGTTGTTTTCAATAATGGAAACAGGCACGTCGAACGTCTTTGCGTTGATTCCGTCGGGAGGGCCTGGAGGGAGTGTTATGTCGGATCGGTACACATATACAAATACCATTTTCCCTGTTGGATATTCCCCGGCAACCTGCACGATGCCAGAAATCGTTCCATCAGTTCCAATTGCATTCGCGGTTACGCCGGATAGATTCGGTGCCGTAGAGCTTAAGGTCAGATCGTTGGTTTGCGCCAAAACTATTTCATGCCCTTCGTGCGATGCTATGCGCGATAGACTCGAAGCCGCGGCGCCGCCGTGAGAAGCACGAAGCTGAACGTAATAGATACCTAGCGCTTTGTCTGCGAAACTGAATACCAAGCCCGCTCCATCGGCAGAAGGAACAGCGGTAGCACTGGGGTTGGCTTCGCCCTTTTTGAATAGAGCAACGGAAAACGACGCTCCTTCCGGAAGCGCGTTATTTACTACAAATTTGCCCGCAATGCTGCCCTTCGTTCCCGGCGTACCGGGGCGATCCTTCACTCCGCTACCGCCGCACGCGGCAAGCGTGATTACAAAAACGGCCATTAAAACCATGCATACAAGTCTCATTACTAAACTCCTCGATTCCTTATTGCAGCGCCGAATCGCAACAATCCGGCGTACGCAAAATCTATCCTGAATCAGTAGGAATTGTTTCCGATTTTTCTGTGACCCATTGGTTTTTTGCGTCGATTACAAGGGATTTTTGCTGACTAGCCGGTTTTCTTTTATTGGTGCGGGTTTGAATGCTTTCAATAACTTATAGATTGCGTTGTAATAGGGTTATTTGTAACCGCGGCTAGCAATGGCGATGATTTGAAATAGTAGTTATTTTCACGGATAAGGCGCGCGAAGCGCACTGTTGACTTCAGATCGAAATCAAAAAACGATAATTCTAGTTGTTTCTGGCCGCCAAATTTAGCTTCAATGCATTCGGCCCTGCAACGCTATTTGGCGCGCTGTAAGCGATAAAAGGTTTTCCGGGCGTATATAGCGTATTGTTGACTACCATACTTAGAAACGCTCCGGCGTTCGTGGCGCTGCCGTCAATGGTCAGCGGCGATTGAAAACCGGGGCCCGCAAGGTCGTCAACTGCATATCTTGCACCGAGATTCTGCGGGCTGAACCAAGCCGTCACGCCGATAGGAGTACCGCCCGCATCGATCGTTCCGACCGAAACCGAAAAGCCGTTGTTGGATGCCGCCGCTTCAACCTGCTGCACCGCCCAGTTATCCATTCCGAGTCGCTCCGCGTACATCGGCCGTGAACTTGGAAATGCGGATGCGTCGGCCCAGGCGACCACCGGGTTTCCGTTAATACTCACGTTTGCATCCAAATGCAGCCCGTGAAGCGGTATACCGGTGATTGTTTCGGTAACATAACCCGACGAACTTTCATCGTAATACGCGAATGAAAGACCTTGAGTCGGATGATGCCAAAAAACACCATGCGTATCCCCGTCGCCTGCGTCGAAAAAGACGACCTCGGAGCGAAGAACGCCCCTTGCGCCGGATGGTCCGCTATCAAACGGCTCCGAGCGAGTCCATAGTGCGCCCGGCTTAACCGATATTACAAGCTTGTTAGTATTCGTATCCGTGTAGGTGACATAAGGTACTCCGGCCGGCGAAAAAGCAAGCCTCGGAGCATCGAAATACTTATCGTAACCGTCGCCGCCTGCCTCGTCGATGACCTCAAAAGGTAGCCAGTCAGCGCCGTCATTCATTACATAAAGCACGCGCGTGCCGGCGGGATCTGCGCCGCTCTGGCTCCAGTCCAAGTACGCAATATGCGGATTGCCGCTAGGGTCGAACGCAAGACTCGCATAAGTTCCGTGAATCTGGGGCGACGGATCGTAAACCGGCCCGGCCGTCCAATCGCCATCGGCATTTGAAGCGTACTTCAGCCTGCCGTTCGACTGGTCATAGTATGCGATTCCCATAGTGCCGTCAGGCGCAACCGCAATTGCCGGCGTGTAGCCCGTATCACCCGCATCGTCAATTGTCGTAAGAGTGAAGTTGCCTAGGAATACCGGCGTTTCTACCATGCTCAAAGTATTCGAGTCCTCGTTACCCACCGCATCTTGCGCGCGAACCGAAAATCTGTAATCTTTGCCGTTCGTCAAATTCATAATCGTTGCGCTTGAACCCGTAAAGCTTGTTGCTACTCTAGGAGGATTTGCAGTCAGGGCAGAAATGTAATCTATCGGGCCATTTCCGGTATCTTCTTCCCAATAAACATTATAAGTAACCGGCGGACTTCCGGCATCGGAAGCGGAGTTCCAAAAAACGAACACGCGGCCGTTCCCCGGTTCGGTATTGCTTATTCCGGTTTGATCGTCCCAAACCGGCGGAACCGTGTCGGCGCCGGCATCTGGCGTCGTAACGAGGCTATTCATGTTTTGAGTCGAGTTGGGAGGAGTAGCGCTGTCCTCGGCGCGCACTGCGAACCTGTATGCCACACCGTTTGTAAGTGCCGGAACAACCGCGCTCGTTCCCGATAGTCCCTGCATAACCCTTCCGGCAATCGTCGCACTTTCAAAATCGAGCGGCGGAGTGCCGTCGTCTTCTTCCCAGTAAACGCTGTAAGAAACCGGCGGCGAATCGGCGTCGTCCGCAAAATGCCAAAACACCCTGGCATCGCCGTCTCCGGGAATCACTTGCTTGATTCCCGGCAGCGCAAGCCAAAATGGGGGAGTAAGGTCCGGGCTTCCGCCGGTGGAAGGCATGCCCAAAGTAAAGGTCAGGTTTTCGGTTTCGTTCGGCACCGGTGCATTGTCCTTCGCCGTAATCAACATACTATAAACTGTATCGTTCGTTAATCCCGTAATCAAATGGGGGCTGGTTACTCCGTCCACTTTAATCGCGCCGGGTTTGAAAACGCCCGAATTTCCTTGTTGATAATAAAGCGTGTAAGAAACGGGCGGATTGGCCGCATCCGTTGCAGTACCGAAAGACACCCTAAGCTGGCCGTTGCCGCTTTCAACCTGATAAATGCCTATGCGCTCGCTATCGTCCCAAACCGGCGGATCGAGATCCGCAGTCGAGCCTGCCTGAGGAGTGGCGCGTCCCTTGCCCGTTTCGTTGACAAAAGCATTGTTCGTTTCGTTTCCGACGGCGTCGTACGCACGCACAAGCAGGTAGTACTCAGTCCCGTTGACTATGTTGTGAGCCGGATCGCTTCCAAGATAGAAAGGCGAAGATATTCCGCGGATTTCCTCCGCAACGGTCTGTTGAAAAGGTTGATCGGCATAGTACAAAACGTAACCGACTGGCGGACTCTGCTCGTCCACGGCGCCCCCGAATGTAATTTTAATTACACTGTTTCCGGCAACCGCTGCGATGATTCCGGCGGGACCGACCCATGAAGGTGGGGTAATGTCTTGGCCCGGAAGCGTAACTTGAACATATGGAATATTGCTGTCGGCACCTTCGACCATATCGCCTGTGTCGAATGCGACTACCTTGTAACGGTATTCCGCGCCTGGAGTTACCGTATCGTCGATAAACTCGTATTGCGGGCGCGATTTGTCCTCTGGAGGCGCGAGAAATCCGATTGTTACTGGCGAAACCGTCGAGCGCATGTGCGGGTCGCTAAAAATCGGACTGCCTCCCGTGTCTGGAGCGCGGTATATGCGATATCCGCTCATGACCGAAAGATAGTTTTGCGCAATTGGAGTTACATCCGAAATACCGATTTCCTTGTTGCCGTCGCCGTCGATTACATCGTCTTGTGCATCCCAAGTTCCGCCGCCCACGCTGTGACCGTAGTGCAGAGCAATCGGCGTTATATCGGGGATTCCGACGTCTCCGCTCAAGTCGTAATCGCCGACGTTGACGTACGACCACCTGAGCCTTACCTTCTGGTCAGCAGTTGCGCTTGCGGTAAGATTTGTAACGCGGTTGTGGGCGCCGTCCGGCGCTTTCGACGGGCGTTTGTGCATCGTTTCGCTGAAAGGCGTAGGAGAGAACACGACAGTCGCCACGGCGCCGTCGCCCGTAGGCATCCCTTCGTCCGGGTGAATGCGTGCAATGCCGATAGATACGATTCCCGAAAGCCAAGTGGAAGAAACCGAAATGTAGTCCTTTTTCTCTCCGAAGAAGTTCGAAATGTTCACGGATTTCGGATTCACGGATTCCTGATCGTAACGCAAATAAAGCAGACTGTGCGGAATTCCGGGACTTCCTTCGATGGAAATCGTAACCATCACTTCGCCGTCATCGAGCACGGTTTTCTTTAGCTTGTAAAGCCTTGTAAAGTCGGCATTCGGCTGATTGGACTCGTCCACTACGAAAAGCGAAAAGCCCTCCACGTTGACCGCCATCGAAGTGTCGAGCGCGTACGGATCGAAAGGTGGGAGCGGCTTGCCGTATTCGACGTCCCTCTCCTGATTCCACTGGGTTATATTTTTTGCGGGCGATTTGTCGCCGCATCCCGCAAGGAAGAGCGTCGTTCCGAAGACAACAGCAACTGTCAGCCAGAAAATGATACGCATGGCCGCCTCCGCCAAACCAGCCGCGCGCAAACCGTGCGGCCGATACATTATAACCCAGATTGGACGCCGCCAATCCCCGCGCGGTTCGATGAAGTAGGCTCGGCAGTGCGAATCGAAAAAAAACGGCGGCGCGAGCTTGCCCCACGCCGCCGCTTGAGCATGAATTCGCGCGAAAATTTATCGGAATGCCTTTAGGCGCCGCTATGCAACTTGTCTTTTGTCAATCCCAAAAACGGAATTCCGAAATCTGCTGTTAGGCGTAGCTACCGATAACATCCGGCCCAACGCCCTTTAGCAATTCCGAATAAATCGATGGCCAGCCGTACACCGCGTCTTCAACGCTTACGCCTTCCGGAAGCTTGGCAAGAATCGCATAGAATTCGATTTCGGGCACCGTCCAATCCGTCAATACGATAAGCCTTTTTTCGGCAATAAACGCGGCAACATCTGGCGAATCGAGCGGCTTCTTGAATACAACATGGACAAGACCGTCCACTATCCAAAACTCGTTTCCGGTTTCCGGGTCACGCATTAGCCTTAGCCGTTCGTTCCCCTGTGTTGTCTTGCCGCCCAAATCGAAGGCCTGGTTGACAATCAAGCTGCGGTTATTTTCGGAATCGAGAATGCCGATTTTAATGTACCTGTCGGGCGGCGAATCCAGCTTGAGCGAAAAACGCGGAATACCCGGACCGGCAGAAGGTTTTTCGAACTGCCTAGTCGCGTGGACGCTCCACACCTGCATTCCGATCTCCCAACCGTAATCGATGTCCGTCGTGTACACAACGAACTGCTTCACGTTCCGCCGATAATTGAGCGCAATCTCCGTAATATCGGGGATGCCGATTTCGCCGTCGCCGCTCGTGTCGATTAGCTTGAGGAATTCGTCGTCGCCAACCAGTTTCCCGAAATTCTGCGCCACTACGGTAATGTCTGGAATTCCGACTTCGCCGTCCAAATCGTAATCGCCCAAAAGCGCGAAATCGAATTTCAGCGTTTGAGTATCGGCAGAATACTCGATGGTTGTCACCTTTGCGATATCGCGCGGCGGTCCGTTCGATACCCCTCGAACCCTATCGAGATTTTTCATGTGCAGTTCGGCCGTTTGAAGCGACTTAAGCTGCGCGCCGATTGCGGAAAAGTCGTCCGCACTTGCGATTGAGACGCACACTGCAAAATATAGCGCCGCAAATGCAATCAAAATCACGTACCTCATTTTGAACCTCCTCTTCTACAATTCTATAAACATTATTTCAGTTAAGCAAATGACCATAATTCCAGTCAGACGCTTCATATCAGTCCTTGCATTCTACTTAACTCCACCACCAGATGACCGGCGAGGGTTCGGCGGATTCCACGGCATCGGGATAAGCCGATGAGAACGTTTCAACCGCTTGTTCGACCGAAATTTCTGCCGGAAGCGATGCCCCAATCGTTACGCCGTCCGGCAAAACTCGATCGACAGTTATTCCCGACACCGAAACAAAATCTTGAGTGCGCTCATCCTCGAAAGCGTTTTTAAGAGTAACTGCGATTCTGCCTTTGTACACATCGCGATCTTTCCATTTGCCAAAGCCCGCGAAGGTTTGAACGGAGATTTTTTCTTCGTCCGGCGTCAAAAGGTCGATTGGCCAGCTCGAAAGCGAATATCCCCACTTGTCGCGCTTTTCGACGCATACAAACCGCTTCGTACCGGCGGGCAGTTGAATTTCGTAATGCGGATTTGCGGAAAGAAGAACGTTTGCCGGAGCAAAAGCGGCGATTTCAGTCCATCCGCCGGGCGGAAACGTAACTTCGGACGCCGCGCGCGAAAACAGAAAATCCATCGGAATAACGCCGTCGAAATCGTCCAGATACGCAACGGTCAAAACTCTCGAACCGTAGTTTTGCTTTCCGAAATTTCGGGCGATTATCGTTACGTCCGGAACCCCGATAATCCCGTCTCCGTCGCCGTCGATCCAGGCCTCCAAATCGTCGTCGCCCTCGCCGTCCCCTACTTTTGCGCCGTAATTCAATGCGATTGGAGTGATATCCGGAATGCCGACTTCTCCGCTCAAATCGTAATCGCCAGCAAGCGTGTATCGCCAGGAAAGAACTCCGGTTTCCACATCGTATTGCAGGTCTGTTTCGCCGTATTCGGGGTTATAAAAAGATGCCGCCCGCCCGTCCCCGCCGGCATTTTCAATCTGTTTCAGTTCGGTTAAAAGCGCGTCAATCAGCATTTCGTAAACGCCTTTATCGCATCCGGAGCCTGAAATAAATGAACCTTCAAACGCCGCACGTAAACTTGAGGCTGTGTAAAAATCGCCGGAAATCCGTTGTGCATCGCCAGTAACCGCGCCGCCAGACTTCGCGGCCAAGCAGCCGGAAAAAGCAAACGCCAAAATCGGCAATGTTACCAATACTAAAATTGCCTTTTTCATAAATATCTCCCAGATCTTCCGAATTTTGCGATTCCGGCAAGGATCCTTGACCGTCCCAAATCAGGCGCAGACCATTGAATTTCTTTTATAAGCGTGTTAACTCTAGCCCTTCGGAAAAAATCTCTACCGCCTGTTTCGCTTTCACAGGCATAAAGCGCAATTGCGCACAAAACAAAAAGGGCGAGTAGAACTACCCCCCCCCCGAAGCGGGGACTTGAAAATTTTGAACTCCTTCATTTCAACCTCCGAAGACAGAATATGCACATCACGCCTTGTATGGCGTTTGCCGCCCAACTGCCAATGCGGGAATTGCCGCGACCCAAAGAAACCAACCCATGCGATTTCCCGCGTGTCAATTCTACCCCTTTCAACTGCGGTGTCAAGCGTTTACGGCGGACTTTTCAACATTTTACATATGCCTAGACTTTGAAATGATGTATATATCTGTATATTACACCCAATAGGTATACATTTCGTCGTTCTCGTTCGTTATTCGAAAAGGAATCAGGTAAGACTGCCCGGCTACTCTCGAAACATATCGAAAGTTTCACGAATCGCCGGCTCTATTTCGAAGAAAAGGCTTACGAGAGCAGGATCGAAATGCGAGCCCGAAAGCCTGGCGATTTCCGCAAGAGCGTCTTTAAGCGGCCAAGCGTCCTTGTACGGCCGCTTGCTCGTGAGTGCGTCCAAAACGTCGCAAATGGCTACGATTCTGCCGCAGAGCGGAATTTGCTCTCCGGAAAGTTTATGCGGATAGCCGCCGCCGGCCCACTTTTCGTGGTGCGAAAGCGCGATTTCCTCCGCCATTTTTAAAATCTCCGAGCGGCTGCCGGAAAGTATGTTCGCGCCGATGATTGTATGGGTTTTCATAGTTTCCCACTCGGCCTCATCCAGTTTGCCCGGTTTAAGCAGAACGTTGTCGGGTATGCCGATTTTGCCAACATCGTGAAGCTGGCTTGCCTGCAGCATCACTTGTGCATCTTCCGCTTGCGCGCCGGCGGCCTCGTAAAGATGCGCCGCATACCAGCTGACACGCGCAACGTGCACGCCCGTGTCGTCGTCGCGAAATTCGGCCGCTTTGCTCAGCCTTTGCACGATTTCGAATTGGGAATCTCTAATCCCCGCCGTCTGTTCGCCGACGCGCCGTTCGAGATTTACGACGGCGTCGCGCAGGCTTAGGTTCGCAAACCTTAGTGTGAGGAGGTTTCGTATGCGAAGCCGAAGTTCCGCAGGGTCGAAGGGCTTCGATATGAAATCGCTTGCTCCGATTTTAATCGCCTGCATCCGGTTGTCGCGCTCCGAATCGCCGGTTATCATTATCAGCGGAACGATTTCGAGTCCGCGAAGTTCCACGATTTGAGCGAGAAGGTCCATACCGGAAATATACGGCATATTGAGATCGAGAAGCACAAGGTCGGGCTCGAGCTTCATATACTCCGCTACGGCTTCTCTGGCGTCAGAAAGCAAAGAGACATTGTTGTAACCGGCATTTGAAAGCAATTTCGAAATGGCGCGAAGAACGGATGGGTCGTCGTCCACGACCAGTATCCTTGCCTGATCGAGCGGAAAACTGAAATCTGCCGTTCCCATCGGTAATCATCCCGCTGCAGGTATATCTGCCGCGATTGAATTCGATAATAACACGTGAAAACATTGTATGCGACCGGCATTTATCAAAAATCGCGGCCCGAAACTGCGAAATTTACAGCTAATTGGTACTATTAGGAGTCCAAATCAACGGCGGTGGTGAATCTACGTGTCGAATCTTCAGGCTATGACTTTAGAAAACTCGGACGCGCTTGTTTCGTCCGATAAACTTGTCGTGCTCGATTTCGGAGCGGCTTGGTGCGGTCCGTGCAAGCGCATCGCGCCGATTGTGGAAAAATTCGCGGCCGACCACGCGGAAAAGGTCGACGCTGCTTACGTCGACATAGGCGTTTATCCCGCGCTTGCGCAGAAGTTCGGCGTTATGGGCGTACCCACGGTAATTGTTTTCGAAGGCGGCAAAGAGAAAAAGCGCTTCGGCGCGAATCTGTCGATTCAAATGCTGGAAGCCGAGCTTTCATAGTCGGCGCGGCAAAATTCTTCCGAGGTAGAAATGCAGCTTAATGCACTAATTCAGGATGTGGCGGCATCTTTTCAAGCCGCCGGGCCGTCGCTCAAGTTCGTGTTCGCGCTGGTCGGCGGCATACTTTCAAGCTTCACGCCGTGCGTTTTCCCGCTTCTACCTATAGTGGCGATAACCATCGGAGCAAGCAATTCTAGCGGGAGCAAACTTCGAGCTTTCACTTTAAGCCTAACTTACGGAGCGGGACTCGCATTGGTTTATGCAATCCTCGGGCTTGTCGCCGGGCTTGCTGGCGCTTCGCTCGGCAGAATCGCAAGCCATCCGATTGCATATCTCATTGTCGCGATTTTCTTCGCATTTTTCGCGCTGATGATGTTCGACATATACACGATGCCCGTTCCGCAAAGTATTATCAAGGCCGGCGCAAGCGCGCAGCAAAAGCGCGGATATTTTGCCGTCGCAATGACCGGGGCGATAAGCGGAATAATCGCGGCGCCTTGCCTCGGCCCGGTTGTCCTGTTTATACTCACGTACATAGCTAGGGACGGCGACCCGGTAAGCGGCTTTTTCCTGATGCTTCTATACGCGATCGGCGTCGCGACGCTTCCGATAATCGTAGGAACTTTTGCGGGAGTCGCAAGCACGCTTCAAAGCAAACAAGGCGCGTGGATGATGCGCGTCAAGCACGTTTTCGGCTGGTTCTTCATTTTGTTTGCGCTTTACTATTCATTCAGCGCGGGCAGGAACTATATTCCGACGATTCCTCCCGGCTCCGAAATAGGATCCGCAGCCGGCGCTGGAACAACCGCCTCTTCGACGCTTTTGTGGGACGTCGTGAACGTTCAAGAGGGCAAAACGCCGTCTAAAGCGGGCGATTTGATTCTCGATATCGAGTTTTCGAAAGGCGGCGAAACGATGAAGCTGAGCGACAATTTCGAATCCGGCAAAATCACGCTTCTTACATTCTGGAGCACGAACTGCCCGGAATGCATTGCCGAAATGCCACATTTGCTCGAAGTTTACAATAAATACAAGGATAAAGGTTTCGTCGTCGTGAGCGTGAATTCGGTTACGAACGAATCCAGGCAAACGGTCGAGGCATTCGTTGCAAGACGAGATATGCCATATCCGATAATTTTCGATGCTCAACATAAAGTTTGGGACGCTTACGATTTGTTCGGAACCCCAACCAACATAATGTTCGACTCGACGGGCAAAATAGTAGATTACAGCATTTCGCTGAGCGCAAAAATGGAATCAATAATCGAATCGCAAATAGATGTCAGCGCTGACGGCGGAAATGCGGAATGATTCGTTCTAGGCGGCTGACGAGGAAATCGCTTCTGCGGTCGCTAAAATGCTCTTGTCCAATTCGCGCACGAATTGCTTGTTAGAAAATAGGCCAGAAAACCCCTTGAGTTCACCTTCGTTAACATAACTTTTTATATAAAAATGTTCAGGCCCATTTAGCATATTGAAATCGAAATTTTCGAAGCTTCTTAGCGAGTTAAAAGCAAAGTAATCGCCGATTCGGGCACACGCATAGCAAATGCCAGCTTGAGTTCTTATTTCTTCCGAGCATTCGTCAGCGGGAATTGAAATGGGAATCAAGCTTGCTTCGATACAGCTTTTGACCGTAATCGGAAGAGTCCAAGCCTCAGCCAAAATTGAACCGATGATTGCCGAATTTGCGCCTGCGGTTTCTTGCTCGAATTCAACGCGATTCAGTAGGGAATCTTGCTCTACATATTGCGCGCTGTAATCCTGATAGTTTGCAATAAAGGCGAAATTGCCAAGATAGCTTAGCAATGCGCCGGTAGATAACTCGGAACCTTTCTCCAAATCCAAGGCACGTGCAGCCAAGCCGCATACCGAGCTTGCGGCAAAGCTTGCAATCCAAAACTTGGAATAGGCCTCCTTGATTCCGGCAATTCCGGATGAAAAAACCTTATCTAGCGCAAGTTTCAGCGCAATATCCTTGACGTTATTAAATCCGAGCAATACTACTGCGCGCTGTACGCTCGTTACTTCGTTTTTCATTCCGAAAAACGCCGAATTAACCGTTCGCAGAAGCTGAGAGGCAAGAATTGCGTCTCGATGAGCAAGCTCACTGAATTTTCTGACGTCGTAGCTGCCAATTGAGAGCTGGTTCATGACGTCGTGCAGCAAGGTCGGCGGACGGGGGCAGCTTTCAGCCATTTTCACAATACGATGATACTCGTTTGCCGAAAGCTGATCTCTGGTAAGAAGATTGAACTCCTCAAGCCGATCTGGAGGTTCAATCGCTTCTTGAACCTCCGGGATATTCTTCAAAGAATTATCTTCTTCGATTTCAATTTTTATGGGTGCAGACTTTTTTACTTCGATGTGCGGAGTTCTAAAACCTTTCTTACTGGGTGGCGAGGATTTGGGATTTCTACGGACGCCGGTAATTACTGCGATGAAAAATGCTGCAGCGGCGATTAAGCCTCCAGCTATCAAAATGAACACAATCGTAGTTGTCATTTGATTCACCGCCAATAGTCCAAGGGAATTTCCGTACGCGACCGGAATACGAACCAATCTTATCATAAATTGCAGCAGTTTTACTTAGACGGCCATTTGATGCTTGCGCACATCCTGCTGAAAATTACCGACTATCCTTGCAAGCGCAATGCTAATCATTTTAGCTCGAGAAGAGTGAGCGCGACTTACAAGTATAACCGGAGTCAATCCGCCTACAACCAAACCGATCATGTCTGCCTTGGCAAAATGCAACACCATCTTTACCGCAATATTGCAGGAATCCGTGTTGGGAAAAAGCAATATGTCAACTTCGCCGGCGCAAGGGCTTACAATTTTTTTGTGCGTTGCCGCTTCCGAATCCAAAAACACGTCCACACCAAACGGACCGTCCATTTCCACCGCCCCGAACCTACCTTCGCGATGCCAGGCAATGATCGAACGTGCATCGTTCAAACTTGCGATGTCTTGCCCCTTATCCTCCATGAGGGCAGGAAGTCCGATTTTGGGAGTCTCAATCCCTATTGCGCGAGCCACTGTAATTGCATTGTCCAAAATCAAAGCCTTCTTCTCCGCACACGGATCGACAACCATTCCGCCGTCGGTACAAATTAAAAGCCTGCTCTGAGCCGGATTTTCAATAATTGCCGCGTGCGAAATTAGGCTTTTGACGCCTTCGCCTTCGACATCGCGGTGGAGCACCGCCTTTAGTAGAACGTTTGTAGGAACGTTTCCTTTCAGTACGCTATCAGCCTGGCCTTGCGAAACCGCTTCGACCGCGGCAAAGCAGGGATCGCCCGTATCCACTATTTCTGCAAATTTAGGCGCTGAATCGACTTTCAACATCGCCTTTTCAATTTCGATTCGGTTTCCAAACAAAAGCGCGCTGCCAAGACCTTCTTCTTCAGAAAGCCGTACGGCTTCAATTACGGTAGGATCTTCCGCACCGGCGACAGCGATGCGGCTTTCAGGCAAATCGCGCGCTTTCACAAGCACGCCGTCGAATGTTCTGATCACGACTGCACCTCCGTGCTGATGAAAGAATATTAGCATCGACCACGGCGCATTTATGTTAAACGGCAGCTTGTGATGCGAGTGGATTGAAATAGCTAAGACGCCTGGTTTCCCGAATGCTCCGGCGACTCCGAATAGGATCCCAGCACAGAAAATGGCACACGAGCAAACTCGCCACCATTTACGAATACGCGTGCTTCATACATCCCGCCGGGCAAATCGCCGGTTCCGGGCTTCAAATTGAAAGCAAGCTGTCTCGTCCCGTGGGTCTCAAGTTCAGCCGGAATAATCAGTCTTTCTATGTCGCCCGAACCCAAAAAATACCAATCGACCCTTATTGATGTTCCTTCGGGCGCCTTGGAAAGCAGCATTGTCAGATATATTACCGGGGCGTCCGGCTCGAATACTTCGGCAATCTCTTTGGGTGCCTGCGTAAGCCCAAATACACTTTTAGCCGTTTGAAAGTCGGAAAGCATCGGCGCGTCATCCGGTTCGTCATCAATAACATCTTCCGATTTCAAAGCAACTATGGCTTTTTTCAATTCCGCAGCCGTGAGCGGTTCCGGAAGCGAGTCGCCGATTATAAAGTAAACTACGGTTGCGGGAACGCCGTTTAGCTCCACATCTATTCGGTATTTGCCGTTTTCGCTGTCGCCCGCTTTGCGATTTAACCTAATATCGAATTCGCCTGGCTCGATTAGCTTATCGGAGGTTTCGTAAACTATGCTTCGCCTGTTCATATACGTCCATATAGTATTTACGTTTGCAGGAACGCCTTCACTTGCGTTTTTTATTTTTAATTTCAGATTCAGCGGCTCGCCGTCGTTTAAAAAATGCAGCCTGTGCTCTCCCATATCCGAATTGTTCGACTCGCCTGTAATATAGGCACCTTCCACCGATGGAGGCTTCGCACACGAGTTGATCGTCAGCGCGGAAAAAGCAAAAATTAAAAGAGCTGGCAAAGCGCATTTTCGAATTCTTGCGGCGCAGAATCCCGGATAAGCTTGGAGTTTGGAAATCACGGTCGCATTATAGCCCAAACATTTAAAGCGAGATAAGTGGTATTATCGGGTATCCTTTCTTGGAAGGTGTTTCGCATGAAGTATTTGATTTTGGCGGCTTTTGCGGCTTTGACGCTCGGATGTCTGACGGCCTTTAACTGCGGAGGCCCAAAACTGACGCCAGAGGGCCAGCGGGCGACCGAGCAAGAAACGCAAGTGCCGGGCATGGAAGAAGCGCTCGAAGTCAAGGATCGCACCATACGCATCGCCATTGTGACGGCGATCAAAATGGACGTCGAACTTGTTCAGAACAACATCGAAGTGGAAGTAAGCCGCGGCAAAGTAATTCTGACGGGGAAAGTGCCAACGGAAGAAATGAAGGCACGAGCCGAAAAATATGCGCGTCAAACCGAGGCTGTTCAAGACGTTTTGAATAAAATTGAGGTCGATCCTTCATTGAAAGAGGAGCAGTTTTCACTTGACGACGCTTGATTACGGGCAGTTGAAATGACGACAGCCAACACCGGAACTACGGAAGTGATTGCTGAAAACGCTCCCGACGAAATTGCCCTTTTTTGCGCAATCCTGTTCTCGGCCGGCGGTACCGTCGAGTACAAACGGCTCGAAGAGCACTTCGGTTGGAGCGACGACGAATTTGAAACAAGGCTCGAAGAAGCGCGCCGCTTGCTTTCCGCCGCAGGTTTAACCATCATCGAAGTTGCAGGTGGATTCAAAATGGTTACGCTTCCCGAAGCGTACGAGCCGCTTAAGGAGTTTTTTTCAAAGGTAAAAGAAACCGGGCTATCGAAAGCCGCGGTCGAAACGCTTTCTGTTATCGCTTACAAGCAGCCATGCACCCGCGGCGACGTTGAAGAAATACGGGGGGTCAACAGCGACGGCGTAATTCGGGGACTTCTCGACAAGCGCCTGATAAAGGTTAAAGAACGCACCGATACCCCGGGACGCCCGTTTACTTACGTAACGACATCTGCGTTTTTGGAACTTTTCGGTTTGAAATCGCTTAGGGATTTGCCGCGAGTCGAAGGATTGGAAAACTACAAAACCGGTGGCTATCCCGATGATCATGAGACGGCAAACGCACCACGCGAAGCGGACAATCCGGCGGAACAATTCGACGAATAAGTGCACCATTTATTTCGAATGGCTTTTGCCTTCAAATATGCCCGCTTTATTTCAAAATGCACCGGGCAAGTCAAGGTGATGTTTTACCTTACGTTGCACCTGATCATCCAGCTGTAACCGGGATCGACGTTTAGATCCGGCGGTATGCCCATTCTGGAGTTTCCTTGGGCGCTGCTATAGTAATGCACATACACGCCGTGGGTCCTCCCCGGGTCGAATACGAAGCACACCCAAAAAGTTCGGGGCACTCTGACCGGCGGATTAAGCGGAAACAATCTCCAGCCTTCTTGGGCATATTGAAAATCTTGATAGCTGCCGTCGATTCGCTTAATTTCGTGCATTGAAACGTCCAATATTTGTATTCGATACATATTCGAGTCGCCCGGCCGTCCATAACGCATTCCGTAAATCGAAACGCTTGTCAGCTCTTTATAGCCGCCAGGAAGTTGAAACTTCACTGCGTGGCCGCTGCCGGCGATACTTTGATATCCGTCGGAAGTGCCGTCGTCGTATTTCATTTCGAGCGGCGGCTTTCGCGGACATGAGGAAAGTATTGGAACGAACAGAACAAGCAGCGCCAAAAACGCCGCGTCGCGCATAATAATACCCCTAATCATCTCGCGCCTCCTGAAACTCAGTTTCGTTACTATTATACCATTCCGTGCATCACAAGGTATAATCCTGTCGTCGCCGGAAAAATCTGTTGGCGCAGTATGTTCATTCGAGGATTTTCACCCGGCAGTAGATGTTGAGGGAGATAAAAATGACTATCAAATTAAAGGGAATTCTGATTGGCGCAATTTTCGGTTTCGCGCTTGGATTTACCGCGGCCATTTATATCGCTCCAAATGGGGGCAAGGAAATGAACGATAAAAGTCAGACCGGCCAAAATTTAGTCCCAATGGCCTCGAACGCCAGCGAATCCGGCGGCACTATTCGAGGAGCCAATTGCAAAGTGGAATTTTCGGGTATTGCGCCGGAATATGCAAAAGCCGCCGCATCGGTGTTCGACGCCGCGCATGACGGTTACCGGGAAAAGCTTGGAATCAATCTGCCTGATTTCGTGTTTATACGGATAGAAGTAACCGGAGAGGAAACTCGGCTTTGGACGGACGGAATTGACAGCATTTTCCTGAATTTGTCATCGCCGGAAGATCTGTTGCCGGACTCGCCTTACAGAAATATCTACGGATTCTGTCACGAGCCGGGCCACATCGCAATGTATTCGCGTATGAAATCTCTTGTGGGACTGCCGGACGGCGTCGGCGAAGGTTGGGCGCACTATGCCGGCAGCGTAGTTACCGATTACGTTTGGGAAAATCTCGGCGAAAACGCCTGGCCGGTTTCTTTCGACTACTCGGCGAGCGGCACGAGCCGTCTTCGCGAACAAAGGAAAGCGGAAAAACTAGACGCAATCGATATTGCCGCGTGCGCGTTTTATTCAATGGGCGAAAAGTATGGGCATGAAATGGTCGGTCTCGCGATGCGCGAGGCGCTTGCGGAAAAACCCACCGGCGCTGAGCTAATGCCGAGATTCAAAAACGCGGTGGCGGAAATAATGGGTGATGACGCCGCGAACGAGATTCCCGAAAGCATTCTGCATGCCGCACTCACCTGGCAATCATCTAGGCTTGCCAAAGGAGAAACTCCGCCGGCAAGCTATTTCGCTTCGCTTAAAGTTTCGGAAGGCGAATGGATGGGGTTTAACGACGGAACCGATGAATCCATGCGCTCGATCGCCGGAAGCGGCCATGCCGTGCTTTTCAGTTCGGGCGGGCGTAGCCGTCTTGCAAAAGTGCGGCTTTTCGGTGGAAGGTACGGCCCGGTTGCCAGCGATTCGGTTTTTAGATTGACCGTTCTCGATACTTCGTTTAATGCCTTAAAGGTCTTTGAATTTCCATTTATGAGCTTTGCGATCGAAACGGACGAGCTTTATTGGGTCGAATTCGACATGGATAGCCTCGAAATACCGGAGGCGTTTTTCGTTTGCTTCGATTTTTCTCCTAGCGCCTACGACGGAATATACGCGGGATTGGATACCGGTTCTACCGGTCATAGCTTTACCGCGCTGCCGGGAGATCACCTGCAAGATTTCGAGCTTGGAGAGTGGATGATCGAGGTAAAGCTGCGGTAGCAAGCAAAAAAAATTTGGGACATTGGTGACTTTTTCAGGCTTTTGAACGTCAATATAATCGTCATGACAGACGTTCAGGCAAAAGAAAAATTCGAGAGCGTGTTAACCGAAGAGGTTTATCACGCCGCTTGGCGCTATTCGCTCAGACTTGCGGGAAATCGACCGGACGCGGAAGACCTGCTGCAGTCTGCGCTTGCGCAAGCATTCGTCAAGTTCACTCAACTCCGGAATCTCGATTCGTTTCGCGCCTGGCTGTTCGCGATTATCCGGAACCAGTTTCTATCTTCACGTCAAAGCTCGCAAAAATCTGCCGTAGAAATCGAATTCAGCTCTATAACGTCAATCTCGCAATCCGACGTTCTCGTTCAGGATTTGTTAGACGCAATCGACTCCTTGCCTGCGCAATTTCGAGAAGTGCTGGTGCTTTTCTATTTCGAAAAGCTATCGATAAAGGAAACGGCAGAAGTGCTGCAAATTGGGATTGGCGCAGTTAAGCAGAGGCTTTTGCGTGCTCGTCGTGCGATAAGGGAACAAATGGCGCCTCAAAAGAAGCCGGCAGTTTTGCCGCAGAGGGAGGATATGGTATGAGCGGAACACTCGGCAAGATAGTTTTCTGGAACTCGGGAAACACTGGCGATCTTTCCCCCGAAGTACGTAAGGCCATCCGGATGAACGATCGTTTAGGTCTGGCTTTGAGCGAAAACGAAGCGCTCAATGCGATTTCGATTGAATATTCCGGCAATTCCGAAGAGCCGCCGGATATTCGGAGTACTCTTGATGCCGCATTTTTGCGTGCATCTAACCTAAAGGAGGTAAAACAATCGATGTTCAGTTACTTGTTTACCGGCAAGCGCTGGTATCTGCAGATAGCTGCAGCTTTATTGTTCGCCATTTCGATTTGCGCATACGCATTTTTGCCCGGCAATCCAGGATGGGCGCAAACCGACGGCTGGGTGCTCGAATACAAGCTCGGTCAATCATCCGAAGGCAGAGACCCCGAAACAGCATTTCAAACGACAATCGAAAGCGCGCAGAAAGCACTCCACGAATATCTTCTTGCCATTCGGGAAACCAATCCCGATCAACCAAAATCGAACGTCATCGTTAATGTCAACTCAAGAAACGGCGTAGTGACTTTATCTATAGCTGTTCTCGGAAATGACTCAATTACGGCTGACGATGTAAAAGAAGTACTTTCTACAGTGCCGGGGCTTCCCGTTCCGGTTGTTACCGATGCGACCTGGTTTTCACGAAACGGATTGCCGGGAGAAGGACTTCTTTCTCTGATGCTCGACGATCACTTATTCCACTTTCCGATTTCGGCAAGCAAGGCAGAAATGGAATCCGCTTTAAACGAGTGGCTGGCGATTAACAGACCCGGCAAGAAAGCAAATGTGGAAGTTTTGGTTTCAACAAGCCAGGATGAAGAAGGCGGCGAAAGAAAGGAAGTAAAGGTGAAAATTGAAATCGTGGACGGCAAAGAAAGCTAAATAAGGCAAATTTCGCCAAAACGAAAGCGCCGCGGGAACTCCCTGCGGCGCTTTTTTGTTGCGTGATACGATATGACCGTGGAAACGAATTCCGGCGGAAAAATACTCGTTTGGCCTGAAATCGCGGTAACCGCAGACATAATCGCGTTACGAAAAAGGCAGGATTTTGAGCTTCAACCTGGAGGCATCGACTCGAAACCAGGCGATTCGCCCGTTTCTTTATCCGGTCTTTCGGGCTATTTCGAAGTCTTGTTGATTAAGCGCAGGTATCCGCCGTTTGAAAATTCGTGGGCATTGCCAGGCGGCGGAGTCGAATCGAGCGAGGACTTGGTTGACGCGGCGCGAAGAGAATTAATGGAAGAGACCGGCCTCGTCGCGGAAGACCTTCGCCAGTTTAAAACGTACGGCACGCCGGGACGCGACCCGCGCTGCCGGGTAGTATCGGTCATTTTCTGGACTATACTTGGCCTTGCTGGCTCTCAACATGCAGCCGCGGGCAGCGATGCGAAGGAAACGGGTTGGTTTCCGTTAAGCAGCCTTCCGCCGCTTGCATTCGACCACGCCAAAATACTTGAAGATTTATCGAACGCTGTTTTTGGGCAGCAGTTGCGCTGAAAGAAATGAGGGAATTTCGATGTTATAATCAACGTGGCATTTCGGCGGAGGAAGAGCTGATGAACGAAAATCCTGAAAGATTTTGGGAACCTGGCGATGCAAATGTAGCCGGAGACGAAAAGCCGGATAATCCTGCTCAATCAAATGAATCGTCTAATGAACAAAGCGGCGAGCCCTCGACGCAAATGGAGTCCGAATCGGATAGCAGCGGCATAGCGGCGCAAGGCGCGCCTGCCGAAGCGAAATCCGAGGCTTCAAATTCCGGCGAAACAGGGGCCAAGGACGAACAGCAAGATTCAACCACGAAAATGAAAGAACAGCTGGTCGACGTATCGAAAAAAGTAGGAAAGACTTTGTCCGAATGGGGTACGAAAGTGGCTCAAAAATCGGGCGAGCTAATCGAGCAGGGCAAGCTGGAGTTCAAAATTTCGACTATCGAGCGCAAGATTGCGAAAGCGAACCGCGAAGTCGGCGAAAAGCTGTATAACCTTTGGAGTCAAGGCAGGGTAGAGGACAGAATCGTTCTCGACTTTTTGGCGAACGATCTTGAAGAAATTGCAGATTCCAAATCCGAGTTATCGACGCTTAAGGAACTTCTTGAAAACCTGAAATACGAGCCTTCGGCAAAACCCGCCGAAAAGCCTCCGGACAATTCTTAATCGAATCTCGATTTGCTTCGGGAGAAACAAAAATGGCCGTTGCGGCAGCGGATAAAGGTGTTTACTGGCTGAAGGAGCATAAGTGCCCAAACTGCGATTGCAGATTTCAAACGACGCAAATCAAAAGTCGCGCATATCAAGTAGTCAAGCGAGATCCCGATTTTTACGTCGAATACACCGGCATTGTTCCTTGGCTATATGATATTGCAGCCTGTCCGGTTTGCGCATTTTCGGGGGAGGGCAAATCCTGGAAGGATTTTGCTGTTGTGGACAAACGTGGCCTCGATAAGAAACTTAAGGAAATTCGGCCTCTCGATCTGACCGAACTATGCGGCGAGCGCTCATACGCTGCGGGCATTCAATCGTTTCAGCTAGCCTATGCTTCTTACGAATTCACAAATGCCACTCTGTACATTCGAGGCAATTTGGCGCTTAAAGGCAGCTTTTTGGCAAAAGTTGCTCGTGAGCGCGAGTCGAAAGTGTTCGCCGCCGTCGAGAAAGATTTCAAAGAAAAAGCGCTTGCGCTATTCATCAACAGCTATGAAATAGAACACACCGAAAACACAAAATTCGGAAGCAACGGCATCGCTTACGTTATCGGAGAGCTCGAGCGCCAACGCGGTGAATATCGTCAGGCGGTAAACTGGTTTTCGCGGGCGTTAATGGATAAAACCTGCCACCCGGTAATAGCCAAACTTGCAAGAGCGCAGTGGGAAGCGGCCAGATCGCAATATCGAAAATTGATGGGAGTTCAGGAAATGGAAGCGCCCCCGGAAAGGTTATCCGAGCGCGTGGTCCTGAACATATTCAAGGACCAGGCAGAGTGCCTGGATCAAGCGGCGAAAAAAACGGGCTTATCGCGACAGGAGTTCATCCGGGCATTATTCGACGCGATTAAGGACAGCGGAGTGGAATGGGAAAAGTTTAACTCCTCCGAATCAATTTCGAAATTGGCGCTTAAAACGGATCATTCAAAAAAATCCGGATGATTCAGTTTTCTTCTTCTTCTTCCTCATCCTTTTTTGCCGCCTTCTTAAGCTCGCCCTTAAGAGACGACTCGATAAAATCGGCGATTTCCTTTACTCCCGCCCGAGCCTGCGCAATTAGCTTCTCGGCTTCGGCGCCGGTTTCTTCTTTGAATTTTTTCGCTTTCAGATTGGACAGATTGATTAAAACGTTGTAATAGGCGCCTTCCGCACCTGCAAGCGCCATTTGCGCGGCGACACCGCCGTCGCTCATCGCATTGGGGTTGCCTTTGGCTGCGGCGATTCGAGCAAGTTCGATAGTCCTAACGCAGTTTTTAAGCGTTTGCAGCGGCACAATCGTGGCATGTTTCATCGCCTCTTTCACGGCGGCCTTACGCGCTTCGATTTCTTCTTCCGTACCCTGCGGCATTCGAAACGCCACGAGCAACTTGTTGAATGCCTCCGTATCGTCGTCAATGGCATCAAGCAGCTTGTCTTTTAAATCTTGAGCTTCGATGGCGGCTGAATTAAGCTCGTCCTTGACGTCAAGAAATTGCCGCCTGCCTACCGTAAGATTCGGCACCATTGCGGCAAGCCCTGCGCCGGTCGCACCTGCCAGCGCCGCCACGCTCCCGCCGCCCGGAGCGGGCGAATCGCTCGCTAGTTCGTCCGCAAATTCCCGAAGCGTCATGTTAACGAGAGGCCGCCTCGATTCGTCTATGGCATATTCTACGATTTTCTTTTGCGGATCGAACGGTCCGAATTCCTCCAAACCCATACTTTTCACGGCCATATTAATCAACCTTGAAACCGGCGCTCCCTCGCAACGTTTTTGAATGCGCGTAAAAAACCGCCCGGCTTCCACCATTGCATCGAGCGGCACAAGCCCGACTAGCTCGCTGCCGGTAACTATTAGACCTTGCTCGGCCGCAAGCTCCATTACCTTCACGTAAACTTCGTGAAGCGGGGTAACCTTATGGTTGGTAAAATTCATACTCAATTGAGCTATTCCTTGCTCTTCGAGCCACCATCCTACGGCTTTCAGGTTTTTGAAAAAGCCCGGAACTGTTATTTCGTTTCCCTCCGCGTCGCGTATCAACGTACCGCTATCGTCTCTCTTCGGATACCCGATTTCGCGAATCATTTTTGCAATTCTATGTACGCGTTTATGGTCTCGGGCGTTGAAGTTGATGTTGTATGCGATAAGAAATTCACGTGCTCCGACCGCGGTGGCGCCTGTTTGCGGGTTGAACGCGTTAGGCCCGTAATCTGGTTTCCAAAATTCCGTACCCAGTTTATCGGGAAGTGCTTCATACTCGCCTTTGCGGATTTCCGCCAAGTTTCGTCTTTCCGGACGGCTCGCCGCATTTTCGTAAAGATAAACCGGGATGCCCAGTTCTTCGCCGACCCGCTTTCCAACAACGCGGGCGAACTCCGCGCATTCCTCCATTGAGACTCCCCTAACCGGCACGAACGGACAAACGTCGGTCGCACCCATTCTCGGATGCGCTCCGGAGTGGTGCCTCATGTCAATTACTTCAGCCGCCTTTTTTACCGTCCTGAACGCGGCTTCCATCACCGGCTCCGGTTCGCCGGCGAATGTGATCACGGTCCGATTCGTATCTTTTCCAGGATCGGAATCGAGCAAAACCGCACCGTCAACGGAGCGGATTTCCGCTAAAACGGCTTCTATTTTTTTCGCGTCCCTTCCCTCGCTGATATTCGGGACGCACTCAACGACTCGTCTTTCCATATGGATCTCCGCAAAATACATGACGCCATGAACTGCCGCGCGCCGTGTTTTACTTTACCTGATAAGCGCTTTTCGCGCGACTTTGTTGCAGGCTTGATACCGAATGGAGAAAAGAAGATTGCATTCGCTTTGCGCCTCATGCCTCCCTTCTTGACACTTCAAGGCTGGAGCGGATAAAATCGAGCTTCGATTTCGAGGCTTGGAATGTCAAAAAAGGTTTTTACGACCACGGAAGCGGCACGCGTATGCCACGTTGAACGCGCAACTATAATCCGCTGGATTGATGTCGGCATACTTAAAGCCTTCAAGACGCCAACCGGAAGAAACAAGATTCTCGTCGAAGATTTGGTGGACTTATTGAAAAAGAACGGAATGCCGATTCCGGACGACCTGACAGGCTTCGCAAAACCGATCGTTTATGTAGTAGACGATGAAGACGATTTCCTCTTTTTGCTTGAAGAGCGGCTTATGGGCGAAAACCGAAGCGCTCCTTTTGAGCTTCTGACATTTAAGAACGGCTTCGATGCGTTGATGGCGATTGGCCGTGAATGCCCGGACGTCCTTATTACAGACATAAGGATGCCTGAAATGAACGGCTACGAGCTCTGCAAAAAACTGAAAGAAAACGGCGATACGCACTTTATGAAGATAATCATTATCTCCGGATATCTCGACGCCGAGCTTGGAAAATTCAAGGCCGAAAATCTTGCCGACGCATATCTTGAAAAACCGATTGATTTCGTAAGGCTGCGTGAGCTTTTAAGCGAATACACCGGTTGCGCGGTAAGCGCATAACAAAGTACGCCGCAAATGCCGTTCAACAATTAAGCCTGAATAATTCTCAGCCGTTCATCAGCTCTTCTACGCGGCTAACCGGGATGGTTCCGTGGTCGATAAGTGCATCGTGAAACGCCTTGAGATTGAAGTTTCTGCCCAGCTTTTTCTTCAGCCTGTCCCTCAGATCCAAAACGAGGTGCTTCCCGAGGATATAGCTCATCGGCTGCGTAGGTGACATGCAATAACGGCGGACTTCCACCTCCGCATTCGGCCTTTCAAGATGGGCTTTTTCAACCAAGAAATCCACCGCTTCATTTGCGGACATACCGCGAGTGTGCAATGAAACGTCGATCATCACTCGACAGGCGCGCCAAAGCTGGTCTTTAAGCTGTAACAGCCGAACGCGCGGATCGGCATAAAATCCTTGCTCGTACATCATTTCTTCGCAGTAAAGCGCCCACCCCTCCGCAAATACGCTCGTGTGGTGCATGTGCCTCCAAATACGATTTTTCATATTCGCTCGCGTAAGCTGAAGATGATGTCCGGGATAGGCTTCATGAAGGGCAGTTACCACGATTCCATACTTGCTGTGACCTTCGAGCTGCTCTTTGGCGCGGTCTCTGGGCGTACCTTTCGAAACCGTAGTAACCCAGAAAATACCGATTTGCTCTTTTTCGTATAGACCGGGCATCAGATATGCCGCATAAGGAATAAGCGGTTTTGCAAAATCCGGCGTTTCGATTACCTTTATGACTTCGGAAGGAGGAAAGGACACAAGGTCTCTAGATTTCACGAATTGTCTTGCCCTTTGCATTTCTTTTGCGTAATAACCAACAAGCGCGGCGTTGGATGGATGATCCGTTTTAAGTTCTGCAACGATTGCCTCCCAGCTCTTGGATTTGTCGATTTCCTTCGCCAACTTTGTCATTTGGGAAATCGTCGATTTGAATACCTTATCTCCGAGCTTATACAGCGAATCGGAATCGAAAGGTACCTCGTGATATTTCTTAAGGCGTTTGTTGAAACGCGATTTTCCGGCGCGCCATTCGCCTTTGGACTTGGGAAGCAGCTCTTTTTGAAGCCATTCGATGTAGGAATCGAGAGAACGAACGGCCGCGTCACAAGCTTTAAAAAGCCTCTTTGAGCGTTTCGAATCGAGATTTCCGGCAAATGTTCTGAGAGTCGAATCGAAAAAAAACTTTGCACCGTGCGCACTCATAATCGCGCTTTCGGTATATAGCGCAGGCGGGTTTTCGAGGTTCTTTTTTCCGAGTTCCAACTGCTTACTCAGCCCTTCAGTACGAGCAATGATTCCGTCCGCGCGTTTGATTAAGTCCTCGCCGCCGCGAGTTAAAATCACGTAGTTACCATACATGACTTCCTGAAAATACATTGAAGGCGAGCGTTTCCATTCCGGACGGTTTTTAAGTTCGTCGATTTCAAGTTCGAGCAGGTTGAGCGCGAGCGAGCGATCGACCCTGTTGTCGAGATTTAGCTTCGCTGCAGGTATTGCCCTGAACTTTGTGTAGTAATCTTCAAGTTTAGATTGGTACTTACGAAAAAACTGCGGCGTAGGATTTGAAAGCATCGAATCGTATTGCTCAAGTCCCATATAAGTGCCGTAAGTCGGAAAGCTCTTAAATACGAATTTTTCGTATTGACGGCACAGCGTTTCGAAAGACTTGTCAAACGCGTCCGATTTCAGCTTGGAATTTGACGATAAACCAGTGGGAGATTTCGATCCAGCGGATTTCTTGCGATTTTCTGTCATAAAAAAGCTCCAAAAGCAAATTGCGCATTGCCAAAAGCAAAGCGCAGTGCGGATATTACCACACTCCAATTCGCTCTTGGCTGAGCGCCGCCAAAATTCCCCAGCCTCATTACCATAATCGTGTATTATTCCATCGGGTGATTGTATGAACGAGAGGCTTTCTGAATTGCTTGAAGGGCTGACCCGGTTTAGGCAAGGCGAGTTCACCATCAAACGCGAGCTGTTCGAAGAACTTGCCGAAAAAGGTCAAACGCCAAAAGTGCTTTTCATAGGCTGTTGCGACAGCAGATATACTCCGGAGCGTGTTTTGGACACTCTTCCCGGCATGCTGTTTATCCACAGAAACATAGGGGCACTCGTGCCGCCTTACGAAAGTTACACGCGAACCGCTGGTACCGATGCGGCAATTGAATTCGCCGTTAAACATCTCGGTATCGAGCACATTATAGTCTGCGGTCATACGCATTGCGGTGCCGTGGAAGCCGTTATGAACATCGAAAACATCCCCGCAGATTCCGCTCTCAGACTTTGGCTAAGCTACGGCCAAAATGCCCCGTTTGCCGCAGAATCTAGATTGTCGGTACGTGGCGCCGTGCCATTCGACAAAAGCCTGCTTGCAGAGGAAACAGAGCGAGAGTTCGTCAGAATCGCACTTGCCAACTTGCTAACCTATGATTTCGTTCGCGAAAAGGTAGAAAACGGCCTTCTTGAATTGCACGGCTGGCGCTTTCATATAAGGTCTGCAGAGCTGGAAGTAATGGAAGCTGAAACGGGCGAATTTCACTCCGCAGGCATTTATGTCCCCGAAGAGGCAATGAAGGATGAAAGCTCTGCCCAAAGTGGAGAGGAATTCTCACCCTCGAGTGAGGTTGCCTTCGAAGAACCATTGCCGAGAATCGAAACTGAGGAAGCAAAGCCAATTGCGGCCGATAAGCATTTAGGTACGGATGAAGAAATTATAGAATTGTCCGATCATACCGATAGCGATTTAACTTTTGCCGATAAGTCCGAATCGAGTGCAAGTCCGGTAGAGAATGAAACTCTCGAAGTGCCGGCTCATAACGATACTTTGGAAACCGGATTCAAAATTCCTGAAAGCCTCAAAAAGAATGCTGAAAACGTAAAAACCGTTTTCGAGAGATGGCTGCGGGAAAACATTAAGTAGCAAAATTTTTCTGCCCAGCGGATGCAATGGGCCGCTAGTCGGGAGCACTATCGGACGCTTTTCGTTCGAGCCAGTCGAATTCTTTTTCACCGGCATAATCCAGTTTCTTAAGCACAATAACCGAAATAGATATCCCTCCTACAATGGCGATTGCGGCGGCGATAAGCACGAATATCGATACCAGCCATAGTGTATTCGAGGATTTGGTTGCGGCTTCGTTTGCTTTGTCGATTGCAGCGGAAGCAACTTTATCTGCGTCTTTAAGCAAATCCGCACTTGCCCGTTTTCTAACTTCTGATACAAGACCTAGTTCCCCAAGCGACCTAATGTAAACTTCCAAGGCTTTTTTGAATTCCTTTGCTTTTTCCCTCGCTGCTGACGCTTGAGATTCGCCGCCGGCTCCCGCCGCCTCAAACGACTTGAGCCTTTCCTCAATTGTGCCGAAAGCATTCATTTCGGCCGAAATTGCAACGGGTATTCTGCTAGCCGCAGCTGCAAAATAGCTCGATGTAAGTGTTTCGGCCAAAGATTTCGCCTCGAATGCCGCTTGCAGCTTTGCAGGTTTGGTTTGATTAATCGATGCAAACTCAATAAGTTTATTTAAGGATGCCAAAAATTCCTTTCCGGCTGTTTCCGCTTCGGATTGACTTTGGCGAACCGCGTAGGCAGATTTCTTTATGTCTTCAATAACAAGTCCGTAAGTTGTAACTTTTTTTTCAATTTTTTCGATTTCGCCGAAAAAACTTCCGCTGGACGCGCCGTTAGTCCCTAAGCTTCTCGCATCCTCAATGCTACGTTTGATTGCCGCAAAAGCTTTTTCTGCTTCCCTTAAATCGAACTCCAAGCCGGAATATTCGTAAAGAGCCGAACAATCGACCATTTTCGCGATGTTTTTTTCTATCGAAAGTGAAATCGAGAATTCCCTTTCATACGACCACTTTTGGCTGGTCGCTCTGCGTTCAAGAAATTCTACCGAACCGATCATCAATGCGGCGCACAACGCGACGATCGCAGCCATGCTGCCGAGTCCGACACCTACCGCTTTACGAATGAAGTTAACGTCCTTTTTCATACTCGATTATCTGGCGAAAATCTCACCAAACTTTGAAGAGAATACCGGCTGACCAGAACGATGGATTAACACCGCCTACCTTTGCAATATAGTCGTAACGAACGTTCAACACCACACTTTCGTTAATTTCCACTCCCAGCGCTGCGTTCGCCCCCCCGGTCAAAGATGTGCCCGGCGGATCCCTTGGCGCTTGTCCTTGTGAAGGCAAATGAGCAGTGCCGTATCCAGGCGTTAAAAACATATACGGACCTGCGTGGAATTCGACAAAAGGAACACTATTTGAAGACTGTGGATCGACAAAGTTATGGTGAACTCCGCCAGTCAATCCTAAAATAACAGCCTCGAGGCCGTCGTTTTCGTAATATTTAAACACGAAGTCAGCATCGAATCTGGTAATTTCCGTTTCGGGACGGAAAAGTGAAACGCCGAATCCCGGTCTTCCACCGCCGTAAAAACCTCGAAATACTCCGCTGGAAGGCTCGGAATATCCGCCTGTAATTGCAAGCGAATATCTTTTTCCGAACAGCTTGATTTTTCCGTCCGGGTAATCTTCTTCGTACTGCGATTCCAGAGTGTCATCTTCACTGGCAACTGCTGGCATTACGGCGTTTGCATAGGTCATCAAACAAACGGCAATCGCAAACAAAATTTTGGCCAATGCTTTCTCCTCGAGTCCTTTTCCGCTCTAGGTAATGCCTGAAGAAGATTCTTGTTTGAGCCGCGGCTGCCCGCGTGATAACATTCGAACCCTCAGGAATGACTATGCGGAATCGTCTTTACTTTACCATTATTTGCCTTTGCCTAATCGCTTGGAGTTTCGGTCTGGCGACATCGGCAAACGGAAATGCGAATGACGTGAATTCGCCCGTTCCGCTCCATTGGAATCCCGACTTCTTTATGGGAAGTTGGGAGATTAGACCGGGAATGAAAGGAATCGCGAAAACGGTAATTTTCGGCACGCGCATAGATGAATTCGATGTTACCGTTATTCAAGTCGCAAGGGGTAGAGGTTTTGACAATCGCCCGATGCTTCTTTGCAGAGCAGAGGGCTGGGTTGTCGATTTAACAGGCGGAATAGCCGGCGGAATGAGCGGAAGCCCGGTTTACATTGACGGAAAGCTAGCCGGGGCGGTGAGCGGACACTGGTCCAATACCGACCAGAAAACGTGCATAGTCACCCCAATCGACCAGATGCTTTTTTCATTCGAGCATTCCGACGACAGATTCGAGCAGATTTCGCTGGCAACTCCGGGAAGTGCTTTCGATGTAGCGCCTTACATTCTCGATTTCGCTTATCCACATAATGAAGACAAGCCTTCCCAAATTGGAGGTATGAGTTCGCCCACCGGAACGCAGTTTGCAGCGGAAAAATTTGCCGGAAGGAATTCACCAAACGAGTTTTTCATCCTCGATTCGCCTGTAGAAATCGGAGGGGAAGAAATATCCGCTTTCGAACTTGCACGAAAACCGGTCACTTCTACAAAAGAAACGCCGGGCGTACTTGTTATGCAACCTTGCCTATCTCCATTAACTATTTCCTCCGCCTCGGACAAGCTTGCAAACGCATATGCCGACGCTATCGGAATTAGTGGAGAATACGATGTTTCGATAGGTGCTCCGTTTGCGATCGGCGATATGTTTGCAGTTCCCGATTCGGAGTTTGAAGCCATGCGCGGAATCGTTCCAGATTCAATCCTCGAGGAACTTCGCTATCCCGCAAACGTATTCGCGCCTGCAATTCTAGAACCGGGATGCGTACTCGGAGTTAGAACGGTGCGTGGAGATCTTTCAAGTTTCGGCTACGGCACGCTAACTTATGTCGATTCGAACGGCAATTTTCTTGCATACGGTCACAGATCGGGCAGAAGCGGAAAAGTGTCGATGCCGGTAGCGAATGGCTATGTATACTACGTTTCGGCAAACTGGCAGCGAGTGGGCAAAAACGCGGTTTGCCTTGAAACGGTTGGCACCCTTTATCAGGATAGAGGAGCGGCCGTCGCAGGGACATTGGGACACAAGCCATCGTGGATTCCGGTAACCGTAACGGCACAAGATGCAGACACGGGAGAAACAACCGTTATAAGGTGCGAAGCCGCGGATAGTATCGACCTCTTACCTCAGGCTGCATCGGGTATCGTCTCTGCAGGACTAGGTTACGCTTCGGGAAGGTCGTCTGAAGGAACGGTAACGGCCTTGTTTGATATTAAGTTGAAAAATCAAAACCGCTTTTCTTGGAAAACGATTTATTTCGCCGATGATTCTCTGGGCTCAGGCGGTGCAGAGGTAAGAGCTTTTCTAGACGCTGCCTTACGTGGCGAAGGCGAAAAGGTGGAAATAGAGTCCGTGTTTGCGGACTCTCAAGTTTCATTGAGGCGAACCGGCTATCGAGTTGCCGAAGTCCGGGGACTCAGCGCACTCGAATTCGACAAAATATTAATCCCGAAATCCGGCAATATACCCGTGCCTGCCGGGCAACAATTCGAGGAGTCCTTTCCAGCAGTATTCGCAGAAAAAGTAACAGATGACAAACTTACACTAACCCACGATCGCGTTGGCCGAGTGTGTCTCATGATACGGCTTGTTCCGCTCAAGTCTAATTTAGACGTATGGATTCCGGTAAAGATTACGATTCCCCGAAATCTATTCGGAAAAAAGGCGAGACTGCAAATTTACGGAGGCGCTGGGCTTTCAAATCCGGCGGAATGCGGAAAAATCGTTTCGGATACAGAAAAGGCCGCACAGCGTAAGCATATAGCATGGAAACGCTCGGGCGAAACTTTGTCGAAATTGGAGTGGCTCGCCGAATTCACGCATTCGCCTCGCGGCCAGCATTTAATTGTGGAAGTTGTATACGCAGGAAAACCGGAAGATGCCGGTTTGGCCGGATACGTAGACCTACCTCACGCAGCAAGACGATTTGAACCGGGTGGAGTAATTTCGGGCTACATGGCTGCCGAGGCTGTGTTTAAGTGAATGTTGTAACGGCGAGTTCCGCCGCAATCGTAGTCTTCGGGAGAAGTTTGGAATGAAAAGCATTTACGACGTCGTTATCGGAAGACGCAGTCAACGCAGGTATACGAAGGATATGCCTACGCGTGCGCTGGTTGAGAAAATCATTGACGGCGCGCGATGGGCGCCGAGCGCGGGAAATCGGCAGAACTGGCATTGGTGGGTTGCAACCGGGGAAAAACGAAACGAGCTAGTTAAAATCATTGCCAAAACCAGCGACAGGGCAACGGAGCTATTCGCCGAATACGACGAAAAAGTTCAGCGATTTCTGTCACTTTACTTGCGAACCGTCGGCGGGGCGCCTGTTATCGTTACGTTAACCTACGAAAAGAAAAAGCCCTCGGAACGCGAAAAGCCTTTCGATTGGGATTTGTGGGACTATGCAAGCGCTTGCGCTGCGATGCAAAACTTCTGCCTCATAGCTTACGCCGAAGGACTCGGCACTTGCTGGATGACTGCGCCTACGCTCGTGCATGAAGAAATTAAAAAGTGTCTCGACATTCCGAAAAGGCATGATCTTGTCGCAGTTTCGCCTCTTGGAGTCGCTTCCCACGAGATACCGCCCATACCGCGTACGGATCCGGAATTGAAAAAAACGGTTCACTGGTTCGGCATTTAGTTTGCGGCAAAAATGTTGCCTGTTCCTCCTGAACAAAATGCTCAAATTGGATACTCGCTTTGCAGCAAATCTATTTCGGCGGATTATCGGCCTCGGTCATATTCGTAATCAGCCTTGCGCTTTGGTGAAAAGTAATGTAATTCCACGCCCATTGAAGAAAAACCTGCACTCGGTTTTCGAACATTACCAGCTGCATAAGGTGAATGAACAGCCAAGCAAGCCACGCAGAAAATCCGTTGAACCTTATAAATTTCAAATCCGCAACCGCCGCCTTTCTGCCTATTGTCGCCATCGTCCCCAAGTCGAAATATCTAAACGGCGGCGTTTTCTTGCCAGCTAGCCTTTCACGAATCAACTTCGCGGCGTATTTGCCTTGCTGTTGAGCAACCGGGGCAAGAGCGGGAAACTCGTTTCCTTTGTCATCCACAGCTTTCGCCATATCCCCGATTACTTTTATCTCCGGGTAACCTGGAACCGCAAGCTGCCTAGTAACATCAATCCTGCCGGAGCCGTTTGTCTCAATACCAAGGGATTCCGCAAGCATTTTCGCTAGCGGATTTGCTTTAACACCGGCGGCCCAAATAACGGTTCTTGCCTCTATCCTCTCAGTTGACGTCTCACGTTCGATTACGACCTCGTCGATTCCAATTTCCTTTACGCGCGAGTTCGTCCAAACTTCAACACCCAGCCTCTCAAGCGCACGGCTCGCCTTATTCGACAAATCCTCGGTAAATTGCCGTAAAATCCGGCTCGAGGACTCCACGAGAATAATTCTTGCTCTGTCGGTTTCGATGTGCCTGAATTCGCGTTTTAGCGTCAAATGCGCCAAGTCAGCAAGAGTTCCCGCAAGTTCCACTCCCGTCGGGCCGCCTCCCACGACAACGAACGTCAACAGCTTATTAACGCTGGGATGCCCGAACGAGCGTTCCGCCTTTTCGTAAGCCAAAAATATCCGCTTCCGGATTTCAAGAGCGTCTTCGATAGTTTTCAGTCCTCTCGCGTTCGCTTCCCATTCGTCGTGGCCGAAAAAATTGTTCGACGCGCCTGCCGCCACGATTAGCGTGTCGTATGGAACAGGACGTTCCCCCAAGAAAATGCACCGCTCCATTGGGTCGAAACCGGTAACCGTTCCGAGAATTACGGTCGCATTCTTCTGACCACCCAGAATCGACCTAACCGGCGCCGCTATATTTGCCGGAGAAAGCCCGCCCGTCGCCACCTGATACAAAAGCGGCTGGAAAAGATGAAAGTTGTTTTTATCGATAATCGTAACGTCCACGGGTGCGCGTGCGAGCGAAAGGGCGGCGTTCAGTCCACCGAATCCCGCGCCCACAATGACGACCCGGTGTCGCTGCGCCGTTGATTCGCCTCTGTTTGTAAACGCCCGTTCAAACACGCCTTTAGTAACCGAATACGGCGAAATTGCCCTATTTCAATTCATACTATTTAGCTTGAGAAAGATGTGGCAAGGGGGAGGATTTCGATTTTGGAGCAATTACTTCCATTTCGAATTCAAACAAAATTACTCTGCTCAATGCTGTATCATACCCCCGTGCTTACGCAAATTCAGAATCCGGTCGAAGCGCTCGATTCGTTAGGGCTTGAGCCCGCGCGCATATTCACGCTTCGGAATTTTCTTAAAGGCCGCGCCCGCACGGCGGAGGACGAAGCGCACGAACTTGCGTCCGAAGACTGCCCGCCGGATTCTGCGGCGGGTTCGGGCGAGGCGCTTGACAATGCCGCTCGCGTTAGTGGCGGCTCCCTAGGCACGGGTACGAAACTTGATGCGTTGCCGCGTGTTTTCCCCATCGCACTCGCGGACGATCCGCGCTCGCCGAACGTTTTGATGGCGCACGAAGGCGCGCATTTCATGATGGCGGCCCGCGACCATTCATACTGGCCGGGGGCAATGGAAGACTTACTGAACGGGCGCATTGAGCAAGAACCAGCATGGCCCGATCCGCTAACCGAAAAGCACTGGAAATACAGCGAGGAAAAGGAAAACCGGCGCAAAGGCCTGTTTCTCGATCAGGCGCCGCTTGCCGCGTGGGAAGCCGCAATCGCTGCCGGATTTGCCAAGGACGTTCAACACGACTACAACGAAACATACGCTCATGTCTGGTTCGAGACCGGACCGCCTCGTTTAAAAGATTACGTCAATCACACCTGCAGGCTCGGAAACGGCTTGGAGCTTCTGGAGTACTTGAAGCAGGGGATTTCGTATGACCGGGAAGGCGTATATATCCGGATGTGCTTGGAAAACGGGCCGAGTTTCGTTTGTGAAATTGATGGAAATCCAGTTTGCTGGAGTTGCACGCATCTTTCCGGCGCGATGGGGATGATATACACGCCGGAAGAGCACCGCCGCAAAGGCTACGCCCGCTCGCTCGCCGCGTTTCAAATAGACCATATGCTGACGAAACATAACATCGCCGTCTGCCACGTTATCGAAGGCAACACCGCAAGCCAGGAATTGCTGCGCAGCATCGGGTTTTCAAGAATCGAAGACCCGCTCGTCTGGCGCCCGGTGGTTTGGCCTTAGTGCAGCGATTTTAAACGCATCGGCTATAATCGCTTTGTACTCCGGATTTGCCGGAGTCTTCAATTTATCAATGAAAACGCTTCCGATAAACTTGCCGATGGACGAGCTGAATGATTTCTGCAAGCGCTGGCGGATCAAAGAGCTTGCGGTCTTCGGCTCGATTCTGCGCGACGACTTCGGCCCGGACAGCGGCGTGGACTTTCTCTACACATTCGAGGAAGGCGCGCCGTGGTCGCTGTTTGACGTGGTGGAAATGAAAGACCGGCTACGTGAAATCGCCGGTCGGAACATCGACCTCTTGTCGCGCAATGGAATCGAGCGCAGTCATAACTGGGTAAGATGTAAGGCTATTCTGGAGTCGGAACATGTCGTTTTCGGTACAAGATGATACGGCACTGCTCGATGTCCGCCGCGCCGCACTTGAAGCGTCCGAAAAGCCCGTAAAATACACATGGAAAGACTTCTCCATAAACGGCGAAATTCAAACCTCGGCAAAATATAGGTTGACGGTTCTTGACGAAGCCGTTAAAAGACCACCTGAAGAATTCCGGCAGGCCTATCCAAATTTTGTTTGGCGGAAGGTAGCAGGACTGCGCGACATCCGTGTTCACGAGGATTACGCCGCGGATCTGGAGTTGATTTGGCAAGTTATAAATGAAGATGTGCGCACACTTGAATCTACCGTAAGCGGTATATTGAAAGCTCACTACGTGCCATTCGAGGAGGACCTATGAAGTTCGGTATTGTCGTATTTCCAGGCAGCAACTGCGACCACGATGCGTATCATGCGCTTAAGCATGTACTGAATCTCGATACGGTTTTCCTTTGGCATGCGGAGCGCGACCTCGCCGGAGTCGACGTAGTGTTGCTACCCGGCGGATTCAGTTACGGCGACTACCTTCGCGCCGGTGCCATCGCTCGGTTCAGCCCAATTTTGGAAAGCGTTGTAGATCACGCAGCTGCCGGCAGGCCGGTTATCGGAATTTGCAACGGATTCCAGATGCTGTGCGAGGCTGGGCTATTGCCCGGCGCGCTTCGCAGGAACCACACGCTAAGATTTTCATGCAAGTGGGTGCATATCAGGTGCGAATCAAACGCAAGTGTTTTTGCGACTGCATTCAATCCCGGCGAAGTTGTTTCAGTCCCGATTGCTCACGGCGAAGGCAGCTATTATGCGGACGAAAAAATGCTGGAAGAGCTTGAAAGCAAGAGTCAAGTCGTTTGGAGATATTGCACTCCAGAAGGAGCTAGCAGCTGGGATTCCGGAATTCCGTCGTACAATCCCAACGGCTCGGCCGCAAACATAGCGGGAATTATGAACAAGGGCGGAAACGTGCTTGGAATGATGCCTCATCCGGAACGCGCAGTCGAAGGCTTGATTGGCGGCACTGGCGGCCTTCGCGTTTTCGAAAGCGTTCTTGCTCCCGCCGCAGCCATTTGATTATTCGGAGTTGACATGAGCGAGCCAAAACGCAAAACGGAAGCGAGTTTCTTGAACGAAAATGAAATTACCGATGCACTGCTTTCGCGCGTCGGACTCAAGCGAAAGGAATACGAGCGCGCACGCGAGCTGATGAAGAGAGAATTGACAATCGTCGAACTCGGAATTTTCGGCGCCATGTGGAGCGAGCATTGTTGCTATAAATCGAGCAAAATCCATTTGAAAAAACTTCCTATTGAAGGGCCACATATATTGCAGGGGCCGGGTGAAAACGCCGGTATAGTAGATATCGGGGGCGGCACGGCCGTGGCGTTTAAAATCGAAAGCCATAATCATCCTAGCGCGGTCGAGCCGTTTCAGGGGGCCGCAACAGGTGTCGGAGGAATAATCAGGGACGTTTTCGCCATGGGTGCGCGCCCGATTGCATTGCTTGATCCGCTAAGATTCGGTCCTATTGCCTCGCTTACCGAGCACGAGGAAACGGAAGTCGAAAACCCGGAAGAGGAAATCAATACGCGCGCACGCACGCGATATCTGCTTAATGGAGTTGTTGCCGGAATCGCGCACTACGGCAACTGCATCGGAATACCGACCGTAGGCGGCGAAATCCACTTCGACGATTCGTATTCGACCAATCCCTTGGTAAACGTGCTTTGTCTTGGCACCCTCGACCCGGATTCTATTGTTCGTGGCGTCGCAAAGGGCGTAGGCAATCCTATTTACTACGTTGGAGCAAAAACCGGCAGGGATGGAATCCAAGGCGCCACTTTTGCAAGCGTAAATCTTGCAGAAGATGCATCTCAAGATCGCCCCGCCGTACAGGTCGGAGATCCGTTTTATGAAAAACTGCTCCTAGAAGCCTGCCTCGAGGTGGCCAAACTAGACGGTCTAATCGGCATGCAAGATATGGGGGCCGCCGGTTTGACTTCGAGCTCCTGCGAAATGGCAGCGCGCGGAGGCGCCGGTATCGAGCTCGATCTTGATAAAATCCCGAAGCGCGCCGAAGACCTGACCGCATATGAAATGATGCTTTCCGAAAGTCAGGAACGGATGCTTATAGCCATCGAGCGTGGAAAAGAACTGCCCATCCTGAACGCGTTTCGGAAGTGGGACCTAGATGCTGTCGAAGTTGGACAAGTAATTTCCGAAAAGGTGCTTAGAGTCAAATTCAAGGGTGAAGTAGTAGCAGAAATATCGAACGATTTTATCACCACGGACGCCCCCGAATATGACCGTCCCACAAAAATACCTTCTTATTTTGAAAAGATGCCTGTACTTGATCCTGACGAAGTGGCGCGAGTCGGAATACATATCATTGGCGAACATAAATGGGATGGGCGGCTTCCCGCTCCGCCGATGAACCAGCCCTACGCTCATCTGCTTTTCAGGTTAATCTCCCATCCAAGCATCGCTTCAAAATGCTCGGTAATTGAGCAATACGACCATATGGTAAGAACCAATACGGTTCCTCCATACGACGGAGACGCTGCGGTCGTTCGTATTAAGGGGACCGAACGGGCGGTTGCGATTTCTACAGATTGCCCGTCCCACGTTTGTTACCTCGATCCCTACGCCGGTTCGATGCGCGCCGTTTGCGAAGCCGCCCGAAACCTGGTCGCTGTCGGAGCTAGGCCGCTTGCGATAACGAATTGCCTGAACTTCGGCAATCCCGAAGATCCGGAAGTCATGTGGCAATTCGTGCGGACAATAGAAGGAATGTGCGATGCACTAAACGCGCTCGAAACTCCGGTAACCGGCGGAAATGTAAGTTTTTACAATGAAACCCGAAAATATGCCATTAATCCCACCCCAGTCATTGGCATGATTGGTTCGCTGGAAAATGCTTCGAGCCGAATACCGCAAAGCTTCGTAAAGAATGGAAGCCAATTGTTTCTCGTCGGCAATTCAAAGGGTGAACTGGATGGAAGTGCGCTTGCCTTTTACGCTTTGGGGCACGGAGCCAATTATGGAAAACCTTCACCACCCGATATTGAAAAATTCAAGGTAAATATGGAGTTCTTGCTTTCCGCGATGCAAGACGGCCTAATTGAAAGTTGCCATGACGTTGGCGACGGCGGCCTTGCTGTTTGTGCGGCGGAGATGGCGTTCGGCACCGGCTTGGGTTGCTGCATAGCGGTTTCGGGATTTATCAAACATGAACACAGCGATTCGGGAGCCGAACTGAAAGCCGAACATTTAATGGCGGCTTTTGCCGAAGACGGCAACCGCTGGCTGGTAGAAGTTTCACCGGAAAACAGCGGCCGTTTCGCCGAACTCGCCGAAATTATGGGCGCACAGATCGCCTCGGCAGGCATGGTTTCCGAAGGCGAAAATGCCACCCTTGAGTTTACGGTAGATACAATAAAACTTTATTCCGTTTCTTGCTCAGCGGCGTACGAAGTTTGGAAATCGGCCTTCATTATAGCTATGGCCTGAAAATCAATGCCTAATTCGATATATCGAACGGGCGCCAATTCTGTGCGAATTGATAAGAAGTTGCCTTCGGCACTTTTCATATTGACTATTTGGAGATATTCATGGTATAAGGCCTGTTCGCGTCCGGCCGCAAAGGCGGATGCGCAGGAGCAGCAATGGCGGAATATTTAGACAAGCAGGCGATTATTCGTGAGTATGCGACAAGCGAACGCGACACCGGATCGGCGGAAGTTCAAGTCGCTATGTTGACCGCGCGTATAAATCATTTAACTGACCATTTGAAAACTCACAAGAAGGACAACCATTCCCGTCGCGGGCTTTTGATGCTCGTCGGCCAGAGAAGGCGCCTTCTTAACTACATTTCCCGCAAGGATTACCAGGGCTACCAGACACTAATCAAGCGTCTCGGCGTCCGAAAGTAAAGCGGGCACACCAAGGCTAGCAAGCCAACCTCAAACCTCGACCGTATTTTTGGACAAACGTCCACCTAGGAGCACACATTGGAAAAGTACGTGTACGAAATCCCGGTCGGGGATAAGCATTTTCGGGTCGAGTCGGGACATGTCGCTGCACAGGCGAATGCCAGCCTGATGATGTACTACGGCGAGGTCGCACTTCTATGCGCCGCAACGATGGGGAAAAAGCCTCGAGATGGCATCGACTTTTTCCCGCTTATGGTCGATTACGAAGAAAAGATGTACGCTGCCGGAAAATTCCCCGGCGGTTTCATGAAGCGCGAAGGCAGACCCAGCGAAAAGGCGATTTTGACATCGAGAATGATCGATCGTCCAATCCGTCCGCGATTCCCGGAAGGAATGCGCCACGACGTGCAAATCGTTGTCACTGCGCTTTCAGCGGACGGTGAACATACCGCCGATGTCGCCGCCATAAACGGAGCAAGTCTCGCTTTGCACATAAGCGATATACCTTACGATAAGCCGATTGCGGCCGTAAGGGTGGGTTATATCAATCGTAAGTTCCTGGCGAACCCAACAGCTAGCCAACTTAAGGAAAGCCCGATTGAGCTTCTCGTCGCCGGAACGGTCGATCGTGTAAACATGATCGAAGACGAAAGCGACGAGGTGCCGGAGGAAATGATATATGACGGAATCGAGTTCGCAATGAACGAAATCCGTGGGATTATCGGTCATTTCGATAAAATCCGCGAGGAAATTGGCAAACCGAAAAAGGTATTGCCGGTAAACGGTGCTGAAAAAAGCGATTTCGCCGAGGAACTTTGCAAATACGCCGAGCCGAAGATTAAGGAAATCATCCCCGCAAAAGGAAAGGTCGATTTGTGGGACTCCATCGACAAGCTGGCCGAAGACTGCCTTGCCCATTTTACGGAAGGACTAGCGGAAGGAGAAGATGCGCCACCGGTAGAATACGAACTCAAGAAACTCATCAAGGAATACGCTAGAAAGCTAACAATTGAAAAGGGAATTCGCGTGGACGGCCGCAAACTCGTCGAAGTGCGCCCTATAGAAGCGGACGTTCACTTTCTTCCCCACGTGCACGGCAGCGCAATGTTCAAGCGCGGCCAGACGCAAGTAATAAGCTGCGTTACGCTCGGCACTTACGCGGATCAGCAGAAAATCGACATTATGGAATCGGACGACCTCAAGCGCTATGTCCACCATTACAACTTTCCGCCGTATTCCGTTGGAGAGGTGAAGCCGCTCAGAGGCGCTTCGAGGAGAGACATCGGACATGGAGCGCTGGCCGAAAAGGCTCTCGTGAGAATGATACCTCCCGAAGAGGAATACCCATATTCGATACGCGTGGTAAGTGAAGTTGTCGAAAGCAACGCATCGAGCTCGATGGCAAGCGTTTGCGGAAGTACGATGGCGCTGCTTGACGCGGGAGTGCCGCTAAAGGAAATGGTTGGTGGCGTTTCAATCGGCCTCGTTGTGGAAAACGAAAAATACGCTCTTTTGCGCGACCTTTCCGGGTTCGAAGACTTCAACGGCGATATGGACTTCAAAGTAGCCGGTACCGACAACGGAATTACGGCGATCCAGCTTGACGTAAAAATCGAAGGTCTGACGCTCGATATGGTGAAAGATACTCTCGAAGAAGCTCGCCAAGGTCGGCTGCACATATTGGGACTGATGCGCCAGGTCATTAGCGAGCCAAAAAAAGACGACGAGCTCTGCCCGTATATTCCGATTCTCGAAATCGTGACGATCAACACGGAGAAAATCGGCGCGGTAATCGGGCCGAGCGGAAAAATGGTAAAGAAAATCTCCGCCGATTTCGAAGTACAAGTGGACATCGACGAAGAAGGTCACGTTTTCATTCTCGGTCAAGACCGCTCGCTCGTTCGCGAGGCTGTCGGTTTCATCAAAGCGCTCACGACCGACATCGAAGAAGGAATGGCGTTCGATGGAAGAGTCGTAAGAATCACCGAATTCGGCGCGTTTCTCGAACTGACGCCGGGCAAGGACGGGCTACTCCATATAAGCCAAATTGCCAATCATCGCGTCGAACGCGTGGAAGATGAGCTCAAAATGGGGGATGTCGTTCCCGTAATGGTGAAGCACATAGACGACCAAGGGAAAATCGACCTTGTGAGAACGGACGTACACGTGGAGCGCGAGCGCAGGCCGCCGAGGCCCGGCGGAGGCTCCCGTCCGCCGTCGCGCGACAGAGCCCGTTTCGGTGACGGAGGAGGCCGTGGCAGGCGTTAGAATTGACTTGTGCTATAATTGGTTGCCCATCGGGCAAGTTAGGTAATTCGAGGTGTTTGAGATGAGGAAGTTTTTCGCGGTTCTCCTTGTGGTTTGGATGGTAATCGCGTCGGTAGTGCTTATGGCGGGCTGCCCGAAGAGCACTGCAGGCGATCCCGAGGCCTACGGCTCCGGTGACGGCAGTACAACTACTCCTGCAGGCGATCCGGGTGCGGCACCGCCGGCGAGCGATCCCGGTAGCGCACCTCCTGCGACCGATCCCGGAGCGGGCGGCGACAGCGGCAGTGACGATGAAGGCGACAGCTGGGGCGATTAGTCGGTTTCTACGCTGACCGAAGTTCGAAAATTAAACATGTGACTACCGCTTTAAGCGGATAACGGCGAGGCGGCTTTCGGGCCGCCTCGTTTTTTTTTAAAACTTCAAAAAGTGATTGACGAGGTTGTAAAAGACCCGGTAAAAATCCGATTCGCGAATTAGCTTTAACTTAATCGGCCTTTTGAATGACATTTTTATTTCTTCGAGTTCCTCTTCAATCCCCAAATCGACGATTGCAACTATCAAATGGTTATCTTCTACACGCAGCGGGATTATCCTGTGTTTTTTCAAGTAGTAAAGCGGAAAGCTTTGAAAAATTGTCAAATCCACGATTTCCATGCTCATATCGACTATTTCAAGACCATGTTCCGTTGCGTATGAATCCTGCAAAGCCGGTGGAATCGGTTTCGCAAATTCCCAAGTGCTCTCTGGCGGCGGTGCATTTGGGTCGAGGGGGATGTTGTAAATATCCTGAAGAAAAAGCGCTGTGGTTTCGGTATGAGAATAACCGCCGGGCTTGGTATCCACAATTCGCTTAAATTCCTCCATTGTCAGAGAAGCAAGCGAACGAGTTTGATATTGCAGATATTCCCGGACCGCGTTGTTGTACCATTGTTGAGGTGCGGAAAAACCGCGATTAATAATCAGCCATTTTATTACGAGACCCTCGGACGGCGGATACCTGTGAAAGTAATGGCTGACGATATCGTTAATGAAATCTATGCTGGACCTATGGGCGAAAACGAATTCGATTTCGGTTACTCCTTTCATCGCTCGCTTTAATACTCGCTCTTGCCTAACTGTTTCGGATACGATTTTCAAGGTTCCGCCGTCGTATTCGATAGGGATTCCTTGAAAATTCCTTAAGTAGTATGGGTAAAAAACGTACATCAGAAGCAAATCCACATAGGTTCTGCCTAAATCAAGCAATCTTACTTCGTCTTTAAGAGACGGCCATTTCGCCATATATTGCTCGTTAGATTGAGCCAGCTGCTTCCTCTTCACGTCGAGCAGTTCGTCCGTGTCAGTCCAGAATTCATGGACAAGATCGATTAATAGCTCGCTTCGCAAAAGGCTTACTCTCCCTCGACAGGATTAACAAGTTCGCCTAGTCCTTCGATTTCAACTGATACGGTATCCCCTGCGACGATTTTCCCGACACCCGCCGGAGTGCCCGTCGCAATCACGTCGCCAGGAAGTAGCGTCATAGCAGCGCTGACGAACTCTATGATTCTTGCAACCGAAAATGCCATATCGCTGAGCGGACAGCTTTGCTTAACTTCTCCGTTAACTCGAGTAATAAGTCGCTGGTCGCCGGGCTTGAATTCGGTATCAACCCAAGGACCGAGAGGGCAGAATGTGTCGAAACTTTTCGCGCGAGCCCATTGACCGTCCTTGCGCTGCAAATCGCGTGCGGTTACGTCGTTCAGAATCGTATAGCCGAAAACGTGTTCAAGTGCATTTTCGATGGTTGCGCCTTTGCATTCTTCGCCGATTACAACCGCCAACTCGCCTTCGAAATGAACATTGGCACTTAGATTCGGAATGACTATCGGTTCTCCGGGACCTATTACCGAGCTTGGCGCTTTGAGAAAAAACAGCGGTTCCGCGGGAATTTCCGCGCCCATTTCTGCCGCGTGCTCCCGATAGTTTCTGCCTATGGCGACTATTTTTCCCGGTGTAACCGGCGAAACCAATTGGTTAACTGAAACGGAAAGCGGATATGCGGGAAGTGGAGCTTCCCCTTCAGCTGGCGCATATAGCTTTTCCGCCAAAGGATCGTACACTCCTGCAAAACTAGCTCCGGCAAATTCGACTCGTGCGTATTTCATCGAGCAGATTATAGCTCAACGAGCGATAGGCCGGTACGCCGAATTCCGCCAATCTATAACAAACCTGCCCAATTATCGGAACTGCTTTTCGCTGTATTAGTGAATCTTGAAGACTTCGCGATATCCCGTATCAACCAGATCCATGTACCCCCCCAATGCGCCGGCGAGCTTTTCGTGCTTCCCTACTCCCTGTGAAAAGGCGAAATATGCGTTTAGATCATCCACTTGCGCCTCAATCACGACCGTCCAGAAACCGGCCGAAACGTCGGTCAACACGCGCATGCTGCCGGGAGCGCAGAATTCTTCTTCGATTATCGGCTTTGCTGCCAGAAACTTTTCGGCAAGCTGACCTGCCTTTCCGGGCTTTGCTTGAAATACGTTGCGTACTACGAACATTTGGCTCTCCTAAAGTTAGTTTAGACGAAAAATCAGTACCATTGCCTTATTCCATTTATTTTTTGGCCTCCAAGCTACGCCTGCGCAGGCGAACTATTTCCGGTAGTGCCCTCAGTTTTTCTGGGACGCGAAGCAAATTATTTGTAGTCAGCGCTAAAATGCCAAAATTAAGGTATACAATTACTCCTTTACTGTCACTTTGATTTTACCGGGGCATTTCGATGAATAAGCTCTTTCTTTTATTTGCCTTATTGGCGATAACCATCGCCCTTTTCGGCTGTACTTCAAAAAACGGAATAGTGACATCAGCCGACGGAGGCCGAAATTCCTCCGCTCTTCCTGCGGCCGCAGCAGATCGTTATATCGTTGTTCTTAAGCCTGGCTTTACGGCTACGGATCTGTCTTCCTTATCGCGCGGGCTGGCGAACGCCCCCGACTTTGTCTATGACAAGGTGTTCATAGGCTTTGCGGGCGTGCTTTCCGCAAATGAAGTTGCCAAGCTTAAAACCGATTCCCGAATCGAATTGATTGAGCCGGACCTTCCCGTCAGTATTTTTCAAGGCAACGGCAAGGGCAAACCCGGAGGCGGTGGCGGAGGCGGAACGCCTCCACCCCAAATACTGCCTTGGGGAGTAGATAGAATCGACGCCGAGTTAAATTCAGGAAACGGTGGATCAGGAGTGACGGTAGCCATTATCGACACCGGAATCAACTTGAACCATCCCGATTTAGCCGGCGCGATCGTTGCCAATTACAACGTATTTAGCCCCTCCAGTCCTGCTGAAGACGACAACGGCCATGGTTCCCATGTTGCAGGTACGGTTGGCGCTCGCGATAACGATTTCGGCGTCGTCGGTGTTGCTCCAAATTGCAGCTTGGCAGCCGTTAAAGTTCTCGACCGCCGCGGAAGCGGCTCGATTTCGGGTGTTATTGCTGGCGTAAATTGGGTTGCGGCGAATGCTGCAACCTACAACATCAAGGTTGCCAATATGAGCCTTGGTGCAACCGGATTTACACAGTCCTTTTACAATGCGGTTGCAGCGGCATCTGCCGAGGGCGTTACCTTTGTAGTCGCCGCCGGGAATAACGCAAAAGACGCTGCCAACTATCAGCCCGCAAGATTCGACAATGTTATCTGCGTTTCGGCGATGGATAAAACCGACAAAATGGCTTACTACTCGAATTACGGCACGACCGTAGAAATGATTGCGCCCGGTTCGAGCGTCGAGTCGCTTTGGAAGGGCGGCGGGTACAACACAATCAGCGGAACTTCGATGGCTTCGCCTCACGTTGCCGGTGCAGCGGCGCTATGGCTCGACAACAACGACGGCGGATTTGCAGAAGTTCTTTCGGCTCTAACCGGCGAGGGATACGTTCCTGGCGGCGGATGGGGCAGCTACGACAAAGACGGCGTTACCGAACCTCTTGTAATTGCCGATTCTCTGTGATTTTGCTTAAAGGCTAAACCAAAAGGGACGGGTGACCCGTCCCTTTTTTTTGGCTATCTTCAGACGCCTTTGCTTGGCGCAAACTTCCAACCTTACTCGAATACCTCGCCAAAATATCCGAGCTTGCGGAGTTGCGTATCGCTTAGCGGTTCGATATAACGGTACTGCGTTCTACTTGTCATAGTAGTGAGCGGAAACCAATTCCTACCAGCTTCGTCGTATTGCACGAATTGGAATTCGAAATTGTTTGGAACGAAAGGTATAACCCCGGTTGTATGAATTACGGCGTCTTGTTCTTCGTCCCATTTCGTTATCACGATTTTGCCGGTGTCGTTTAGCTCTTGGATTCTCGCGTTGCTGTGGCAGTCCGCACAACCTCTGCCTTCTTTCATTATCGTATGCCCATGGAAGGGGCCGAATGCCACGAACGTCTTGTCCTCGTAAACTACCGTTTGATAGTTGACGGGACGAACCATGTTGTCGTAAAGCGGGCTGTTCGCAAGTATTACAAAGCCGCTGAAGGGCTTATAAGGCCTCTTTTGATTGTCCTCAATTAGGCTTTCGAAATGGCAGTTGTAGCAGGTAATCGATGTCTGCATATGGCAAGATGAGCAATGAACCGTGTCCTTGTGAATGTTGTGCGGAGGAGTGTCCGGAATTCTGTGAGAAACCGACCGGTCGTCCGCAAGTTTCACGGAACTTTGCCCGTGGCTAGGGTCATGCTCGTCGGAATCGTAAGCGTGGCAGCTGGTGCAATCGTATCCAAGGTCTTTTGCTGCAAACATATCGCCGTAAATGTGACCGTCGCCGTGAATTTCGGTTTTGTTATGGCAATCGGCGCAAACCATACCCGCAGTGAAGTGAACGTCGGTAAATCCGAAAACCTGCGTTTCCATCGATTGCAGAGCATGGCACTTGTAACAAGTTGATACTGCGCGCGGTCCTTCGCCGGAATGGCAATCTATGCATTTCGAAGCGTGACAACTGCTGCAGCTCACAGCGCTGTAATCCACGTTAATCAAGGAACCCAGACCGTCTTCTTCCTCATACCAAGTCTGCATCCCACGCGCGGTACCGTGAAGACTGAGGGGGAGAGTTTGCGAAAAGTGGTTTTCGGCCAGAGGCGGTTGAGCAGGCGGATTGTTGCGGTCGTATGAAAGCCTGCCTTCGACGGATCTTGTGCAGGACGAAGAATAGGTCGCCCCAAAGGCAAAGATAATTACGATAAATACTAGAAGTAAAATCCTTGCATTCATCCTTCTCCTCCGGACATTGAGGGGTAAGAGCTTCTTCGCAACGCTGCGAAGACCGTTGAAAAGGATACCACAGAGGATGTTCGGCTGCTTGTTTTTCGACAGACATTACTAAATATCAAAAATGCAACGATTTCGCCGTTTAACCGGTTTGACACCGCAAAAACTTGCCATTAATATTACGGCACTGTATTCTTTACGGGAATCATCGGCCCGCGACGGCGCGATGCGTCCCGCGGGAGGCGTCTCTTTTGAGGCGCCGTTTACTTCCATCAAGGAGATAGTCGTGAAACGAGTGCGGGAGTACTTATTGCTTTTATCGTTATTCGCACTTGTCGCAGGCGGAATGGCGGTCGCCAAGGACGGCCAAGGCGATCCCAGAGCCGCTATGTCCGGCGAGGGCGCGGAATACCTCGGCGCGACTCAGTGCATTATGTGCCACTCCGATTACAAAGAGGGCTACCTTAAGACAAAGCACGCCTTGACGCTTGGCAATCCAGATCTTCCGCAGTCAGTGGTCGGATGCGAAATGTGTCATGGCCCTGGCAGTCTGCATATGTCGAATTTCACGAATGACCCGGGCGAACGGATGATTGTAAATTTTCAATCCAAGGGCGGCTCTGATTTTGCGGCGGTATGTCTGGATTGCCATAGGTCAACGATGACGAAGCCGGAATTCAAGGAGAATGCTCACTCAAACGCAAACGTATTCTGCGCATCTTGCCATGACCCGCACAACAACATTACCGGCATAAAAATGTTGACTGCCAAGCCAAACGACCTTTGCGCTTCGTGCCATACCGGCGTGGCGGCCCGTTTCAAGTCTGGACTTTCCGCACACCCAGTCAAAAAGGGCGATTTCCTTTGCATTGATTGCCACAATCCTCACTCCTCAACGGAAAACCTACTTATAAACGAAGGCATATCCAAAACTTGCGGAGAATGTCACGAATTCGCCCGTCAGCCGTATATTTTCTCCCATGTCTCCGAGTTTACCGATCCTTCGGGCCAGGCTTGTTTGAACTGCCATACACATCATTCATCCAGCGTGCCGAATCAGTTGCGCTCTCCTGGTCGGTCGCTTTGTCTTTCCTGCCACAGCGACCTTGTGGCGCACAACGCCGGCATAACTTGCTGGACTTCCGGCTGCCACACCCAAATACACGGCAGCAATAACAGCCCTGTTTTCCTAAATTAGGAGTAAGAAAGATGTTCAGATTTCTTTCGCTTCTTGCGCTATCGATTGTTATATTCTGCTCGGCCTTCGGCGCAGCTTCAGCCGAGGAAAACCCGAATGCGGATGAAAACATGGCGCTTTTCGAGGAGGCTCTTCGGCTTCAAGGCTATCTCGCTCCGCAGCTCAATTTGCAGGAGTTCAACGGTGGAAGCGAAGCGTTTCAAGAACGGCAAGGTATAAATCCCGAATTCATAAGCGGGGATTGGGTGCTTTTTTCGCCAACCGGTCAAGCGTTTTTTTGGGAAAGTTACGGAAAATTCACCGCACTTAACAACTTTCGCGTCAAAGCCGGAACCAGCGCTCTTCCAGCTCGAAACGCACAAATTGAAATTTGGAAATTGCGCCATTCGGGACTAGCCGATGCTCCTGCAGGCGGGTTTTCGATGCATGAAACCGACAGGCTGCGCTTCGGAATCGAATTCGAGGAGGTTTTTGGCAGTGGCCTAAGCGCAAGTTACAGCAGAAACGATGTGAACAGGAATAATCCTAATCCATCGCTTCCCGGTTATTACACCGATAGCTTACTTTTCGAATATCTCGGACCAGACTTTGGCGGCGTGGAATGGAACGCCGGATTTTCATTCTCCGAGCTTTCCAGCAATGACCTTGGATTTAACAATAGCGCGGAAAAAAGCCTTTGGATTTCGGCTAACCGCGAATTTTCTCAGAACGTCCGGCTCAACATGACTTTGGGAAAGGACTGGCTCGACACGTCCGGAGATGTGACGGGAAGCGACTTCGGTTTTTCGCGCGAGCGTTTCAATCTCGGTGCGAGGTTCGGGGCGCCGGATTGCCCTTGGTTCGCTGGAGCGGATTTCGACCTTTACTCATCGGGACGTGCACCCATTTACGGTTCCCATTTAACCCGAGGCGAAAAGCTTAAAACATTCGTGGGCTATCGCGGTTTTTATTTTGCGGACAGAATCAGGTTGGGCTTCGAGCGATCGAATATGAACTCATTCAGGTTGCTTTATGAACGACCTGAATTTGATAGACTTCTAATCGGAAAGCCTACCGTTACGGCAGACGAATTAGGCATTATTCAAATAGAGAGACCTACTTACGACAAGTGGTTCGCCGACGGTCTATTTACAATCGGCCCCGCAAAACTTTCCGCCAATTACGCAACAACGAGCATCGATAAAACCGCCACTTGGAGACCGGGGACGAACTCCTATCCCGTACGCACCTACTGGCCGGAAGATATTGACGCGTTCGGAGCAATGCTTAATTTTCCGGTTGCGGCCGCGATTTCTTTAAACCTGTACGATAATTATCGCAAGATTTCACACGGTTCCAGATTGACAAGTCAAACCGAATCTCTTTTGGGCGGCGATGTATCGCTTGGATTTGCGGAGAACCACAGCCTAACGCTCGGCTACGAAACCTCGGAATTAAAAACCGGCGCGCCGTCCGGCAGCGTCATCGGCGGCAAACTTAGCCAAGATACGTGGTATGTCGGGCTTAATGGAGATTATGACGCTTGGGATTTTGCGGTTAACTTCCATACCACCGACGCAAGTTCACCGGGTTTTGCTGCTGCAGCGAGCTGGGGTAGTTGGAATGCGCTCGAAGCAGAAGTGACGCTTCGGCGCTTCGGATTCCCTCTCACCCTCGGTTTTGAAGTATTCGATAACAGCTTGGACTTCTCGCCAGCGCTAGATAGCGACGGTTTCAAATTATGGGCAAAGGCGGTTTTCGAGTTCTAGGCTGTCAATCTTCCGGCGACTGAAACAAAAAGTCCAATACGCCGTCCCAAGAAATCTCGGCATCTTCCGGCATCGGAGCCGCCAATCCATTCAACATTGCTTTAATTTCGGCCACATTATCTCGGCTAATCGCCGGCTTGGCTCCGAGTTCATTTTGCCAGTTTTGCGAGATTCGCCTTAGTGCGTTTTGCCTTCCAAGACTCCCCCCGTGAACAAGTTGAACGTATTCGAGCCTCCAGTCAATATACCCGGTAATCGTGTCCAGCGTTTCGAGAGAACCATTTACCGCAGGCTTGTACGATCTGGCAGTTTCCGCTTCGGCCCAAGCAGCAGAGTACCGTTCGAATTTAGCCAGCTCAAACAAATATGCTTTAAAATCCGAAGATCGTTTGGAATCCAATACCGAATTTTGCGAATGCAAATTAAGACCTCGCACCTTTGGCAGTTCCGGAACGAAGGTTGAATCGACATCTTGAACACTGATAAATTCACTTAGAGTATCGATTGAACCAATTGATAATGGTGCCTCGGAAACTCCGATGAAGGTCAATACTCCTGGAGGCACTATTCCGGCCGTATATGAGGCCAGCCTGTCCACGCCTGCAACCTCGTCCAATTTCGCCAAACGGGCAAAATATGCTACTGGCGAACGGTCGACGATTTTCACTTGAGAAATGCCGCCGGCGCCGTTTTGCTCAAACACTCCGGAAGCTTCCACGCTTGCAATGTCGATTGCGTAAGTGGGAAGCGAAATTGCCGAAGGTATTTCTGGCGCGGAATCCGGAGCGGCAGTCTCCAGCATTTCGATCGTTGAAAGGCTATCCATCAGTTCCTTTCGGTAATCGGCGAGCCTGCCCCTGAAATCGTTGGTTTTTACTGAAAAAAGCTTAGTGCCAGAAGCCAAAGTAGCGTCCGTACGCGTTGCAAGCCAGCGCCTAAATTGATACCAAAGCTGAAGTTCCTCAACCCGCCGTTTGTGCTCCTTATCCCCGAATAGTGCCGAAAGCTTTGAGCGTCTCGCTTTCTCCAGATCCGATTGCGCTGAAAATGCGAGTGCTGGTAGCGAATCCTGGTCGTAACGTATTCGCTCCAAGTCCATTAGGGCGTATACATAAGATGAAATAGCTGCATCGAATAGGTCTGCCGCATCGTCGTATTCGGCGGCAGCACTTTTCACCGACATAAAACCCGATTCAAGCTTAACTCTATTTTCAAGTTCGAATTCCGCAATCGCCTGCCAGTCCTTCGAATCGTATATAAAAATCGGCTCCGGATAAACGAACAACCGCCCTATAACGAAACCCGTTGGGATTACAAGCTTTGGCCTAATTCTTTTCCTTTTTGGAATCGGAATTTTCAGACTTTCAGCCAACTCAGCATGTTCCAAAAGCGCTCTGTTTAAATTAAGCGATGCGCCACTCAAGTTTGATAATTGACTCAATACTGAGGCGAACTCACTATCGCACTCCGAGCTCGCAGTCTTTGCTTTGATTTCCAGGTCGGTAAACCTGGCTTGAAAACCGTGCATTTTCGACCTTGCCGCCATTAGCGCCTTCTCGGATTGTTCAAGCAGGTTTTTAAACTCGTTCGATCCGCTAAGTTCGCTGCGCAACCTTGTAATCAGCTCGTTGTCTTCCGGAGTCAGCTTCTTTACGGTTACTTTTGCAATTGCCGCATTGCCGCCGGACTTTCCGCACAGCCAACCATTGCCCTCGACGGCTCCGCGAAATTTCCCATTGGAAACCTCACCCAACGTGCCCGGAAAAACCGCCCATTCCGCGTTTTCTTCAAGAAGCGTGTAAAAATAAATATCCTCGCCGGGCTCGCAGCGAACGTATGTGGGTAGTATTGGCACTAGGGTTTTCGAATCTTCTTCTGACGATTCGCATATCGGGATGGAAGCAATGAAAAGTACGCCAGCCGCTAAAAGAATAAGGCGCAAGGAAAATCGACCGACACCCATGCCTAAACTATATCCGCGAGAATTATCGAAATATCGTCGTCGATGCGCGCCTCTCCGCGAAACGCGTTGAGTGCGTGACCTATGTTTGCTGCGGCCGATTCAAGATTTATTTCACGATTGATTCTTAAAACCTCTTCGAGCCTTTCTTCGCCAAACATTTCTCCTTCGGCGTTTCGCAGTTCTACCACTCCATCCGTATATACGCAAAACCTATCGCCAACCGATAGCGACAGCGTGTGTTCGAGATATTTGTAGCCCGGCATCATTAATAACCCTGGGCAACTAGTGCTTAGAAATTCCACTTCGCTTTCTCCACGAAGTACTACCGGCGGCGGATGCCCGCCTATTGAATACTTCATCGAGAAAGTTTCGGGATTGAAAATCGCCAAAAATGACGTAAATGCGCTATCCATATGAAAATCGTCGTACAAAAATTCATTTAGGGACGTAAAAATCTCCGCCGCGCCTTTTGCGTCGAGCAATTCTTTTTTAATCAACCTTTGTACGATGCCCATTTGAAGACTTGCAGGCAGTCCATGTCCCACAATATCGCCGACCACGATTCCGAGCCTACCGCCCGGAAGCTTTACAAGGTCTATAAAGTCTCCGGAAAGGTCGGTAGCTCCATGAAATGAAGTTACCACTCGTATGCCCGGCCCGTCATAACCGTGAGGTATCCACCTCTGCTGAATTTCGCCAGCCCGCCTTAGTTCGCTTGCCTGAGACTCCGCTATTTCCCTGACCTCGGATGCGCTTTTTTTATCGGACAATATTTTGCGCCTTCTACCCAGCATTTCGGCGACTTTGTCGAGCACTTCTCGAGGATTGTTAGGCTTTTGAAGGTAATCGGTTGCCCCTTTGCGCATTGCGTCGACCGCGCTTTCAAGGCTTCCGAACGCCGTCGAAATCATTACGAATACATCCGGATAGTTAGTATGAATGTGATTCAAAAGCTCGATTCCGTCGATGCCCGGCATTCTCAAATCTGTGATCACCAAATCCACCGGGTTTTCCGAGAGGATTTCGATTGCTTTTTCGCCGCTAGTGGCCGATAGCGCGTTGTATCCTCCTTTTTTTTCGAGGAGGAGGGTTATGGCGCGCAAAGCTTCCTCTTCGTCGTCGACTACGAGGATAGTCCCGCCAAGCTCTTTTTCAGTCTCCGTTACCATAGATGGGCAAATATACAGTGAACTTTGCACCTTTTCCGGGCGCACTGTCCACTTCGATTTTACCACGGAACTGATTCACGATACTTTCGCAAACGGCAAGGCCGAGCCCCACTCCGCTTACGCCCTTCGTGCTGAAAAATGGTTCGAAAATACGCGGTTGAACGTCTTCCGGAATTCCTGGACCGTCGTCCTCAATCGCTATGAAAGCAAACTTGTCGTTCATTCCGGTTTCCACTCTTATATGTCCTCCCTTACCGGCCGCGTAAATGGCATTTAGCATCATATTGAGTATTATTTGCTTTACTGGACCAAAGGAGGCGCGCACTTCCGGAAGACCGGTTTTAAGCGTCGATTCCACTTTCACGCCCGCCTCGAGTATTTGCTTCTTCATTAACAGCAAAACATCGGATACGGCGGAGTTTATTTCGAAAGGCACCGGCGTTAGGGACGGCGCTCGATGCAAATCCAAAAGATTGCGAACGATGTCGCCAATGCGGTCGATTTCGCGATTGATAATCCTAAGGTATTCCAAAAGCCCCGATGCGGCTTTTTCTTCGTCAGGTTTTCCCGAATCCTCGATGTCCATTTTGGCGAGTTCGAGGTTATACCTGATCGAGTTAAGCGGGTTATTTATCTCGTGCGCCAAGCTGGCGGCCAGCTGACCGGTTGCTGCAAGCCGGGTGCTATTTGTAAGCTCGCTTCTCAACCTCACTTGATTTGTTTGATCTGTTGTGAGAATGAGTGCGCCCTCGATATTCGAATCCGCTCCGACGAGCGGAACCGCCCAAAAATCCAAAAAAATCAAATCGTCTGTTGCAGGCTTGGCGTATCTCACTTCCGGCAAAAATACTTCGCTTCCGCTAAAGCAATTATTGACTTGGTCCAGCATTCCTTCAGGAAGAATGTCCGGAAATTCCATAATGGAAAGCCCCGGAATAGAATGGACGTCTTCAGGCCGACCGCAAAACTCCGCCATCTGCTCGTTGACATACGATATCGTGTAATCGTGGCTGATTACCATAACCCCCAAAGGAGCGTTCGAAATGATTTTTTCATGTAGCTCGCGAAGGGAAACGAGCGTATCTGTTCGTTCCTGAATTAGCGACTCAAGGCTTTCGTTTAGTTTTTCCAGCTGAATTTTCTTTTCAAGAATGTCCTTTTCGAGCATCACTCTTTCGGTGACGTCGCGAATCGACCCCGAAATAAGGTTCTCTCCGGCCGGCTGGCTATAGACCTCGACGTATCTATACTCGCCATCCTTGCGCTTTACATAAAGCTCGTAAGAAACTTCCACGTTTTCGCCGCGCAGCCTCAAGTTGCGCTGCTCCTCGGCATATGCCCTTTCTTCAACTGGAATAATATCCTCAATTCGGACATTTTCCATTTCTTCGTATGTGTAACCGAGAATTTCGCAAAATCGCTTGTTGAACAATGTATATACATTTTGCTCCGTATTGTATGTGAACAACCCATCCTGACTTCGCTCGTAAAGGTCGCGGTATCTGCGCTCGCTTTCCTCTATTTCTTTGTTTTTTTCCAAAAGCTCCCGGTTGACATCTTCGAGAGAGCGAGTAATTTTTTCCCTTTCGCCGAAACTCGTCGAAATATCGCGCGCCATCGCGTTGAACGAATTGCCCAGAAGTTCGAACTCAAGTATACCTGTTATACGTGCTTCGCTTTCCCAATCGCCTTCCGCAATTTCCTTGCACCTTGCAACCAGCTGAGTAACCGGCCTTGAAAACCGCCGCGCCTGAAACGACGATGTAAAAATCAAAATCAGGATAATTGTAAGTATGGTTACAACATAAGTAAGAGCGACAGATTTAAGTTCCTCCGCCAAAGTCATGTATGGCAATTCCACTACGGCGATGCCCATGTTCCCGCGCATTCTCATGAAGCTTCCGATGACTAGCTCGCCGTCCTCATTTACGTATGTGTCGGTTCCCGACTGAAGTAACGCGGCCTTCGCGGCCATCGGGTTGTTTGATGGCTGTGAACGTTCTACTTGCGGAATTTCTTTTTTTGGATTGACGTCGATTCCGTTAAAGGTGAATATTTTCGCTTTGGTGTTCAGGCTGGCAAACCCGATAATGGCGTGAAGAATCGATTGATATTTCGATACATCCACCTTTTGTACGACTACATACTTGGCTTTGCCGTCAATAAAAACCGGAGCGCTTTGAACCATCGTTACGAGTCCCAATCTTCGGTCGTACTCGAAGGGAAAAGTGACGGGTCCGTCAATGGCCGAATAAAATGCCTGATCCGGACTCAAGTTTTTCCCGGTTACCGGCACGAACGGAATCGGCGTTTCAAGGTAAGAATCGTCGAATATGCAAACTCCCGTTTCTGCGTCCGCTATCGCAATCTCGACAAGGTGTATATCAATATGTTTAACGTGAGAGTTTAAATGACGGCTTATTGACGCAAGCGCTTGACTTCGCCGCGGTGTTCCCGGCTCTGTCTTCCCGAATTCGCTCAGAACGTCGGTAAAGCCTTCGTCCGCGGCTTTGTACCTGAGGTACATTTCGGCCCGCGATGTATAGCGCTCGAACAGACTCGCGACTAAAGTTAGCTCGCTTTCGATTTTTGTAAGCGTATTAGATTTCAGAATGCCAAAAAAGCTCCAAAACGCGAACGCACCGAAAACGAATACGGAAAGCAGCGAAAATCCGAGGAAATTCAGCCTGAAAACGTCCTGAAAGTTCGGACTGCGCCTAAAACCGGATTTTCCAGAAAGAACCACGATAGCCCTCTAGCGAAATGCCATCTTTATTATATATGAACCTTTAGGGGAGCGATGATGAGCATCACAAACTCAAATTCGAATATGCAATAATGCCATTTACCTCTGGGTAATTACTTCGGGGTAACAAGATGTTCGCATTGAAAATAACGCCCGTACAGCAGGATTATGTTGAATTGGTCAGCCGGCTGGCCGCGGATTCTGACGGCGGCGTAAGGGTATCCGATATCGCTATGGAATTCGGGGTCAAGCCGCCCACTGTCGTGCGCACACTCGCCAAACTAAGAAAAATGGGACTTGTCCGGCAAAAGGAGCGAGGACTGGTCAACCTCACGCCATCCGGCGAAGTAATGGCTGGCCAGCTAATTCACCGGCACGACGACATTCTCGGATTCCTCATCGGCGTATTGGGCGTTAGCCAAGTTCAGGCCGAAACGGATGCATGCATACTTGAGCATGGTTTGTCCGCGGAATCCTCGACGAGACTGCATTTGTTTCTCGAACATTTCGAAGCACTGCCGGAAACTGCGAAACGAAAGCTCGCCGTTAATCCGGGCGAAACCTCTCATTTCGATACGGTTGGAGATGCCGTCGGGCAAGGCTTGAGGGGTTGAAATGAATCACGAATTTAATCTCAGAAGAGCTAGTCTTTTTTTCATCGTCGCGATTGCGATTTCGTTTTTGACCAGTTCCTGTCCGGCTACACGCGGATGGGGAGATTCGGAGGGACGGCTTAAAGTAGTGACCACAACCGGCATGGTTGGCGAACTCGCCGAAAGAATCGGAGGCGAAGCGGTCATTGTAAAAACGCTAATGGGTCCGGGAATCGATCCGCATTTGTACGCAGCAACCGAAGGCGACGTAATAAATATGAGCGAAGCCGATCTCATCCTTTACAGCGGGCTGCATCTCGAAGGAAAAATGACCGAAGTTTTCGAGCGAATCGGCGAGCGAGGCAAGCGAACTGCTGCGGTTGCGGAGGCAATTCCGGAAATGTTGTTGTTATCCGGCGAAGGCATGGGAACGGCTCACGACCCTCATGTATGGTTCGATGTAAATCTCTGGAAATTTGCCGCGATGGAAACCGGGCGGGTACTTGCCGAATCAAGTCCTCATCATTCGGAGATTTTCAAACTCAATTTGGAACTTTACATCGTCGAACTCGAGGAACTAAACGAATACGCCAGATCCCGTGCGTCGGAAGTGCCTGAAACCCGGCGCGTGCTAGTAACTGCGCACGACGCATTCGGCTATTTCGGACGTGCTTATGGATTCGAAGTGCGCGGTCTTCAGGGAATTAGCACCGTAACCGAGGCCGGCGCCGCCGACGTTAGAAATCTGGCAGACTTCATTGCGGAAAATAGGATTCCGGCTATATTCGTGGAATCGTCGGTTCCTCACCGCAGCATCGCGGCAATCAAGGAAGCGGTGATCGCTCGAGGATTCGAAGTTGAAATAGGCGGCGAGCTTTTCAGCGACGCCATGGGAAGCCCGGGGACTCCGGAAGGTACATACGCGGGTATGTTTAGGCACAACGTCGATACGATAGTCAACGCCCTTAAAGGAAGTAATAACGCGAAATGAAAGCAGGTTTGGTTTCGGAAGTGAAATACTCGAAAACCGGCGACGTCATCGATAGCTCGCTTGCCGTTCAAATCCATGACTTGACCGTTGCATATGGACACAATCCCGTGCTTTGGGATGTTGATTTGGACGTTCCTCGTGGCGTACTTATGGCGATCGTCGGCCCAAACGGTGCCGGCAAAACAACTCTGATAAAAGCCGTTTTGGGTCTAGTAAAGCAATCAGCGGGCGAAGTCTTCATCTTCGGCGAAGTTTATGCCAAAAAACGCTCAATTGTAGGATATGTTCCTCAGCGGGGAAGCGTGGATTGGGATTTTCCCGCAAGCGTTCTCGATGTCGTTTTGATGGGCGGATATTCGTCTCTTGGCTGGATTAAGCGGCCCGGGTTAAACGATAGGAAAAACGCAATGAACGCGCTTGAACGCGTCGGGATGGCGAAATTCGCTTCGAGGCACATTAGCCGGCTTTCCGGCGGACAGCAACAACGCGTTTTTCTTGCGCGCGCCTTAATGCAGGATGCGCTCGTTTACTTTATGGACGAGCCCTTTCAGGGCGTCGACGCGACTACGGAAAAGGCGATAATCGAATTGCTCAAAGAGCTTAGAAAGGGTGGAAAAACCGTCATAGTAGTACACCACGACCTGCAAACGGTAAAGGAATACTTCGACTGGGTAGCGCTTTTGAACGTTCGCAAAATCGCTTCCGGCCCGGTCGCCGAAACTTTTTCGGCTGAAAATCTAAAAACCGCGTACGGCGGGCGCTCGTCGCTTGGCGCGTAGGCTTTTCTATCGTTGAAATCCCCATAGAAATTCAATCGATTAATCTGCGAGCTGAAATGGAATTGTTTGAAACGGCGATAAGGTTTTTCGGAGATTACACGATGCGTACTGTGGCCTTGGGTTGCGCGCTTCTTGGAATCGTAGCCGGCGCGCTCGGCCCGTTCGCCGTGCTTCGCAGGCAAAGCTTGATGGGAGACGCGGTAAGTCATGCCGCTCTTCCAGGAATCGTAGCGGCATTTCTATTGACGGGAAGCAAAGAACCCTTCGTACTGCTTATTGGCGCTGCGGGGGCGGGATGGATTTCCATGCTTGCAGCAAACTACGTAACAGCAAATACTCGTGTTAAATACGACGCGGCTTTGGGAATTTCGCTTAGCGTTTTCTTCGGTCTGGGAATGGTGTTTTTAACTTTCGCACAACGGTCTCCCGATGCAGCACAAGCTGGACTTTCAAAATTTCTGTTCGGCCAAGCGGCGGCAATGATGATGACGGATGTGCGAATGCTTTTCCTTTTGGGACTTGCATCATTGATGGTTCTTGCGATTTTCTGGAAGGAATTCAAGATTTTAAGCTTCAATAGGGATTTCGCGGATTCGCTTGGCTATTCAACTTCAAGACTGGATTTAATTCTAACCAGCCTAATAGTGATCGCTATCGTCATAGGACTTCAAACCGTCGGAGTAGTTTTAATGAGCGCATTGATAATTGCACCGGCAGCAGCTGCACGGCAATGGACCGACCGCCTTGGAGCAATGGTAATTTTATCGGCAGCCTTCGGGGCGACTTCCGGAATTGCGGGAGCGGCAATATCCGGCTTGGCGCCACACATCCCTACCGGACCCGCGATAGTATTGTCGGCGATTGCCTTTGTATTGATTTCGATTCTATTCGCTTCAAACAGGGGATTTATTTGGAACTCAATTCGTTCTGCATACAACAGACGCATGGTCAGGCTTGAGGGAATACTCGAATCGATTTTGCTACTTGCCGAAAACCACGATCGTTTGGATCATCCGCATGAACGCGAAGCCGTAATGGCAATCGCAAAATCGCGCGGCGCCAGCTCGCAAGCAATCTCACAACTTGAAAGACGCGGGTGGATATGCATGGACGATGCCGGACTGTTATGCTTGACCGAGAGCGGAATCGAAGAAGCTATCAGATTCCGCTCGACCATTGCCGCCGGTGGAGGATCATTGTGAGTCCGCAAATCGAAATACAGATTATTGCCGTCCTTACGGCCGCCGCCTGCGCTCTGCCCGGAGTTTTCCTGATGCTTAGAAGAATGTCTCTGATGAGCGATGCGCTTAGTCACGCGATACTTCCGGGAATCGTAATCGCATTTCTATTCACACATTCGCTGTCATCTCCTATCCTCGTTCTGGGAGCCGCGCTCGCCGGCGTTGTAACCGTACTTTTGGTCGAATCGCTCGTAAAAACGGCATTGGTCAAAGAAGACGCCGCAATCGGCCTCGTTTTTCCTGCTCTTTTCGCAATAGGAGTAATACTTGTTTCAATGCACGCCGGCAATGTGCATATTGACACCGATGCAGTGCTTTTGGGCGAACTTGCATTTGCTCCTTTCGACCGGCTAGTAGTTGGAGAAACCGACTTAGGACCGCGCGGAGTATGGTTGATGTCCGCTATTTTAGTTGTCAATTTTGCCTTCATTGCCACCTTCTTTAAGGAACTGAAAATTACTACTTTCGATGCAGGCCTTGCGGCAGCTGCAGGATTTGCTCCGGCTGTTATGCATTACGCATTGATGTCTCTCGTAAGCATTACCGCTGTCGGCGCTTTCGATGCAGTAGGTAGCATTCTCGTTGTAGCTCTCTTTATCGCTCCGCCGGCATCCGCGTTTTTGCTCTCCGACCGGCTTCCGGCGATGCTTGGGATCAGCGCCGGATTAGGCGCGATTTCCGCCCTTTTGGGCTATCAAGCAGCCAGAGCTTTCGACACCTCGATTGCCGGTTCGATGGCGGTCGCATCGGGCGTAATTTTCGGACTTGCTGTTCTTTTTGCCCCCGAAAGAGGAATTTTAAGTTCTCTGGCAAGACACTCCAAACAAAAAATCGAATTTGCCGTTGCAATGCTTTTATTTCACATTTCGAATCACGAAAACTCCGACCGCGCGGAAGCGGAACTAAATGTAAGCGGATTGCACGGTCATTTCAGGTGGAATCCGCTTTTTACGGATTCGATACTTCGGATTGCGTTTAATCGAAACCTGGCTATCGAACGAAACGGCCTTGTATATACAACCGATTTAGGTCGTAAACTACTCGAAGATACCGTTTCCATGAACTAGCCTAATCTGACATGTGCCAGGGGTTTGAACCAGCCATAAAGTAATGCAGTTCATAGCGGAGAATCATTGAAAAAGTCCTGGATCTTCTTGCACCATTCCTTCCAGTGCTTCGGTTGCTTCGGCTAGGTCCTTCCAAGATACATATACGTACACATCGCTTAATGAAGTCACTATTTCTATTACGTTTATCCTTCGCGCGCTTAAAATGCCAGTGATTTCGGCAAGCACACCCGGCTCCTCTATAAATGTCGAGCTTCTAAGTCTGATTTCTCCGATGTCGCCTTTAATCGTAATATTTTGAAGCGTATCCCTTTTTTCGAGAACCAGCGCGTGCAGAATTTTGTGCGCTTCTTCGCCGTATTGATCCTCGAGGTACATCATAATGAATCTGTCGGTTGCAACAAGCGAATTAATGGTTATTTTCGCAACGGCAAGCCGCTCGGCAACTTCGGCGAGAAGCCCTGCTTCACGCGAAAGATTCGAGCCTACGAGAGTGACGAATGAAAGTCTGCGAGGGTTTCTTACAATCGACGATTGACTGGAACCGAGTATCGTCGTCCCTGAGGATTTAAGCTCGCCCAAGTGCTTGTAATCGACAATTCTGGCATTGACTTCTTCCGACTTGAAAAGTAATGCCCGCGGATGAACCACCCTGCTGCCAGCACTGCTTGTCGCCATAAGATCTTCAACGCTGAGTTCCTGAATTAGCTTAGTCCCGCTTAGCACTCGCGGATCGCCGGAAAGCACGCCTTCAACGTCCGTAACAATGACAACTTCGTCAGCACCTATGTAGCGTCCCACAATAAACGCAGTTATGTCCGTTCCGCCTCTCCCTAGGGTAACGAGATGCTCGTTCGAGCTAAGCGCAAAGAATCCTGCAATCACCGGAACGCGCCCGAGCCTAAGATGCTTGGAAACGTGCATTTTGAATCTCTGCGCTGTCTTGTTATCGCGAAGAGTAATAGAGCGCTCTTCGTTGATTTTGCTTTGTGCAATGGGGCTGTGGTCGTCGCTATCGATAATTATCGGCCAGCTTTCCCTTTCGGTTGGAATAAACGGAACCGCAGGCACGCGCAATGCCTTCAATGCGGCGCACATCAAGCGAACGCTTTTTTCCTCGCCTAGCAGTGCAATCCGGTAAATATCTTCGGGTTCTCCGCCGCCGTTCGCAACCCCGTAAGCGGCGTCTAAAAGCACGTTCGTATCGTTACCTTGGGCGGATAGCACGACCGCAACTTGCTCGCCCGCGTCGAAAAGGCGCTTTACGGTTTCCGCCGCGCGCCTCACCCTTTCAGCATCCGCGATGCTGGTACCGCCGAATTTTAAAACCCGCCGCAAACTGACACCACCAAAAGAGGGAATTATAAGTTTATCACAGCGAATCGTCTTAATCTAAGACGCAAAAGGCATTTAAAACACGCCGAAATCCAACGTTGCTCGGCAATTCGCCTCGATTCTGAATTGACAATCTTGAAAGCGTATGCGGCAAAAAGACGGAATAATCTATATCCTATCGCTTAAGCCTTTTAATGAAATCTTCGACCTCGCCTACTCCGCCCTGGAAAATTAAGTAACCGTTCGGCGGCTCGCGCTCGGTAATGTCGCCGGCAATCGGGGTTTCCATTATTTCCCTTACTTTTAATGGATCATCAGTCTGCCCGAGAGCCCAACAGAGCTTCATAAATGCCGCTTCGGGCAACATGTTTCCGAGCGGAATAATGCCGATATCGAGCAAAAACCTACCCGTATCGTACACGTACATTTGAACGTAGCCCCATAGGGTCTGCACGGTCATAACGACCGTAACTCCTCGTTTGATTGCCCTTTCGAGACTTTCGTTGAGTTCGTAATTTACGTGGCCAAGTCCGGTTCCGGCGATTACGATTCCCTTATAACCCATTTCCACCAAACCATCGATAATGTCGGGTTTGAAACCGGGATAATAGTATTGAATCGTAACCCTATCGTCGTAATAAGGAAATATTTTGACGCTATTATCGGTCCGTCTTGTCTTGAAATCACTTTTAATCGGCGTTATCTTTCCCCATTCCACCATCGCAAGCGGCACGTCGCTTATAGTCCTAAAAGTGGAACGATAGCTCGAGTGCATTTTCCGTACACGCGTTCCGCGATGGAGCAGGCCGTACTCGTCGCTCGTTGGGCCGTACATACAAACCATCACTTCCGCTATGTCGCCGTACGCAGCAGTGTAAACACTGTGAATCAGATTCCTCGCTGCGTCGGAGCTCGGTCTGTCGCTAGATCTCTGGCTTCCAACAAGCACGATCGGCACGGGCGAATCTTGAACCATGTACGAAAGAATCGCGCCGGTATGGTGCATCGTGTCTGTGCCGTGCCCGATTACGATTCCCGCGACGCCTTTTTCTATTTCCTCGCCTATGCGCTCCGCCAATTTAAGGTATTGAACCTTTGTCATGTTTTCGCTGAAAACGCCAAACAGCTTTTCCGTTTTCAGGTTGCAAATATCGGCAAGCTCCGGAACGGCGCCGTAAAGCTCGCCAGGGCTGAATGCGGGAATAACCGCTCCGGTTCGATAATCAAGTCTGCTCGCAATCGTGCCGCCGGTGCCGAAAAGTTGTACGTTCGGTTTCGCCGGGTCGAACGGAAATTCCTTTTCGGGAATTTTGTAATGCGCTTCCTTGTTGCCGCGTTCGGTTATTTCTTCAATCTGGTCGGTGGCCACTCCGACGTTGTAACCGGTAGTCAGTTTGAGAACGATATGCCGCTCATCTTCTATTTCGGAGCGCGGCAAAATCACGCCCTCGAAACTTCCTTTGCGGCTTGCGACGGTCACTTCGCTCCATACGCCTACGTTAAACCGCTTCAGCGTTTCAAGAGCGTCGCCTCGATATCCTCTGAATTTGTCATCGCCCATTATGCATTACCGTCCATTCGCCGCGGACAGTGCCGCGCCGCCCGAGTATTCGCCTATCATCGCTGAAACTTTGGAGCCCGCAACCGCGCCGCGAAGCTCTTTCATCGCGAGTCCCATCACGTACCGCTTCCACTTAATTCCGGGAGGAGCGTGCCGCTTGCGCGGCGTAAACTCCGCCGCCTTCGCTTCCTCGACGAGCGCTTCCACTTCGAACTGCGGAATGTCTGAAATCGCGAGTTCTCCGAGTATTTCATCCACCGTTGCAGATTGCCTTTCTATCATCCGCAATAGCACCTTTCTCGCTACTTCGCGCTGAAACTTACCGGCGCGAAATGCCCTAAAGAATTCGTTCAGCCTTTCTTCCGATAAACTCCCGGGGTTTCCCAAAGTTGAATCCCTTCGAACCGGTCCGGAGCACCATTCCACAAGCGCGACGGCTGCAAATTTGGCGTCTGCACCCGCTTCGACAGCCTTCGCAAACAGGGAAGCGTATGGTGAAATCGACAGAACATCCGCATGATATGCAGGCGCGCCGATGGAAATCAGTTTTGCCCGCATTTCCCAAGGCGGTGCCGGTGTTGTAGCACGCAGTTTTTCGACTCTTTCTTGTTTGATTTCGGTCGGCGGCGTATCCGTATCAGGATACATTCTGTCCGGGCCTGGAAGAATCCGCTCGAAGTCCGTTAGTCCGCCAGGCTTCGCTTGCCGCGTCTCGCTTGGTACTCCTCTTAACGCATCGACGATTCTTAGTTTGATTTCTTGCGCCGCAGTAATCGTATCCCGCCTTTCGCCGCACACGAGCGCTACCGAGTCGTTTTCTCCTGCGTTCATTTCCTTCAATAAATAATCTCTGTCGATTTCCCAGCCTTCATACTTCGGCCAATCGTCGGTATGAATCATTATCGGAGGTAGATCAATGCAGGCGATAACCCTTATTCTTCCCTTTACTTCATGCGCAAAATCGAGACCGGGCTGGACAGGCGCGGATAAAACCCCCGCGAGACCCTCAAGCTTTACGGCGCGTATTTCGTCTCCATTGCGCATATTCGGAAAAATCCGGGAAAAGTTCATTTTCCCGGCTGAACCAATTATTTCCGCTTCCGTCACCGAGAGATTTTCTTCGGTTACTCCCTGCCGCAATAGCTTGTCTCGCAACGAGAGCAGCCTTAGCTGTCTAATCGCTTCGTTTTGCGTCAGCGCAGGAATAAGACCGTAACGCGGCACACCTTTGATTTCGACGCGGGTGCCGCCAGTTACAGAAACGTTAACGTCCTGGCGCACGCTGCCTATGCCCCTGCGTACATTGCCGCTTGCTTTGCAAACTCGTCCGAGAAGTTCCACAACTTCAGCAGCTTCGTCCGGAGTTCGCATATCCGGCGCGGTAATAATTTCAATCAGTGGCATACCCAGACGGTCGGTTCTAAACCAAATAAAATGTCCTTCGTCCTTCACTTCCCGGCAAGAATCTTCCTCTACGTTTAGCTGAAAAATCCTAATCTGCCGTTCATTATACGGAAGAATCCCATCCACGCCGATAATTGCGGTGCGCTGAAAGCCCGTGGGAATCGAGCCGTCGAGATACTGTTTCCGGGCGACATGGACTTCGTCGATTACATTCATCCCGAACATAAGCGCAATCTGAATTGCTTTGTCCACGGCCTCTTGATTGATCGGAAACGGCGGCGTGTCGTCCATTTCGTACGTGCAAACGCTTTCCTTGTTTAGCAAGTACACGACGTTTTTCTTCGTTTTGAATTCCATCAGTGCTGTGCCGTCGTATTCGCCAAGCTCGGAAAGCGTGGGACGCATATGCCTCAATACTTCGACGTCGTGCGTATCCGAATATAGTCCAGCCGGACAGCGGCAAAAGAGCTTTCGCCGCGTAAAAAGCTGTTGGTGTATTTCAATCCCGCACTTGAAACCAACGGCTTCATAATCGAGATTATCGAAATTCAAGTTTTCGTAGTCGAGCCTTTCCATCACGCCTCCGCGTATTGCCCGCATCCGGCAAGCGATATCCGGTGGCTGTGCGCCGAAATGGGTTAAGCGATGCAGGCGGGCGTATTATAAGTCTGGAATGCTTTCGTAACAAGGAAAATCGGCTTTTTACAGACCGTCGCAAACCACTTCCGAGCGAATCATTCAAGGGCGGAACTTAATCGATACTCACGCCGAAATGAAAATCACAGCCAAGCCGCGCGGACTTATTCGACCGCGAACGTAAGCGAAACGACGGCGGTAATGTCTTTTTCCAGCGAACTCGTATCGTAAACGCCGTAGTCGCTGACATCCGTCGAATTTTTGGCAGTAATCTGAAACACTCCCATTCTCGCGGAAGCAAGCGGGCCAAGCTTTCCGCCTGCATTTTTTACTATCGTTTCGGCGCGCTGCCTCGCGTCGCCGGTCGCCTCGCCGAGCATTTCGATGCGCATATCCGCGATTTTGGTGTAAAGGTATTCGGGCGAATAACTTTGAAGACCGATGCCTTCGCCTATAAGGTCGGTTATTTCCTGCGATAGCGCAGTTATGCCATCTACATCGGTTCCGGAAACTTCGAAGTTCTGAGTCATTTGCCAATACCAGTGCGTCACTTGGCTGCCGTCTGCTTTAGTTTCGTAGTAACTCAAATTCCCGCTGGAAATCGGGCTGAACTTGATGCCATCTTGCGATACGCCCTTTTCCGAGAAATACTTCCGGACGCGGTCTGCGTCGGTTTTGACCGCGTTGAACGCCGCGGTCATATCCTCGCTCTTTCGGCTTACGCTGCCGCGCCAAACGGCATAATCGCTGACAATGCTCTTTTTTGCGCTGCCGGTAACTGTCAACGTATCGCCGGTCCGCTTCACCTTGACAAGCGTATTTCCGACGATTGCCGCCGAGGCGACCATCGCAAGGGCGATCATAAGTAGACCGAGAAAAATCGGCCCATTTCTATCCGAATTTGACATTAGAATCCCCGCGGTCAAAATCCCGCAAGTGGGATTATACTACGACACGCCAATCGGCTTGCGGCAGTGGATGATATTGCTTGTTTCGCCGCCGAGCGTGCAAAAAACCTCAAAATCCCCTGCAATTTCGATGATGGATTCAGTCTCGCCCGGAGTCGTGTTGCTCCATAAAACTGCAAATTCCGGATTTGACATCCATTCGACCGCATCCGTAACAACTTCTTCGCCCTGTATAGCCTCGAAAGCGTAAGGTGAAGCTTGGTCCAAAACATACGGATCTGAATCCGTTCCAGTGCCGGCAACGCCGCCGGTTAAGAGCGAAATTGTAATCGAAACAACCGAACCGCCGCGCCACTCAACCGTATTTCCCGGCACACCGAATGTCGAATCGGCCGAGTCGAACGGAACAACCCGATAAAAGCCGTCTATTGCGGGGATGAGCGTGTATTTGAATTTGAGAAATCCGCCGCCTTCGGGAAGCATGCCGTCCCCGAGCGGCAATTGTGCCACCTGCTCAAAAGTCTCCTCGCTGCCGTCAAAGCTAAACTGCACGTCGTAATCTGTCAAGCTGCGCAAATAGTTTAGAGCAATCGGAGTAATATCTGGTATGCCGATTTCTCCGTCGCCGTCGCCGTCAATCGGGGAAGCGGGATCCTCCGGATCCGTTATGACATGAAGATAATTTAGCGCAATCGGTGTGATGTCGGGTATGCCTACTTCTCCGTTCTGGTCGTAATCGCCCTGATTCCGGTAACTCCACGTTAAAATCGCGCCGCCCGCTCCATCGTCGGTTAGTTTAAAATTTGAAACCGAGCTGGGCGCGCTAGTCGGGGCGATTGACGCAGACCTTTCCATTTCCGAATCGCGCCCGTACCCGAAGAGAAGCACCGCACTGCCACTTGCATCAGGATTTGCAGCGCCGCGAACCGGAACAGCTCCAAAATCCACCATTCCGCGCCCGGCTCGAAACGCTGCGACGATCGCCTCGCCCTCCGCCCATCCGCCGGACACGTTTTCGACTTCCATATATCGAAGCCTATCCGCGTCGAAGCTAATACGAGCGAACGCCGAACCTTTACCGGAAAGTGCAATTCGCACTTCATTCGGATTCGGCTCGACGCCAATTTCGGGAAGCGGATTTTCGCCGATAGCCGCCAGCGAAAAACCGTCTACCGGTGTTTCCGAGGTAATCACACCTCTACCCGAGCTGCATCCCAGAAGTTCGGTCGCCATTAGCGCCGCAAGAAAAATCCCAACCAAGTATTTCATACAAGCACCTTCCGATCTTGTGATTCACGCATTGCAAAGCAACTATCGAATTGACGAACGCGCGATTGGGAAAATCCCGACAAAAGAATGCGTTCGAAGCGTTGCAATACCAAAAAAGCTTTCTCCCCAATGTGCCGGGCTAATAAAGCCGGACAAATTTAAGGTCATAGTTGTCTGACTCTTGATACGCGATTGCAGGAAATCCGCCCAACGACACCAGAGAAGTATATGAACCTACATCGCCATCGCTGTCCAGTGCGAGCGGCGCCTCCCAAGCACTTCCATCGGCGTATATCGCTCGTATAAACTTCAGATCGCCATTCCCGCTGTCGTAATACGAAATTGCCGGATATCCGTTAATTACAGCCAGCGATGAAGTATATCCGGAATCTACTGCATCCAAAGTTTTCGGCGTACCCCAAATACTCCCATCCGCGTTCGTTGCACGAACGAATTTAAGTGACGTATTTGTGGAATCCAAATATGAAACCGCCGGGTGTCCATCCACTACCGCGAGTGAACTCCATACGCCCACATTACCCGTGCTATCAGGCGTTAACGGCGCACTCCACGCGCCGCTTCCGTCGGCATCGTTGGCGCGCACGTACTTCAAATCGGCATTTGTCGTATCGTAATACGAAATGGCCGGGTATCCGTTCACAATCGCGAGCGATGTGTACGCGCCTACATTTCCGGTTGTGTCGATTGGCTGCGGTGCTTCCCATCCGCTTCCGGCAGAATCCGTTGCGCGAATATACATTAGGTCATCGTTGGTACTATCGTAGTACGAAATAGCAGGGAAGCCGTTTACTTCCAACAAGGAAGCGGTTATACCGACATCTCCTGCGCTTGCAACCGTGAGAGGCGAATCCCACGCCGTACCATCGGCGTCTGTAGCGCGAACGTACTTCAGATCGCCGTTTGTGTTATCATAATAGGCAATGGCAGGATTTCCGCTAATAATCGAAAGAGACGGATATTGACCAACCGAGCCTGTTTCGTCAAGGACTTGAGTCGATCCCCATGAAGTTCCATTTGGATCCGTCGCGCGAGTGAATAACAAATTGTCATTTATAAACTCGTGGTGAGCAACGGCAGGATTACCGTTCACAACGGCCATCGAATTATAGAAACCCACAAAACTCGAACTCTCGGCAGTGCTTTTTCTCCAGCCATGTACGGCAACCGTGAATGTTGCAACATTCGTTGCGCCGCCGTTATCGGTTACACGCACGGCGGCGTTATTCATCGAGGGTAATGCGTAAAAGTGGGACATTGTCGCCGACGTGCCGCTTGCGTCCCATACTCCATCGCCGTCGAAATCCCATTCGTAAAGCGTGATCGACCCATCTGGATCGCTCGATGCCGAAGCGTCGAATTGCACGTTTACCGCTTGATATCCGCTTGGCGGACTTGCGGAAAGCTTTGCGACAGGCGAAATGTTTCCTGCTGCGTTTATGCCTACCGTATCTACGCCCCAATCGCCGTCGTTGTCCGTCACGCGCAGCTTCGCGTTGTAAAGCCCGG
>CAYMAI010000008.1:0-147847 GCA_964388445.1 uncultured Planctomycetia bacterium
CCGGAGCACTCTACTAATTTCCCGCTCTTGTGTCCAATTTCAGGGGTGCAGTCCAGTATGGTGGTCGCATGGCTCTTGGTTTAATTTCCTTTTTCATATTGTTTAGCAATATTAGCTATGCTATTTACTCATCAGGAGTTAGTACCACTACCATTTGGTATCAACTTGCTAGAGTATCGCCCGAATTAGTATTGCCGCTAATTGCATTTGCCATATTTTGTCGCATTGATTCACCGGCAGATTTAAAGCAGCGCAGCTTAATTAATTATAAGATTCAAGTAGAAATATTGCGAGAACGTACTGGCTCACTCAAGAAATTGTTAGATGAATTGAAAATGCAAAAATGTTCGCTGCAGAACCAACTTAGAAACAAGGCTGAATTATTAAATAGCTTAAAAAAAGAACACCTGGATGCCCTAGAAAAGCTTGAGCACAAGGATTCACGCATAAATGAAGTGGAATCGCGAATATCTCAAACATCGATTGAACTAATGACCGCAACCGAATCGCTAAATAAAATGGAGCAAAAGGAGTCTGACTTTCGCGAAATGTCTTTTAGTACAACAGCTGATAATTCTATAGAAACAGCATTTAAACTATTATCACTTTTCATGAAACACAGAGTTAGCAGTTCATTTTTGCGTGATTTTAAGGACATTATGAGAAAAGATCATGTTCTAGCAAGAAGTATTGTTGCTGCTCTTTGCCGTTTTGAATTTGATCCGAAAACCCGAATTGTAAAGGGAATGAAGCCAGTCCGGGGGCGTAATAAAACTTATGAAATTAGAATTAATAACGCATCAAGAATATTTATGACAGTGGATGAAGACTCGGTTGTGTTTACCCGAATAGTAAAGCAACATATTAAAGACAAAATAGCATAAGTTATTTTGATTATTTTTAAAGGCCTTTCCCCCCCACCTCACATATTCCTCCTATACCTGCCGCCGACTTCGTACAGGGCTTCGGTGATTTCGCCGAGCGAGCAGTACTTGACGGTTTCCATCAGTTCCGCGAAGATGTTGCCGCCCGATATGCACACGTTTTTAAGGCTGCGGATCGCGTCCGCGTTTTTCGACACGTTTCTCGCCTGGAACGCTCTTAAATTCGTTAGTTGTTCCTGTTTTTCCTCCTCTGTCGAGCGTATGAGCGGCGGCGTGGCCGGCCGGTAATCGTCCGCGAGCGTCTCCGGGTTTTGGAACATATTCACGCCCACAATCGGATATTTGCCGCTGTGTTTGAGTTCTTCGTAATACAGCGATTCCTCCTGTATCCGCGCCCTTTGAAACTGCAGTTCCATCGCGCCGAGCACCCCGCCCCGCTCGGACAGCCCGATGAACAAATCGAGTACGGCTTCTTCGACGAGGTGCGTCAGTTCTTCGATTATGAAGCTGCCCTGTATCGCGTTTTCGCACTTTAAAAGCCCGAACTCGCGGTTGAGTATCATCTGAATCGCCAGCGCCCGGCGTACGCTTTCCTCGGTCGGCGTCGTCACCGCCTCGTCGTAGGCGTTCGTGTGCAGGCTTTGCGCATTGTCGTACACGGCAAGGAGCGCCTGAAGCGTGGTGCGGATGTCGTTGAACGAAATTTCCTGCGCGTGCAGGCTGCGCCCGCTGGTTTGAATGTGATATTTCAGCATTTGCGCGCGCCTGTCCGCGCCGTACAGCCGGTCGAGCGCGACCGCCCATATCCGACGCGCCACTCGCCCTATGACCGCGTACTCGGCCTCCATTCCATTGCTGAAAAAGAACGACAAATTCGGGCCGAACTTGCTGATGTCCATCCCTCGGGCAAGATAATACTCGACGTAAGTGAAACCGTTCGCCAGCGTGAACGCAAGCTGAGTGATGGGGTTCGCGCCAGCCTCCGCGATGTGATAGCCGCTTATAGAAACGCTGTAAAAATTCCGTACGTTTTTGTCGATGAAATACTGCTGAATGTCGCCCATCATTTTGAGCGCGAAATCGATTGAGAAAATGCAGGTGTTTTGGCCTTGATCTTCCTTTAGTATATCGGCTTGCACAGTGCCGCGCACGTTTTCGAGCGTGCATTTTTTGATTCGAGCATATTCCTCGGCGTCGGGCTCGCGACCGTTCTCCGCCTTGAATTTGGCGGTTTGCTGATTTATAGCCGCGTTGAAAAACATCGCAAGAATCATCGGCGCCGGCCCGTTAATCGTCATACTGACGCTCGTTAGCGGGCTTACGAGGTCGAATCCGGCATAAAGCTTATCCATATCGTCCAGCGTGCATATGGATACTCCGCTGTTTCCGACTTTGCCGTAAATGTCCGGCCGCTCGTGCGGGTCTTCGCCGTACAACGTCACGCTGTCGAATGCCGTCGAAAGCCGCTTGGCCTCGTACGCTTGCGAAAGAAAATGAAACCGCTTGTTTGTGCGCTCGGGCGTGCCTTCGCCGGCGAACATTCGCGTCGGGTCTTCGTACTGTCGCTTGAAAGGGAAGACGCCGGCGGTGAAAGGAAACTCGCCCGGTACGTTTTCAAGAAGCATCCATTCGAGCATGTCGCCCCAGCTTCTATATTTGGGTAAAATGACGTTGCGGATTTTCGTGTGCGACAGCGTTTCCGTCCAAAGCGGCACGCGTATCTCCTTGTCGCGAACCTTATAAACGAATTCGTCGCCGGAATATGCCCTAAAAAGCTCCGGCGTCGCCGCCATCAACTTTCTGCATTTCGGATCCAGTTTCGAGAGATTCTGCGCCCAAAGTTCCCGAAGTTCGCGTACCGCGTCCGATTTCGGAGCGGGCGCATCCGCCGGATAGTCGCCCAATCTGCACGGCACGTCGTCGCCGAGCGCAGAGAGTGCGGCCCAAATTCCGTACAGCGCGTCCGCGAAGTCGGCATTTTCCTTCGCCCAGGCCTTGTACTCGCGAACTGCAGCGGCAATTTCCGTGAGGTAATTTACTCGCTCCGGCGGGATAATGCTTCTGCGGTTAGGCACGCCTTTCGGAAGCGATTCCGCAGTTTTCGACTGCCAGCCGAGATTCATTCTTCCGTTCAGTTCGGTCACCAGCGCGGAATAAAGCGTATTTACTCCGGTGTCGTTGAACTGGCTTGCGATAGTTGCAAAGACCGGCATTTCGTCCGGCTTTTTGTCGAACGCCTGTCTGCTTCGCTGAACCTGCTTTCTTACGTCGCGCAGCGCGTCTTCGCCGCCCCGCCGCTCGAATTTGTTGATGACGACGAAATCCGCATAATCGAGCATGTCGATTTTTTCAAGCTGCGTTGCCGCGCCGTATTCCGGCGTCATTACGTAAAGCGTAAGGTCGGCGATGTCGACGATACTCGAATCGCCCTGCCCTATTCCGCTCGTTTCGATAACAATCAGGTCGAATCCCGCAGCTTTGCAAACGGAGATGGCTTCCTTAATCGAACGCGAAAGTTCGTTCGCGCTGCCGCGCGTAGCCATACTGCGCATGTAAACGCGGTCGTCGTAAATCGCGTTCATTCGGATGCGGTCGCCCAAAAGCGCCCCGCCGGTTTTGCGCTTGCTCGGATCGACCGTAATTATCGCCAGTCTTTTATCGTCGAAATCTTCGAGAAATCGTACGATTAATTCGTCGGTTAGGCTGGATTTTCCCGCGCCTCCCGTTCCGGTTATACCGATTACAGGAATTGCTCCTTTCGAAGATTGAACGGCTTCGGCTTTTGCGGAAAGTTGCTCGTGAAGCCCGGAAAGCTCCGGTATCTCGCCAGCGGCCGCAAGTTCGGTAACCGAAATCACCCTCGCCAGTTCCATAAACCGGCTTGCGGATAGCTTTTCAAGTTCGCCGTTAAGTATCGGAGAGCCGGCTTTATCGCACTCTTCAAGTATCTCGTTGATCATTCCGTGCAGCCCCATCCGCCGGCCGTCTTCAGGGCTGAAAATGCGGGCAATTCCGTACGAATGAAGTTCGTCTATTTCTTCCGGAACGATTACGCCGCCGCCGCCGCCGTAAATCTTGATGTGCCCCGCGCCTAGTTCCTTGAGCATATCGTGCATGTATTTGAAAAATTCAAGGTGTCCGCCCTGATAGCTCGATACGGCAATGGCGTTGGCGTCCTCTTCGATTGCGCTCATAACGATTTCGCGTACGCTTCGGTTATGACCCAGATGAATGACCTCCGCGCCTCCCGCCTGAAGCAGTCTGCGAATGACGTTTATCGCCGCGTCATGGCCGTCGAAAAGGCTTGCAGCCGTCACGATTCGAATCGTGCGCTGTGGTTTGTAAAGCGAAGTTTCAACCATATCGATACCTCTCGAATCCCTGTCGGCCTTTTCACAAAGGCCTTAGATTTTGCGGTAGCAAGCAAATTATACAATGTGCTGCCGGCATTACTCTGTTAAAATCCGGCTTTAACATAATTAACGGGCTGAAGTATGGAACAGACGGTAAATCCCTCTCAAAAGCTTGTGAATTTTCTCGGCAAGAATCCCGAGGATTTTACGCGCAGCGACCTGGTCAAATATTGCGGCGCTAACAATTTAACGCGTCTCGCCTTTAGGTACGTCGCTCTCGACGGCAGAATTCGGGAACTAATTGCTCCGATAACAGGTGACGAATACTTGCATCGCGTACTCGCGGCCGGCGAACGCGTGGACGGCTCCAGCCTTTTTCCCGGCATTTTCCATGCATCTGAAAGCGATCTTTACGTAATCCCGGAATACTCGACAGCACATCAAGACCCTTTCGACAAAGGTGCGCTTTCCGTGATGTGCAGGTTTTTCGGCAACGACGGATTGCCGGTCAAGAAAACTCCGGACGAAGTTTTGCGCAGGGCCGTCGCAAGCCTTAAAGAGAAAACCGGATACGAATACTGGGCGCTGGGCGAAATGGAGTATTACTTGATACTCGACAAGACAAGCGACAGATTCACAGGACTAACGCAGCGCAACTATCACCAGACAGCTCCTTTCAGCCACGGCGGAGCGATTTTAAGGGATATTGTCGAAAAAATTAGCTCCATAACTCCCGCCGTCAAATACGCCCACAGCGAAGTGGGATATTTGGATTCGATTATTAGCGAAGATCCCGAACTATCAGGCAAACGAGTAGAGCAACAAGAACTGGAGTTTCTTTTGTCACCGGCGCATAAAGCGGCGACCATGATGTCGGTTGCCAAATGGGTTATCCGAAACTGCGCAAACAACGCCGGCGCGAGCGCAACATTCGCGCCGAAACTGGACCTTTCTATCGCCGGAAGCGGAATGCATATTCACATGGCGCTTTACAAAGACGGCAAAAATGCAATGACCGGCCGCGAAAACGGGCTTTCCGAGGACGCTTTGAAAATGGTGGGCGGAATCCTACGTCATGCGGACTTAATCGCCGCGCTAGGAAACACCGTCTCCGCCAGTTATCTCCGGCTTAGAAGCGGAATGGAAACTCCCGCTGCGGTTTGCTGGGGCGAACGCAACCGCAATGTGATGATTCGCGTACCTTTAGGCTGGAGCAGCGACAGAAGCATGGAGAAAGGCGCAAATCCGCAAGAGGAAACCCCTTATAACGCTTTTGAGCCTTCCCAAACAGTCGAACTTCGAACGCCGGACGCGAGCGCATTCAAATTTATGCTGCTTACTTCGATGATAAAGGCGGCGGAGGAAGGCATGACCGGCAATGGCGCGCTGAAACTAGCCCGCTCTCTCTACGTAAAGCCCGGCGAATCGCCAGTTATAGGAGGTCCGGAACTCCCTGTGCTCCCGTCCAGCTGCGCTGAAGGCGCCGACGCACTGGAAAAAAACAGGTCGTTTTTGGAAGAGGGCGGTTTGGTGCCTCCGGAGCTGGTGGACCATATGCTCAAAAAACTTCGTGCTGAGAGGGACGAACAACTTCCTACGGAGTTAAGACAATTGCCGCAAGAACAACGGGAAACTTTGGCGCGCAGAATTATGCATAAAGACCTGCATAAACACTAACTCAGGTTTTAAGAGCACCGTATCGGCTTTGCTTGGCGGACCCCTATCGGTCCATAAGCGAGCGATACTGCGGAGCAAGGCTCATCATATCGCGTATAAGTATCGGAGATAGCGAGAGGAACGCTTGCGCGTATGTCGCGCCGGCGAATCTTCCCCAAGTCCTAGCTCTGCTTTCGAAGAAGTCTCTAATGTGCCAATTGTGCTCAGGGTCTCCGAATTGCGTTTCATGCGCGAAAATTGCCGAAATGTAATCGTCAAAGTGCGTCGTTATGTCGATTATAAACGTCGGCTTCACTTCGGTTGGAAGAAAATAGTAGAAAACCGAGGGCGTGTACCACGGCTCGCCTTCAATCGGTAGCTTTTTTAGGTGGGCGAAGTTGTTGGCATGACTTACGAGATACCCCGCCTGTATATGGTCGGTATGGCCAAGGCCGCGTCCCGGCGGAAGCTCGAAATACGGAGCAAGGATAATGTCCGGCCTGTATTTTCTGATAAAAGAAGCAACGATTAGTCTGCTGTCATAATCGTCCGTCACCCGCGTATCTTCAAGGCCGGCGTTCACCCTTATGTCCAGCTTCAGTATTTCGGCGGCACGCTCGCATTCGCGCTTCCTTATGTCTGCATTTCCGCCGGTGCCCATCTCCCCGGGCGTCAAATCGACGATGCCCGTAGTAAATCCAAGCTTTTTAAGCGCCAGAAGCGCGCCTCCCGTGCCGATTTCGGCGTCGTCGGGATGCGGACCGAAGGAAAGTACGTTTATCTTTTCAGCCATTAAGTTCCTCCAAAGCAAGCACTAAATACCACATACATGGAAAATTCCTTTATATGCCGCAAAAATGGGAATGATTATCCACACCCGTTCCGGCAATAATCTGGCGTCGAGCGTGATAGTTGAAATTGTGGCGGCAGTGCAATTAGGAACCGGAATCGGACGGAGGGAGCATGCGAACGTATTGGAAGCGCTCGCATCCCTGCCGGAGGCGTATTTCATAGGGCAATCGCGCGCGGATCTACTCAATTCAGACAAAATACTGCTTTTGGAAATATGGGATTTTTCGTGCGGAGATTGCATATCCGGAATTCCGTTTTTATCCCGCTGGCATCGCGAATACGGCGGCGAAAACTTCAATGTCGCTGCCGTTCATTGCCCGGAATTTGCATTCGGCGGTCCGCTTAAGAACTTGAAACGCGCGGTCGAACATCTTGAAATCGATTATCCCGTCGTGCACGACCCCGAATTCGAAATATGGAGCGTGCTCGACAATAAATATTGGCCGAGCAGATATCTTATTTCTCCTTCCGGCGGAGTGCTTTATCACCATTTCGGCTCCGGCAGATTTTCCTGCACCGAGGCGAGCATTGTTAAAAATCTGAAAAAATCGTTCGGCATTGGAAATCGAATCAGTCTGGAAAAAACCGAACGCGAAGGTGATTTCGACCTTGGCGTCGCAACGGTCTATTTTGGAAAAAACTACAGCGTCCCGCAAAATCAAATAATCGCTGACGAAAACGGCGGAGAATACGAATTGCCGGACCGAGTGGTCGACGGCAGTTATGCTTTCGGCGGCCGGTGGCGCAGAGGCGTAAATTCGTCAACGTATCTTGGCGAAGATAGGCCCGGGGCGCTTTCAATAAGCTTTACCGGTACGCAGTTATCGATAATTTTGGCCCACGCCCGTGAGGATGCTGCTTACGACTTGAATGTCACCGAAAATGGCGAGCCTGTTAGCAAGAACAATGGCGGAGCGGATCTCGAATGGGCAAATGGCAATACTTATGTCCACTACGATTTCCCCAGGCTTTACCGCATTATCGCGGGCGGCGAAGCCAAAAGCCGGACGATTACCATAACTTCACCCGAGCCCCTTTGGCGCATTTATGCAGGTTCCTATGGATAGCTGCAGTCCGGCCGATTTTCTAAATCCCTAAAGGAAATCGAGATTAAAGCGCCTGCAAATAGACATCGCAAATAGAATGATATAATCCGCTTGGCGCAATGCGCCGGGGGTGTCATGGTTTCACGTGGACATTCGGTAGATAACATTCTTGCCGCGGTCAAGGATATTCCGCCGCTGCCGGCGATAGTCCCGCGCGTAATGGCGGTATTGAACGACCCAAACAGCTCGGTCGCCGAGCTCGCCAAAATTTTGGGCAGCGACCAGGCCATCGCTTCCAAGCTTCTGCGGCTCTCCAATAGCGCATTTTACGGCTTCAGCAAGCATATCGGCACTATTCACGACGCGGTCGTTCTTCTCGGTTTCAAAACCATCAAGGGCCTGATTTACGCTCTCAGCCTTTACAGTTCCTTTAACCAGCGCGTCGGCGGCTATAAAATGGACAAGGGCGAGCTTTGGCGTCATTCGTTATGCGCGGCATATACCGCCCAATCGATTAGCACCAAAACGAAGCTAGGCAATTCGGAGCAAGCGTTCGTCGCGGGGCTGATGCACGACATCGGCAAAACGATTCTCGGCGAGTTTTTGACGAACGGCTCCGAGGATTTTGCAAAAGCGGCGGAGGACGAGGAATTTTTCTTCGTTAAGGCGGAGCAGCGCATTCTGGGCATATCTCACCCGGAAATCGGCGCGAAAGTCTGCGAAAAGTGGAATCTTCCTGCCGAACTGCTCGAAGCCGTTAAATTCCATCATAATCCATCGGAATTCGACGGCGACAATCCGCTTGTTCCGATCGTGCACCTCGCGGACGCGGCCTGCCTAATTCTCGGTCTCGGAATGGGCGTTGACGGCTTGTCGTATCCATTCGACGATAACGCACTCAAGAAAATAGGTAAAGATTGGAAGTTTTTCGACGATATAGTTAAAGAGGCGCATATCAAAGTTGCCGACGTCGACAATATACTGAATATGTAAGCCTCGCCATTTGATGAACGTAACATCGAACGATTTGACGCTTGCCGTTGTCTCGAAAACGCTCGGGCTCCTTTCCGCGCGTCAGGAGGCCATTTCGGCAAACATCGCCAACGTCAACACGCCCGGATACCGCCGCCGGGAAGTAGATTTCGCCTCTCAGCTCAATGAAGCGCTTACATCGAACGGTCATTCATCCAAATCCGAAAGCATAGAACGCGTAAATTCAATATCGAAAAAACTACTCGTGGATTCCACTTTCTTCAGCCGCAACGACCTCGGCGGCGTGGATGTAGACCGTGAAATGGCAGAGCAAGCGCGCAACCAAATGCTATACAACTCGTTCACCCGGCTTGCAACCAAGCGGCTCAGGATGTACCGGATGGCGATTATGGACGGCAGGGCTTAAATGAAGGACGGCATTCGATGAGCTTCATTAATTCGCTTTCGATTTCCGCATCCGGACTGACCGCTCACCGGCAGTGGATGGACCTTATCGCGGGAAACGTCGCAAACGCGAATACCACCCGCACCGAAGCCGGCGGCCCGTACGTAAGACAGCTTGCAGTATTCAAAGACATTGTGGACGCGGAAGGCCGCGTTCTCGGTGTGCGGGTCGCGGGAATCGGCGGCGACACCTCTACCCCGCCCCGGATGGTGTTTGAACCCGGCCATCCCGATGCGAACAGCGAAGGCTACGTGGCATATCCGAACGTGGACATTATGCTCGAAATGGTGGACCTTATAGCGGCGAGTCGCGCGTACGAAGCCAATATCACAGCAATTGAAGCCGCGAAAGACATGGCACGCAGCACTATCAGCATTCTTGCGTAATACCCAATACAATTCCGAAGGCGTCTCCTTTTCATAAATGTCACCATTTTAAAAGAACTGATATAATGAAAAGGTTTTGCAGCGCGAAACCGGATGAGATTCGATGGTTGAAATTACTCCGATTGATCCGCGGATGGCGGTGATTCCCGGTATCGCCCCCGGCCCTAATGCCTCGTCTTCGCGCGGCGCGAATGCGCTCGGAGATGCCGGCGACGCGTTTCAGCGAATTCTTTCGGAGCAGATTGCGAGCCTCGAAAATCTTCATGAACGGGCTGACAACCTGACACTGGCGCTCGCGATGGGCGAAGACGTCGATTTATCTGAAGTCGTTATCGCCGTAGAAAAAGCCGACCTCGCGCTGGCGTTTGCGATCCAGCTAAGAAACAAAGTCCTGGAATCGTATCAAGAAGTCATGAGGATGCCGGTGTAGTTATTGAGTTAACGAATTTTATAAAGACTCAGGAAGTTCAAGCCGATTGCTTTCCTGCACTTACTTCGACAAATAAATCAAATTAGGCGCTTTGGATTTTATTATATTAATTCGGCGGATTTGAGAGAATACTTTCAACAACTTTAGAGTGGCCGATATTGAAATTCGTCTCGATTTCCCCGGTCGAAGGATCGTACCTATTTACAGAATTCTCCAAAGTTGCGGACTTGCTATCGATTTTGATGAAATATAATCTGCCTTTCGAGTCCAACGCCTTGTCGGGGTGGGCTTCCCAATCCAATTTAACATCGTCAATGTGATGCCACCGGTTTTCTGAATCAAGAAATAATAATTTGGCTTCTGTCGTGTTTTGAAGTCGAAATGTCACGTATACATTATCACATGTACTATCGTAAATGGCAGAATCGATATTATAAGGTATTGCCTGATTTATCCCGACCAATTCAAACTCTTTCCCGACAACTTCCGGTTCAACTTCAGGATTCCATTCGAAAACGTAACTTTTGGTATCATGTACGGCATTTGTAATTGAATCCCTGAAAGATATTGAAACTGCCCAAAGCGGAGCGCGGCTCTCAAAAGGTGGACGAATAACTTCAAAACTCAGAATATGAGCGTTTAGCACATGCGGACCATCGGTTCTATCGGACAGTAAATCGCTAAAGCTGCCAGGTACTATATTTACCGATCCCGGTATCGATACTTTGGTAATAGAGTTAGTTGACATATCCAATATGCAAACAATGGCTTCATATCTTGAAGGACTTCCGGGAAATGACGACGTACGATACGGCGTACTTGACATAGCGACCATATGCTTATTCGAAAATGCGGAAAGGTCCTTGATTTCATATCCTGCGGCCTGAAACTCGTCAATCGCAGGACTCCTAATTACGGAAAACGGCTCCTCATAGGTAGAATTCGAGACAATATCTTGAAGAACCACTCCTGCTTTGCTGCCATTCATTCGAAGTGCGAACCATTTGAACTGATTATCGAGTTGGCGTTTATTCGACTTATTTCGTATATATCTGGGAAAAAGTGAACCGTACTCGATTACTTCACCGGAAAAGTCGATTACCAAATACTCGCTTTCATAAGGATCCATACTGCTAGATGCGATTCCCAGTAGGCGATTGTGTGACACGAACCACTTCGCATAAAAGCGGTCATATTTTTCCGAAGATTTTAAGAAGTCCGAAACTCTGGAAATCCTAAACGGCTTTCCATTATCTCTAATTCCCCATACTTCAAGATGCTGGACTGCGGTTATGCTTAATCCCCTTCCAGATATAATGTTTCGAACTGCGCTAGTGGCCGTGCCAAACGGATTTTCTGCTCCCAAAACCGACAAAATCACCTCGGGGGTTTCGATATTTCTTCTATTTACGCGACCCATCAGCAGAAAAAGACCTAGCGCAAAAAATAGAGCGCCGCTAAGCAGCGCGTATATCTTTTTGCGTTTTCCCGGATTACCACTTCCCAACTATTATTCCCCGCACGTATTCCACGATGCCCTCCTTTGGCGAGGAGTCCGGCTCGTAGCCGAGCAGTTCCTTTGCCTTGCGCACGTCCGCGTGCGTATGGTCTTGATAGAACGAATACGGATTGTCGATCCACTCGACTTCGACTTTCTTGTCCAAGGCTTCTTCGATCGCCGTAACGATTTCGTTGAAGCTTGTCGCCACACCGAGGCCTACGTTAAAAATGTCGCACTTCGGATATTCGAGCGCAAGAAGGTTTGCGGCAACTATGTTTCTAACGTGCAAGTGGTCGCGGAATTGCTCGCCGTACTTGAAAAGCCGTGTTTTCCCGGTTTCGAGAACTTGCTTCGTTATTTGAAACACCATGCTCGCGAAATCGCCCTTATAGCGCTCGCCCGGCCCGTGCACGTTGAAATAGCGAAGTCCCACCACTTGCGCTCTGCCTCCGCTTTCCTCCCGTATCCGCATTACGTATTGGTCAAGCTTCAGCTTTGAAAACCCGTAAATATTCAGCGGATCGACGGGGCCGTCTTCCGTTTGCGGAGCGGGAAGATTGCCATATACCGCCGCGCTGGAAGCGTAAACAACTTTTACGTTCTTCTCTATCGCCGTTTCGATAATCTCTATTGATGCCGACGTGTTCACGTCCATCACGAGTTTTTGGTCGCTCACGCGCGTGTCCGTGACTGCGGCTTCGTGAAAAACCGCGTCGAAGTCGTCCAGCAAGTCCGGCCATGAAATTTCCCGTATGTCCGCCGGGATGACTTCGCCGCCGAACGCTTTCAAGTTGCGAAAATCGCCGTAAAGGAAATTGTCGAGCGCCGTAACGTCGTGGCCTTGCCGCTCGCATTCGAGCGCGATGTTACTACCGATGAATCCGGCGCCGCCGGTTACGAGAATCCGTTTTGCTTTCATATTCTCCGCTTTCATTGCCGATTTGACATATTCAAAGCCGCCCGGTCATCAATCCGCGGCAGCATCGGACTTTTCATCTTTCGATTCCGCGCCGCCTTCATCGCCATCCGTTTTCTTGGACGCAGTTTTTTTCGGCGGGGCTTCTTTGGTCTGCTTGAAAATTTCGTCGAAAATGAACTGGATTATCCGGTAACCGTAAGTAAGGATGTCCTCCCGGCGTGAATAAAACAGGCCGACCGAATCGAAAATAGGTTTCCAGTATTCGCCCGTTACGTCGACGTCGCGCGGCAGCACGATTTCGAACGGATAAAACTTGCCGTCCTCGTCGTTCAATACCTCGTACTTCGCGATGAACCGTGCGCCGTCCGCAGGGTCCGGCGCGACGGAATTTACGCGATAGTGGAGGAGAAGCGCCCTGTCCATTTCGGGCGAAACCGGCTTTTCGTAAACGTCCTTCATCGAATCACTCCTGCTTGCGGCTGGCTTGGTGCGGGCACAAGCCGCGGCAAAAGTATATCAAAGCGCGGCCGATGAGCGCCCCATTGCCTCTCCCGATGTATAATTCACATTGTGGAATCGGGCGAAATCGAAAGTGTAATTCCGGAAGATCGAAGCGTGCTCGCCGCGGCCCGGCGCGCGCTTGAAATCGAAGGGCAAGCTGTCCTTGCGCTTGCCGAACACGTCGGCGAGCCGTTTTTAAAGGCGGTTAGCGCAATTCTGCACACTAAAGGCCGCGTTATAATCGCGGGAATGGGCAAAAGCGGCCACATCGGGCGCAAAATTGCAGCAAGTTTATCTAGCACCGGCACTCCGAGCGTATTCCTTCATCCGGCGGAAGGATTCCACGGCGACCTCGGAATAATCACGAAAGACGACGTCGCAATCGCGATCAGCAACAGCGGCGAAACCGAAGAGATTCTCGACTTGATTCCGTCTATTAAACACATCGGAGCGACGGTTATATCGATTACTTCGAACATGAAAAGCCGGCTCGCCGCGATGTCGGACATTGTGCTATCTACCGGAAAAATAGAAGAGGCCGACCCCGATAAGCTGATTCCGACGACATCTACCACCGCAACGCTGGCGCTTGGAGACGCCCTGATCGTCGCTCTGATGGTGAAACGGGATTTCAGGCCCGAGCAGTTCGCCGTTCTGCATCCCAAAGGTATGCTGTCCAAACGGCTGACTCTTAAGGTAACCGACCTTTTGCGAGGCGGCGAAACGAATCCCGTATTGCCAGAGACCGGAACGTTCGAACAGGCGCTCGAAACGATTACGAAATACACTCTCGGTGGCGTATGTTTGACCGGCGAGGGAGGAAAACTTTCGGGAATCCTGACCGACGGCGACGTGCGGCGGATAATTCAACGTTGGGAAAACGGTGTATGCGAATTAAGGGAACAGAAAGTTGCGGATTTAATGACGAAAAATCCGAAGCGAATATCGCATACCGCGCTCGCGTTCGACGCTTTGACGCTGATGGAAACGAATAAACCGCGACCTATTTTCGTTTTGCCGGTTGTGGACGATGAAGACAAACCGGTTGGGCTTCTACACTTGCATGCTCTGGTTCGCGCAGGCTTCAAGGCTAGCGCTGGAAACGGATAGCAGCATAAATTAGGTTAGATTTTCGCCGATTTTCAAGTCGTTATGCCCATTGGCGAACTCGATGGCTTCTTCGTAACCTGCATCCACGTGGCGCATAACTCCGGTCCCCGGGTCGGTTGTAAGCACTCGTTCGAGCTTTTCAGCCTGCGCGTCGGTGCCGTCCGCGACGACGACCATTCCCGCGTGAATGCTGTACCCAATGCCGACGCCTCCGCCGTGATGCACGCTCACCCAAGATGCGCCGGCGCACGAATTGACGAGAGCGTTCAGAATGGGCCAGTCTGCGATTGCGTCGCTGCCGTCTTTCATCCCTTCGGTTTCGCGATTCGGCGATGCCACGCTGCCGCAATCCAAGTGGTCGCGCCCGATAACGATAGGCGCCTTTATTTTCCCGGCGCGCACCGCCTCGTTCATCGCCAACCCGAACTTCGCTCTTTCGCCGTATCCTAGCCAGCATATACGGCTGGGCAGCCCTTGAAATGCCACTTTTTCTCGCGCCTTTTTAATCCACCTTTGAAGAGCGGCTTTTTCGGGAAACACGTCCATCACCAAATAGTCGGTCGCATAAATGTCCTCGGGGTCGCCGGAAAGCGCCGCCCAGCGGAAAGGGCCCTTCCCTTCGCAGAATAGCGGACGAATAAAAAGCGGCACGAATCCTTGGAAAGCAAACGCGTCGCTCATTCCTTGCGCATAAACTTGACCGCGAATGTTATTTCCATAGTCGAATACGATTGCACCGCGATTTTGAAATTCGATCATCGCCGCGACGTGCCTTTTCATAGATTCGTAGGACTTCCGGATGTATTCCTTCGGATTATCGGCGCGAAGCCGCAACGCATCCTCAAAATCCATCTCGCCCGGGACGTACCCATTGAGTTCGTCGTGCGCGCTGGTTTGGTCCGTTACAAGGTCCGGAATAACTCCCATATCCAGCATCGCGGGGAAAACGTCAGCGGCGTTGCCGTGAAGCCCGATGCTAATCGCATCTCCTCTTTCCTTTGCGTCGAGAGCAAGTCTGACCGCTTCGTCCAAGGAATCCGTACTTTTATCGAGGTATCTCGTTTCGAGCCGCCGTTTAATACGCGCCGCATCGCACTCGACGATTATCGCCGCTCCTCCGTTGAATGTTACGGACAACGGCTGCGCTCCTCCCATCCCTCCAAGTCCGGCAGTCAGCGTTAGCGTGCCCTTCAGCGAACCCCCGAAATGCCTATCCGCGGCTGCGGCGAAGGTTTCGTACGTGCCCTGCAATATCCCCTGCGTACCGATGTAAATCCAGCTCCCCGCGGTCATCTGTCCGAACATGGTCAGCCCCAAACGCTCGTATTCGCGGAAATTTTCCCAGGTAGCCCAATGTGGAACTATCATCGAATTTACAATAAGTACGCGAGGAGCCCACTCGTGGGTACGAAACACGCCAACCGGCTTGCCGCTTTGAACGAGCAGCGACTGGTCGCCTTCGAGGGTTTTCAAACAGGCAAGTATTTTGTCGAAGCATTCCCAATTTCTCGCAGCCCTGCCCGTTCCCCCGTAAACGATTAGCTCATCCGGCTTTTCGGCGACTTCCGGCGATAAATTGTGCTGAATCATCCTAAATGCGGCTTCTTGCACCCAGCCTTTGCAGCTAAGTGCGGTTCCGGTCGGAGGATAAACAGTGCGCGCTCCCTTCATTCTATCTTCACCTCTATGTTTTTTCGCGTCCGGTATCGAAGTACCGGAGGCCGTACATTTTACAGGATGCTTTGGATTTGCGAAGTTCGCAGGCTCGCGCAGTTATTCTTCGATAGCAAGTTCGTCCGGTAATTCGTTGGGATTTTCTGCGCCTTCTGCGAGCGGAAAAACCCTTGAAAGCATTTCGCCTACGGCCGCAAGCCCTTGGCGGATTCCCGCGTGATAGTCGCCGTTTTTAAAATGCTCCTTGAATTTTGCCAATGCGGTTTCTATCGCCGTTTCTTCGTCCGAATACTTTTCATGGCCGCCGTATAATGTAATTCTGCGGATTTCCGGTTCTATAACGATCAAAAGGCCGTTACCTTCGCTGGTTTTTTCCATCCCGAGTTTTTCAAACATTTTGCGCGCCATTTCGGACGGCGAAAGTTTGCTTCTTTTTCGTACGACCAGCCGAACTTCGGCGGTAGTGCGCTCTTCTGCAGACGCAATTGCATCCCGTACAACATCCTTAATAAGTTCGAAACGTTTTACCAACTTCCGCTCGCGCCTCCCCCGCCACCGCCGCCGCCGCCCCCTCCTCCGAAACCGCCTCCGCCGTATCCGCCGTAGTAGCCCCCGTCGTACCATCCGCCGCTTCCGCATCCGCTACGCTCGTCCCAATCCCAAGACGTGCCGAACGGAGCACGATACGCCCGGTGATCCCGCGGATCGTATCGTTGGCGATATCCCCTGTTATGGAAAGGATCGGCTGGCGGATCTTCGACAATCTCGCCGTACCGAGACGGCATTTCCCTCTGAAACGCCGTAAATTCGTGATAACCGCCCGAATCGTAATAACCTGTCCCATAGTCATAACGGCGGTACCGGTAACTTGCAGAATTGGATATGAGAATGTACAGAATCAATATTCCGAGCAAACTGACTATCAGATAATCGCCGAACAAGTATTCCGTTACGAAAAAACGTGCCGACGCAAGCGCCGGAATGTTATATTCGCCCGCCGCGGCTTTGCCGAGAGCCGCAAGTCCAAAGTTTATTCCGGTGAAATAATCGCCTTGCCTGAAGCTCGGAAGAAACTCCCGTTGCACGATGTATCTGCATTGAAAAATCGACATTGTTCTTTCTAATCCACGGCCGTACTGAACACGCATTTCGCGGTCGTGAACGAATACGGCTACAACTATCCATCTGTCACCGTTTTCCTGCCCCAGTCCATTGGAGCGAGCCACAGAACGCGCATATTCATCCAGATTTCTGCCCGTTGACCTTCCGGCAATCCTCACCATCACGTCAGCGTCCCGTTGAACGCTGATTTCGGCGGCGGAAGTGCGAATCGACTCCAATTGCCGGTTGTCGAGAGTGTTCGTATCGTCGGTAACGATAACTTTGCCGGGTTCCATGCCCGTATACAGTTGGGCGAGCGCGGAATTGGACGCGAACGCGCCGGCCAAAATCGCCGGCAATACTGCCGCCACCAAAAGTTTTGATATTTCAGTCAATCGGCTCCCCATATCGCCCGAAGGAAGTCCAATATAACATTTATTGGCATTTTCAGCCGCACCAATGCATACTTTCATTCCCGGCCCGGCTAACAGCAACACAATTTCTGCAGTTCGATTATCAAACTTTGTGCGATGCCGGTTGAAATTGCAATTTCACGAACCAAAAAATGTGAAATTGCTGCTCGCTTTGCCGGGCTTTAGCAAATAGTATAGAATGTAACTTCACTGGGAGATTCGATTCAGGGAGCATGGCATGGCTGAAGCATTACCTTTTACCGATGAGCATTTTATGTTGCGCGAGATGGTCAACTCCTACGCGCAAGACAACATCGCTCCGCTGGCGGCGGAGCTAGACCGCACCTGCGAATTTCCGATGATGCACTTTAAAGGGCTCGCGGAACTTGGGCTTCTCGGCGTACCGATACCGGAAGAATACGGAGGAATGGGCGCCGACCTCGTGAGTTACTGCATCGTCATCGAAGAGTTGAACAGAGCCTGCGGATCGACCGGAATTTCCGTTATGGCTCATACGGGTCTCGGAATGAAACCCATAGACAACTTCGGCACGCACGAGCAGAAACTGCAGTATCTTCCGAAAGGCTGCACAGGAGAATGGCTTGCGGCATTCGGGCTGAGCGAGCCGCACTGCGGAAGCGACGCAGCCGCAACAAAAACCCGTGCGGAAAAACGCGGCGACAAGTACATAGTCAACGGCAGCAAAATGTGGATCACAAACGGCGGGGTTGCCGATTTCATAGTCATAACGGCCCGAACCGAGCCCGACTCCCATGGCGCGCGGGGAATTTCGGCATTCATCGTCGAGAAAAATTTTCCTGGCTTCAACGCCGGAAAAAAAGAAGACAAACTAGGTCTTCGCGCAAGCATGACCAGCCAGCTGTTCTTCGAGGATATGGAAGTTCCGGAAGAAAACATTCTCGGCAAAGAAGGGGAAGGGTTCAAAAATTTCATGAAAACTCTCGACCCCGGCCGTGTGGTAATCGCCGCTATGGCGCTCGGTATCGCGAAGGCCGCGCTGGATGCCGCTTCGAAATACGTTTGCGAAAGAGTTCAGTTCGGTGCGCCGATCTCCAAACAGCAGTCCGTTCAGTTTCGAATCGCGGACATGGCCTCGAGGCTGAAGTGTGCGGAATTATTGACGTACAGCGCAGCCTTTAAATATCAAATGGGCGAACGCGCATCGGAAGATTGCGCAATGTCCAAGCTGGTTGCCAGCGAAGCCGCTACATGGATTTGCGAACAGGCGATTCAGCTGCATGGCGGATACGGCTATACACGAGACTTTCCGGTCGAAAGGTACTGGCGCGACGTGAAGCTCTGCGAAATAGGCGAGGGCACGAGCGAAATCCAAAAGCTCGTAATAGCCAGGGAGATTCTGGGAAAGGAATTCGTGTAACTCCGAAGCGATTCGACAACGGAATGTAATCGATTAAGTGATTAGTTAAATAGAAATGCTGCGCGGTATTAAAATCTTCCACCTTTATTTCCAAAGGAGAAATCGATGCAGTTCGAACCATTCGATACGGTTGCCGAGGATTTGGACAAACAGATTTACGAGTTGACCAAAAAGCTCGCCGAACATAGAAAAAGCACAACTGGCGTTGCAGTTCAAGATTACGTTTTCAAAAACTGGAGCGGAGAGGAAGTCTCGCTTGCCGGGCTTTTCGGCGACAAAGACAGGCTCGTCGCCGTTCACAACATGGGCAAATCTTGTCCATACTGCACGATTTGGGCGGACGGTTTCAATCCCGTCTTCCGGCACGTGGAAAAACACGCAGCGTTCTTCGTGGTAAGCCCCGACCCGCCGGACATTCAACGCGAGTTTGCCGAATCTCGCGGATGGACTTTCCAAATGGCGTCCGCCGCCGATAACTCGTTTTTCAAAGACATGGGCTTCGCAGACGAAAAGGGAAATCCTTGGCCCGGGGTGTCCGTGTTTTCTAAAAACTCCGGCGGTCAAATACTCCGGCACGCAAAAGGTTTCTTCGGCCCCGGAGATAGGTTTTGCAGCGTTTTCAGTTTCCTCGATATGCTGCCGGGATACGACGGAAGCGGCGTATAGAGCACGCTTATCCGCCCAATTCGATTAACTATTAGGCCTGCGCTTCGCAGCTACGCGCACGAGCGAACGACGATTACGGGTACCGCCAGCCACAGCAGACCCTTTATCAAAAAAAACATAAAACCGGCAAAGCCGAGCCGCTTTATCCAAAGCAGCAATTTTTCGCGTTTACTCAATCGAATATCTCCAAGCGAAGCAATGCGCTCCTTCGAGCGATTCGCTTCCGTATTTTCCTTTCGGGCTAGCCCTGCCCTCTCGTAAAGTTCAGCTTGCCGCCCGCTATTACGATTTCGACTTCACGCTCCGACAAATCATGTATCGCCGTGAATTCGATACCCTTGGTGAGATTTTTAACCGTGACTTCACTTCCAGAACGGATCTGCTCCGGAGCGTTTTCGATGGCAAGCCTGTCGCCCTGACTGATTGCGTCGTAATCCGCCGTCTGCTGGAAAATAAGCGGCAGTATTCCGAAGTTAACCAGGTTTGCGCGATGAATGCGAGCGTAGCTCTTCACAATTTTCGCCTCGATGCCGAGAAATCGCGGCGCAAGCCCGGCATGCTCCCGGCTCGAACCCTGACCGTAGTTTTCGCCGCCGATAACGATGCCTCGCCCGGCTTTCTTGGCGCGCTCCGGAAAAGAGGAATCGACCACTTCATAAACGAACTCGCTGATTTTGGGGATGTTGCTTCTGTATGGCAGAACGCGCGCTCCTGCCGGCATGATGTGGTCGGTTGTAATGTTGTCTTCGGTTTTCAAAATGACTTCTGCTTCTATGGTTTGCGCCATTCCGGGGAACGGATCGAGCTTTACGATGTTTGGACCGTACTCAACTTCGGCGGTTTCGCCGGAATTCGCGGGCGAAACAATGCTCGTGTCGTCGATGAGAAATTCTTCCGGCTCTTCGAATTCCGGAAATCTTTCGCCGTTGTTCATTGGGTTATAAATCTCCCCTTTGACGGCGGAAATTGCGCAAATCTCTGGACTCGTAAGATAAACGTTGGCGTCCCGCGTTCCGCTGCGTCCCACGAAGTTGCGATTGAAACTGCGAAGGCTGTGACCGCCGGACGGCGGAGCCTGGCCCATCCCTATGCACGGCCCGCAAGCGCTTTCGAGAATTCTCGCTCCCGCGGCGATCATTTCGGCGAGCGAACCGTCCTTGCTAATCATTTGGAGCACTTGTTTGCTTCCGGGAGTAACCGTGAACGAAAGCGACGGCGACACGTGCCTGCCCCTTAGTATGCCGGCGACGACATGCATATCGCGCATCGAGCTGTTTGTGCAACTGCCCACGCAAACTTGGTCGAGCCTTTGTCCGGCAATTTCGCCTACGGTTACCACTTTGTCCGGACTGTGCGGCAAAGCCACAAGCGGTTCAAGCTCGTCGAGATTGATTTCGACGAATTCGTGATACACGGCGTCGTCATCCGGCTGAAGCGGAACGTAAACGTCCTCCCGCATTTGCGCAGCCAAGTATTTTCTTGTCATTTCGTCGCTCTGAAAAAGCGAAGTCGTGGCGCCGAGTTCCGCACCCATATTGCAAATCGTGGCGCGTTCCGTCGCAGTCAGCGACGCGGCTCCCGGACCGTGGTACTCCACGATGAAACCGACTCCGCCTTTAACGGTTCTGCGGCGAAGCATTTCCAATATGATGTCTTTCGCCGAAACCCATGGCCGAAGCTTGCCCGTTAATTTCACTCCGAGAACTCGCGGGCACGGCATGTAAAACGGGCCGCCGCCCATTGCGACCGCAACGTCCAGCCCGCCCGCGCCGATTGCTATCATTGCGAGACCGCCGTTCGTAGGCGTATGGCTGTCGCTGCCGAGCAAAGTCTTTCCCGGCGCGCCGAATCGTTCGAGGTGAACCTGATGGCATATACCATTTCCTGGCGGGCTAAAGAAAACGCCGTACTTGAATGCGACCGTTCTCAAATATCTGTGGTCGTCGGCGTTCTCGAATCCGCTTTGAAGCATGTTGTGATCTACGTAGCTTACCGAAAGCTCCGTCTTCACGCGATCGAACCCCATCGCCTCGAACTGAAGGAACGCCATCGTCCCGGTGGCGTCCTGCGTCAGAGTCTGATCGATTCTGATCCCGATTTCCTTACCCGGTTCAAGTACGCCCTCGACCAGGTGGTTTTCCAAAATTTTGTACGCAAGCGATTTGCCCATTTTGAATACTCCCGATTACCGTTGTTCCTAAGGAACTGCCGGCAACAATTGTATTTTGTACTGCTTCTGCAGGCAAGAAAAAACCGCCGCAGCGCGATATTAATAACCCCGCAATACCTGAATATGCTTAAAACCTTACGCCGCGTGCCTCATCGAAAGTTTGTGAGCATTTGTTACAAGCTCGAAACCGAAATTTTGGAAAACCGGAAGTTTTTTGCGATTAGGGCAATTTACGGTCATTTTTGCTTGCATTTTTGGAAAAATGTTGATAAGGTATTCGTTCGGGCCTTGAGATTGCGGAGTGTTCTTGCAGCGGATAGGCTGAGTAAATAAGTTCTGGGGTTTTCGGATGAACATTTTTGTTGGAAATTTGAATTACATCACGACTGAGGCTTCCCTTCAGCAGCTCTTCGAAGAGTTTGGCGAAGTACAGTCTGCCAAGCTGATTACGGACAGGGAAACCGGCAGGTCGCGTGGTTTTGCTTTCGTTGAAATGCCTAACGACGACGAGGCTAACGCCGCAATCAACGGGCTAAACGGCCGCCTTCTCGATGGCAGGCCTCTGCGCATCAACGAAGCAAAGAAAGGCGAAAGGCCCGCGGGCGGCGGTGGTGGTGGCGGATTCCGTCAGAATCGCGCTCCCCGCTGGTAAATCGGGCTTTTTCTAAACGCAATCTCGGGCTTTAGGCTTTTGATTCTAGAAACGGTCTTCGCTTAGCGATTTTGCGCGCTTGGAGTTTTTAAACGGAAACAAGCAATGCGGCGATTTCCTCCGCACTCTTGCCTTTAACTCTCACGCGCTTATTCTGCGATGTTTCGCCGGATAAAATTTCTATGTCGCCGTGCGAAGTGCCGAGTTTTGATTTTAAAAACCTAATTACGGCTTTGTTTGCTTTACCCTTTTCCGGCGCTGCACTTATGCGCAGCTTTAGCGCGCCGCCAATTGCGCCTGCAATTTCGTTCGCGCTAGCACCGGGAATGACTTTTAGCGAAAACTGAGTCGCGCCCGATTCCGCCTCCTCGGCGAATTCTATTCCGGATATTACGCAAGTATTCCGCATTAGGCGTGCCCGCGCGCGTTCTTATTCCACCTTAACGAACGGAAGCATGGCGGCAAGTTTCTTTTCGCCTATCCCTTTTACGTTGACCAGTTCTTCCGGCGAAGTGAAAAAGCCGTTATCGTTCCGGTATTGCACGATTCTTTCGGCCAAAACCGGGCCAATGCCCGGAAGTTCGGCAAGCTTTTCGGCCGTCGCCGAGTTTACGTTGATTTTATCTTTTGGAAGCGGTTTTTTCTTGTATTCAGACCCTCCGGAGGTTGGCGGCTTGGCAGTCGATCCGCCTATTCCGGTTTCCGCTCCCGCGGCGCCGCCGGACGAACCCGGTCCCTCGAAACCTTTTGGAGGGGTGTAGCTTTGCTTCGCCGCCCCTCCGCTATAACCGGCTTGCTCGATTGGGGCGAATGTGGATGCGGCGGCTACCCTGTCTTCGACGATGCGTAAATTGGCGTCGGAATCGCTCGACGCGCCGATGACAAACATCATATATACGAAAATGCCGCCCGCGAGAAACACCAAAGCCGTTATCGCGACGGCGGACTGATATCTGCCTGCGTAACTCATTTCCTTACCCGCAAACCGATGATGAGAGCATTATATACTGCCAAATCCGAAAGTCAACCCGCTTTCAGCGCCGGCCATTCGTGATAAAATCCGAATGTGTTTCGCCGCGTGGACCGACTAATTCTTGGGGAGCTGGTTCAGCCCTTTTTTTTCGGACTTCTAAGCTTTTCGCTGCTGATCGTATCAGCCACGATGCTTAAACCCGCGCTCGACTTTATGATCAATTTCAATCTTCCGTTCGCATTGTTCCTGAAAATGATGGCCCTCGGACTGCCGCAAGTCGTCGCTTTCGCGTTTCCGATGGCTGTGCTCCTCGGCACGCTTCTCGCAGTGGGAAGGTTGAACAACGACCATGAAATCGTGGCGCTCCGCGCTGCCGGCGTTTCGCTTTGGAGGGCCGCCGCACCGGTATTTTATTTCGGAATTTTCATTTCCGGTGTCACTTTTCTGTTAAACGAGCTAATAGTGCCGGCTGCCAACAGCGAAATAACCGGCATGAAAAACCAGATTGTGCTCAGAAAAACGGGAGCGATCAAGCAGGAAAATCTGGTTTTGCCGTTTTACTCGCAAGGCGCCCTAAGCTTTTTGCTCGTCGCCGAATCTTTGGAGGGCGACAGCTTGCACAGCGTCAAGTTTTATCATTTCGGCGATTCCGAATCTGACGACTGGTGGATTTACGCATCCCGCGGCAGTTGGCAGGAAGACCACTGGGTTTTCCATGAAGGCCGCCGCTATCAGGTTATGAGCGACGGAACGGTAATGACTTCGATTTTCGACAAGCTTGACATCGAAGAGCTTAAAGTCACTTCGCGCCAACTGAACCGGCGGTCGAAAACAAGCCTCGAAATGAGTATTGCGGAACTTCGAAGTTATATCCGCCAGCTTGTCCGTGAAGGTCTCACGAAAGAAGCACAGAAAAATATGGTCGAGTATTACTTCAAGTTTTCAACGCCCTTTTCCTGCCTGTTTTTCGTTTTAATCGCTTTCCCTCTTGCGATTAGCCCGGCGCGTACGACCGGCGGGACGGGAATGGGCATCGCGCTGCTCATAGTGCTCGTCTACTACGTGCTATTAATGCTTTGCACCAGGCTCGGTCAAGCCGGAGCGCTTAATCCCATTATCGCGGGCTGGATTCCGAACGCCATCGTAATGGCGGCTGGTCTTAGGCTTTTCGGTATGAAAGACCGTTAATCTTGTTGGCTTACTGACGCCCCGTCGCGTTTCGAAACCGCGTCCTTGCCGAAAATCAGCTTGAGGGCGAAAAGCGACATCGCAATCGCGACAGCGAATACGAACAGCATTTCATAAACCGACTCCGCGTCCAGATACAAAGCAAGAATCGGCGAAGTCATATGTGGATTTGCCGAATTCCAAACGTAAAGATCGTTGAAAAAAGCCAGCTTCGAAACCTCCGCCGAAATCCACGTCAAGGCGTATTCCGCGGATAAAAACGAAGCAAGCAGCAGCGTCGAAAACGCGAAAGGATTTTTCCGCATCCAATAAAACGCCGTGGCATAAACGGCGAAAACTCCGGCCGTCATTACAAAATAGACCAGGCCCCTTTCGAGAACAGCAAGAAATATTGGAAAGTTGAATGCAGCCGGTACTATAGACAACACGGCCGTATCTATTGCCAATGCAATTACTACCGCAAGCACTTTGTTTACCGGCGTAAGCAACGCTTCAAAATCGCCGCCGAATTTAGAAATCGAAAGAAAAAGAAAGTAGTACGCCGATTTGACATAAAGCGCTATTGCGGCTGGCAAAAGAAGCCACCTGAGCGATTTTATTTCATGCATTGCGCGGGCATCCAGCGTATCCTGTCCGGACGTCCCGGTCTGGAGAACGATTACCAGTATTATTTGCGCCGCGACGATGAAAGCGGTCAGAATCCACGCCGGGGTGAGCGATATTATTTTTAGAACGACGCGCTCGAAGCCGTCGAGCCTTTCTTTCAATTGCCCACCGCCTCGGTAATCATGGTGAAATAGCCTGCCCAGAATGAAATTACGATATATCCGACAAGCGCAGCGAGCGCGATGATCAGAAGCGGCCCCATTGCGGACACAAGCGATCGAGTTTGATAATTTATTTCGCCGCGCAGATACTCGTACACCTTGAACAAAGACGCGTCAACGCTGCCGGCTGTTTCGCCTACCGACAACACGCTCGATGCCATCGGCGGAAAAACCCGCCTTTTCGACAGGCTTTCGGAAAGCGGAGTTCCGTCCGCAACGTCGCGATATACCTGCCGTAGCGCATTATCGAGCACAGGCAGATTTGCGCTGTCCCTCGTCCATTCTACGGCCTGAAGATACGGCACTCCGCTTTTTACCATCGTGCCAAGCGAAAACGCGATTCGCGCTACGCTTATCCGCCTCATAAGGCCGCCTATGCCGGGGAGCATTGCGAGAATGCTTCTGCTGGAGGCCGAAACGTGCCTGTTTTTATGAGCAAGCCAAACAAGGAACAGAAAAACGCACGCTCCGGCGACCGTTCTGAATATGGTCATCGGCAAAAAACCGAGCCAGCCCAACAGAAATGTTGCCGCCAATATCGCGATAACGATGAAAGCCGGGTAAATGAGCATCCCCTGAATTCTTCGCCGAAGTTCGACTTCTTCTTCGAACATCTCCGCAAGGTTTTTAAGTATTTCGTCCAACGTTCCGCTGCCTTCCCCCACGCGAATCATGCCAATGTACATACGGTTGAAAATGCGCGGATGACGCGCCAGCGCTTCGTGGAGTTGATATCCATCTGCTACGTACTGAGACATATCGCGAAACGCCCCGCGCATCAGAGGCGAAAGCTGACCGTCCCGTACCGCCGCGACCGCGTGGTTTAAGTCGAGTCCTGCTCCGAATGCCGTCGCGAGTTCTCGCGTTACCAATGCAAGTTCGCCCAGCGTTACGAACGGAAAAATGTTGCCGACTAAAGCGGAAAACCAGCCTTGACCCGTCGAAGAAGCATAGGTTGCGCCATCTTCTCTTTGACGGCCTGCAACGCCGCGCGCTTCTCGCACGTCAAACACGTATAGACCTTCGCCAAGCAGATTGCGAACAAGCTCGTTTTTGTCGGCGGCATCCGCAACGCCGTCGCGCCGCTCGCCGTATGCATCTTTCGCCCGGTATCTGAATTCAGGCATCGCAATATTCTATCCCTTTTTGCCACATTTAAGCGCGCATCAGGCAATTAGACGCATTACGCGACTTAATCCGCCGGTTAAAGCAGAAACCGCGGGATCGAGGTAAGAATGACTGGCCATTCCATGGCCGAATCTGGATTCGGAGGTAAATGTGTTCGTAGCGATCAACTATATATCTTGCGCAGACCATTACAGGGAGCGGTTCGAGGAGCTTTTCAAAACGCGCGCGCGCGCAATCGACCGTATGCCCGGATTTATACGCGTTGAAATATTAAGGCCGACCGACAAAGACGGCCATTATCTGATAATGTCCCACTGGGAAGCGGAGCAAAATTTTAAAGATTGGGCGAAATCGCCCGAGTTTCTCGAAGGTCACAAGCGCGCTTTAGCCGAAATCAAGGAAATGAAAGACCGGGGAGAAGAATCGCCGCTTAAAAGCGACTTTAAAACTTACGAAGTCTTCGCAACCTGAACCGGCGGCGCCTTAACCTTCATACCAGTCGATATTTCGCCCTTTCCCCTCAAAATTTCGCAAATAGCTCGCGCTCCCCGCACTTCCAAAATGACGATCGTACCTACGTTTTCCGCGTCAGTCCATAAGTGCTCGCCCAGTAGGCCGGTTCGATTTTTTTCTTTATAGACTTCGACTATATCGCCCGCTCTAAAAGGCGAATCCGTTTCGAAATCCAAAACAACGCTGGTGCCCAATACATCGGCAATCTTTCCGAATAAAGGAAAAATAGAGGCCGTTTCAAAGGCTATTTCCTCGGCGGCGTTAAGCGATGGCGCGCCAATGGGATGGCCTGCGAATTGCGGCGACAGAAAATCGACCGTCGCTTTCCAAGTGGACTGCCTTGTCACTTTAAAATCGGATGCTGCGCCGGATGCATAAACCGTTTTTTCAAATGCCACCCGGCCGGCTCGCACATCGAGCAACGCATAGTCAATTCTCACTGACGCTTTTGCGGAATCCGGTATAAACGGCAAATCGAACGGCCCTATTCCGGCTTTCAAACCGGTCATTTCAAACTCTCGCACCTTTCCAAGCACAAGAAAATCAAATCCTTCAAGCACCCCGGGCCGTAGCGATTGGCGCTTGTCAAACTTCACTTTGTCGGCAAGCCTTTGTTCAGTAAGCGCGTCTGCGGTTGCATCCGGCGAAATCACACGCATCCTGCCGCGTGCCTTCGCCGCAAGGCTTCTTTCGGTAAGGAGGGCCATTCCTGAGCCGACGTTTCCGAATCTGTACTCGAACGGAACTATTCCGATATCGGGCACGCCATCTTCTCTCGACGCGCTGAGCAATTCTTCAAATTCAGGAACTAGAAAAAGACTATCGCCGCCCTTAACCTCCTGCGCCGCCACCGCAACCGAACCTGCAATTGTAAATAAATAAACGGCCGAAACTGCCGCAGCAAAATGCCGCGAAACGTTTGGCACTAGCTGGCCGCGGGTATTGACTGAATCGAAGAAAACGAATAGCATACTGCCTCCACGCCGACGTAGCTCAGTGGCAGAGCAACTGATTCGTAATCAGTAGGTCGTCGGTTCAAATCCGACCGTCGGCTCTGCCAGCCCTTCCGGGCGCGCTCGTCTGCGTTTTAGTTATCGGCAGCTTTGCGCCGTCCGTTCACCCAGAAATGCCGGCAATGTCGTCTGGTGTAATTTCATCGTTACCGGCGCCGCTCCCCTCGATTTTGCCCCACATTTGCACGATGTTCACGCCCGTGTAGTAATGAGACAGGATTTCCCGGTAAGTTTTGCCCGAATTCGCCATATGAAGCGCTCCCCACTGACTCATACCGGTTCCATGTCCGAACCCGCTGCCCGTGATTACGATTTTCGACGCCGCCTTTCTTTGGCCGAGAGCCACGTAATCGCCTTTCATTTGTTTCACTTTGTCCAAACTGGCAACATACGAATCCCGAATTTTTACGGACACCTCGCCGCCCTTCCCGGCCGCAGTTAATCTGTCGCTGTAATTTACCGGCACTTCTTTGTCCCAAACGACTCCGCCTTCGAACATAATCGTGAACCGCGTGCTTCGAACTATCATTACGCCAATAATGCGCCGGAATTGCAGCGCGGTTACTCCGTAAGTTGTTTTGTCGGTCGTAATCGAGAGTCCCTGCACCCTCCCATAGTCGTCGTATGCCGCAACCATACCGAGCACGCGTCCGCCGGGAAGACCGCCGTCCTCCAAAATTTTGGAAAATTCTTCCGGCGAGTAGGACAGCTGCCAGTTTTGATACGGAGAGTCGGGCTCCTCGCTCTTCACCGGCTGCAAATAAGGATGGTCGCCGCCTTTCGTATAGCCTCCGGCATCCGAATGATAATATGCGATTATCGGCGAATCGCCGTACACTATTACCTCGCCCGCCGTCTTACGGATTGCATCGTCCGTAGTTTCCTTTTCGTATTTTACGCCGCCGTATACTTGGTCCGCAGTCGTGGCGACAACGTCCCATTTGTCGTTTTCGCGGCCTATCATCATGCGGAGAGCATACGTGCGCGCCGCTACCGCTTGCGCCTTCAGCGCTTCGATGTGCCACTTCGACGGCATTTCGCCCGGCACTACGCCGCGCAGATACTCCTCCATGTCTATTACGTTCAAAACGAGCAGTTCGCCTCCGCTCGACAACAGCCTGATTTTGCCCCGATAAGCGTTGCCGCCCACAGCAAGGTATCCGCTCGTCGCAGCCACCGTAAATTCCGAACTTTTGGCGCCTTTGAAATCTACACGGTTGTCCTTTAAAGTGAACTGCAGATTCCCGGTTAAGCTTTCAGCCACCTGCGCACCGGTTGAGCTATAAACGTTCGCAGCGCCTTGCACCGTAACCGTCGCGCCTTTGCCGCGAGCTAAAAGCACCCGCACTGGGCGGCCGGACGCTTGCGCGAACGCCGGCGAAGGTGTGAACACCGAACTGACCGAGAGCGGCGAATCGCCTTCGCATGAGGAAAAGGCAACCGGCAACAGCAGCGCGAGCGCAAGGAACATTGCGTAATGCGCCGTACGAATTCCTTCAACCTTTCGGTCCATTACTTAAATACCCCGAAGGCTATTTCCCTGCGCTTCACTTCGTTTTGATTGGCTGCAAGATACTTCAGGTCGGTCATTTCTTTCAGCGTGCGCAGCCGTCCGCCTTCCATACAATAAACCGGAGGGACAAGACCGCCGCCGAGGTCCGCAATCATTCCTATCCGGAACGCTTTGACGGGTTCGATCATCGTCTGCGTGATTGGATTGCGCGGATAAACATGCAGTTCTGAAAAAATTTCTTCGCGCCTTTCCCACGTTAGAGTGGCAAGGTCTCGAGGCAATAACGGGTCTTCGCCCCTCGCGAATTGAAGCTTGCCGTATTCGCGCGGCAGCACCTGCTCGATAAAAACTGCGGAGGCAAGAATTATGTCGTCAGTCAAATGCGTCCGTCTTGCGATTTGGTGCCTCGTTATCGAATTATCGTAAGGAGAGGTCTGCATATGTTCGACGAAAACCTCGCCGTTCTTCCAAATAAACATCTGAAGCGACGAATCTTTTTGCGAGTAAAAAAGAAGGTCGCCGGGTTCGAACGGTCCGATTTTATTCGGGTCCAGCCTGAGTACGTTTCGTTTTACTACAGGCATTTGAATCCCGCCCGGGGCAGCGGGCTGTACGCCGGAAGAATCTCCGCCGCTCTGGCTTCCGGCTTGACCGCCAGCAAGAGGCCCCATTTGAGAACCCGCCAAATCGGGCATGTAAGTGCCGGAATGATTCGTGACGTAGTCGCCTGGCCTCGGCTCGAATTCAATCTGCTCGATCGGCTCGCCGGTGAAAATGTTGTCGATTTCCGCCAGCCAATATCCGCTGTCCATAAGGTCGTACAGCGTAGGCGGATACTCGCCTTTGTCCATCAAATAATGATTGCACATAAAGGCAATGGCAGTCAGTTGCGCGCCGGCGAGCGCTCTAAACTCATCGTTTGAAATCGCTCCGCCATCGAGAGGGTGCGCGGTTTCCGGATCAGCGTTTTCGAAACCGGTCTGCGCGTAGGATGGTACTGAAAATGCGGTCGCCGAAATCGCAAATAACAGCGCAGCCACCACCGGAAGCGGCTTTGAAACGAGCGATTTCAAGTCAATATTTAAAATTTGCATGGTTTTCACCTGTAAACTACGGCTGCTCGAAGACCGGCGCCGTCGTCGATTTCCTTTTGCTCCTGCCGGAGAGATTCCAATCTATGCTGCTCGAACTTGCGTTCATGAAATTTTTCGACAACCTTTAGCTCGCGCATTCTAGCCAAGAGTCTTTCGCGCGCCCTAAGTTCGTCGATCGTCGCGCCGTCCATTTCCGCCTTCGCCTTGGCAGATTTAATCTTGGCGACTTGACCGAACTGGTCTAACATCAATAGCAATTCCGGGTCGAGAGATTCGCCTGCGGCCAGCCGCCTATCGCCGTAGCAACGGGCGACCGTTTTTTCAGCGTCTCGAAGCTTACGCTCGCAGTCCAGCCTTTTCGCTTCGCAGCGCGCCAGCTCGACAGCGGCCCGATCTTGCGCGATACCTCTAACGCGCTCCAACTTTTCCAGCCTGAACTCGAACTTCTTCATACTTTGCGCAAGTGCCGCCCGCGAATTAAAGACGCTTTCGAGCGGAACATGTTTCATTTTATCAACAAAGAATCGTACTACCCTAATTGCCCGAAAGTAGAACGTGCAAAATAGGTGAATTCAACCATGCTCGCATTTGATATAATCAAAATGCGCTTATAGAATTTCCGAAGTTTTTTGGAGGACTTTCGTGAAGATTTTTCTTGACACCGCAAGTATCGAAGAGATAAGAAGCGGCGTCGAAATGGGCCTGCTTGACGGCGTTACGACCAATCCGTCGCTTGTCGCGAAGGAGCGGCGCAAGTTCAAGGAGACCATTATCGAAATTGCGGAACTAATCAAGCCGCGGCCGGTCAATGCCGAGGTGACAGGGCTCACCGCGGATGAAATGATTGCCGAGGCGCGCGAAATAAGCGAGTGGGCGAAAAACATCGTCGTCAAAATCCCGATGATTCCGGAAGGAATGAAAGCTGTTCAACAGCTTCATCTGGATGACATTAAGACGAACGTGACGCTAATTTTCAGTGTGCAGCAGGCGCTGCTCGCTGCGAAGGCCGGCGCGAACTACGTCAGCCCGTTTGTCGGCAGACTTGACGACACCGGCGCGGACGGTATGGAACTCGTCGAGGACATAGTTAACGTATTTCATAATTATGCTTTCGACAGGTGCGAAGTTCTCGCCGCAAGCCTGCGTCACCCGATGCACGTGAAACAAGCGATGCTTCTCGGCGCGCACGTAGCGACTATGCCGCATTCGGTATTTCTGCAGCTTTTCAAACATCCGCTTACAGATACCGGGCTTAAGCGATTCCTTGACGATTGGGACAAAGTAAAGGACCTCGTGTAAATGACGCGCATCCCGCCGCCCGCTAGATTATCGGCGGGAGCTTCATCCGCGCTTGGCGGAACCCCTATCGGCGCCACACCGGTTGGTGCAACGCGCGCAGTTGGGAAAACGGTTTCGATTCAAAACGAAGCAATTAAGGCGGCGGCGCGCGATTTGAAGCTCGTCGCGTTCGATTGCGACGGCGTGCTTTGGGTTGGCGGCGGCTCGCTGGACGGTGCGGCGGAAATAATCCGCTGGCTGAAATCCGCCGGGATACAGGCGGTCGCGCTCACGAACAACGCATCGCTCAGCCGTGAAAGCTATGCAGTGAAAGCAGAGAAACTGGGCATTTCGCTTTCAGCCGGCGACTTCTATTGCACAAGTTACTTAATCGAAAAAATTCTGGCGGAAAACTATCGCGGCAAAAAGGTTCTCGTTTTGGGCAGCGTCGAACTGCTCGAAGCGGCGAACAATGCCGGTTCAGATGCCGTACCTGCGATAAAAAGCGTGTCCGAACTAAAATCGAAGGACTTTCGAGAAATAAGTTTCGACGCCGTTATAGCGGGGCTGGACGTCGGGCTGTCGTACGCAGAACTTTGTCACGCGGTAACGGCAATTCAAAACGGCGCAAGGCTTATCGCGACGAATCCGGACTACACTTTTCCAATGCAAGGCGGCTATCTATGGCCGGGCAACGGCGCGTTCGTCGATCTTATCGAGCGTGTGTCCGGTGCAAAAGCCGAAGTTGCCGGCAAACCGTCGCCTAGACTGCTCAACCTCGCGATTGCCGAGCGCGGCGTTACGCCTACAGGCACGCTTGTCGTTGGCGACAGGCTTTCGACGGACATCGCTTGCGGAATCGCAGCCGGCGCGTTTACTTGCCTAGTTATGACGGGAGTCGCTGGCGGAAATCTCGACGAAGCGAACCCGGTCGTTCCCGATATGACGGCAAAGGACTTGACGGAACTTCTCAAATGGCTTAAAGAAGTCTTTTCGGAGGGCGCCGGTCCATCCGGCGCGAATGTGGATGGCTAAGTATATTTTCGTTACGGGCGGCAACGTCTCTTCGATCGGCAAAGGCATTGCAAGCGCCAGCATCGGTTTATTGCTCAAGGCGATGGGCTACAAAGTCTCGGTCATGAAAATCGACCCGTACCTTAACGTCGACGCGGGCACGATGAATCCGCTTCAGCACGGCGAAGTGTTCGTAACTCGCGACGGTGCGGAAACCGACCTCGACCTCGGCCATTACGAGCGCTTTATCGACGTAGAGCTGACACGGCTCTCGAACGTAACGACCGGCCAGGTGTATAAAACCGTGCTGGAAAGCGAACGGCGCGGACAGGAACACCTCGGAAGCACAATTCAGGTTATCCCGCACGTCACCGACGAAATTAAATACCGAATAAAAGCCCTTACGGCCCAGCATCGCGCACATGTGGTCATCGTTGAAATCGGCGGAACGGTTGGCGATATCGAAAGTTTGCCCTTTCTCGAGGCTATCCGCCAGTTCCGTAACGAAGTTAGACGAAGCGGCGAAAGCGCGATCAACATTCACGTAACGCTGATTCCATATCTTTTCCCCGGCGGCGAGCTTAAAACCAAACTTACCCAGCACAGCGTAAAAGAACTCCGCAGCATCGGTATACAGCCGGATATAATTATCTGCCGCTCGAACTATCCGCTTGACGCGGGCATCAAAGCCAAAATCAGCCTGTTCTGCGACATCGAGCCGGATGCCGTGATTCAGGGCGTGGACGCCGAGAGCATTTACGACGTCCCGCTTATGCTGAAAGATGAAAAAGTCGACCAGCTGGTTTGCAGCAAGCTCGGCCTTGCCTACAGCGAGCCCGACTTAACGAAATGGTGGAAGCTGCGAGACAACCGCAAACATCCCAAAGGCAATGTCAAAGTTGCGCTGGTCGGAAAATACGTAAAACTTATCGACGCTTATATGTCGATTAACGAAAGCCTTAAACACGCGGCGTACGCAAACCGGAAGGAACTTGAAATATCGTACATCGACGCAGAAACCGTAAGCAACGACAACGCTGCAAGAAAACTGAAGGGAGTTGACGGGCTTCTTATTCCGTACGGGTTCGGCAGCCGCGGAATGGACGGCAAAATCGCCGCAATAAAACATGCGCGCGAAACCGGACTTCCGTTCTTCGGAATATGCTTCGGGCTGCAGTGCGCGGTAGTGGAATTCGCCAGAAACGTTTTGAAACTTCAGGACGCGAATTCGACCGAGTATCGTCCGAAGTGCAAGAACCCTGTCATCGCGAAAATGAGCGAGCAGGAAAAGGTAAAGGACCTCGGCGGCACGATGCGCCTAGGCGATTACACCGCGGTTTTGAAACACGGTACGCTGTCGTACAAGCTGTACGGCAGAGAGCGTATCGTCGAGCGGCACAGGCACAGGTGGGAAGTGAACAACTCCTATCGCGACGCGCTTGAAGCCGCCGGAATGAGCATAAGCGCGGCGTCGCCGGACGGCAGGCTCGTCGAAATGATTGAAATTCCGGAACATCCGTTCTTCGTCGCCACGCAGGCGCACCCGGAATTCAAAAGCCGTCCCACACGCCCGCATCCTTTATTCGACGGGTTTATCAAAGCGAGCGCGGCGGAGCGGAAAAGCACATAATATTCGACCTCGCTTGCAGCAAAAACACAAATTTCGGATTTGATTATTCAACCGCGGAGTCCCAGCCGCACTTTCTGCGAAGTATCAACGGTTTCTAGCCGCGTAATTGTTGCGATATTTACATTCACTCGTCCGCCGCGCCAGCCACCGCCGCTCCTTTCCGCCCCCTCGGCAGCTTCCACAACGATAAAGTCGTCGAACGTCTCAACTATGCGTACGGCATTGTAATGCACCCCGCCGTTGCCCGTTACGTTCAATAACTCGCCGGCGTCGCGATATTTGTCAACCAATCTTGCCATATCTTTTCTCCGCAATCGAACGGCCATTTCCCGAATCCATACGAGATTCAGTTCGAATTCTTTGCTTTCATCCAGTCATCATGCTTAATTCCCTTTCCCGTTTCGACAAACGATTTCAGACTGTCGAGCGCCCAACTCCAACCTTCACGCATATCTTCGACGTCCTTTTCGCTGTCGAGCTTTGAATGCGAAATTCGCACATTCGTTTTGCCGTCGGGTTTAGCGAAAAACCAGACATTAATCTCCGTACCGGGGCAATACTTCTCGTTCTCCCAGGTGAAGCGGATGCGCTTGCCATCGGCTATATATAGATAAACGCCCTTGTCGCCGTCGCCGTTCTTATACTCGCCGCCTTGCCGGAAGTCGTGCTTCATTTTGGAAGTAAACCACTTACTCATTTTCGCCGCGTCCGCCCAAGCATCGAATATCGCTCCTGGCGCGGCGTAGATAGTGCGAGACACGCTGAATTCCAGCTTGCCGGGCTTGGGAATTTCTTTCGTGCGCAGGCCGCGCTCGTACTCGTATTTGACGACTACGGTTTGCGACCACCATGCGGACACGCCGTGATTTTCGTAAAGGTAAAACGCCGCATTCCGGTGACCGTTCTTTTTGACGTCGTACTTGTCGAGGATTTTCAGCCACTCGCTCCACGGCTTGCCCGTCTTTTTCTCGACGGCCTCGCCGCTGATGTGATACTTTTCCTTCTCTGAGTCGATTTTCGCTTTAGGCATAAGCCACTCCAGAAAAAAATTTCCTTAACCGGCGTAGTAACATATTCGATTACCAAGTGCATTCGCGAATTATCAAATCGGCAGTGCACGGCAGTTGATTAGCTACGCAGAGGGTTTTCCGATTACCACTTGTCGAAACGCTTCAAATTCAGCATTTGCTAATGGTATTGGAGTTAATCTTCAAGCCTCGAACAAAGTAGAATCACATCCTGAACACGCCGAACTTCTTGGCTTCCGCCGGCGCGTTCGCAGAAAGCTCCAGGCTGAGGCCAAGCACCATCCGAGTGTCCACCGGGTCGATTATCCCGTCGTCCCAAAGCCGCGCCGTCGAATAGTACGAACTGCCTTCGAATTCGTAACGCTCGATAATTGGGCGCTTGAATTCGGCCTGCTCCTCATCGCTCATCGTCTTTCCTTCGCGCTCAAGCTGGTCAACCTTCACCGTGCAAAGGACGCCCGCCGCCTGCTCGCCGCCCATCACGCTTATACGTGCGCCCGGCCACATAAACAAAAATCGAGGGTCGTAAGCCCTGCCGCACATTCCGTAATTTCCCGCACCGAAACTGCCGCCGATTATCACCGTGAATTTTGGCACATTCGCGCACGCGACCGCGTGCACCATCTTCGCCCCGTCTTTCGCTATGCCGCCGTGCTCCGCCGCCCGCCCGACCATGTATCCGGTGATGTTCTGCAAAAACAAAAGCGGAATTCCGCGTTCGCAGCACATATCGATAAAGTGCGTGGCCTTAAGCGCAGACTCGCTGAAAAGTACGCCGTTGTTGCCTAAAATGCCGACCGGATAGCCCCAGATATGCGCGAATCCACATACGACCGTAGTAGCATACTGCGCCTTGAATTCGTGAAACTCGCTGCCGTCCACAATGCGTGCGATAACTTCGCGCACGTCGTATGGCTTGCTGAAGCTGCGGCTTACGATACCGTATAGTTCGTCCGCATCGTAAAGCGGCTCCGCGGGCTCTTTTGTCCGGAATGGCCTTTCCTTTGGACGATGAAGATGGCCGGCAACGTCTCGCAATATACGAATGGCGTCGTCGTCGTCGTCCGCAAGGTGGTCTGCCACGCCGGAAATCTTGCAGTGCACGTCCGCGCCGCCAAGCTCTTCCGCCGTTATTTCTTCGCCGGTCGCGGCTTTTACGAGCGGCGGGCCGCCGAGGAAAATCGTGGCGATCCCTTTGACCATAATCGCTTCGTCGCTCATCGCGGGAACGTAAGCGCCGCCGGCGGTGCAGCTGCCCATTACTGCGCTGATCTGCGGAATGTTCATTTTGGAAAGCACCGCTTGGTTATAGAAAATCCGCCCGAAGTGAAAACGGTCGGGAAAAACCTCCGCCTGCAACGGAAGAAACGCGCCGCCGCTATCCACCAGGTAAATGCACGGCAGCCGGTTTTCCATCGCTATTTCCTGCGCGCGTATATGCTTGCGCACGGTTATCGGATAATACGTGCCGCCTTTCACGGTCGCATTGTTCGCGACAATCATGCACTGGGTTCCTTCGATGCGTCCCACGCCGGTGACTAGACCCGCGCCAGGCGCATCCCCGCCGTACATATCCCATGCGGCGAGCGGCATTAGTTCCAGAAACGGAGACCCCGGATCTATCAAGCGCTCGATACGATCCCAAACGTAAAGTTTGCCTTGCTCGATATGCCTTTGCCGAGCCTTGTCCGGTCCGCCTTTGCGAACTTGTGCAAGGCGATCCTTAAGTTCGGCCGCGAGCGACGATTGATACTCGAAGTTCGCCTTATACTCGTCACCGGATTTGTTGACTCGCGTGGGTAATACCGCCATTATTCGCCCCGTGAAATTGAGAATGAGGACCGCGCGATTATAGCCGAGCGCGGCACATTACAAAAACAGAGCGTGAAGGCGCATCCAAATCGGCCGCTATGTGAATTATCGCGGTTTTTTGGTAGAAATACGTAATCTATAGTCCGTCAATTACGGAATGTCAGTTGTTAAACTTCCCAACAGACCGGTTATTCCTTCGATTATCGCGCCGGAACCGCGGTAAGTATCCTCTTGCGAATTCTTGATTTTTGGAGGAACCGATGAACCGTTTATTATCGCTTTTGGTGCTTTCGCTCGTATTGTCGCTCGCCGTATCGAAGGCTTCATTCGCCGACGAACATGGCGATGCGCCGAAGTTCAACATCGGCGCGATTTACGTAATCGCCGAAGATTTTGACGCTCTTAGCGCTTGGTACCAAGACACATTCGGATTTGCGGAGGTGCATTTCGACCCCACGGTGCCGATTCGCGTGTTCGCGCATGAAGGCGGCCACCCGTTTGCCGTTATTTCTTCGACAGGCATCGAGCATCCCGTGCCGTCCCCTCGCAGCAATGCCGTCGTTTTCGATTTTACCGTGCCCGATTGCGCATCGGCGTTCGAATGGGCGGTTGCGAAAGGCGCGACCGCATACCTCGAGCCTACGCCTATGCCCGGAATAACCCTTGCCGTTATAGGCGACCCGGAGGGTAACGAAATCTGGCTTATCGAATGGAGCGAAGAAATGATGGCAGCTCATGAGGAAGCTATGGCGGCGAAGTCCGGCGAGCTTTCCGCGTGCGAGTGCGGCGCGGCCTGCGGCTGCGGCCACTGCAAAGGCACGGCAGACGTCTGCGGCTGCGGAAAATAACCTGTATATTGCAATTTTATTGCCGCGCTTGATTGCGCGGCATTTTTTTTGTTATTTTATTTCCAATTGCACAGCTAAATGCTTTCATTTTGATATTTTCCTTTATAAAGTCTTGAAGTAGGCTCTTCCAAGCGTATAAAAAATATCTGTCCTATTCTTGCATTTTTATAAAGCCTAATCGGATTTAAAACGTTTAACAATCCTTGTCCCCTGCCCTTGTATCCGGGATCCCAAACCGCCGAATAAAGAGTTGCGCCGCATCGCATCAAACTCGACCTCGGCAAGATTATTCCGACGGCGCCTACCGGCACTTCCACTATTTCGTTATATCGAACCAGATATCCCCCTTGCGCAAGATCGACAAAGCCCTCGAAGGGAACATGTTCGGCCTCAGCCTCTTCCATAAGCTCGTATCCGCCGCTTTGCTGAATCCATTCCACTTTTTCGGTTGCGGGCAATCTGCGTTTCGAATTGGAAAAATCGATCGAACCGCCAGACGTGAATTTTTCGATTTCGCCGGCTGTCAAGTCGATGCCCGCGCCTTGCAGTTGTATTTGGGCATTAATAAAATTCTCTATCGATACGGAGTCCGGTTTGATAATCATTTCGCTTTTACCTTAAAGTTAATCGCTCGCGCATTCCCTGCGCGGCGCGCGATAAGGTATCATAACTTCGGCCGAATGGCTTATCTCCGCGACGTTTCGCCATTTTGAGCGGCTTTTGCGGAAACGGCCATGTTCGAATGTTTGTTAATGCGGTTTTGGAGTATTAGAATGGCCAAATACACCTTTCCTGTGAACGCTATTCGAAGCGGAGAATTTTACGAATCGGATTTATTCGTCGAAAAGGCGTTCTTGCTCCGTCAGGGTCACAAAGTAACGCCGGAGCTGATGATTCGGCTAAAGAAGCAGGGCATCAAAGAGCTTTCCACCAGACTGGAGGCTCTTGCGACGAGGATGCGCGAACGGACGGCCGCGCTATCGGACGGCGACCGGTTGACGCTAGCCGAAAACAGGGACGCTTTACTGGCGGAACTCGGTGTCGAACCGGTCTTGCCCAAAGAAAAATACAAAGAAGCAGTCGCCGTCGTGGCGCAATCTTTCCACGACGTAGCCGACGGCACATTGGACGGCTTCGGAGACCTGTGGCAAACTGCCGAAATGATTGCGAATACCGCGATTTATACTGGCGCCGAGCTACTTAAACCCCTCGACGTTCCAAGCGCCGAAGATTATTACAGTTATCATACCGTCAACGTCACGCTATTGATGGCGGGCGCATTTTCGTCCGTATGCAAAGCTGTCGGCAAAGTAAATGCCGCAATGGGTTGCTTGATGCACGACCTCGGCAAAGCTTTTGTACCGCCCGAAGTGCTGTTTAAAAAGGGAGCGCTGACGCCGGACGAATATTCTCTAATAAAAAAACACATCGACCATAGCTCCCGGCTTATCGGCGAATGCGGGGAAGTTCACGAACAAGTTAGATGGATGGTTTCCGGACATCACGAAAAATTCAATGGCACAGGCTACCCGGACGGCCTTAAAGCCGATGGAATTCCGCATTTGGCAAGATGGCTAACCGCTTGCGACGTTTACGACGCGCTGACCACGAGCCGCTCTTACCAAAGCCGAATCGCACCTCCAATCGCTCTCGAACTAATCTCGCAGAGCGCGGGCAGTCATTTCGACCCTGACTGCACTACGGCAATTAAAGAAAGGCTCGGTGCATACCCGGTCGGCAGCTATTTGCTTCTTGAAGACGGTCGAGTCTCGCTGGTTACAAAAGTTTTTCCCGATTCCGAACCGTACAAAGCCGAAGCGGCGTTGATTTCGACAAGCAGACGCTTGCCCGAACCCGCCGGCAAAGTGACCATTCCTACCGATGGCGCCGTCTTGGACACGATAGACATTTAAAACATGACCAAAACCGCCGCAAATTCGATTTCGAAACGTGTTTTTGCAATTCCAACCGGTGCCGTTTTGTCCTTGTTTCTGATATTGGCTGGAGCGCCTCAATCGGTTTACGGCGAATCTGCCGATGCCGTGGCGAATGTCGATTGCCCGATTGACGGGACATCGATCGAATACAAACTAAGCCAGCCGCCGAAAGGGCATCTTATCGAAGATAGGGATTACTGCTTAAGGGTCGTGCCGGAAATCACCTCGTTTAAAACAATCGGGCTTTATCCGGCAAGACTCGCCGTTTGCCCGAAATGCGGTTTCGCCGCGCCGCCGGAATCGCCAGTCTGGAACGGCGGCGGAGAATTCACAAAATGGTACTCGGAAACCTTTGCGGATGCTATGACGGGCGGCTCGCGTGCCTTAAGACCGTCTTGGGAATTGTTCGAGCGCTATGCGCGCTCTCTCGAGCGGCAGCGCGCGGACGAACGGGATATCGCACTCGCATGGCTAGACGCATCCTTCTGCATCAGAACCGGATTTTGGGAAGAGAATCCCGGGTGGGCTGCACTGAGCGGCGAGACTGTCGCCGAGCTTGCGGACGCTACCCCGCTCGAAGTTCCCTTTCCATCCCCCAGAATTTTATACGAGGAGTCTATTGAAATCCCGGTTTATTTTCACGACTTGTTTTTCAGCGCCAGGCGCGCCGGGCCCGCGCTGGGTGTTCTTGGTTGCTATTGGCTTGCTCGCGGCGAAACCGCGCGCGTACAGAACGCGATCAACTCCCTGTCCGAAATCGAACTTTCGCTTGGCTCGAATCTGGCCGGCAAGGGGCCGAAGCTGATGAGGGATATTGCGGGAAGCGGAATCGTCGAAAAGATGCGCGAATATCAAACCAATGCAGCGGTTAGCTTCGAGCTCGCCTTGGATCGCGGTCAAATACTATCGTCGGAAATACCGCTTGTTTATTTTCATCTGGGCGAACTATACAGACGATCCGGCGAATTGAAGAATGCGGAAAGATATTACAAGCTTGCTCATTCGAATCACGCAACTTCGGACAAAATAAGGGAAAAATCGAAATCGGGCTTGGAATTAATCGCGCTTGACGAAGCGCTTTACGAAGAATTGGTCTCTTTCATAACCGCAGATTTCATTGATGAATTGCCGATCGACGCAGTAGCTGAAGAGATCGAAACATTCGAGGAGACGCCGGAGGAGAAACCCGAGCCGAAATACAATATCGGCAGCGCTATTGAAGTTGGAAAGCCAAAGAAACCGAAGAAATAGTGCTATTTCTCGGCGATTGTTACTTGCCCTTCGCTTTTGGTTTTTCGTCCGGGTCCACAACGACGATCGGAACTTCGTTCGATTCGACATAACCGAATTCGCCTTTAAGCGTTTCGCCCTGATAGTCCTTGTCGTTTTTCAACCGGTTAGTGTCCGCCCGAATGGCCAAATATTTGTCTTGTAGAGCGTGATAAACTCGCTCTTGTTCTAAAAGTTTGCGCGTCAGTGCCATATCCTCACGCCACAGCTTTACAAACGAAAAAAGCGAGCATACGAGCGTGAGGACGAGCGCCGAAGCAACGATTAACATGCGCACGCGACGCGGCATATGGAAATACTATCAAAAGCCAAAATTAAAATCAATATTTACAAGCCTCAACCGGCATGTTGCGAATATTTCTTGCCGAAATTCAAACGGATAAGCACGCAAAAAAATCCGTTTCAAACATTTGCCAACAACGCAATGTTAATAGAAAAATTTCCGGCAAGGCGCGCGCGAATCCGATTTGCGCGCATATAATGCCAAAGGCCAAACTTGGTTTTGGGGGATGAGATGTCTGTTCTTAAAGAAAAGCGTACGAAGATACTTGCCACCCTCGGTCCTGCGTCGAGCACCGGGGAGACCATCTCGCGCATGATCGACTCCGGCCTGAACGCAATCCGCATAAACGCCAGCCATACGAGTCCGGACGGTATGAAAGCCCTTGTAGAAACCGTCAGACGAGCCGCGGAACTAAAGAAGGTTCACGTTTCGATTGTCGTTGACTTGCAAGGCCCCAAAATCCGGTTAAGCGAAGTTCCGGGTGGCGCGCTATCTGTAAATAAAGGCGACTTGCTTAAAATCGTAACGTCCGGAGCGCCGGACACAGGTAACGGCGGCGGGGAGCCGAAGCTGGTTACCGATTACGAATCGCTACCCGACGAACTGACGGTAGGCGAGGAACTCCTCATCGGAGACGGCGACGCAAAGCTGCTCGTCACCGAAGTCGTTATGGGCACTATCTCGTGCGAAGCGATGACGGCGGGATTGCTGAAAAAGGGGAAAGGCATAACGCGCCCCGGACGCAGCTTCGCGGCGGATTCGCTTCAACCTCACGATTACGAGTTCATACAGCTCGGTTGCGAGCTGGAAGTAGATTGGTTTGCAGTCAGTTTCGTGCGCCGTGCCTCGGATATGCTTAAGGCGAGGGAAGCCATTTCGAAAATCGGCGTCCGGATTCCCCTTATCGCCAAAATCGAACAGCCCGAAGCCGTCGCGAACCTCGACGGAATTCTGGAAGTGTCGGACGGCGTAATGGTCGCTCGCGGCGATATGGGGCTTTTCCTTCCGCTGGAAGATGTCCCCATGATTCAAAAGAAAATAATCTCTCGGGCAAAAGATTTCGCGATACCGGTTATTACCGCGACGCAGATGCTCGAAAGCATGATTTCGAACGAATATCCAACGAGAGCGGAAGTCAGCGACGTTGCTAACGCAATTTTGGACGGAACGGACGCGGTAATGCTCTCGGGAGAAACCGCTGTCGGCGCTTATCCCATCGAAACAATCGAAATCATGACCAGAATCGCTCTCGCCACCGAACCCTCGATTCCCGTGAACTTCTCGAAGGCGCTCGACCTTGCAAAAGAAAAAGACCAGATCGCTACTCGAATGGCGGTTGCAGCATACGCCATAGCACACGACCTCGGCTCGACTGCAATAGTTGCGCCGACCGAAAGCGGGTTTTCGGCGAGAAACGTTTCTCGTCTGAGGCCGGATTGCACCATAATTGCACCCACTCCGCACCTAAAAGTCGCCCGCAAGCTTGCGCTGTCGTATGGCGTTTATCCGTATTTGTCCGAAGCCCGGCTTACAACCGAATCGGCGCTAATCGAGCAATTGCAGGAAATACAGGGTATGCCGGAGTTCGAGAGCGGCTCGACTCTCGTTTTCATCGGCGGTATTCCGACCCGCGTTCAAGGAATAACGAACTTTGTCAAGGTAGAACAGGTGGAGTAATCGCTTAACCCGGACACTTTCGTCCGGTGAACAAGCGGGCCCGGCCGCCGTCAAAACATGGCTCGCGCGCTTGCGGCGCCATGGTATAAACGGCCCGCTCGATACCTGCATTTTTTGGCCGGCGAGCGCGCATTTTGCGTGTAACGCCGGATTCGGCGCGGATTGGACCGCGCAGCCGCCAAATGGAAAGTAGAAAAGAAAGCTGGTTTTCGAAATACAGGCCCGTAATCGCGCGCGATTTCAAGGTGATAATGACAATCGTGTTTTTGGCGCTTTCGTTTTTCGCCATCGAAATGATTTTCTACAATTCCGAAGCGGAAATTAGCGCCATAACCGGACGCCCGAAAGAGTCGAAATACGGCATCGCCCTCGAAGGAAACAAGGCGACCGGCATAAGCGACAAGGGGCAAATAGTCTGGCAAATTCAAAGCGATTTGGTCACAGTTTCCCAAAACGAAATCGAATACGAATTCACGAAGGCTGAAGCGAACTTTTTCGACGACCGCGGCCCGAACCTAAGAATGGAAGTCGGCAAAATCCTTTATAACGACCGCGACAAAAACATGACGCTTTACGGCGGTCTTAAGATTTTGACCAGAGACAATATGATTGTCGAAACGGACAGAGTGCACTGGGTGCATTACGTCAACCAGTTCGTTTTCCCGGAAAAAGTAACGCTGGTGACGAGCGAAGGAAACTGGATTTCCGCCGACTATATGCAAGGCGACAAAGACCTTCGATACCTGTCTTTCGTGGGCAACTGCCAACTCAAAGTCGTGGAACTGACCGACACCAAAGTAATCGAAGAGCGCAAGCTTACGCAGGCCGACTTGAAGCTTGAGGATTTCAAAAACGTTTTCGTTCATTCGGATATGGTCATTTACGACCGGAACGAAGAGGTGCTAGTCGCGGTAAGCGATTACAGCGACAAGGAGTTTCAAGTTAGGCCGCCTCTGGTGGTAAACCCGATTACGGGTGAACGGGTTATGCCGCCCGAAAAGGACGAGGACACTCAGTTATATTTCAAGAAAGGCGAAATTGAGCTTTGGAGCAACCACATCGAAGTGCATATGAAGGAAAGCTGGGCGAAATGCTACGGCAAGATTTATATGCGGGTAAATCCTTCCGAGCCGAAGCCGAATGAAGACCCGGCGCTTAAATCGATGAAAAAGCGCGTAACCGTCATCGAAGCCAACGACATCGAATACTTTTGGGACATCGACTACGCACGAACATACGGAAGGAGCATCGTCGCTCAAGAAGGCCGGCGGGCCGGCGCCGAAGGTCTTACTTATTTCGGCAAATACGAGGACCCGGACACCGGACAAATCAGAAAAGTAGTTTTTCTCGACGACGACATTTATATTTATCAATTGAGCGGCGAATGGCTTAAAGAAGACGAAGTAATCAAAGAAATCAAGAATCCCGACGTCGAAAAAATGCTCTACGAAGAGATAAAACTTACCGCGGGAAGAGCGGTCGTTTTCCTCGACTCGAACGACATATTCGCCGAAACGAACGTGCGCATTCGTCAGCGCGACAAGGCTGCTACCTGCGGCGAGGCGTTTTACGACGAATCGATGAAGAAATTCTTGTGCCAAATGGGCGTGGAATACTGGAATAAAAAGGACGAATATTTCACGGGCGACCAAATAATCTTTTTTACGGATAAGGACGACATAGAAGTGAACGGTAAGGCGGACGCCCAAATCCGCATTCCCGAAAAGTACATAAGCGAATTCGACCTCGTGGACCGCAAGGTTAAAGAGCGTGGCGCTAAAGGAACAAGCGAAGAAGAGCGCACCAAACAGCAGCTTGAGGACCTCAAGAAATTCCGCGATGAAAATCCGCCGTGGGAGTTTTTGCCCGACTGGAAGGAAGTCGTAGTCCAGCCAATGCCCGGTAAAGATGTAATGCGCCCCGTTCCGGAGCCGCCCGCGCCAATTTTCGACCCGGCCGAGTTCGACTGGATTCAGCGGCTTTTCGGGAAAAATCTTCGGGTTTCGCCTTGGGAATCTGGCGATTTGCCTTCCAAGCCTCCTCAACCGGGAGTTATCCAACATGGAGCCGACGGCCTCGTGCCGCCCGACGGCATGCCCATATTGCCGCCCCAAATTACCGGAATCGAAGGCGAGGAAGCCGTCCGGAAAGCGCTCGGGCTGACCGAGGATGCGGGAAGACTACGGCCGCCAGCCGGCGGGGAATTCGTTCCGCCTTTGCCGGGCGCGCAGGGAGTGAAACCCGCTGAAGTTCAATCGTACTCCGGGGCGCTCGAACTTGAATTTCAGTTAAAAGGCGACGGCGGCCAGGCGTCGGCCGGAAAAAGACTGCCGGGCAAGACTCCCCAAGACGACTCGGAAAAAGACGAAGATAAAGAAGGGCAAAAAGGCGAAGCCATAATAGTCAAGCCGAGGGAGGATACGGATTGAAAAAGTTTATCCTCCAGATTCTTGCAATCGCATTTGCCGCGGCGCTCGCAATTTACGGGGCCGTAAGCGCATCCGCGCAGGGCGAAGGCGGCGGTGAGTCCGGCGAATCAAACCAGCGCGAAACTGAGGCGGGCGATTCCGAGAACGATGCGGGTAATCCCGAAAATGGAGATTCCAAATCTGCCGAGACCGGTGGCGAAGAGAAAAAACCCGGCACAGCCGATCCCGAATTAGGAAAATATACGCGGCGCGGCTTCGTCAGAATGCTCATCCCCAACGGCAGAATAACCGGCAATACTTCCGACAAGCTGTATCACGTCGAAGGCGGACTCGAGGTTTATTATTTCAACGTGATGCTCAAAGGGGACACCGCGGACATAGACCAAAACAACGAAACGGTTACGATCATAGGCAACGTATTCGTCGAGGACCTCGAATACCGGATTAACTGCGAAACCGTGGACGTTGACTACAACAATAATTGGCTGAAGGCGCAAGGTTTCGTTCAGTTTGAAAGATACAATCTCGGCATCGCCCGTCCGAGAGAAGGCGACTCGAAAAAAACGAGAATGCTTGGCGTTTTCAAAAACCAAAAAACCAAGGTTTACTGCGGCAATCTTGAATACAACTGGGATTCGGAAGATTTCCATGCTACCGGCGAAGTAAAAGTCGTGCAGGACGAGATTACGATAGAAGCCGAAGAAGTCAAATACGACAGCGCAATCGGCGCCTATCTGCTTTCCGGCAACGTAACGCTAGTAATCGAAAAATTCGGATGGCTCAACGAGGCCGGAATGGTGGAACAGGAGGACAAAGACGTCGCGGCGGCGCTCACCAAAAGCAAAGTTACACTGACCGCCGATTACATCGCAATCAACGAGGAAACCGGCGTTATCAAGTGCATGATGAATGAAGACTCGGAAAAACAGGTCGTGCTCGACCAAAGCGATAAAAAACTGGAATGCGATGATCTTGAAATAAACGATACGACTCAGTTGTTCAAAGCAGCCGGAAACGTCAAATACTGGCAGCAGAACGGCAACTGGCTGATCGAAGGCGGCTTGATAAAGCGAAACGAAGCGGACGAACAGGTCTTAAAGGAAATCGCCAATCCGATGACTATGACAACCGAGTTATTGACTTTCGATTACGACAAGCGGCGAATGGAATCGAAATCGGAAGTAGTCAAAATCGAAGGCAGCAAAGGCAAATACGCCGAATGCAGCGAAATGGCCTACGACGACAAGGAAAAAGTATTGACCATGGGCGGCGGTGTTTCGATTGTGGACGGAAAGGAGTTCATTTACTGCGATTCGCTTCGAGCCGACACGAATAAAAAAATATACGAGTTTTTCGGAGGCGTTGACGGCTTCTTCATGTACGAAGGCCGGGATTCCGGAACGCCCGCGGCGGATGAAAAAACTGAGCCCACACCGATTCCCGGTTCCGAAGATGCCGTAAGGCCGCCTACCCAAAGAATTTAGGTTCTCTCGCTTTCAACTTCCCGAAATCAGCGCTTTTTGGCGCAATCACCCATTGCTTTGCGGCGAAAGGAGCGAAACCTGTATAATGTCAGGGCGAGTTTCACCTTGCATTACACTCGGAGTTGGAAATGAACGAGTGGATTATCGTACTAATAGCAGTCGTTGTCCTTTTCGGCGGAACCCAGATTCCGCGAATTTTCCGCGGCCTTGGACAAGGCATTCGCGAGTTCAAAACCGCGGTAAAGGACGACGATGCCGCGCCGGCATCCCCGCCGCCAGCACCCAAACCTCCAGACTCCGCGGACGCCGCCGACGCGCAAAAAAGCCAGGATTAACGGCTTAATCGAACAGGCATGCCCGAAAACAACGAACTACAGCTTGTGTATCTCGACAACGCGGCTACGAGCTATCCGAAGCCTCAAAGCGTTTACGAATCTGTCGGCGAGTTCATACGCACGAATGCGGGCTCGCCTTCGAGGGGACTTGGCGAAGGTAGCACGGATACAAACCGGCTCCTAGCGAGCACAAGAAGAAGACTCGCCAAATTTTTCGGCATAGCGGACGAACACAGGCTGATTTTCACTTACAGCGCGACAGACGGGCTTTCGACGATACTTTTCGGTTATCTAAGAAACGGCGGCCACGTTCTGATTTCGCCGCTCGAACATAACAGCGTTCTTCGCCCGCTCGACAGACTTTCCGAAGAATCCGGCGTCGTTTTCGAAGTCCTTCCACACGACGAATACGGCCGGGTCGCTCCCGATGCCATAAAAACCGCCGTAAAAAGCTCCACGAAGCTTATTTGTCTTAGCATGGTCAGTAACGTAACCGGCGAAATACAACCATACAAAGAAGTATGCGCCAAAGCTGCGGAGTTGGGCATTCCGGTGTTGCTCGACGGCGCGCAGGCTGCCGGTCATCTTCCAATCGAGCTTGATAAATGGGGAGCGGCTTTCTTTGCTTGTCCTGGCCATAAATCTATGCTTGGAGTTCAGGGAACCGGTTTAATGTTCATTCGCGAGGGATACGACGTTCGCCCGCTTCGTGTAGGCGGTACGGGCTATTTATCCGAAAGTATTAAGCACCCTACCGCCCTGCCCCAATATTACGAATCCGGCACCATAAACATGCCCGGCGTCGCCAGCCTTTCAGCTGGACTCTCCCATATCGAATCCGAAGGATTGATCGAAATAATGTCGAAAATCCAGCGGCTTACAGCGCTGCTCTTGTCCGGACTTCAAGATGTTCCCGGTGTAACAGTGTATGGCAAAAGCGAAGTTGGCGCAGGCCACGGCGGCGTCGTAAGCTTTAACCTAGGAACCCGCGACCCGGCAGAGGTAGGCGAAATACTAGCAGGGCGCTATCGAATCGCAAACCGAATCGGTATTCACTGCGCGCCTCTCGCTCACGAAATGCTCGGAACTCTCAAACGGGGAGGCACGGTAAGGTTTTCCATCGGCGCGTTCAACACCGAGGAACATATCCGGCGGGCGATATTGGCGGTAAGGGAAATTTCGGAAAAAGCCGGCGTTTAAGGCAAGGCAAGTGAAAGAGTGAGATTGTCTTCACATCCTATTGCGGCCGGCAGGCCGCTTTTTTGGATTTTAAGGGGCGAATATTCTACTATTGACTTGCCGGAGGGAGGCTTCCTCCCGTCGCGCAAAAGGAGGCAGAAATGCACATTCAGCCAAGTGCAAGCTATTCGTTGACAATCAGAATCGAACACCCGAGGATTCCGGGAACGGTCGCGCGCGTACTAACGCGAATTGCGGATGCCGGCGCAGGCATCGGCGCGATAGACCTTGTGAAAACACAGGTTGACATCGCATGGCGCGATTTCACTGTCGAATGCACAAGCGTCGAACATGCTCATCAAGTTCTCGATGCGATTTCTTCGATGGAAGGCATCAAAATCCGTCAATGGAGCGACCGCACGTTCCTTATTCACCTCGGCGGCAAAATCGAAATCAAGAACCGAACGCCGGTCAAAACCCGCGACGATCTTTCGATGGCATACACTCCGGGCGTAGGCCGTGTATGCATGGCTGTTCACCATGACCGTGACAAGGCGTGGGCGCTGACCATTAAGAAGAACATGATTGCCGTCGTTTCGGATGGCACGGCGGTTCTCGGACTCGGCGACATAGGGCCGGAAGCTGCGATGCCCGTTATGGAAGGCAAAGCGATGCTGTTCAAGGAGTTCGGAGACGTCGATGCCTTTCCTATTTGCCTTAACACGAAAGACCCCGATGAAATCGTGAATATCGTAAAAGCAATATCGCCCGGCTTCGGCGGAATCAATCTCGAAGACATATCGGCGCCGCGTTGTTTCTACATCGAAGACAAGCTCAAAGAGGAACTCGACATTCCCGTTTTTCATGACGACCAACACGGCACGGCGGTCGTCGTCGCAGCGGCACTAATAAACGCCTGCAAGCTTACCGGAAAGAAAATCGAAGATATGAAAGTCGTCGTGTGCGGCGTCGGCGCGGCGGGCGTCGCCTGCACAAAAATGCTTATGACGCTCGGAATCACCCACTTTGTCGGATGCGACAGAAAGGGAATTATCTACGAAGGGCGTGATGGCATAGGCGACAACTTCGCCAAGCAGTGGTACGCCACGCATACTAACCGCGAAAAAGTGCACGGAACGATTCACGAAGCAATGAACGGCGCAGACCTGTTTCTCGGCCTTTCCGGCCCCGGGCTGATTACTATCGACGACGTCAAGAAAATGAACAAGGACCCGTTCGTTTTCGCAATGAGCAATCCGGTACCGGAAATAATGCCTGAGGAATGTTGGGGACACGTAGCGGTAATGGCTACCGGCAGAAGCGACTACCCCAATCAAATTAACAACGTGCTTTGCTTCCCCGGCATTTTCCGCGGAGCGCTCGACGCACGCGCGTCCTGCATCAACGAAGAAATGAAACATGCCGCTGCAAAGGCTATTGCAGGCTGCATTCCGGACGAGCATATCGGCCCGGATTACATAATCCCGAGCGTGTTCGACAAAAACGTAAAAGAACGCGTAGCGAAGGCTGTCGCCCAAGCGGCGCGCAAAACGAAGGTCGCCAGAGTAGGCAAAATGCACGATTCCGTCGAGGAACTCACTCACGTATAGACTGTGAATTTGCCTGCAATGCGTTAGTCTGGCATAATCGCTTTGCGCCGGACTATCTCCGGCACTTTCCGGAGGTGTGTGTCCGTGCGATTGGTCTTTACTGCGTTTGTTTTTTGGATGTTTCTTCATCCGCAGGCAGGAATAGCCGCGGAGCTGTCTAACAGAGCAAATATCCAAAAAATCTGGGCCGACAAAAGCGGTCTAGACGGCGGTTTCACATTCATCGTAGTCGGCGACTCCAGAGAAGGCGACAGAATTTATAAAGCCATACTCGAAAAGTCTCGCGAGTACTCGCCGCTTTTCATCGTGAACACGGGCGATTTGGTTTCGAACGGTACCCTTAAAGAATGGGATCATTACAAGAAACTTATCGAAAACGTCGAAATCCCGGTTTTGTCCGTTTGCGGAAACCACGACGTGGCGAAAGGCTATTCAAATTTCAAGAATCTGATCGGCGAACCCAATTGGTTTTTCGATTACGGTGACCACAGGTTCATATCTATTGACAATGCTCGCGGCAGCTTCAGCGAAGAAACGATTAAGTTCTTGCGCAAATATCTTCAAACAGACAAAAATTGCTACGTGTTTTTCCACAAACCGCCAGCGGTTGACAGGTGGAAGGTTCACTCGATGAACTCCGATGGCGCCGGCGGCCGTGGCGGCGAAGCGATGAAACTGATCGCCTCCTCAAACGTAAAAGCGGTTTTCATGGGGCATATTCACTTATATGACGAAATGATTTTGGACGGAATACCCTACATTATTTCAGCTGGCGGAGGCGCCTCGCTTTATAAAAAATACAAGTTCGGAAAGCACGAGCACGGATTCGTCGTCGCACGCGTTTCGGTGGAAGGATTTACTTACGAATGGGTTGCGGTCAAGTAATCAAAGGCCGAAAACCGCTTGCGATTCTAATTCCGGCTCCGTCGCGGCTCGACTTTGCTCGCGACGTAAATCAAATTCCAGCCTATTTTGCCGCCCGTGGCTATTTCGCGATAACCCCCGCCACCGTAATCCAATGTGAATATTACTTCGCCGTTCGACGCCACAACGAGCTTTTCGCTTTCGCAAAGCGAAATCACCGGTGCCCCGGCAACAATCCTTCCTCCCGGAGCAGGAACGTTTCCCGCGTCGAATTCACGCAAAACTTTGACTTCGAGCGATCTCAAATCCATCGAACACAAATAATATGAATACCTGATTGAGCCATCGTCGCGCCGCCGCTCCGCAAATTCGGAATTGTCAACTCTATCCGGCGGTTTCGGCACGTCGCTAGAGGTAAAAAAGGCAATCCTTTCATCGTAATCGACCAGCACTTGGCGAAACGGCCTATTGAAGTTGTTCATTTGCAGGAATTCTCCTGTCGCAACGTCATACGCGGAAAGAACGAACCGCCGCCGTTCGCCGGATTCGTCGACCAGAAATCCGAAAAGCTTGTTTTCTAAGTCGGCATAATAAAGATGAGAAAAATTTCTTACTCCGAGGCTATCTCGCTTTTGCCTTTTGGGATTGCGAATCGTAAAAACTTCCTCAATATATCCATCTCCGGCCGGAATCAACTTCACGATGCCGCTATCCTTGACGGTATCCATTTCATCGCCGGCATCGCGGCTTAAAAGGTATCTCGAAAGATACACGCCGTCCTCCGCCGGTATCGGATCCGTAAAGAAGTCGTATTCCGTTTCGCTACGCAAATATCCGCTTGCTTCCCGGCTTATCGACGACAATATGGGCAGCTCCCCCGTTCCTCCGCTGCTGAAATTCGTAATTTCGCCGAACATCAGCTCGTCGATAACCATGTTGTAGTTTCGAACTACGAACAATGTTTTACCCAGCGGGTCGGACATGGCGTGAAATCTGTGCGCAGGCACCCCGGGGTCGTCGGCGAGTCCGAATTTCGAGCCTTCGTAAATCGCAAAGTCGTCTAGGCCGATAATGAACCTCTTTCCGGCAACTTCACGCGATTCGGCGTATATTTCCTCCCGCGATGTAAGTATGTTGGCAACGTCTATGAAATTCTGAAGCCAATCGATTCCGATTCCCCTGTCGAAATCCTTTCGCCAATACGTGAATGAAGGTTCGTAAGGATTATGCGGCGCGGAAAAGTCCAGTTCGGCGGTTACATCGAAAAGGAACGGCGCGCCGTTATCGAGCGGGAAAAGCCACACTTCCATCCCATCGCCCGTATTTCTGCCCGCGAACACAGCCGCCGATTTTTCGAGTATCCTCCTGACTTTGCGCTCGTGACCCGCAAGCTCGCGTTCATGCATCGCGCCAAGATGCGGCGGTCGCGTGAAATATGAATAGACGAAAGTTGCGAATCCGGCAAGAATAAGCGCGCCAAGCATAATGAGCACAGCTCTCGGCGATACCTCCGGCGGCTCGCTTTTTCTTTCAAGCCTGCTCGGCGGAGGTATCGTCCGCGTTATTTTCGATGGTGGCACGGGGTTGGTTCGCACAAAGGTAATTCTACCCCGCGACTCCCCCCGAATCGCTTATTGCGGACCGCAAAATTCGATGATAATATCCGGCAGCTTCGAATGCTCAAACGGGTATGTCCGTTTGGAAGGCGCTTGAGGGCAGCGTGTATGGCTAATCTCCCTGCGAAAGTGGCGTTTATACTCGGTCCCGCGGGGGCGGGGAAAACGCACTATGTTGTTTCGAAAATAATCGAAAGCAAAAATCGAAATGCCGGCACATTAAGACTTCTGCTTGTCCCGGACCAATCTACGGCGATATACGAAAGGTCTCTTCTGCGCCAATCAGCCACCGGAGTTGTAACGGATATTGCGGTAACCGGATTCGCCCGTTTGCCATACGTTTTCCCACTACCGGGCTGGACGGCACCGGCGGTCGCGCCTCAAAGCGTTCGCCGTATGATACTTTTCAAAGCCCTTATTGACGGCAACGGCGGCGCTCAGACTCAGTTATCCGCTACCGCCGCAGGCGCGCTGGATCAAGTCCTCGAGTTCATTGACGAACTACGACGGAGCGGATTTTCCGCTGCGGATTTCGCCGAAATGGTCGAAGAACCCGAACGACCTTGGCTTAACTTGAAACTTGGGGAAATATCGAATGCCGCCCTCGGGCTCGAAAGCGCGATGTCCGATGCGGGACTAACCGATTCGCTTGGCGCCCAAAAGTCGCTTGCGGCACATCTCGCATCGCTTCCGCCGGACACCGTTCCCGAATTCGAACTTTATATCGACGGATTCAGCAGTTTTTCCGCATTGGAAATGGCAATTGTCGAAGGACTTCTAAGGCTAGCAAACGGCGCATGTATTTCGCTGCTACTCGAACCTTCGCTTCTCGACGATCCGGCGGTGCCGCCCGATTCGCTGATTTACGATTCGGTCTTCGGCCACACGATAGAAACCTACCTTCAGTTAGACAAACTCGTGAACAAACTGAAAATAGATAGAAGCTATATAAAACCGGCCGAAACTATTCAGGGAAGGGGCAGATTTTCAAATTCTCCCGGACTGCTTGCGATAGAGCGCCGGCTTGCCGATATGCCGCTGGATGATGACAAACTGCCCGGCACCGTTGAAGAAGCGGTAATCGTCGAGCTTCCCTCTCGCGGCGCTGAAACAAGATTCGCCGCCCGCAAAATCAAGGCGCTTGCATTTGCAGGCGCGCGCTATAAAGACATAGCGATTATTGCGCGCTCGTTGTCCGGCTATCGAGATGTCATTTCTCGAACGTTCGAACGCTTCGAAATCCCGTTTTTTATCGACGAGCCTCTTGATATCTCCGCACACCCCGCAATCCGGCTAGTATCGGACGCTTTGAGCTTTTGCGTTGAGCCATCAACCAAGGATATGCTGTCGCTCGCGAGAAATCCGCTTTGCGGCTTTGCCAAACATGGTGCGGACCGAATTGAAAACATCATTCTGAGATTCGGAATTCAGCCCGACGAAATCGATTCGGACTACGGTCTGTCCCTTATCTCCGGCTCCGGACCGGAAACCAAAGAACTGCTTGAAAATCTGATAAAACCGCTTTGTTCGATGAAAAACAAAATCGCCGATATGCAGCATTCTTCCGGAATTACCGATTTGTTTCTCGATTTTCTGCGCATATTGCGCGCAAACGAAAACATGACGGCTTTCGCCTCCGCGGATATAGGAATTCCAAGGGACGCTCACGCCGGAGCTTGGGACGCCGCGCTTGGCGCGCTCATATCCATATCCGAATATTGCGGCGGAACACCGTTGACGATTTCTCAATATCGCGACTTTGCTCGCGCCGCATTAAGCGGTGCAACGGCAAAAATTACTCCGCCCGCTCTCGATCAGGTAATCGTAAGCGACGTCGAGCGCGGCCGCCAGCTTGCGCCGAAGCATGTTTTCATTTTGGGACTTCTTGAAGGCGAGTTTCCGAAACAGTCATCCGGCTTCGGAATACTATCGCAGGATGAAAGGCTTTATCTGCGCGAAAAAGGTCTCAAGCTAATTGGCGACGGCATCACTCGCTACGTGGCCGAAAAATACTACTTTTACGTCGCGTGCACCCGCGCGTCTCATTCGCTTACGTTGACTGTACCGGCGAAAGAAAACGCCGATGCTTCGAAAAGCTCGTTTTTGTCTGCGATTTCACGCGGCGGTCTGGTTAAAACCATCCATGCGGACGCTCCGTCCAAGCCAGCAAGCCTTGAAGAATCAGTCACGGTTTTCGAAGCGGCGGCTCATCTTAAAGCGATGGGAGTTTCATCGACAGACGATGACGCAATTAGCGGCGATGGCAATTCTGCAAAGCTGGCAGGCCTTTTGGAAATCTTGCCGCCCGCCAGCTTCGATAGGCTTGCCTCCTTCGTCGCCAGAAAACGGCTGGAAAAAATCTGCGGCGTGTCCGCGACAAGGTTGGAACTGCTTGCAAGCTGCCGGTTCGCCCACTTCGCTAATTACGATTTGCGGCTCGAAGAGAGGAAGGAATGGCGTGTCGACCCGATTGACGTGGGAACAATATTTCATCGGGCTCTGGAACTTACGCTAATCGAATCGAAGCGGCGGAAAATCCAGTGGCGCACCGGCGACCGTTCATCGCTAAAGTCAATTCTCAAAGAGAAATTCGAAAATGCCGTTAACGACCCTGAACAAGATTGGTCGAAAAATCCGGCTATTAAATTGGTGGAAGAAAGGCTTTGGCGCAACCTCGCCGGTTTCTTCGATGTATGTCTCGATGCGCTGGCGGTGGGCGAATTCGAACCTGTACATTCAGAATTTTCTTTCGGCGGCTCTGGAGATAGCTCCCAAGCCAAAATCGAAATTCTTTCCGGGGCTGGAAACACATACTATCTTCGAGGCAAAATAGACAGACTCGATATTTCGCAAGACGGAAATCTCGCATCGATCGTTGATTACAAATCTTCATCGCGATCGCTTAATTGGGATAAATTGTATTATGGGCTTTCCATCCAGCTTGCGCTTTACGGCTATTCTGTAAGGCGAATGTTCGGGGAATTGAAGGGAGAAAACGAAAAATTCGAAATGTTCGGAAAAAACGAGCAGCCGATACTAGCCGGCGCTTTTACTCACGGAATAGACAGCGAGCTATCTGCCGCTCCAAGCAGGAGGGCGTCCGGCGATACCCTCGCGGTTTCGAAACTTCGCGGAATTATCAATGCCGATTACGCGCGCGCCTTCGACAAAATGATCGCACCGGGCATGTCGAAATATTACAGCTTTGGCGTTAAAAACGACGGCGGATTAAGAGCCGGCCTAAACGATCTGTTGACCGGCGGCGAATGGAACATATTGTTCGATTGGTTTTCGCTGAAGTTATCGTCGCTCCTCGATTTTCTCGACATCGGCGATGTTTCGGTATCTCCGGTGCGTCTCGGGGGCACGTCCGGCTTTCATTCTTGCGCCTATTGTCCTTACGGCGCGGTTTGCCGCGTCCGCACCGGCACTGACGTCGAACGGCTGGAGCCGCGCATATCCGCGGAAGGCAAAGGCCGAAAAGACGGAGCGATTTTTTGGATGCTCGCTGAGTTGGAGGAAGCAAAATGAGCGGGAAATCATTCGAGCCGACAGCTTCCCAAATTCAGGCGATATCGGCGAAGAACCGTTCGATTATCGTCAGCGCGGCCGCGGGATCGGGAAAAACCCGGGTACTTGTTGAAAGATACATTGGGCTTCTGTCGGGCGGCGAAGCGCCTGAAAAAATATTGGTGATTACATTCACTCGAAAGGCGGCCTCGCAGCTTAAAGAACGCACGATGCGCGAAATAATGCGCAGCAGCGAACCCGGACTGAAAAACCTCGCGCCGCGCCTCGCCTCCGCACCGATTAGCACGATTCACTCGTTTTGTTCCCAGTTAATTCGGGAATTTGCCTCGAAACTGGACATCGATCCGTATTTCGCCACCCTCGAAGAGGACGTTGCGGCAGAAATAAAGGAACGTGCATTCAGGAAAATATCGGCCAAATATGCCCGAAACGCCGCCGATCGAAATTCCTACGAAAAACTGCTTCGGCTTTTCGGAAGCGGCCGGGACGACGCAGGCATGAAAACGATGATTTTCGAGTTGTTCGAATTCCTTCGCCGGTTGCCGGACCCCGAGGCGCTGAAGGAAAGCTGGCTCGAAATGTATTCGGAGGCGTCGGAGGCGAAGGAATTCGAGGATACGAAATGGGGCAAATTGTATTACGAGGCAATGGCGAATCGCGTGCGCGAACTATCCGGGGAATTTGACGTTTTGGCTTCGGAATTCAATTCGCTTCCAATCCCTTCAACATGGCAAAATCAATTGTCTAACGAACTCGACAACGTAACACGCATACTCTCCTTCTGCCCCGACATCGAAAAAATGGCGGAGGTTGCGGAAGGCGATTGGGTTTTAAAACAAATGCCGAGAAAAAAAGATGGTGACAACCTACGCTCGATTTTGTGGAAAGATAAGTGGAAGAAATTCAGAGATTCGGTCGCCAAGGACTTCGCGAAAGAGTGGTTGACTCCGCCGCGGGAATTGATCGCAGACTTGAAACGGCTTTGGGATTCCGGCTCGCTTCGATTCCTCGAAAGGGCCGTCGACGACTTTCAAAACGCTTACTTCGCATTCAAAAAGAACGGCAATGCGCTCGATTTTGCCGACCTCGAACGTGAAGCATACAGGCTCGTTTCGGCGGTTTCGGATGGCGACGAAGCCGTAAAAACCGCTTTGCAAACCCGTTTCACGCATATTTTGATGGACGAGTACCAAGACACGAATCCGCTTCAAGATGCGATAGTGGACAAACTTGCCGGCAGCGAACACGCCAATGTATTTCGCGTGGGCGACATCAAGCAGAGCATTTACCGGTTTCGTCACGCCGAACCGGAGCTGTTTCAAGCTCGCTACGCCGAATCGGTTGACGGCGACGAATTCGGAATCGAAAAGCGCCGAATCGATCTAGCGGACAATTTCCGAAGCGCGCTGCCGATCGTCGAATTCGTAAACGCGGTAATGCGACGCACGATGACAGACGACTTCGGAGGCGCGGAATACACGCGGGGACACGAACTTAAACATATGTTCGATAGCGTAGCGGACGACCCGGAATACACCGGCAAATTTCCGGCCGTTTCTGTCAAACTGGTTTCGGATACCGGCGAAAGCTACGAATCTGATGAGAATGACGAAAACGAAATTGAAACCGGCGCCGAAAGCGGAGACTCCACCGATTCGGAATCTCCCGAAGAACTTGACCGGGTAAGGCGAGAGGCTGCGTTAATCGCAAAGGAAATATTGTCGCTCATTAACGCCAATCCAAAAATACAGGTTTACGAAGAGTCCGAAAAAGGATTGGTTAAAACGGATTTAAGACTCGGCCATATCACTATTTTGCTTTCTGCAGTCGTGAATTCTACGAATGCATACGCCGAAGTTTTCGGCTCGCTAGGTATCCCGCTTTGGGGAACAGGCCGCGATGTTTTAACCGAACTGCCAGTGATTCGCGATGCAATCAGCCTTCTAGAAATAATCGATAATCCGATTCAGGACATTCCCCTTGCCGCTTGCATTTTGGGTACCCCTTGCGGCGCATCGCCAGATGCAGTCTATCTGATAAGGCGCGAAAGCGGCGATTTCGATTCGCTTTTCCAAGCAATTTCGACATTCGTTGAGAGCGAAAATGGCGAGCTTGAAAAAGCGCTCGTTGCTGAAATTGAGGACGATGCAAAATGCCGAATTGAAAGCAGTTTCACAAAAATACGGCACTTCTGGAAAAAACTCGACGCAGTACGCAGCTTTTCGGCCGCCCATCCGGTTTATAAAACTACCGAATTCGCGCTAAAAACTTTCGGCATTCTCGACCAAGCGGGACTCGAAAATGACCCGGAGGAATCGCTGAAGCGCGTTGACTGGATACTGGGGAAAGCAGGCGAATTCGGCGAAAAAACCGTCCACGAGTTCGTCGAATACATGAAAACTCAGTTTCAAATCGATCTTCCCGTAGGAGGCGTCGGAGACAGCGTCCAGCTAATGAGCATCCATCAGGCGAAAGGTCTCGAATTTCCGGTCGTTTTTCTTGCCGGTCTGGGGAAAAAGTTTAATCTTCAGGACTTGAACACTTCGAATATTTTGTTTGACAGAAAGCTCGGATTCGGATGTAAAGTCGTGCATGAAGAACTGCCGGTAAGATATCCCGCCGCGTCTTTCAAATCAGTAAAGGAAAATATGCACCGCAATCAGCTTGAGGAAGAGCTTCGCAAGCTGTACGTAGGCATGACTCGAGCCAGGGAAAGGCTGTACCTTGTCGGAACGGTACGCCAATCCGGTTTTGCCAAGTTGGCCGCGCGCCGCAAACGGAACGAAGACGCCCCAATATCCAATCGCGAACGCGCCGGCGCCTTTACCGACTGGTTAGTGCCCTGCATACTCGATTGCCAGGAATTTGCCGAGAAAATAACGTCGGCCGGTATAGAATTGCCGGTTGCGGAAGGCAGCGCCTTCGAGGCGGAGTTTTATGGAGAAATTGCTTCCGCGTCCGGAATCGACGCTTGGTACGCCTCTCAAGCCGGCAGCCGATTGGGTGGCGAAAGTCGCGATATAGGCAAATCCGGTTCAGAACCGATGAAAAAAGTAGCCTCCTCTAATTTAGCAGATATAGTTCCTGAAATCGTCCTTTTCGACTATCCGGCGAAAGCTCTAACGGCAATTCCCTCCAAAATTAGCGCCAGCGCGCTATCCGCTTTGGATGATCCCGAAGGCTTAAGTGCATCTCCCGATTTTTTCTCCAGGGATTTTGTTTTGCCAACTTCTCCCCGCTCAAATACGAAACAAAACGATTACTCAAGCGGCGCTGAAGACAACTTGCTTGCAAATTTCAGCCGGAACTATGCGCTGGAAAGAGGAATCGCCACTCATAAATTGATGCAAAATTTCGCCTTCGGGTCGGGCGAAAAACTCGTCGCTCGTGCCGAAATCGATCGAATCGTAGCATTCGGCCTGCTTACGGAAAGCGAAGCAGCTTTCATCGACACCGAATCAATCGGCCGGTTTCTGGAGAGCGAACTTGCCAGCCGCCTTATGGGACGTGGCGAAGCGATAACCGAATGGAGGTTCTTCGCAAAGCTGGATGCCACGGATATTATTTCGAACGGCCGTGTGCGCCGTGCCATTCTCGGAGATATCTTCGAAACCAAAGAATTCCGAATTTTCGGCGCCGATGCAACAGATTTCACGATTCTTCAAGGCTCCGTCGATTTAATATACCGGGACAATACAGGGCTGATAGTAGTCGATTGGAAAACCGACGGCGTTACGGCAAGCGAGGCGGAAGGCGCAGCCGAAAAATATTCGCTTCAATTGTTTGCTTACAAATACGCCGTTGAGCGCGCATTCGGAGCCGTGGAATCGGTCAATCTGGTTTTTCTTTCCCCCGGCTGCATAATTCGAATGCCGGATTTATAAAGCGAACTCGGATTTCCTGCGGCGATATTCTGTATCCGCCCGCATCTTTGCGATATAATCCGGAGCCGGAGGTTTTATGCCCATTTTTAGGATTTTCTTTCTTTCGGTCGCGCTGATTCTGTCGGCGGCGCAGGCGTACGCGGCGGCGGACAATCCGTTCGCGCGCACGATTTCGTTCAGCGACGGAAGCTCGATTGCCGCTTTCGAGTGGTTCGACGACAACAACATTCTTCTTTACACCGTTAATCCGCACGGCAGCATCCTGTGGAAGCACAACATTCACGACGGCACTCGCAGCAAAATAATCACCGCCACCCAGCTCGCGCAGCTCTTTCCGCCCGATACGGATATATCCAAGCTAAAGCTTAGCGTATCGCCCGGCAGGCGTTATCTTCTGTTTTACGAAAACTATCGCGACCCCGGCAATAAACCGTTTTTCGAAATCATCGACGTTTCCGGCAGCGTTCCAGTTTTGGTCAAGTTCACCAACATTCCGCCCGAATTTTGGGTCAACAAATTCGCCTGGGATCCGAGCGATCAATACCTTTACGTCTCTAATGTGCCGTATTTGTTTCCGAACGAAAACACAAGTGTGGGAAGATTAAGCCTGAACACGGACAGCTTCGTCGGTCTAATCGTTAAGGACAACGCCGACCTTATCGACGAAATGACCTACAGCAACGACCTAAACGCGCTCGTGCTTACGTGCTGGAGTTTCAGAGGCGAATATCCCAAAGAACGCTACATACTGAAATACGATTTCTACTCCAACGTACTCGAAATACTCGGCCTCTTCCCCTACGTTCACAATATTTTCATTACGCCGCAGGGCGACTCGGTGTATTTCAGCCTCGTCAGCCGGGATACGAACAACGACGGATTTCTCGACTGGCTCGACGAGTCCGACGTCTCGACTTTCAATCTGGCGCGCAAGGAAAATCAGGTTCTTTTGCGTTACTCAGGTTATGTGCTCGAACCGAAAGTCACGAACAACGGCAAGTGGCTTGGATACTTGCGAATTCCGGAAAAAATCGGCAGGCGGCCAACCGCATACGATACCCGTCAGCTTTGGATAATGCTCATCGCGGACAGGCGGGAGATATTCGTTACGGAGGATTGCGTTTCCTTCCTATTTAGTTCCGACTCCCGCAAAGTGCTCGCGCTGAAAACCGATCGCTCTCGTCTGGAAGTTTTCGACCTGCCGGGATAAATTTTATACTTTGCCTGAAATTCGAAGAAACATGTCAAACGGCGACTCCATGGGCTGGCTTTATAGCGATGTGGTCAAAGACCACTTTATAAATCCTCGCAACGCCCTTTATACGGACAGCGAAGAATGGGACAAAACCGCTGACGGCATAGGAACGGTCGGCTCTCCGGTTTGCGGCGATATGATGCGGGTTTGGATTAAAATTGCACCGGATAACGAGCGAATCGTGGATCTGCGATGGAAAACGTTCGGATGCGCAAGCGCAATCGCCTCTACTTCGATGATGAGCGAACTCGTACTGGCAGACGGCGGGATGACGCTCGAAGCCGCCCGCAAACTGACTCCCAAAGACATTCTAGTGAAGCTCAAAGGCCTCCCCGACAGCAAAATCCATTGCAGCGTTCTTGGCGACAAGGCGTTGCGCGCAGCGATAAACGACTACTTCAAGCGTAATGGCATGCTTGACCGCGTTGACGAAACGCCGATCAGAATCGTTTGCGAGTGTTTACAGGTGACGGACAGGGACATCGAAGAGGCGGTTCTCGAAGGCGTTCGCGATTTCGCCGGGCTTCAAAGCCGCACCAAGGCAGGAACGGGATGTTCGAAATGCCATGCCGATTGCATAGCGCTCGTCGCCAAATTCGTCGCCAAGTACTATCCGGATTACGAGGAAGTTTCCCAGAGCAAATAGTGTTTTGTTTCAATCGTCCGCGCACTCAAATTCGCGGCCGCAAAATTAGGAGGAGAAAGAAATGGACGAATTGGGAATGGAACCGGAGGTGTTCAGCGATCCAGTTGAAGCCATCAAGTTCGCTCAGGCTGCGGAGAGGCGCGCCGAAACGCGCTATCGCAAAATCGCCGAACTAACCACCGACCCCGGAATACGAGTGCTTATGCTCGAACTTGCGGGCGAAGAGCAAAAGCACTTCGACCTGCTTCAAGACATTCTCGACAAGTATTTTCACCGCGAATTTTAGTTCATTCGCCGTCTGATGAATCTGCAGCAACTCCCGAATAGGCGAGCCGAATTGCAAAACTAGTTCCGGCGGAATTACTTCGCGATTTCCACTTCTTCAATCGGGCAATTCGTCAGCTGGGGGGCGCGGTCCATCGGTGTAAGTAGCAGGTTCTTTACATGCGGCTGGACGAGCATCGTTGGCGAGTTGACGAAAAGCAATACCCATGGCGCGTCCTCTATCGCGATTTCTTCGGCTTTTCTATATAGCTCGCTTCTGCGGTTTTCATCCACGACATGCTGCGCTTCTCTGACTAACTTGTCGAATTCCGGATTGGAATATCTCGAAATATTTCCCGGCGCGCCTGCCTGACTCGAATCTAGCAGCGTGAACAGCCAGTTATCCGGGTCCGGATAATCCGTCAGCCAGGTGTTTTGACAAAACACGGTTTCGCCGGCGTAAATCTGCTCCAAAAAAGTTCCCCAATCCTTGCGGTCGATTTCGACGTTTATTCCGATTTTCTTCAAGTCCGCTTGCACGGCGACCGCGATTTTATAGCGGAACTCCTGATTGTCTATGTTCAGGACAATCGCTGGCAAACCTTTGCCGTCGGGATATCCCGCCTGCGCAAGAAATTCTTTCGCTTTCTCGGCGTCGTATGAATATCCGGGCGCGTCGTGCCAATGATAGAACGAGCCTTCCGGTACATAGCTTTTCATCAAACTGAATTTGCCTTCGAGAATGTTGTCGATTATGTTTTCTTTGTCTATCGCGTAATTAATCGCTTTCCGCAAGAGCTTGTTATCCTTGAACGGCGGCTTCGAGCAGTTGAAAGCATAGCCGTACATGTCCATCGCCGGGCGCTGCATAACAAGGCTCGAAAGTTTTGAATCGCGCTTCACTTCGCCCATTCGTCCGCTCGGAATGTCTGTATGCTCGAGCTGACCGTTTTTGAATTCTTCATATCGCGTATTTTCGTCGGAAATCACACGATATAAAAGCTTGTCGATTTTCGGCGGCTTTCTGAAATGCGTCCTGTTCGCTGCAAGAAGAACGCTCACGTCGGGCGTCCATTCCGCGAAAACGAACGGCCCAGTGCCGACCGGCTTCAATCCGAAGTCCTGACCGAGTTTTTCCACTTCTTCCTTGGGGACTACATAGCAATTCGTCATTCCGAGTATCATCAAAAAAGGTGCAAAGCCTTCTTCAAGCTCGATTTTAAAAGTAAGCTCGTCCGGCGCGCTAATCCCCGAAACCTTTTCGGGCGGCGCCGCCTTTCCCGCAAGCCCTTGGAGTTCGGCGGTCAGTTCGGCGGATAACGATGTCGAATGTGCCTTGACCGCCGCGGCAAGAAGCGTCTCAGCTTTTTTTGTATCCGCACCTTCCGCAAATCGAACGTACTTAATCGTATCCGCCAGCGACGCCAATCCTTCGTGGAATTCCGGTTTGTCTCCTTGATTATTCTTCAGAAAATCGACACGATTCGGAAACGTGCGAGTAAAGAAAAATTCTCTCGCGCCTTTTACGGGATAAAGGAGTCCCGCCCGTTCGCTCTTCGTATCCGGCGTCAGCAGCCGCGTGAACGAGTAAACGAAATCTTCCGCCGTCACGCTTCTGCCGTTGTGAAACTTGACGTCTTTTTCGAGGAAAAACTTCCATTCCTTGCCGTCTTCGCTCACGACCCAGTTTTTTGCGATTGACGGCTGTACAATTCCGTCCGCGTCTAATCTGACAAGCCCGTCGAATATCCGCTTTGCCACCGAATCGCTGACGGTGTCCGTAATATGCGCCGGATCGAGGCTCATCGGATTGCTCGGAAGCGGAAACCGGTAAACACTCTCTTCAAGCCTATCGCCGGTCACGGATTTCTTTTTCGCAATTTGATCGCTTTCGGTTTCCGGCTTATCGCAGGAAAAAGCAAGCCCCAAAAGCGCGGCAAAAATCGCGATTGCGATCGCTGCAAAATACTTACCAATCATAATTGCACCACCCCTTGCCTGTCGTTTGAACGTCCGCCCGGAGGCGGCGGCTCCCATCATTCTCGCCCTTCCTCATTCGAATCCGCTACTTCCGCAGGTTCGCCTGTCGCGTCATCGGCGTTTCCCGAATCGGGAATCGAATCCTCGCCGGAATCGCCGCCCGAAGCGCCGTCATCTACTGCGGCTTCATCCGGGCGCTCGACCGCCGCGTGCCCGCCGTACGCGGCATCGTCCAGCCATACTTTGGACATATCCGTGTTCGGCAAACTCGCATCGGTGTCCATTCCCGACAGCTTCACGCCGCGCACCCACGGCTTAATCAGCACGTTGCTCGTGAGCGTGAAGCCGAAAATCCACGGCGCGTCTTCGAGAACCATTTGCTCGATTTGCCAGTAAAGCGCTCGCCGCTTGTTCACGTCGAACGTCCGGCGTGCATCCTCGATAAGCTTGTCCACGTCGCGATTGCGGTACCAGGCGAAGTTCCCGCTCGCTCCGCGCTGGCTGGAATGAAGTAGCGTGTAAATCAAGCTGTCCGGGTCGGGATAGTCGTACACCCAGCCCAGCCTGAAAAACTGCAGCTTGTTGTTTTCCATCGCGTCGATGTACGTCGCCCATTCCATAAAGCTCAAATCGGCTTTCACGCTGATATTTCTAAGATCGCCCTGCACTTCGGTCAAAATCGCGGGATAATCGCCTTTGCGGTCGGAAGATAGCTTTATCGGCGGAAGCAACAATCCTTGCGGATGTCCGCCCTGGTCGAGAAGCTGTCTCGCCATTTCGGTGTTGTACGAATACCTCGGTCGAAGCGCAATTTCCGGATTCGTCCACTCCTTCATGCTCGGCGGAATCAGCCCGACGAACGGACGGTATCGTCCTTCGAGAATCACGTCGCACAAATAATCGCGGTCAATCGCATAGTTCACCGCTTGCCTGATAGCGCGCTTATCCTGAAAGACCTCGTCTTTCCACGGCGATTTCGTAAGATTTAAAACGAAGAAAAAGATTACGAACTGGTCTTCTCTGTGAAGTTCTTTCGAAAGAACTTCGTCGTTTTTGATTTTGGAATATTGTCCGGTCGGCACGTTTGCAACGTCGAGTTCGTTGTTCAAATACTTTTGAAATTGCGTTTGCCTGTCTGGCTCCACGAGATAACGTATTGCGGAAAGCCTCGGTTCCGGCTTATGCCTTTGGGGATTCGGATGCAGCAAAATGTACTGGTCAACTTTCCACTCCGCCAGTCTGAAAGGCCCGGTGCCAATCGGCTTGCGGCTGAACTCGTCTCTGTCAGTCATCGACTCGATTACTTCATGCGGCACCGGCGCGAAATTAATCATCGCCAGCATTTGAATAAACGGACCGAACGGTTCGCGAAGCGTAACCGTAAACGTATATTTATCCGGCGCCGCAAGACCAGTTACGGTGTCCGGCGGACTCGCCAGCGGAATGAGTTTTTCCAGCTGCTCCTTGACTTCGGGATTGACGGCCTTCGGATTTTCTTTGATATTCCGGTCCAAATCGGCGTCCAGCCGCTCCAAGTCGGCTTCCCCGCTGAAAACCACATATTTAATGTTTTCGCGCAGTCTGTCCAGAGTGAGTTCCGGCTCGCCTTCCTCCACGAACGGACCGGATATCAAATATCGCGCCGTCACCGGAAACTGCCTCGTGAAAAAATATTCCCGTGCGCCTTTCACTTGAAACAGAAGCGAGCCGCGCTCGCTTGCGGTTTCCGGCGCGATCAGGCGCGTAAAGCTGTACACGAAATCCTCGGCATCGAGTTCCCTCGGTTTTCCGCCGAACGCCGGATGGTCGTGGAAAAACACGCCGCGCTTAAGCTTGAATGTAATCATCAGGTTATCGCTCGAAACCGTATAATTCTCGGCGAGCTCCATTTGAAGTTTCACGTTTTCGTCGAATCTAACGAGTCTCGAAAAAATCTGCGAACCCACGGCGAAGCTGGTTATATCAACCATGTGCGCGGGATCGAGCGTGGGCACGTCGGTGTCAAGCGGAATACGAATCTCGTGTATCGCCGCATCGCCATTTCCGCCGCCGCCGCCGTTCTTAGGTTTGCATCCCGCCAGCGCGATAAGGCAAAGCGCGGACACGATAAGGGAAAAGAAAAGTGCTTTCATAGTCTCTATCCTGTCTCATGGAGACATTCGGATTATATCACCGGCGCAGATTTTGCATCCGCAACATGGTTCGCCCGTCCGATATGCGGGCGATTTCACGAGTTCTTGACACTCGCGCCCTCGCTTTCTATACTCTCGCCGCACGAATGAAGTGCTTTGGAGGACTCATGACGTTCGTTCTGACGCCGCTCGACGGCGAAAAATTTCTGTACGACATTTATGCGAGACTGCTCGAAGACAGGTACGTTTTCATTACCGGGCCAGTTGACGACGAGCTTTCCGACCGCGTCGTCGCGCAGCTTATCTATCTCGACGCGGCAGACCCGAAGCGCGAAATCTACGTGGTAATCAACAGCCCCGGCGGCGCGATTACCAGCGGAATGGCGATGTTCGACACGATGCGCGGCCTTAAGTGCGGCATCACTACGATTTGTATCGGCCAGGCCGCCAGCATGGGAGCGATCCTTATGCTCGCCGCTGAAAAGGGCAAGCGGCTTACGCTGCCGAATTCGCGGTTCCTCATCCACCAGCCCCTCGGCGGCGCGCAGGGAACGAGCATCGACATTGAAATCCAAACCGAAGAAATAATTCGAATCAAGGAATTCCTCAACCGCCTTATTGCCGAGGAAACCGGACAGGCTTACGAACAAGTAGTGAAAGACACCGACAGGGACAACTTCATGTCCGCACAGGAAGCAAAGAAGTACGGGCTCGTGGACAAAATCGTGAAATCCCTGCCGCACGCGGATAACAAGAAATAGAGGCAATGATGGCCGATGCCGCAAAAACCGGCGGAAATTTCGAGCGCGCCGCTGTCGTAACGGGCAGTAAGCGCCACATCGGTCTCGCCATCGCGTTAAGGCTTGCGGCGGACGGCTTTCGCGTTGCGTTAAATCACCGCACGGGCGACGAAGAGGCGAATTCCGCTCTCGCTCGCGTGCGTGAAATATCTCCCTCAAGCATTTGCATAAAAGCCGACGTCTCCAACGAAGATGGTGCGTACCGGCTAATCGACGGCGCAGTAGGCGAATTCGGCAGGCTAGACCTTCTTGTGAACAACGCCGGCGCATTCTTCATCAAAGGCGTCGCCGAAATGACGCTAACGGAATTCCGCACGCTCATGGACGGCAACCTCACCGCGGCGTTTCTTTGCTCTAGGCGCGCGATTCCCGTCATGCGCTCGCAGGGCGGCGGCTTAATCGTCAACATCGGCTCGGCGAAGGCCGGCACCGCGCAAGCCGCCGGCGCGTACGGCATCGCCAAGACCGGCGTGGTAATGCTCGCTCGTTATATCGCGAAAACGGAAGGAAAATACGGAATACGGGCGAATGCGGTGAATCCCGGCATCGTACGCACCTCGGCGATGAATGAAGAACAATCGCGCGAGGCGGCGAAGCAAATTCCTCTCGGCAGAACCGGCACGCCAGAAGACATCGCCGCCGCTGTAAGCTTTCTTGCAAGTCCGGACGCAGCCTACATCACCGGCGCGTCAATCGACGCCGGCGGCGGCCTTTGGGTGTAAGAATCGCTGCGCGGACGAAGTCCTATTTGCGAGCTACTTGCTTTCGCTATTCGCTAATCTTCAATCCATAAGGACATGGCGGCTACAGATAATAAGAGATCGTAAGGGTTTTCGTTCCACGCGGTCCCAGTTTCCTATGCATAAATCCCTAAAAAGTGCCTCCAACTCGAAAAAATCGTCGCTATCGTAGTCCGTCCATACGATGTCCGCCCATGTTCTCGAAAAATATGCCCCGCCGGTTTTCACGCGAATGTCTATTAGTTCACTAGCTGAATCCCAGTTCCATTCGCTAAGCCGTTGTTTGTAATAGTTTTCAGAATTGCAAAATGCGGTCAACAGCCTAACAATGTCAGCGTCCGAAAGCTGCTTTCTCCGCAACTGAATTTCGGGACTGGTTTTGCCGATAGCTATGTCGAATACTGCCAAATAGCCGCGTTTAACGACATAAACCCGGTAAGAGGTTACGCGTTTTTGCTTTATTGCCTGATTTTGCTGAATTACGACCTCAGATTCTCTAAGCTCTGCAGCGCCTTCGGCCGCAAGCTCACATAATGCTCTCCTTGCTTTATCCGCTTCCGGCTCGATGAATGGCTCTCCGCACTGAAAGCCAAGCAGTACAATACTCGCTGTCAATATCGTTAACATGTCTAGTACCTTAGGAGCTTGGACCAGAATTCTTGCCATTCCAACGCGATTTTCGATACTCGCTGATTTTGGATTAAACATCTTTCAGGCCATTCCTTGCTTCTTCATATTGTTTCCATACATCTTCTCCCCATATTCTTCCATATTTCTCCCAGTACACATCATTCGCCAACAATAACATCGCGTTAACCCAAGAGGCCCGAAGCTCGTACGAATCTGCCTGAAGTTTGAGTGCATCTTTAACGCCTGCGTCGTGGAAAGCCCTTTCAAGGATTTTAAAGTCAACATTGGCTTCCAATGCGCGATTATACACATCCAATTCAGCATCCGAGGATTCCTGTCTGTCTTCGAACCTTTTTTGGATCCAAAATTTGAATGTATCAAAGTTGAACTCAACTGATTCATAGTTATTGCTTGCGACTGCACTATTGACGGCCTCAATTTGATGCTCTCGAATTTTCTTAATCTCCTGAAACACCTTATCTGCGAACTCGAATACTGCGCTGGCTACTCCCATGCGCATTCGAGATTCCCGTGGCAAGTCAGTTGGCTGTTTGTATATAAGCTGGCGAGAAACCTCATCCCACGCGTGCATGGGTAGTGTTCGGAGTTGAATTTCCGCCTTTAGTCCAATTAGTCCAGCCCAAGACGGATCTTGGCACCATTCGTTTGTGACGGTAAACACAAAGTGCCTTGCTCTGTATCCAAATGGATAATCATTCACATCGTCGTCACCTAAATTGGAAGGTCTATCCTCATCGTCTGAAAGCCATTTAGTCTGCCTGCAAAAATATTCTGATTTCAGGATATCTGTAATTTCGTTCATTTGGTCTTGATAAAAGCATATTATGCGCAAACCGCAAATATCGTCAAAGTCGCCCAAACATTTCAAATTCCTGTTTGACTTAAATTCATCGTTCTGCTTTTTTAACACACTATCAAAAGTTTTGGTTCGTGATTGAATGGTGTGAATTTCATATCCCATTTGCTCTACACTGAACCGTGTCTTCAAGGAGTTATCTAAATTCACGCGCAATCGTTCATACAAAAGTTTTCTTGCACTGTAATCTTTTTCCAAGTCCAATCGATTAATCACCAATATCCTCCTCTCATTCCTCTTCTCCGCCGTGCGGATGAGCGGCGTGATAAGTTTTGCGAAGGTGTGCCGGCGAGACTCGCGTATATATTTCGCTAGTCGAAATGTCGGAGTGGCCGAGAAGCTGCTGTATCACGCGCAAACCCGCGCCGCCTTCAAGTAAGTGCGTTGCGAACGCGTGGCGCAGTTTGTGCGGCGTCAGCGGAAGCTCGATTCCCGCGAACTCCCGCAAAGTTTTTAGCGCCTGCTGCACCTGCCTGACCGACAGGCGCTCGCCGGTTTTCGAAAGGAACAGCGCGTTTTTTTCCCTTGCCGAAAGCTCACGTGCAGAGGCTTTCAATAGTTCTTCTCTAGCGCCGCCCGGCGCAAGATACATGCGGATAAGCTCTGCCGCCCGGTCGCCGAATACGATTAGCCGCGGCTTTCCGCCCTTCCCCGTCACCGACGCCTGGCGCACGTTCAAATGAACGTCGCTTAAATCTAGCGACACCGCCTCGCTTACGCGCAGCCCGGATGAATATAAAAGCTCGAACAAAACGTGGTTGCGCGTGCCAATCGCCGTCGAAGTATCGAGCGACGGCGGCAATTTTCTCGCTCCGGTTTCGTACGCGGCGCTATCCGCATCCGGAAACGCCGCAATTGCTTTCGCAGGTGGAGTTTCGCCCGCCGATTCTCCTATGGCTTTCGCGCCCTCGAAAATGCCGAGCAGAAACTCGACGGTTTCCTTCGGAACGTACAATGGCAATTTCTTTTCTTGCTTCGGAGTTTTCATCGCACCGGCAGCGTTCGATTTCGAATCGCCGGTTTCGGACAAAAACTCGCCGAGCATTTTGAACGCGGCTACTTTTCGCCCGTACGAGCGGCGCGATATTCCGCGCTCCTTCAGCCTTTCCGCTAGGTATTTTCTAAGCGGCGCGGTTTCGAAATAGCCGGATGGAAGTTCGCCGCCGGATTTCGCGCCGGTAAAGCTCGCGAACCACTTGAGGTAAAGCTCGACGTCCCTGCCGTACGCCTCGGCTGTGCGCGGCGCAAGCGAGCGGGAGCCGATTATCCACTCCCGGAACGCGCCGGTAACTTCCGCGATGCTATGCGCACTCATCGCACCGATTATCGCATATTTCGCACGGCAGCCGGCTTACTCGTCAACGGGTATATCGTCAACTATGGCGTTGCCGCCTTCGTCGAACAGCTCGAAATCGCCTTTGCGCACCACGTCAACGTCGCCGATTGTGTCTCCTTCGTCGAGCCTGATTAGCCTTACGCCCTGCGTGGAGCGTCCGTACACGCTGATTTTCGACACTTCCTGACGGATGATGATGCCCTTTTCGGTGGTGATTAAAAGGTCGTCGCTTTCGCGAGTTTTCTTCGCCGCGATTACCGTGCCGGTTTTGTCGGTCACTTTTAGCCCGATTACGCCCTTCGCGCCGCGCTTTGTCAGCCTGAACAGCTTGACCGGGCTGCGCTTGCCATAGCCTTTCTTGCCGACCAGCAAAAGGTCGTCGTCTTCGCTGACTGCATCCATCCCGACGACCCAATCGTCCTTTTCGGCCAACCTTATGCCGATTACGCCTTGTGCGGCGGTGCCCATCGGGCGCACGCCGGTTTCGTTGAACATCACGGTCATTCCAAGCCTGCTGGTAATGGCGATTAGGTCGTCGCCCTTCGTGGGATGCACGAACAAAAGCTCGTCGCCTTCGGTCAGTCCGATGGCGCGCTTGCCCGTGGAGCGAAGCGACTGAAATTCCTTAAGCTCCACTTTCTTCACCGTGCCGAGCTTCGTGCACATGAAAAGGTATGGATGCGAATAGTCGGAAAGGTTCACGAGCGCCGTGATTTTTTCCTCGGGCGTAATGCCGATTAGGTTTATCGCGGGGATGCCTTTCGCCGTGCGGTCGAACGCCGGCACTTTATAGACCTTGACGGAATGTACGCTGCCCTTCGACGTGAAGCAAAGCAGCGTGTCGTGCGTGCTGGCGATAGTAAGCAGGTTGACGACGTCGTCGTTCTTCGTCGTAGCGCCGATTAGCCCGCGCCCGCCGCGTCCCTGCGCACGGAAAGTTGAAAGCGGCACACGCTTCACATATCCCGCGCGGCTCACCGTGACAACCACGCTCTCGCGCTTTATCAAGTCTTCTTCGTCGAATTCGCCTGTCGAACCCGTGATTATCGTGCGTCTTTCGTCGCCGTGCTTTTCGACCGCCTTGATTAGCTCGTCTTTAAGAACTCCGTCTATTTTCGCCGCGCTCGACAGCAAGTCTTCCAGATATTCGATGCGCGCTCGCACTTCGGCGAGTTCCTTTAAAACCTTGCCCACTTCGAGCGTTGTTAGGCTAGAAAGTTTCATATCGAGAATCGCCTGCGCCTGCACGTCGGACAGTTCGAACTCCTCGATTAATCTAACCTTCGCCATCGCCGAATTGTCGCTGCCGCGAATTATGGCGATTACTTCGTCAAGATTGTCGAGAGCGATTTTTAGACCGAGCAGGATATGCGCCCGTTCGCGCGCACGTTCGAGTTCGAACAGCGAACGGCGTTCGATAACCACGCGGCGGTGCACAATCCAGCGCAGCAGAAAGTCCTTCAAAGGCAGGATGCGCGGCACGCCGTCGTCAATCGCAAGCATAATCATGCTATAGCTGACTTCGAGCGGCGAGAATTTATACAGCCTGTTAATCACGACCTGCGCGTTGGCGTCCTTTTTAAGTTCGATGACCACGCGAATGCCGTTTCTGTCGCTTTCGTCGCGTAGGTCGGATATGCCGACGATTTTCTTGTCTTTGACAAGCTCGGCGATTTTTTCGACCAATAGCGATTTGTTCACCTGATATGGAATCTCGTTGATGACGACGCGGAATCTGCCCTTCGAATCCTGCTCAACTTCCGCGCGCCCGCGCAGGTACAGCGAGCCGCGTCCGGTTTCATACGCGGCTTTAATGCCGTCATTTCCGGTGATTATGCCGGCGCCTGGAAAGTCCGGTCCGGGTATGTGTTTCATCAAATCGGCGCACGTAAGTTCCGGGTTTTCCACAAGCGATACGATGGCGGCGCCGAGTTCACGAAGATTATGCGGCGGAATACGCGTCGCCATACCCACCGCGATGCCCTCCGTGCCGTTCATCAGCAGAACGGGAAGCCCGGAAGGCAGAACTTTCGGCTCGTCTTCCTCGCCGTCGTACGTCGCCTCGAAATCGACCGTATCCTTGCGGATGTCTTCGAGCAGGTATTCGCCGACGGACGACAGCTTCGCCTCGGTATATCGCATCGCCGCGGGCGGGTCTCCGTCTATGCTGCCGAAGTTGCCTTGCCCCGTGACGAGCGGATAGCGCATGCTGAACGGCTGGCCCAGCCTGACGAGCGAATCGTACACAGGCCCGTCGCCGTGCGGATGATACTTTCCGACGATGTCGCCGCAGATTTTGGCGCACTTGCGCGTCTTCTTGTCCGCTGTATATCCGCCGGTGTACATGCCGTAAAGAATCCGGCGGTGTACGGGTTTCAGGCCGTCGCGCACGTCCGGAATGGCGCGCCCGATAATAACGCTCATCGAATAGTCGATGAAGCATTCCTCCATCTGACGTGATATGGGCGTCAATACCGGCTTGCGGATTGTGTCGTCTATGTTGTCCTGCCTAGTCATAACCTTTACCGATTCCTCAAACTAAATGTCGAGATTCTTAACTTCGCGAGCGTAGTCCGCGATGAACTTCTTGCGCGGAGCTACCTCTGTGCCCATCAGAGCCTCGAACACGTTTTCGGCGTGTTCGTTGTTGTCGATCGTGATTTTAAGAAGCGTGCGGTTTTCCGGGTTCATAGTCGTATCCCAAAGCTGGTCGGCGTTCATTTCGCCGAGACCTTTGAACCGGGTAATTTCCACGCCCTTGTCGCCGATTTCCTTAATCAGCTTTTCTTTTTCCTGATCCGTGAACACGTACCACCGTTTCTGGCCCTTTCTGACGCTGTAAAGAGGCGTTTTGGCGATATAAACGTGGCCGGCCTCGATAAGGCCCTTTAGGTGGCTGAAAAAGAACGTCAGGAGCAGGATTTGTATATGGCTGCCGTCCACGTCCGCATCGGTCAGGATGATTACCTTGTCGTACCTGCGCGCTTCGAGGTCGAAATTCTGTCCGATATTCGTGCCCATCGCGGTTATCAGGTCGCGCACTTCGTTGTTCGCCAGCACTTTTGCGAGACCGGCTTTCGCGACGTTGATTATCTTTCCTCTGATGGGCAGTATCGCTTGGAAGTTGCGGTCGCGCCCGGCCTTTGCCGGCCCCGCCGCGCTGTCGCCCTCGACGATGAACAGCTCGGTCCGGTGATTGTCGCGTTCGCTGCAATCCGCAAGCTTGCCGGGAAGCGAGCTGTCAAGCCCGGCTTTCTTTCTCGCGACGTCGCGCGCTCGCTTGGCAGCCAGCCTGGCTTTGCATGCAGCCTGCGCTTTCGCGACTATGCGCTTGGCTATGGCAGGGTTTTCTTCGAAAAACTGCGAAAGGTGCTCGCCGACCGCCACTTCTACCTGGCTTTGCACGTCCGTGTTGCCAAGCTGTCCTTTCGTTTGCCCTTCGAATTGCGGACGTTCCAACCAAACGCTGACCACCGCGGTCAGCCCTTCGCGAACGTCGTCGCCGTTCGGCACTTCCTCGTTTGCCTTGTACAACTCGTTTTTCTTGGCGTAATTATTGACGACTCGCGTCAGCGCCGTTTTAAAGCCGACGATATGAGTTCCGCCGTCCTTCGTGAAAATGTTATTCGCGAAACCGACTATGCGCTCGGAATAGCCGGTTGTGAACTGCAACGACACCTGGATTTTGGTCGTGTCTATTTCATGTTCTAGAAGAATCGGTTTGTGCATTACCTCGCGATTGCGGTTCAGCCATTTTACGAATTCAGAAAGCCCGCCCGTCGCTTTGAAGCTTGCGGATTCGCCGTCGCGATGGTCGACTAAGTCAATTTTCAGCCCCGCGTTAAGAAACGCAAGTTCCCTGAACCGCTCTTCGAGAAGCAGGAATTTGTGGTCGAGTGTTTCGAATACTTCCGGATCTGGCCAGTAAGTAACAACCGTTCCGCGCTTTTTGGTTTTGCCTATTTGCTCAACCGGCTCTACCATAATTCCGCGCTCGCATGCGATTCGCGTGATTACGCCGTCTCGATGGACTTCCGTTTCGTAGCGCCTCGATAGGGCGTTGACCACGCTCGCGCCAACGCCATGAAGACCGCCGGATATCTTGTATCCACCGCCGCCGAATTTGCCGCCGGCGTGAAGGGTGGTAAGAATGACTTCAAGGGCGCTTTTGCCCTCTTCTTTCATTTCGTCCACGGGAATGCCGCGACCGTCGTCGGTTACGCGCACACCGCCGTCGGCAAGTATTTCGATTTTGATGTTCGTGCAATAGCCAGCCATCACCTCGTCGATAGCGTTGTCAACGATTTCCCATACGAGATGGTGCAGACCGGCCTCGCCGCGCGAGCCGATATACATCGCGGGGCGGTGGCGAACGCCTTCCAGGCCCTTAAGTACCTGAATCTGGTCTGCGCCGTATCCGCCGTTGCCGCCGTTAGCGCCGCTTACGCCCGATGCCTGCTCTTCTGAATGATCTACCATATTCTCCACGTTCGAATCGAAATGATATGTACGCACGCCTGAATACCCGCAAATTCAAAAAGGAAGCCGGACTTTATAGCGTTGCTACGGAGATAACGAGAGTAGCGCCGAAGCGGCTTCCGAGGGGATATTCGGACAATTAGTATTTTAGCATTAAACAGGCGAAAATGGAAGCGTTTTTATACATATAAAGGTATAAACAAACTGCTTTTTTAACAGGCAATTTTAAAATAACGCATATAAATAACCGGAGACTCCCGATTGCATAATAGGGAAACGAAAGCGCTGCCTTAATCGGCTAAATTGAAATAAAACCGGACGCGAACGAGGGACGACGCAGAGCGCCGTCCCTCTTTGTGTTCTGAATCAAAGCCTGAAGGCTTGACTACTGGCCGCCGCCGCCGCCCGTGCCGTGCGAGGTGCAGACAAGGAAGTTGCCGCCCCTGTTGATGCCGATGGTCACGACGCCGCCCGAAGCGAACGCGTTGCCCGACTGGCTAACGGTCGAAAGATTCTGCCAACTGCTGCCGTTCCAGAAGAAAACGGTCACGGCCGAGCCGTCCGCGAGCGAAACGCCTAGCGGAAGCATAACCGTAAGGTTTCTGCTGAAAATCGTGTTGGCAAGACCGAGCGAAGTCTCGACGACAACCTTGGCGCCGCCGACTTTCGTGAAGCCGCTGACGCCGGCGTTCGCCGGAACGCTGTCAAGCTGCGCCACCCCGAAGTTGACCCAGGTGGGCGCCATCCCGCCGGTGGTGACGTATGTGTTGGGATACATAATCGCGCCTGCGCCGGTCGATTCGTCCTCAACACCGATGCTCTCCGCGCCGTTGTACCATCCGCCGAATCCCGCGTTGTCGACCGCAAGGTCGATTCTGCCGGTCACTGCGTACTGCACGAGAGGAAGCCAGTTGTCGCTAAAGATTAAGCGTCCTCCGCTTCCGCCGCAGCTCGAGACGATCAACGTCACCGCAAGCATCAACGAAACAAAAACCAGATTTAACCTCATGATTCCCTTCTCCTTACTTAAGGTCTTCACGTTACGCTGAAGCGTGGATTATACCACAACCTCGTCAAGCTGCAACGCCTAACTGGAATATTTTACCTCGCCCGCCGGAAATGTCAAGAGCCGATTTCCATGCAAGCGTTGTCTCCCGATTCGGGGACGCATCATTATACCACAATTGCAAGGATTAATTCTATTTCCGGAAAATTTTTTTCCGTGCTTGGCCCAGTGCCGCACTCCTGGGATGGGGGCCAATCCTTAGAAACCCGCATGAACAGTATAAGCAGGTCACCAGCAAGTGGTCCCTCTCCTATGTTTATAAATGTTGATAACATTGCCGAAATACCTTCTATTTTTATAGTTTTGCGATTGCGTACGCCGATTGGCTTGCCTGCCCGCCCGATATTTTTTTCATTAGCGCCAGCAAAAGGGTTTTGATTAGCCGATATTGGTAATAATGTTCATTCGCCTTTCGACAGGCGGGCGGTTGATGAAATGTGGTGGCATATATCCGAAAGCGAAGAGGGCGTTCGCAGGCAGACTTTGAAGGAACTCGTTTCAAAAGTGCTGCCGCTATTTCGCGGATACAAGCGATACCTGATTCTCGGGTTTCTTTTGCTCCTCGTAATAACGGCAACACAGCTGGCGGGCCCGCTTGTCATAAAGCACATCATCGACGTTAATATAAAGGAAAGCGACATCCGCGGTATTTTTATCGCGGCGCTCGTTTACATCGCCATCGCGGCGGGCGGCGCGGGAGTGGGTTACATCCAGGCAATTACTCTCTTCACTCTCGGCATCAAAATCATCACCGACCTTAAGGCTCGCTTATTCGAAAAGGTACTAAACCTTGGGCTGGACTTTCACGCAGACCATCCGCCGGGAAAATTAATCAGCCGAGTCGAAAGCGACACCGAAACGCTGAAGGAACTTTTCGGCGACGTCGCCGTCAATCTCGTACGCAATCTGTTTTTCTTCCTTGGCATCTTGATAACGCTTTGCGTTCAAAATTTCGCGATTGCTGCGTTCGTGATTTTGCTTGTCCCGTTTTTGTTCGGCGCAACGTTCGTGTACGTTTCGAAAATGCGTCCGCTATGGCGCGAGTGGCGCGCGCAGTGGGCGATAGTAACTGGTTACGTTGCGGAGTACGTTCAAGGCATCGACGTTATCCAGCAGTTCAACTATCAGCGGCGCGCCAACGAGCGGATGAAGGAAGTCAATCTCGGAAAGTATAAAGTCGAAGTTCCCGCGATGTTTCTCGAATACGGTTTTTGGGGCGGGTTCTTTTTCGGCGAAGTTATTGCGATAATCATCGTGCTCGTCGTCGGCGTAAAGGGCGTATTCGCCGGAACGGTTACGGTCGGAATGCTTGTTCTCTTTATCGAGTACATTCGCCAGATGTTCCAGCCAATTATCCAGCTCTCGGAGCAAATCAATTTTATCCAGCGTTCGCTCATAAGCGTGGAGCGCGTATTCGGAATTCTCGAAACCGACATAACCGTAACGGACGGAGCCGCGCCTGCGGAAGAGCTGACCTTCGAAAACGAAATCGCCTTCGAAAACGTCTGGTTCGCGTACGAAGGTGATAACTGGATTTTGCGCGACGTCAGTTTCAAAATTAAGAAGGGACAAAAAGTCGCGCTCGTCGGAGTATCCGGCGGCGGCAAGACTACGATAGTCAATCTGCTTCTGCGGTTTTACGATCCGCAAATGGGGCGAATAACCGTGGACGGGCGCGACATTCGCGAATTTCCGGTTAAAGCCTGGCGCGCGCTTCAAGGACTCGTGCTTCAGGACATTTTTCTTTTTCCCGGAACGGTCGCGGATAACCTTCGCGTTTTCGACCGCGAGATACCGATGGAGAGCGTTATTGCCGCTTCCGAAATCGCTCGCGCGGACAAGATTATCGAAAAGCTTCCGGATTCTTACGACGGCGTTTTGAGCGAGCGGGGGGCGAATCTTTCGGTAGGCGAAAGGCAGCTTTTAAGTTTCGCGCGCGCGCTTGTTTTCGACCCGCCTTTGCTCGTTCTGGACGAAGCGACAAGCTCTGTCGATCCGCACACGGAGCGGCTGGTTCAGGAATCGCTCGACAGGCTGCTGGCGGGCCGTACGGCTGTAATAGTCGCTCACAGGCTTTCGACCATCATTAATTCGGACTCGATAGTGCTCATTCAAAGCGGTTCAATCGCAGAAACGGGCACACACCGCGAGCTTATCGCACAAGACGGTTTTTACGCCAAGCTCGTGCGGCTTCAGTTCGAAGAAGCCATCGGACATCACGGAAGCGAGTCCCCGCCCGATGCTGCAACGCTAAATCCGGCAGGTGAGGCCGTATGAAACACATACGCTGGATTTGGCGATTCTGGGGGCCGCACCGTCCGTGGATTTGGCTTCTGCTGTTTCTCACGCTGCTTTCGAGCGCGGTGGCGTTGTTCTATCCGATTATTTTCAAATACTTAATCGATTCAATCACGAGCGCGATAGAAAAAAACGATCCCGAATTTGCAGGTCAAACCACCTACAAGCTTATCGGAATGATTACGGCCATCGGCCTTGCGCGGTCGCTGTCGAATTTGTATCCCGGTTTCAGAGCTATGCTGAACGCACGCCTCGAAATGGGAATTCGCCAGCATTACTTCGGCGAAATAATTGAAAAGGGATATAAGTTTTTTCTGAAGTTTCGCACCGGCGATCTTGTTACGCGCCTTACGGACGACATCGGCGGATTTCCGAAAATCGCTTGGTTTTCTTGCTCCGGAATCTTCCGCGCTGTCGAATCCGCATCGAAGTTCATCTTTTGCATCATCTTTATGCTTTGGATGAACTGGCAGCTTGCTCTTCTCGCAATCATTCCGCTTCCTTTAATGCTGCTCATCTTTTACAAGCTCCGCATTGCCCTTGGAAAGCGTTCGCTCGAAAGACAGAAAATTATCTCGGTAACCAACGACGCGCTCGAAGCGACGTTCAGCGGAGTTCGAATACTCAAGGCGTTTCGCGGCGAAGACAATCAAGCGCGCGAATTCGGAGAAATTCTGGACAGGCGAGTCGGCGTCGAGCTTGGCTTGATGAAACTCTGGATGGGCCTTCACAACCTTTACTGGGGAATTCAGTTTCTCGGCCAGATAATTGTTATCGTCGCGGGCGGAATGATGGTCATCGACGGAAGGCTGACGCTCGGTCAGTTTTATGCTTTTTACGTGTACCTTTCGATGCTCCTACAGCCGCTTATGGACATTCCGAACTTGTTCGTCACTAGCCGGCAGGCTTTCGCCTGCATAGACCGCGAAATCGAAATCGAAGAGACGCCAGGCGGTATGGAGAATGCTGGAAATGGAATCGAGCGTCTGGAGAAAATTGACTCAGTATTGATCGAGAACGCAAGTTTCCGTTACGACGGCTCCCATTCAGATTCGCTCTCGGATATTTCGATGGAAATTCGGCGTGGACAGAAAATCGCCGTCGTCGGCGCGGTCGGAAGCGGAAAAACCACGCTAGTGAAACTGATTGCAGGAATCCTGCCGCAAACGGAAGGCCGGCTATTGATGAACGGCAGGAATCTTACCGATTTCAGCATCGACGCATATCGCGAAAGGGTCGGCTATATTCCGCAAGAAGCGACGCTTTTTTCGGAAAGCGTAACCGAAAACGTAAAATTCGGCCGGTCACTTTCGGAAGACGCCGTCCTCGGCGCGCTCGAAATGGCACAGGTCAAGGACGAAATGGCGGCGCTTCCTGCAGGTTTCGAGCAAATGCTCGGCCAGCGCGGTCTAACAATATCCGGCGGACAGAAACAGCGGCTCGCAATCGCTCGCGCGCTTGCGGGAGGTCCGGATTTGCTTTTGATGGACGACGTAACCGCAAGCCTCGACGCAGAAAACGAACGCGCTTTTTGGGCTGAGTTCGAGCGGCGGTCTCCGGACGCGGCCTGCGTAATAGTGACGCACAGACTTGCCACCGCAAGGCGCGCCGACAAAATATACGTTTTGAAAGACGGAAGATTTGCCGGCGAGGGCACTCACGATGAGCTTCTGGAAACCTGCGAGGAATACAGAAACTTCCTGACAAGGGAAGAACTGCAGGCTGCGCTTCACACAGCTTGATTTTTCATTAACCCAAATCCTATTATCGATTTACTTCTTCCCTCCGGTAATAGTTGCCGGTCAAAATCGAAATCGAACGTGCCGAATAGAAAAAAAAGACGGGGCCGAAGCCCCGCCCTTTCAACCTTTCGTAAGGAATTGTTTGCCCTTCTAAAACTTGACAATGAGATCAAGAATTAGCGTTTGTGTCGTGTTGTTTGCCAAATACCCGAAGTCGTTCTTTAAATCCCGCAATATATACTCGAAAGTGAAAGATGTGTTCTTGGCGATTACATAGTCGAAGTAAAGGTTGTGCATGTTCACGTTCGTTCCAACGTCGTCCGCATCGGCGAAATTGCCTACAACGGCCGTCGCGCCCACGCTCTTGTAGTAATAGCCGAAGTCCCACGTGCGCGGCTCCTTGGCCTTGCCATACTGAAAGCCGCCGCTCCAACCCACATGATCTTCGTCTTCGATTTGGAAGCGCGTATCAACGCCGAACGGAATTTCCGGCGTTAAATTCGCCACGTAGTCTCCGTGAAGCAAAATCGGTACGGAATCTTCGGTGGGTTTGTACGTGTAATTGAGGCCCACGTTTAGTACGTTGTATTTGGTGGCAAGCGAATCGAGGTTGTTTAACGCACCGTCCAGGTTGACGTCCACTCCGCCGCCGGCAAGGTTGCCCTTATACATATCCGCGCCGAAGTTGTTTCCACCGCCTACCAAGTTCTGATAGTGGTAGTAGCTAATGTAAGCGTTGAGCCTGGGAGTCACGATGTCTTTGCCTGCAAGCTGCCAGCCGAGCATCCACTCGTCGTCGTCGAAAAATTCGCCGCTCTTTTCCGCGAGTATCGCCTGAACCGCGTTTAGCGACCAGTTTCCAAACATCGGCCCGCCCAATTGCGGGAAACTGAACGATTGGCCGGTTCCGTCGAAGTTGACGTCGCCGTCCCAAATAATTCCGTTCGGTTCGTTTGAAGCGAAAATATTCGGAAATCTGCCGAAGTAGAATTTGTTTTGTACCGGCAGCCACGAAGCTTTGTATTCCAAATACGCGCGGTCTAGCCCGAACCCGTAGTTGTTCAAATAGTTGCCGAGCGTTTGGTTTGTACTCGTTCCGCCTGGACCAGTCGCAAGCCGTCCCTTGAACGTGACCATATCTTCGACAATCGGCGCTTCGAAGTTAAGGCGCAACCTAACTCTTTCGCGAAAGCGCTCCATGCTTCCCGCGTCGGCGTCGTCGAATTGCCAGCGATAACGGAAGTCCCCGCTCCACTTGATATTGCCGATGCGTTTTTCGGCATCGTCCACGCGCAAGCCGAGGTCTTCCACCGTAGATTCGAGCGTGGAAATGCTCGCGGTATTCGCATCCACTTGGCTTCTGATGTCCGCCAGCTCCGAGCCGAATTCGCTTTCGAGAGCAGCGAGCGTCGCCTGAACGTCCGCCCCGCCGCCGCCCGTCTTCTCGATATACGCAACCACGCGATTTAAGGCGATTGCGAACTCGTATCTCGTGAGGTATCTGCTTCCCTGGAATTCGTTTCCGGGATAACCTTCGAGAATTCCGGTTTCCATCATGTATTTCACCGCGCTCCACGCCCAGTGGTCAGAAGGAAGGTCGCTTGGCGGAAACGCGTTGTTGCTTTGCGCGAATGCTGCGCCAGTCGCAATCGAAAGCACGGCCGCAAGAATCAAAGCGAAAAAAAGCTTTTTCATGTTTTTTACCCCTCTCAAGGTTTGAATTGAGGCGCTAGCCTGCGACTGCAAAATTGCCGCCGAGTCCGCTCGCTCCGAGCGGAAGCGTAACGATCGCCGTTGAGCCGTCGACCACGGCCCTTACACCGGCGAACGAAATCCACGTCTGATGTTCGACGTCGAACCACATAAGGTTCAGCTCCGTGCCGTCGCTGAACGTTCCCGCAATCGGAAACGTGATTACGGTTGAAGACGCCGTTTGGCCGCCCGGCACCCAAATAAAACCTTGGCCCACTTTCGATGCGCCACCGCCGAGCGGAATCTGATGGGCATCCTCTTCAAGAATGTCCGTTATCGTAATGACACCGCCGGTCCAATTCGCGATAACGATCTTAAGACCGCTTTCGGTGCCGGCAGTCCCGTTCTTGCCCGAATTTACCGTTACGACGCCGGTCGTGGACGTGCAAGAAGCAAGAAATGCCGCCGCAAAAAGCGAAAAGGCAAAACTCAAAACGGAAAATGTTTTCATCCTCCTGCTCCTGAATAAATAGGATTGACGCAAGACGGTGTCATTTTCGGGCGAGAGTGTTAAGCGAAGTTTAGCTTTGCGTTTGCATTAAAAATTCCGCCGAATTGCGTCGAATTTGGCGAAATTGATTATAGCAAAAAAAACGGGGCCGAAGCCCCGCCATGAAGACCATCCGAAAGGATAGTTATTTCAATCTAAAATTTCACAAACACGGCTAGGTTCAAGGTCTGTACGGAGTTGCTTGGAAGGTAGCCGAAATCGTTCTTGACGTCTCGCAAAATGTACTCGAAGCAAAACATCGTGCTTTTGGCCAGTGCGTAATCGAAGTAAAGATTGTGAACGTTCGCGTTTGCTCCAAAGTCGTCAGCATCGGCAAAATTACCTACAACCGCCGTTGCGCCGACGCTTTTGTAGTAATAGCCGAAGTCCCAGGTTTTCGCATCCTTGGCTTTTCCGTACTGGAAGCCACCCGCCCATCCGATGTGATCCTCGTCTTCGACGTTGAAACGAGTATCCACGCCAAACGGAATTTCCGGGTTCAGATTGGCAACATAATCGCCATGAAGGAAAATCGGAACGGCTTCTTCCGTGGGTTTGTACGTATAGTTCAAACCTACGTTCAGAATATTGTATTTTGTGGCAATCGAATCAAGATTGTTTATCGAACCGTCGAGATTGACGTCCACGCCGCCGCCCGCAAGATTGCCCTTATAACCGTCCGCTCCGAAGTTGTTTCCTCCGCCCACCAAGTTCTGGAAATGGTAGTAACTGACATAGCCGTTCAATCTTGGAACGATGAGGTCGTTTCCGGCCAGCTGCCAGCCGAGCATCCACTCGTCGTCGGAAAAATACTCGCCGTTCTTTTCCGCAAGAACCGCTTGAACCGCGTTAAGAGACCACTTGCCGAACATTGGACTCGCGAATTCGGGAAATGTAATCGTCTGACCCGTGCCGTCGAAGTTGACGTCGGCGTCCCATACGATACCGTTCGGGTTGTTCCAAGCGAAAATGTTGGGAATTCGTCCGAAGTAAAGCTTGTTCTTAAGCGGAATCCAAGATGCCTTGTATTCTAGATAAGCCTGGTCCAGACCGAAGCCGTAGTTCTGATTGTAGTTTCCGAAAGTTTGAAGTGTGCTGGTTCCTCCGGTACCGGTTGCCAGTCTTCCTTTGAAAGAAATCATGTCTTCGACGATAGGCGCTTCGAAATTCATCCTAAGTCTTATCCGCTCGCGCATACGTTCCGCGCTTGCAACTTCGGCATCGTCCAATTGATAGCGAATCAGAAAATCCCCGCTCCACTTTATGTTGCCAATGCGCTTTTCGACTTCATCCACGCGCAAGCCGAGGTCTTCGACCGTGGATTCGAGCGCGGAAATGCTCGCGGTATTCGCGTCCACTTGGCTTCGGATTTCGGCGAGTTCCGAGCCGAATTCGCTTTCGAGAGCCGCCAGCGTCGCTTGAACGTCTGCGCCTCCGCCCATTTTTTCCACGTACGCGATGACGCGGTTAAGTGCGATGGCGAACTCGTATCTCGTAAGGTTGCGCCCGCCCTGGAATTCGTTTCCGGGATAGCCTTCTAGAATTCCGGACTCCATCATGTACTTGACCGCGCTCCATGCCCAATGGTCCGCCGGAAGGTCGTTCGGCGGAAACGTGTTGTTGCTTTGCCCGAACGCGCCGCTTGAAGCGAAAACCAATCCGGCCGCAATAATCGCAACGAAAATCAGCTTTTTCATAGTCTTTTCACCTCTCTGGATTTCCTTCGCAGCCTCAGCCGGCGATTGCGAAATTGCCGCCAAGTCCGCTCGCTCCGAGCGGAAGCGTAACGATCGCCGTAGAGCCGTCGACCACAGCCTTTACACCGGCGAACGATATCCATGTCTGATGTTCGACGTCGAACCACATCAGGTTCAGCTCCGCTCCGTCGCTATACGTTCCAGCAATCGGAAACGTGATTACCGTCGAACTCGTCGTCTGGCCGCCTGGGACCCAAATGAATCCCGAGCCTACCTTCGTAAAGCCTCCGCCGAGCGGAATCTGGTCGGCATCTTCTTCCAGAATGTCCGAAATCGTGATGACTCCGCCTGTCCAGTTCGCCACGGCGATTTTGAGTCCACTGCCCGTCGCGGCGGTTCCGTTTTTGCCCGAATTCACTGTCACGACGCTTGTCGTGGACGTGCAGGACGCAAAGAACGCCAGCGCGAGAAGCGCAAGCACAAAGCTCAAAACCCGTAAATTCTTCATCCTCCTTCTCCTGAGTAAAGGAATTTCGCAGGCGGACGTTGCGCAGCGATTCACGGCATTCAAAATAAATTCACGCAATGCCGCGCCGTATCCGCATAGCAACTTGATTTATGCATATGAACGCGTGAAAAACAAGAAATTCGAGTGAAACGCGTCACAAACAAGTTACATTAGGCTCAAGTTCAAATAATCCGATTTCAATAGGATTTATCGGATTTTCACCCGCGAATTGCATTAATGACTTTAACAATTGCACCGCAGACGTTTTTTACGTCCTCCCTGCTCATCGATGGAAAGAGCGGAAGCGATATCAACTTTGTGCCCGCCTCCGCAGCCACCGGAAAGTCCTCGCCCACCCAACTAAACCTGTTTTTGTAATAAGAAAACTCGAAAACCGGCACGAAATGGACATAGCCCTGAACGTTTTCCTTAAGCAGTAAACCCAAAAATTCGTTTCTCGCAGCCGCCAATTTTGCGGCGTTCAACTTGCAAACGAAAATATGATATGCGCTCTCGCAATTCTCTCGAACGCCAAGCGGCTCAAGTTCGGGTACGGCATCCAGAAACTCGCGATAATCGTCACATAACCACTTCCGGCTGGCGTGAAAACCTTCGATTTTCTGAAGCTGATGAATTCCAATCGCCGCCTGTATGTCGAACATATTGTATTTAAAGCCCGGAAGTTCCACGTCGTAAAGCTCGAACCCGATTCCTTCATAGCGCTGCCAGGCGTTTTTACTCATCCCGTGCAGGCTGAATACACGCGCTTTTTCCAGCGATTCCGCGCTGCGGCATACCAGCATTCCGCCTTCGCCGGTCGTAATGTTTTTCGTGGCGTAAAAGCTGTAACACGCGTAATCCCCGAACGTCCCTACGCGCCGGCCGCGATATTTGGCTTCGATGGCATGCGCGCAATCTTCGATGACGATTAGCCCATGTTTTTTTGCGATAGCGCAAATCGAGTCCATCTCGCATGGATGACCTGCGTAATGGACGGGAACAATCGCCTTTGTTTTCTCCGTAATAGCGGCTTCGATTTTCGTTTCGTCGATGCAAAGCGTGTCGGAATGAACGTCCACGAGCACGGGCGTCGCGCCGGTATGTTCTATTACGTTCACCGTCGCCGCAAAGGTTATCGGCGTCGTGATTACTTCGTCGCCCGCTCCGACGCCCGCAACCGCCAAAGCCGTATGCAGCGCGGCCGTGCAGGAATTAAGCCCGAGGGCGTAAACCGGCGGACTAAGTTTATGCGGCTCGCCGTCTGCGACGTACCGGGCGAAATCGCTTTCAAATCGCGTCGTTAGCGGGCCGCGTGTCAGCCAGCCCGATTGCAGGCAGTTTTTCAGCTCCTCTATTTCCTCCAGCCCGAAGCTGGCCCTGTGAAGCGGAATTAAGTCGCCGCAATACGGACTGCCGCCTTTTGCCGCAAGTTCTTCGGTCAATTCGGTTCTCCTTGGACGCTTCAATTATATCGGCAACGAAGCTCCCTTATAAAGCGCCGTATCGGTTATACTCGTGCCGCCCGAAGGGGCAGAGGGGATTTCAATGAAGTTTTGCAGACTGCCGGTTATCGTGCCGCTTGTATTTGTTGCGGCATTTATGCTGTCCGGCGCGCCGATGGCGCAAAGCGGCGTTTACCTCGGCGTGCGTCACGTACCGTCGTCCGACCCGCCCGGAATGCTGTTAAGCGTTATACTCGATTCGCCGGGTTATATCGGCGGGCTTCGCACTGGCGACGTAGCAATTTCGCTCGGCGGCGTATCAGTCGGGACGGACGGTTCGAAATATGCCGGCATTCTCGCGGACGCGCTTTCGGGTAAAGCGCCGGGCGATAAATTGGCTGTAAAAGTGATTCGAAGCGGGCCGGTTTTCGATATTAAAATTAACGGCGCTTCCGTAACGCTCGATTTTCCGCTTCAGGAACTTCCTCAGTTTATTCTCGATTCGAAGCCGGGGGACATAATCGAAGTCGTTTCGAGAAACGAGACGCGCGAACTTTCGTTCGAAATCGTTTTGGGAACTCGCCCGGAATGCGGACGCGGGAATATTCCTCCGAATTCGGCGCTTTTTCCGCATCTTCCAGCCGGGCTTACTGACGTACGGCGCCTCATTGACTTTCTCGTGGACGAAACCGGCACGCGCGAGCAATATGAAGACTTGAAATCCCGGCTTGACGGTCGCGCCACTCCAAACGACGGTTTCAGGCTTCCGCTCGTTTCATATCTTTTGCGCGACGGTCTGCAAGGCGAATCAGCGGTGCGAGATATATCTGGCGAAATGGAAATTGCCGCAGGCGAAGGCATCGCGGGAGCGCGCAGAATTCACGGCAATATCGCCGAGTTAATGAATGCACCGCTAGCCGATTTTGAATACGCTTATCCCTCTGACCAATCCGCCGAACGCCACATCGAATGGCTGAAAGCAGTGCTTTTCGAAGCTGCGAGGCTTTCGCGTGAAGCCTTCGCCGACTTCACGCCGGACGAAATCACTTTTCTGGAGCAAACTCGCGAAGGATTGACCGAAGTTTTCAAGGAAGAAAACTACATAGACTCCGATGAAAATCCGAAAAGATTCCGCGATAACGTCAGACTCATCGAGCTTGCCCGCCGCGTAGATTACTCGAAACTTATGCAGGCTCAAGCGGTTCTTCTTCAAATCGCCGACGACGAATATCTTACGAGACTTCGCGGCGACCTTATGGCGGCGTTTGCGGATACGCTTGCGAACGGCATTCTGTACGAAGAAGAAACGCCTCTGGGCTGGATTGTAATTCAGGGCGCGGGCCGTACGTGGCGCAATCTTTCCACCGACCCGGCGCAGTACAGACATGATTTGCTCGTTATCGACTTAGGCGGCGACGATTTTTATTCGACGCGCGCCGGCGGCGGTTTCTCGCATGAATTTCCGGTCGGCGTTCTTATCGATTTCGACGGGAACGACGCCTACGAATCTACCCTCCATTATTCGCAAGGCAGCGGCTCGATGGGCTGCGGGCTTCTTATCGACGCGGCCGGCAACGACAGCTATATCGGCACGCAGTGGGCGCAGGGCACGGGTTTTCTCGGTTGCGGCGCGCTTATCGACGCGGCGGGCGACGACGTGTTTCGCGGCCACGAATTTGCGCAGTCCGCAGCTATTTTCGGCAGTTCTTTTATCTACGATATTTCCGGCGACGACAGGATGGACGCTCACGCGAAATCCCAGGCTTTCGGCGGCGCTCGCTCGGTAGCGCTCGTTGTTGACGCCGACGGCAATGACAGCCGATACGCAAAGGGAACGTATGCCACCGGATACGGCGATCCGGGCATTTTCGACGCGTGGAGTCAAGGCTGCGGAGACGGCTTTCGGCAATACGCTTCCGGCGGCATCGCGGGAATAATCGATTTCGGCGGCGACGACTATTTCGAGGCAGGCAACTTCGCGACCGGCGGCGGTTATTACTACGGCTTCGGGTTCATTCATAGCGCCGCGGGAAACGACAGGTACGTGGGCAGCAGATACAATCAGGGTTTCTGCGCTCATCAGGCTGTGGGCGTTTTCCTCGACGACGCGGGAAACGACGTGTACGACACGCGACAGGGAGTCGCTCAAGGTCTGGCGTGGGACGAATGTGCCACGATTTTCATAGACGGCGGCGGCGACGACATTTATCATGGCGGCACGGGTTTCAGTCAAGGCGCAAGCGCGCACAACGCCATATGCGTTTTCTGGGACAAAGGCGGCGACGACGTTTACGATTATCCGCCCGGTCAGGCGCGGGCGGGCGGTAACGATTATCACGGAGGAACGTCGCTTTCGATTTTCATCGACAGCGGAGGCGGCCGCGACCTTTATAACTGGAATGTTTCGGCGGTAACTCCGCAAATTGCCGAGGACGGAAACGGCGGTGAAGTTTTGGATGAAAACGGCGATGCGATTTCTTTAACGGACTCCGCGCCGCCCGCAGGCAACGATTTAATAACCGGATGGCCCGAGTTCGGGTTTTTCTGCGATTTGCCGGGCGAATTATCCGATGCGATTTCCGGAGGCGCGTGGCGAAGCCTGTTTATAAAACCCAACTTTGGCGAGTCGAAATCATAGCGCAGAAAAAATTACACGGCGATAAAGCGCGGTCGAAAGCCGATTCGCGTTCGGATTAGAGATTCAGCCGTGATACGATTGAACCGGTGAACCACGCGCTTCAGGAATTTATCGGCGGCGCCCGAAGGGCGGTGAACGCCGAACTCACACGGCTTACAAGCGGCTGGTACAACGTGCAGACGCTTCAGGAAGCCGTTTCTCACGCGCTTTGGGGCGGGAAAAGATTGCGGCCGATACTCGCGCTATTGTCCGCGAAAACAATCAAGCCCGGAATCGAAATCGAACCTTACATTCCGGTCGTGTGCGCGCTTGAACTTGTACATATATTTACTCTCGTTCACGACGATCTGCCCGAAATGGACGATGCGAAAACCCGACACGGCCACGATTGCACGCATATCAAGTATGGTGCCGGAGTAGGTGTGCTGGCGGGAGATGCTCTATTAAATCAGGCTTTCGGCATTTTGCAATCCGTACTCATTCCGGAATTAAAGCCCGAACGGCGGCTTGCGATTATCGGACATGTCGCGCGTGCCTGTGCAACGGTGGTGGAAGGTCAAGTGCTAGACCTCGAACTTGCCGGAAAAACAGCCGGCATCGAAGCAATCGAAAACCTGCATTTGATGAAAACCGCGGCGCTTTTGGAGGGATGCTGCCAAACAGGCGTCGAAATCGCCGGAGGCGGCGAAAAGGACGTTGCATGTTTATCCTCATTCGCGAGGCATTTCGGGCTTGCTTACCAAATAAAGGACGACCTATTAAGCTTTTCGGGAGACGAAAAAGTGGTTGGCAAATCGCTCAAGTCTGACGAGGAAAAGGAAAAACCTACCTATCCCAGGATCTTGGGCGAAAAAAAATCCTTTGAATATCTGGAATTTCACACTAGCGAAGCCATAAGTTCGATAGCTTGCTATGGAGACGGCGCGGAATTGCTGTCGGAACTGGCTCGCTGGGGCAAAAACAGGGATATGTAGTATCCTAATATGTCAGCCGCGAACACTCCGGCAGACAACATAGCTATGGGCATACTTGAAAAAATAAACTCGCCGGCCGATTTGAAGCGGCTTGCGGGCGACGAATTGCAGCAGCTTGCCGACGAGCTGCGCGCATTTATTATCGCGAACGTCAGTGAATCCGGCGGCCATCTAGCGCCGTCGCTCGGAGCGCTCGAAATCATCGTCGCGCTTCATTACATTTTCGACTCTCCGTGGGACAGGATTATTTACGACACTGGCCACCAAGCATACGCCCACAAGATTATCTGCGGAAGACGCGACTCGTTCACGTCGCTTAGAAAATACGGCGGTATCGGCGGTTTTATTCGGCCGGAGGAGAGCGAACACGACATCTTCGAGGTAGGTCATGCATCGACCAGCATCGCCGCCGCAATGGGGTTTGCGCGAGCCGCCGAGCTGAAGGGTGAGGACCGGCACACTATCGCGCTAATCGGCGACGGAGCTATGACGGGCGGACTGGCGCTCGCGGCGATGAACAACAGCGAAATCGGCACCGGCAAGCTCATTGTCATCCTCAACGACAACGGCATGAGCATCGCGCCGAACGTGGGGAAAATCAGCCGTGTGCTTTCGAATCTTCGCCAGCGCACGGATATGCGGCTTTTGAACAGACTTATCGCCGACGTCGTAAAACTTATTCCCGTGGGCGGTAAAACGCTCGAAGAAGCGTGGACAAAACTCAAGCAGTCGCTTTTATATTTTGTCAGCCCGTACGCGTCGAAGGCAGTATTCGACTCGTGGGGTATGAAGTACTTCGGTCCCTATGACGGGCACGACTTGAAAAACTTAGTTAGGGTTTTCAAGAAAATCAAAGGCGTGGAAGGCCCTGCGCTTGTGCATTTGCTAACCGTCAAAGGAAAAGGTTACGTCCCCGCCGAAAAGCAGCCTACCGTATGGCACGGCGTCGGCAAGTTCAACAAAGTCGCCGGCAAAATAGAAAAGAAATCGTCCGTCAAATCCTATACGGAAATTTTCGCAGAAACGCTGATCGACCTTGCGCACGAAGACAAACGAATCGTCGCTATCACCGCGGCGATGCCGCAGGGTACCGGCCTAGACAAATTCCAACAGCAGTTTCCCTCCAGATTTTTCGACGTCGGGATTGCTGAAGACTTCGCGGTTACTTTTGCCGCAGGGCTCGCAAAAAGCGGAATGAGGCCGGTCGCGGCAATTTATTCCACGTTTTTGCAGCGTGCATTCGACCAGGTGATACACGACGTCGGCATTCAAAATATTCCGGTCGTTTTCGCCCTCGACCGCGCCGGTCTTGTCGGCGAGGACGGCGCCACGCATCACGGATATTTCGATTTGTCATATTTAAACCTAATTCCGAACTACACGATTGCGGCGCCGTGCGACGAGGACGAGCTTCGCCACATGTTGCATACCGCGATTTTGCACGAAACAGGCCCGATATCCATCAGGTATCCGCGCGGAAGCGCGCTGGGCGTACCGCTTTCGGATAAGCTCGAAAAGCTGCGCATCGGCTCATGGTCGGAAAAGCGAAAGGGCGACGCCGCCTGTGTAATCGCAATAGGCGCCATGGTCGGCGCATCGCTCGAGGCTGCTGAAAAACTTTCGGCAAAGGGTATAGAACTTGAAGTCGTCAACGCGCGGTTTCTTAAGCCGATGGACGAAGATTTTCTCGCCAAAATTCACGGAAAATTCCGACACGTTATTACGGTCGAAGAAAACATGAAAAAAGGGGGGCTTGGCGACGCCGTTCTCGGATGGATGACGGACCGCGCCGGAAAACCACCCAGAATTTTGAAAATCGGTTTGCCCGACCGATTTGTACTTCACGGAAACCAGAACGTGCTCAGAAAGGAACTCGGCCTCGACCCCTGCGGAATGGAAGCCTCTATCGAAGCATGGTTGAAAACTCAGACAGAAATCAAACACTATGAAGTAATTTAGCCGACTCGAATCGCTCGCCTTACCCCACTCAAATCCGTTCCCCAAAATGTTACAATATTTAAAGGTATGACGCCACTACTATTTCTTGCGCGCGCAGCTTTGGTCTACATAGCTCTGCAGGCGATTTTCGTTGTAATCGTAAAGTTCCTGCCCAAAACAGGCCTTCCCGGTCAAGTAAAACGCGTCGTCGTTGTCAACATTGTCAATCACCTTTTCTATATCGGCGTTGCCTCGCTCGGAATCGCGCTTTCGCCCGAAGCCGCAAAGATTACCGCCGCCGGCGCGATTTGGGCGGCCCCAGCCGGAATCGCTTTGGGTTTCTTTTTCTTTGTATCCTTCGAAGTGGCATCGAGGCTCGGCAGGAAAATCATGGGACAGGTATTGTTCGACCTTCAGGAGCTTGCCGTATCGCCTATTTTTCCCCGCCATATTTTGGTGCCGGGGCTTTTCAATTACGTAGTTTTGAAGCCGCTGTCGGAAGAGCTGCTTTTCCGGGGCGTAATGATAGGAGTGCTTTCTACCCAAATACACTGGGGCGTCGCGATTCTATTGACGGTTATCGTCGAAAATCTCCGCTATCCTCAGCTTACGTGGCTTGGGAAAAATACGCTTCGAGCCATTATTCCCGGCCTCTTGTTCCTAATTTCTCCCACAATACTCTTAACAATGGCGATGGGTATCATGGCGCATGCGCTCGGCGCAGTCGCACAAACTTCGAGAGTGCGAAAACTGGCCGAATCGCTCGGCGGCAAAACCGGCGAAAAGGAAATCGCCGAATTTCTGACCCGCCAGGCCTCAACAGGAAAAACCGGAAACAAAAGCGACAAGGAAAGCTGAAGTCAGTCGGATTATCGAACGCGAAGCTGCCGTTTTAAAAAACGCGATAAGGGCTGTGGATAACTCGTGGACAACTTTGAAACCGGCAGCGGGAAAGCGGACTTGCAAAACTTTGAACTTTTTTCCGCCGCGGTTTGCATTTGCGGATAAGTATGCTATTATCGGTCGTCTAAATTTGCTGTTTTTCGAGGAGCGGCTAGATGAGAACGCTTGCCATTGTTCTGATTCTTACTTTTGCCCTCGCCGGTCAGGCGGTTGGACAAGGTTTGAGCGTTTATGATTTTTATCAGCCAATCGGCTCTCGCACGGCGAAGAGCTACCGGTACGCGCTCGAGCATTTTCACGGACAACGTTTCAATCTTTACCAGAACAAACATCTCGGCTATCAGATTAACGGATACCTTTACACCCGCGAAATGGTCGCCGACCACATCCAAGCCTTGATCGACGAATTCAACCTAACCGAGCCTTCTGACGTGCAGCGGCTTATCGACCGGTATGCATACTACACTCCGGAAGAGGGCCAGCTTTTGGTCTTTACCTATTTCGAAGGCCCGCACATGCAAAACCGTTTCTACAAGGATTTGCTCGACGATTGGCCCAATCATGTTTACTTCGAATTCGGAGTCCAGCAGATTCAAAACCGCATCGAGGAATATCGCAGACGGGTCGAGCATTACGGCGAAGAACCCGCGGCTGACGATTTGGTTTTCAACGGCGGAACATATCCTATAAGCTTCGATTATTCCGAAGATTGGATTTGGACGATAAGACCCGAATTCGGCGGCCTCGAATACCGCCGGGTGCCGAACGCCTACGAATGCAGATTCGAATTCTGGTTCAGTGAATCGGATAAACAGCTCATTCGAGACCTCGTGGACAACAAAATCATACCCACAATGCGCGTCGTATCCGGACGTTCAGACCTATTCGGCTTCAAGGAGTTCGACAAGCGCTTCGTAAGCTGGGTCGTTCTTACCGTAGATCCCGATTACTTCGGCGACGTGATGTACGCACAGCGCGACAAGATGTGGGACGGTGCGGGTATCACCGATCCGAAACCCAACCGTGGCAAAAAGCGCAGCTTTTTCAGCAAGCGGTAGATAGTTTCCAAAACTGAATTACATTAGCCCGGACGATGTCCGGGCTTTTTTTTTGAACTTACGAATTTCGATTGATATTTGTTTTTGCATGATATTATTTGACCGTAACCGGAAATCCGGCGGTAACCGGCCCGCCTGACGGGCCACGAATGGAGGATGGGGAGATGTATTCGAGTTCGTTTCGCGTGAAATGCGCACTTTCGGTCGCTGGTGTGTTGATTTTGTTTGTCGCCGGTTGCGGAGCGGCAGAGAAAAATTCGAGTAAGCTCGAAAGCGGAGAACCTGTTTTGGATTCCGCACCATATTCGCTCGCCCCGATTCAAGACGAATTAACTATTGCAGAGCTTTTCGCGGAAATAGAAACCGCGCCTGCGCCGGTCGAGTTGTTGAGCGAACGATTCGAGCTTTTGAAAGGGGAGCTTGTTAAACGCCTTCTCGAAACCGGCAGGCAAAGATTTGCGAAAGCCGTACCCTCAGGCGGGGCAGGAAAAGTAACCGACCTCGAATATGCACCGGAATCGCGCATGCTAACGTGGACCTATAAAAATCTCGGCGATTACGACGGCAGCGGAGAAGTAGGCATTTCCGATATCACGCCGATAGCTTTGAAATGTCTTGCACGTACGAACGACGGCGCGGGTAACGACGCGGAAGAGGCTTGGATTGACGGCGATGAAAACGGCGAAGTTAGAATCAGCGACATCACACCGATAGCGCAAAATTATCTTGCCGAAGTAAAAGGATACAGGATAATTACTTCCATTTCCCAAACGTCGGATTTCAAAGTAATCGGCCAAGCGCTGTATCCTCACAACGCAATGGCCGGTTTTCCGATAAGATTGAGCATCGAGATTCCGGAAGGCGCACAGCTTTATGTGTGGGTTCAGCCATACGATTCGTCGGGCAAAACTGGCCAAATGAGCAATTCGGTCATCTGCGCGGAAATCGAAGATCCGCCCGTTATCAATTCGGTTTCTCCGCTTTCCGGCGGCGACGGCGAAGAAGTTCAATTTTCCGCCGAGGTTTCGGGCGGACAAACGTACGCGACCTATACATGGAATTTCGGAGGCGGAGCAACCCCTAATATTTCCATCGAAGTTTCGCCTACCGTGCTGCTCGGTCCTTCGGGAGTGCATTCCGCCTCGCTTACGGTAACAAACACGGGTGGCAGCGATGTTTTCGAATTCGAGTACGAAGTCGGTCCGAAGCCGCCCGAAATCGATTCCGTCATGCCGCTTTCCGGCTTAAAAAGCCAACCCGTCACTTTCGAAGCCGCTGTCACCGGCAGCGCTCCGATGACGTACGTATGGAATTTCGGCGGCGGCGCATTGCCGAATACCAGCTCGGATGAATCGCCGGAAGTCGCCCTTTCGAGCGTAAAAGGCGTTTACTCGGCGAATCTGACGGTCTCGAACGCCTACGGCAATGCGGAATTTCCCTTCGAGCTAATTGTCAGCGGCCAGCCGCCGGTTGCGAAATGCTCTGCAACTCCGGTCGGCGGCACGCCGCCTCTTTCCGTCACGCTTCGCTCCAGCGGTTCGTTCGACCCCGACGGCACCATCGTCAAGTACGAGTGGGATTTCGATGACGGAGCCGGCTTTCAAGACTTTACATCGACGAACGGATTGGCGAATAAAACTTTCACTTCCACGGGTTATTACGACGCCGTATTGAGAGTGACTGACAACGAGGAAGATTTCGCTACCGCGCAGGTACAAATACAAGTCTTCAGCTTGCCGCCCGGAAGTTGGCAGAAAACGAAAGTAGACACGAACTCCGGCATAAACTGCTTTAATGGCTCGATCGACGTGACAAACGACGGCAAGCCATGGATGGTATACCGCTTGGTGAAAACGCTGGAATCCGAGCTTAAACTGGCTCACTACAACGGCAACATGTGGATTTACGATAAGCCGGAGGCAGTCGCAGGCGGCACAAGCTATAGATATTCCTCCGTTAAGGTTTCTTCGACGGGCGATCCTTACGTCTATTATGCGAGCGGCTTCCCCGATCAAGCCGTCAAACTATCATGGAAATCTGGGGGCTATTGGTATCACTCGGTTATTGCGGAACCTATCTATTGTTACACGGGCATTATGTTCGATTTGGATTCGACCGATACACCCCATTTGGCTTACAAAGATACCGGAGACCTATATTACGTTACAAAGTCCGGAACAGATTGGGATATCCAGCACTTCGCCCACGGCGGAGATCCGTTTCTGGTAGTCGGCCCCGGAGGCAATCCGCACGTACTTTACCCCGGCTTGTATGGACATTACTATTACACTTTCTGGAATGGCACGGCATGGATTACCGAATACCTCAACGATTTTTCTGATGGTAACGGTCTCGAATTCGGCACACTTGCGATTGATTCGAATGGAAATCCGCATATGTCTTTCGGTTACAACACGATTTTTTATATGCATAAAAACGCTTCAGGCTGGCAATTCCAATTGATTCCTCTTTCGCAATCGTCCAGCGACGCCTGGATAGCGGTGGACAGTCAAAACGCGCCTTGCATCAGTTTTGCAATGGCGGTAGGCGGCACGGGCAGACACGTTTATTACATGAGGAAAAACTCCGAAGGAATGTGGGCTTGGCGGCCGGTGCAAGAAAGCGGCTATAACAACCAAACAAGGCTTGCTATTGACTCTTCGAACAGGGCTCACATTAGTTTCTATAACGAAACTTTGAAGGAAGTCTGGTACGCGAAGTGGATTCCCGGTTAAAGCAGGCCGAATCGGCAGCCCAATTGTCGGATTTTTGCGCTTTGGATTTCGCCGTTTCGGACTATTGCGGGTAATTAACCGCGGCGCAAACTTGCGCACAGTCAAAACGAAATGCAAACTACTCGAAGATTCATCGAAAAATGCGGCGGCGTTTGGGATAAATCCCAACGCCATCCGTTCGTTGACGCTCTCGGCAGCGGGACGCTCGGTCTCGATAAATTCGCCTTTTATTTAAAACAAGATTACCTATATTTGATCGCTTATTCGCGCGTTCTCGCGCTGGCGGTATATAAAGCTCCGAATTTGCCGCTGATGAACGAATTCGCGTCGCTACTATCGGCAACGCTAAACAGCGAGATGGCTCTTCATCGCGCATATGCCGCAAAATTCGGCATTTCCGAAGCCGCGCTTGAAAGCGAAAAACCTGCTCCGTCGATGCTCGCATATACGAGCTTTATGCTCGACGTTGCATTACGCGATGGCTTCTCGGCGAACATCGCCTGCCTTTTGCCATGCGCTATCGGATATGCCGAAATCGGCGGGCGCCTGCTCGCCGAGTCGGCCGGAAACGGCTCGCTAGAATCCAATCCGTTTCGGGAGTGGATCGAAACGTATTCATCGAAAGAGTTCAGCGACTACGCCGTCTTTCTGGAAAAAACATTCGACGAAATCGCAGAGGGAATTACACCCCCGGAATCGGACACTCTGTTCGAAGTTTTTTTGGCTTCGACGAAATACGAATGGATGTTTTGGGAAATGTCGTGGACGAACGAAACCTGGCCTATATAGATAAGGCCGGACAAATGGTCATTGGCGGTTTCAAAATGAAAAATACGGCTAACCGGATTTCTTTGCGTCTTCGGCTTGTTTGATAAGCTGGTCGATGCTGTCCTTCATCATGCCGTCCGTCGCGATGGTCTTAGCCTTTTGCAGCGTAGAAATCGCGCCGTCATAATCGCCGTTCGCGAGAAACACGAGCGCATAGTTGAAAACCGGCTCCGGCAACGCAGGGTCCAGGCTCATCGCCGTCGTGAAATGCTCGGACGCGTGGCCCATATCGCCCTTCTGAAAATACATCGCGCCAATATCCGTATGCACGAGCGCATCGTCCGGAATAATGGCCAAATATCTTTCGTAATATTCGATTGCCTGATCGGCGCGTTGAATGTCGTAATACATATGTCCCAGCTCTTTCAGCGCGTCCGTATCCTGCGGATCTTTTTCAACCCGTTCCTTTAAGTCGCCCAGCTTCTCCATAATCCCTTCCGGCATCGCACCGGGAGGCATTCCCGCATGCGGATCGCCGGATGCGCCTGCACCGCCGCCCGCGCCCATCCCTTCTATCGGCGGATGACCTTCGGGCAACGAACCTTGCATGGTCGCGCCGGTCCCACCGCCGCCCGCGGCGGACATTCTCGTTTCCGCCCGTTCGTCTTCGGCTTTGGGCTGAATCATCCACCAGACCACCGCGACGATGGCGATGACCAAAATCCAAGTACCAATCGCTCCGCCGTTTCCGGCGGCGGACGCGGGACGTGCGGCTTTCGCCGCTATGTTAATCGGCTTACCGGCCGAAAGCTCCACGCCGCAATGCGGACAGCGGCTTGGAGATTCGCTTGGCGGCCTGTGCTCGCCGTTATTTGCCTCTGACATAAATTCCTCCGTAAGTATTGAGCGGATATGGACCGCCCGGCGGATTACATAATACCAGTAATACGCATCGTGTATCGGAGATTGTACTCGCCGCCGATGCGTCTTTCCGCTATCACAAGCTGATGTATAATTCGATTGTGAGCGGCGTTAACGTACAGCCTTGCGGCGCTAATCCGGCGCGTTTGCATTGTAATTGCCGTCTTTTAGTGGCAATTGCCGCCGCGCTGCTTGCATATTCATTTTGGATTTCGCCCAAAGCACTGGCAACCGAGCCATTGGCGCAAATAAAGCTTTCGACCGGAGCGGTTAGCGACTTCGAAGTTTTGCCGGACGGCAAAATAGTAGTCTCCAATCTGGATTTGAACCTCCTCGACGTTTATTCGGCCGCCGGAAACAAAATCAGAAGTCTCAAGCCCCCTGTGGATTCCGGAGACTTCTTTAGGCCCGGCGCGATTGCGCTCGAAGGCAAGACGGGATTTTGGGTCGTCGATTACCATTCCGGACGCGTATTGCGCTATCTATCAGACGGCAACTTGCTTTCTTCGTTTCCGCTGAAAGCCGGCAGCAGCGAGCTTCGTTCTATCGCGGCAATCGCTATAGCGCCCGCTCGCTTAGCTCCGAAAATTGCGGCTGGTCACACCGATGCGGAAGGCGAGTCGCCCGAAACTCTGCATATTCTCGACGAAGGAGAGGGCCGTTTATTCGTGCTGCGCGCCGACGGCGTAATATCGGCTTTCGATTTCTCCGGCAAAAACATATTCGATTTGCCTGCGCCCGCAAGAATTGCCGTCCATACCCCCGCTGGCATTTATCTTGACAGCCCGCTGGTTTGGAGTCTCGATTACGAATCGAAGCGCGTAAGTATTTACGACCTAGAACGGCGAGACTCTCCTCCCGGAGTTGTTCCTCTCAAGGGAATCCCATCCGGTTTTCCCATATGCGGACTTGCCGGACTCCCCGGGGAATCGCTCATAGTAGTGCTTTCCGGCCCGAAACCGGTCTGGGCGGAATCCGACGATGGCTGGAAAAGCCTAATCGACCGCAAACCGGGAGGGGCACAGCCACCAATCGTAAAAATTTCGGGCGGGAAAATCTATCTTCTTGACCGCGACCTTGCTCAAATCGAGGTTTACCCGCTTGAAGTGTAAATATTCATTTCTCGATTTCACCCTCCCGCTCGCTTTTCGAAAAAGCGGAAGAACATTGCGGCTAAACTTTCATTTGTGTACTGCAATTTTCGCGGCTGCTTTCTTAATCGGTTGCAGAACCGGGCCGCATGACGAATTCAGGCCTCCCGGCCCCGGTGGCGGCGTTTCTCGGGTAACCATTTCGGTCACGGATAGCGCTGGCGTAGCGGTGTCCGGCGCAGCGGTCTATTTCGGCGGCACTCTTTACGAATCGGGTGAAGGCGGCATCGTCAGTGTCGGCGCCGTCAAAGACGGCGTCTACCAAATTTCGGTTGACCATCCCGGCTACTTTTTCCATAGCTCGGTCGTCACCATCCCCGGCGGCGATTTCACCCTTGAAGTGCCGCTATCCGCCGTTAGTACGCGCTTTGCCGTCCGCCGGATACTTCCCGCGCTAGGTAATGCGCCGCCCGATCAAAACGGCCGGTTCGTTGCGGAATTCAACCTCCCAATCGATCCCGCTTCCGCAGGACCGATTGAATTCGAGCCTGACATTGGCGACTTTGAAATTTCCGTGACAGCCTCCACGCTCGAAGCCGCGTTCGAACTTGAATGGCCCGCAGGGCAAATAGTTAGATGGCGCATACCCCGGACCGTCCGGAGCATAAACGGTGAGGAACTTGAAAACAGCTATGTCGGCCAGTTTCGAGTATCTCCGATCGATTTAACCCCGCCTCGTTTGGTGCGTTCGACGCCAGCCAACGGCGCAACCAACGTTTTTCGCAACCAGACCGTCACGCTGGTATTCAGCGACGAAATAGACGCATCTTCCGCCGGCGAAGGCAGCGTTCAAATCGAGCCGCCGATTTCTATCCGAACCGAAGTTTCGCAAAACCGGATGCTGCTTATTCATGACGAACTTTTCCGCGCGAATACGGCATATACGATTACGATATCCGGCCTTCGAGACAGCAGTCAAAACTTGATGCTCGGTTCAGCCGCTTTTTCCTTCACGACGGGAACCGAGCTTCGTCGCGCGCGCCATCGTAATCCCGACTGGACGCGCATAGGCGACCGCATAGTTTTCGAGAGCGACTCGGACGGCAGCTTCGACATCTGGCAAATCAAAGCCGACGGTTCCGAGCTTGCGAAGCTGACGGAAAGCGACGGAAACGACCTTCATCCGCGATTCTCTTACGACGGCAGTCAGGTCGTCTTCGAGCGGCGAGTCGGCGACCACTTCCATTTGTTCCGGCTAGACATCCGCAGCGGCGTTGTGACACAGGTAACTTCCGGAAACGACAATTACCGCTCTCCGGTGTACAGCCCCACGTTCGAAAGGCGCATAACTTTCGTCAGCGACCGCTCCGACAGAAATTCTCTCTGGGTAAGCGAAGACGACGGCAGCGCACCGCGCGAGTGGATTCCGGGCTTCGGCCGCGATCCGTCTTTCCCGGCATATCATCCGTTTCAAGAAACCATAATCGTGTTTTCCGCTTACAGCGGGCTTTCCCAGGATATTTATAAAGCTTCGGGATTTCCCGGCGACTCCGCTACCGAATGGAAAAATTTAACCGACGAGCTTTTGTCGGACGAAACTTCGCCGGATTTCGCGCCGGAAGGCGACGTTATCGCGTTCATTAGCGACGCGGGCGGCACGAAAAACATTTGGCTTACCGATTTCGAAGGCAGTTTTCCGCGTCAGCTTACGTTTTCCGAAGTCAATCTCGATCGGCCGGTGTATTCGCCCAATTTCGGCCAGCGCGAAATTCTCGCCGAAGTTCATCTGCCAGACAATTCAATCGCGCTCGCGTTTTTCGACGCACTAAGCGGCGAGCAAATACGGTATCTGGTGGGCGGCGATGATTAAACTCGCCGCTCCAGTTATTATCGCCGCCGCCGCGCTTATCGCCATTACAGCTTTTTCACCGCAAACATACGCCGCGGAACTCGCCGGATTTCCCGAAATTACGACCTCGTTCCAATTCAGAAGCGAAGATTTCACGGACCCCGGAAGCGACCGCACGACGGCAGTTTTCGCTTTAATGCTCTCGTCGAAAATGGGGTTTTCCACCGAAGCGCTGACAGGCAATTTCTCCGTAAACTATAACGGCGAACTTCTGGAAAACGAACTCATCGGAGCAGGTTTTGCCGAAGTGCGCTCGACGCAAAAGTACAAAATAAATCTCGGCGCGTCCACGAAAGACGGCCGGCTTTCGATGGGAACGGAGTTATCGACAAGAGATACATACTTTCGCCGAGACCGGTTCGATTCGCTTCTCGCAACCGAAACTTTTCAGTACGTCAGCGGAACGATTACGGTTTCAGTCCCCCCCTACCCCGTATTTACGGGCGCGGTCTCGAACGAGCGCAGCGTGTCGCGAAAAATAGATCCGATTTCGTCCAGCCAGGCGCTCAGCGCCGTGGTGGCGGGAACTTGGAATTCCGGGCCGCTGAACCTTTCGGTCGCAAAATCGAGAATAGAATCGAAAAACGACTTTTTCGGCAACCCGCCGACGATTACCGAGCAAACCCTTGTCAACGGCGCGGCCGTCCTTCCTCTCGGCGGCGCATGGACAATGTCGAACGTTCTGCGATATACGGAGGAAGAGCGAAGCCTTTTCTTTCAATCCGGCGCATCCAGCAAAAGCATCACCGCGGTCGGTCAAACCACGTTCAGCAGCGGCGAACTTGCGCCTGGGCTCAGCGCGCGCGTCGAACTTCGCGGCGAAAACCGCACGTTCACGAACGAAACCTCGAATAGTTCGTCGTTTTCGCAGTCGGCAAACCTGACGTATAAAATGCCGGGCGAAATTCTCGGCGACGACCGCTGGACGCTCCAGTTCGCCAACACCGACACGGACAGCGGAGGAAGAAGTACGAACGTTCAGCGCCACGCCCTCGGTTGGCAGTTTTTTCCCGCGAGCGGCGCGAGCGTCGCCGCCACGTACAGCGGCCAAACATCTACGGACAACGACCTCGGCCGCAAAAACGACGAGCGCACGGCGTTCGATTTGCGGTTCGGATTCGCGCCGGGAAAACTGAACTTGACCGGCGCATACACATTCAACCTCGTCGAAGGCGCCGCCGGGCAAGAATCGAGGCTGAATACGCTCGGGCTGTCCGCGGGGTATCAGGCGACGGACAGGCTTACGCTTTCGACGGCCATAAACCAATACGAAGACCGGAACATCCCCGCAAGCCCGCTGGGCCGTGTAAACGTAAGCGACAAAACCACTTGGTCGTTCGGCGCGAATTACAGGCCGCTGCCGGAGCTGACTATGAACGCGAGTTACTCGCTCGACGTTCAAGACAACACGGCGGCGAACAAGACCGACACCCGCCGGCTAAGATTCGATATGAATTATCAGATTACGCGCCAAGTTAAATTCACGCTGTTTTACGACAATACGGACTATTCCCGGTTCGGCGACCCCGGCGCGGCGAGCCGGAATTCGATTTTGCAGACGCAAGTGACGGTCACGTTCTGATGTGGCTTAAATCGGGCGATTCCTGATATAATCGCTTCGCCTTTGATGGAGAACAAACCATGGCGATGATCGAAGTTAAAAATCTGGTGAAGCGCTACAAGAATGTGGATGCGCTAAAGGGCGTGAACTTCACGGTTGACGAGGGCGACATATACGGCTTTATCGGCCCGAACGGCGCGGGCAAGACCACGTCCATCCGCATCCTTTCCACCCTTCTCATCCCCACCGAAGGCGAGGCGTACGTCGCGGGCTATAACTGCGTAAAGGAACCCGACAAAGTCCGCAAAATAATCGGCTATATGCCCGACTATTTCGGCGTTTATAACGACCTGCTCGTTTGGGAATATCTCGACTTTTTCGGCGCCGCCTACAAGATTCCGCGCGCCGATAGGGCGAAAATCATCGACCAAGTTCTCGAAATGACGAACCTCGGCGTAAAGCGCGACGCTTTCGTCAGCGAGCTCTCGAAGGGAATGAAACAGCGGCTCTGCCTCGCCCGCACGCTAATCCACGACCCGGACGTGCTCATCCTCGACGAACCCGCGTCCGGCCTCGACCCGCGTGCCCGCATCGAAATGCGCGAGCTCTTGAAAGAACTCAAAAGCATGAACAAAACGATATTCATTTCAAGCCACATCTTGAGCGAGCTATCCGACTTCTGCAATAAAGTCGGCATTATCGAACTCGGCGAAATGGTGGTGAGCGGCAATATCGACGCGATTTTGAAACAGGTCTCGACCGGCCAGCTTATCCTAATCGAATTCGCGGAAGGAACCGAACTTGCCGCCGCGGCGCTTTCTCTCAAAGCCTTTCCGATGGTGGGCGAGGTTTGGGAGCGCGACGTAAACGCGCTCGAAGTGCACTTCGAAGGCGGCGAGGACGACACCTCCCAGCTTATGGGCCACCTTTTGACCGCAGGATTCAAAGTGAAATCGTTCAAAGAAGCCGTAAACGACCTCGAAGACATTTTCATGAAGGTCACGAAAGGCAAGGTGCAGTAGGTAACGAAGAACGATTCATCGGAGATTGCAGGTGCTGGTTGCGCCAGACTATAAATACCCAATCCTCACTACGCCCTGCGTAACCCCGGGGACGTCCGGAAGGCCGTCGAGCCGCTCATACGGCAAGTCTGGGTGCGTAAGGTCAATCATTCCGGCTTCTATCGGCCTCGCGTCCGTTTCGGGCGAAAGTCCCATCTGATACCTAAGGTCGAGGACGCACATTTTCGTCCCATCATGCGATATGAAAAGCGGCATGTAATGCCGCCACTCGCCGAGAAGCGTCCACTCGCCGGTTTTCCGCTCGGAACGCACCCAGTGAAAGATCGGCAACGGATAGTCGCTGGATAGCTTTTGCGCCTCCGACCTAATTCGGCTAGCAACTTTACAGGTTCTATCTACACCCTCGCCCTAACCCTCTCGCCGACAGCGCGGCCGAAGAACTTGCTTTCGACTTTCACGGTAAGGTCGAACGCGTATATTCCGTCGGCTTTGCCGAGGTCTATTTCGCCCGATGCCTTGTTCGCCGATGCCTTGAACTTTTTGACCGTCGCGTTTTCGTCCCAGACGGTTTTACCGTCCGCGGTTTGCTTAGCCAGCCTGAATTCCGCGACGATTTCGTACGCGGCCGCTTCGGGATTGTTCACTTCGTAAGCGAACTTCAGCCCGGCCGCGCCTTCGACACGCTTCACCGAAATCGTGAGAGGTTTGAAACTTTGCCCCGCGGCGATAACTTTGTCCACGTCGGCCAGATTCTCGGTGCGAATGCCGTTAAGCAGCACTCTGCCGTCCGGCCCGACGAGCATTAGCTCCGGAATGCTGCGGATGCCGTAAAGCGCGGCTAGCTGGCTGTCCCAGCCGCCCCAATCGCTCACTATCGGCCAAGGCACGTCCTTCGCCACTTTTTTGATTTCGTCCTTCGTGTCCTCGGTGTCCAAGCTGACCGTGAGGAACTTAAGTTTATCGCCATGACCGTTAGCTTTGAAATACTCGACTATGTGCGGCAACTCCGCCATACAGCCGCCTCACCAAGTGGCCATGAAATCGACGAGCACATATTTTCCGCCGAGCGCGGCGAGCGACACGTCTTTGCCGTCCACCGACTTCGCGCTGAAATCCGGCGCCGGCTGGCCGACGGGCACTTTCGCGACCGCCGCACCGCCAAGCAGCGCGAGCGCGAGTAAAGACAATATTAACAACCGCATATCAATCACTCCTTTGCCAAAGCCCAATTCTATACCCTCCGAATCGCCGCTTGAGCGAATGACGCCGGGAGTTTCGCGGTTTTTAACATTTGTGTGTGCGCACGCGGGCGCGGGCGGCTTGAAGTGAATTCGGGTACAAGGCGCGGCGAATGAGGCCAAGGTGCGAATGCTAGTTGGGTTTCATAATAGTGCCGGTAAAGACGGTAAAGGTAAAACGCGTCAGCGGCTAATATTCGTCCATGAAAAGCTCGATAACGCGGTCGCGATACCGGCGATAGCGCGACGCCGCATGGTCGTCTATGGTATCGAGAAAGTCGATAATCGAATTCACATAAAGTACGGCGTCGCCGTAGTCCCGCTTTTCCACGAGGTCGCGCAGAAAAAAGTCGTGGCGCCTGTTCTGCGACAGATCCGAATCCGTAGCGAGTTCGCCCGTGCGCGCAAGGTGCTCTTGAAGAGCGGTATAGCGTTCGAGCAAAAACGGAACGTCGTATCTGCTCGACACAGAATTTCCGTTTGATATCGTCGTTTCCATATTCCTCACGGCGGCATGGAACTTATGCGGCATATTATTTTACCGCATAAACATATACAAAATGCAAGCAAAACGGCATAAACAGGAAAAATATCCCGCATGAAAGCGGCATGTTTATGTATAATTCCGCCGTTGAAAATCGGTTTCGACATGCAGGCGCTCATCGGGGGCGGGGCAACCGGCCTGGGTACTTTCGCGCGGGGCGTGCTATGGGCGATGGAATCGTTGACCAAGGGCGCAATCGAACTGCCCGACGTGCGCCGTGACTTGCCCGGCAGAATTTCGGACGCAATCAGGCGGATTCCGGACTGGCCCCGGAATATCGAAATCGTCAGGCTCTATCCGAACAGGCTCGAAAAACCGCTCGCATCCGCGCTGCAACGAGTAATCTGGGAGCAGCAGCAGCTTCCGGCGCTTGCGATGGCGGAAGGAGTGAATGCTCTATTCTCGCCCGCGCTCGGAGTGCCGCTGAAACTCGATATCCCGAAAATCGCCACCGTGCACGATTTGATTCCGCTTCACAAGGAGCGGACGTATGCGATTTCGGATTTGTATTTTCAACGTTATTTGCCGAAGTGCTATACCTCGCTAGACTTCGCCACGTTTCATACCGAGACCGTACGCGGGGAATTCGCAGCGAAGTTTCCGAAGTTCGACAAAGAGAACATGATCGTCGTTCCGGCTTTCGCGGCGTCGCTTTCGCCCCTTCTCAACCCGCCGACGTCCGGAGGCGGATGGGACGAGCGCGAATCCGAATATGCTTTATCCGCAAATCCCGTTCCCTTTTCGGAACGGCGCGGCTTCGTCTGCGTCGCAAGTTTCGAAGAGCGCAAAAATCTCGGTCTCGCGCTCGACGCATACGCGAAGCTGGGACTCGACCTTATGGAGAAACACCCGCTTTACTTCATCGGAAAAGGCGGCGAAGAAAGGCCGGTTTTCTGGTCGCTAATCGAAGAAGGCGGGCTTGCGAAGTACGTAAAACTAACCGGCTTTTTAAATCAGCGCGAGCTTGTGAAATTCCTTCGAACCTCGGTCGCGCTGATTTTCCCCAGCACGGACGAGGGTTTCGGAATGCCGCCGCTCGAAGCGATGAGCTTCGGCACGCCGGCGATTATTTCGGACGCGCCGGCGGTGGCGGAAGTTTACGGGGGAGTTTGTCCGGCCGTCGAACGGACGGATGCCGACAATCTGGCGAGCGAATTGAAAAGGCTCGCGAATTACGAGGATTACTGGAGAAAGCTGTCGGATAAGTGCCATTCGTTTTCAAAAAACTTTTCGCCGCAACGGACGGCAGCGGCCATTCTGGGAGCGGTTTCCTGGTGCGCCGAAACCCGTGGAATATAGCTGGGCGGTTTGCTCGGTTCGCCGGCTGGCTTATAATCTTTGAGTGATTCTCCTTATCGACCTGGACAACACTATTTATCCCGCGAGCTGCGGGCTTCTTCGCGCCATAGACCGGCGGATGAGCAAGTTCATGACCGAAAAGCTCGGCTTCAACCCCGTGGAAGTGGACGCCGTACGCGTGAAATACTGGCAAAAATACGGCACAACTTTGCGCGGCCTTCGCGAGACCATCGGCGTGGACGAGCTGGATTTTCTTGCATACGTTCATGAGCTTGACCTCGAAAGCCATATCGAAGCCGACGTCAAGCTGCGTGAAATGCTCGATTCGCTGCCTCATCCGAAGTACATATACACGAACGCCGACCGTAGCCACGCGGAAAGGGTGCTGGAAGCTATGCGTCTTTCCGGCGCGTTCGCGGAAATTTTCGACATAATCTCGCTCGGCATGACCGGCAAGCCAGACCCGCTCTCGTACGCGCTCGTCGAAGAAAAACTCGCGGCGCTCGACGGAAACCAATCCGGCAAAGCCGCCTTCGCCCGCTCCGATAGCTCGCCGGAAACGATTATCTTTTTCGACGATTACGCAAAATATCTCGAACCCGCGAAGCTGCGAGGCTGGATAACGGTTCATGTCGAGGAAGATTCCGGCGCGGGCGCCGTTAAAGGCGGCGCGGAGCCATGGGTAGATTTTACCGTGAAAACCATATACGATGCGCCGCAAGTGATTGAGATAATCGAGCGGAAAACGGCAGGTGCAAAATGATTTACGGCATAGGAACAGACTTAATCGAGGTCGCTCGCGTGGCGAAAGTGTGCCAGTCGAATCCGCGATTCGTCGAACGTGTATTTACGGATAACGAAAAAGCGTACAGCTTTAAAAATAAAAAAAATCCGTACATGCACCTTGCTGCAAGCTGGGCCGCGAAGGAATCGCTATACAAAGCGGCAAACGTCAAATGCAGATATGCGGACGTCGAAGTGGCTCACGAAGAATCCGGCAAGCCGTATTTCAGGTTTCAGCACGAACTCGCCCAGCGCCTTGCGGAATTCACGTTCCACCTATCGATTAGCCACATCAAAGATTACGCTACCGCGGTCGTCGTCGCCGAAGCGCGTCCGTCGATGCATCAGCTGGTCGAAATCACTATGTCATAGTCCGACGCGCCGGTTCCGCCGGGGTCGAACGTGCCGACGAACAGACGCAGGTAATAAATACCAGGGCTTAATCCCATCGAAATGCTTTCCGTATTGCCCGTCGAATAAGAGCCGCCAAGCAGGGATTGACTGTCGTCGAAAAGCTCCGCGTCGATATTGCAATTCGCGCCGTTGAAATTAACCTGAATCGATACGAGACTCATGCTGACTACTTCGAACCAGAAATAATCTTCCGAATCTCCATCGTAATCGTTGCTGCCGGAAAAACCGAGATTGCCGGTAACGTCCGGCGCCGGAAACGGAAGGGCCGGAAGCTCGTTCGCATCCACGAAGCCGTCGTTGTCTTCGCTTTCGTAGAATTCGGTTCCCACGAATATATAAACGAACGCCGTGTCTCGCGCTCCTTCGTTATCCGTCACGCGAACCGTCGCTCTGAAAACTCCTGCCGACGCGTATTCGTGCGACGTGTTGGGATTGCTGCCGGTGTTCTGGTCGTACACGCCGTCGCCGTTGAAGTCCCATTCGTAAACCTGTATCGCCCCGCCGTCGGGGTCGAAACTGGCAGATGCGCTGAACGAGACCGTAAGCGGCGCATCGCCGGAATCCTGATCCGCCGTAATATCGGCAACCGGCTTTTGGCCGGTGGCGAATCTTCCGGAAAGCTCGTAATCGAGATTCGTGAATCCCGTGCCGAACCTGAAAATCTTGAGATAATACGTGCCGGCGGACACGTTTTCGTTTATCAGTTCCACGCCATGGCCCGTTTGGCTCGACGCGACCAGTTCCTGCTGCGAATCGTAAAGCTCGATGCCGACTTTGCCGGAAAACCGGTTGTATGTAAGCGTAAACTCGGGCGTGCCAGCTTGCGTAATCGAAAACTTGTAGAAATCCTCAAGTCCGCCGTCGTATCCGCCCGAGCCGACGTTTCCGGCGACGGGAGGATTGGGAAACGGAAACACCGGAAGCACATTGGCGCTTGAAAATCCGTTGTTGGGTTCGATTTCGAAATACGCCGGGCTGCCCGCAACTATTGCAACCACGGTCTCCGCCCACGCGCCTTCGTTGTCGGTCACTCTCAACTTCGCCTGATAGGAACCTGCGTCGTCGAACGTATGTTGAATAGTGGGGTCGTTTCCCGAATCCAAATCGAAAACGCCATCGCCATCGAAATCCCATTCGTATTTCACAATCGCTCCGCCGTCCGGGTCGCTGCTGGCCGAAGCGTTGAAGTTGACCAAAAGCGGCGTGTTGCCGTAATTCGGATTGGCAGTCAATCTGGCTACCGGCAAACTGCCAGCAGCGAAGCTGCCCGAAAGCAAGTAATCTCCGTATCCGGTAATCGTATCCACCAGCACGTAATATGTGCCGATTTCGGGAAGTTGATGCTGGATGTATTCGATGCCGCCGCCATCAATCGACTCGGCGAGCAGGTTCATTTCGTCGTCGAATAGCGATAGGAAAATGCCGCCGAATGTATCCGGATATTCCAAGGTAAGCTGCACCGCGCCCTGCGACGCCGACGTAAACTTGAACCAATCCACTTTGTCGCCGTCGTAATGCTCATAGCCGGGCCCATCGCCGATGCTGCCCGTCACTTCGGCCGAGGGAAACGGAAACGGCGGCAGGTCGTTCGCCTGTGCCGGGTTGTCGTTGTCTTCCACTTCGAAAAACGCTTCGCGGACGGTTATTTCAATGGAATCGCGATTACGCGCTCCTTCGTCGTCGGTTACGCGCACGGTCGCTTCGTAAGTGCCTGCATCGCCATATACATGTTGAACCGTCGGATCGCTGCCGGAATCGAGGTCGTAGGTTCCGTCGCCGTCGAAATCCCATTCGAATTTGACGATGCTTCCTCCGTCGGGATCGAAACTGCCGGAAGCGTCGAAATTTACGGTAAGCGTAGGAAGCCCCTGCGTTTTATCTGCGGTTAAATCCGCAATCGGTCTCGTGCCCGGAATGCGTGTCCCCGAAATCGTATAGTCCGTATATCCGTCCGGTGCGGTTACTTTCAGGTAATACGGCGTAGTCCGTGTAAGGTCGGCCTCGATAATCAATTTGCCGCTTTCGTAAATTGCCTCTCCGACCGGCACTTCGAACGTATCGAAAATTCCGGCGGACAAATCGCAGGTTTGTGCGTTATAGTCGATTTCAAAAATGACAAAAGACGTCGCGCTTACGGAAAACGTGTAATTGTCTTCATAGTCGCCGTCATAGCCGCCGTAACCCATATCGATGTCTTGTCCAAGACTGCCAAGAACGACCGGATCGGGGAAATCGAATGGCGGAAGAGGGGTGGATTGCGAAAAGAAATCGTTCGGCTCCACTTCGAAATAACCGATGTCTCCCGCGTTGATAACCGCCCAGTCTACCCCGACGTCTTCATCCACATCTCGAACTCTTACTTTGGCTATGTAAACGCCGTCGTTGGAATATTCGTATTCGGCGTACGGAATCTGTCCGCTGAATTCGTCGTACACGCCGTCGCCGTCGAAGTCCCACTCGAAAGTAAGCGGTGAGCCGTCGGGATCGTAACTTTGTGATGCGTCGAAGCTCACCGTCAGAGGAACCTGTCCGGTAAGCGGCGTTGCCGCAAGCTGCGCAACCGGCGGCATAAGCGGCCCGCCCGCGTCGAGCGTTACGGAGTTCAACCTGACTTCGCTTGCGCCGTACGATGCGATTGCAAAATAAACGTTTCCGTTCGAGGAAATGGCGTTGAAACCGAAGTTTAGCGGAAAATCGTAACCGCCCGGCGGCATTGATGCGGGCTTTTGGCCGTACGGGCCGTATTGCCTCCACTTAGGCATTCCCGAAAAATCTACAACGTAAAAGTAAAACGTGCTGGGAGATAAAATCTCTATTTTCGCCAGCGAAGAAAGAAAACCGTCTCCGGTATGTCCCGTGAATCTGTACACCGCGAAACCGAGAAACGTCGGCAATTCCACGTTCGTGCCGACCCCTTTCACTTTAAGCCAGTGGTCCGTCGTGTTCCTTTCGTAGTTTGCGGCAGTCGATCCTTTCATCCACTCCTGATCGCCCAAAAGCGTTACGGGCAGTGCGCTTGTACGCCTTTCGCGGCTTGCCGGATCGTAGCTTTTTTCGGCTTCGATAATTGCCTGCAAAACCTCGTCGAGCGTTGCAGGCGCCGCGCTTTCGTCCGTGTTTTGCGATTCTTCCGGCGTGCCCTGGCCGGGCACAAACGCGGTGCCCGATGCGCCTTGCCCTTTGCCGCGCGAGCATGCCGCCGCGACGGCGAGGATTACGATAACGATTAATAATAATGCCGTTTTCTTGCCAATCATATCTTGCTCCTGCGGGCGAATCGCGCCGAATGACGCTTCCCGGAAAATGGCTACTCCTCTACGGGAGCTTTGTAAATCCAGTAAGTTTGCGGAGGCACCGGAAGATTTCTGAACTGCACGAGAACTTGTACGTTTGTGTCGAACGCGCCCCAAATTAACCTGCCTTTCGTAATTTCCGAAAAAGCAGTTCCGGGACTCACCGAAACCGCGCCGCCTAATTCGAACTTAGTCAATGTGTTTGTCGTTATGTTCTTGCCGCTCATCCCGTGCGCAGTAAATTGCACGCTGGTAGTCTGCGGCGGAAAAACCCACGGGTCCAGCGAAGTTCCGTTTCCGCTGGCCGCGCCCGAAACGGTAACGTGGCTCAGCGACTCGCCTATGTCGGTCACGAAGAGGCTCGCAATGCAAGTATCCTTATTCAGCGGGTCTGAATCGTCCGCCAGCGAAATAACTGCACCATATGCGCCTGCCCCGAGACCGCCAGTATTTGCCGTCACTTGCACCGAAATGTCCGCCGCCGACCCCAAAATTCCGGATTGCGGATTAAACGATAGCCAAGGCTGATTTGCAGTAAGTTGCCAGTTCAAGCTCTGATTGCCGTCGTTTCTAATTCGGATGTTTTGAGTTATTACTTCGCCCAAATCGGCGTTGAAATCGATAGTGTCTTCTTCGATTATCGGAAGCGAACCGTCCGCCACTACACGGAAAACGATTCCGCAAATGTCCGTTCCGCCCTCCCAATCCAGGGTGAGCCGGCCCGTTCTCGTTCCTACGTTAAGCCCCGCCGCGAAAAACGTAACATCAACGCCGGTTTCCTCGCCGCCTGCCGTGGTACCCGATTCCGCGCTAATCGTCATCCAGTCCTGGTTTTTGGCTAGCGTCCAAAATATCGGAGATTCCGTATTGTTCCTGATGTTGATTGTCCGCTGAGTGACGCCGTCGATTAGGACGCTTACCGTCATGGACGATTGCACTATTTCGAGGTCTTTTTGCAAAACGTCAACCGTATCGACTACGTTGCTCGTTTCGCCGGCGTTTCCGTCGCGGTCGACGGGCTGAACGGTTACATATCTCTTTCCACCCGGCGGCAGAGCGATTTCGAATGATTTCGGCAAATCCTCCGACACATCCTCGTATGGCACCCTCAAGACTTCGGTGAATTCGCCTTCCGGCTCGTCCGCTTCCAGCAACACGTATTCGAAAACCGTTCCCAAATAGTTGAGTGCTATCGGCGTGATATCGGGAATACCCACGTCGCCGCTATTGTCTCCGTCAATCCATGCTTCGAGAAGGTCGTCCCCTTCGCCGTCGTCAACGATAGCGAGATAATGAAGCGCAATCGGCGTTATGTCCGGTATACCGGTTTCGCCGCTGAAATCGTAATCGCCGACGTTCGTATAACTCCATCGAAGCGTCGCCGTTTCCGCGTCCAGCTCCAAATCGCTTACCCTGCCGGCATCGCCTTTCGGCGCGGCATTGGCAAATCTTTCATTTCCCTGCGTTTCTGCGCGCTCCTTTAGCTTTTCGAAAAGCGCCTTGGTCAAAGCGGAAAAAACCTCCGGGCTTACGCCTTCCGGCGTTTCGAGCGCATCGATTTCCGCGGCAATGCTCTTTAAATCGGCGGTCCGGTTCAAATCCGGCGAGTTTTTCGCCCCTCCGCCGCCGCAGGACGCAATCAAGAGCACGATAACGGGCAACAGCCCGAGTAAAGCCGGTAAAAACGCAGAAGATTTTGCCAAGCGCACGTCAATCCTCCAAATGATTCGAGGCGCGCAAGAGCGCCTCGCCGTAGGGCGGCGAAATCCGCCGAGGAGATTATACCGAAAAACCGTCCCGCCTCTAAGCTTTTCGCTCGATGAGCCTCTTAATGCTAGTTCGCGAGCGGTTTCGGAGTGCAAAATGCGCGCAATCTAATGATAAACGCCGGCTGCTTCGGGCTCTTTGCCGAGCATTCCGAATACTTCGGCGAGCATTTTATTCGCGCCTTCCATTTCTTCGACGATTACTTTCGTCGCTCCGATTCGCTCAAGCACGGGCACGTTCAATATGTACCTGCTTCTGACAAGTATGTTCAGATCCGGATTGAACCGCTTTGCAATCGAAATCGCCCTTCTCACCGCTTCGGCGTCGTTAATAAGAATCACCAGCGCCAGCGCGTTTTCGATTTGCGCATGCCGGAGAGCCTCGGCGCTCGTAATGTCCGCATAGTAAATCGGTTCGCCCTTCTCCCTGTATTCGGAAACCGTTTTGCTGTTCAATTCGAGTACGATGTATGGAATGTTCGAATGTTCCAGCGCTCCTGCCAGCATCCTGCCGGCAGGTCCGAAACCGGCAATTACGATGTGGTTTTCTATGCATTCGTGGCATTCTTCCGGTTCGTCAATGCCGCGCACGCCCAATTTGCGTTCGAGCGGTTTGAGCAGCGCTTCGCCTGCGGAAATATGCGGCGCGAGCATAATTATTACCGGCGTAACGAACATGCTTAAAAGTCCGGCGCAGAGCACGACTTGTTTTTCTTGCGAATCGATAAGCCCTTCGGCCAGTCCTGCGCGTAGAAGCAAATAGCCGAATTCGCCGAACTGCGCAAGCCCGAGTCCGGTCAGAAACGCCACGCGCGCCGGAAACTTAAGCAACAATACGCCGAGCGCGGCGATTATGCTCTTGCCGATTAATAGCGCAAAAAACAGCCCCAATACCGCCGCAGGACTGCCCGCAAGCACCCGCCAGTCGAACAGCATGCCGATAACGATGAAGAAAAAGCTCGTTAGCACGTCGCGCATCGGCAATACTTCGCTCATCGCTCTGTGCGCGAAATCGCTGTCCGCAAGCATAATGCCCGCCAAAAACGCGCCGAGAGCGAGAGACATTCCAGCTTTAAGGCTTATCCAAGCCACGCCGAGACCGAGGCAGAGAATTGTCAGCGTGAATATTTCCCGGCTGCGCGTTACATCGACAATTTTCAAAAGCTTCGGGATGAAATATCTCGCCGCAAACCATGTGCCGGCCACCAGCACGAACGCCTTGCCGAGAATAATCAGTAGTTGCCCGCCGACCGCCGCCCCGTTCATTCCGGCGAGAAGCGGCACTGCAAGTATCATCGGCACGATGGCAAGGTCCTGCATTATTTGCGTGCCGAGGACCAGCCTTCCGTGCGGGGCTTCCACCTCGCCCCTGTCCTGCAGGCTTCTTAAAACTATCGCCGTGCTCGACAGCGCGAACGCCATACCGAAGAAAATCGCCCGCTGTATCGTCTGCTCGAACGCGAGCGCGATAAGGATAACAACGCCCATCGTCGCGACGATTTGAAGCACGCCGGTAAGCGCCGCCGATTTCCCCACTCTTGCGACGCGGTCGGATGAAAATTCGAGACCGATAGTGAACAGCAAAAGCACGACGCCGATTTCGGCGAACAGCTCAAGATTTTCGCTTTCCTGAACCAGTTTTAGTCCGTAAGGCCCGGCAAGCGCTCCGGCCGCGAGCAATCCTGCCACTACCGGCAATTTGATTTTGCTTAAAACGACCGCAGCGACCACCGCGATTACGGCGAGCGCAAGTAGGTCCGCAAGCATCGGTATCTCGTGCAAGCCTGATCTCCGTCGATAGCGAGGACCTATTATTACACAGCTTCAATATGCGGCGGAGCGCTTGAGAATGACTAAACGGCTTCCGGCTTTTAGTTTTTAAAAATCTTCTTTAGGCTATCTTCAAGCTCGTCCACGCTGAATCCGCGCGGCCCAATGCCGCCGGCATAGAAAACCTTTCCGTTTTTGCCGATTACGAAAATCCGGTCAGGCCAGGCGGCGTACGCCTTGTTGGCCGAATCTTCCATATCGTCAATCAGCGTCGGCAGCGACAATTCAAGCTCTCGCACGCATTCGCCCGCTACATCTATACGTTCTTCATGCGACTTCGGGTCTTCGACGATAATCCGCTCTCGTTCGTTCACCGGCATCATCCAGCCGTCCACCGGGTGCGCCTCGCGAATGTACACGAGAAAAAATTGCGCCTTCGTGCGGTATTTTTGAAAAACCTCTTCCAAGCGGCCCGCGCTTTTTCTGAACGGCGGTCAAGTGTAACTTCCAAAAACGAGCACTACGGGCTTTTTGCCTTTGAAATCCGACAGCCTGATTTTGTCTTCCGCGTCGCCGCCGAGCATCGCTAATTCGAAATCCGGCGCGTCTTCGCCCGGCCGCGGCGCATCCTTCGGCGGACGCTTTTGCATATCGCGACCCTGAGATAGCGCGTCGCGCACGCCCACGGACAGCGCCACCGCCGCCGCGATTAGATAAAACGCCAAAGTTATAGCAAGCCTATGAAGCATAAGACGTCACCTCGAACGACCGAAGTTTTATACCGGCGAGGGAGACGGAATGGCGAAAGGAATGTTCTGAATCTACGGGGTATAATATCCATGATTCCCAGTTCGAAAGGAGTGATTGAAATGGCCGAAGAAAAAATTCAATACATCGTGGATGAGAAAGGCAAGCCGCGCTCGGTTGTACTCAGCATCGCAGAATATGAGCGCATGCTTGCGAAGCTCGAAGATGCGGATGACGCGCTCGCGCTGGATGAAGCGCGCCGGAAAACCACGAGCTATACGGATTTCGAGAAAGTAAAGGCTAATCTGAAGAAAGCCGGACGGCTATGAAGTACCCTGTAGCTATTGGTAATCGAGCACTTAAAGCACTCGAAAAAATCCCGGACAAATTCGTTTTAAAAATCGCCGAAAAAATTGACCAGTTAGCAGACCAGCCGCGTACCATTACTTCCGCAAAAATTAAATCGAAATCTGGAATAGGGTTTCGTATCCGAGTAGGAGACTACAGAATTCTATATGATGTCGATAACGACTCCAAAATCGTCATTGTTCTCGATATTAAAAAGCGCGACCAAGCCTACAAGTGCCGATAAAGCCCTAAGGAATGTGGAAATTAGATATCAGATCCTAAAACTGCATTTAGCATTCTTAAATTTCCGCCCTTTTTTAATTTCCAGCAAAGACAATCCGCTGCAATACTCGAAGACTCGACAAGTTTGCTTCGCGTAATTTTCAAGCCCTTTTCCAGTATCAATTGCTTTTACATTGCTTACCCGCATAGCCAACGAACCGATTTCCAAACCTCTATTGATAAGGGAATTGTCGTACCTTTTGGAATATGCTGCTATCGCGGATGAATTAAAGCAACCTTCCATATAAAGCAAAACCGCAAAATAATCGATCGCTTCAGTCCATCGATGCGCCATTTTTACACCACCCCAATCCTAAACCTTACCGGATAATCCTCTATCTCCGTTTCGACGACGCCGTCGCCTTCAAGCGCGTCCACCGCGAGCCAGCCCGTCGCGAGGACTTCCCCCTTGACGTATGCGAGGTTCGATTCGATGTCGGCCGCGATTTCGGGAGAGAGCGAGATTTCCACGCTTATCCGCGCTTCATAATTCAAATCCAGTTCCTTCCGTCGCGTCTGGATGCGGTTCACGAGTTCGCGCGCCCTGCCCTCGGCGATTAGCTCCGGCGTCAGATGAACATCGAGTACGACGAGCAGTTCCGGCGAGGCTTGGCATATCGTGCCTTCTTGCTCGATTATTGCCACTTCGATTTCGGTTTTCAAAACGTACGCGCCGATACCATCCACGCCAGTGTCCACGCCTTCGCCGCCCGGCAGGTCAAGCGCCACTTTTCCGTCGCGTTCGAGCGTGGCGATAAATCCCGCGACGTCTTCCACACCTTCGACGGCAGCTTTCACCTTCGGTAGCAGTTTGCCGAGCCGCGGCCCTGCGACTGGAAAATTAAGCTTCAGCTTGCGGGTTACGAATTCAGCCTGGTCGCTCGCCCAAGCGATTTCCTTTACGTTCAGTTCCTCCGCGATTATTTCTTCGTACGCAGAGAGCCTGTCTTTCATCCCGGCGTCCGTCGAAATCAGCGTCGCTTTTGAAAGCGGCTGGCGGATTTTCACTTTACCTATCGAACGCGCGCTGCGTCCAAGGTTCACCGCCGTCAAAACGTCCGCCATATCGCGGTCGATTTGCTCGTCCACAGCGGATAGGTCGGCAACCGGCCATGCTTCGAGATGCACGCTGTCCGCCGCGCCGACGATGCGGCCCGCCGCGAGATTCTGGAAAATCGCCTCGCTCAAGAACGGGATGAACGGCGCACACATTTTGGACATCCCGACCAGCACTTTATATAGCGTCTGATAAGCCGCCCATTTTTCCGCGTTCTTTTCGCTCTGCCAAAACCTGCGCCTGCTGCGCCGCAAATACCAATTCGAAAGATGGTCGACGAATTCAATTAGCGCGTCCGTGCATTCGGTGATGCGATAGGTTTCGAGATTTTTCGTGACTTTGTCCAGCGTAAGTTGAAACCTGCCGAGTATCCACTTATCGAGTACGCTCAAATCCGCGTCCGAATTGGCATGCTCTGCCGGGTCGAAACCGTCGATGTTCGCGTATATCGAAAAGAAGCTATACACGTTGTAAAGCGGAATCAGAAACGCCTGCTGGCTTTCGCGCACGGCGCGCTCGGACAGCCGTATCGGGCCGAGCGGCTGCGCCTGAAAGAAATACCACCTCGCCGCGTCCGCGCCCTGCTTTTCGACGACGTCCATCAAGTCAACCGCATTGCCGAGCCGCTTGCTCATCTTCCTTCCTTGCTCGTCCAGCACGTGGCCGTTCGCGATGCACACTCGATATGCCGGCGGTTTTTCGCCGACGATTTTGCCATCCGAATCGCCTGCCCCGATTGCGGCGTATCTTTGAAACTCAGGGTCGTTCGCGAGAAAAGTGCCGATAACTTGAAGCGTAAAAAACCAGCCGCGAGTTTGGTCGATGCCTTCCGCTATGAAATCGGCCGGCCACCAGTCGGTTATCGGAAATTCGCTTTGCTCGAACGGAAAATGCACTTGCGCGTACGGCATCGAGCCCGAATCGAACCAGCAGTCGATAACTTCCGGTACGCGCCGCCACGCTCCGCCCTCGCCGTCCTCCCACGTGAATTCGTCGATGAACGGGCGATGCGGGTCGAATTTACTCACGTCGTAAAAATCGTCCGGCGCGTCTTTGCCTGCCGCTTCGAAAAGCTCGGCATAGCTTCCGAATGCTTTAAGTTCGCCCGTTTTGTCGTTCACCCACACGGGAATCGGAGTGCCCCAATAGCGATTGCGGCTTATCGCCCAATCGATTATGTTTTCAAGCCAATTTCCCATTCGGCCGTCGCGCACATGCTCGGGCCGCCATTCGACCGCTTTGTTCGCCGCGACAAGTTCGTCCTTTATCGCGGTGGTCTTGAAAAACCACGAGTCTATTGCGTAATAGATGAGCGGCGTTTCATGCCGCCAGCAGTACGGATATTGGTGCAAATATTTTTCGCTTTTGAAAAGCAATCCGCGATACTTAAGGTCGGTGATTACATCCGGGTCAACGCCTTCGCCCTGCCCGAAGTTTTTGATGAGCTTGCCTTTCCACGCTTCGTGCTTCGCTTCGACTTCCGGCATAAGTCCGCCGTCGGGTTTCACCGCGCATATCACCGGCAAATCGTATTGCATTCCGATTTTATAGTCGTCTTCGCCGAATGCCGGCGCGATGTGCACGATGCCCGTGCCGTCCTCTGTCGTCACGAAATCGCCGAGCGTCGCATACCAGCAATCTTTCCCGCCGCTCCCCATGTAATCGTATAGCGGAATATATTTGACGCGTTCCAGCTCCCGCCCTTTGAATTCCGCCAGCACCTCGCATTCGTCAAGTCCGAATGCTGCGAGAAGAGGTTTTGCGAGTATCAGCTTTTCGTTTCCGGCCTTTTCGTCCACGCGGGCGACCAGCACGTAATCCACGTCCGGATGCACGCACACGGCCACGTTCGATAACAGCGTCCAAGGCGTCGTCGTCCATACGAGGAAACTCATATCTTCCGACGTTTCCACGCCGCCGATTTTTTGTCCCGGCACGATTTTCATTCGCACGGTTATGGACGGGTCTTTCACTTCCTTATAGTTTTGGGCAACCTCGTGACTCGAAAGCGATGTGCCGCAAAGCGGACAAAACGGCAGAATTTTGTGTCCCTTGTATAGAAGACCTCGACTAAACATCCTGCTTAAAATCCACCAAACGGATTCTATGTAGCGGTTGTCCATCGTAAAATACGCGTCTTCGGTGTCCAGCCAGAATCCGATGCGATGCGTCTGACGCACCCATTCCTCCGTATATTCGACCACGCTTTCTTTGCAAAGCGAATTGAAATGCGCAATAGATTCATTTGCCGTATCTTTTAGCGCTTCGATTTCGGATTTTTCGGTAAGTCCAAGCCGCTTTTCCATTTCGATTTCGACCGGCAGCCCGTGGCAGTCCCAGCCGGCCTTGCGCTTGACGTGATAGCCCTGCATCGTTCGAAACCGCGGAAACAAATCCTTGATAATGCGCGTGAGCATGTTGCCGATGTGCGGGTTGTTGTTCGCTGTCGGCGGCCCTTCGTAGAAAATATATTTGCCGCGCGGCGAATCCTTGGAAACCGATCGCGCAAAAACGTTTCTATCGCGCCAAAGCTCCATAAATTCCCGGTCGAGCGCCGGAAAATTATAGCTTGTATCCACACGGCCGAACTTCTTCATGTCAATCCTCGCATCTCAATTTGGAAATGCACTTAAACGAAAAAAAAACGGGGCGTCCGCGTATCGCTACGTCAGGACACCCCGATGATTGCAGTCTTGCCGGAGACCGGACTCGAACCGGTACGGGAAAAATCCCGAGGGATTTTAAGTCCCTTGCGTCTGCCAATTCCGCCACCCCGGCGCTTTACGACAGACGCCGTATGCGGACTATCGCTTCTTTTTCATTCCTCCACGCTTCGCTTCGATGCTCCGCTTTAAATCGAGGTTGTTTTCGTTGGAATCCTTCTTGAAGTTCTTGAGCATTCCCTCGAAGTCGGGCGAAGTTCTGCCGTCTGCGAGAAAGTTTATGTTGGGCGGCTCGCCCAGAAACATGTCCACGTTTTCCCTTAGCTCTTCCCTTGGGTCGGGCAAGGGCGGTTTGGTGTAATCAAGGTTCATCGCCTGTTTGATTGACAGCTCGATGCGGCCGTCATCCTGGATGGACAGCACCTTGACCTTCACCTTCTGGTTGGGTTTGACTGCGCTGTGGATGTCCTTAACGTAGTTGTCACTAATCTCGCTGATGTGCACGAGCCCTTTCTTTCCGTTCTGTAGCCAAACGAACGCGCCGAAATTCCGTATTTCTGCTATACGGCCCTGCACCACATCACTGCTAATAATTGTCGTCATCCCCATATCACCCCCTTTTGTCCCCGGTCGGGAACGCAGGAGTCTGCCAGATAGAGCCAATCATTATACGACGCTATCCGGCTATGTCAAGAAAAATAGATTGATACCGAACATTGCGCGCTTAAATCCGTCCATTGACGGATGCGGCTTCGGCGGCGGGCGCTAGCTTCCGGCGGCTTTGAGTACGGCCACTTCACCTTGCCTCGCATAGTCTATGGCTTCGCCGAGAATCCTCGCCGCCTCGCCCGGCGAGTGAAACCCCATCGAGTTTTCCGCGGCGACGAAGTCCAGCCTCCATTGCGCTTTTCTGTGCAGGTCCATCGCTTCATTCAATGAATCATCGGTCGCTCCCGCTTCACGCGCGGCTTTGATCGATTCGACAAGTTCGAGCGTTGCCTGCTCTCCGCGATGCAACAGCTCGGCGGTTCTGTCTTGAATCGTTTCGGCGCGAGCCAAAAGCTCAGATTCCGGAAACGAGTGACAGACCTGACAGCTACGGGAAATATTGAGTAGCGGACTGCGAACATGATGGTCGCTGACTTTGATTGCCCCTTCCCGGATGTACGGCATATGGCAGTCCGCGCATGCCACGCCGCTTCTCGAATGCACGCCCGTACTCCACATTTCGAATTCGGGATGTTGCGCCTTTAGCATCAGAGCCCCCGAATCCGGATGCGTCCAATCTTTGTGGCCGACTTCGTCGTAGTATTTTTCTGCGTCTTCCATCCTTAGCCCGTTATGCCAAGGATAGGTCAAATATTTTCCGTCGCCTTTGAAGTAATACTCGACGTGGCACTGCCCGCACACGAAACTGCGCATTTCTTGACGCGACGCCAGCTTGTTCGCGTCGTATGTTCCCTTTTTGCCTTCCTTTCTCCATCTTTCAATGCTCGGCATTTGCGGCACCGGATAGTCCGATGCGGCCAGCGCGGCGATTCCGTTAACGAATCCGGGGCGGGTGATTCGCAGAGCCATCGATTCCGGGTCGTGACAGTCCACGCATGAAATCGGATGTGTCACCAATTTGTGCGCTTCTTCATACGGCATCGCGTTCACGATTTCGAATCCCTTCATTATCTGCTCCTGCCTTCCGCCGCCCGGCAGAGCTTCTTTTCCCTTGGTCAGGTATGCGGGAAGAACCGACGAGTGACAGTGTAGGCACGCGCCGGGCTGTTTGAAATCCGTTACGCGCAATGTTTCTTCCTGGTCCTGAAGCATGTATGCGTGACCGCGTTCTTCCCGATAATCCACGCTGAACGCATACCCCTTGAAAAGCGTACGCCAAACCGGGAACTCGTCCAGCTTTTGAAACGCCTCGCTTCCGCCGTGCTTTGTCCTTTCAATATCGACTGTCCGCTTGTAGCTGTCGTACTGCCGCGGAAAATTCTTTCCCCATTCCGCCGGGTCGATTGTGTCTTCCGTCAGATGCACAAGCTCGACCGCGACGCGCTGGCCTTCCGCTTTCCGGGTGGCGATGTTCTCGCGCAGCATCATTACCCCGACGGTGCCCGCCGCGACGATAAATACGGTCAAAGCGTAAAGCCAAAGCGATACGCCGGCCCGATGCTTTCCGTTTCCCTTTTCCGTTCCCATTTCTTTACCTCGTTACCTTGCGGAGTCGTGACCGACGCCCGCGTGACATCTCAAACAATCGAAATCGCCGCCGGCGTGAGCCGTAATTTCGCTAACGAATTCGCCGTGACATCGTATGCAGTTGTGGAGAACGATATCCTCGTTTCGTTTGCGTATTTGAATCGGCTCGTGGAAATTTTGAAGCGTGAATGCCTTCGAATGGTGATAACCGTTTTCCGCTTTCGTATAATATTTGCCCAGAAAATCGTGCGGAGTGTGGCAGTCGTTGCAGGTCGCCGCCGCCTTGTGGCTTCCATGCTGCCAGCCATCGAACTGCGGGCGCATAATGTGGCAGTTGACGCACGCTTGCGGGTCGCTCGATAGATACGAATAACCCTTCGCGTAATAAAACGTGTAGCCGCCCATCCCCGCGAATATGCCAAACAGGCAAGAGAGGATGAGTCCCGGCACTCCCAGTTTTACGCCACCGAACACCGAACAGCCTTCCAAAAAGGCCCGCAGCCTAATCGAACAAGAACTTCGGACCGCGGCGGTAAGCCGCGGAACCGCAACAATATAACAACCATCGATATGGCTCGATTTATTCAAAATAGGCGCGATTAAAATGCTTGTTACCGAAGTTACAATGAACCCGTGCGGAGCATATCCGCATTACGGTCTGGTATCTTTCGCTTTATCGTGCTGGCGACCGCACGATAGTTGTGTTACACTCGGCTTCCGGTGAATCCTTTATGACTCCAAAACAAACATCAGGCTTCGGCACGTCCGCGTGGGGTCCGAAGCGGGTCTTCCTTGTCCATTTCAACGAATCCGAGGCGCGCGAACTTGCTTCAAGGATTTCTGGTCTGGGACTTTATGTGGAATTCGAGGCGATTGACGGCGGCCGCGCCGTGAAATCAGTGGTAGCGTTCAATCCCAATCTCGTCGTTATATCGCTATCCAGATTGCCCTCCCACGGACGCGCTACCGCCGACGGCATTTCTTCAGGCAAAAAAACCGGCCATATTCCGATTCTGTTTTCGGGCGGTAATCCCGAAGCCGTCGAAAAAGCAAAATCATCGTTTCCCGGGGCGGTATGTTGCCGGGAGGAATTGCTCGAACCGACCGTAAAACACATGCTCGGTCTTAAGTAAAGCTCGAAATATCGGCAAATCGCCGATATTTATCAAGAAACCCTGTCGAAAAGAAAAAGTTTCCCTCCGAAATAATCTCAAAAAGCCCAACCTATTGAAAACGCATCCAGCATGCAAACTAGGAGCGGCGTAATCAGCAAGCCCGGCGTCATATTCGTCGCTCTCGTTTTAACGGCATCCAACAATCCCAAGCCGATTACGATTAGCATAAACCCGCCGCAAGCGGAAAGTTCGGAAATAATGCCTTCCGATACGTGTACGGACAAAGCGCCTGCGGCAAAGGTAAGCGCCCCCTGCACCACGAGAACGGTAATAGCAGAAAACCACACTCCGATTCCCAATCCCGCTGAGAGCGCCGCGCTCGCTACGCCATCGAGAAGCGATTTTATTGCAAGCGTTTTATAACCCATTCCGAGACCGTCTTCGAATGAGCCAAGAACGGTCATCGGCCCGACACAGAACAGAATCGAAGCGGCCATATATCCTTCCACGAATCGCGAATGCAGGCCATCTTTTGCGAAACGATTTCGAAGAAACGTGCCGGCATATTCGAGCCGCGCGTCCAGATTCAATGCGCATCCGATAATGGTTCCGATAACAATTCCGCCGAGTGGAACAAGTATGTTGGCCGACTTTAGCCCCATCGAAATCCCGTAAACTATCGTTACCGCGCCCAAAGAAGCAAGAAGAACGGCGCGCGTGCCTTCTTTCAGGCCGCCGCCCGCGGCGATTCCCGCGGCCGAGCCGATGGTAATCGCGCCTATATTGATTAGCGTACCTATCAAGCGAATTAAGTTTACACGACCTGGCGGGCTCCGAAAATGAAATTTTCCGGCGAGTGTCCGATTTATATACTTTAAGGTATAATCTAGCCGGCTTCATTTTCATACCGAAGGTGGGGAGTGCCTTGATTGCCAAGTTCGTAAAAATTTGTCGTACGCGCAGGTTTCCGGCTGCGGGAACCTTGATTGCGCTTGCCGTTTCAGTGCTGGCATTTTCGTCTTTGTTTCTGGCCTGCAACGGAGGTTCGTTCAATATCGCACCGCCGGATACGGGACTAAAGCCCAATGCTTCCGCGTTTTCACCGGGTTCCGACAGGCCGTACGTGAAAGCATACACGTTTCCACAAGGCGCGGTACCGGCCGGATTTTATCTGGTGGATGCTTTGGAACTTCTGAATTCGATTACCGGCGATTTTACCGGTGAAATCGAAGTCAGACTAACACTCGAGACTCCACTGACGCCGGGTACGCTGATATACGTATATCGGGACGTACCGGGTTCGGGTCCGATTGCCTACACCAGCGCGGTTGTCGGCTTGGATGGCAAAACCGTACTCATTAAGATTTCGAGAACGGGAAAATACCTGCTGTTCATTTTGCTCAGCCAGCTTGAAGAAGCGACGAGTTTCGAGGCTTGGGCTTATGCTGACTACGCATCCGGCGATGCTCCGCTGGCAATAAATTTCTTTGCGTTTCATAAGCGCGGAATCGACCCGGTCTCGTTCGCTTGGGATTTCGGCGACGGCGGCATCGGCTCAGGCCACAGGTTCTCCCATACTTTCCTCGACGGCGGCGATTTCACCATCAAGTTAACGGCCACCGACGGCGGCGGCAGAACGGCATCGTTCACGTCGTCGCTGATTACAATCATCGGTCAAGTGGAACCGCCTCCGCCTCCGCCTCCTCCTCCGCCTCCTCCCCCTCCGCCGCTTCAAGTAACGGTGCAAGTCCCTCAGCCGACCGGCAACCCGAACGAATTTCAATTCGTTGCGACGCTCTCCGGCGGCAATCCGCCGTTCACTTTCCTATGGGATTTCGGCGACGGAAACACAAGCGGCGAGCAAAATCCCCGGCATCAATACGCGAAAAGCGGAATCTACCGGGTCACGCTAACCGTCACCGATTCCAAAGGCGCCGTGTTCAATTACGACGAAAACATAATCGATTTGAGAAGCGCATCGTTGGGCGGCGCGCCGCTTGCGGGACAGCGCGATTTGGACGTCGTGTTCGCGGTAGACGTCGCTTCCGACGACGAGCATCCGACCGAAATCGTTCTTGACTTCGGCGACGGTTCCGAACCGCTCGTTTTGAACGGCTTCGAAGAGCCCCTTCTTACGCTCGAAGGCGACGTGCCATTTACGTACACGGCGGCCGGAAACTTCACGGCGACGCTTACCGTAACAACTGATTTCGAAGGCGAAATGATGCCGATAAGCGCCAGCGTGGAAGTCATCGTCGACTTCGGCACGCCGGAAATTTTGAATATCACGCCGAATCGGGGAGTTTCGGGAACGTTGGTAGTTATTTCCGGCATGTATTTCGAAAACGGAACCAACGGAAGATTGCTTTGGAACGGCTCGCCGATCGAAGCGGTTTTTTGGTCCGACACCGAAATTCAGTTCAACGTTCCATCCGGAACGGACAACGCCGACATCGTCGTGGAAAACGAAGGGCTGCAAAGCGCGCCGGTTCAGTTCGCCGTATTGCCAAATCCCACCGATTGGGGCGGCGGCGGCCCGGAGCAATTTTAGCGGGATGGCCGGATTTCGATTTTGATTCATTTCATTTCAGCGATGAAGGTTTTAACGGTGACTATTATGCGTAATTTCATCATTGCGATTTTGACGGTTTTTACCATTGCCGTTGCGCTTTCCTCCTGCGGCAAAGGCGGCCACAAGCCGGGAATTGAGAAACCCGGAACGATTCCGCCCCCCGCGGCAGAGCCAAGTCCTGAATACGACGACAGCCTTATTCTCGACGTAATCAGGGATGCGAGCGGGATTCCACAGGGCGTACGGCTGACGTTCGACACGTCTTCCCAGCCCGGAGTTGCAGGCTACAACGTTTACAAGTCAACCCAGCCGTTCTTCGATCCGAGCGAGGCAGTCAAAATCAACGCCTCGGTAATTCCGCACATGCCGCAGCCCGCATTGACTTACAACGACATTTTCAACGCAATAATCGGTACTGAGTATTTTTACAGAATCACGGTTCAGGACAACGAAGGCGACGAAAGCCCGCTGTCACCGGAAAGGTCGATTGTCATTACGGAACATACGATTCTAAACGTTTCGCCCGCCTCCGGCGCGTCCGGCGAAGTAGTCCTTATTACCGGTCAGCATTTCGGCAACTACAATCCCGCAACGGATAAAGTATATTTCTGGGGAATCAACACGGGCGGCTCGGTGTCGTCGCTTCGCAGACCATCCGTAGTGCTTGAAACGACGTTCATCGAAGCGCCGATTTTGAACTGGACGACGACGCAGATTCTCGCCGAAATTCCTCCCGCCACGATTAACGGACCGGTTCGAGTTTCCATTGACGGATTGCCCGCCGAATGGAGCGGCCCGTTCATCTGCACCAGCCCGTATCTTTGGGCGGCCACTCCCGACCCGGTTATCGAAGGCGAATCGCTCACGATTCAGGGCGGAAACTTCGGCAACACTCAAGGTCAAAGCAAAGTGATGATTGGCGGCGTCGAGGCCACGGTGCTTATTTGGGGAAATACGACGATTACTACGTCCGTACCTTACGGTTGGGGAATGAAAGACGTTTACGTGGATGTCTTCGGAGTGGGCACGACAAACGCTGTTCAAATAGATGTTCAACCTACCGAAACTCCGGTAATAATCGACGTAACGCCACAGCGCGCAGCCAGCGGCGACGACTTGAGAATCGTCGGAAATGCCTTCGGCTCTCTCATCGGAACGCTCGAATTCAACGGCCTTACGCTGAACGATGCTTCGCCCGAAATCCTTTCGTGGACGCCGACGGAAATTCTCATTAGCGTTCCCGCCGCGGCCGATACTACCGGGCTCGTCAAGGTCACTTCTGCGGACGCCGTTCCCAGCAACTCAATGTTCTACCGTAAAGGCTCGAAACAGGAAGCTGGGTTCGCCCCCGCTAATTTCGTTGCGGCCGGCAAGATGTTCGACTACGGTTCGGCGATGTGCGCATCGCTCGACTACATACACTTCGTTACGGTATCGAGAAACAACGGCACGCTTCACTATTTCCGGCGCGAAATCGCGACGGGCGTCATCGAAGAAGTGCCGATTCAAGAGCTAGATCAATTTACCGGGCAAATCGAAGGTACTGCCGGCGCGATTACGAGCGGCGGATTCATGTACATAACCTTCGCGGCCGCGGGGCACGTTTACACAATCGAAACGGACGACGACGGTTTTTCGTGGGGCGCTCCGGTCCAAATAAGCTCGTCGCTTCCGCCCGGACAAATCGGCTGGCTCGATACCGTTCCGACCTCGAACCTCGCTCCCGCGATTGCGTGGGGCGATACATCTACGGGAATCGTCCATTGCTATTTGTGGGATCAAAATTCCGGTCCGAGCGGCGAATGGAAGCTCGAAGAGGCCTTCGGTTCCGGCTACAACGGCGGCGAAGTTCAGCTTGCAATGCTCGTCAGTCAAGGCGATGAATATTACACGGTCTCTTACTGCAATTTGGCGACGCAAAACATCGGCATCCGTGAACGCGACGCCGCGTCGGACGCTTGGGGCGATTTATTGACGCCGATTTCGGTCGGTCAATACGACTATTCGATGCACGGAGGTTCAGGACTCGAACTATTCGTCTATTTCAGGGACACCGATTTGAAAATAGCCGAGGCCGACCGCGCAGGCGGCAGCTGGAATGTTTCCACGATACCGGGCACGGGTTCGATCGGATATTCCATCGACGCAATTTTCGATCCGAACTCGAACAACAGCTATATAGCGACATCCAATCTCGCTCCCCCGCATAATCCTTACTTGTTTATCAGAAACCACGATACGGGCAATTCTTCGAATTGGACGATTGCTGACGACTCGAAGTCGGAAGCCGGCAGCCCCGCGATTGTTCTCGATAAAACCAATCCGTTCAGCATTGTCGGAGATACTGACACGCACGACCTATGGTTTATCGACTGGCTGTCTCAAAGCGCTCCACTTTCGGAAAACGTAACGGACGGGCTCGGCTCGTTCTTCCTGCCGCACGGCAGCAACATAATCGCGAGTACCGAGGATGGCGCGTCGGGATTTCTTATGGTCGAAAAGAGGCGTAATCCCTCCGGCGGATTCTCGCTCGCTCTTTACGGCGGGCTGTACGAGGGCGGCGTTTTCGATATGACGAACGCCATAAACACCGGAGTGGACGGCGACTTTAAAACGGCGGGAATCGAAAACGTTGGAAACACCTTCCACATCGTATATCAGAAAGGAAACGATCTTTATTATACGACGTGGAGTTCGGGCTTCCGCACAGTCCCGCCCGGTTCGATAATCGCACCTCTCGGTACCGGCGCGTTCGACGACGTCGCAATTTTGGCGGGCCATTCGAATTTGATAAACGTCCTTTATCTTTTCGAAACCGACCCGGCCGGACCGTTTATGCTCCGGTTGGCAACTTTGCCGGACGCCACGTCCCCATGGGCGATTCAGGACGTCAAAAGCCTCGACATTATTCCTTTCGGCCTCGACCTTACGCTAGACCCGAACGGCGAATACATCATTCCCGTTTTCTACGACGTCGTGTTCGGCCGTCTCAATTTCGGGCGATTCGACGGAACGGACTGGCAATTTACCGAGGCGTCGCTTTCGGCGCTTGCAGGTCTCAATCCGAGTGCCGAATTTCACCATGGCACGGGCAATTACGTTATGGGCTTCAACAGCCCGCAAAACCGGATAGAAATGATAACCGGCGGACCGCCGTGGGCGCAGGAAATCGTCAGCGCGGATGCCCGTTACATAACTCCGTTCAGTCTATACGGCGGCAGCAACGGCGGCGTTTGGAAGTTATCTTCGATGTTCGTTGACAGGCCGACGAATTCTCTTCGCCTCGGCGTCAAAGTTCCCGGCGGTTCCACGATGACCTATCCGGTTTCGGCACGCGAACCGCTTTGGAATACCGGTTTTCTTTCGCACACGCAAGACAGCGCAGGCGGGTTCACCGCCGTGTACAGCAGCGAGCAAGATCCCGGCATTTACCTGCTGAGATTCGATTCCGGCGCGATTATCCCGTAGCCCGAATTTAAGGTAGAACGAAATAAGGCCGGAGGGAATCCTCCGGCCTTTTGTCTTTTGGTTTCTCCAAAGCCGAACCCGGTTAGGGTAGTGCGCCTCCAAAAATCCAAGTCAGAAACGTGTTGGTCTGATTCGCGTCGTAAAACGGCCCGCCCGGCGGCATACGGTTGCCGCTTATACCCGGCCTGCCTGTAATCTTGTGGATGAAATAGCTGTTTTCAGGGTCGAACGCCTGGACGCGCTTGAGCGCAGGTTTCTGCTGCGACGTCACGCCCACAAGGTTTGCATGCGCTATCGCCGCGCTTCCCATATTGAGGTTTTCCTGCGGGAATCCTCCGGAATGACAACCGATGCAGCGTGATTGAATTAGCGGATAAACGTCCGACGCAAGCGACAAAGGAGTTCCCGGCGAAACGTATACGCTGTTTAAAACTTGCTTGCCCGTTCGCCCCGCCCCGTCGCTTACCGACAGATTTATCGTGTACCAAACGTCTCCCTGAGCCGTACCCCAAACCGCGCTGACGGTTCCGCCTGCCGCTTTTGGTTCGAAAAAGAAACCGAACGCGTCGTCGCCGTCGGACCACGTTCCCGTATAGTTGCCGCTTCCGCCCGTAACCTGCGCGGTGAACGTAATCGGCGTTCCGATGGGGGGATCGTTGTCCGGCGTATAAGCGATTGCGCCGACGTTAAGTCCGTTCGGATCCACGGTCGCGTTCATCGTTACCGTATTCGTGTCGAAGTTCGGCTGCGGAAGCGCTTCATCCCTCGTTCTTACGAGAAAAGTATATTCCTCACCGGGTTCGAGCCCGACGATTGTCACTTCGTACGGCGGCGGGTCCGAGTGAAGAATCCACCATACGCCCTCTTCGAACTGACCTTCGAGGTTTTCGATGTCGAAAAGCGACGACTTATTGTAATAAATGTGATATCGGGGATTTTCGTCCACGTTGTCGGTCGCCCTGCCGAAATTCACCTTTATTTCGTTGCTGTTCGCCACCGGAGTCGCCGCCGTGATGCCTATTGTCGTGTCCCAAGCGGGCGGCGTCACGTCGTCGTCTTTGACTTCGAGCGAAAAATCCAGCGTGTCGCTTCCAATAATGTTCGTCACGGTCAGGCTGGCGTTATACGTTCCCTCCGCACCCGGCATAATTAAAGGCGTTGCCTCGCCGGACGTACCGGGCGTTGCGCCTCCTCCGAAGTCCCACTCGTACGTAAACGGCTCCGTGCCGGAAACCGTTGCGGAAATCGAGGTCTCGACACCGCTTTGCACGACAGTCGGCGTCACGAACGAAATAACCGGAGCGTCACCAACGAGGGTCACCGTAAAAGGAAATGTCGCTTCGTCAGTGCCAAAGCCGTTCGTTGCGTTTACGGTAATCGTATATTCGCCGGGGTCTCCTAGCGTAACGACCGTACTTGCGCCGCTGGCCGTGTTCGGCGTGGCGCTGCCGCCGAAATTCCATTCGACGTCTATCGGCTGCGTTCCCGTGACCGACGCGATGAACTGCAGCGCTTCGCCCATTCCGCCTTCCGTTCTGTTTATATCGATTACGGTCGGCGGAACGTCCAGCGCGATTACGATTACGTTGCTCGACGAGCCGACTTCGGAATTCGGTCCGATTGGCCGAACGCGCAAATAATCCTGCGCTCCGGCGGGAAGTTCGATGTTGAATACGATTCTGCCTTGCGCCGAAGGCGAGGGAAGGGGCACGAATTCGAGCAGCGTATAAGGCCCGCCCGGCGCCGCTGCGGTTTCGACGTTATATCCTTCGACCGTCGCCAGGTAATTCAGCGCAATCGGTGTCACGTCCGGTATGCCGATTTCCCCGTTCATATCGCCGTCGATAATTTCGTCGCTCTCATCTGGCCAGTTGCCGAACTGGTCGCGCACGTGCGAATAGTGCAACGCTATCGGCGTAATATCCGGAATGCCGACTTCCCCGCTTTGGTCATAGTCTCCCACGTTTTTGTAAGACCATCGAAGCCGGTCTGTACCGCCCGACTCGAAAGCTTCGAGGTCGTTGACGCGATTTTCGTCTCCCAGCGGCACTCGCGACGAAAATCTGGTTTCACCCGTGTTTTTAAGCACGGACTCAAATTCGGCGACAAGTTTGCTCCAAATTCCTTCGTCCACGCCGGCCGGCGGTGCAATGCCGCGCAGTTCGCTAATGGCGTCCGCCACGCTCGCGCTTTTTGTTTGCTTCCCGCCCGTTCCCGGAACCGATTTCGTATCGGAAACGCACGAACCCAAGGCCAATACAAGCGAAAATGCAATTATCGCAACTCCGGTGCAAACTCGGATGCCATTTGTTAATAACGTGCGGGATTTCCCTCCCGCTCCGCCGTTACTCATTCCAATCATGATGACTCCTCCAAAAAAATGCGTGGCGATGATTTGATATCGAATTGCCACACTTCCTAATATCGGAGCGCGGAGCGGAATATCTTTACCGGACTTTCAGACGCCGGACCTGTTGCGCCCTCCGGCACCTTCCCCCATGGTTCTACCTATAACTTCAAGCCGCGCCGAAAGGCACGCGTAACATGCCTGAGCGGTTTCCGCGATGCACGCCTTGCCGGGATACACTTCGTATTTGATTCGATACTTCGGCGGCGTAAGATTCGGCATAACGACATTCGCCCCTCTCGCAAGGCCTAGTTCCCTCCCCCGTTCTTTGTTCAATGTCGCAAGTGCGGTTGTCGCCGGAATGTTCGAATGCGGACAAACGAGCCGCGCGAGCGCGATAACCTTGTAAGTCATAAGCTCCGATGCCGGAACCTGCTCGCATGGCGGAAGCGGCTTGAATTCGCCCGCGCCCATCGGCGTATCGGGATGCGGAAGGTATGGCCCGATGCCAATCATGTCGAGGTCTAGCGTTTTAAACAGCAGTAAATCGTCGGCGTTGCTTTCATAACTCTGGCCCGGAATCCCAAGCATAATTCCGCTTCCGGTTTCGTAACCCAGTTCTTTTAACTGCGAAAGTATTTTGAGCCGCTCATTTACTTCAGCCGATTCCCCCGTCGCCGGCGGATGAATTTTCGAATAAAGATTCGAATCGCCGGTTTCGAACTTGAGTAAATACCTGTCCGCTCCCGCGCTTTTCCACGCCGCCAAATCGGCAAATTCGCGCTCGCCCAAAGACAGCGTAACTGCGAGTCCCGTTTCCGCCTTTATTTTTTCGATGACGCCTGCCATCCATTTCCGCTCGATTCCCGGGTCTTCTCCGCTTTGAAGAACGACCGTGCCATACCCAAGTTCCGCCGCCAATTTCGCGCAATCGACAATTTCGCTTTTGGTCATCCTATACCGCTCGATGTTCGCATTCCCGAATCTGATACCGCAGTAAGCGCATTTGCGATTGCAGTAATTTCCGATTTCGATAAGCCCGCGGAAATGCACCTCGTCTCCCACGTTTTCGCGGCGCACTTCATCAGCGGCATTCCACAACCCTACGAGTTTCCCTTCGTTTTCTTCCGTCAGCCATTCGAGAATCGCCGCTTTACCCAACTTTCCCGCCGCGGTTTCATGCGTCATTTCTGCGCCCCCGAACCGGCCTTGAATTCGGCGGCGGCTTCGCGATACGCCTCAAGCGCAGCGGGAAACGGGCCGAGCGCCCTCTCGAATATGCCTAGGCAAAAGCTTATCGCAAGCCCGTAATTCGTCACCGGCACTCCTTCCTCCTTGCACCGGACAATCCGGCTCAGCATTTCGCGTCTGTTAAGCATGCAAGCGCCGCAATGGACCGCGAGACTGAATTCCGAAATATCGTCGGGAAAGTCGTGGCCTTGAACCGTCAAAAATTCCAGCTTCGCGCCGGTGTATTGAGTAATCCACCTGGGCAGTTTCACGCGCCCGATGTCTTCGGCAATCGGATGATGGCTGCACGCCTCCGCAACGAGAACCTTGTCGCCCGATTTCAATCTATCTATCGCCGCCGCGCCCGCCGCTTGCGTGGGAAGGTCTCCCTTGAATCGGCTGAAAAGAATGCTGAAACTTGTCATAGGTACGTCCGGCGGCACGTCCGCGGCGACTTTAAGAAACGCCTGACTGTCCGTAACAACCAGCCTCGGCGGTTTTTTGAGCATTTCGAGCGCGGCGCGCAGTTCACGCTCTTTTACTGCCATCGCCATGGCGTCGCAGTCCAAAAGGTCGCGTATCGCCTGCACCTGGGGCAAAATAAGCCTGCCGCGCGGAGCTTCCTTGTCGATCGGCACGACGAGAACGCAAAGCTCGCCCGGCATTACGATATCGCCCAAAATTGTCGGCGCGTCTATAAACGCCGCCGGTGCTGAACTTAGAAGCAACTTTTTGAAATCCAAGATTCCCGCTCTTTTGTCCGCCTGCGTTTCAACTAACGGCACCTCGATTTCGTTCAACCTCTTCACGACGTTCGGCGGCGGGGTGACCAAATCCGTTTTGTTGAAAACCGCAACGACTGGCACTCCGCGGCCTTTGAATTCCGCCGCAAGCGCCTCTTCGTAATTACCCCATACGGAATCAAGCTCCGCCGATTCCGCGGGGTTTTCATTAAGGCTGTCCGGCGGAGCCGCCACGATTACGGCGAGATCCGTCCTGTCTATTATTTTTCGCGTGCGTTCGACGCGCATTTCGCCGAGCGCGCCTACGTCGTCTATGCCCGCGGTGTCGATGAACAGCACCGGGCCGAACGGCAAAAGCTCCATCGGTTTTTCGACCGGGTCGGTAGTGGTGCCGGGCGCGGGGCTGACGATGCTCACGCTCTGGCGCGTGATGGCGTTCAATAGGCTCGACTTGCCCACGTTCCGCCTGCCGAACAGGCCGATGTGAAGCCTAAGACCGCGTGGAGTGCGAGGTTTCATGGCTGAATCTGGATTGAATAGCTTTAGTCTTTATATAATACCGTGCATTGCGTGAAAAGGCATTTTGCGGGCTAGCGTGGCTTTTTTCTCAACTCTCTCACGAATTCTTCTTCGCTAATACGAGCGGTTTTAATTAGGCCTTTGAGAATCCCTAAGCCAAGCTCCTTGTGATCGGGAATAGTCAAAATCTGTTTTGCTCCTTCTTTGCCCATAGAAATATGACTGCCCTTTTGTCTATCCACAACCCATCCAAATCGCTCGAATGCTTGCACAGCCTTTCGGCCGCTTATTGGAGGGATTTTTGGCGATTAGCTCGCAACCTCGACGTAATCGAATACCTCGGGAAGCTGTAAGCCTCTCTCCTTCCGAGTTTCAATGGCCAGCTCGATTGCCTCCCTAATGTTCTCCAGCGCTTCTTCGCGGCTTTTGCCCTGCGAAAAGCAACCGGGAAGCACCGGGCATTCGGCTACGAAATAGCCGGTTTCATCCAGCGTAATAACGACTTGATATTTCATCGTTTTAATTATACCCGCACAGCCCGGCCAATTTAAAACGGTTAACTCTCTCTGACAATAAATCCTAATTCTGGCATTACAAAAAATGCTCGCACTCCCTCACTCCCTCCTCTTAAACTCCGGGCTGCCGAGGCGCACCGCGGCTTCCGCGCTGATGATGGTTTCGAACTCGTCCTCTGTCAATAGCCCTTCGCCGAGCGCGACTTCCCGTATCGTTTTTCCCGTTTCCTGCGCCTTTTTCGCGACGCGCCCTGCCCCGTCGTATCCCAGCGCCGGCACGAGCGCGGTTACGAGCGCGGTAGAGCTCAATACCTCCGCCCTGCATCGCTCCTCGTCCGCTTCCATCCCCTCCACGCACAGCCGCCTCATAAGGTCGCACGCCCTGCCCAGCAGCTCGATGCCATCCAGCATGCTCGCCGCGACGAGCGGCAAAAACGGATTGAGTTCCAAATTCCCGCTGCTGCACGCATACGTAATCGCCGCGTCGTATCCGATAACGAGCATCGCCACCTGACTAGCCGCCTCCGGAATGACGGGGTTCACCTTGCCCGGCATTATGCTCGAACCCGCTTGACGCTGAGGAAGTTTTATCTCTCCCAGCCCTGCTTCCGGCCCGCTCGACATCAGCCTAAGGTCGGTGCAGACTTTTAGCAGCGTCGCCGCGCAAGCCTTGAGTATCCCGCTCACCTCGACGAATACGTCCGCGTTTTGCGTTGTGTCAACCAGGTTTTCCGACCGGGCGAATCCGATGCCCGTAAGCTCTCGCAGCGCGTCCACCACGCGGAAAATGAACTGGCGCGGCGCGGCGATTCCGGTGCCTATCGCTGTGCCGCCGAGATTGACGACTCGCAGGCGCTCTTCGCATTTGTAAATACGCCATCTGTCGCGGCCGAGCGCTTCCGCATACGCGCCCATCGTCCTTCCCAGCGTAGTAAGCACAGCGTCCTGCATTTGCGTGCGGCCGATTTTCACGATATGCGCGAACTCGCTTTCCTTCGCCTGAAACGCTTCCTGAAGCGTGACGACTTCTTCTTCGAGCCGCCTTAGAAGCCGAATCGCCGCGAGTTTCAGCGCAGTCGGATAGGTGTCGTTCGTTGACTGATGCAGGTTTATGTCGTCCAGCGGCGAAATTTGGTCGTAACTCCCGAACTGCTCGCCCAAAATTTGCAGCGCACGATTCGCGATAACCTCGTTTACGTTCATGTTAAGGCTCGTGCCTGCGCCGCCCTGCATCAAATCCACTACTATGTGTTCGTCCAGAACTCCGTCCGCCATTTCCCGGCATGCCTGCTCGATTGCGTCCGCCTTCTTTTCACTTGCTTCCCACGCGCCGAGCGCACGATTCGTCTGGGCGCACGCGAGCTTAACGAATCCGTACGCGTGAACAAGCTCCGGATGAACACGCCTGCGCGAAAGCGCGAAATTCTCCAGCGCGCGCGCCGTGTGAATACCGTGAAGCGAATCCGCGGGAATGCTCACTTCGCCAAGAAAGTCCGTTTCAATCCTGAATTCCGTTGCCATCGCCATTACTTTACAACAATTTCTTCCCTAATGCTCTCGCACACCACACTCGAAATTCGGCAGCCGAATGTTACTTCCATACTTCCAAGCCGGATTTTGCAAAGCGTAAATCAGCAAAATACGTCGCGCCTTCCCGCCCGGACGATTCCCAGCATTGCGACAGCGCGCTTTTGCGCCGCGGGCTGCATTTCGGAAATCGCCTTTTCGATCGCCGCCCGGCCAACGGCTTGCGTTTCGGGCGACGCGTAATCGAGCAAATATTCTTCGAGAGTTGCCAGCGCGTTCGGGTCGCAGTGCATTTTTATGTCGCCCGGTTTTGCCAGATCCATAAAGTCCGCGCCTGTGCGTCCAAGCCTATAGCACGCGGTACAAAAGCTCGGAATGAACCCGAGTTCGCAGACGTCTTTCACGACGTCGTCGAGTGCGCGGTGATCCCCCAGACTGAACTGGCCGCCGGCTCTCTCGTGCAAGTCTCCGGTTTCGGGATGCGAATAGCCGCCGGGATTCGTCCGGCTGCCCGCGGAAATCTGCGATACCCCGAGAGCGAAAGTTTCGCGCCTGATTTTCGGCGTTTCCCGCGTGCTCATTATTATTCCCGTGTAAGGAACCGCGAGTCTCAGAATCGCCACTATTTTGCGAAAGTCCAAATCGCCCACCGGCTTCGGAGGATGCTCGCTTAGCGCGCTGCCCGCCGCCGGTTCGAGGCGCGGTACGCTTATCGTATGCGGGCCGGCGCCGTATATTTTTTCGAGATGAGCCGCGTGCTGCATAAGCGCAAGTATTTCATAGCGCCAGTCGAACAATCCGAAAAGTACCCCGATGCCGGCGTCGTCGATTCCGGCTTCCATCGCCCTGCCTATCGCTCCGATTCGCCAATCGTAATCCGCTTTCGGGCCTCCCGTATGAACCGAGGCGTAAGTTTCGCGGTGATAAGTCTCCTGAAAAAGCTGGTATGTACCGATGCGAGCCGCTTTAAGCCGCCTGAATTCATCCACTTCGAGCGGCGCAATATTCACGTTAATCCGGCGTATTTCGCCTTTGCCGGACTTGACGGAATATATTGTATCTATTGATTTTAGTATGTAGTCGAATCCTTCCTTAGGATACGATTCGCCCGCGACGAGCAGCACGCGCTTATGGCCGCGCTCCACGAGATATTCTGTTTCTTCCGCTATTTCCGCCTGCGTAAGGGCTCGCCTATGCACTTCTTTGTTTTTGGCGCGAAACGCGCAGTACGAACATTCGTTGCCGCAAAGATTGCTGACGTATAGCGGTGCGAATATGACTAGCCGCTTGCCGTAAATCGTGTCCTTAATGCGTCTTGCCGCATAGAACATTTCAGATAGCAATTCCGGATCGCTTAGTGTGGATAAAGCCGCGACGTCTTCCGGCGAAAGCCCCGAAAGGCCTTCCGCTTTTTCGAGAATCTCGCGCACGCGCGCGGCATCCGGATTGCGCGACGCTTCCAGCGTGCGGAAAATCTCCGATTCGCGGATGAAGTTTGAATCGCCTCTACTCATAACCTGTTAGCCCGATGCGGATTCTCCGGTTACCGGCGAAAGCGGAATCGAGAATTTAAACCTCGCCCACTGGCCGAGTTTGGAATCGCCGTAAATCATTCCGCCGTGCGCCCGCACAATCCGCCAGCAGGTATATAGGCCGACACCGGTTCCTTTGACTTCCTGCGTCGTAGTCGTTTTCAGGCGCGAAAACTTGCGGAACAAGAACGGCTTTTGCCGCTCCGGAAATCCGAATCCTTCGTTATATACTTCGACCCAAAAGAAATCCCCCTCGATTTTGGCCGAAACTTTCGTTTCGCCCTGCCTGAATCCATACTTGGCGGCGTTGCTCAACAGGTTGACCATCACTATTTTTAGCAGATCCGGATCTAGATGCAAATTCGATGCCTCTTCCTGCGCGTAGCAAGTGAACTTCATACGCTTTTCGTCCATATCTGCCTTGACGAGTTCGTATGCCGGCAGCACGACTTCTTTTTGAAAATCCACGCTTTTTCTCGGCCTCGGCTTAAGCTGCCCGCCTTCGATTCGCGCCAAATCGAGATACTCCCTTATAAGTCCGAGCAGATATTCCGCCCGCTTTTCCATATTCTCGATTTTTCCCTTCTGCTCCGGCGAAACTTCCCCCAAATACCCCTCCGCCAGAAGCCGGGCGTCCGTCACTATCGAAGACAGCGGGCTTTTTAATTCGTGGCTCACGAAGCCGAGCATTTCCATATACGAGTTATACGCCAGTTCCATCTGCTCCAGCTTGTATGCTTTTTCCACCGCCTGCCCCAAATGCTCGGCGATTGCCAAATGCTCGCGCACATGCTCTTCGGTGTATATTCGCGGCGATTTCGAGGACATGAACAAAAGCGCTACCGGCCGCCCCTCGACGAAAAGCGGGCAAGTCATTGACGAGCGAAGCCCTTCCTCGACCAGTTTCGACGTCGAAGTGCTGTCCGGATAGACGTTGAGATAGCGGGTGAAGTCGTGAATGATTCTAACTTTCCCTGCGTCGATCACTTCTTTCAGAGTGCTTACGTTCAAATCTTCAGCGTAGCCTTCGGTCAAGTGCACCGGTGTATATCTCGCGCTCGTCCATCTTTGAACCACGCGCTTTCCGTCGTCCTGAATGAATGCCAGGCCGATTCTGTCGCATGGCCAAATCCGGCGCCCGGCGTCGAACAGAAAAGTCATGACCTCTTCCAGCGATTCGTGCGCGGCGATTTTGCGGTTGATATGTTCCAGAGTATCAACGACGGCTTTCGGCAAGCCGTTCGTGTTGACCCGGTCGTAATCCGCGTCGAAATACTGAATGGTTCCTTCTGCGACAAGCATTAATCGTCCTTTACCGCCCGGCTAAATTGTACCGGAAACCGGGCTGGCCGCGACGCCCGTTGCGCTCGCGGCTTTAATCACTCGATGTATTTTCCTCTCGCCGTGTACTTCGTATGAAGCATCTTATGCGCAAGTTCGCTTCCCGGACCGTCCGTGAAATACTCGCCGTAAATCATCGCGATTGCCGGATTTTCGTGGGATTTTCTAACTTCCGCTCCGGTATCTTCCGCGTATATCGCTTGAGCGCGCGCTCTGCGGATTTCGGGAGTCGTCGGTATCGGCTGGCCCCCTCCGCCGAGGCATCCGCCCGGACACGCCATGAATTCGATAAAATGGCACTCGGCGAATTTTCCTCCGTCATTGATATTGTCCAGCACGCGTCGCGCATTAGCCGTGCCGTGCGCTACGCCGATTTTCAACGTTACGCCTTCGAGCCATTTGAAATCCTCGAACTGCCCCTTGAGCAAATCGGGAACTTCGCCGGTTTTCGGAATCTGCATCTCCACGTACCTTATTCCCTCGAAGCCGCGCACAGGAACGATGTTTGCGTGTTCGTAAAAGTTTTCGACCTTTTCGCCCGTCACGATTTCAAGAACGCACCTTAGCGCCGATTCCATTACGCCGCCCGTTGCCCCGAATATCACTCCGGAGCCTGTCGCCGTTCCGAACGGGTCGTCGAAATCGCTCTTCGGCATTTTCGGCAAATCTATTCCGGTTTCCTTAAGCATTTGTGCAAGCTCGCGCGTCGTAATTCCGTAATCGACGTCTTTGAAGCCGCTGTCCTGAAATTCCGGACGGTTGCATTCGAATTTTTTGGCGGAACAAGGCATCAGCGCGACTGTAACGATGTTCGCTGGGTCAAGTTCTTTTTTATCGGCGAAGTAAGTTTTAATCACCGTTCCGAACATTTGCTGCGGGCTTTTCGCCGTGCTCAGATTCGGAATCATTTCGGGATAGAAATGCTCCAGAAACTTCACCCATCCCGGCGAGCAACTTGTGAACTGCGGAAGCGCGGCCCGATTTCCATCGCCCGTAATCGCGGCGTGGAGCCTGCGAAGAAGTTCTGTGCCTTCTTCGATAATCGTAAGGTCGGCCGTAAAATTCGTGTCGAAAACGGCGTCGAACCCCGCGTACCTCAGTGCAGTATTCATTTCGTACGTAAGCGCGCGGCCCGGCGGCAGCCCGAACGATTCGCCAATCGCCGCCCGCGGGCTTGGCGCCGTCTGAATCACTACGTATTTTTGCGGGTCGTCGATAGCCGCCCACACTTCGTCGGTTACGTCCTTCGCGGTGAGCGCGCCGGTCGGGCATCGGTTTATGCACTGCCCGCAATTGATGCAAACCACGTCAGCGAGCGAATTGTCCATAAACGTCGATATCGTCGTTTCTTCTCCGCGCCCCGAAGCTTCGAGAGCTCCGACTTCTTGAAGGTCGATGCAAGTCCGCACGCAGCGCCTGCACAATATGCACTTGTTCATATCGCGCGTCACTGACAGGCTCGACTCGTCTTTTTCATATTTCGGCTTTTCCACGTGTCCGAACCGGAACGAATCCACGCCGTATTCGTCAGCCAGCCGCCTGAGTTCGCACTTAAAATTGCGCCTGCACGTATAACATTCGCCGTAATGCTCGCTGAGCATAAGGTCGAGAATATGACGCCGGGCGGTGCGAACTTTCTGCGTATGAGTAAGCACGTCTATCGGCTGTGAAATCGGATACGCGCAAGCCGCTTGAAGCGTGCGCTGCCCTTTCACTTCGACTATGCATATTCGGCATAGCCCCGCTATGCACAAATCGGGATGATGGCAAAGCGTCGGTATGCGTATTCCGGCGGATTCCGCCGCGTCCAGAATCGTCGTGCCCAAAGGTACGTTGACGTTCACGCCGTCAATCGAAAGCGACACTCGCGCGCCGATCATCTCTTCGCGCTCCGGCGAAGGTATATCGTGTCTGCGCATGCTCACCGGCGCCCTGCCCGTTTTCCGGAATTCATTTCTTTCGTTCATTATTTTTTCCTTTCAATCCGGCCGCTCAGCTCTTCGGCGCGGACATCCCGCATTCGCCGCCGAAATGCTCGATTATCGACAAAAACACGTTCGGGCTCGATTGGCCGAGACCGCACTTGCTGGCAATACGCATCGTTTCGCCGAGACCCGCGATATCCTTAAATTCCTTTTCCGAAAGCTTGCCCGCTCGCAGTTTCTTCGCCGCCTCAAGCAGTTTCGGATTTCCGCTCCGGCAAGGCGTACACTGGCCGCACGATTCTTCGCAGAAAAATTCGAGAAAGTTTTCCGCCACCGCCAGCATGTCCCTAACTTGGCCGAGTACGATAATCGAGCCGCCCGTCGAAACGTCTTCGAATGAAATTTTCCTGCCGAAATCCTTTCGCGGAACGCAAGTGCCCGACGCACCGCCCACGATAACCGCTTTCGCGTTTTCGCCGCCCACCTCTTCGAGCAGCGACCTTATCGAAATGCCGAATGGAAATTCATACACTCCCGGCCTTTCGCAATCTCCGCTTACGCTGAACAATTTCAAACCCGGCGACCCCGGCGTCCCTAGCTCTTTAAACCAGTCCGGCCCTTTCGCCAGAATGCAAGCCGCCCAGGCGAACGTTTCGACGTTGTTGACTACTGTCGGCCTTCCGTTATATCCGGTGTTGACCGGGAACGGCGGGCGGTTGCGCGCCTCACCGCGATGCCCTTCGAGCGATTCGATAAGTGCCGTTTCCTCGCCGCAAACGTACGCCCCCGCGCCCAGCCTGATTTCGATGTCGAAATCGAAACCCTCTTTGCCGTTAACGCTTTCGCCGAGCAAGCCCTGCTCTCTGCGCCGTTTCAGTTCGTCGTCGAGCCTTTGTCGCAGGTAAATATATTCGCCCCGAAGATAGACGATTCCCCGCCTAGCGCCTACGGCGTATGCGCATATCGTCATCCCGTCGAACACGAGGTTCGCATGTTCGCTCAGAATGACGCGATCCTTGAACGTACCCGGTTCGCCTTCATCCGCGTTGCACACTACGAACTTATCCCGGCCCGCCGCGGCCGCGGCGAAATTCCACTTCACGCCGGTCGGAAATCCCGCGCCGCCGCGTCCTTTTAGGCCCGAATCGGATACGACTTTGATAAGGCTGGCACGCGGCATCGCAAGCGCCATTTTGAGTCCGAAGCCCGGCTCGACGCCGCGAAATGCGAGCGGTCCTTGATGCAGCGCTTTCATTTTTTGTCCTCCATCGCGTCGTTCCGCTCAAGTTCGGCGCGGCATTCGTCGATAATCGCCGCCACTTTCTCCGGCGTAACCGACGGATAAACCCGCCCGTTCGCAAGCAGCGCCGGCCCCCGGTCGCACATTCCGATGCACGCCGCCCAATCGAGCGTGAACTTCCCGTCCGCCGTCGTTTCACCGAATTCTATTCCGAGCGTTTCCTTAAGTTTCTTGGCGACCCATTCCTTGCCCTGCAAATCGCACGAAATCGTCTTGCACAACCGGATTCTGCATTTGCCGCCGGGCTTTTCCGTAAGGAACGAGTAGAAAGTGACAACGCCGTAAACTTCCACCGGATGAATGTTCATCAGGCTTGCGACTACCTGCATCGCGTGCGGGCTCACGAAATCGTAATGCGCCTGAATTTCCTGCAGTACGGGGAGCAGCGCGCTCCGCTCGTTGCCGAATTCTTCAATCCAAAGTGCGATGCGCTCGTTTTGAATTTCAATTTCACGCTGGTTCATCTCTTATCCTTTTTCGATTCGCCCGGAAAGCAGAGCGTTGACTTTTTCGATGAGCTTCGCGGGCGATACGGGCTTTTCCTGAAAATCGTCCACCGGCACGATATCGTCGTCTCTTTCGTATCTGTATCCCGTAATGTAACCGATGCTCGTGAGCATCAAAATCGGCTTGTCGAAACCGTCTTCCCGAAGCTGTTGCGCAAGCTTGAATCCGTCGTCCTGCTCTTCCATCATCACGTCCAAAATCACAAGGTCTGGCGAAATTTCATCTGCGGCTTTTCTACCCGATTCGCGGTTGAACGCCGCCGATACGTCATGTCCGGCGCGCGACAGGACTAGCCCTACTGCCTCGCAAATTCCGGTATCATCGTCTATAACTAGAATTCTGGCCATTTCGACACGCTCCTGGGCCGGTACGCGGGCTTAAACTAAACTACCCGCATCGCGGCTCAAATAAATATTAATCCCGCAGAACTGCGGCGCATTTTAAAATGCGCTTGTGAAATCGATATTATATTTGCTCAAGCTGAACCTGCAGGCAGGATAAACAATGGCCCCGCTTACCGGACGCTTTAACGGCGATTGTGAAATAAGCGCCTTGCCCGAAACAATCGGAGAAATCGAAATTATACGGCGCACGCAGAAATATAAGCGGCAATTGTCCCTTCGAGTCCCGAATGATTCCGATATTCGATTATCCCGCGATGGTATGAATAGAGCCTGCCGTTGCGACATACGCTGTTTCTTAAAAATCCGCAACGGATAGCAGATAAAGAAGTTTTAATCCGGAGGATGGAAATGACCAGATTCGCGCTATTCGCCGCATTCGCATTTTCGATACTCGTTATGCTGCCGGCGCCGGCCGCACTCGCTGCAAACGCACCCGCAGTATCGATGTTTTCGCTGCTGGAGGGATTCGACTATTATCCCGACGGCGGCTGGCTCAAAATCACGAATTTGGAAGTGACCGGATTGCCCGAAGAATACTATAGCGAATACGGCGACAACAAGCTATGGGTAATCGTGCGAACCGCGGACGGCGCGGAAAAATACAAAATCAACATGCAGGCTTTGAAGCGCGGGGACAATATGCACGGTTTGGGTCCCTATTCAGTGGAGCCGCTGACGCCGGATGGTCAACTTGACGTAAGCTATTTCCTTCTCGACAAACCCGGAAATTACGCATTGGACTTTTACGCCGACGGGGCGCTTTTTTATACGTTTCCATTTTCGGTACGAAAAGCGCCGGCTCCGTCGGGCGGCGAGTTCCTTTACCTCGAAGGCGAATGGAACAGGCTCGCGTGCATTAGCTACGACAACGCCGACCCGAGCGAAAACCTGAAATTCCATGTATGGCTTCGCAACACCGTCACTTCGAAACAAGAGCCGGATTTCAAAGCGAAAATATTCAACAGAAACGGCGGCGCGCTCGTGTGCGTAGCAAGTTTTTCCAGCTTGACCCTCCGCTCGTGGTGGACGCCGAACGATACTTATTTCTTCACTCCGCCGGCCGCGGACGGCAGAGAAGACTATTTCTACGCGAAAGACTTGCTGAAAAACGACGGCAGTTACGTAATCAAATTGTACATCGGCGGAGAGCTGTACGGGGAATACAACTTCAGCGTAACCGGCGGCAAATTCAGCAGGAGCGGCAGGATGGCGCCCGGTAGCGACCCGCTGTTTTTCGTGGACGACGGCAATAGCAAATTCTGGTACGAAAAAGCCTGATACGCCCGGCTTACCCGCTCCCCCCCGGCGGAAAACCGCGGAGAGAGTGGGATTCGAACCCACGAAACGGTGAAACCGTTTATCGGTTTTCGAGACCGACGCCTTCAACCACTCGGCCATCTCTCCGGGGCGGATAATATACCATTGCCGCCGCGTTTTTTTAACGCTTGATGCCGCGGCCGCCGATTGCTTATCCCGCTTTCAAATGAAGCCATGTCCGGCTATCGATATTCGCTCCTTCCACACGCCGCGCCGCCTTGTTTTGAAAGTGCGCAATCCGGTGGTATTCTCGTATCCCCGATGAACGGAATATCCGGCAAGAAATTGAAATCGAACGCCGCATACGTTTTCGCCTCGAAGGCGAGGCTGAAACTCGGCCATTTGTTCGTTCTCGCGGTGCTTCTTTTCGCGCCCGCGCCGGACACGCCGTTCATATTGCTTGCGGGAGCGTTCCTCGTCGCATACGGCGAGCTTATGCGCATCGCCGCAGCAGGTCAAATCCGTAAAAACGAAGAACTCGCCGCTAGCGGCCCCTACGCGTTTACGCGCAATCCGCTCTACTTCGGCAGCCTCGCAATGGGCGCCGGCGTAACAGTGCTTTCCCAGCACTGGGCTTTTTACGCCGCGTTCGCCGCGCTGTTTTTTCCGCTCTACTACATCACGATAACCGGCGAGGAAGTATATTTGAAGGCCAAATTCGGAAGCGCTTACGAGGATTTCATATGCAGCACTCCGCGGCTCGTCCCTTCGCCGGTTGGGCTTTTCCCGCACGTTTGGTTCAGGAATTTCAACGGCGAAAAGATGAAAGACAACCGGGAAACGGCTACGGCGCTTACAATGGCGGCCGTCGTTATGCTTTTCATTATCAAATGGAAATATCATTTAGAGCTTGCAATTTGGTAACATTCCTTCGTTGAAAACCAAACCGATTCATTTCGCTTTTCCGGTTTGCGGAGTCTCATGACCGATTCCCGCAAAACGGGCCGCGTCCACAAAAAGCTCGGAAACGTCGCGTACGTCGTCCCCGGCGGCGGCGGCGCGGAAATCGCCTGCGGCGTGCGCGGCAAACTCAAGCTCGGCGAAAGGGACGAAACGAGCGTCGTCTGCGTGGGCGATTTCGTAGAATTCGAACTCGACGATAGCGGAGCGGGCACGATACATAAAATCTCCGCCAGAAAAACGCTGCTCGCGCGCTCTTCCGTTCTTACGCCCGAAATCGCAGATCCCATCGTGGCGAATGTAGAAATGCTGGTAATCGTCGTGAGCGTAAATCCCGTCGTCAAACCGGGGATAGTCGACCGCTATCTTGTCGCGGCGGAAGCCGGCGGCATTACCCCCGCCATCGTTTTGAATAAAATCGACCTTCCGAAAGCGAAAAGCGAAAGCGCCAAGCTGGACGTCTATCGCCGTCTCGGTCTTGCAGTTTTCGAAACTAGCGCGAAAAACCAAGCCGGCATCGACGGCCTCAAACGGCATATCGCCGGCAAGTGCGCGGTGTTTTGCGGTCACAGCGGCGTCGGCAAATCCAGTCTGCTAAACGAAATCCTGGGATTGAACATCAAAGTCGGCATCGTGGCGTCGAAAACGCTGAAAGGCCGGCACACGACCTCGCACACCGAAATATTCGAAAACCCAGGCGGCGGCCTTGTCGCCGATACTCCCGGAATCAAAAGTTTCGGAATCGTGGGAATCCATTCGGACGACGTAATCCAATGTTTTCCGGAGCTTTTCGCCGCTTCCCGCGACTGCGAATTCAGGGATTGCCGGCACATCCGTTCCCAGCAAGGCTGCGCGATTATCGCGAAAGTCGAAAGCGCCGAAATCTTGGAAACGCGATACGAAAGCTGGCTGAAACTCAAAACCGAAATCAGCGATATCGAAACTTACTAAAACCGAATTCTGCGGATAATTCCGCCTTGCCGGTTGCCGCTACGAAAAATCCTTGCGCATATCGAGCGTCGTTTTTATCGGCGAATCTTTCGCCCTGCGCATTCTTTCCGCGGCGTTTTCGCGCACCCGGCGCGCGCTTTCCGCGTCGGCCTTTTCCTCGTCGGTTTCGATAACGAGCTCCGGTATCTGCATCGGCCGCCCATCGGGGCCGAGCGCCACAAAGGTGAAAAACGCCGTGCAGCAATGATACCTGTCTCCGCTAAGCGGCTCTTCGCCGTACACCTCGATTTTGATGACCATGCTCGACGTGCCGGTAAGAACGACGCGCGCATTCAGTTCGACGATATGGCCAGGATGAATCGGTTGGTGGAAGTCCACGGCGTCTGTGGACGCGGTGACGACGTTTTTGCGCGCGAACCTGATGGACGCCAGGCTCGCCGCCATGTCCATCATTTTTAGCACGTCGCCGCCGTACATCGTGCCCACGATGTTCGAATGGTGCGGCATCACCAGCTCCGCCAGCGTCACGGTCTCCGCGCGCTTCTTTCTTCGTTCGGCCATTTTTTCTCCTTGAGCATTCCGCCTAAGTCCGTCTGGTTAAGGATGCGTCTTGGCGGATTTGCCGGTTTCGATTTTAGCATTTAAGATCTTTATGAATTAGGTGCTTCCATCCGGCTCGCCGGATTCGCCGTCGGGAAACTCGATTGCGTTCACCGCGGCGAGCGCGAATTCGAGGAGAGCTTTTAAGTCCATGTTTTCGGTTTTCGCCACCGCGGCGGCACATTCCGCGTCCGTGAGCTGCGACTTCGCGGATTCGAGCGCATTTTCAAACTCGCGGCGCGCGTGAGGTCCGATAACTCGCCCAGAGGATTCGGCGATTTTGAGTGTGCCGGTTACGACCGCGGCGCAGTCCGCGATATTGCCTGCTTTTTCGAGCAAAACAACGCAAGCAGGAAATACGGATTCAAAAGGCACTTCAAAGTCTAGCGTTTCAACGCAAATTGCAATCGCTTCGGCGCATTTCTGTTTGGCATCAGCCAGTTTGCCAATATGTATATCGGTCGCCGCAAGCCGCCCAAGTGTACTCGCGATTCCAGTTTTTTCGCCGATTTCGCGAAATATTTCCAAACTTTCACGATAAAACTTTTCCGCGTCCGCGTATCTGCCTTGCAAAGACGCATCAATTCCAAGATTGAGTAGCGTAAGCGCGGCACCGCGATTAGCGCCGATTTCGCGAAATATTTCCAAGCTTTCACTATAATGCTTTTCCGCGTCCGCGTATTTACCTTGCCAACATAAGACATTTCCGAGACCGCTAAGCGAATTCGCGACGCCGCGCTTATCGCCGATTTCGCGGCGTATTTCCAGGCTTTCACTATGGAGCTTTTCCGCACCGGAGTATTTGCCTTGCGAAGATGCGACAAGTCCGAGATTGCCTAGCGAATTCGCGACG
>CAYMAI010000009.1:0-99956 GCA_964388445.1 uncultured Planctomycetia bacterium
TCTTCCAAGCATCCAGCTTTTGACGCGCGCGCCTTCGTACATCAGGTTCGCGCCGGATACCTCAAGCGCGCCGCGGTCCGAAGGCAGCGCGATGCTGTTTTCGTTGTACGTCATATTCCGCTGGCTTTTCCCGTCACGTTTGGCATTATTGCGGATTTGAAAACCTTTTCTGCGAGCCAATTCGTAAAGTTTTCCGGTTTGAGAAAGCTCGGACGGGTTCATCGAGAGCGACGACAAAACAGCGGGCGCAGAGCCGTTCACGAGCACGAGCCTGCCCTTCGCCGCAATCGCCTCGGTGTCGCCCGCCGCGGACGTCGAGGGGTTGTACGTGCGCCGTGCGGGGGAAATCTCGCCCTTGACGTTGTTCCGAGGCTGAAGCCTCGGCTCCATGGTCGCGACAAGATTCGCTTCGCCGCGTTGCGAAAAGTTTATCGCGCCAATTGTCGAATCCCGTTTTGGCATTTTGTGCCGCCGGGGAAATTGTACCGGAAATTAGTGCGAAGCGCAAGTATTGCATAAACGGCGTTGCCACACATTAGTTTTAGTATACGAATGGCGCGCCAGCGGCGACATGATGCGGCACCTAAAGCTATTTGCTACAATCCCGCCGTGAACGAAAAGCGAAGACTTCGTGTGCTTGTTTCGAACGACGACGGCATTTTCAGCGAGGGGCTGGCAGAACTGGCGAACGTTCTTAGCCCGTGGTGCGACGTGACCGTAGTCGTTCCCGACACCCAGCAGTCGGCTTCGAGCCACGCAATCACGCTGCACAAGCCGCTTCGCCTTCACCAGCTGGACGAAATCGCGCCGGGCGTGCCGACGTTCGTCGCGAGCGGCTCGCCGACGGATTCGGTTGTTCTCGGGCTCGATTACGTGCTTAAGGGAAACCGGCCCGACCTCGTGCTTTCGGGCATAAACAAAGGCGGAAACACAGCGGAAGACGTCAGCTATTCCGGCACGGTCGCCGCGGCGATGGAAGGCGCGATATGCAGAATTCCGTCCGTCGCGATTTCGCTTAACGGCGACAAGCGGGTTCATTACAACGTCGCCGCGCTTGCGGCGCTGGGGCTCGTGTATAGAATCGCCTACTGCCTCGGCCTTCCGCTTGCGGAAAAATCGCTCGAAATGGTGCCGCAAAAGTTGCGCATCGGTTGCCCGGCTGAAAGCGCGGCCAACGAAAAGCTGCGCAATTGCGGAGGCGACGGCTGGCCGTTTTATTTATGCAACGTGAACGTGCCAGACCTTCCGGAGGCGGAGATTAAAGGATGGCATGTGACCGCTCTCGGAAAGCGCGACTATCGCGATGTCGTCGTCGAAAAGTTCGACCCGCGCGGCCGCCCGTATTTTTGGATTGCGGGCGAGGAAGTTTTCACCGAAGACCCGCCGGGCAGCGACCTTTGGGCGGTGCGCGAAGGCTATATTTCGGTTACGCCGCTTTTGCTCGACTATACGGATTTCGACGCCGTGCGAAGGCTATCGGCATTGTTCGGACAATCCGGCCTTGCGGCGACGCGGATTGCTCTCGGCAATGGCTCTCTATCGCTGGAGGAGCTTAACCTGCTGTTCGAATATCTGCCGGCGGATTTAACTTTCGTCGGCGAAGGCGGCGAAATAGCGTTTTACTCCGAAAAGGACGAATATATTTTTCCGCGGGAGCCGAAGATTATCGGAAGCCCGATTGAAAATTGCCACTCGGAAAAAAGCATGGACGAGCTAATGGAATTGATGGAAGACTTCAAATCGGGGAGGCGCGACTATGCCGAAAACTTTCGCGAAAAGGACGGCAGGCTGATTCACGTCAGGTATATCGCGGTGCGCGACAAGCGAGGGGAATATCGGGGAATTCTCGAAACGGCGATGGATTTGACGTTCGTAATGGACTATCTTGAAAAGGGCGGCGGCTTGTGATTGAGCGGGCGGCGCGGAATCGCTTAAATTTGGGTCATACTGCTGATAGAATGGCGGCGTCCCGATGAGTCCCGAAATCAAGAAAGTGCTGGTCGCGAATCGCGGAGAAATCGCCGTGCGGATTATCCGCGGCTGTCAGGAAATGGCCATCGCGACCGTGGCGGTTTTCAGCGAAGCGGACCGGGATGCCTTGCATGTGCGGCTTGCCGGCGAATCCGTTTTAATCGGCCCCGCGCCGGCGGCGGAAAGCTATTTGGTCATCGAAAAAATAATCGGCGCCGCGAAAGCGAGCGGTGCGGACGCGATTCATCCCGGTTACGGATTTCTGGCGGAAAATGCGGCGTTTTCTATGGCGGTTCGCGATGCCGGGCTTACGTTTATCGGCCCTTCTCCCGAAAGCATCAGGGCCATGGGCGACAAAGTGGAAGCGCGGGCGCTTGCTGCGAAGGCCGGCGTGCCGGTTGTTCCCGGTTTTCAGGTTGACGGAAGCGCAGGAATTTCCGGCGAAGCGCTAATCGAACGGCTGCTCGCGTCCGCGAAGGATATCGGCTATCCAGTGCTGATAAAGGCGGCGGCGGGCGGAGGCGGGAAGGGGATGCGCGTCGTGCGCGAAGAAACCTCGTTTGCCGATTCCGCGCAGGCGGCCATGCGGGAAGCGGCGGCTGCGTTCGGCAACCCGGTAATTTATCTCGAAAAATATCTCGACTCGCCGCGGCACATCGAAGTGCAAGTACTGGGCGACGGCAAGGGCGGCGCGGTTCACGTCGGAGAGCGCGAATGCAGCATCCAGCGGCGCCATCAAAAAATCGTCGAAGAGACGCCGAGCCCTGTTATTGACGAGGACACGCGCGAAAAGATGACGGCGGCGGCGGCGGCGCTTGCGTCGGCGATCGATTACGAAGGCGCGGGGACGGTGGAATTTCTATATGCGAGCGGCGGCGGTTTTTATTTTCTCGAAATGAATACTCGGCTTCAGGTTGAGCATCCGGTAACGGAAATGGTGTACGGCGTTGACCTCGTGCGCGAGCAAATAGGAATCGCGCATGGAGGCGGTATAGGCCATCTCGAAAATTTAAAGCGGCGCGGATATTCGGTGGAGTGCCGGATTTACGCCGAAGATGCGTTTCACGGATTTCTTCCGCAAGTGGGCCGCGTCGAAATGCTCGAAACGCCCGGCGGGAACGGAATACGCGACGACAGCTCGCTATACGAAGGCGCGGTAATATCGGAATATTACGACCCGCTTCTCGCAAAACTCTGCTGCTGGGCGGAAAACCGGGAAGCGGCGCTGAGAAAGATGGACTGGGCGCTATCGCGCTATCGCGTGCTCGGCGTGACGACGAACATCGATTTTTTAAGGCGCGTGGTGTCGCACCCGAAGTTTATCGCCGGAGATTACGATACGCATTTTCTCGAACGGCACGAGAAAGATTTCGAGCGCGGTGCCGAAGAAATCCCGATCGAAGCTCTGGCGGCGGCGGCGATTTTCGCCGAGTCCGGAGTTTCCGCGACGGGCGGCGCGCATGGAACGGATGCGGAACATCCGGGGCCGTGGTCGAGCGGCGGCGGATGGCGTCAGTCGGCGTGAAACCCGGCGGTTTGCCAGTTAGATACATTCGCTTTGATGGAAGAAAATGGAGCATAGATTCAAAGCTGGCGGAGAGGAGTTTGCAGTAACTCTTACGAAAGACGGAGAGGGCTTGGTCGCGCGCTGCGGCGAACGCGAGCTGAAAATAGACGCTGTCGAGCGTATGAACGGTTACATCGCGATTTCCGCCGGCGGAAGGCGCATCGCCGTACGCGGGAAAAACACGCGCGACGCGGTTTTTGTAAGCTTATCGGGCGGCGCGTTTACGTTCGCCAAAGTGCGCGCAAGCGCGAAGCAATCCGAAAGCGGCGGAACGCTTACCGCGCCGATGGCGGGTCAGGTGTTGAAAGTTTTCGTGAAACCGGGCGACACAGTCGAAAAGGGGCGCAGGCTATTGATACTCGAAGCGATGAAAATGGAACACGAGATCGCGGCGCCCGTTTCCGGTGTGATTGCCGCGGTTCACTTTGCGGAAGGCGAGCGCTGCCAGCAAGACGACGTACTTGTCGAGCTTGAAGAATCGGGCGGCGCAAACGGAGCCGCCTGACCGGACTATGCGGATGTAATTTCGCGGAGCGGTATCGAATGAACGAACCAAAATCCAAAGTCAGAATCGCCGTACCGTCCCGTCTCGACGCCGTTTTGTACGAGTACGCGCTGAAAAAAGATAGCGGCGTGGACCTTACGCTGGCGCATCCGCGCGAAGTGCCGGGGCTATTGCGTGACGGAATCGCAGATTGCGCGCTTGTTCCGGCGGTAATGTACTTTCAAGGCGACTACCTTATCGTTCCCGACGCCGCAATAAGCACGTTTACCGAGCTGAGCACCGAAATTTTGGTGTCCCGCATTCCGCTTCAAGAAGTCAAGTCCGTCGCGGTGCCTCGCCAACCCGACACGGCGCGCACGATTTTGGAAATTTCGCTTCGGGAGCTTTTTCCCGAAGTGCCGTACAAGTTCGAAATCGGGAAGGGCAATCCGTTCAAAGACCTTGAAAAAGTGGACGCCGCGCTGATTTCCGGCGAAGGCGCGCTCGGCGTGCCGCCGACTTTCAAGCGATACAACATCGGCGAGTTTTGGGTAAGGCTCGTGGAGCTTCCCGCCGTATTTTACCTTTGGCTCGTTCCGGCCGATTCTCCCGCCGAACTTCGCGAAAGGGCGTACGCCCACGTTCTGCGCGCGAAAAAGACTGGTCTTGCCAATTCGGATAAAGTAGTTCAATACGCCCGCGAGCGCGTGACTCTGAACAAATACAAAATGATCGAATACCTGACGGTCGAAATCGATTACGACCTTTTCAGCAAGCAGGTCAAATCTCTCGAAGAAATGTGCCAGCTCATGGTGGATTACCGGCTGATACCCGAAGAAAAGCAAAAGCCGCTCGAATTCGCGACCGCGCGAAGCCACGTGAGCGTTTTCGAAGAAGTATTCGGAGTTTCCGAAGACGGTATCGAAGACGTGCTTCTCGATTGGGACGACGAGTAGTTTGGCAGAGAATTTTTCGCTTAGCTTTGCTGCTTTTTAAAGTCCCTGTGAACCGCAACGGCTTTTTGGCCTTGCGATGAAAAATGCTCGGCAAGCCTTTTGGCGAAAGCCACGCTGCGATGCTGTCCGCCGGTGCATCCGACGCCGACCGTCAGGCTGAATTTGCCGACTTTCACGAATTCCTGCAAAGTAGGCTCGATAAGCCGGACAATGGAATCGAAATATTCGTTCGCATGCTCGCAGCCCATTACGAAATCGTAAACGGCTTTGTCTTCGCCCGTAAGGTTTGCAAGGTCCGGAATATAAAACGGGTTCGAAAGAAATCGCACGTCGAAAATGAAGTCCGCGTCGAGCGGCACTCCGAACTTGAATCCGAAGCTGACAAATTCCAGCTTCAATACGTTCGCCGCGTCGGTGCCGACGAAACTGCGCAAAATCGCTTCGCGTAAATTGGCGGCGTTAAGGTCGCTCGTGTCGATAATCCGCGTTGCGTGCTCGCGTATCGGTTCGAGTTTTCGCCTTTCGTCTTCGATGGCTTCTTGCATCGAGCGTCCGGCCTGCAGCGGATGGGAGCGGCGCACTTCTTTGAACCGGTTAATTAGCGTGTCGGTGTCGCAGTCGAGATAAAGGATTTTGAATTCGACGCCGTTTTTTTTAAGCTGGTTCAACATTTTGCGGAAGTCGTCGAAAAGTATGCCGCTTCTGACGTCGCTCGCAACGGCGACGCCCGGTCCGGTCGAATAGCTTTTTTGATATAGGCTGTAAAACGTACTCACGAGGGCGGGCGGAAGATTGTCGATGCAGAAACATCCCAAGTCTTCGAAGCAGCGCATCGCCGTCGATTTGCCCGCGCCGGAAAGCCCCGTGATTATCACGAGCGGCGTACCCGCAATGAATTTTCCCATATGTTCCATAAAATAAAGAACCGCGGCCTAGAAAAATGCAGGAGCCGCATAATTAGAATACACCCGAATCGCGTCTTTTATTCAGGATGCGGACTATAATCATCGCCTTGAAAGTCGTCGAGGTTCAGTCCGGACAGGTTTTCGATGTATTCCGACACCTTTCCTCCAAGCTCCTCGTCCATCGGCCGGTATTCGCGTGCGTCCATCAAATTGAAGACCCACTTTCCGTCTTCTTGCGTCCACCTGGTGCTTATAAAAAACTTGTCGAAGCCGCTTTCCACGTCCACCGAAAACCTGATAACGGTTTCCCACACTTTCCAGTCCGCGGAATGCTGGGCGCTTATAAGCTTCATTTCCTTGATTATCCCGTCGTTGCCGGTAACTTGCGCCCATCTGGCGGCGGCGAGCGCGCTGTCGCGGTCGCGGCTGCGGATGAAATCGCAGGCTTCGATGAGCTTTCCGCTCTCAACGGTAGTTTTAAGCGCGGCGACGCGCGTCTTGAAAACGTACACTTTGTACCAGCGCTGTCCGAAAAGAATGACCACCACGAGCATCGCCGCGATGAGAATGAGAAGCGCAATCATGGAGCGGCGCTTTTTCTCCTCGGGAGTTACTTCGCGCTCCATCTTTTCGAATCTGTATTTCATATCGGGCGGATTATACTATCCGGCGCAGTATTTTTAGCTAATCTTCAATTTCGCGATTAGTTTCTCTCGGTTTTTTGGATTTCAAAAATTTCTTCAGTTTGGCCGGATTTCCCGCAAGCTCCAAATAAAGATCCCTGTCGATTTCCGCGACGCGAAGAATGTTCCTGAAAGTTCCCGGAGCGAGTCTGTCACGATTCATGGGAACGGAAATTGCTTGTTTTAACCCATCCACTTCAAGCACGAAGTGATCTCCTCGTGGGGTTCGTTCTTCAACGCGGCGGCCGCTGAAGTAGGCTTTCAGGAATTTTATGCAGTCTTCGGAACCCGGTTCTTTTAGACCGGGCACGGCTTTCTGTTTCCTTCCGCGGCGCTATACGTGTATTCTTCGAACGTAAGGAAGTCTCGATCGGACTTGAGCATGTTTGTGCCGAAGGTAATCTGTTTTGGAAGTCTGCAATTGAAAATTTTTCCCTTTCCGTTAACTTCCATTTCGTCGCAAACATAGCCCCCTTGTTCGATTAGTCTTTTGAAAGTACCGAGTTCGAGCGAGCTTTCCACCAATATCTCCAGCGCTTCGCAAAACATTTTTACCGCTTCTTCCGGCGTCGGGCCGTCCCGAACGATGTCTATAAAGTCCGAAGTGGAATAATAGCAGCCGTCGGCTTCGCTGTAACTTACAGCTATGAAAACGGGAATTCTGACTTCCAAAATTGTAAGTTTGCCGCTCAAGCCGACTCCTTTCGCCGTCCCGCACGGGATTTAGGCTCTTAAATAATACCCAAATTACTCCCGGTTTTCAACTTGAAAATGACTAGCAGTACCTTTGCTCCCTATTCGGCCGGCAATTGACCGTTTGCCGCCGGAAGTGGTAGTTTCAAAATCCATGTCCGAATCGACACATGAATCTGGCGAGATTTTATACGGCTGGGAAACGACCGCCGGCATAGTTTCCGCGTCGACTTTGGAAATCGGCGGCGCGGAACACTTGCGGCTATACCTGCGCGGCGAAAGCGGAATTGTTACCCGGGACCGAAAATTCGAGCCGTTCCTTTTGTTCGGGCCGGAAGAATTTGCCGGTCATCTCGAAGGCGCGCAGGCCGAGCGGCTTTCGGGAGAGCTCGACTATAAGTGGATTGCCAGATTTCCGACGATGAAGGCGCTCGCCAAAGCGAAATCCGCGCTGGACAAGGAATTCAAAGCCAAGTACGGCCGCGTTTCGGACGAATATCTGATGATAAACGACGGCGTTCAGCAGGCGCTTTTGCTCACCGGCGTCACGCACTTCGGCGGACTGACCGAAACCGGCGTAGTGCGTATGCAGCTCGACATCGAAACCGACACTACTGAAGGATTCGAGTTTCCAAGCGCAAGCCGCGAAGGCGACGATATTATCATAATCGCCCTTTCGGATTCGACGGGCAGAGAAAAGACGATTTCGCGCCTCGACATGACCGAGCCGGAAATGCTTGCGGAACTCGGAAGTACGATAGAAGAGTGGAATCCCGACGTAATTGAAGGCCACAATATTTTCAAATTCGACTTGTCGTACATCTTCGAGCGGGCGAAGCGGCATAGAGTGAAGCTTAGCTGGGGGCGCGACGGAAGCGAAATAAAGTTCCACAAAAGCCGGGTAAGCCTTGCCGAGCGGCGGTTCGATTATCCGAAATTCGAAGTCGAGGGCAGGGCGTTCGTAGATACCTATATTCTCGTCCAGTTTTACGACATCGTAAAACGGGAAATGGAAAGTTACAGCCTGAAGGAAGTATCGAAATACCTCGGCGTGGCGAAAAGCGGGCGCGTGTACGTGGAGGGTCACGAAATCCGGAGCGTCTGGCGCAGCGACCCGCAGCGGCTGCTAAGGTACGCCTTGGACGACGTGCGGGAAACCGGCGCGATTGCCGCGATGCTCGGTGCGCCGTACTTTTATCAGGCGCAAATGCTGCCTCTGGCGTATCAAGACGTGTACGTGCGCGGAAACGCGGTGAAAATAAACGGCTTGATGCTCCGCTGGTATTTGCGCGAAAACCACAGCGTTCCGAAGCCGTCGTCGCGCGCGGATTTCTTGGTCGGCGGTTTCACGGACGTGCGCAGGTTCGGCGTAATAAAAGACGTCGTGGCGTGCGACGTGGCGAGCCTATATCCGTCACTCATGCTGTCGTACAAAATCGAGCCTGAAACCGATTCGCTCGGCGCGTTTCTCGAAATGCTGGCGGAACTGCGCGGCCGCAGGCTTGCCGCAAAGTCGAAAATGAAAGAAACCCGTGACGTAAATGAGAAAAAAAGTCTGGACAATCAGCAGGGGACGTTCAAAATCCTGATTAACAGCTTTTTCGGCTATCTCGGCGCGGACGGCGCATATTTCGGGGACGCGGCGGCGGCGAACAAAATCACATCGTCGGGGCAGGAACTCATCAAACTAATCGTGGAACTGCTCGAAGCCGAAGAGTGCGGGATTATCGAAGTGGACACGGACGGCGTTTATTTCGCGCCGCCGCGCGAAGGGATGACGGACGCCGAAATCGAAGCGATTATCGAGCGGATTAACGGAAAAATGCCCGAGGGAATACAAATCGAAATCGACGGGCGCTATCCGGCGATGCTGAGCCACAAAGTGAAAAACTACGCGCTATTGCGCGACGACGGCGCGATAATCATCAAAGGCAGCGGGATGAAGTCGCGAGGCCTGGAGCCTTTTCAGCGCGAGTTTTTGCGCCGCGGAATAAAGTATATACTCGAAAACGAACCGGAAAAAATAGACGAAATGCGGGACGAATTCGCAGCCGCGATATCCGGCGGAAAGATGCCGGTCGCGGAACTTGCCAAAACCGACAGACTGCAGGAAACGCTCGACTCGTACAAGGAAAAAACGGCGAAATCGAGCCGCGGGCGCCAGGCGGGATACGAGCTGGCGATTAAAAGCGGCAAGGCTTTCCAGCCCGGCGACTACGTTTCGTACTACATTACGGGCGAAAAACCGAAGGTTGCCGCGTGGCAGCACGCCAAGCTTCTATCAGAATACGATGCGCAAAATCCAGATGTGAATATCGCCTACTATTTGGCAAAGCTCGGCGACGTTTGCGAGAGAGTCAAAAGCTTTATGGATGCCGGCCGCGGGGACGCAGGCGGCGGGGAAGGGGATTTGTTCGAGTAATTGCACGTTTAGAATGTCGCTATCGCAATCCACGCGGCGTAAATCCCGACTGCGAGGAACATAATGCCGGAGCCGGACATGAAAAGCCAGCCGGTTTTTTCGCCAATGCGGCGCGAAGAAGCGAAACACATCGCGGATAGAAGGAGCAAGAAAAACGCGAGTAGAACGTGCAGCCAGCGGAATCCTTCGGCCGAAACAACTCCGGAAACGTACGCTTCCCGAAGAATAATCCCCGACTTGATGAAAAGAAACGAGACGAGCGTGCTTAAAAGAAAGCACGCGCATGCAAGCGCCTTCTTTCGAAGACTATCGCGCGCCGAAGTTCCCGTCCCCGTCATATTCGCTCCTACATTACTTCGATTGCGGCTTTGGCGATTGCCGCGAGAATCGCGTGATTAATGATCGCTCTTGCCGGAGAAATGGAAGCCGTGCGTGCGGATGACCGGCACGACAGCGCCGCCGCCGAAGAACGAACTGCTGAACCTCAAGTCGCGTGAAATCATGTCGGCGTTCGCCAGCCCTTCGAGCGCATTTTGAGTCCAGCGGAAGTTGGTTAGCCCGCTAACTATTTCGCCGCCTTCGATAAGAAAAGTGCCGTCGCGCGTAAGACCGGTGAAAACCGCCTTAATCGGGTCGAGCACGTTGGAATAGTGAAATCTCGAAACGAGAATTCCGCGCTCGGTCGCCTTGATCATTTCGTCCTTGCTGCTTGTCCCCGGCATCATAATCATATTCAGCGGGTATGCGCCCATGTCGCCGACCGAATGACCCGTCGTGTCAGTACCGGCTTTTGCGGCGGTTTTTCTGCTGTGCGCCACCGAGTTCGCATAGCCGTGTTCGATTAGCGTCAGCCGCTGCTTCGGAATGCCCTCGAAGTCGAACGGCAGCCCGAAGGTTCGCGGGTCGGCGGCGTCGTCCAAAATCGTAATCGCCTCGCCGGTTATTTTCTCGCCGAGCTTGCCGCACATAAAACTTTCGCCTTCGTTGAACTCCTTGCCGCCGAAGCCGACCCAAGACAGGAACATAAGCCACGTGGCGACCGCTTCCTCTTCGAGAATCACGGTGTATTTTCCCGTCGGCACGTCGCCGCGCGGATTTTCGCTGGCTTTAGCCTTCGCCGCGGCCTCCGCCGCGAGCGCCGGCACGTCAAGCTCACGCAGCCTTCGCGCCATTCCTTCAGCGTATCCGCTCGACGTCGCGCCGGTAAGTAGAATCGTATATTTCGCGTGCGTAGTGCTTGTAATTGCCGAAATGCCGCGCGCGCTGAAAATGCCGAGAGTGGTTACGCCGGTGGATAGCGTGCCGGCCGCTTCGTATCCTTCCGGAACGAATTCCAGCCCCTGCTTGACGATTAGCGCCCGGCGGGACGGCGAACAATCGGCCGTTCCGTCGCCGAATTCCGGTTCGAACGAATACGTGTACGGGCCTTCCGCGCTCGGCGTGAATTCCGGGTCGTCCGGCAAAAGTCCGGCGATTTCAGTCGCGCTTTCAACCGCGCTTTTAAGCGCCGCGGGGTCGAGGCTGTTCGCGTTCGCCTTTCCCCACCTGCTGCCCACCGCGCACCGCACCGTAATAACGGCGTTTTCCTCGTGGTGATTCTGGTGAATCTGGTTGTTGGCGAACCGGGTAAGCGCCTCTCGATATGCATTTACGGTTATTTCGGTGTCGTCCGCCGGGCTTTGGGCCACCGCGCTCTCGACACGCTCGCGAATCAGATTTTCGAATTCCTTATGCGATAGCTCGCGATAAAGCGACATTTCAATCCTCCCTTATCCTCTCACGCCGACTTCTACGTTTCTGAATCTTGCTGGCGCCGTGCCGTGCGCGACGTGCGCAGTTTGGCTCGGCTGGCCCTTGCCGCAGTTCGGAGTGCCCCAGATTATCCAATGGTTGCGGTTGCAGACGGCGTCCATCCCGCCCCAAAACTCGGTGGTGATTCCCGTATAGTTCGGGTTTTTATAGACTTGTCCGAGCTTTCCGCCCTTGATTTCGCGTGCCAGCTCGCATCCGAACTGGAAGTTTACCCGCCTGTCGTCGATGCTCCAGCTTTTGTTCGTCTCGAACCAGAACCCCTCGTCCGTATCGGCGATTAAGTCGTCCAATTCCCAATCGCCCGGTTCGAGGTTGATGTTGGTCATTCGAATTATCGGCGCACGATTCCAGCCGTCGGCGCGATTCGTCCCATTGCTGTTTTGGCCAACGACGCCGGCATACTCCCTGTTCGTTAGGTAATTGTGGAACAGGCCGTTCTTTATGATGTCGACGCGCTGCGCGGGGACGCCGTCGTCGTCGAAACCGAACGAGCCAAGGCCGCCGGGCAGCGTTGCGTCCGCGGTTACATGCATTATGTCGCTGCCGTACTTTAGCGTGTTGACCTTATCGAGCGTGACGAAACTCATTCCGGCGTATGCCGCTTCGCTTCCGAGGACGCGGTCGAGTTCGATGGGATGGCCGATGGATTCGTGCACCTGCAATCCCAGCTGGGCGCCTTCGATGATAATCGTCGTTTTCTTGTGCGGAAGTTCCGGCGCGGAAAGCAGCATAACGGCCTCTTCGGCGATACGCTCCGCGTTTTCGCCGATTTTGTACGGCTCGATAAGCTCCCACCCGCCCGTGTGAAACTGGCCGCGGAAGCTGTTCGGATAGCACCGGCGCTGCATTTCGCCGTCCTTAATCGCGACCGCTTCGATGCCAGCTCCGCTTTCCGTAATCGTCTGTTCGATTATGTTGCCTTCCGTCGAAGCGAAGAACTGGTGCTCTTTGAAAAAGTCCATCGAGCTTGTCGCGTTCGTCAGCCCCGCAACGCCCCGCATCGCCTTGTCCCAAGCGAAAAGGTGAGAAAGCTTATCTTCGAGCGCCCACTCGAACGGGTCTTTTTGAAATGGCGTCGCATATTCGCCGGAGACTGGTTTGCTCGAATCGAGCGTTACGCCTTTTTTCATCGAGGTCGCGCTCGCCGCGGCGATTTCCATCGCGAGCCTCGTTATCCATTCGATTTCCGCGCGGTTCACGCTGTTGCTCGCGGCGAATCCCCAGCAGCCTTGGTGAAGCACGCGCACACCGAAGCCAGTGTTCGTCGTACGAGAAATCGACTCGATCCGGCCGTTGCGAACGGTCAGCGATTCGCGCCTTGTCTCGATCAAGCGGATGTCGCCGTACTTGATCCCAGCGCGCTGCGCATTTGTTACGAAATACTGTGCAAGTTCCTTCATCAACTCCTCCGGCCAAGGCGCAAGGTGCGCCGGTTTCCCCCCGGAACGGTTACGACGTCCGCCCGAATATTATCATGCAAAGCCGATTAGCGAAACATCCGCCGCTTTAAGACCTGATTTGGGAGCGTTACTAATAAGAAGTTCACTTGACCGCCCGAAGCGGATGCTTAAGTCGGTCTTCTTTATCGCTCTTTCGCGGCTGATTCCACGGAATCCAGCGATGGGCTAAGTCCGAGCGCTTCGTTAATCGCGGTTTCGATTTCCGTCACCTGCGCGTTGGTTTTCGAGTATTCCGGATACACGGCCAATGCTTTGTCGAGGTGCAGTTTTGCGCCGCGCGGGTCGCCGGCGAGGAGAAGCGCCTTCGCAAGGTTTTTGTTCGCCGCCGGACTTCCGGGGCTGATGGATTGGGCGAGCTGGAAGAATTCCACTGCTTTCGTAGGGTCGCCGCCGGTCTTGATTTCGATGTCGGCAAGAATTTCGTACACGAAATCGAATTCGGGATTCGCGTCGAGCGCTTTCTTGCAGTAAATGCGCGCTTCGTCGAAGTTTCCGAGAGCTTCGTTGATGTTAGCGAGGTCGTAATATATTTTTTCGTGCGGCGGATTGCTGTATAAAGCAAGCTCGGCAAGCTTCAAAGCGTATTTATAGGCATCTTCGCCGACTCGCCGGAAGTAGTAATCGATGAGTATCGTATAACTCCACATATTCGTGGGGTCGTATCTGAAAATGCGCTCAAAAACGGGTATGTCGTCCGGGCTGTACCCTTTGTAACGCAAGCCGTAAAAGAACTTGATTTCGAACACGGGCAAATTTCGCGGAATTCCCTTCATCGCATCCGCTCCGAAGTCGTAGCGCTCGAAGAAAATGCGCTGCTTGACCATAATATGGTTTATCACCATTCCGCGCATAAGGTCGTACACGCTCTTGCTGGAGAAAATATTCGTGAATTTGCCCAGCCGGGACAGCCCTTCGATTCGCTTGGCGATATTTATGGCATATCCTTCGATGCGGTTTTCGCCGTCGAATCTTTTTCTGAGCATAACTTTGCCGTGATTGATGCCGATTGCCAGGTCTATCGAAGTTTGGTGTTTGCGGATTCGCTCGACGTTTTTCGAATAGCTTATCCATGCGTTCTTGGCTTGAAACGCCGTTTGAATCGCCAGAAATGCGCCGACCTGTTTGTTTTTGAAAATCCGGGCGCGCAGCCCCTGCGCAACGTTTATGTCGGTGCATTCGTTCAGCTTGGCGTTTAACTCGACTTCGTCGCGGTCGTAGAGAAACAAACAGAGCTGGTCGCCCGCGAGCGTATATTCGCCGAACATATTGTGGTCCGATATTTCGTCCACAATTGCTTTGAGGGTCTTGTGAAAATCGTCGATAAGGCTGTCGTATTCGTGGATGCTCATCGAATTGCTCAGCCCGACGCTGTCCATCAAATCCACGAACATAATGGTGGCGTTGATTATTTGCGGGTCGTCCTGATAGATTCGCGCCTGACTTTGCTCGAACCAGTTTTCCGACTTATCAGCCGACGTGATTTGCGGAATGTATTTTTCTTCGGCCATGCCGCATGGATTATAGCATCGCGGCGGCTGGAGTATAATGCCCGCCCCGATGGAAATGGAACAAGACGGATTTTTGAACGTGTTCAAGCCGCAAGGCATTACGAGTTTCGACGTAATTCGAAGAATCAAACCGCTTCTTTGGAGAAAAGCGAAAATCGGACACGCCGGCGTCGTTGATAAACCGGCGAGCGGCGTGCTGCCCGTGGGCGTCGGCCGCGCAACCAAGCTGTTCGACGCGCTGTCGAGTCACAGCAAGGATTATTACGCCTGGATTGCCTTCGGCGCGGACAGCCCGACTCTCGACTTCGGCTCGCAGCTAGTTCCTGAAGCCGCGCCCGACAGCGCGGATACGGCAATGTCGCTCGCGAGACGCATGATCGATTGCCTCGATACTTTCAAAGGAAAAATCAAACAGACTCCGCCTTCGTTTTCGAACGTCAAAGTCGAAGGCAAGGAGCTTTACAAATACAAACTCGGCGACGAAGACGTAAGCGTCAAACCGCGCCGGATAAACATCCAAAAGCTTGTGCTTCTTTCGTTTCACTATTTCGACGGCGAAAAAATCGCCAAGCTGAGCTTACAAGGCGCAGAGATTAGCCGAAAGCCGGGCGGGTACGCGCTGCCGAAGCTGGAATTCGCTATACCGGACGGCTACGATAAGCCGCTTTTACTCGCCGAAGCGTTCGTGGAATGCGAAACCGGAACATACGTGCGCGCGCTGGCGCGCGATATCGGCGCCGCGGCGGACGCGGCGGGCGTGGTGGCGGCGCTCGTCAGGACGCGTGTCGGCCCGTTCTTGCACATCGAGTCGGTATCGCTTGAATTATTCGCCGCCGAGCTGGAAGCTGACAGAGATGCGGCGCTTTCGCGGCATCTTATTCCGATGTCCGGCGTCGTTCCGCCGGATAAAAGACTGACCGTTTTGCTCGAAGAAGCGAGGAATTTGTCGAAGGGCAATTTCATAATCGTGCAGGAACACAGACTTCCGCAGAATTACGGCTCGCTTGCGCAAGAGCAGGGCGGCGTTTTCGCCGTCCTCGAAGACGGCAGGCTCGTGGCGGAGTGCGCATCTTACGAAAAACAGGCCAGTCCCGGACTATGGGTCGTCAAACCCGTCAAAGTGTATTTGACATAGCTAGTACAAGTTGACCCTAAGTAACTAATACCCCATATCTCTGAGAACGGCCTGCGCGGCGGCGAGGCGTGCGGTCGGGACTCTAAACGGGCTGCAACTAACGTAGTCCATTCCCGCTCGATAGCAGAATTCCACTGTCGGCGGATTTCCGCCATGCTCGCCGCAAATGCCGACTTTCAGTGTCGGACGCTCCTTTCTGCCGAGTTCTATCGCCATCGTGACCAGCTTGCCCACGCCGGCAAAATCGAGTTCGGCGAACGGATTGACCGGATATAGCCCCATATCCACGTACTTTCTTAAGAATTTTTCTTCGGCGTCGTCGCGGCTTATTCCTAGCGTCATCTGGGTAAGGTCGTTCGTGCCGAAGCTGAAAAACTCGGCGCTTTTTGCGATTTCGTCCGCGGTCAGCGCCGCGCGCGGCACTTCGATCATCGTCCCGAAAAGATAGTCGATGTTTCTTCCTTTTTCGGTCATTACGGTTTCCGCGACCTCTCTGAGTTCGGTTTCGACGCGCTCAAGCTCGGATAGCGAGCCGATTAGCGGAATCATTATTTCCACGCGCGTCGGCTGGCCCTTCTTTTCCACTTCGCAGGCGGCTTCGATAATCGCGCGCACCTGCATCCGGTTGATTTCGGGAAAAATTATGCCCAGCCTGCACCCGCGGAATCCCAGCATCGGATTCGCCTCGTGCATAGATTTAACGCGAGCGCGAAGCTTCGCCTCCGATTCCGCCCGGCCGGATTTGCCGGCGATTTTGGCGGTGAAATTCTTGATGACTTTTTCGAGCGCCGCCTCTTCCGACGGCAAGAATTCGTGAAGCGGCGGGTCGAGCAGGCGAATTGTCACCGGATAGCCCTTCATCGCTTTGAATATGCCCTTGAAATCGTCGCGCTGGAAATCCAAAAGCTTTGCCAGATATTCCTCCCGTTCTTCGACAGTGTCCGATAGAATCATCGACTGCACGAGCGGGATACGCTCTTCGTCGAAGAACATATGTTCGGTCCGGCAAAGCCCGATTCCCTCCGCGCCAAGCTTAATCGCCGTCTCCGCGTCCTTCGGCGTGTCGGCGTTGGTTCTGATTTTGATTTTGCGCTCCGCGTCCGCCCATGATAAAAACTCGGCGAACTCGCCGCCGATTTGCGACGGTATCATTGCGATTTCGCCCGCGAAAACCTTACCCGTGGTTCCGTCGATTGTTATCGTGTCGCGTTCGGTGAGCTTAAGCCCGCCGATCGCTATCGTCCTGGTGCGTTCGTCGATTTTCATATCTCCGCAGCCGGCGACGCACGGCTTGCCCATTTGCCCTGCCACGACAGCCGCATGGCTCGTTTTGCCGCCGCGGGAGGTTAGAATTCCCTGCGCCGCGTCCATCCCGTGAATGTCGTCGGGCGTCGTTTCGGCGCGTACCAGAATCACTTTCTCGCCCGATAGCGCGCGCTCGACCGCTTCGTCCGCTGTAAACGCCAGCTTGCCTTTGGCGGCTCCGGGGCTTGCGTCAACTCCGGCGACGAGCGGCTTCGGATTCTTCGAATAATCGATTTGAGGCAGCAAAAGCATACGCATCACTTCGGCGTCGACGCGCATCAGCGCCTCGCGCCGGGTTATCAGCCCTTCGCCGACCATATCCACCGCGATTTTCACCTGCGCCAGCGGGCTGCGCTTTCCGCTTCTAGTCTGCAATATGAACAGCTTGCCGCGCTCGATAGTGAATTCGAGGTCCTGCATGTCTCGATAGTGAAGTTCGAGCATTCGTGCAATGCGGTCGAGTTCCTTCGCCTGCTTCGGAAACACTTCCTTGAGTTTTTCGATCGAGACTGGCGTACGGATTCCGGCGACGACGTCCTCGCCCTGCGCGTTTACGAGGAAATCGCCGAACAGCCCTTTAGCCCCGGAATTTTTGTTCCGGCTGAACGCCACGCCTGTGCCGCAATCGTCGCCCATGTTTCCGAAAACCATCGTCTGAATGTTGACTGCCGTGCCCAGGTCGTGCGGAATCCGGTTCAGATTTCGATAGGTTATCGCCCGCGGCGTATTCCAGCTCTTGAACACCGCGATTATCGCCATTTCGATTTGCTCGTAAGGATCTTCCGGTATCTTTACGCCATGATTATCGAGCACGGCTTCGTATTGCGAAATGAGCTTTCTCAAGTTTGGTGCGGTTAGTTCATGGTCGAAATGTACGCCTAGCGAGTGCTTCATCTTTTCGATGTGCTCGTCGAAATGGCTGATGTCCACTCCGAGAACCACGTCCGCGAAAATTTGGATGAATCGCCGCCTGCTGTCGAGCGCAAATCTTTCGTCGCCGCTTTCTGCCGCAAGCGCTGCGCAGGACGCGTCGTTCATGCCGAGATTCAAAATCGTGTCCATCATTCCCGGCATACTGAATTTCGAGCCGCTCCTGACGCTGACGAGGAGCGGGCTTTTGGAGCCGCCGAAAATCTTTCCGGTTTTCTTTTCCAGTTGGTCAACTTTGGCCCGAACTTCTTCGAGCAGACCGCCGGGAAGTTTGCCGCCGAGTTTGTAATATTCCCTGCAGCAATGCGTCGTTATGATGAATCCGGGAGGGATTGGCAGTGCTAGATTAACCATCGCCGCAAGGTTTGCGCCCTTGCCGCCGAATTTCTCTTTGTCGCCGCCGTCCGCTTCTTCAAATCCGAATACCCAAGGCATTTAGTTCCTCCAAATCGTCACGAAAAGGGTTTTGCCGAAGCCGAATACTAACATGCCGGAGGTCGCAAAAGCCGGTTATCATACGATTATAGGCGGATTTTCGAGCTTGGGAAAATGATAAACAGCGCGAAAGACCGCTTGCTTTTCACAAGCAATGTTGCTCCCGATAGTGCGGCGTGCTAAGCGCCAGGCTCTTTTTGCTTGGGTCTCATCGGAGGATGTCCGGGAGGCATGCCGGCGGCATCTCCTCCGCCGTGGGGACTTCCTCCGCCCATTCCACCATGAGGATTCGGACCGCCCATACCGCCGCCCATACCGCCGCCCATTCCGCCATGGCCCGTTGGGGGAAGCATCGCCGGCTTGTCCAGCTTGCCCGCGATGTAGTCTTCGATCGCGCCTTCGAGTTCGGGGTCTTTGATTTCGACTTTAGCGGACGCCAATGCGCCTTCGACAAACTGATCGAATTTGACCAGCTTGCGCTGGGCGATTTCCCGAGCCAAAAATTCCTCGAAACTGCCAGCCGGGAAAAATGCCTGTTTGCCGGCATCCCGGTCCGCTTCGAACTTTTTAATAAGATCGTCGAATTCCGCTTTTAACTTTTCCTCGTCAACTTCGATGTCTTCGCCGACCTTGTCGATTAGACGCTGACGAGTTATTTCCATTCGCTTCCATTCTACGAACTCATCCATCGAGCCGATTTTGTGGCCTGGCATATTGCCGATATACGCCATCAGCGCGTCCTGACCGCCCATTTTCTCTGCGATAATGTCGCACTCGGCCTTGGCCTCTTCGGTTGTTGCGCTTACTTCGAGTTCTTCGGCCTTTTTAAGCGCCAATTTTTCGGCCGCGGTAACCGCGAACGCCAGCCTTTTCAGGTCCCGCTTCATTTCTTCGCCGACTTCCATTCCGCTTCCGGTAACGGACGCCAGCTCGGCCTGAATACGGGATTCGATGTCGCTGCCGTATATGTCGATTCCATCCACCGTGGCGGCGAGTTTGCCGCCATCGGACGATTTCTTTCCACCCGATGTGGTTCCGCCGTCTCCGCCGTTTTCGCCTTCCGGGCATGCTGTCAGTAGCAAGACCGAAAGCGCGGCGATGGCGGTAAAAGCAAACTTCAGCTTATTCATTCGATTTCTCCTGTGCGGGCGCGCACGCCCGCCGCCGCAAATATAACTTGATTCGTCTCTAATTACTCGCCGTTTTCCGCATCTCCGCCGGCTTCGGCATCGCTGCCCGAATCCGCGGAATCCTGCTCGCCGCCGTTTTGAGGAGTAGTGGCGTCCGGTGCGGGTGTCGGCGCCGGAGGTTCGGTGGCTACCGGAGGCTCACCCGGCTCTTCGATGCCCCAGTCGGCAAGCGTCATCGGCGGGATGCCGAAATATTGAACCTTGTCGATGAATTCCTTGATGATATCCGCGCGAAAGTTCTGAAATTCTTCGTTCGCGCGCTGCATGAACAGCATTTCGTCGGCCTTGTCCTTTACCTGCTCGTAAGTCAAGGCTTCCGTTTCTTCTTCCGTAAGGCCTCTTTCCGCTCCGACGGTTTGCTTGATGTTTCTGAACTGCGTGTCGTAAAAATTCCTTACGTCCTCGTCGGAAAGGTTGATGCGCTTGCGCAAAAGCTTCGTGATTGCCACGAATTTTCGCTGGTCCTCGCGCATGCTCTCCATCGTTTTGCCGGCCGCCTTGAGGTAGTTCTGCAGTTCCGCATCGTCGTTGCCGAAGTCCTTGCGAAGTTTGTTCATTTGCTCTTCCACGTCGGCTTCGGTTATTTCTATGCGCTCGCTTGCGCATTTTTCATAAACCATATGGGTAAAGAGCTGGTCTTGGACCATCATTAGGAACCGCCGGTCGGAAGAAAGGTCCGAAAGCATGACCGACTTGGCTCCGAATTTTGCGATGACTTCGGGCGAATCCGTTTTGACGACAATGCCCGAACCCGGCGAGCCGCCGTCTTCGCCTGCCGGATTACACGAAACGAGCGTCGCGGCGAGGGCCGCGGCAGAGATTACAGCCAAAAAAGTAAAAGCGATACGCAACTTAAACACTTGGAACTTCCTGATTAAAAAGGTGAATTTTCATTTTACCACCTTGAGGCGCGTTTCGCCAGTTTGAGCTATTTGGCACAATGGTATTATGGTCGCGTGGGCTGGCCGAAATGGACAACGGCGGACGTCAAGCGAATCCAGGACGAACGTATCCGCAGGTTTCTGCCGGAGGTTTACGCCTACTCTCCGTTCTACAAACGGCTTTGGGACGAGGCGGGCATCGACGCCGCAAAAATCAAGTGCGTTGCCGATTTGGCGCGGCTTCCGTTCACATCAAAAAGCGACATCGTTCCAACCGAAGAAAGCCCCGCCAGATTCCGCGAGATTATTTTGCAGCCGAAACCGGATGAAATTAAAAAGAATTTGAGCGCAGGTCAAAAGCTCAAGCTCGTTTCAGGCAGAGTTTTCGGCGGCAGAAGCCCGAAAGAAGCGATTCTCGACCGCTACTTGCCAATTCACATCACATCAACAACCGGCCGCAGTGCGCGCGCCGTGCCATTTTTATATACCGGCGCGGACATAGCGATTTTGAAGGAAGCGGGGCGCAGATTGTTCGAGCTTGCCGCCCTCGACAGCGTGAACGATTCGGGGGTGAACGCGTTTCCGTTCGCGCCGCATTTGGCGTTCTGGCAGGTCGCCTTTGCCGGCTTCGAAGCGCATATCAGAATGCTGCACACCGGCGGCGGCAGGGTGATGGGCAGCGCGCCGATTCTCGATTCTCTCGAACGGCTCAAAGCCACTTTTTTCGTGGGCACGCCGGGCTATGTATATCACCTTTTAAGCATGGCAGCCGACCAAAAGCGCGATTTGAGTTCGTTGAAACTATGCATTCTAGGCGCGGAAAAAGCCAATCAGCCGTTCAAGCATAAGCTGAAAGAATTGCTGGCGCAATGCGGCAGCGAAAATGCGAAAGTGCTTTCGACATACGGGCTTACCGAAGCGAAACATGCCTGGCTCGAATGCACGGACGCGCCTGATTCCCGTTATCATTTGTATCCGGATTTCGAGCTGTTCGAAGTGGTGAACCCCGAAACCGGAGCGCCGGTAAAGCCGGGAGAGCGCGGCGAATTGGTTTTGACGAGGCTCGCGGGCGCGGGAAGCGTGGTGGTGCGCTACCGGACGGGCGATATCGTTGACGGCGGCATAATAATCGAAAAATGCCCGCATTGCGGCCGCACCGCGCCGCTTATGGATACGAAAATCGGCAGAGTGAGCGACGTTAAAAAGGTCAAAGGCGTGCTGCTAGATTTCAACGAGCTATTCGGATGGTTCGCCGCCCGCCGCGAAATTCTGGAATGGCAGCTCGAAATCGGCAAAGTGAACGACGACCCGTTCCAAATGGACGAACTGCGCCTGAAAGTCGCGCTGCGCGACGGCGTGGACAAAGCGCGATTCGAAAACGCTATCGGCGAAGCCGCGCGGGCGGATTTCGAAATGAAATTCGACAAGTTTTTCTATTACACTCGCGAAGACCTTGTCGAAATTCTGGGAATGGACAGACTGCCGAAAGAAGCCAGGATCGTTGACAAAAGGAATTGACGGCTTTTTGCCGAAGGGAGAAAAAAATGCTCGGAATATGTCACACCGAAATTCCATCGAAAGACGTAAACGAAAGCGCTGCGTTTTACGGCGCGGTGTTCGGCTGGGAAACGACGGTGCAGGGAACGGGAGAATATGCGGTCTTCCATATGGGCGACGGAAAAGAAGGCGGATTCGATCCATCGGAACAGCCTTCCGCCGGCGGAATCCTGATTTACGTGGAAGTAGCGGACATCCCCGAATCGCTGGCAAAAATAGAAGCGGCGGGCGGCGCCGTGATACGCGGCAAGACCGCGGTGGGCGGCCCGCACGGATTTTACGCGCTTTTCACGGACCCGCACGGCAACCGGCTCGGCGTATGGGCGCAGGAATAATCGCCGCATCCCCGAACTGCCCGAAGCGCGTTCGATAAATCAAAATGGGCGATTATGCGACGGTAATAGTATAATGGCTTCGTGCCGGTGTATTTGACCGATACCGAAACCGAAGGCGCCGCCAAAGGCGGCATAGACGGCTCCGCGAGTGAAAGCCCGGGAGAAGATTCGAAGTCCCGTCAAGGCAAGCTTCACGCCGAAGAATCGGCTGAAAAGCACCCGCATTTGCCGGAGGAAAAAAGGCAAGGTTTCGGCGGCAAACTCGTAGCTTTCATAAGGCGCTGGCGCTACGGCAAGCCGCCGCATCCCGACCGCGAAATCCGCCATATCCAAAATCAGGAAGAAATGATTAGGTGGCTTCGAATAAACGCTCGGCTCCTTACGCCTCTACACAGCTTTTACCGCGGAATCGCGCTCGGTCTCGGAATCGTGGTGGGCACCGGTATCGTTTTGAGTCTTCTTATTCACCTGTTCGCCAAGCTTGCGCTTGTTCCGCTCATCGGCGATTTCGCAAGGCAGATTTTGAACTATCTGGAAGCCACGAACGGGACGCACTAAAAATCGCCGCATAAAACGCCGCCGCATTGAACGCGTTTTTCCGGACTCACGTCCGGTAGACGTTCTTCGAGGTAATTTGAATGTTCAAGTTTTTCTCCGCCGCCGCCCTTGCGGCTTTTTTGTGGCTGAATTCGTTTTGCACCGGCGCTCACGCGCAGGCGAAACCGAAATTCGAACTTGTGTCGAGTTCGGCGTACGCGACCGAAGAATGGGTGGTCGCAAAATTCGACTTCGAGCCCGCGGTACCCGAATATAGCTGGCGGTTCGAAAATGGTCAGCCGCGTTTCATCGTGACCCTTCTTTCGACCGCGATAAAGGACAAAGCCGTCCTCGCCAGTCCCGAAGTAAAGCAGTTTCCGCTATGGAAAATCTCGCCCTATCAGGGCGCCGAAAACGCGAGCCTTACTTTCGTTCTCGGATACGACAGCGAACATCTGGTAGCCGCTAGCGGTAAGTCTCTGTACGTAAAGTTTCCCAGAAACGTCGTTTACTCGCGCAAAATCGAAATCGGCTCCGGCGCGGTTTGGAAAACCGAGGCGTACGCGGTTTCGTCGCGGCCTCTAAGGTACGACTGGCTGGAAATTCCGCCTTCTGCGCTTTCGAATCTGCGCGTGCAGTCGGCGAATTCTCTCGATAAAAGCGTGCGGACGATGGACATAAGGGAAATGACGCGTCGCACCGGCGCGATTGCCGCGGTCAACGCCGGATTTTTCAATTCGCAAGGCCACGCCGTTTCGACGGTCGTAGAAAACGGCCTGTTCATGACGGCGGGAAGATATCCCTCGAGGCCCATGATGCTTTTCATGCGTGACGGCGGCGTGAAAATCGGCCGGTTCACGGTTAGACCGGAACTAATCAGCGGCGGAAAACTCATTCCTTTAAGCGGCATCAATTCGAATCTGACGGACGGCGCAACCGTCGTGTACAACTGGGTTTTTCCGCCGGAGGAAATCCCGTCGGACGGCTTCCTTTATGCGCTCAGCGGCGGCAGGCTTACGCCGCTCAGCGGAGTATTGTCGGAGCTGTCCTCGCCGTCGGATTATTACATCGTGACCAAGATAATTCCCGAGGCGAATCCGCTTCGCGATTTGCCGAAGGACACTTTCGTAGAAGTACGCAGCCGGATTTACGACCGCAGCTCGGGCCAGCTTCTCGAAGTGCTCGGCGCTGTGGGTGGCGCGCCGATGCTCGTGTCCGGCGGCGCGGTGAACGTAACGAGCGACGAGGACAGAGTCCAGGACGACATCAGGAAAAACGCCCGCGCCAGAACCGCGGCTGCGATTACGGGCGACGGCACGGTATTGCTCGTTACAATTTGCGAAGTGCGCGACGGGTTTTACAAAGGACTGAAGCTTGAAGAACTCGCATCGTGGCTCGCAAGGCGCGGCGCCGTAACGGCCTTCAATCTCGACGGCGGCGGTTCGACCCAGCTTGCGGTGAGCGACACAATCGTCATTCCCTATGCCGGCACGCCGCGCAAACTGAACAACGCGATACTTTTCATGCCGTAACCGTAAATCGAAACGAAGCGAGCACGGCAAGAAACTTCCGCCTATCGGCCCGCTCTGAGCGCGAAATACAGAATCAGGCTCAGCACGATGCTGACGATAATCGAAGTCGCGAGCGGAAAATAGAACGTGAAGTTTGGACGCTTGACGACTATGTCGCCCGGCAGATTGCCGAGGGGAAAAGAGCCTTTGGCGTATATAACAACGATGCCGATTATGACGAGCGCGACGCCCGCAATGATGAGCAATCGTCCTGCTGATTGGTAAGCGTCCATATTCGGTTGCACGAAAGCCGGCAAGTCCGGTTTAGGCGAATCAACGAATTGCCGCGTCCGCTTTATTCTTCCGGAATAAGCAGTCCGAGCGAGCCGTTCGCCCTGCGATAAAGCACGTTGAATTGGCCGCTTTGCTGGTCGGAATAGATATAAAAATCGTGGCCGGACAAGTCCATCTGCATTATCGCTTCTTCTGCCGCCATCGGTTTAAGCTTGAAGTGCTTCACGCGGGCGATTTTTTTCGAGTTGTCGGCATCTATCGGCGCCGGGACGAATTCTTCTTCTTCGGCTTGCCTGCTCTTGTCGATTATCCGGGTTTTGTAGCGCTTGAGCTGTTTTTCGGCCTTTGCGACCGCCAAATCGCACGCCTGCTGGACGCTTTCGCCATACTCCTCGCCGCGCACGAACTTTTTCGCAACGTCCACGGTGACCTCGACGCGATAGTTCTTGCCGTCCTTGCGCGAGCGGTAGCGGTTAAGCTCCACCTTCGCGCCCTCGACCCGGTTGAAGTATCTGGAAAGCTTGCCGACCTTCTCCTTCACGTAATCCGCGTCTTTATCGGAAACGCGGGAACCACTCAGGCTGACCTGCATACGCACCTCCTGAATGAACTAAAACTGACTACCTTTTCACTCATGATTATAACTCAATTTCGCCGATTGCGTTCGATGAACGGTTCGGGGGCGGGTATAATAGCGATTGTGACCGCAATGTCAACAACTTTCGCCGCTGAGCTGCGCGCTCCGGCATCGCTCGGCGGAATCGGCGAGAATTCGCGCATATAGGCGCGCCTTGTTTCAAAACGGCCCCGGCAGGCGGCGGCCGGTGTATTATCCCTTTTTCAGGAGCGACCCATGAAGGACCAATTTTGTTCGATAAAACGGCTTGGCGAGCGCGTCGGCGAAACCGTGCGCATCGCCGGCTGGGCGCGCAACGTGCGCGAAAGTAAAAAGTTGAAATTCGTCATCGTCCGCGACGGCAGCGGCGAAGTGCAGTGCGTGGTTTTCGAGCCGGACGTCTCGCCCGAGGTCTGGGCGGCGGCGGGGACGCTCACTCTCGAATCCAGTCTAATCGTAGAAGGCGAGGTGAAAGAACATCCGAAACAGCCCGGCGTTTTCGAAATCGCGGCGAAGTCTGTCGAAATCGTCGGGCTAGCGCCGGACTATCCGATAAGCAAAAAGGAACACGGCACGGAATTCCTGATGGACAACCGCCATCTTTGGGTGCGTTCGTCCCATCAGGTCGCCATATTGCGCATACGCGACGAGATAATCAAAGCGAGCCGGGATTTCTTTTACGAAAACGGTTTTTTCTGTTTCGATTCGCCGATTTTCACGCCGAACGCTTGCGAAGGCACGACCACGCTTTTCGACGTGGACTATTTCGGCGACAAAGTGTATCTGTCCCAATCCGGCCAGCTTTATCAGGAAGCGGGAATAATGGCGCTCGGAAAAACGTTTTGTTTCGGGCCGACGTTCCGCGCGGAAAAATCGAAAACCCGCCGCCACCTGATGGAATTCTGGATGCTCGAAGCCGAGGCGGCGTTCTACGACTTCGAGGACAACTTGAAACTGCAGGAAGATTACGTCTGCTACGTCGTGCGGCGCGTGCTGGAGCGCAGGCGGGAAGACGTGATTACGCTCGAACGCGACGTCGAAAAGCTAGAAGCCGTTAAGCCGCCGTTCCCTCGCATACGCTATTCGGAAACCGTTGACATTCTGCGGGGCCGCGGGTTCGATTTCAAGCACGGCGACGACTTCGGCTCTCCGGAGGAAACGGCGCTCGCGGAAGAGTTCGACCGCCCGTTCTTCATCACGCACTGGCCGGCGGAAATGAAGGCGTTCTACATGAAGGTTGACCCGGCGGACAGCGGCATCGTTCTCGCGAGCGACCTTATGGCGCCGGAGGGCTATGGCGAGATAATCGGCGGCAGCCAGCGCGAAGACAATCTCGATATCGTGCTCGAAAAAATCCGCCATCACGGGCTGCCGGAGGATTTCTTCGGCTGGTATCTCGACCTGCGAAAATACGGCAGCGTGCCGCACAGCGGCTTCGGGCTCGGCATCGAGCGCACGGTGTGCTGGATATGCGGGCTTTCGCACATTCGCGAGTCCATCCCGTTCCCGAGAATGCTGTATAGAAAAACGCCGTAGTAGCCGCCCCCTTGTCCGCCCGAAACGTAGGGGCGAGCCGTCGCTCGCCCGAAAGAAAAATAAACCACCGAGGCACAGAGCCACAGAGAAGAAAAAAATTGCACTGCGGCTTACGCGCATGAATTACACGCATGGAGTGAGCCACGCAAGTGGCTCCTTTCTTCGCGGCACGCAAGTGCCGCCTTAACTCGTCGAGACGAAAGTGCCGCGTAAAACCTATGCTGCACATTCGAAGAATTCTCTAATTGAGGTAGCGGCGGGGTTTACCCCCGCCGAATATCGAAAACCGGAACGGGGTAAACCCGTTCCCTACCTCTCGCGGGGACTAGAGGCGTCACGTTAACAAAAAGGACTGGCGGCGTCTCGCCGCCGTATATCTCGCTTCCCGCCTCCGAAATTTTTCCTCGGCGGAGAAAACATGCTGAACCGGGCTTAAAAATCTGGGGCTATTTTTCCAAAAGGCGCGTCTCACGAACGTAGCGCAGGCTTCCAGCCTGCAATATGCAATTACAAAAATATCCGATGTAGGGGCGAGCCGTCGCTCGCCCGCTTTCGCGCATAACCGCAGCGCCAATCCCCGCAGCGAGCCTGTTCTGCGTCTGGCTGCGCAATCGAGGCGTTGCCTGCAGCAACCCTTCGAATTGGGCTGTCGCAGCCGGCCCCTACAAATCGAACGGCGCGGCGGACAACCCCTCGACCTCCGCGGCTTGCGACACCTAGCCATCGCCTCGAAATGCCTTAATGGATTGAGCTTCCGTGCAGCTAAAAAAGAAGCCACTTCGGTGGCTTACTCCCAAGAATCAAGATTTCCGTGGTGCTCCCCCCCCGCACCCCCCCGCTTCCCCCCCGCTTGCATTTCCGGGCGAATCGTCCGATAATTGGCTTGGAGGCGCCGGAAGTGTACGGCGGCCGGCCCGATATGTATAACGACGGACGCGAGCGGCTTACCGATCAAGACCTGCAGATGGTCAATTCGGTACTAATCGAAGGCGAGGAGTATCTCGACAGCCTGCATAACGACGGCGAGCGCACCTTCGTAATCGCCACGAACATGCGCGTCGCGAAGTGCTTCTGGGACTACGATAGCGGCCTCCCCTCGCTAAAGGGAACGAAAAGCCTTCGCTACGGCGAAATTAAAGCCCCCGTTATCGCGCTCGACAAGGCGCGCGCCGCCTACATCGTCTCGATAGAATCGCCGTCCGGCGAATCGGTAGAGCTGATACGGATGCCGGAACATTTCAGCCAGGAGATAAAGCGGTTCGCTTCGATTATCTCGGAAGGCGTACAGGCGCTTAAGCGCGGCGGCCAAACTCACTACGAGCAATTCACGTACGTGGACTCGATTCTAGCGAATCTCGACACGGTTTTGAAACTCGCCCAGCTTCGCCAGCTCGGCGTGCTTTCGGAAGAGGAATATCAATTCGCCAAAAGCAAGATATTGCGCAGGCGCTGAGGAATTTAAGTTTGCCCTTCGATCGAGCGCCCTCCTCGGCGAAGCCGGCGCCGCTCCGCCGGAAAACAAGCGACATTACCGGCTGGCGCGCACGGGCAAAAAAAAGCGGGCTTGGAAATATCGCGCGGAAAGCGGAGGAGGTTTCCTCCTCGAATCCTTCGTCCAATTCACTCGTTACCGTCTGCGGTCACTCGACTTCGGTTTCCCCGTCGGCGTGAAACGCCAGAAACGCCGTCGTGTTCGCGCTGCACACCGGACATGCATCCGGCGGGCCGTCGCCTTCGAACACGTAACCGCAAACGGCGCACACGAACTCTGCGCCTAGGCCTGTCACGGTTCATATTTTACACGATATTTACGAATCGCGCAACATTTTTCAAATCACGCCGTCCGGAACTCAACTTCGGGCGGGCAATCCCGGCCGATTTGTGATACCTTATCCACCCCGTTCGTTTTTCGAACGGCATTTTTCCATTTTTATCGCTGGAGGCTGTTTTGGCCGGAAAACTTAAAAAAGTCGATACCGCCGACCTGTACGAAATCGAACAGATAGGCGGCCTTGATATTTCGCCGGACGGCAAGGGCGCGACATTCGCGGTCGCCGGCTGCGACGCGGGCAACAAAAAGCGGCGTCACATTTTCGTGGCGAAGGCGGGCGGAAAGCCCGCACAATTCACGCGCGGCGAGGTTTCCGACGGCGACCCGGCTTTTTCCAAAGACGGCAAGGAGTTATTTTTCATCAGCCGCCGCGGCGGCGACAAGCCGCAGCTTTGGGCGATGCCGGTTGACGGCGGCGAGCCGCGCAAAGTGACGTCGTTCGAGGGAAGCGTGACCGGCTTCGAACTCGCGCCGGACGGCAAGCACGCGGCGGTGACCGTCGTACCGCCCGACGCCGAAGCGAAAGAGCGCGAGAAAAAGAAGAAACTCGGCGAAAAGGGCCAGGAAAATCCGGTGAAGCGCTATATCACGCGGCTTTTTTACAAGCTCGACGGCGCCGGATTTTTGCCGGAATCCAAAGGCGAAATCCACTATGTTTCGCTCTCGACCGGCAAGGGGAAAATGCTGCTCGACGGAAAATACTCTATGGAAGGAATGACTTTCACGCCGGACGGCGCTCACATCGTATTCGCCTCGAACCGCAGCGAAAACCCCGACCTCGAATGGCGTAAAACCGAGATTTGGAAAATCCGGACGGACGGCAGGGGCAAGCTTGCGAAGATCGAAACTTTCGAAGGCGCGAAATTCGACCCCGCGGTTACGCCCGACGGAAAGCGGGTAGTATTCACCGGCGAAAAAGGTCTCGCCGGAATTTGGGGAGCGAAGGGCATTTTCCTTTGGAGCGCCGCGATCGGCGGCGGCGATTTGAAATGCTTGACGGGCGGCCTCGACCGCCCTCCGCTGAATATGTCGATAAACGACACGTTCGGCATCGGCGAAAGTTGCAAACCCGCGTTTTCGCCCGACGGCGAATGGGTGTATTTCTGCGTTTCAAGCGAAGGCTCGACGCACCTTTACCGCACCCGGACGGACGGCGGCGGCGCGCCTGAACCTATTCTTACGGGCGACGGAGTGCTGCTCGGACTCAAAATCGATTTCGCAGGCGACACGGTTCATTATCTATGGGCGAGCGATTACGACTGCGGCAGCTATTACACCGCAAAGCTGTCGTCGCTTCCCGCGGCAGGCGCTTCGGGCAAGCGCAGATATATGCCGTCCGCTAAGTATTTTTCGTCGCGCGACTTCGGCAAAGTGGAAAGCGTCAGGATTCCGGGAAAAGGCGGCGATATCCACGGCTGGATTCTTACTCCTCCCGGCTTCGACCCGAAGAAAAAATATCCGGCGATTCTTGAAGTTCACGGCGGCCCGAGGACGCAATACGCGCATGTTTTCATGCACGAGTTTCAATTTCTCGCGGCGGGCGGATACGTGGTGTTCTACTGCAATCCGCGCGGCGGTCAAGGTTACGGCGCAAAGCACGTCGGCGCGCTCGACGACAACTGGGGCGGGCCGGATTTCGACGACATCATGTCGTTTACGGACGGCGTTTTGAAAAAATGCTCGTTCATTGACAAGGAGCGCACCGGAATAACCGGCGGAAGTTACGGCGGATACATGACTTGCTGGGCGGTCGGCCACACGGACAGATACAAGGCGGCGGTCACCCAGCGATGCGTTTCGAACTTCATCAGCTTCGTCGGCTCTAGCGATGTCGGGTTTCACTTCATCGAAGATTTCAAAGGCAGAAATCCCTGGGACGCTTATGCGCACTACGCAAAATTAAGCCCGGTGTTCTACGCCAAAAACGTAAAAACTCCCACGCTTGTGATTCACAGCGAGAACGACCTGCGCTGCCCGATAGAGCAGGGCGAGCAGTTTTACGTCGCGCTCAAGCTGCAGGGCGTCGAAACCGAAATGGTCAGATTCCCGGAGGAAAGCCACGGGCTTTCGCGCGGAGGCCGCACGGACAGGCGCATCGAGCGGCTCAATCATATCCGCGGCTGGTTCGATAAGTATATGGCTTTGTCGAAGGCTAAATCGCCCGCGGAGAAGAAGAAAGGGAAATCCAAGCCGGCCGCGCGCAAGGGCGGAAAGTAAATGAGATTTCGTGAAACGGGCATTAAACGCTTGAAATCGAAAAGCCATGTTATAATCGGGATGCCCGCCGAGGTCTTGACAGAAGCGGGTATTGTATTTAAAATCCCCGGCTCGATTGCCGTTTGGAGGGGTTAGATAGCTAGGCAGAGGGTTAACCGTGAGATTCGCGCCCACGAGGTGCGAGTAATCTCTGACGACGGCGAACAATTGGGGGTTATGACCCTCAAAGATGCTTTGATACTGGCGGAGGACCGTGAGCTCGACCTTGTAGAGGTCGCGCCGAACGTGGAGCCGCCCGTATGCAAGCTAATGGACTTTGGAAAGCTGAAGTACAAGCAGAAGAAGCGGCAGAAGGAATCGCACCGCACGCAGCAGCTCAAGGAAGTGACGGTCTCGCTGAAGATATCCAGCCACGACCTCGAAACCAAGGCTAACCAAATGCGGAAGTTCCTGCTTCAAGGGCATAAGGTAAAACTTAACGTCCACATGAGGGGCCGCGAAAAAGAGTACGCAGGCTCGCTTGGCATGGCGCAGATGGACAGGGTCGAGGAACTTCTGAAGGACGTCAGCCAAGTGGAAAGGAAGAGCGGAAATCTGGTCGGAAACAGGATTCATATGATTCTTGCGCCCGGCAAGACTGGAGAAATGAAGAATGCCAAAGATGAAGACACACAAGTCGACGCGTAAGCGCATCAAAGTTACCGCAAGCGGTAAGTTGATGCGCAAGCACGCGCGCGAACGTCACCTGCTTCGCAAGAAGAGCAGCAGAAGGAAGCGCCGCCTCAGCGTGCCCGGCACGGTTGCCGCCGCGGACGTAAAGCGCATCCGCAAGTTAATCAGCCCGGGGATATAAGCTATGGTCAGGGTAAAAAGGGGCGTCGCGGGACGCCTAAAAAGAAAGAAGTTTTTAAAGCTCGCCAAAGGTTTCAAAGGCGTAAGAAGCACGCTCTATCGCGCGGCAAAAGAAGCCGTGTGGCACGCGTGGCGTTATGCGTACGTTGGACGCAAGCTTAGGAAACGCGATTTCCGCAGGCTTTGGACGGCGCGTGTAAACGCGGCGGCGCGCGAGCGCGGCGTCTCGTACAGTCAATTCATACGCGGCCTCAAACTTGCGGATATACATCTGAATCGCAAGGTGCTTTCGGAACTGGCGATTCACCATCCCGACGCGTTCGACGCAATCGCCGATAACGCCAAGTCCGGCCTTAACGGCTCCTAGGCGGGTTCGCCGTGGGGATTATCGAAGAGCTTTCCTCTCTGGTGCAGGACGCTCTTGCGCGCATCCCTGACGCCGCGGACGAAGAATCGCTGCGCCAAATCTCGTCCTCATCGGTTTCGCCCAAAGGATTTATCGCGGATTTTCTTAAAAAAATCAAAGAAATACCGGCGGAAGAACGCAGGGATTTCGGCCAATCGGTCAACGCGGCGAAGCAGCAGCTTGAAAATGCGATTGCATCGAGACTTGCCGAAATTAAGCAAGCGGCGTCGTCGAAAAAGGACTACCTCGACATTACTCTCGAAGGCGCGCCGGCGCTTTGCGGCAGGCTTCATCCCACGACGCAGGCGCTTCGCCGCATATGCGACATTTTCGTTTCAATGGGTTTCGAGGTCGTTGACGGCCCCGAAATCGAGGACGAATATCACAACTTCGACGCGCTCAACATTCCGCCGCACCATCCGGCACGAGACGACGTGGACACCTTTTATCTGCACGGCGACGTAATTCTTCGCACGCATACGAGTCCGGTGCAAATACGCACGATGGAGCGCATCGAAAAGGACGAAGACCTACTCATCCGTATTATCAGCCCCGGCGTGACATACAGGCGCGACCGCCCGGACAGGACGCATACGCCGGTTTTCAGCCAAGTGGAAGGGTTGATGGTGGGGAATGGTATAAAGCTGACCCACATGGCGGGCGTAATCGAAAGCTTCGCGCGCGAATTTTTCGGGCCGCAGATAAACATCAGGCTGCGTCCCGATTTCTTCCCGTTCGTCGAGCCCGGCGGCGAAATCGCGGTCACTTGTCCGATTTGCGGCGGCAAGGGCTGCCCGACCTGCAAGAAAACCGGCTGGGTTGAAATTATGGGCTGCGGAATGGTACATCCGTCCGTGCTCGAACGGCAGGGCATCCCGCCCGCGAAATATCAAGGCTTCGCATTCGGAATGGGCGTGGAGCGCATCACGCAAATGCTCTTCCAGGTTGAAGACAGCCGCTGGTTCTTCGAAAACGACATCAGGTTTTTAAGCCAGTTTTGATTGGTCTTGCGCTTGCCGCCGATTAATCGCCGATATTCGCGCAAAGTAAGCGAGATGCGCCACGCTTGCGATAAAATAGCCCGTCATGCCTCAAAACCATTCTTTCGATTCGGCCGAAGCGGCGGTGCTCGCGAAGATAATGCCGCTCGGCGGCGAGATGATGCCGCTCAGGTGGTGCTTTTTCAAGTATCTCTCCGCCGACCTTTATGCGGCCGGGCCGCTTCCGCCGTTTTCGCTGGTTACTACCGACGGTTTCGCGGTGGCGTCGCGCGAGCTTGAAAAAGCCTCGCCGGAGCAGCCCGTCAAGCTGGAAATTATCGAATCGGTAACGGCGGGCCAGGCGCAGTCGAAAAGACTTAACGACAAATCCTGCAGCTTCGTTGAAAGCGGATCGCCGGTGCCGAGAGGAGCGGACGCGGTCGTCGATGAATCGGCGGCAAAGCGCGTCCTCGAATTCGCTGAGTTCGCGTCGCCGGTGAGGAAGGGAACGGGCGTCCAGATGGAAGGCTCAGTCGTACGGCAAGGCGACCTCGTGATGCGAAAGGGAGATTACCTTACTCCTGCTCGCGTTGGCATTCTCGCCGCTCTCGGCAATTCGGAAGCCGCCGTTTGCCGGCCGCCGGTTATCGGAATCATAAGTACGGGCAGCGAGCTTGCCGCGTTCGACGAGCAAATGCCCCGCCCGGCCCAACTTCGCGATTCTAACACTCAAATGCTCGCCGCGAAACTCGCCGAAATGCGGCTGCCGAATATGGTTCTCGGCGTCGTTCCTGACAGCAGAAACGCTCTCGTGGAAGAAATAATGCAAGTCGTTCATCAGGTGGACGGCCTTATCGTCACTGGCGGCAAGGTGAAGGGCCGCCGCCAATTTTTGGAGGAAACCGTACAGTCGTCCGGCGAGTTAATCATATCCGGCGTGGATATGATGCCGGGCGGAAGTTTCAGTTTCGGGCTGTTCCAAGGCAAGCCGCTTTTCGCGCTTCCCGGCTCTCCGGCGGATGCGCTGCTAACTTTCGATTTGCTCGTCAAACCGGCGATTCTGAAAATGATGGGCGCACGCGATTACCGTCAGGTTTCGCGTCAAGGCGTGCTTTCGAGTCCGCTCTCCGCCGAATGTGCCTGCGACACGTTTATTTGGGCGAGGTTCGAAATGAGCGGAGACTCAAAGTTTCACGTTACGCCGCTCACGCCCGGCGCCGGCGCGACGCTTGCGGACACGATAAGGTCGAGCTGCGTCATTCGACTGCAACCCGGCGCTCATAACATGCGGGCGGGCGACCCGGTCAACTTCGTCGCGACAAGTCCGGACAGGCTTTTGACGCCGCCGCTCTTTGCCCCCGGAGCCAAGGATTCGTCCTCGAACGGCGCATAACGGCGCGTTTTCGCTGGAATTTCGGGTTTGCTCCGCCTGTTTTACGGTTTTTCACGGAATTTATGCGACAACCGCGCATATTCACGAGTAAAATATATCTGTCTTTATGTATCATTTCTATTTCAGCGGAGGCGGTCATGCGCCTTGTCCACATTCCCGTTATCGTCTGTCTTTTCGCGCTTTTCGGATGTTCGTCCGGAAGCCGTACGTTCACCGGCGGCATCCCGGCGGAAAATAACGAATCGGTCAAACTGCCGAGCATCGCTTCCGCGCCGGGAGATGCGGGATTCATCCAAGTCTCGCCAGGCGCCGTGGCCGGCGAGGATTACATCCCCGGCGAAATCCTAATCGGGTTCGGCGCGGATATAAAGGCGCGTGAATTCGAAGGAGCCATAACCGGTTTCAATCCGGCGTCGGGAGCGGCGTTTGTTCCTCCGTCCAATCCGGGGCTATATCAAAACAGCACGCACGCGGCGTTCGCGCGTTTTCTCGCGGCGGAATTCAATATGAGCGTCATTCCGAATTCGGAAGCGTACGTCGAAGAATTGAATTTTTGCACGTACAGGCTTGCGGGCGGGGAATCGGCGGAGGAAACCGCAAGGAAAATCAGGCTCAAGTATCCGTCCGAAGTCAAGTATATTCAGTACAACCAAATTTTCAGGCCGATGTTTGAACCGGACGACCCGGAGTATTTGAACGGAAACCTATGGGCGATGCCGAAAATCGAAGCGAACGTGGCGTGGGACACGACCGCCGGTGCGGGTGCGACGGTCGCGGTAATCGACAGCGGAATACGCGAAACGCACGAAGACCTTAACTGGATTCAGCCGCCGGGTTACATTCTCGACCTAGTGAACAACGACACGATTCCGGACGACGAAAACGGCCACGGCACTCACGTCTGCGGCACGGTCGGCGCAATCGGCAATAACGGAAAGGGCGTCATCGGCGTCGCTTACGAATGCGACATTATTCCGATTAAAGCGCTGGGTTCGCAAGGCTACGCCACATCCGGCAGCGTGGCGACCGGAATCACTCTGGCGCGAATTCTCGAAGCGGATGTAATAAATCTAAGCCTCGGCTCGTATTCCGCGGACAGGGCGACGTTCGAAGCGTCGGTGAACGCGTGGAACGCGGGTCTAGTCATTATCGCCGCCGCCGGCAACGACAGCACGTCGAATTACTTTTTATATCCGGGATCGCATCCGCACGTAATAAACGTCGGCGCGACAACGAGCAACGATAACCGCGCAAGCTATTCTAATCGCGGAAGAACGCTTGACATCGCGGCGCCGGGCGGCGGTACGTTCGGCACCGGAAGAATTCGCAGCACTTCGTTCGGCGGATTCACGGGATACACGTGGATGAACGGCACCAGTATGGCGAGTCCGCACGCCGCGGGCGCCGCCGCATTGATACTCGCGAACGACCCTACGCTTACGAACAACGAAGTTCGCGGACTTCTCGAAGGCGCGGGCGACGACGTTCTTAACCAAACGGACTGGCGCGTTTTAACCAAAATCCTGCGGCTCAATCCAGCGAAATCGCTTTCCGCATCCGTAACGGATTTTCCCGAAGTGAACATTACGAGCCACACCGACGGCGACGCGGAATCGGGCAACTTTACGCTTTCCGCGAGCGTGACCGCGCCGAACGGCGGCGAGAAAATGCGCTGGTACATCGACGGCGAATACATCGGCCATTCGACCGACGCGCCATGGGAGCGTGCGATAAACGTCGTGGGAATGATACCCGGAGTGCACACTTTCACCGCGGAAGTTATCGACGCGGCGAATCTGCATGGTTATTCGTCCGTGGAAATCAACATCGCGCTTCCGTCGATGGATACGCCGTATTGGACTACCGTACAGGATCCGCCGTTTACGGACGAATGGAACGCGCTCGACTATGCCGGCGCATCGAGGTGGCAGGAAGTTGAAAAAACGCCGGGCGAAAAAATGCTCTATTTCGGCGACCCCGACAAATCCGGCGGGCCGGGATATTATAACGACGACACCGACGCGCTTCTTTCTCCGAACTTCAATCTCGCGGGCTTAACTTCGCCGTTTTTCAAATTCGAAATGGCGTTCGAGCTTGGCGCCTACATGATTATGACTCTGCGGGTTATCGACAGCTCCGGCAAAGACGACATAATCGGATACATCGGCACTTCGAGCGGCACGATCAGAAATCCAAACTGGCCAAATCTGTCGAAGTACGAAATCAACCTAAGCGCGTATCAGGGGAACGTGGCGCGCGTCGAGTTTTGGATGCAGCGCTATTCGCAAAGCGTCGGGCTCGGCGAGGGCGTGTACATCGACAACGTTCTCGTTTCTGAAACTTCCGCGCAGCCGATTGTGCAATTGGTTTCGCCCGACAGAAATTCTGTTATATACGGCGAAAAGGAAATCGTTACGAACATAACGGACGACAAGGGCATCGTTATAAAGGCGGAACTGGTGGAGACCGTGTCGGGCGACGTGCTTCAGACCCTGACGAACGAGCCGTTCACGTTCACGCTCGACACCACGGCCTATCCAGACGGGCTGCGCGAGTTTCACATCGTCGCTTACGACGAAATTTCGTATATGGGATTTTTCACGCCGACGGCGGTCTCGATGTTCCAAGTAATACACAATACCCCCGTCGTGATAGACGAATTCGCGCCGGTTTACGGCACGGTCGCGACGCCGGTAACGCTTAGCGGAAGCGGGTTCGGCGATTTTTACGCGGGCGGTATCGGGCCGACGGCGTACAGACATTCGTTCCTGTTTTTCACGGGCGAAGACGGGCTTGTCGAAGCCGAAGTGTCCGAAGAAACCTGGACGCAATCCTCGATTACGGCGGCGGTGCCGGATGGCGCGATAACCGGCCCGATTTACGTCGTCATCGGCGACATCGAAACGCCGACTCCGGGCGATTTCGCGGTGGGCGAAGTGGCGGGATTCGCGTTCGTCGAACCCGCCGGCGGCGCGCTAATGCCGATGAACGGCTCTCTGAATTTCAAACTCACGCCCCAACCGTTCGCGTCCGCGGTCAGCCTCGCCTGTTTGGACGAGTCCGGCAACGCGCTGGGGATTCCATTCCCGAAAATCACTTCTTTCGACGACATACAGTTTCTGCTCGGCACGATTCCGTTTCCGAAAAACGGAAAATACACGCTCAAAGCGACGGCGTTCGCCTCATCCGGCGACCTGATAGCCGAAGTCGATTTTTGGGTGGAGAAACTTCGCGGCGATTTCAACGGCGACAGATTCGTGACGATGGCGGACCTCGATTTCCTACGCGCGCGGCTTTGGAAAACGCCCGCCGACCCCGAATGGATTCCATATCTCGACGTTGACCGAAACGGAATAATCGACGAAGGCGACGCTACAGCCGTCGGATATTTTTACCTTCTCTCGTCCGGCTAGGCTTCGCTTTCGCTCTTTGCGCCGTCTTCTTCCGGAATCCAACGGGGAACCAGATTGCGCGCCGCGCCGGTTTCGTCCGGATTCACGATTTGCAGTTTCGAGCCGTCCAGCTTTTTGAATCCGTCCGGGTCTTTCTTGATTTCCTCCGCGAACCTAAGCATTACGCCGCAGAAATTGTCCAGCGTTTCCTTGCTTTCGGTTTCCGTCGGCTCTATCATCATCGCCTCGTGGACGATTAGCGGAAAATATGTCGTCGGCGCGTGAATTCCGTTTTCGAGAAGTTTCTTGGCGATTATTTTCGCCGTCACTCCGTAATCGCGTTTGAAGTTGTCCGCGCTGGCCACGAATTCGTGCATACAGTGTGAGAGAAATGGAATTTCGAATTCGCCCTTTAGCCGCGCCTGAATGTAGTTTGCGTTGATAATCGCATTTTCGGATATACGCTTAAGCCCGTTTTTTCCGTGATGAACGATGTATGTATAGGCTCGGACAAGAACGAGGAAGTTGCCCCACCACGCCTTCATTCGTCCGATGGTTTTTTCCGGCGTTTTGACCAGCGCGCCGCCTTCGCCGCTTTCGAATATCGCGCCCGGCAAATACGGCGCGAGAAACGCCTTAACGCCTATCGGGCCTGCGCCCGGCCCGCCGCCGCCGTGCGGAGTCGAAAACGTTTTGTGCGTGTTTAAGTGCATCAAATCGAAACCCATATCGCCCATGCGAGCGATTCCGAGAAGCGCGTTAAGATTCGCGCCGTCGTAGTATAAAAGCCCGCCCGCGTCATGAATGAGTTTGGCGATTTCCAAAATGTGCGTTTCGAATAGACCCAAAGTGTTTGGATTCGTGAGCATTATTCCGGCTATTTTATCCGCGCCATGCTTTTCGATTACGGCTTTTATAGCCGCGGGATCGGTCAGCCCGTCTCCGCAACTGACGACCTCGGCCACCCGAAAACCCGCCACCGCGGCGCTCGCCGGATTCGTTCCGTGCGCGCTGTCCGGCACGATCATCACGTCGCGTTCCGGCTGGCCGATTTCGTCGAAATACTTGCGGAAAACCAGCATTCCGGAATATTCGCCTTGCGCGCCGGCCGCGGGCTGAAGCGCGAACTCGTCCATGCCGGTGATTTCGCAAAGCCACGCGGACAAATCGGCGAGCATTTCCACCGCTCCCGGTACTGTCTCAACGGGCTGGGATGGATGTATCTGCGAAAATCCCGCCGCCGCCGCCGCCGCGTCGGTAAGCCGGGGATTGTATTTCATCGTGCAACTGCCGAGCGGATAAAACCCGCTGTCCACGCCGAACGTGCGCTGAGACAAGCGCGTATAGTGGCGCACCACGTCTAGGTGCGATACTTCCGGCATCGCAAGCTCATGAGCCAGCGCAAATTCCGCGTCCGCCTTGAACTCCGCTTCGAAATCTCTCGCCGGAAATTTGACGCCGCGGCGGCCGGGTACGCTTTCCTCGAAAATCAATTTGTCTTTTACGTGGGTCATTTAGCCACCTCTTCGGCTATCGCCGCCGCGAATTCGTCCAAATCTTCCTTTTTGTGCTGTTCGGTCGTGGCGATTAGCCACATGTTCGCTGCGCCGCCGAAATCGGACAGCCGGATTCCGGGCAGAAATCCTCTTGCTACGAGTCTGTCGAAAACCGAAGCGCAATCTTTGCAGTCGAGCTTTATCGTGAATTCGTTGAAAAACTCCGAGCCTGGATTCGCGTTCGTTATGCCGTCTATCGCGGTCAGCTTCGCTTCCAAATAGTGCGCCGCTCCGCTTTCAAGTGCGCCGACTTCCCGAAATCCTTCCTTGCCGATTGACGACAGATAAATCGTCGCGGTAAGCGCCATGAGCGCCTGATTCGTGCAAATGCTCGAATTCGCCTTGTCTCGCCGTATATGCTGCTCCCGCGCCTGCAAAGTCATTACGTAAGCGGTTTTGCCGGTTTCGTCAACGGTTTTGCCGATTAGCCTGCCCGGCAGGAATCTGACTAGGTCTTTCGTGCAAGAGAGAAAGCCCAGCGCAGGCCCGCCCCATCCCATCGGGATGCCGAGAGGCTGCCCCTCGCCGTACGCGATGTCCGCTCCGAAATCGCCCGGACGCTTTACATGCGCGGCGCAAAACGGGTAATAACCGATTGCGAGCAGCGTTTTATATTCGCTGCAGATTCCGGCAAGTTTAGATATTCCTTTTTCGAAACAGCCATAGAAATTCGGTATCTCGACGGCTACGCAAGCCACGTCGCCGCCGGAAAGCAGTTCCCGCAATTTCTCCGAATCGATTTCGAAATGTTCGGAGTCTTTGTACGGCAGCGGAATACGCTCCATTTTCCAGCCGACGTTGTACGTATCGAACGTTTCGATGTGGTGCGGATGCAGGTGATTGCTGACGATTACTTTCCTGCGTTTCGTCGCGCAACGGGCGATGTTGAGCGCGTCGGCGCATGCGGATGCGCCGTCATAGCTCGACGCGTTCGAAACCGGAAGACCCGTTATTTCGGAAATGTAGGTTTGATATTCGAAAATCGTCTGCAGCAGGCCTTGGCTTACTTCCGGCTGGTACGGAGTGTACGCGGTCACGAACTCCGAGCGGGTCGAAAGCTGCGCGGAGACGGGCGGAATATAGTGGTTGTATATGCCGCCCCCCGCGAACATTTTGCCGGGCGGGAACACCGTGTTGCGGGCGGCAAGCGCGCGCAGTTTTTCAAGCGTTTCCATTTCGGAAAGGCCTTCCGGCAGCCGAAGCTCGCCGGAGCGGACATCGGCGGGAACGGCATCGAGCAGACTTTCGAAATCCGCGACTCCGATTTCGGCGAGCATCTCCTTGCGCTGTTCGCCGGTATTCGATATATAAGGCATGTTTACTCCAAAGAGGCTTGTCGGACGGCTGATTTTACCCTCGAAAACGGGCGCCGCAACCCATGTGACGCTTACGCCCCGTTATCACATGCGCCGCGCCTTTATTCCGGGCCGGACACCTCAAGTTCGCTTATGCTGACGTCGTTCCACTTTCCGGTCGGATAAACCGATTTGATTTTTATTTTGAATTCTTCACACGTCACTGGCGGCTGAACGGGCACGGATTGTAGCGCCGGCGAATCTTCGAATTTATGCGATACGGCGGTTCCGTCCGGAAATTCGAAATCCACTTCTTTAATCCGGTAGTTCAATTTGAAAATGTTGCCATATTTTTCATGCGTGGTTTTCGAAAAACCGGGCACGAGCGAAATCGCCGCAATCGCCGCCTCTTCGCGCAAATACACGGCGAGCCAGGCGTCCTCTCCCTCCTTGTATTCCGCGCTCCAAGCCGTTTCTTTATCTCCGTCGAGCATTTTGGACGGTTCATAGCTTCCGAACGTTGTCGGTTGGCTTTCTGCGTACGCTTCGATTCGGTCAATTCTCGGCGTGATTATTATCTCGACTCCGGGCGGGGGAATGTCTTCCGCATCGAGTCCGGAGTGTGCGGATTCGTCAATCGCCGCCGCGGCAAGCTTGAGCGAGCGCAGCTCTTCCAGTTTCGGTTTGGTATTGAAATAATAAATGACGAAAAATGCCAGAACGACGAAGAAACCCGCGCCGAAAACTATGGAAAGCGCCAACAATGTCGTTCCGTGCGCGCCGCGTTCTTGCTCGTAGTACTCCTCTTCAAACACGTCCGCGTCTTCAACGCGCGGCTCCAATTCGCTCATCGGAAACTCCTTTCGATTACCGGCTGACGAAGCCGTATATAAAAAACGCCGCAACCGCGATGCTTACCGGAAGAAAACTGTCCAGCTTGTCCAAAACGCCGCCGTGTTCCGGAATGAACTTTCCGCTTTCTTTCCGCTCGCTCCTTCGCTTTATCACCGACATCATCAAGTCGCCCAAATGGCCGAATCCGGCGATAAACGCTCCCATAAACGCATAGCCCAATAGCTGGACCGTATCCGGGCGGGCATCCAAGGGCGCGATTATATAAAAAAACCACGGCGTGGCGAATGCCGCGGCGAGCATTCCGCCGAAAAGCCCTTCCTTCGTTTTTTTCGGGCTCACTTTCGGCGCAAGCGGCGTTTTACCGAAAAGCCTTCCCGTGAAAAACGCCCCGGCGTCCATTCCCCAAGACAAAATGCAAACCAAAAACCAAAGATAATCGCCGCCAAGCGCATAAACCATCGCGAAAGACGCCATTCCGGCGAACAAGTATCCGAAGCCGAAATAGACGTAAAGCGCCTGCTGAAGCGAAAAGCCGCCGTCCGGGTAATTCGAAACGGTAAGGTATGCCGCCGCGAAAAAAACGAGCATATACGCCAACGTCGCGGTGAAAATGAAAAACGCCGCCGCGGCGAACGCGTCCTCCGACCTGGGCGCGAAAATCGCCAGCTGTACGATGCAGGTAACGAACGCGGCCGCGAAAACGAACTTGAGCGCGCTCGATATGTGCTTTTCCGCTTGAGGATTCATCAATCCGATAAACTCGGACGACGCAAAGACGAAAACCGCCGCAATAAGCGCAAGGCCGATGTACGTGCCGGCCATCAGCGCCGATATTGCGAGCACGCCGGCAACGATACCGATGGCGATTCTGCTCACGAAACCAGTATAGCGCACGGCCGCGATAACTTTTCCGCTTTCGGCAATCAGGAATCAACCTTGCCGAACCTGCGTTCGCGCGACTGATAATCGAGAATCGCCTGCACGTATTCCCGTTTGGAAAACTCGGGCCAAAGCGAATTCGTGAACCACATTTCCGTGTAAGCGCTTTGCCAAAGCAGAAAATTCGAAATTCTGTATTCGCCGCTAGTCCTGATCAAAAGGTCGGGGTAGGGCAGGTCGGGATGATAGAGAAACTTTCGGAAAAATTCCTCCGACAGCTCTTCAACCTTTAGTTTTCCGTCTTCGAGCGCGGTCGCGATGCGCTTTACGGCGTCGATTATTTCCTGCCGGCCGCTGTAATTGACCGCTATGTTTAGAACAAGGCCGGTGTTGTCTTTCATCAGCTCGACGGCGTCATCGAACCGGCTTCTAAGCCCGTCCGGAAGTATGGACAAATCGCCGGAAATAATCAGCCGGATTTTTTTCTCGTTTAGCTTTGCCGCTTCGGCGACGAGAATTTCCTCGAACAGCCCGAACAGAGAACTGACCTCGCTGAGCGGACGAAAAATATTGTCGGTCGAAAACGCGAACAACGACAAATGCTTCACGCCGAGGTCGAGGCTCGTTTCCACTACCGTCCTGACGGTTTCCACGCCTTCGCGGTGGCCGATTACGCGCGAAAAGCCGTACTTTTTGCCCCACCTGCCGTTTCCGTCCATAATGATGGCGATGTGCCTCGGCAGGTTTTCCCTGTCCACGAGTTCGTAAAGGTTGATGTCTTCAAGGGATAAACTCCCCCGATCGTAAGCCAAATTTTCCAAATAGCGCCTCCGGCACCAGCGGGCAAGCCGCGCCTAAAATTCCTCGATTTCCTTTACCTTTAGGCGAAGCAAATTCTCTATTTCCTCGAGCTGTTTTTCGATTAGCTTTTCGATTTCGTCGTTGGCGCGCTTAAGCTCGTCTTCGCTGATATCCTTCGCTTTTTCCAGCTTCTTGTTTCTGTCGATGGCGTCGCGCCTAATGTTTCTGAGAGCGACCTTTCCTTCTTCCGCGATTCTGTGGGCGATTTTCGCAAGCTCCTTCCGGCGCTCCTCGGTGGGCTGCGGAATGTTGATGCGAAGCACTCTGCCGTCGCTTTGCGGAGTAAGTCCAAGGTCGCTTTGCAAAATTCCCCGCTCTATTGCCTTCAGCGTTCCCGGATCGTACGGCTGAACGAGCAAAGTTGACGCGTCCGGCACGCTGATGGTGGCGAGTTGATTGAGCGGGCATTTCGTTTCGTACGCGTCGACGAGCACCCGGTCGAGCAGCGCGGGGTTCGCCCTTCCCGCACGCAGGTGCGCAAGTTCCTCATGGGTGGTATGGATGGTTTTCTCCATCCTTTCCTTGGTGTCGCTGTAAATTTCGCTAACCGGCATAACCGCCTCCTAATCCGATACGATCGTGCCGACCGAAAGGTCGCCGTCGATTATTTTAGCAAGATTGCCCGGTATGGTCAGGTTGAACACGATAATCGAAAGCTTGTTTTCGCGGCAAAGGGCGAAGGCTGTTCCGTCGAGAACCTGCAAATCGCGTTCCAGCGCCTCTTTGAACGTAATCCGCTCGAACTTTTTCGCGTTGGGCTCGATTTCGGGGTCCGCGTCATACACGCCGTCCACGCGCGTGCCCTTCAGAAATACGTCGGCCTTGATTTCGAGGCCGCGAAGCGCGGCTGCTGTGTCGGTGGAAAAATACGGATTTCCCGTGCCTGCCGCGATAAGCGCCACCCGGCCCTTTTCAAGATGCCTGTCGGCCCTGCGCTGGATATACGGTTCGCATACACGAGGCATTTCGATTCCGCTCATCACGCGCGTGCTCACGCCCATGTTTTCAAGCACGTTTTGAAGCGCCAAAGCGTTGATGACCGTTGCCACCATTCCCATATAGTCCGCGGTCGTGCGGTCGAGACCGGTCTCCGCCAGCTCCTTGCCGCGTATGAAATTGCCGCCGCCGACCACGAGCGCAACTTGAACGCCCCTTTCGACCGCGCTTTTGATTTCATTGCCGTAATGGTGGAGGGAAGCCGTGCAAAGCCCGCTTTCCGAGTCGCCCTTGAGCGATTCGCCGGAAAGTTTGATTAATATGCGCCGGAAACTCATGGCACCTCCGGAAGGCCGCTAGCCCCCGAGCTGAATGCGCGAATACCTCTTGACGGATACGTTTTTGCCGCCCGCGGCGGTTTTGATGAAGTCCTCTACCGTTTGCTTGCCGGTTTCGTCCCTGTAAAACGCCTGCTTCAAAAGACAAACTTCGGAATAAAACTTGCCGAGCCGCCCCGTTACTATTCTGTCAACTATATTTTCGGGTTTGCCTTCCGCAAGCGTCTGCTCGCGGTAAATCTGCTTTTCCTTTTCGAGGACTTCCGCAGGTATTTCTTCCGGACTAACATATTCGGGGCTGAATGCGCAAATGTGTATCGCAACTTCTTCCGCGATTGCCGCCAGCTCCGGCGAACCCGCGAATTCGGCGTCGTCCGCCGCAAGTTCGATGAGTACGCCAACTTTGCCGTTCATGTGGTTATAGAAATTGACCGCTCCAAGTGCGCCCTCGACTTGAAAGCGTGAAAATTTCCCGATGCGCATGTTCTCGCCGAGTTTCGCTACGCCTTCTTTTACGAATTCCTCGACGGTTTTCGAAGAATCGCCGTGAAAAGTTTCGCCGAGAAGCGTTTCTCCGTCGCCGCCGGAAAAATCGCCGGATTTGCCTTCGAGGATGTGATCAACGATGCCGCCTGCCACGGCCTTGAAGTCGTCCGTGCGGGCCACGAAATCGGTTTCGCAATTCACCTCGACTATGGCGCCGCTTTTGGCTCCGTCGCCGAGCTTCATTACCACGAGGCCTTCGCGGGTTGCTCTGTCGCTCTTTCCCGCGGCTTTGGCTATGCCTTTGACGCGCAGGATTTCGACGGCTTTTTCGACGCTTCCATCCGCTTCGGTAAGCGCCTTTTTGCAATCCATCATTCCGGCGCCGGTCATTTTTCTAAGTTCCGCAACGTCCTTTGCGGATATTTCGCCCATTCCAATCACCTCACGCGGCCAACCGGCCGGTTATTTTAATATGCAAGTTTAACGCGCCAAAATGCGCGCAAGCTAAAACTGCGGCGAAGGCTCGCCCGAAACCTTCTGGTTGTCGTCCGCGGCAGGTTCGGTTGACGGCGCAGCCGGTTCCGCGGTTTCGGTCTTGACGGCTTCTTCCGCAGCCGGTTTTTCGGATTGCGCCTGCGATTCCTGCTTGGCCGCACGGTGCATGGCTTCCGCCGAAAGCATCGAATCGGGCTCGTCGTCGCCCATCGAGCTTTGAATAAGCACCGAATCGGGCGGCAGATAGCCGTGTTTCGCTTCGAGAACGCTGTCCGAAATGATTTGGCAGAACAGCCTTATCGAGCGGATGGCGTCGTCGTTGCCGATAATCATGTAGTCCACGAGGTCGGGGTCGCAGTTGCTGTCGAGAATTCCGATAACCGGAATTCCAAGCTTCTTCGCCTCACGGATTGCGTTTTCCTCTTTCTTTACGTCGATTATGAAAAGCGCCTGAGGCGGCGAGTCGAGTTCGACAAGCCCGCCGATGAACTTCTCCAGCCTTTCTAGCTCGTCGAGTAGGGCTTTCGCCTCTTTTTTGCCGACGGCTCCGAAATAGCCGGATTCCTTCTTTTCGCGCAATTCCAGCAGCCTTAGCACGCGCTTGCGGATAGTGCGGAAGTTCGTTAGCGTTCCGCCCAGCCAGCGGGTGTTGACGTACGGCATGCCGCATTTGACCGCCTCTTCCCGAATAGCGTCCTGAGCTTGCTTTTTAGTACCTACGAACAGGATTTTTCCGCCATCGTTCACGACTTTTACTATATAGTCGTGGACGGCGTCTATCATTTTCGTGGTTTGTTGAAGATCGAGGATGTGAATGCCATTCCTCTTCGTGAATATAAACGGAGCCATTTTCGGGTTCCACTTGCGCGTGGGATGTCCGAAATGCGCGCCGCATTCCAATAATTGCCTGAGCGAAATCAGTGCCAAACCGAGAACTCCTTGCCTTTCGAATTTGTTAAAAGCGAACGCGACTTATACCACATAAGACGCTTTCGTTCAAGCAATTCCATTTTGAGGTCGCGAATTTGGATTATCGAAGAGGTTTCAAGCGCGAAATTGGTGTATAATCGGCGAGATGGCTGGAAACGGAGAGAGAATTTTGGCTCGGCTCGCCGCCGGAGAAGTCCTGATCCTAGACGGAGCGTTCGGCACGGAGCTTGAGCGGATGCGCGCCATATCGAATTCGCCGATATGGAGCGCGGAAATATTGGACAAGCAGCCCGAACTCGTCTTGACCGTTCACCGCGAATACATTCAGGCCGGGGCCGAAATAATTACCACCGGAACTTTCAGAACTACCAGGCGCGCGCTCGCAAAAGTGGGCAGGGCTGCGGAGTTCGAGGTTCTTACCGGTATCGCCGTCGGGCTTGCAAAACAGGCGGCCGCCGAAGCGCAACCCGCGCGTGAAATTGCTGTTGCGGGGAGCATTGCGCCGCTAGAAGACTGCTTTTCGCCGGAACTAGTTCCATCGCAAAGCGAATGCGAGGACGAGCATCGCGCACAGGCGAGGGCGCTCGCGAACTCCGGGGTCGATTTTTTGCTCGCCGAAACTTTCAATTCCGTCCGCGAATGTGCGGCGGTCGTGGCTGCTGCAAAGGAAACCGGGTTGCCGGTTTTTCTCGGCGTCACATGCAAACCGACGGGCGAGCTACTAAGCGGAGAACAGATTTCCGGGCTTGTCGGCGCGCTATCAGGGGCAAGGCCGGATTGTCTTCTTATCAATTGCACGCCGGCCGAAGTGCTGGAAACTGCGCTAAGCCAGCTTGCGGCGGAGTTTGATGGGCCGATCGGCGCGTACGGAAACGTCGGCAGGGCGCAAACCAGGCCTTGGGAAAACGAAAGGCAGCTGAGTTCCAGTTCGTATCTCGAATACGCCAGGAAATGGCTGCTTATCGGGGCGCAAATAATTGGCGGATGCTGCGGAACGACCCCGGAATTTATCCGCCACCTTGCGTTTCATCTGCCGAAAAACTCCGCGCGCAGAATCCCATAATCAGGCGCACATTGGAGCGCAAATTGCAGGGATTCCGCGCGCGATAATTCGATTGCGGATTTAGAAATCTTCGAACTTGCTGAAAACGCGATAGTTCTTCTTGCGCGGCTTTTCGGTGCCCTTTCCGGCCCAATTCATCAGCCCGCGTACCACGCGCGCAAGGTCGGATTTGCGGATGCACTTGATGCGGCGCGCCACGCCGCCGTAACCTTGAATCTCGCCCCAAGGAATTTCCTTGCCGGCCGCATTCGCCGCGGTAATGAACTTATCCACGACGATGCTGTTGCCGATCTTTTCCCCGCGACGGTTGGTCTTCGAAAGTTTGTAACCTTCCACCTCCGCACCTTTCTTCTCGGCGTTAAGTGCGACTTCGCCGAAAGAAACGTACTTCGACGTCGAATCTACAACTTTCGTCGGCTTGGGCTGTGGAGCCCGCGCTCTGACCTTCGCCTTCGCCTTGGGCTTGGCTTTCTTAACTTTTGGCATTAAAGTAACCTCCGATGCAAATTAACAACACGCAACCATTGTATCATGCATTAAATATATATATCAAATTATTCAATACGAAAAGCAATAAATATACCGATTAATCGAAGTCGATAAGTAAATATATATGCTATACGCTTGTATCGTCATAAAATCTGCCCCATATTTCTACCATCGCGCCTGCTATTTCTCCTTCCGTCGCTCCCGCGCGAATCGCGCCGACTATTCTATCGACCATTCCGGTTCCGGCTTCGCACGCGCGCTTTAATTCGCCGAGCGCATTATCGAGCTTGGCAATTTTATTTTCGTCGCGCGATTCGATGTAATCATTCAATCGTTTTACTTGTTCGATTTCCGCGAGTTCGTTATGTTTTCTAATAGGCACTCCCGTGTCGCCAACGTCTTTGAATGCGTTTACGCCGACCACGGTTCTTTCGCCGGATTCCACCTGCCTCTGCCATCTGTACGCGGAGTTTTGTATTTCGCGCTGCGGAAATCCGTTTTCTATAGCGCGAACCATTCCGCCCATTTCATCGATTTTCGATATATACGTTTGCGACTCCGCTTCGATTCGGCCGGTTAAATCCTCGATGAAATAACTTCCGGCGAGCGGATCGACAGTGTCGGCAACTCCGCTTTCGTAAGCCATGATTTGCTGAGTGCGAAGGGCGATTTCGACGCTTTGCTGTGTAGGAAGAGCGAGAGCTTCGTCATAGCTGTTCGTATGAAGAGATTGAGTTCCGCCAAGCACCGCGGCGAGAGCTTGATAAGCGGTGCGTACGACGTTGTTCAGCGGTTGTTGCGCGGTCAGCATGCTTCCGGCGGTTTGTGTGTGAAAGCGAAGAAGCATGGATTTGGAGTCTTTCGCGCCGAATCTGTCGCGCGCTATTTTTGCCCAAAGCCTTCGCGCAGCTCTGAATTTCGCGACTTCTTCGAGAAAGTTATTGTGCGCGTTGAAGAAAAACGAAAGCCTGGGAGCGAAGTCGTCTATTGCAAGTCCCGACGACACCGCTGCCTCGCAATATGCAATGGCATCAGCAAGAGTGAACGCCACTTCCTGCACCGCGGTGCAGCCCGCTTCTCGAATATGATATCCGCTAATGCTTATCGAATTCCATTTGGGCAAATGCTCCATGCAATATCTGAAACAATCGACGGTCAATTTCATGCTCGGCGCGGGGGGGAAAATGTATGTTCCGCGCGCCATGTATTCTTTCAGGATGTCGTTTTGTATGGTGCCGCGCAAACTTGTTGATGGAACGCCAGCTTCTTCCGCGACGACTTGATAAAACCCCAAAAGTATCGCCGCCGGCGCGTTGATTGTCATGCTGGTCGATACTTTGCCGAGGGGAATTCCGTTAAACAACGTCCGCATGTCGTCGATAGTGTCTATCGGAACTCCGACTTTTCCTACTTCACCCAATGCCATCTGGTCGTCCGACGCATAGCCCATTTGCGTCGGCAAATCGAAGGCGACGGATAGTCCGGTTTGTCCGGCTTCGAGCAAAAAGTGATAACGCTCGTTCGTTTCTTTCGCGGTCGAGAAGCCCGCATATTGACGCATCGTCCAAAGCTTTCCGCGATAACCGGTCGGCGTGATTCCGCGAGTATATGGATATTCTCCGGGCCAGCCGATGTTCGCTTTATGCCACTCCAAATATTCTGCGTAGCTCTCGAAATCGTGCGGACCCTCAGCGGGCGCAGGGGGCCAGCCGCTTGTGGAATCGAGAATGTCGTCGCGTTCGCCGTGTTTTTGTGCGTAAGGGGTGAACGCGTTTTTCAGCCAATTTTCGAACCCGGATGATTCGCTCATGAAAACCGCCATAATAAAGATATTTCATTCTACCAATCATGCGCGTATGTCGCGGCTTTTCGCGGCGCTTGCATTGAAAATTGCATTCTTAGCGCCTGACCAGACCTTTTGCGATTGCTATGCTTTTTACGATTTCCGTCGCGATAGGCACCGCGCTGTCGGACGATTTTCCTGCGTTTTCGAGAAGCACGACTATCGAATATTGCGGGTCGTTGTAAGGAAAAAAACCGACGAACCACCCGTGAGGCATTTGTCCGTGCGCCACGTCCGCGGTTCCGGTCTTTCCCGCCGCGGACACTCCGGCGGCTTTCATTTGCTGGCATGTTCCGTACGACACAGCCCGCCGCATCCCTTCTCGAATAATCCGCATCGTATTCGGGCTGATTTGGGTTTCGAGCGGCCGGCTTTGCATGGCTTCCTTCACTTTGCCCTCTATCATCTCCGCCTTCATCACGCGCGGCGGCGGCGCGCTGCCGTCCCCGATTATCGTATTCACGCACCATAGAATTTCCAGCGGCGTCGCGGTCACGAAACCTTGGCCGATAGCCATGTTCGCCGTGTCCCCGTCCCACCATTCTTCGCGCCAATATTTAAGCTTGTAATCCCTGTCGGGGATTCTGCCCGCCGCTTCTCCCGGCAGGTCGATCCCAAGCTTGTCGCCGAATCCCAGCTGCCGGGCGTATTTGCTGATTTGCCGGCTGCCGATTTTTACGCCGGCGTCCCAAAACGTAATGTCGCAGCTCTTCGCGATGGCGTCCTTGAAAACTATCGGCCCGTGTCCCTGCGGAGTGAAATGCTCTTTGAACGTGCGGTTTCCGATGTCCAAATGTCCGCGGCAGGTCCACTGCATGTTTTCCGTAACCCGGCCGGCTTCCAGCCCCGCGGCCGCCGTCACGAGCTTGAAAGTGGAGCCGGGGGGATATTTGCCCGCGATTGCCCTGAAAAACAGCGGCAAGCCGCCTTTGTCGGCGAGCAGCGAGTTCACATAGTCGGCATTTTCCCTGCCGTGAAGTCTGTTCGGGTCGAAACTGGGGCTTGAAACGATGGCGATAATTTCGCCGGTTTTCGGCGCGCTCACGATTACGGTGCCGCGTCTGCCTTTCAGCGCATTGAACGCGATGTTCTGGATTTCGAGGTCGATTGTGAGATATACGTCCGTTCCGCTGATTGGCGGGTTATATCTGATTTCGCGTTTGAAAAAGCGGTCTTTGGTTATTTCGATTTCACGGCTGCCCGCCCGCCCGTGCAAAATCGCTTCGTACGCTTTTTCGATGCCGGTTTTGCCCACGAATTCGTCGCGTTCGTATCCGAAATCCACCATCCTGCTCGGATCGTCTTCGCTTATCAGGCCCGTATATCCTATTACATGAGCTGCCGCCGGCCCCGCGATGTATTTCCGCCGGTAATTGTTTTCCTCGACGAAAATGCCCGGAAAATCGGTTCGATGTTCGGAAAAATAAACTACTTGTTCTAGAGTAAGGTTGTCGTACAGCGCAATCGGCTGATATGGATAGCGCCTCTTTCTTTCCGCTTCGATGCGCGTCCTGATTACGTCCTCGGTTACGCCCAGCCTGCTTGCGATCACCGGTATCGTTTCGTCTTTTTCTTCCGCGAGCGGGGGAAAATACATCAGGCTGAACACCGGCTCGTTGATTGCGAGAGAGCGTCCCGCCCTGTCGAATATCTGGCCGCGAGGCGCGATTATCTGTACGCGTTTCACCTTGTTCGACGCCGCCCTCGAAAGAAAGTCCGGATATTTCAAGACCTGCATCCAGAACAGTCTCAAAACGAGCAGGATGAAAACGGTCACGATTATCCTGCGATACCAGACCGCGAATACGTCGATGTTTTCGTCTCTTTCCTTACCTGCCATATATTCCGCTTCTGAATTTCACGTCGCTCGACTTGCCAGTAAGCCAAATACCGAGCGAATTCCAGAATAAAAACGTGACTCCGCCAAGCACTCCGGCGCCCCACCAGTTGATGTAAAACAAAAGCGCCGGCCATTCGCCGTGGCCCAGCGGGATAAGCCAGAAATACTGAGCGACAAACTTCGCGATGACGAGCGCAAGGACGAGAATCATGGCGAGAAGGTTCGACCTTGCAATCAGCCCTTCGCCGATTAGGAGCACTATGGAGCCGGGCAGGCAATAGTAAATCGAGTGAAAAATGAACAGCCGGTCTGAATAGGCATCGGCGATGATGCCCGTTAGCAGTCCCGCGGCAAGAGCCAGCTTGGGGCTTACGAAAACCGCAATCGCGGCGAGAACGAAAACCGGCACGTCGAAACCTTTGGCGAAATACGGATGTTCAATGTTGAGCGCCAAAAGCCAAAGGACGGACAGCGCAAGCGCAACCGACGCCTTAACGAAAGCGGGGCCAAGTTCTTCCCGGTAAAGTTTCGGTCTGCTGCTCATCGTGCGCCTTCCGGTTTTTCGCCGTCCGCCGGCAATCTATGAAGTATTACAACGACCTCTTCGAGCGAATTCAAATCTACGGCGGGAGTAACTTCGATTGTTTGCGTTATTCTGTTCGGCTCTTCGACAACTTTGGTAACTTGCCCGATGTAAATTCCGCCGGGTCTTCCGGTCGCGAGACCGCTGGTGAAAACCTTTTCGCCAACGGATATTCTGTTTTTCTTCGCCACGAAAGCCAAATCGACGGTGTTGACGTACGCCGCCTTCCCGCGCTTCGTGCCCGAAACGACCCCTTGCTGGCGGGAGATCGCCGTAATCGCGCCGATGGCGAAGTCCGGATTGAGTACCAGCCTCACCTGCGAGCGCCCCGCTTCGGCTTTGACGACCTCTCCGACGAGTCCGTCCAAATTCACGACGAGATCGCCTTCGTGCACGCCCGACCGCGAGCCCCGATTTATCCAAACGGAATCGAACCAAAGCTCCAGACTTCTTCCGATAATTTTTGCCGAAACGTAATCGAATTTGGATTTTTCGGGCAGCTTCAAAAGCTTTCGGAGCCGTTCGTTTTCCGCCCGCGTGGCTTCTAGTTCGCCGAGCTGTTTTCTAAGCGCGGCGTTTTCGCCTTCCAGCTCAATGTTTTCGAGCATTATGGGCCGGAGCCGGAAAATCAAGCCGAGGCTGGAAAATCCTTCTCCGGCGTATCTTGCGCCGGAAACGAATACGGACGATACCGCGACTATGCCGGAGCCTATAAAGTTGTGCCGCCCTGCCAATTCGAAAACCAGCGATAGCGTGAAAATGAAAACGAGCACGATTCCCGTATAGAAAAGCGTGCGGGACTCGCGCTGCGGTTTCGAATCGGGACGGACAAGCCTTACTCTGCGTTTTAGCGGCACTTTAAAAGTTTATCAAATTCCTCGCCGAACCCGGCATGTTCCCATTCGTCTATATAATGTTGCGCGTGAATATCAATATCAGTTTCGAGACCATCTTCCGGCGCCTGGCTGCAACGCTCGCCGCATTCGTACTTGCGAATGCAGCGGTTTGCACCTTCGCGTCGGCAGAGGACGACCCCTCAGAGGCGCTTTCCGGACATTTCGATGCAATTTCCGAGCAAGATTTTTCCGAGGCGGAGCGCTTTTTTTCCGGGTCTTTCAGGGCGGCGATAATGCCGAAGGTGAAGTTCGTCAATTCCTATTTGCTCGAAATCAAAGCCTCGCTGTTTGGCGGTTACGAATTATCCGCGCCGGCGGTTTTGGAAGACGAAAGATTCGTCCGGGTAAAGGCCGACTTCGCCGAAACTTCGGTTTATTACTATTTAATACGCCAGGCAGGCGGATGGCGCATCGAAGCGTTTTCCGAAAACGAGTATTCGACAATGGCGGACGGAAGGCGCGAGCTTTATTTGTTTACGAACCGAGACTGGAACGACGACGTAAGCAAAGATTTGAAGTGTCGCGCCGCGCTGTACCAAATCCAGCGCGAACTCGAGGCTTTTCGCGACGAAAAAGGCGAAGGGTTTTATCCGCCCTACCTTCGGGGCGGCAAAGCTCGCGACGCGCTAACCTCGTGGGGATATTTCGACCCGGAAAAAGGTTATCCGGCAAACTATCACACCGGAAGGCCGATGGAAGCCGCGGAATTCGGCATTTCGGTTAGAAAGCCGAGCCCCGGCGACTTCACGTATTTGCCGGTGGATGCGGACGGCGACGGGAAAATAGAAGCGTACTTTCTGGCCGGATGGGGCAAGCCTGATTCGCCGGCCGCGCTGTTCCTTGGCGGCTCGATTGTCGGGCTTGTGGCGTCCGCGGACGAGCGCAGAGAAGCAATGGTCGTTATGGATTTCATCGAATTCGCCCTAAGCGAGTTCGGAATAACGCTCGTTTGGACAGGCGGCGATTGAAACTTCGCGACCGGCGGCTTTCTGATGATAGAATGACTACGGTATGTCAGTTTATTGCTCCAAATGCGGCGCCGAAAATCAGGATGATGCGCGCTTTTGTTTCGAATGCGGCGCCAGGTTCGTAGAGGCCGGCTTTCGGCCGGAACCGGCGCGGCATAACTTCGACGTTAAAAAACCGGACGCCGAAGATTTGGGCGAAAAATCATCACCGGCCCCTCCACACGAAGACCATTCCTCCGGCATTGACGGCGGCGGCCGCGCCGATAGCGTGCGGGATTTCACGGGCGAGCGCGGCGAGGAAAGAGAATTCCGCCAGTCATATAGAGAAGATTACGGCCGCTACGGCGAAGCCCCTAAAATGCCCGAAATCGCAAAGGCTGAAGAGCCCAAACTGGAATTCGCCTCGTTCGGCTTACGGCTCGGAGCATGGGTTCTGGATTGGATTGTGCTCAGCTTCATGACGCAAATCGCCGTTCTCGCGGCGGGCATAAGGCAGCCCGCAAACGAAGATATGAGCCAATTCATGTCCGACTATATGGCGTCGATAATGTCCGGCACGCTGCATGGTTCGATGGCCGATTACTTCCAAAACATGATGCTTACGTTTTTCATAATGACAATGGTTTGCCTTGCGTATTACGTTGTATTCCACACGATAGGCGGACAAACCCTCGGCAAGCTCGCTCTCGGAATTCGCGTCGCTCGCAGAGACGGAAGCGCGATTGGCATTGGCAGAAGCCTACTTCGCTACATTATCTACTGGATTGGCTCGAAGCCGTTTTATTGGGGAGCGTTTCCGGCGATGTTCGGAAAAGAAGCCGCCGCGGTTCACGACCATGCCGCCGACACGCGCGTATATAAGGTCGCTTCGCTCGAAGCCTATCAGGATTTTCACTCCACAAGTCAATCTTCCGGCGGCTAGCTTCGCCGTTCTCTTGAGCCTCGGATAGTTTGCCGAAAGCGGCGCTGTGCTAAAATACCGCGCCGATTTTGTCCCGCGGAGCGTTGAATTGTCGCATAATCTTGGCGTTGTCATTCTCGCGGGCGGGCTTTCGACCCGCTTCAAATCTAGGCGCTCGAAGCTTCTGCACCTTTTGGCCGGACGGCCTTTGCTCGGCTGGGTGCTCGAAGCGGTGAAGGCGCTCGACCCCGCGCAAATCGTGGTCGTTCACGGCCCGCAAGGGGAAGATTTGAAAGACAAGTTTCAAGGCGTAACGTGGGCGCTGCAGCCGTCCGCGAAAGGCACGGCGGACGCGCTGCTTTGCGCGCTTCCCGCCCTTCATCCCGGAATCGATACGATTTTCCTGACGGGCGGCGACTCCCCGCTCGTTTCGCCGGAATCGCTGCGCCAGGCTCGCCTTGCATACAAAGGCAGCGGCGGGGCCGCGGCGATGGTTTTGACCGCGACTGCGGACAATCCTTTCGGATACGGCAGAGTCGTCCGGGAAGGCCAGCTCGTGAATAAAATCGTGGAAGAGCGCGACGCAAATCTGGACGAAAAGAAGATTTGCGAAGTCAACAGCGGAATGTATTTTTTCCACATCGGCGGACTCGAAGCCGAACTGAAAAAAATCGGCACGGACAACGCGAAAGGCGAAATGTATTTGACCGATATCGCGGGCGAACGGCGCGCCCTCATTTTTCCGCTCGAAGATTTTAGCGAAATAATGGGCATAAATACCCGGCTCGAGCTAGCCAAGGCAGAAGCGATAGTCCAGCAAAAAATAGCGGAAAGCCTGATGCTTTCCGGCGTTTCGATGATAAGGCCCGAATCGTCCTACGTGGAAGCCGGTGTTTCCGTAGCTCCGGATACTACGATTCTCCCCGGCACCTACCTTCTCGGCAGCACCTCGATCGGCGAAGGCTGCAAGCTCGGACCGGACACGGTGATAGACGACTGCATCGTCGGCGAAGACTGCGTAATCACGTTCAGCCAGCTTCACCGCGCGAAAATCGGAAACGGCGTAAAAATCGGCCCTTACAGCAACGTCCGGCCGGATACCGTTCTCGAGGACGGCGTAAAGCTCGGCGATTTCGTCGAACTTAAAAAGGCGTACGTGGCGAAGGGAGCGAAAATCCCGCACTTGTCGTACGTCGGCGACGCGGAAATCGGCGAAGGCGTCAACATAGGCGCAGGCACGATAACTTGCAACTACGACGGCTTCGAAAAGCACCTGACAGTGGTTGAAGACGGGGCGTTCATAGGGTCGAATTCGACGATAATCGCGCCCCGGACGATCGGCAAAGGTGCGTACGTGGCGGCGGGAAGCGTCGTAACGGAAAACGTACCGCCCGGCGATCTCGCGGTCGGTCGCGGCAGGCAAGTCAACAAACCGGGATACGCCGACCGTCTCAGGGCGAAAAAGTCGGCTAAGCGGGCCGATGGGCAAACCCCCGCAGTGGAAAACGGAGAGGGACATGGTTCGTAGAAAAACGAAAACCAACGAAGGGCCGATTTTTTCGATCCGCGAAATGAAAATCATCGCGGGAAACGCCAACCGCCCGCTGGCGCGGAAAATCTCCGATAGGCTGGGCGTCGAGCCCGGAAAGGTATCGGTTTCCAAGTTTTCCGACGGCGAAATCCAGGTGAAAATCGAAGAGAGCGTGCGCGGCCTCGACGTATTCGTCGTACAGCCGACCTGTCATCCCGTCAACGAAAATCTGATGGAGCTGCTGATAATCATGGATGCGCTCCGCCGCGCCAGCGCAAGGCGGATTTACCCCGTTATTTCCTACTACGGCTACGCCAGACAGGACAAAAAAATCCAGCCGCGAGAGCCGATTAGCGCTAGGCTCGTGGCGAATCTTATCGAGGGCGGCGGTGCGGACAGAGTGCTTTCGATGGACTTGCACTCGAATTCCATACAGGGTTTTTTCAACATACCGGTTGACCATCTTACCGCAGCTAATTTACTGGTCGGCGCGATGCACCGGAACGGTCTCATAGACGAAAAAATGATTCTCGTCAGCCCCGACGTCGGCGGCGTCCAGCGCGTAAACGACGTGAGCAACAAAATCGAGCGGTTTTACGGCCTGAAAGTTCCGCTGGCGATTATCGCCAAACGGCGGCCCGAGCCGAACGTCAGCGAAGTGCTGGAAGTCATCGGACAGGTGAAAGGCAAGGTCGCCGTTTTATTCGACGACATGATTGACACAGCTGGCAGTACGACGAACGGCGCGCAGGAACTGATGGAGCGCGGCGCAAAAGAAGTGCATTTATATGCCACGCACGGACTGATGTCCGGCCCGGCATACGAAAGGCTGGGCGAAAGCTCAATCAAAAGCGTGGTCGTGACCGACACGATTCCACTGCGCAAAAACCGGCCGAAGAACGTGCAGGTTGTAAGCACCTCGGGCATTTTCGCCAGAGCGATACGCAACTGCTTCGAAGACCAGTCGATTAGCCAGATATTTAACGAAAGCGATTTGGACTGATTTCTTCACCCCCCATTTTTGGCTAAAAACCGTATATTCGAACGCACAGGCAGTTCCTGCGCGATAATATACGCGCCGGAAGGCATTGGAGTGAGCAGTATGATGCGATTTTTGACAATTTTGTTGACGATTTTGCTTTCGGCGGCTGCCATCGCCGCGCTCGCGGGCTGCCCCGCACAGCCGGAAGGCGAGTCCGAAGGAGTACGGGTAATTACGTCTGAAGGCGGCGAGACAGTTGACGGCGAAGTGACGCGTCCGGCGGAAGGCGGAGACGGCGCTGCTTCCGGCGAAACCGGCGAAGAACAGCCGGCGGGCGATTCAACCGATGCCGCCGAAGGCGATGGCGAACCGGACGGCGTCGCGGATGAGCCGGATACAGGTCAAGACGATCCGGAAGCGGGCGGCGCGGATAGCGGCTCGGCTGCGGATACTCCGGTTGATAACGGCGGTGGCGGAAGCCAATCCGCAGGCGGAAAAAGTCCGTTCCCGGCCGAAGGCGAGCTATGGGGCTACGACGACCTTGGAAAAAACCAGAACGAAAAAGTGCAGGTTTTGATAGAAACCGACAAGGGCAACATAATGTTCGAGCTTTATCCCGAAATCGCCCCCAAAACTGTATCCAAGTTTGTCGATTACGTGAACTCGGGCTTTTACAAAGATACCTATTTTTATCGCGTCGAAAAGGGCTTCGTAACGCAAGGCGGAAATCCCTTGACCTCTACCGAAATCGAAAAAGTGGGATATGGCGTTTCGTCATGGCCCGACAGCGCCGCGGACAAAAAGCGCGCTGCCGAGCGCATCGGCAACGTTCCCGACGAAAAGAACTACGCGCGCTGCGACGTCGGTACGATTTCGCTGGCGAAGCTTGTCGAAGCGGGTTACGGCGAAGACGGAAAAGCGGGATACAAACCGGGCAGCGCCGCGTATGAATTTTTCATCAACACCGCGAACAACAGCCATTTGAACGATTACTTCACGGTTTTCGGAAAAGTAGTCGCAGGAATGGACGTCGTACAAAGGCTAACGAAAGACGACGTAATCAGAAACATGCGGGTGGTCCAATAGCGGGCGGCGGTATGACCAACGAAGATTCCACAACCGGCGCGCTTAGCGAAGGCATGCGCGAAGTAATCTCGCGGCTCACTCCGCGTCAGCGCCAGATACTCATCGCCCTCGTGAAGACATACGTGCGAACCGCCGCGCCGGTCGCCAGCGGCGCGCTGGCCGAAATAATCGACGCATCCAGTGCAACCATCCGCTCCGAGTTCGCGTTTCTCGAAGAACTGGGTTTTCTATCCAAAGACCATCAGGCGTCGGGCCGCATGCCGACCGACCTGGCATACCGTTTTTTCGTGGATGAAATCCGTGACCGAATCGAGCCGGTCGAAGGCGAGCAGGCGCGCGTCGAGCGTGCGCTGGCGGGGCTTAGGCGCGAATTTTCGCTCTTGATGGACGGCGCGCTCCGTCACCTCGCATCCGAAAGCGGACAGGCGGCGTGGGTTTCCGTTCCCGTTTTGCCGGACCTTATCATCCGCTCGATAGATTTCATTCCGACCGCCGAGCGCAGTTTTCTGATACTCATCGTGACGACGAAAGGCTATACGCGCCATCGCATGGCGACGCTTGGCGACAAAGTGGACGAAACAATACTGCGATATTTGAAGGAGCAGCTCAACAACTACCTTTCGGGACGTCCGATTACCGAAGTGGATTTTCGTATCATCGGCAGGATTTTCGAGGACGTCGGGCGCGTGCCGCGCACGGTGCTTGAGCATATTTCGGCGTTTCTCGACGAACTTACGTTGGGCCATGAGCGCATTTACATAAGCGATTCGCGGCCGCTTCTCGCTCAGCCGGAGTTTCGCAACGTTGCGCTTATGAACGCGGTGTTGGACATCCTTAACGACCATTCGTCGTTCAGCACCTACGTGCGTGACGTAATGGGCGACGAAGATATGAGCATCGTTATCGGCAAAGAAAACGCGGACGCGAAGCTAAAGGCGATGAGCCTCGTATTCGCCAGATACAGGTTGTCGGGCGAGCTTAGCGGCACCGTAGGCATTATCGGGCCGACCCGCCAAACTTACGACTTGAACATTCCGCTCGTCGCGGTCGTGGCGGATTGCCTCGCCGAGCTATTAAGAGAAACGCCGTTTTCGCTTTGATTTCCGCCGGCTGGAAGACACATTCGTACTGCCGGGTTTTTTTTCAATCCGGCGCGCCGAAGCTCGATTTGGCTAATGCAGCCTCGATTGGGTATGATTTTGCGGCCGCCTTGACAGGCGATACGGCTTATGGAAAAGGTATATCTGAAAAACTTCGGGTGCAAGGTCAACGCCGCCGAGCTTTTCGAAGCGGCTGAGACTCTGGACTCGCGCGAATTCGACACGGCGGAAGTGCAATCCCACGTCGAAATTCCCGCCGGCGCCGCGGGAACGCTCATCGTAAACAGCTGTACGGTCACGGCGACCGCGGACGCGAAGCTAAGGGCGTTCGTCAGGCGCGTACAAAAGCGCTCCCCCGGTGTAAAAATAATCGTCGGCGGTTGTTCGGTCAGGCTTCCGCAATTCGACATTACGGCGCTCGGCGGCGCGTCCGTCGTGCCGCGCGTTAAAACCGCGGTCGAAAATCTGGTCGAAGGCGCGCTTCAAAACGGCGGGGACAGAGCTCAAGCGATTGGCTTGAATTTTGCGGGTGCATTTTCAGGCCCGAAACAAGACAGGACGCGTGCGTTCATAAGAATGCAGGACGGCTGCGCAAGCAAGTGCTCGTTTTGCATCATCCCGACGGTCAGGCCGGCAGAGTCGCTCGATAGGACCGAAATACTCGCCCGACTCGACCGTGTGCTCGAAGAAGGCTCGAAGGAAGTCGTTCTCACCGGAACGAACATAGGCAAATTCGAGGACGGACACGGCGGCGGTTTCGTCGAACTTGCGCGGGAGTTTTTAAGCCGCGCCGAAACTGCCGGGGCCAGAATCAGGATCAGCTCTATCGAGCCGGAAGACATGAAAGAGCCGGTTTTCGAGCTTTTCGAGCATCCGGCGCTGTGCGGTCACCTGCACCTTCCCCTTCAAAGCGGCAGCGCGAAAGTTCTTGCGGCGATGCGCAGGCGATATAACATCTCGCGGTATCGCAATATCGTCGAGGAATTCCGCTCGAGGTTTCCGCGAGCGTCCATTACGACGGACATTATCGCCGGATTTCCCGGCGAAACGGATGAGGATTTCGCCGAAACTTTGGGCGTAATGGAAGAAGCCGGCTTCGAGCGCGTGCATGTTTTCAGGTTTTCGCCAAGGCCAGGCACGCCCGCCGCAGAGATTAAAGGCGCGCCGGAGCGCATCGTCCGTGCGAGAATGGAAAAAGCGATAGCCCATAGTGATAAAATAATATTCGACCGGATGAAGCGCCATGTTGGCGCTTTTGCGCAAATTCTGGTCGAGGAAACGGTCGGGAATATGGGTGTCGGCTATACCGGCGAGTATTTTCGTGCCTGCGTCGAGGACCTTCCTGCTGCGAAGGGCGCCCTCGTACGCGTCAAACTTGGCGAGCCGGACGCCGCCGGGCTGTTTTCCGCAAGGGTTGCGGACACGGATACCGGCGAAGGATTGGGCGTTGCCGGAGGCCGCGAGCGCAAACTTTCATTGAGGGTGAGCTGAAATAGAAAACAACACGGTCATAAAAGTTGACAGCTACGACGAACTCCACGAGCTTTTCGGCGATTACGACTCTAATTTAAGACACATCAAGAAACAACTGAAAGTGCGCGTCTATACGCGCGGACTCGAAGTGGTGGTCAGCGGCGAAAAAACGCGCGTGGATGCCGCGCGCGAAATCTTGGAGCGAATGCTCGGCGATATACGTGCACGCGGATTCATCGAAGACGATTCGGTGGACGTTTATTTGAGCGATACCGAACTCGAACTCGCCGCGGGCAACGTACCGCAAGTGCCCAATTTCGCGCCGAAAAGCGACGGTCAGCGCCGCTATCTCGAAACGATGGAAGGCCACGAGCTTACGCTTTGCTACGGCCCGGCGGGAACGGGGAAAACCTACTTGGCCGTCGCGATGGCGATTAGCTTTTTCAAGCGCAATTTGGTCAGGCGAATAGTCCTTTGCCGTCCGGCGGTCGAAGCCGGGGAATCTCTCGGATTTTTGCCAGGCACTATGCAGGAAAAAGTGAATCCCTATCTCATTCCGCTTTTCGACGCGCTCAACGACCTTTTGAAGTTCGACCGCGTCCGCAAACTGATGGACCAAAACGTAATCGAAGTCGCCCCGCTCGCGTTCATGCGCGGCCGAAGCCTGAACAACAGCTTTATCATTCTCGACGAGGCGCAGAACACTACCTATTCCCAAATGAAAATGTTCCTAACGCGCATGGGCAGAAATTCCAGAGTCGTCGTCACCGGCGACATTACGCAAGTTGACCTCGACGAAGGAAAGCAGAGCGGTTTTTCGATCGCTCTCGACCTTGTGCGTCCGCTCGCCGGCGAAGGAATAGCCATCTGCGAATTGACCGAGCGCGACGTCGTGCGCCATCCGATAGTTCAGCAGATAATCAACGCGTATGAAAGATACGACTCCGAGCGCGCCCATCTAAAACGCAATCGAGAATCGAACGGCGGCGAATTCGGCGGAAGGTAACCGGAGAAACCGATATGACGAGCGGCGGCGAATCGGGCAAAAAGAAAACCACTGCGGCGCACAGAACCGCCGTAATCGCGGTCAGCACCGCGCTTGTCGTTGCGCTTTTTTACGCTCACCTTTTTCTTTTCCCGATTAAGCTTCAAATCGGTCAGATAGTTCCGTTTACGATTGCCAGCCCCGGCGACGGCGAATGGGTTGACAGTCAAGAGTTTGCAAAAATCAAAACCGAGGAATCCCAGGGCTTCGTACTCGACCAAAACGCCGCGGGCGAAGCCGTCCGGGCGCTGGCGACGTTCTTTTCCGAGATAAAGCGCACCGCGGAAATGCCGCCCGAATCGCGGCAATCCGCCCAGCTGGGCATCGGACTCAAATATCCGCCGGACGACCTTATGATTCAAAAACTCCTGACGACGGACTCCGGCCGGCTTGAGGAAATAGAAAGGGAAGCGACGCGGCTTCTGTCGGAATTCATGAACGAGCCTCTCGACGACGAGCGCGTGGCGACCTTGAAAAAGAACTCCGAAAACGTCTATCTTTCGATTCAAGAGCAAATCGCCGTCAGTTTTCTAAATCCGAACTTAATTTTCTACGAAGCGCGCAATCCGGAAGAGCTTTTCAAGGACTTTTTCACGTTCAGAATCAAGAAAGGCGACATAATCATTTCCGAGGGTCAACAGGTTACACAGCAGGTTCTCGACAAACTCGAAGCCGTGAAAGACGCGCGGAAACGCCAGGATTTGCTGACGTTCACCGGCCTTTCGCTGATGTACCTGATTATGATGATTCTTTGGGGCTACTACTTGAGGCGTTTCAAAAACTTCATTTGGAAAAGCCCCCGCTCCCTCGCCATCGTGTACGGAATTCTTATTTTCAGCCTTGCGGTTTGCCTTGTCATTATCAGAATTCCGTTTCCATATTTCTATTTTTCGGTGAATCTTCCGCTAATCATCGGCTGCATTCTTACATGCGTCGTGTTCGACCCGATATTCGCGCTTTACCTTTACGGCTCGCTTAGCCTGCTTTCGAGCTGGATGTTCGGGTTCAATACCGACCTTCTAATTTACAGCGTCGTCGGCGTCGTCACGCCTCCGGTGTTTCTTACGAGAATGAGCGACAGATACCGGATAATCAGGCTCGGAATTATTCTCGGAATCATCAACGTTTATCTTGTCGGCATTGTTATTCTGGTCGGCGTTCAATCGTACTCGGTTTCGCCCTTCGTTATCGCGTTCGTCGCGGGCATAGCCGCGGCGATTTTCGCTCTCGGCAGCCAGCTTTTTCTCGACCAGCTTGCCGTTCCGCTTACTCGCACGAGATTGGACGAGCTTTCCGATACGAACTCGCCGATTTTGCAGCAGCTTATGCTCAAGGCGCCCGGCACGTACAACCACTCGCTTGTAATGGCGCAAATGGCGGAAGAAGCCGCACGCGCCATCGGCGCGGACGCCCAGCTCGCACGCGTCGGCGCTCTTTATCACGACATCGGCAAAATCGCCCAGCCGAAGTTTTTCGGCGAGAATCTGGCGGATAAAACCAAAAATCCGCACAACAAACTGGAGCCGAAATCAAGCTATAACATCATTCTTCAGCACATCGAAAAAGGCGTGGAACTCGCGAAGAAAAACCGCCTTCCGCAGGAAATCGTCCAATTCATAATCACGCATCACGGCACGAGCGTTATGAAATATTTCTATCATCAAGCGTCCGGCACCGAAAACGGAGTGCCGGTGACGCCGGACGAATTTTCATATCCCGGGCCGCTTCCTTCCGACCGGGAAACGACAATCGTGAACATCGCCGACAGCTGCGAGGCAATCGTTAGGGCGCGCGAGCTTGCGACCGAAGAAGAAATACGCAAAGTCGTCGAAGACGTTATCGACGAAAAAATCAAAACGAATCAGCTTGCGAAAAGCAATTTGAGCATAAAGGACTTAAATACAATCGCGAACGCATTCGTTTCCGTACTCTGCGGCATTTACCACAGCCGGATAAAGTATCCCGACGACATAAAGAAACAGCAATCCGCGGCAGCCGATTCCGCGGATTCCGGCGAGAGCGAAATCGCCGCGCCTACCGGTGAAGTCTCTCGCGCCCCGGCGGAGCCGAAGGGCGATTCTTTGGATTCGTAACCGATCGTCTTCCGGTTTAATCCGTCCGCATCGCGTCGAGGTTCAAAATCGTTTTGCCGTCCGAAATCACAAGATTCGCGTTGGGATTCAGCCTGTCTATGGCGTACCACTGCAGATATTCAGGATATCTTTTAAGCGTCGCGGCGACGATTTCGATAGCCGCCGCCTGACCGCCGGCCTCTATTTTCTTGCGCTCGGCTTCCTGTTCTTCTTTTTCGAGTATGTACTGCATACGCTCGGCTTCCTGCTGCGCGCTTTTCTTTTCCTCGATGGCCGCTTTCACTTTGTCGGGCAGGTGTATGTTTCTGAGCAGAAATTCGTCTAGAACAATTCCGTCGTGTTCCAGCGCGGTTCTTATCGTGTCGTTCAGACTGCTTTGGATTTCGATTCGTTTGAACGAATAGCTTTCCGTCGCTTCGTACTGGGCGAATTCCGAACGCATCGCTTCTCGCACTTTCGGGCGTATCGCTACCATCTGATAATTCGGCCCGAGTTTTTTGTGAAGTTCCGCCAGTCTTTCGAAGTCCGGTCGGAACCTGACGGTGATGTCCAGGCGCATTTCGAGTCCGTCGGACGAAAGCGCGATTATCGAATCGTCCCCCGCCATTTCGCCTTCGTCGCGCGTACTGCTCATCGTATAAATCTGGCTACGCACGTTGTAGATGAACCTGCGGTTGGTAACGGGATTGATTAAATAAATGCCCTCCGGTTTCGCCTTCATGTCGAGGCCGCGGAAAATGTTGAAGTTGACCAGCGCGTGGCCGGGCTGGACGACTACGATGCTCGCGAACACCACGATGACGAATAGAATCGCCGCGGGAATCGCGATTAGCATATACGGCGGGGCGGCGCGCTCTCCGGGAAATACGTAGCCCCGTTCAAGCCGGTTCTTTTTGATTTTGTCGTAAATAAACGCCGCGACTATGATTAAAAAGATAATCAGCCCGAAATAATTGCCCATATTAGCTCCTCCATTCCCTCGATTGCGCTTGGCGCACCGGTTATGTTCGATGCACGCGCCGCGCGATTACCTCTCGTTCGAATCCACGGTCACGCCCGCATAGCCGGTAGATTGCGTTTGATACCACTCGGACGTGCGCTCTTCCTTGACGACCCGCCCGACGGCGCTTGCGATTTTGTCCGCGACCGGCTTGCACTCCGGCCCCTTTATGCCGCGCGTCGTTATGTGAACGTCGCCGTTTTTTTTGATTACGATTTCCAGTTCCTTCATGTTCGACATGCGAATACTCCTAATACTTGCGCAAAATCACTTTGATGCTTCCGTCCGTCTCGTTTTTTTCCTCGACAAGCCTATAGCCCTGCTTGCCGGCTTCGTCCATGGCTTTAAGGTACGAGTATTTCTGCGAGACTTCTTCTACGAATGCCTTTTGCGATACCCCGCGCTTTTCGAGAGCCTCCCAATCCGCGATGAATTGATAGCTTCCGTCTTCGATTTTCCTGAAACCGATGTCGATGCCCTTCGCTTTGCCCACTTGAACGACGAAATCCACCTGTTCACGGCAGCCTTTTGCGTCCCTAACTTCCCTTATCTGATTGTTGACGATATGCCCCAGTTCGACCAGCGCGGCGCATAGAATCGGCAGGTCCAAAAAGAGTGTACCGACAGAAACGGCAATGAAAGTGCTCATATCCGTACTCCTTTGAAAGAGCCCCCGCATTAATCATACCTCATCGAGTGCTGCGCCGCGCGATTCCGCAGAAAATTTCCGCCCATTCATTTCTTTTGCGGCAATCGTGGTAAAAATAGGCGTGTTGTTTCAAGAAAAAGAAAAGTACGAGTTCGCCGACCTCGTGGAAGTGATGCGAATCCTTCGATCTCCGGCCGGATGCCCTTGGGATCGGGAACAAACCCTCGAATCGCTCAAGCCGTATTGCGAGGAAGAGGCGGGCGAAGTGGTCTCGGCAATGGAACGCGTTCTCGAAAGCGGCATGGAAGACGGATGGGACGAGCTTTGCGAAGAGCTTGGAGACCTTCTTTTACAGGTGGTTTTTCAAGCGCGTCTTGCGGAAGAATTGAATAAGTTCGGCGCGGGCGAAGTTGTGGACGGCATTGTGAAAAAGCTCGTACGAAGGCATCCGCACGTCTTCGGCGAAACCAGCGCCGAAACCAGCGGGGAAGTCCTGACGAATTGGAAGGCCATCAAAAACGCAGAAAAGGCAGCAAAACTTGAGGGGCGCGAGCTTTCCGCGCTCGAAGCCGAAGGAATGTTGAAAAACCGTAAAGATTGATTTTTTACCAATCAGGTATAGAATATCGGACTTCGATTCCGGGGGCGCTTTGCCGGCGGAATTAAAAGCGAGGTAACGCATGGGCATAGAAGGAAAGGCGATGAGCGGCCGCAAGGCGCTTATAACGGGCGGAAGCCGCGGCATCGGCCGCGCTTGCGCGGTGCATCTGGCGGAGCATGGATGCGACGTAGCGATTAACTATCTGCGCAATTCGGCGGCGGCGGAAGAAACCGCCGAGCTTGTTCGCAGTCACGGCTCCGAGGCGCTTTTGTTGCGCTACAACGTCGGCAAGGTGGAAAACATTCAAGAGATGTTCTCCGAAGTCAAAGACAAATGGGGGCATCTCGACATTTTCATTTCGAACGCCGTCCTCGGCGTTCTCAGGCCCGCGGAAGTCTTTCCGGAAAAAGGCTGGGAAATGACGGTTGACATAAACGCGAAGGCATATTTGTTTTGCGCGCAGGAGGCGGTAAAACTGATGAACGGACGCAACAAAGGCCACATCGTCGCGCTGTCGTCAATCGGCAGCATCCGTTGCATGCCCGGCTATTCGGTCATCGGCGCGTCGAAAGCGGCGATTGAAACCCTCACTCGCTATCTGGCTCTCGAACTTGCGCCGAAACATATCAATGTCAATTGCGTGTCCGGCGGCCCGATAGATACGGAGGCGCTCCGGGCGTTTCCGAATTACGACGAGTTGGTCGCCGACACGGAAAAGAACACGCCGCTCGGAAGGATGGGTACGCCGGAAGATTTGGCGAACGTCGTCGTTTGGCTTTGCAGCGACGAATCGAGTTGGGTCACCGGTCAGACGATTATCGCCGACGGCGGCCTCACGCTAATGTAGCAATCGCTCCGCCCGCTTTTGGCGCGGCGGCTTCATTCATTTTTTCGGAGGAATAGGATGAGTGCATTTCGTGTTTCGCATTTGGTTCTTGCCGTTTCGATTTTCTTGCTTGCGCTCGCCGGCGCCGCGCCGGCACAGATGCAGGGCGAACATTCCAACTTGGACGACGCCACCGAGCTCGCATACGCATACGCGATGAACGACCTGAGCGTCGAAATAGTGGCGGTAATCTACAACTACTCGGGAATGGTGTGGGAGTCGTTCGACGGAGGCGCGCTCGACAGCAACAACGCCCAGCTCGAACTTGTATACGTGGAAAACGTGCTTTTTTCCGCATCGGAAGCGGTTGGCGGGATTCTCGACACCGTCGAGGACGGCCATCCGGTTTTCGAAATCCTCAACCCACACATGGACTGCTATTATTACTTCGTTGACTACGTCGGCGCGCTTTACGAGTATTTCGGCAATCCCACCGACGCCAACTACCAGTTCGTTCTCGATTCGAAGCGCATAGTCGAGCCCTATATGGAAGCCATCGGCCTCGATATAAAGGGCAGGGGCGAGTAGTATTTTGCCCGTAATCCCTCGCGGAGGGGAAGAAACCGGATGAGCTACAGGCTCAACATCGGCATCGCCTGCTATCCGACCTATGGAGGAAGCGGCGTGGTTGCGACGGAGCTGGCGCGCTATCTTGCGCGCATCGGCCATAATCTGCACGTCGTCAGTTACGACTTTCCGGTGCGAATGCCGGCCTGCGACCCCAACATCACATTCCACGCGGTCACGCCGAAGGACTATTCGCTTTTCAACAGCCAGCCTTACGCAATAAGCCTTGCCTCGAAGCTCGCCGAGGTCGCGCTGGATTACGAACTTGACATATTGCATGTGCATTACGCGATTCCGCATGCGGTTTCCGGCTATCTGGCGCGCGCGATGGTTAACCGTTCCCGGCCACTAAAATTGATTACTACGCTTCACGGAACCGACATTACGCTCGTCGGAAGCGACCCGAGCTATTACGAAATCGTAAAATTCGCTATCGAGGAAAGCGACGGCGTGACCGCGGTCAGCCGCCATTTGGTTGACGAAACCGTCGCAAGATTCCAAATAAACCGCCATATAGACATGATTCACAACTTCATCAATCCTGATGAATACAAAGGACGCGGCGGACAAAACAGGCTGAAAAAACAGCTGGCGCCTGGCGGCGAGCGGATTCTTTGCCACATTTCCAACTTCCGGCCGGTCAAGCGAGCGGCGGATGCTGTCGCCGTTGCGGCGAAAGTCGCAAAAAAACACCGTGTCAAGCTCTTGATGGTCGGCGACGGCGTGGATATGCCCCATGTGAGGCAAGTAACCAAAGACCTCGGCGCGGAATGTTTCGTTTCGTTTCTCGGCAACCGCTCGGACGTGATGGACATTCTCGAAGCCGCGGAAGTTTTCATAATGCCTAGCGAGAGCGAAAGCTTCGGTCTTGCGGCGCTCGAAGCGATGGCGTCGAAGTGCGCCGTCGTCGCCTCGACTGCCGGCGGAGTCCCGGAAGTAGTAACCCCGCAATGCGGTTTTCTGCATCCGATAGGCGATATAGACGGGATGGCTGCAAGTCTCGATTCGCTTTTATCAGATCCCCCGCTGCTCGACGAAATGCAAAACGCCGCACGAAAGCGCGCGTTCACGAATTTCGACGTCCGCTCGATAGTTTCGGAATATTTGAATTGCTATCAGCGCGTTCTAGGCAAAGCCGAATCGCTCGGCCCGGAATACCGCTCGCCGCGTCCCCAGCACGATTGACGGCGGACGGAGCAATTCGGCAAACCGGTCAAGCGTGCGGCAAATCCGCCGATAAAACTGATGCCGGAAGGCGGAGGTTTCGCGCTTGCAAAAGGTGCTTTCAAGTTACACGGAAAACGAAATATTGACCGCAGAGCCGGAAAAGCTCGTGCTTCTGATGTACGACGGCGCGGTCAAGTTCATCCGACAGGCCAAGGCGGCGGTTCGCGAAGGCCGGGTCGAAGACGCGCACACGGCGATTCTCCGTTCGTACGCGATTATCGCCGAATTGCAAGCCACGCTGGACAAGGAAAAGGGAGGCGAAATCGCCGCCGGTCTGGACAAATCCTACGATTTCATGCTCAATCACCTGCGCGAAGCCGACATGAAAAAAGACGAAAAACTGCTTGCCGAAGTCGAAAACCTGCTAACTCCGCTTGCCGAAACTTGGAAGACGGCTTTCTTCAGCCGCAATGGCAACGGCGCGACGGCGGAAGGCCGGATGCCGCATGGCGACGCCGCCCCGGCGCAGCCGCCGAAACCCCAAAAAATCGAACCAGTCGCGCGCGTCTCGCCGCCCGCGGACAAACCATCCATTTCCATCGACCTTCGCGGATGACATGAAAAACACCGCAACAAACAATTCGCATCGTTCCGACTCGCGGTCTTTCGCGGGAATTTACGCCGACCTTTTGCGGCTTCAAGACTCTATAAAGGAAAAGCTTCTGGACGGCGAACTCGAAGGGCTTGCGGAATTGATAGATACGAAGGGAGATTGGGAAAAAGCGCTCGCCGAATCGTCGGAATCGCTTTCGCCCGAAGCCGTTCTCGAAAACGCCGCTCTAATGGAAGGCTATTTCAAAAACGACCGCGAAATAGCGGAGATTCTCGCCGCCAAAATGAAACTCGCGAATACCGCAATTCAAAAGGCATCCATCGCGAGGAAAATCATGTCGAATTTTCAAAAAGCCGGCACGGAATCCGCAAATGAAAAGAGCCGGCCCCCCTCCGGCTCTTTCTTCGACGCATCCGGCTAGAACTCCGCTTATCCGCAAAGGGAATTCGGGAATCTAGCGGGCTATTGCGTAATGTCCTTCGGCGGATTTTCGCCATCGCCTTTGCCGCCGTCTTCGCCTTCCGTAAGCTGTTTCATCAATCCTTCTCCGGAGGCAAGCCCGACGAGACCGCCGAGATTCATACTGTCTATGGCGCTCGAAGGAACAATCATCAAGCTGCCTTTTTCTTTAAGCCCTTCGAAAAGCATGTTCATCGCGCGAAGGTGAAGCGCGGTCGGATTTTTCAAGTACGCCTTCGAGGCTTCGGCGAAGCTGTCCGCGATTTGCCTTTCGCTGTCGCCTAGGATTATTCGCGCTTGCCTTTCCCGCTCCGCCTGCGCTTGGCGGCTCATCGTGTCCTGCAGCTCTTGCGGTATCCGAATGTCGCGCACTTCGACGCTTTGCACGGTTACGCCCCAAGGTTCCGTGCGGCTGTCTATCAATTTTTCAAGCGCGGCATCGATTACGTCGCGTCCCACCAAAAGGTCGGCGAGCTCGGTTTTGCCGATGATATCGCGCAGCGCGGTTTGCGCGGCCCATGTCACGGCTTCTTGATAGTTTTCAACTTCGAGCGCGGCCTTCTTCGGGTCGTACACCATCCAAAACATGACGGCATCCACGTTCACCGGCACGGTGTCGCGCGTCAGCGTCTGTTCCGCCAGAAGGTCGGCGGCGCGCACGCGAATGTCCGTCCACTTGCCGATGGTGTCCACGAAAGGAATCAACATAAACGGCCCCGGTCCGTATATCCCGCAGAATTTGCCGAACCGCAGTACGGCGACTCTGTCCCACTGGTCGGCAACCTTCAGGCAGAACATGAAGATGAAGCCGAGAATCATCCAGCCGAAAAACCATCCTAGACCGGGGAGAGCTTTCGCGTCTTCTCCTTCCGGCCCCACGATAATCAAAAGACCCACTATGCCGATAATGATGCAAATCGTGAACAGAAAAATCGCGAACGGATGAATTTTCTGCGAAGGACTCGCAACGTAATTCTGCTTCGCGGCGAGCCCCGCAACTCCAAGCGGAATGTAACCCATCTCAATTACTCCTTTGAAAAGCTTAAACTATTCAGCTTCGGAGCGCATCGTCGGCCTTTTCCCTAAGGAAGTCGGCGATTCTCCTTTTGTCCCCTCCTTCGTTGAGCGCAAGCCCAAGAAGGTTTGAAACCTGGTCAAGCAAGTCGTCGATTCGGTCTCTCGAAGGTGCAGGCGCTGTTTCCGGCACATACGAGCCGGTACCCCGCCGCATTTCGATTACGCCCTCGGCGGCAAGCTCTCGATAAACTCGAGCCACAGTATTGGCGTTGATTCCAAGGTCCACGGAAAGGGCGCGCACCGTGGGCAACTGCAATCCCGGCTTAAGCGCACCGCTCGTAATCAAATAGCGCAGGTTGTTTTTCAGCTGTACGTAAATCGGTATTTCGCTTCCCGCGTCTATCCCGATTTCCAGCCCGGATTCCCACTTGCGGCTCCTCGTAGCCTTAGCCATCGCACCGTCCCAAGACAAATTAGTCAACTAGCGTACTAGTCAACTAATACAATAATACCACGCGAATCCTGAAAGTCAATGGTTTCGAGTTTAAAAAATAAAAAAAATCAGCCGCAGGAAATAAGCGCTTCTTTTAGCTCCGGCAATCTGCCGAGACAATGCGCAAGAACGGCCGCCCTAGATGCAACACCCATGGTTACTTGTTTTCTGATTCTGCAGCGCGGGTCCAAATAAACTTCGCCCGAAATTTCGACGCCGACGTTCGCAGGTCCGGGATGTAGTATCAACGCGTCCGGCCTAAGCTTTTTCAGCCGTGCGCCGTTCAAACCGAATTCATCGCAAAGCTCGGCGTCCGATTTGTTAAGCGAATCTTTTATCCTTTCACGCTGTATCCGGAGCATCATTATCACATCCGCTTCCGCCAAAAGCTCATCTCTAAATTCTGCGATTGTTTCGCCTGCGCGCGCTTCTCCGGTTTCCGCAAGCGAATTTGGAACCGCAAGCGTGACTTTATGGCCGAGGAATTCCCAAAGCTCCTTATTGCTTCGCGCCACCCTCGAGTTCAATACGTCCCCGATTATTGCCAAATGTAAAGGTTTGAAAGAATCGTGATGGACGCCGGTTCCCGGTTTTTCCGCCCAGAGCGGCTTTTCCATATGTACCGTAAAGGCGTCCAGAAGCGCTTGAGTCGGATGATGCGCTATGCCCTCGCCGCCGCATATCACGGGAACTCCGCCGATTTTTTTAAGCGATTGAGCCGAGCCTTCGAGAGAATGTCTGATTACGAAAAGGGAAGGGCGCATCGCGGCTAGCGTATGCGCCGTGTCTTCGAAGCTTTCGCCTTTGACGACGCTCGAATCCGCGGAAGTAAAAAGCACGGTTTTGGCGCCGAGAACTTTCGCCGCCGTTTCAAAGCTGATTCTCGTCCTCGTGGACGGCTCGAAAAACGCCAGGAAAATCGCCTTGTCTTCGAGCACTTCGTTGAGCGCAGTGCCCATTATTCCCGATTTGGTTTCGGAAATCAGCTTGAAACACTTGAGCGAAATCGCCGCGATATCCTTGATTTCCGCCGCGGACAAATCCGAGCATTCGATAACAGATTTTGGCATCCATCCCTCGTGAACTTTGAACTCGGCGCGATATTATCACGCCGAAGGCCGCGTCTGGGATAAAATTCGACCGCCGGCAGGCAAGCGGAGAAAAATATGGACGATTTTCTTGATAAGTTTTATTCGATAGTTACCTCCAGAAGGAGCGTACGCAAGTTCAAACCCGCCGAAGTTCCGGTTGAGAAGCTCGACAGAATCGTCGAGGCCGGTCTTTGGGCGCCTTCCGCGCTCAACATGCAACCGTGGTTCTTTCACGTGTTAACCGGCGCTCGCAGAAACGAATTTGCGATTTTATGCCGCGGAATCTGGGACAAACTTAAGCCCGCAATCGAAAAACGTTACGGCGAAGACGGCGTAAAACTTCGCGAGCCGTTTTACCGCGATTTGGGCGGCGCGCCGGTGGCCATAGCCATTTTCGCCGACAAAGACGCCGGCGATGAATATGCGTGGGTCAGCTGCGCGATGGCGGCGCAAAACATGCTGCTTGCGGCAACCGCCGAAGGACTGGGCAGCCTGTATATGGCGGCTCAACTGCTGATTAAAAACGAAGTGGCAGAGTTTTTCGCCGAAGACCGCCGTCTAATCGGTTGTTTGTTAATCGGCTATGCGGAAGACGGCGGAATAATATGGCCGCGCCGTGACAGGCGCGTCGATTGGGGCGAAATCCATTCGGAAGACGGCCATCCGGGCTGGCATTAGGAACTTTTCAAGCCGGTTTATCATCCAATCGGTGTTGCGTGAAAGAACCTGTTCGGCCGCCCGCAATTCGATTTCCTGCGTTGGCTGGTGGTAAAGTATCCGTTTGCGGCTGCGGAAAAGTTATTGCGCTGCCGGCATTTGAGGTGATTGGCTGATGGTTGACGTAATCGGCATGATGTTCGACACGAACAAGCGCGACCTTGCGCGCATACGCGCGCTCGTGAATCCTGTCGGCGAACTCGAGCCGAAAATCAAGCAAATGTCTTCGGAAGAGATAACGGCGCGCGCCTCCGAAATTCGGGACGAAATCAGGGCGCAAATCGACAAACTGACTTTGCACCTTCGGAAAGACGACCCGAATTTCAAATCCGAACACAAGAAGCTCGATTCGATTCTCATTAAATACCTCGTCGAAGTGTTCGCCCTCGTTCGCGAATCGTCGATTAGAACGCTGAAACTGCGCCACTACGACGTTCAACTCATCGGCGGCGTCGTGCTTCACGAAGGCAGAATCGCCGAAATGAAAACCGGCGAGGGAAAAACGCTCGTCGCCACGCTTGCCGCAACCCTGAACGGAATGACGGGGCTCGGCGTACATCTCGTCACGGTCAACGACTATCTTGCGCGCCGCGACGCGGAGTGGATGCGCCCGATTTACGAAATGATGGGGCTTACCGTCGGCTGCATACTGCACGGACAATCGAAAGCCGAGCGAAAGGCGGCGTACGCCTGCGACATTATTTACGGCACGAACAACGAATTCGGCTTCGACTATCTTCGCGACCACATGGTGATGCGCAAAGACGACATGGTCCAGCGCCCGCTGGTCTTCGCCATCGTGGACGAAGTGGACAGCATCCTGATCGACGAAGCGCGGACGCCGCTCATCATCAGCGGCACGTCGAACGAAGACGTCAGCATTTATTCCCGCATTGACAGCATAATTAGACGGCTCGAAGGCAAGAACGTGACCGGACAGGAAAAGGCAAAGGACATTTTCGAGCAAATCGAAGCCAAGAGGGCGCGCAAGGCTGCCGTTGACGAACCGGAACCCGAGTGGGATTACGAATATGACGAAAAAGGGCGAACGGTTTCATTAACCTCGCGCGGCCAGCGCCGCGTCGAAGAAATGCTCGGCATAGACAGCCTTTTCGACTTCGAGCATAAAGACGTCGCCCACGCCGTCCAGCAGGCGCTGAAGGCAAAGGCGCTTTTCAAACGCGACGTGGATTACATCGTAAAAGAAAGCCAGGTCGTAATCGTTGACGAGTTCACGGGCAGGCTGATGTTCGGACGGCGATATTCGGACGGACTTCACCAAGCCATCGAGGCGAAGGAAGGCGTAAAAGTCGCCGGCGAAAGCCAGACGCTTGCTTCGATTACGTTGCAGAATTATTTCAGGCTCTATCACAAACTCGCCGGCATGACCGGAACCGCGAAAACCGAAGAAGACGAATTCAAGAAGATTTACAGCTTCGACGTCGTTTGCATTCCCACGCACATGCCGATGATTCGTAAGGACCAAAACGACGTAATTTATAAAACCGAAAAGGCGAAATACCGTGCGATTATCGGCCAAATCAAAGAATGTCACGAAAGAAAACAGCCCGTTCTCGTCGGTACGATTTCGATAGAAAACAGCGAGCTTCTGGCGCGCATGCTCTCTTCAGAGCGCATTCCGCACGAGGTGCTTAACGCTAAATATCACGAAAAAGAAGCATACATCGTCGCGCAAGCTGGGCGTCCCGGACAAGTTACCATTGCGACGAATATGGCGGGCCGCGGAACCGACATCGTTCTCGGCGGCAATGCGGAATTCCTGGCGAAATACGAGCTATTCCGGCGCGGCATCGACCCGTTCGACCCGGACAATTTCGGCGAAGTGCAGGAGCTTTCGAAAAAGTACGAAGACGATTGCAAAGCGGGGCGCGATACCGTCGTCCGTGCGGGCGGTGTGTATATTCTAGGCACGGAGCGTCACGAATCCCGGCGAATCGACAATCAACTGCGAGGCCGTTCCGGCCGCCAGGGCGATCCCGGCGAATCGAGATTTTTCCTTTCGCTCGAAGACGATTTGATGCGGCTTTACGGCATGGACAGGCTGACCGGAATAATGGACAGGCTGAACGTCCCGGAAGACCAGCCCATCGAAGCCGGAATCGTCACGAAAAGCATCGAGCGCGCGCAAAAGAAAGTTGAAAGCCGGAACTTCGATATCCGCCGCCACGTTCTGCAGTACGACGACGTAATGAACAAACAGCGGGCGGTCATCTATCAGGACAGAGAGAACATCCTGTCCGGCGTGGATATGCGCGAGCAAGTTTCAAGCTTTCTCGCGACCGCGATGGAAGACGTCGTTCGCGGCAACTTACATTACACCGATCGAAATCAGGAAGTCATAGACGTCGAAGGTCTTTGGCGGGAGCTGAACCTAACCTTGCCGATTCCCGATTACTTCACGGCCGCTAGAATCGAAGGTAAAGACGCCGGAGCGCTGATTTCGGAGCTTCAGGAACTCGCCGAAGAGCTTTACGAGGCGAAAGAAGCGGAAATCGGCGTCGAAACGATGCGCGAACTCGAACGATACCTTACTCTGCGCAGCATAGACGAGCAGTGGATCGACCACCTGAACGTGATGGACCACTTGCGCGAAGGCGTGGGTCTGCGCGGTTACGGACAGGAAGATCCGGTTGCCGTGTACGCGAAAGAAGCGTTCGACCATTTCGAAACGCTGAAAACCAGCATCCAAAAAGACGTCGTCTCGAAGATATTCCGCGTGCGGATAATGACCCACGAAGAGGAAGAGCAAAAGAAAAGCGCCTACAACATCGCCGGTTACTCCTCTGCGGACGGCGGCACGGCGCAGCGCCAGCGGACGGTAAGGCGCAAGGAAGAAAAAGTCGGCCGCAACGACCCGTGCCCGTGCGGCAGCGGAAAGAAATACAAGCAATGCCACGGTCGCGAAGAAGCGCCGGCAGAGGCAGTTCCTATAACAGAAGTCACCGCGGGAAGGAAGAAAAAGCGGCGGTAAAGCCGTAATCGTTAAATGTGCTACTTATGTGCGAGCGCAGGCTTTTCGGACTCCACGGTCTGTATTTCCTTTTCTGGCTCCCTAAACTCGAACTCGAATTCAAGCGCGTCAGCAAGCTTATGCATCGTGAGAAGCGTCATATTACTGGCGCTGCCGGACATTAGTTGTGAAATCCGTCCTTTGGTAACTCCAATCCTTTTGGCAAGCTCCGAATAAGATAATCCCAGTTCCTCGCGCCGCCGCTCGCAAACTACGATGAAGTTCATCGCCGCGACTTCCGCCCGATATTCGGGCGTCCCGCGTGCTTCTTCAAAAATCTGGCCAATTCTTTTCGACATAACTAAAAACCTCTCTTGCAAGCCGCTCCGCTTTCTTAACATCTTCCGGAGCCAGTTTATCCTTCTTTTTAGCGAGCCAGTGAAGGATGACGATATTTGCTCCCATCATGCAACAAAGCAGTCTTGCCTGATTTTTGCGGATTTCATAAATAGGTGGTTCCGTACCTGCAAGCTTCTTGAACAGATGTCCCGCTCGTGTTAAATCGGAAAGGCTATAACGCGCAATGCTGTCCAATGCCGCCGTTAGAACGAGCTTGCTCGGGCGCTGAATTTGGGACAACCAATCGGCGAAAGCCTCGGAGTCCCCAAAAACGTAAATTCCGCGCTCGGCGTCCGAAACCGGCAAACGCACCAATCTTGAAATGCCATTTCCTGAATTCAGGCTCAATTCATTCTACCCTGAAAAACTAAAAAAGTATAGTTTTAACTAAACCCGCGAAATTCTTCGCGATTGCCGAATTATATATTATACATCCGTTCCGGCTATCTTTGCGAAACGCCCGTTTCGCAGTATAATAGCTTCGTGCCAATACGCAGAGACGAAAAATTCAAACTCGTTTCGGATTTCAGTCCGACCGGCGACCAGCCCGAGGCCATCGACGCGCTCGCTCGCGGCCTTAATCGCGGCGACAGATTCCAAACGTTGCTCGGCGTGACGGGAAGCGGAAAGACCTTCACAATCGCGAACGTCATCGCAAAATTACAGCGCCCCACGCTGGTCGTTAGCCATAACAAAACCCTCGCCGCCCAGCTTTGCGCTGAATTCCGGGAATTTTTCCCCGATAACTGCGTGGAATATTTCGTCAGCTACTACGATTATTATCAGCCCGAAGCCTACATTCCCTCGACGGACACCTATATCGAAAAGGATTCGGCGATAAACGAGGAAATCGACCGGCTGCGCCATTCGGCGACCGAAGCGCTTCTCACGCGACGCGACGTCATCGTCGTCGCAAGCGTGAGCTGTATCTACGGCCTCGGCAGTCCGGAGGACTACGCACGGCTCGTGGTCGAGCTTAGGCGCGGCGAAAGCTGGGAGCGCCAGAAGCTAATCCGGCGGCTCGTGGACATGCAATACATGCGCAACAGCTTCGAGCTCGTTCGCGGAACGTTCAGGTTCGTCGGCGAAACTTTGGAAATCTACAGCGCGGACAAAGAAGAAATTACCCGCGTCGAATTCTTCGGCGAAACCATAGACCAGATATACGAAATCGACGCTACGACGAGAAAGGTGAAATCGAATCCGGAATTCACATATATTTTCCCCGCCACCCATTACGTGCTACTGCCCGAGAAGATACAAATCGCGCTAGAAGGCATCGAAGACGAGCTTGCAAAAAGGCTTGAGTTTTTCAAGTCGCAAGAAAAAATACTCGAATATCAGCGGCTTAAAGAGCGCACGAAATACGACATAGAAATGATTAGAAACATCGGATATTGCAAGGGAATCGAAAACTATTCGAGGCATTTCGAAGGCAGAAATCCTGGCGATACGCCGAGTAACCTAATAGAGTATTTCCCGGACGATTTTTTGATGGTAATCGACGAAAGCCACGTTACGCTGCCTCAACTGCACGCGATGTATAACGGCGACCGCAGCCGCAAATCCACGCTCGTCGAATACGGGTTCCGTTTGCCCTCCGCTCTCGACAACCGTCCGCTCCGGTTCGAGGAATGGGAGGAAACGGTAAGGCAATGCGTTTTTATAACCGCCACGCCCGGCCCATACGAGCTTAAAAATTCGTCGCAAATCGCCGAGCAAATAATCCGGCCGACCGGTCTCGTCGATCCCGAAATAACCATCGTAAGTTCTAAAAATCAAATAGACCATTTAATCGAGCAATGCCACGAAACGATTTCCCGCCGCGAGCGCGTGCTTATCACCACGCTAACGAAAAAAATGGCAGAGAATTTGTCGGAATATCTTGCTAACGCCGATTTCAAAGTTCAATATCTGCACAGCGACGTTGACACCGTGGAGCGCATAAGAATATTGAAAGACCTGCGGCTCGGCGTGTACGACATTATCGTCGGAATCAACCTACTTCGCGAAGGTCTGGATCTACCCGAAGTTTCGCTCGTCGCAATTCTCGACGCGGACAAGGAAGGCTTTTTAAGAAGCGACAAAAGCCTTATTCAAACGATGGGCAGAGCGGCGAGAAACTTGAACGGCAGAGTAGTTTTGTATGCCGACGAAGTGACGCCGTCCATGGCGCGCGCGATCGACGAAGCGAACCGCCGGCGCGCGAAACAAATCGAATACAACGAAAAGCATGGCATCACGCCGCGCAGCATCGAAAAGGCGATAAAGGCGATTTCGGACGAGCTCGAAGAAGCGAATCTCAGGGTAATAAAGAAGGCCGGGGCCGACCCGACCGACGTGCCCGGCGCGCAGCTTTCGATAGGCGAGCTGATGATGGTTATCGACGAAATCGAAGCGCAAATGTTGAAATATGCGGAAATTCTGGAATTCGAAAAAGCCGCCGAGCTCCGTGACCAAATGAAAGGCTTGCAAGCCACGCTACGAAAGAAAATCGAAACCGAAACCGGCAAAAAGGTAAGGGAAAAAGTGGGGTGAGGAATTGCTCCGCATTTCGGTACGAATATTCCGGACAACATTCCTTAGGGTATAATCTAAATGTTATGGCAATTCGTGAATTAATCTTTGAAGTGGTGGAAGACCCGGAATGCGGTTTTCGCGCAAGGGCACTCGGCGAAAGCATTTTCACTTTCGGCGCTACGCTTGAAGAACTGCGGACGAATGTAAAAGAGGCCGTGGAATGTCATTTTGACGAAGGCGAAGCATTCCCAAAGCTAATTCGTCTTCATTTTGTAAGAGATGAGGTAGTTTCGATTTGAAAATTCCGCGGGATGTTTCCGGCGCAGAGCTTGAAAAGGCTTTGGCAAAGCTGGAGTATGTGCGAATCAGACAAGCTGGAAGCCACGTTAGAATGAAAACTGAATTATGCGGAACACACAAAGTGACCATTCCTATGGCAAAGTCAATTCCGGTCGGCACTCTTCACGATATTTTGAAAGATGTTGCGGACCACCATAAGATTGGTCTGCCAGAATTGGTTATCTTGTTATGCATGTAGGTTTAATTGCCAATTTAAAAAAAGCCCCGGTGGGGGTCCGGGGCTCATTACAGGAGTTCGACATGCCCGGCAATGCCGGGAGATGTGAATTTCGGTTTTACAGCGGCGCTTACGGAAACTTCGATGACAATCCGCATTGTGCGCTTCCGGAAACCTCGATTTGAATTCCGCATTTTGCGCTTACGGAAGGCGGAGACTGATTCCGGGCCGGGCGCAAGCGAAAAACGTCGCGACGTTCACGGTGCGCAAGCCGCTCTTCGCTTAAATGACGTATTCCTCGCAGTACATGGTCCCTTCCGGTTTTTCGTAAGTGCATTTGCCGTGGCTGTCGCAGTTCGAGCACACGCCCATTTTCGCGTCGCGAACGTCGGGTTCTTTGCCGATTAGCAGCCTCGCCGCGATAACCGCGGTTTCGTCGCGCCTCGCTTTTGCGCCTTCCGGCTCGCTGTCGTGAAACTCGTCGCAGTACCATACCGGCGTGCGTGCCGCGGAATAATAGAGGCAGCTCGCCCTGTGGATGCAAGTCGAGCATATTCCGCTTACTTTCGAGATCGGCGCTCCGGCGATCTCCAACGTTTCGGTTTTCTTCAAAGTCAAAGTCATCTCAAAATCCTCCTTCGCGATATCCATCGCGGGTAAGTTCAAACCGGCGGACGAATTCCTCGTTCGTCGTGCAGATTATTCCCCGCGAAAAATCGATGCACAATGGGATTTCTACTAAGTTTGCGCCTAGAAATATCCCTATGGGAATTTCCCTAAAACCGCGTTTGCGAGTCTAGGGGATTTTCGGCGCGCAATTCCGCCCGTTTATCCGGCGGAAATCTCGAGTTGCAGTGCGCTTAATCGAGTTTCGTCAGCCCTTCTCTCAGGGCGAATTTCGTAAGCTCGGCAAGGTTGCGTATTTCAAGCTTGTCCATAACGTTTTGCCTGTGCGCCTCTATCGTCTTTACGCTAACCCCGAGTTTTCTCGCTATTTCCTTCGTGTTCAAACCCTGAGTTATAAGGACCAGCACTTCGGTCTCCCGCGGCGTAAGGTCGGCGACCGTGTCTTTTCCTGCCGGTTTCCCGGCTTCCGGCTGCCTCGGCTTGACGTATCCGCTCACCACGGTTTCGGCAATTTCGTGGCTAAGGAACGTCAGGTCCGCCTTGACCGTCCGGATCGCTTGCGCCAAATCGGACTGCGCGCAGTCTTTGAGCAAATAACCGGATGCGCCGGCTTTGAGCATTTCCATTACGAAATAGCCGTCGGTGTGCATCGAGAGCGCGATAACCTTCACGCCGGGAAAATCCGCGGTTATTTTTGCCGTGGCTTCGATGCCGTTCATATCCGGCATGCTTACGTCCATAACGACGACGTCGGGATTCAGTTTTCCGGTCAGTTCCACCGCTTCGATGCCGGTTTTCGCCTGTCCGGCGACTTCGATGTCGTCGAGATTGTCGAGCAGCGCGGTAAGGCCTTCGCGTATAATCTTTTGGTCGTCTGCGATTAGTATTCTAATCGGCTTTCCGGCTCCTTCCTTTTCGTCGCGCACTTCGAGCTTACCGGTCGCAACTACGCTTGGCGTCGGCCGCTCTTCCTTGCGGACGGGAACGTTCATATATACGGCGGTGCCGAGTCCCGGCGAACTCTTGATTTCGAAACTTCCGCCGAGATTTATCACGCGCTCCCTAATGCTGAACAAACCGAATCCGGTGTCCATACTTTGCGTAGCCGTCACTTTCATATAATCGAATCCGACGCCGTCGTCTTCGACCGAAATCTGAATGTTCCCGCCGATTCTTCTCGCCGCGACCGTCACTTTTTTCGCCTTTGCGTGTTTGACGACGTTGACCAAAAGTTCTTGCACGCTTCTGAAAAGCATGAATCTGGCGTTTTCGTCCAGCGGTTTCGGCCAGCCGTCGTCGAAAAAGTCCGCATCCAAGCCGTATTCCTCGCGTACGCGGCGCACGAGCCATCCAAGCGCCGCCTCAAAGCTGAGTTCGTGCAGAACCGGCGGGCTGATTTCGAACGTGAGCCACCTGGTCGCGTGAACCGCCTTGTCGAGATGTCCGATTATCGGCGCAAGTCCGTTCACCGGGTTTTCCTCGTATTCCTGCAGCTTAATTTTCGCAATCGCCAGCACATGTCCGACGTTGTCGTGCAGCAGCGCCGCGATTCGTTTGCGCTCACGCTCTTCGATAATGGAAAGTTCCGAGGCGAGATAGCGCAGCTGACGCTGATAATCCATAATCATCGCATCCGAGCGCTTGTTTTCGATAATCTCCGCCATCAAGTCCGCAATCGCTTTTAAAAGCAGCGATTCTTCCTTTAAAAACGGCCCGTCGTCCGCGGGCGGCATTTCGCGAGAGTAACAAACTTCGATTTCGCCGAGTGCGACTCCGCCCGAAATTATTCTGCACGCCTGCCGCCATTGGGATTTATCAAACCCCACGGTGGCGAACTCCCGGTCTTCGACCAGAATTCTTGCGCTCGTTATTTCGGGATACTGCCACGCCGGCGGTATCGCTTCCGCCGCTTTGCGCAGGAATTCGTTCAACGATAGTTCCTTGTGCTGTGCCAAGCTCGAAATTGTATAAAGGCAGTTAAGCTCCTTTACGCGTTCCTTTAGTTCATGCTCCCGCTTCCGCAGTTCCATGCCGGTGCGCCACTGCTCCGTAATGTCCTCGAAAAAGCCGAGCGCGCCAAGAAACTCCTTTTTGTCCGACATTACGCCGATGAAAAAGGCGCGAATCGCCGCCTGCCTTCCGCCGGTTACGGACGTATATTCGCCCTCGAACAGCCCCAATTTTCCGGCGAAGGCCTTTCGCACTGCGGCCGCCATCTTTTCGTCGGCAATGTCTTCGAGCATGTTGAAGCCGACTATTTTGCCCCGCGTGGCTCCCATCATTTCCGCGATTTTCTCGTTACAATCGACGATGACGCCGTCGGTGCTTAAATTGATTATGCCGATAGGGGAGTGTTTGAAAATGATTTTGCAAAGCTCTTCCGAGTTGGGATGAGCCGGACGCGCATTTGCGCCTCCGGATTTCTTACGGCCGGGTTTCGCTTCGCCGCTGCCCATCGAAGTTTGCTCCTTTGCGCACAAGACGCGAATCAATTATGCCTGCCACGGCTTGCCGAATCGCTTCCGGTCAAGCAAGATACGAATTAATACTGTCTTCACAAGCGCACCCAAAAGGCCGGCTTTTTTATCGCCGTAAATTATCGAAAAAATTATTCTCTTGCAAATCCTTTATTCATGCTGCTTCTGCGCATTTCATTCGACATTTAGTGTACTAATCCGATAGGTAAAAATCCCATAGGGATAATTCTTAGTAACTTCATGGGGAAAATCCCATTGCCGCCGTTAAATTCACAAGGAATAATTTGAGCGACTTTGAAACAAACGCGGGCGCGCCCGCGAAACCCGGAGGATTTTGAGATGGGCAAGTTTTTAAAGGAGCAAACCGGCATACGCGAAATATATGCCGCACGGCTGATTACCGCCGCCGGAATCTGCGCCACTTGCAGCCGGCACCTCGATTGCATGTACTTGAAACATGCGAGGGGTCCGGTTTGGTTTTGCGACGAGTTTGACGAAAACGGAGAAAACGACCTCGAAGAGGAAGCTTCTCCCGCCGCAAAAAACTTCGTCGCGGCGATGGAGCCCGACCAGCGCAACTCGAAAGAAGGGCTGTGCGCCAACTGCGAAAACGGCCGCAGGTGCGTTCTCAGGCGTCCCGAAGGCACAATGTATTGCGAAGAATATAGGTAATCCGCCGCAAAAGGTATAATTTCCATCCCGACCGCCGCGCCGATGCCGCGCGTGCGTCTTTCGGAAAGCCGGGAGTAATTGCTTGGTATTGCGGATTGTTTTGCAGAGTCACGTTCTGTGAAAAGGAGCATTTTGATGTACAAAACCGTTGATGAGTTCATGCAGCCGCTCATCGAAAAACACCCCGGCGAGCCGGAGTTTCATCAGGCTGTGCACGAAGTTGCGGAATCGATTCTTCCGATTATCGACCGCCATCCGAAGTTTATCGACATGCAGGTGTTGGAGCGGATGGTCGAGCCGGAGCGGGCGATAATTTTCCGCGTCCCGTGGATCGACGACGAAGGCAAAGTCATTGTAAACATCGGATATCGCGTCCAAATGAACAGCGCCATCGGGCCGTACAAAGGCGGACTGAGATTCGACAAGTCGGTCAACCTCGGCATCTTGAAGTTCCTTGCATTCGAGCAAATTCTTAAGAACGCGCTTACCACGCTTCCAATCGGCGGCGGAAAGGGCGGCTCGGACTTCAATCCAATCGGCAAGAGCGACGTCGAAGTAATGCGGTTTTGCCAGTCATTCATGACCGAGCTTTACAAATACATCGGCCCGGACATCGACGTACCCGCCGGCGACATCGGCGTGGGAGCTCGCGAAATCGGATTTCTCTACGGTCAATACAAGCGACTCACTTCGTCGTTCGGCGGCGTTTTAACCGGAAAAGGCGCGGAATGGGGCGGCAGCCTTATCCGTCCCGAAGCCACCGGATACGGCGTAATTTATTTCGCGAGCGAAATGCTTCAGCGTATGGGCAAGGGCATTCTCGGCAAGACCTGCTTGGTGTCGGGGGCCGGAAACGTTGCCCAATACGCGGTCGAAAAGCTGATCCAACTCGGCGGCAAAGTCATTGCCATGAGCGACATCGAAGGTTCCATCCACGACCCTGACGGAATAGACGAAGAAAAGCTGGAATGGATAAAGGAACTTGTTTACGTAAAGCGGGGATTTCTCAATCAATACGCCGAGCATTTCAAAGTGGATTTCTACCCGAAGAAAAACGTATGGCACATCCCCGGCGCATCTTTGGCTTTTCCCTGCGCAACCCAGAACGAGCTTCACCTCGACGACGCGCAGGCGCTGGTGAGCAACGGAATCGAGCTGGTCTGCGAAGGCGCGAACATGCCGACTACGCCCGAAGCGGTCAAATACCTGCAGGACAGCGGCGTCATTTACGCGCCGGGCAAAGCGGCCAACGCGGGCGGCGTGGCGGTAAGCTGTCTCGAAATGTCGCAAAACGCCCAGCACCTATATTGGACCCGCGAGGAAGTGGACGAGAGGCTATTCAACATAATGCGGTCCATACACAAGAACTGCATCGCCACAGCGGACGAGTACGAAATGCCCGGAAACTATGTCGCCGGCGCGAACATTGCGGGCTTTTTAAAGGTCGCACGCGCGATGGTCGCACAGGGGGCGGTGTAAGTGATTATGTGCACAATTTATCTAGCTGACACAAATACCCGCACGGCGCAGAACGGACATATAATTCATCATGTGCCTGGAAGGAGAATTCTATGACGAAAATCATCGGATATCTTGAAGGAACGAACGCGGCGTGGCTTACGACGCTTGCGATGAAAGGCTACGACGTATTGCCGCTTTCGAACGGATACGACGGCCACGGCTTGAACATCCAAATGATCCACCTAACCCGCAAGCCGGGTCTGGTCATCGCCTACCTTCACAAGCTCCTTCCGTCCGCGCCTTACGAAACGACGATCGACGAACTGCTGTACCGGACGAAAATTTTCGACATTCCCGTTATCGTTGTTTGCCCGCAGGAATTCCACGACAGGGCAAGGCAGGTAACGCCGGAAATGCCGGCCAACGCGATTCTCGTGGATCCCAAAGACGTCCTCGCCAAAGCGCTCGAGGTTTTGGGCGAAGACTGACCGCGTGCGTCCGTTTCCAGGCAAATTTGCCAATTGCGCCTTGAGCCGCGGATTAGGCCGCATCCGAAATGCGCTTCAGTATCACTTTTCCGTCACGGCGGACTTCGCTCACCGAAAAGTCGAAGCCTTTATCGCGCGGCGTAACCTTGCCGATTGCGACAACGGACTCCATAGCATTCGGCACCTCGCCGCTGAATTCGGTCGCGGGAACTTTCGCCGGAACCGTGAACTCCGCGCATCCCGCTTCCGGGCAGCATTCCGCTTCCTTAAGGTCCGCCATTACAAACGCGCCGCGGTCCGGAAACGATTGAGTAACGTAGCCTTCGAGCGCAACCAATCCTTCGTAGGCGGCAGGATCGCTCCACAGCTTTTCGACGCCGACCTCTATCGCGCCTTCGGGCAACGGCTCGACAGGCGCTTCGGGCGCGGCTTTTATATCCGCAATCGCCGCATTCGGCGCCGCCGCGGTTTGCGTGCCGGACGCGCCTTGCGGCTGCAATTTGAAAAACGCGGACGCCGCAACCGCCAGCATCGCCACTACCATTAACGCCGATAGAACAGAATATTTCGCCTTCATTTTTTCTCCTTAGCTTGAACGTAAAGCTTCCACCGCGCCAATCCGGGCGACCGAAGCCGCAGGCGCGGCCGCGCCGATAATTCCGATAACGGCCGATATTGCAATCCCCAAAAGCGCAACTTCGGCATCCGCGCTGAATCTGAACGCGCCCATAACCGTTTTCATCGGCATCCCGTTAAGCGCAATGCCCGCCGCTGTGCCGATAACGCCGCCGATTCCGCAAAGCGCCAGCGATTCCAAAATAAACGATGCCAGAACCGCCCGCCTTTTGAATCCCATCACCAGCAAAACCGCCATTTCCTTCGTTCTGCCCAAAATCGAAGTGAACATGGTATTCATGGCGACCAGCATTCCGCCCAGCGCGAGCATAACCGTCATCAGGTTTGCGACAACCTGAACCGGTTTCATCGCTCTCGCCATTCCGCCGTAATACTCGGTCTCCAGTTTCGCCTCCACGCGAATGTCCGTGCGCGTAATAAGGTCGAACAACAAGTCGTCCGCCGCAGTTTGCCCTCCGGTTTTAACCGTAACGGCCGAAAAATCGGTCCGCTTCGCCGCCGCCATAAGGTCGTCCAGATTCGCCCAAATCTCGCTTTCGAATGCCGTGCCGGGCGCGTCGAGAATACCGGACACGGTCCACTTTGTGCCCTCGAATTCTATTTCGCTGCCGATTCGAAGCGCGCTTTCGTGAATTCCAAGTTTCGTTGCGGCCAATCTTCCGACGGCTATTTTCCCGCCGCGTTCGGGCGGGGAACCGGCGGCCATTCCGGTCTGCTCGTGAACGTCGAACGCGACGGGCAATACGCCGCGAACGAGGCCGCGCATCGCCGGCCCCCCGTGCATTCCGGGCATAGTAACTATCGTGTTGATATAAGTTTCCGGCGAAACGAGCGGCTCGCCATTCTTATCCGCGGCGTATCCGGTGCTTTTGAGAACGTGAAAATCCGACGGCTCTATCGCCGAAAATTCCAGCGATTCCGCGCCGCGGCTTAGCACGATTACATTATCCGGCGACCCTGTGCTTTTCGCGCTTGCGACCAGACCTTTCGAGAGCGACATCATCAATACCGCGACGAACACGGCTACCGAAACTCCGAGCATCGTTATCGCGCTTCTGCCCTTTCTGCGGGCTAGAGATTTCAGGTTGTACGCCAGCGGCATCCGCATCAGTCAACCCCCTTCAGAGCATATACGATTCGCGCTCCTGCGCCTCGCGCTGCCGGAAGATACGAACCCGCCACTCCTAGCGCCGCCCCGATTCCCGCCGTCAGCACAAGAAAACTCGCCGGCAAATGAGGCGTTATCGTAAAGCCTTCCACGCTCACCGCGAATCCGCCGGACAAAAGAACCGCGTAGGCTATTCCGAAGCCGAGCAATGCGGCGGGAACGGATACGAACAGCGATTCCAAGACCGCTACCGCGGCCACTTTCGGCGACTCATAGCCTAGCGTTTTCATTATCGCCATTTCGCGCATTTGGTCGCGTACGCTCATCGAAATGCTGTTCGCCACCGCCGCGAACAAAAGCACGAGCGCAAGATAGCCGACGACCTGCGCGAAGCCGACGAGCCCCTTGAAATCTTCGATGTTTCCGGCGATGAACGCCTTCTCCGGGCCTGTCGTCGTCTGCGTGCCGCTGTTTGCGAAGGCGCCGTCGATTTCGAAGCCAAGTTTACCGGCGTTTTTCTCGCTATCCACTAGCACGAGTATCATCGTCGCCACGCCCACCTGGTCTATCGAATATTCCAAATACTCTCTGTCTAGAAGTATCACGTTTTCGAGGCTCGACCCCGGCGCCGCGAAAATCCCGCGAAGCGTGAACGACACGCCGCCGAGTTCTTTCAGCGTAACCAAATCTCCGTTTTTCCAGCCGTATTTTTTCGCAATCGCCTGTCCCGCAATCGCCGCACCGCGTTCGCTTTCGAATGCGGCATACTCGCTTTCGCCTATTTGTATTTCGCGAAACTTGCGGAATTTGCCCGGCTCGACGCCATGAACCGCCACGAGATCCGTGGTGGTCTGGCAGTTGGACAAAAGAAACCTCACCGGCATCGCGTCTTCGACGTGCTCCATTCCGAGAATCTTGTCGTTGTAATGAACTGGCACTCTGGAAAACGGCGGACAGGCTTTGAACTTCTCAAACACGACCAGCACCTTGTCCCCGCCGGTTTCGGCGATCATCCTGCCGAGTCCGCGGTCTAGCGAAAAAAGCGACGCAAACACGAACATAGCGGCCGCAATGCTTAGCAGCGTAAGGCCGGTGCGCACGGGCCGCCGCATCGCATTTCTCGCCGCAAGTTTCGCGATTATCACGCCGCATTCTCCTTTCGAGTGCTTCCGGCTTCCGATATTTCGCCTTTGTCAATATGGACGAGGCGCTTTGCCCGTTCCGCAACCGCCGGATCGTGAGTAACCATCAGTATCGTCTTGCCGAACCTGTCGTTAAGCGAACACAGAAGTTCGAGTATTCCGTTTGCCGATTCTCGGTCCAAGTTGCCGGTCGGTTCGTCGGCGAGGATTATTTTCGGGTCGGTCGCAATCGCGCGTGCAATCGCGACACGCTGCTCTTGTCCGCCGCTTAGCTGGCGCGGATAATGGTGCATTCTGTCGGCCAACCCGACAAGTTCGAGAGCCGTCAACACAAGTTTTTTGCGCTTTTCCTTCGTCAGCGGAAGCAGAAGAAGCGGAAGTTCGACGTTTTCATAAGCGGACAGCACCGGCATCAAATTAAACTGCTGAAAAATGTAACCTATCGTCCTTGTCCGCCAGGAGGCAAGCTCGTCTTCATTGAAATCGGTAATGTCTTCGCCGGCGATAATCACCCTTCCCGCGTTCGGTTTGTCGATTCCCGCGGCAATGTTCAAAAGCGTGGATTTGCCGCTGCCGGACGGCCCCATAAACGCGACGAACTCGCCTTTCCCGACTGTCAAGTCCACGCCGTCGAGCGGCGTAACTTCGGTATCGCCTTTGTAATAGGTTTTAACGATGCCCCGCATCGAAACCAATATGTCGTTTTTCGCCGCCGTCATTCCTTCGCCGCCACCTTTTGCCCATGTTTGATACCGGAGGGATTGAGGATAATTCTGTCGCTGGCGGATAATCCGGAAACCGCAAGCGCCATCCCCTGTTCTTCTCCTTCGAATTGGACCGCCCTGAACGCCGCCCGCCCATCGATAAGGAGCATTACGCCCTGCCGTCCCGCTTCGTACGCGACCGCCTGCGCCGGAATTCGAATCGCGCTTTTTGTTTTTTCGGTCTCTTCTTTGCCGGTTTCTTTTTTGAGGAAAATGACTTTCACGCTCATGTCCGGAATGAAATCCGGCGGCGCGTCCGGTATTTCGATTTTCGCCTGTATCGTGTTTTTCTGCAGGTTCGCCCGCGGCATAATCGCCGATACGCGTCCCTCGACCACGCGATCGGGCAAGGCGTCCGTCGTTATCGCAACGCGCTGTCCTTCGAACACGCCTTGCATTTCCCGCTGATTCACGTCCACCCAAGCCTGAATGCTTCCCGGTTTCATAATGCTGAAAATCGCGCCGGGAGATTCCGAATCGTAGCCGGGCGAAATCCAGTCGCCTTCACCGGCAAATCTTTCGAGTATTACGCCCGATACCGGCGCTTTAACCGCGCATTGCGCGGCGTTCCAATTCGCCCGTTCGTACGCGGCGATTTCGGCGGCAAGCTCTGCACGAGCGATTTCCACGTCCTCTTTTCTCGCTCCTCGCCGCCTTATACTTACTTCCGATTCCCTTACCGCAACTTCGGATTTTGCAGATGCCAGTTCGGCGCGCGCTTCGTCAAGCTGTCGTTGCGCGACGACACCCGACGCGAACAGGCTCTCCGCCCTCTCGCATTCGGATTCGACTCTCGCGAGGCGCGCCTTTGCGCCCGATAAATCCGCTTCGGCCTGCGCGATTTCTTCGTTCCTGAATCCCGCCTCCAGCCTTTCAAGCCTTTTGCGGGCAACTTCGACCGAGCTTTTTCTAACCTTCGCTTCCTGCGCAAAAAGCGAGTCGTCCAGCCGGGCGATGACTTGGCCCGCCGTTACGAAATCGCCTTCGATCGCGGAAATCGATTTCACTTTTCCTTCCACCAAAACGGATGCGATAACCGGGCCGGGCGGCTTGACTTCGAGATATCCGCCCGCGGAAATATCCCCAGCCGCCGCACGCGATTCGCCGGGCTTTGCCGCGACGAAGATTTTCACTGCTGGCGGCGGAAAAAATCTGTCTCGCAATTCGAAATGCCACGCCGCCGCCGCAACGGCGGCAATAACCGCAATCGCCGCCGGCGCGCTCGACCGCCGCCGTTTTCTCGGCCTTCGTTCCGGCAAATCGATTTTCAAATCCTCGATGTCAGCCATCTATTCCTTTCGTGTCGCGCCCAATTGGGACGCGCCGCGGCGTTCAGCTTTCCCGGCGGGATGCCGCTTCGCCCGCATCACCAGTGACGCAGATTCCTTTTTCCAACAGCTCGACTACGCACGGATCGACAATCCGGTAAAGCATCTGATTTCCGCATCGCCTCGCCTCGATAATCCTTCGATTGGCAAGCCGCTGCAATTGATTCGAAACGGCCTGTGCGCTCATACCGATGGTTTCCGCCAGACAGCTTACGCACACCTCGCCTTCGCGCGCCAGAGTATGCAGCAGCCTTAGCCGCGTGTCGTTTGCGAGCACCTTGAAAACTTCCATCAGCGACCGCGCGTCTTCCTCGGTAATCAGACTGCGCCGGGACAGCTCGAGTTCGGTTGCGCAACAGGGCAGCGACCCCGCCGCTTCCGTGCCGCGTACTCCGGCCGTTTGCACGCCGCCGGCCGCGCCGGCAAGCTCGAATTCAACTGCGGTAATGGCAATCGTCATAAAACACCTCCGGTCAACTATTACATTAACACGTTTAATTGTTTATTTCAATAATTCGACCGCCGAAGTATGAAATTATTTTTAGATTTTCGGCCGTTATTGCGCCAGCGGCTTCGGTCAGCTTCCGGTCTCCAGCTTGTCGAGTATTTCCACGCGCCGCGTTTCGATTAGAGTTTCGATTTCGCCTCGAAGCGCCGATATCGCTTCCGCCGCGTCGGCGGCATCGCCGTTTTCCTTCGCAAGCCGTTTTTCGAATGCGTCGAGCGTTTGAATCAGGAGCGCGCTCGTTTCTCCGATAATGTCGTCGTAAACGATGCCCACGCTTTGAGTCCGTGTCAGGGGCAGGGCGGATGACTCGGTCCAAGCCGGAAGTTCGGCGTCTATTTCGCCGAGAACGAATCCGGCGTCGGCGATTTCCTTATGCAGCCACCTCAAATATCTGCTTATGCGGTTTTCCGCGCTGTCGCCCGGATGCGCCGGACCTTGCAGCGCATATTCGCCGCCCGCTTCGACCTTTTCCGCCGCCGCCTTTTCGTATCGAACGCCCGGCTTCGGCGCCCTCGCACGCTCGCGCACGGTCGCCTCGGTTTTCGCGATTTCCACGCCGTGAACGAGCGGCAGTTCGACGGTTTCGTCCTCGACGGCGACCGCAGCGTTATATCCAATGTTTTGAAGATGTTCCCGGAAAGATTCCAGCGCGTTTTGCTCGCCGTGAACGAGAAAAACGTTCGCCGGTTTTTCTTCCATCTGCTCAAGCCAGCCTGTCAGGTTGTCCCGGTCGGCGTGCGCGCTAAACCCGTGAATCGTCGAAATTCTCGCGTTCACCTTCACGTTTTCGCCGTAAAGTTTCACGCTTTTCACGCCTTCGACAAGCATCCTTCCAAGCGTGCCGTGCGCCTGATATCCCACGAAAAGCACGCTCGCGCGCCCTTCCGCAAGGTGGTTCGCAAGGTGATGCCTTACCCGCCCCGCCGTGCACATTCCGCTGGCGCTGATGACCACGCGCGGCCCCTTCAGGAAGTTTAGCTTTTTCGAATCGTCAACGGTGTCGGTGAATTCCAGCCACTCCGCCTTGAACGGATTAATGCCTTTGCCGAGAAGCGCCGATAGCTCTTTGTCGAAACACTCCGGATGCGCGCCGACGATTTCGGTCGCCCGCCTCGAAAGCGGCGAATCCACGTACACCTTGAACGAGGGCCAATCCTTCCGCTCGCGTTTCAGCATCGAAAGGTAATACAAAAGCGTCTGCGCCCTTCCGACCGCAAAACTCGGGATTATCAGCGGCCCCTGCAATTTCAACATCTCCTCGATTTCCGCCGCGAGCTGGTCTTTGCGCATTCCGAAGTTTTCGTGGTTTCTGTCGCCGTACGTGCTTTCGAGCAGCAGATAATCCGCCCGCTCGAACGCCTTCGGGTCTTTCAATATCGCCGTATTCGGCATTCCAATGTCGCCGGACGCCACTACGGTCGCCGCGCCTTCCATCGTTTTCACGACTATTTCGACAGACGCGCTGCCGAGAATGTGTCCGGCGTCCCTGAACCGCACGGTGATGTTTCGGGAAAGCTCTATGCGCTCTTCATACTCCACTCCCCTGAATCTTCGCATCGCCGTTTCTACGTCCGCCGCGGTATACAGCGCATGCGACTGGACGCGGTCCCTGTCAACGTTTCGCTTTCGGGAATATTCCGCATCGCGCTCCTGTATGTGCGCGCTGTCCAGAAGTAGCGGATGCGCAAGGTCTTTCGTCGCTTCCGTGCATACGATCGTTCCCTTGAATCCGAACTTTACGAGCCGCGGAATAAGCCCGCAGTGGTCGATATGCGCGTGCGTCAGAAGCAGAAAGTCTATGTCCGACGGGTCGAACCCGAAGCCTAGGTAATTGCGCTGCTCCAGCTCGCGGCTGCCTTGAAACATCCCGCAATCGACCAGGATTTTGCCGACGCCCGTGTTGATAAGGTGGCAGCTGCCCGTAACCGTGCCCGCGGCGCCGAGAAATGTAATCCGAATTCCTTTTGTCATCACGGCGCATTCTATCAGCTTTGAATTTTTCCCGCCGAAGTCTAGAAAGCCCCATTGTTAAAAAAGACACAAGGCCGCTAGACAAGCGGCAAAGAGGCATTATGGATAGAATAAATTCGGGGAGATGCATATTTTCGAACTATATTCCGCGCTCGGGGACGAGATTACGTACCGGATCGCGATTTTGCTCGCCAGGTATCGGTTGAGCGTGGGCGAGATTGTTTACGCGCTCGAACTCAAACAGCCTCACGTCTCGCACAAACTGGCCAAACTCAGGAAATACGGATGCGTGGCCGCCGTCAGGGAAGGGCGGCAAATCTATTACGAAATGCGGCGGCCGTGCAAAAGCGTGGTGATTTCCGGCGACGAGAGATGGCGGGAGTTGCACCCCGACGAAAGCGCCGCCTGCAGCCGCGACCTCGCAAAGCTCTCCGAAATCGTCAAAGACCTCGCCGCACGCCGCCACTGACGGCGAAAAGCCACAGCCGCATCGCAAAACCGTGCCGCTTATCGCCCGCTTTTCTTGGGAGTAAGCCACGGAAGTGGCTTCTTTATATAATGCACGGAAGTGCCGCAATGAAAATTCCAGCCTTTTGCCTTGGGAGTAAGCCACGGCAGTATTTTCGCTATGTATTCCTCGGAATAAGCCAGCTTGGGAGTAAGCCACGGAAGTGGCTTCTTTATATAATGCACGGAAGTGCATTTGATAAAAAAACCGATCTAAAATCCACTTCCGGTACCGCCTTCCGTCAAAGTCCCTCCCGGCGCATTTGCCCGACGCGCTATTCGCCGCACTTCCGTGCGGCGCATAAAGAATTTACTTCCGTAAATTACTCCCAAGCGCGACCGCGGCCGCTGCCGCTGCGCGCGATGAGATACGTATCGCCCGTCGTGGTTTCGGCGCGCTCGTAGCCGTATGTATTCGATGGCAGGCCGCCGGGGGAATAGTCGTAATCGTATTGTTCGAGCGTGCTAAAGCGGGCCGTCGTCGTCCTTCAAAACGTGCTGCGTCTTAAAGCTATTAATCATGGTGCACATTCTTGCTTCCATTACTTGCAACGTTTTTTTGATTAATTCCACGAATTGCGTATCCAGACAGAAACGCCACCACTCCTAGTATTATCATCATTATTGCCCAAATATCATTCAGTTTAGATTTTGTCTGTACAATATTAGGCATACTTTTGTCTTGCAACAACGTCATTCCTTGGGTCTGAGAATCAGGATCGAAGCTTTGCCCAGGGGCATAAATGTAAACAATGTAGCGCGATACATTTTCATTGCCGCTCACTAGCGATGAAATAGAAGGAGAATACCACTCCAATACATCTGTTTTCGCAATGTCAACAAAATCCAAGTGTCGCGTAACAAGTATATATTTACCGGGATTAATGTCTGGCACAAAAAGCAGTTCTAGGGTCGGTTCATAAATATCTTGAAACTCAACATTATTAAATCCTGTATCAGCATACATATCGTATTTTGCCATAAACTTAACAACTCGTATAGTATAGGTGTAGTCTAATTCCTCGATAATGCTGTTTAACTTTATGTTAGATTGCAATGCCGAAAGATATTTATTATATGGTAGAAAATATACTTTGGTATGCTGAGACTCAATACCAGATGCTTTTAATAAAATAGGGGATCCTACTTCAGCTATATTGTTCATAACACCCTCAATCTGGTATGATGAATCGGTAGTGATACGGATACTACTATACTTACTCGCCAATGTCGCGTAATTTGGCCTGTTTGCGTTATTACTTGCAGTCGCAAACATACATAATATGTATGCTAGCATTAGAACCATTGAAAGTATAATAAATCTCATAATTACTAAACTGCCGAAAAACATTCCTCAAAACAGCACTTAATGAGTTGAACGGCAAGGTTGTTTAAATTCCCTGTAGTTGGACCCGCCAAGTGCGACCAGCAACCTGGATGGCAATGGTGCATTAACTCGTGTGCCAGCCACATAGCAGGGCTGCAAAAATCGGCCAAATTGCCGACTGCCCCGATTCCAGGTTTTTTGCAGCCAAGAATATAGCCTTGAGCCCTTGGCGTACAATCTGGGGTAAAACATGCACCGCAGGCAACCATTACTGCTTTGGGGTCAAAAGCACAGCCTTCGCATTTCCTGATTCCATAACAATTACTTTGACTCGGTACGGGGAAAAAAAAGCGGTTAACTTCGACGCAAATGAACTTTCCTGCGCCTGCCGATAACCACTTAAGCATACATAACAAGTCGCTCTCCAGCAACTTGTACTGACCAACAGATCCACTTGACGGTAAATCCATTGGTTTATTCCTTAACGAATCAAGCCAGCAAAGAATACAATGTTTTAATTTGGTAGCCGCGTTAAGATAAAATGAAAATGAATTTGCTGGGCATAATATTGGCATAGAAGAAAGTTCGACCTGGGAAGAAATACAGGTTCTAACGTCACAGCAAAAGGAAAGAAACTCTTCTTCAGTTTGCGCTTTTGGTCCTTCACTTGAGCACCGCCGACAATTTGATTTCGGATAATTCTTACCTCCTCCGTCTAGTCCTTCTCCCCCTCCTCCCGTTCCTCCCGGCCCCGTTCCGCCGCCGCCGAAGCCGACCGTCGGCGTGACGGACGCCTGCGGGCGAAGATTGCCGATTTGAAACATTCCATGGGGGAAGAAATCGCCGTATCCTCTTCCGCCCGGATTAAGGTCCCTGCCCAGCATCCAGCTTTTGACGCGCGCACCTTCGTACATCAGGTTCGCACCGTTCGCAAGGCAGGATTTGCGCAAGTGGAACTTGCGCCGTGGAGTGCGGCGGTCTTGCCGCCGCCCTGTTTCCGCAGGCTTGCCTGCGGGAGACGCCGGAGCAAGCTTAGGCATTGACGGCGCGAGCAAGCTCCCGCACTCCATGGAAACGCTTCGCGTTTCACGAGGACGAGCGCGACTCGCCGCTATATCGGATTTTTCCTGAAATGGATTTTGCAGGCTGGAAGCATGCGCTACGGACATTATTGGAAATGGATTTTGCAGGCTGGAAGCCTGCGCTACATACGAACTGCGCGCCTTTTGTGAAATAGCCCCAGATTTAAAAAAACGCTTCGGCATGTTTTCTCCGCCGGGGAAAGAATACCATGACATTGCAGTAATTGCAAAGTTCATTTGAATATCCGTTTCGCGGAGCTATACAGCTCGCGAGCCTGCGAGCGCCAACCAATCGCCTGCGCCGTCGTCATTGGCGGAATTGACTTGGCAAATTCTTCAAATGCCGAATATCTGATTTCCGCCTACACTTCGATCAGCACGGCGTCGCCTTGGCCGCTGCCGCTGCAGATGCAGGCCACGCCCTTGCCGCCGCCCCTGCGCCTAAGTTCGAATGCCAGCGTCATTATGATCCGAGCCCCGCTCATGCCGATCGGGTGGCCCAGCGCGATCGCGCCGCCGTTCACGTTCACCTTGTCCTCGTCCCATTCGAGAATCTTGCCGCACGCAAGCACCACTGCGGAAAACGCCTCGTTGCACTCGAACAGGTCTATGTCCGATACCTTCAGCCCGGCCTTTTCGAGCAGCTTTTTCGCCGCGTGCGCCGGCGCAATCGGGAACTGATACGGCTCCATCGCCACGTGGTCGTGCGCGATTATTTTGGCGAGCGGCGCTTTGCCCATTTCCTTGGCGCGCTCTTCGCTTACGAGAATCATCGCCGCGCCTGCGTCGTTCACTCCGGGCGCGTTGCCCGCGGTTATCAAACACTCTTTGCCGAACGGACTGGGCAGTTTTTCCAGCGATTCGTACGTCGTGCCGAACCGGGGAAATTCGTCTTGCTTGAACTCGACCGGGTCGCCTTTGCGATGCGGTATATAAAACGGAACGATTTCGTCCTCGAAAACGCCGTCCTTAATCGCCGCCTCCGCGCGATTCTGGCTTTTCGCCGCGAATTCGTCCATTTCCTTTCGGGATATATCGAACTCGCGGGCGATTTTATCGCCGTGGCTGGCCATGTGCACGTGGTCGAAAGCGCACCACAGCCCGTCGAATATCATCGCGTCCACCAATTTCGAATCGCCCATCCGCTGTCCCCAGCGAATGTCGAAATTGTAATACGGCAGTTTCGACATCGACTCCATTCCGCCCGCGATGACGAAATCCTTTTCGCCCGCGCCTACGAGCAGCGCGCCGAGAGTGACCGCGCGCATCCCGCTGGCGCAAACCTTGTTCACGGTAAGGGACGGCGTGCTCGAATCGAGTCCGGCCTTGAGCGCGGCCTGCCTGCTCGGAATCTGGCCCGCTCCGCCTTGGCACACCATCCCCATAATCACGTCGTCCACCGTGCCTTTCGCCGGGATTTCGTGCCTGCGCATAAGCTCCGCAATCGCGGCCGCGCCGAGGTCAACGGCTGCGACGTCCTTGAGCGTGCCGCCATACTTGCCGATCGCGGTGCGAACCGCGTCAAGAATTACCACTTGCCTCATGATGACTCCTCCAAACCTTACTCCCGCCGCCGATTATAACACCGCCAAAGTTCGCGGCAGCGCGAACGGGGCTTGTGAAACCCGCGTTTAACTTGCCTTGCGGCGCGCCGGCGTTTGCTGCCTCTTCCCGAGAAAACCCTACGCCAATATTTCCTTTCGCTGTTCCAGCTCGAACACCGCCTCTTCGCGCAGCCCTTCGATTTCGCCGCCCAACGCTTGTTCGACCGCGATTACGGCGTCCGCGCCGGTTATCGCGAACGGCTGAATGACGAAATCCGCGCCGGCGGCGTAAAGCTCTTTCGCCTGCGTCTGGCTTTCCGCCGTGACGATTACCTTCGCATCGTGGCAAATCGAGCGCACCGTCGTCAAAAGCTTTTTATTGCTCGTTCCCTTGAGTATCGAATCCGGCACGGAACAAAGCACAACCTTCGCGTCGTGAATGTCCGCGTGATGCAGAGTGTCGATATTGCCGATGTCGCCGTACACGCATTTTATTCCCATTTCTTCCAGCTTTTGCCGCACGACCGGATTGAAATCCACGACCTTGATTAGCTCCGCCAAATCTTGATGCTTGCGCGTGACTTCGTCCAAAAATGCGCTGGCGATGCGGAAAAACCCCAGAATCACGAGCGGATGTTCTTTCTTTTTCTGGTCGTCTTCGAACGTGTCCTTGAGGTCTTTCATTCCCAGCTTCACGATAACCGACGACCAGAACCGCTGAAGCTGATGGCTGTACGTAATGCCGTAAGTGGAAGCGATTGCGAGAATCGAGAACACCCAAATAACGATAGTCAGCGTTTCCTGCCCGATGTGTCCGAACCCGATGCCGAGCGTGACGATGACGAGCGAAAACTCGCTGACTTGCCCCAAATTCACCGACGGCAATAGCGACGTGCGGTGGCCGGCCTTGAGGAAATGGAGAACACCGAAAACTCCGAATACTCGTATTATCAGCGCGATTGCGACCACGATAAGCGCCTTTAACAGCACGTCGCCCGTCGGCATCGGAATCTGCATTCCCAGCGCGACGAAAAACAGCGTAATGAAAAAGTCGCGGATGCTAACGACCTTAGCGATAACGTCCAGGTTGTACGGGAAAGTGGCGAGCGACACGCCTGCGATTAGCGCGCCCATTTCCATCGAAAGCCCCACGAAAGGATGCGCTGCGACGATTGCGACTAGGAAACACCAGCCGATCGAGATGACGAGAAGCAGTTCCGGAATTTTCGCCACCGTATGAAACACGAACGGCAGGACATACTTGCTCGCTAGCAGCGCGGCGACGACGAGAATTCCGCCTTTCGCGAACGTCAGCAGAATTTGCAGAATCTTCGGGTCGGCGAGGTTCGGCTGAATGGCGAGAACGATAATCGCCCAAATGTCCTGGAAAACGAGTATGCCCACCGTGATTCTTCCCGGCAGCGTATCGAGTTCCATTTTGTCGTACAGAAGCTTGACCACGATCATCGTGCTGCTAATGCCGACGGCGAGCGCGATATACAGCGCGGCGTACGCGCCATCGCCGAAGCTTATCCCCGCCATCGCCAGCCCTTTTACCGCCGCGAACGCCAGAGCGACGCATATCGGAAACTGCATCAGCCCCGGCATAATCACAAGCTTTCCGGCTGCAAGCATTTTCTTGAGGTCGATTTCGAGGCCGATCATGAACAGCAGCAAAATCAATCCGATTTCGGAAATCGTGATTATGTCCGAATGGTCGGTAATCACTTTCAGGCCTATCGGGCCGATGATTACTCCGGCAAGTATATGTCCCAGAATCGGCGGCTGCTTGAGGATTTTCATTATCAGCCCCAGCGCGCTCGCCGCCACCACGCACATCGCGATGTTCGCAATCACCGCATGGCCGTCGCCCTCTTCGCCGGATGCCGCAAGGATCGCTGGCAAAAGCGCCGCCGCCCCTAAAATGAACCACAGCCGCGTCTCGGCAAGGCCGCCCGAACGAAGCGCGCCGCCGATAAGCCGGGAAATCCCGAAAGTTTTCATATCCGTCCCCAAAAATAGAATCTACGCGCTTCCCGTTCGCAGTTCCGGCCGGATTTTAGCCGCGGCCATTCGATTGCTCAGCCGGCGGACGGGGAAGCTCGCCGCCCGGCGGAAACCGGATTCTAACAAAGCCCGCCGGGCAGGTCAACCGAGCACATCGCTCCTTATCCCGGTACGCCTTCGTTTCAGCCATTCTTTTCCGAAGTTTGCGGCGCCGTTTTCCGTGGCGCGCAACGGCGAGATCCCGCAATCCGAATCAATTCGAAAAAAATTTTCCGCGCTTGCGCGCGAAAAAGCGAAAGACTTGACAAAAGTTTGCTATCAT
>CAYMAI010000010.1:0-80628 GCA_964388445.1 uncultured Planctomycetia bacterium
ATAGTGATATTCGGGCAATGAAACTCAGGTAGCGGCCACCCCCCTTCTTTTTTTTTCACGCCGGAATCTATCGCCATCCGGCGCTTATCATGGGAAATATGCGGCGGAATATGCCTTCGCTTTCGATGGCAGCCAATGCCTATTGCGATGCAAAGCGCCGTGGTGAAAGAAACCGGACGAAATAAAAGGAGGTGATATGGATGAGCGGATGGAACGAAACGCTTCGGGCGCTCGTGTGGCTTGCCAGATGGTACGGCAGCAGGCGTGAAAGCATCGAGAGGCGGCGGCAGGAAATGGAGTTCACCGTAATCAAACAGCTTGCGGAAGAAGCCGATTTCCCTCGCAGCGGCGACTACGAATTCACGCTAAACGGATTCAAAGTCATGCTGCGGGTCCGTGACGGCACGATCGGAATACTCGACATAGAGCCGCCCAAGATGCTTCAGGGCAGCCAGCTTTGGCTGTTCGGAGTTGACGAGTACGAAGCCTAGCGCAGGATAGCTGCATCTTTCCCCCAATCCCCAGAAGAATTTCTTAGGTTGCTTTTGCGCGCAAGGATGCAGCCTTGCAATGCCGTAAACCTCGACCAAGGTAAAAAATCAAAGGAGAATTGTAATGATTCACATCGACAGAAAGACCGGCAAGGTCTGGATCGAAGCGACGATCAGCGACGAACATTCGGCCTGCCACCACGCGCTCTTCGAGCTTAGCGAAGACCTAAAGAAGCTCATACGCGAAATGCACGCGGTAGCTTCGGAAGCAGAAGACAAGCTCGATTACGCCTCGAAGTACGTGTTCATCGGCGTAGAGTTTTTCGAGGACGAAGACTCGGAAGGTCCAATGGGCACGGAGGGAACGACGCTTCACGTAAGCCACTGCGACTTTTGGTTCAGCGCTTGGTGCAAATACAGCTATCTCAGAGTGGAGACATTCCCCATTCTTGTAATGGATGCCTTCAACCATCCCACAGGCTCTCAGCAATCCAAGCAAGATCCAAGCCAATAAAGAAATCCCCAAGGGAAGGATCATTTCATTCTTTCCCCCTGCTTTCCCAATCTCTCTTCACAGAAGGGAAGGAGCAAATCACCTGATAGTTTTCAGGAAGCCAAAAATGCAGCTTTCAAATCTTTCTTCCATTTTTGAAGCTAATCAAGCCACAAAATCAGCTGTTTTCAAACTCCCCCTGATTTTAGGCACTGCACCTATTCTTCTCACCAATCCCTTGTCTTAGGAAAGCTATAAGTGGTGGATTCTGGGATTTCTTGTTTTCCCAAAAGAGGCTGGCTGTTTTCTTTCCGTTCCTCGTTTTCCACATCCATTTCCCGTTTCAAAATGTCGGCCATTCAAGCCGTTTCAAGCAAAGCCAAAGGAGGTGTCCATATGCCTTAGTTTCTTTTAACTCAGCCGTTTGACGAAGGCACAAGTGCCGCAAGTTGCCCTGTCCGGAATCCACGCCGGGCAGGGCATTTTCATTCAAGGAGTCAACAATGAACAAAGTTTATGAGATTGTCACAGAGAAGATCATCAAGCTGCTTGAAAGGGGAGTAATCCCTTGGCAGCGTCCCTGGAAGTCCATCCCCCCGGCAAATCTGATTTCAGGTAAGCCCTACAGAGGGATAAACGTCATCCTGCTTTCCTGCACTGAATTTCCCAGCCCATACTGGCTAACTTTCAAGCAGGCAACTTCCCTTGGAGGATACGTAAGGAAAGGTGAGAAGTCCCAGATTGTGGTTTTCTGGAAGGAGATTGCAGGGGAGTCCGAATCCGACCGCGATTCCACAACGCTACAAACGCTACAAACGCTAAATACAAGCCGCCCCCTACATACTCCCGATTCCCCCAAGTACATCTTGCGATACTACAACCTATTCAACACGGATCAGTGTGAAGGGATTTCCCATAAGAGGCTTTCAGATTTGACCCTTACTTTTACTGCTTCTGAAGAGAGAAAAGGTCTTGGCGAGGCAGAGAGGATAGCAAGCAGCATGATCAATCCTCCACCCATCATCCACTCAGGCAGCAAGGCCTGCTACATCCCAATGCAGGATAAGATTTTCATGCCCCCTGAGCCACTATTCCTGACCAAAGAGGGCTACTACGCCACGCTCTTCCACGAACTGATCCACTCAACTGGACATGAATCAAGACTTGCCAGAAAAAGCCTACTCAAAGCCAAGCATTTTGGGGAAGAAGAATATTCCCAAGAAGAATTGGTGGCAGAGATAGGGGCAGCTTTTCTATCTGCACAGGCTGGAATCCAAAATGAAAGGCTGACTGAAAACTCTTCATCCTACATCCAGTCTTGGCTGAATGCATTGCAGGGAGACAAGAAGATGGTGGTGAAAGCAGCTTCTGAAGCACAAAAAGCCTCTGACTATATCCTTGAGAAATTGGAGGAAGAAGTGGAATAGAGATTGGAATTATGCTGCCCTCTAAGCTGGTTATTGCCGTCGGCAGACGTTTGGGGGGGGGGCGGCAAGCCGCCGGGAACAGTGTCGACCAATCTACATAGGGACGAAGAAGAGAAGAGGAAGAGAAGAGAGGAGAGGTCGTGGAAATGTGGCTTGTGGAGCCATAAAAGCCTCGTGAAGAAGGTGAATGGTGCATTTGTGAGGTTATATGGGGGGGCTTCCAGATAGCGTTTATGGCGTTTATAGCGTTTTGGCTCAGCTGGATTGCCTCAAGATTTATCAGAAATGATGCAGAAAGACTACGAACATTATTTCCATGGGCTTTTCCACATTTCCCACAAGCCTACCGTAGGTGGCTTCAAGCTAGATTGAGAAGCTCTCCGCTGTTTCCATATGCTTGTGGAAAATGACGGTCGCTTCGCTCCCTTGGAAAAGCCCTGACGAACAGCCGTGTAGAAGCAGCAAGGGCAGCCGTGGAAACGGATGAGATTTTTGCTGGATTGCGGATTCCTCACCTTGCTCTTGACTTGCACGAGCATTCCAGACCGTAGGCCGGACAGATAGGTAGATAAAAACGGATGTGATAGTTCGGCATATTTGGATGTTAGATAGAGCTTGCCTTGCGTGTTTCGTTACGGCTTGAACTGGAACGATTCGCTTGGCTGCGGTTTAGCTCGGATTGGCTCGCTTGCTGCGGTTCCATTCGCTTGCTGCTTCAAACGCTTTTGCTTTGACTCGTTTGCAGGCTGTATACTGCTGTTTTTGTGTCCGCTAGGCTCTCTGGGCACTACTGTGGGTTATTGCACTCTCTTGGGGCTTTTAGGGCTTTACAGGCTTTGGCAGCAGGCTTTATGGTCTCGTGCAAAGGGAGAACAACCAGCATTGGATTTGCCATTCTGGATTCTGAAAAAGGAATCAGCCTGATTTTGTATTCCATTATTCCCTTGGGCAGCTTGGCTTAGCCTTCTGGCTTAGGGAAAGGAGACTGCTAGGGTAGAAAGGCAACTTTTTTGGCATGATTGGCTTGGGTTCTTGCCCTTGCTGCCTTGGCTTGGCTCAACCTTTCTGACTCTTAGGAAAGAGGACTGGTTAGGAAGAAAGCTATCTGGCTTGGAAGATCTGACTCTAGATTCCCTTTGGTTTGGTGCTTTGTGAAGCCTTGCCAGAAGGAAGACAGAAGGAGGATGGCCGGCAAGGTTAGAAGGAGATCAGTGAGTTTGCAGGAAGATTATTCTTTGCTCTTTGCCTCTTACAACTCTTTTGCCCTCACTGGCCTTATGTCTGCTGGAAGTTCCCAGAAGAAGAATGTTTGGATGGATTTCCTAGGGCTTCTGAAGTGGCTGAGCTTCTTGTCAGGAAAGAGGATGAGTTGGCTTCTAGATTAGTTTTCTATCCTCTGGACTAGGTGAGGATGCGGTATGTAGTGAGAGTATTGGGTTGCTTCTACTTCCCTCCTTTTTCTTTTGGGTACTTCGGATGGGACGCTTGGCTATACGCCTTGGCAGCGCTTGTCGGCCAGTCGCCTACCATTTGCCATAGACATCCTTATTCTGGCTATAAGGCATCATGATTCATTACGCAATTCGGCTTCCTTTTCCTCTACCAGCTTCGTTCGATATCTGGTACAGTTTCAAGGGTATACTTCTCTTCCCCTTTCGATATTATCAAGTGGGATTTTTTCATGCATAATTGGACATTTCATACGCCGAAATGAAATATTTCTTCAACCTAAAGGGTAGTATATGCTAACAAGATAGTTCATATTATGTAAAAATGGAAACAAGTAATGGAATTAAATATTATGACGTTTGAGGATATTCTAAGGCGTTCATTCGGAATGCTCGCAATGTGCAGGTGGTTTATTCTGACAGGTACGGCCTTGGGGGTTATTCCACCTAGATTAAAGACCCTTATAGACGCCGAGCTTCGCAGGAAGATCTGCAGCAACTATGAGCCGGATGAAATTCTAAGCGAGCTTGTGATGGCATTGCATACGGTTTGGAGCCGTTACAAGCCCGGTAAAGGGGACTTTGGACCTTACCTCGTGGCATCCTTCCATTACGAAGCCAAGAATCGATTCGTGAATTGTGACAAGTTAGAAATACGCTTTTGCAGGAATAATGAACTGGAAATGCTGGCGTCAGAACTGGAAAACCAGAACCCCCTTGAATGTATGGAAGAAATTGCTTTTGCAACTCCCGAACTGCAGGCGTTTAACTCAAGGGACGAAATGATCTTTATTATGCGATTTATTCATGGTATGCGTATTTATGACATAGCCGAGGAACTGGGAATATCCACTAAAACCGTTCAAAGGTCGCTGAATAAAACTACTGAAATTATAAGAAAAAACGAAAGACTAAAGCGGCATGCTTTGGCCTGCGGATATATCGAGGAATTATAGCCACGACCGAGAACTTATCAAAAGGTAGAGTGTATAGAATAATGGGAGCAATAAAAATGAGTATTGTAAATAACAATGAACAAACCGAAACAACAATAAAGAAAGTCCGCGTTTCAAAAACCGCGAAATGGCTTAGGGCATTGCCATTGAGAGTAACCTGTGATAGAATGTCAGCGGTGGAATCCAGACTACTTAAAGAGCGCGTATATTATGCCGTGGGCTTGGTCCGCACTGAGGACGAACTTGAAGCAAACATGACGAAGTGCAAATCCGAGGAGGAGATTTCTAATGCCGCATAACGTGAAAAAGAATAGACGAAAGAGAGCTGTCGTGGCTGTAGAGCCATCATCCAAAAATGAAAAAGCTAAGGAACGGGCTGCCTTGTACGTTCGGGCTTCAAGCGAAGGTCAGGTCGAGGGGCAGGAAATCAGCACACTTGACGCTCAACTTGCCGCCTGCAGAGCATTTGCCCAGAGCCGAGGCTGGGAAATCGTAGTTGAAAAAGAGGAGAAGCGTTCGGGCCGCTCGCTGGATAAGCGATCTGAGTTTCTATCAATTCTCGACCTTATCAAGAATGGACAAATTCAGCACCTTGTAGTGAAAAGCCTCTCAAGGCTATCAAGGTCAGTTCAGGATTACTGCGAAATTGCAAAGCTGGTTTCTGAAGCGGGCGCTTCCATTTGGATCGTTGATCAGCCAGCCTTAAGTGCTGGTGGCGCAACGGGAGATTTGGTATTGCACATATTGGCGGCAGTAAGTGAGTTTGAGAGCCAGATGATCAGCGAAAGGGTAAAAAGCAAGAACCAGCATTATTTCAACCTTGGCTTGCCAGCCTCCCATCCGGCGATCGGTTATAAATGGTGCGATGACAAAAACCATACTTGGGTAATCGACGATCAGGAAGCCTCATTGGTGAAGACCATCTTCCAAATGTACTGCCAGTTTAGAAATATGCCAAAGCTATTGGAATGGCTAAAGGATAACGGGATAAAAACCCCAAAGGGCAAAAACTTCATCGTTTCCGCAATCCACAAGATTCTTACAAACCGGGCATACATCGGGGAATGCTATTGGGAGCCACAGGGATGGTATCAGGGCAAGCATGAGCCAATTATTTCCGTTGCTCAATACGATATGGTTCAGCAATATCTAGAAAATACGCAAAAATCCCAAGGAACTAGCAAGACCCATGATTTCGTTTTCATTCTTCCCAATCTTGTGTATGGAGCAGGAGAGGATTCGGACGGGAATCAAGTATGGGTTCCGCTCGTTCCGGATTGGACGGAAAGAAAACAAGCAGATGGCTCCAAGCGCCGCCATTTCTATTATCGTTCACGCCTCCATCGGCGCAAAATCAACAACGCGAAATGCAGTTCCCAAGTTCCCAATTTGCCTGCCGATATTTTGGAGGAACGCGTTCTACAGGCTATCGAAGAGCGGTATTCGGAAACTACCCTGAATGCTGACTTTTTCGACGAAATAAAGATATCCACCGGCGCGAAGGAAATGGACACCCATCAAAAAATTAACATGTGCGAAGGCAAGATTCGCCGCCTTAGAGAGGAAATATTGAGTTTGACACGCCTTCTTGGAAAACCTGACCCCGAACTCAACAAGGAGGTTTTGCTGGCCGTCAACCAAAATGTCGAGAAAATTAGCGCAGAAATAGCCGTTCTGGAAAACGAGCGAGAATATTACTTAAATCTCCTTACCATCTACGAGCACGCTGAATCAAATGCGGAGTATTTCAAGGATTTATTAAGACGGCTGATGAAAGCCCATAGCGTCAAAGATCGCCGAGCACTGCGGGAAATAATGGCGATTTTGGTAGCACGAGTTTATGTATCCAACGACGAACTTCAAGTAGAGGTGCGGGTTTTGCCCGAAGTTATTAACCTGCATAATCCTTGGTTGGGCTCAGAAATGGAGAAGCTCCCCCGGGCGGACTCGAACCACCAACACACTGGTTAACAGCCAGCTGCTCTGCCGATTGAGCTACGGGGGAACAGAGCGCGAAAGTATATCCGCGCCCGCCGCCGGTGTCAAGAAATTCGTTCGTTTCTGGGCCCCTACCGGTTCACCGCGTTCATAGCGCGTTCGGGATAGCGAGTGCCTGCCGCGGCGTCTGGCGGAGCGACGCGGTCGATTGCCGACATCTCGTCCGCCGATAGTTCGATTTCGAGCGCGGCGAGGTTTTCTTCGAGGCGCGTCAGCCGTTTCGTACCCGGTATCGGGACGATATGCCCGCCGCGGCGAAGCGTCCACGCAAGCGCGAGCTGGGCGAGCGTGATGCCTTTTTCTTGCGCTATTTCGTCGAGCGCGGCGACGAGCGAGCGGTTTTTGTCGAAGTTTTCGCCCTGGAATCGCGGATGGTTTCGCCGCGCGTCGTCGTCCGCGAGGTCGCTCGGCGCGCGAAACATTCCCGCCAGCATTCCGCGACCGAGCGGGCTGTACGCCACGAAGCAGATATCGAGCTCTTCGCAAAGCGCAAGGTGGCCGCCGGCTTCAGGGTCGCGCGTCCAAAGGCTGTATTCGGTTTGCAATGCCGCGATGGGATGCACCGTCTGCGCGCGCCGAATCGTCGCGACGCCGGCTTCGGAGAGTCCGAGGTAGCGGATTTTGCCGGCGGCTTTAAGCTCCGCCATCGCGCCCACGGTTTCTTCTATGGGCGTTTCGGGGTCGACGCGATGCTGGTAGTAAAGGTCGATGGTTTCGACGCCGAGCCGGGCCAGCGACGCGTCGCACGCCTCCTTCACGTAGTCCGGCCTGCCGCAAACGCCTTTCCAGCTGCCGTCTTCGCCGCGCACGTTGCCGAATTTCGTCGCGAGAAACGCATCGCCGCGCCGCGCCGCAATCGCACGTCCGACGAGTTCCTCGTTTCGCCCGCAGCCGTAAACGTCAGCGGTGTCGAGGAAGTTCGCGCCGAGGTCCAGCGCGCGATGAATTGTCGCGACGCTTTCGGCGTCGTCGCGCCCGCTGTAAAAGTCGCTCATGCCCATGCAGCCGAGCCCGAGCGCCGACACCCGATCGCCGGTATATCCGAGAATTCTGTATTTCATCGCCTTTCCTCCTGCGCACTTTCGGTTTCGGTATCCACTCCGATTTTCCGGGCGCACGCGATTATTGCATATATGCTATTATCTTTGCGGCAATTCGGGAGATTCGCATATGAAAGAAAGTGAAAGTGCGGAAAGAGTGGAGCGCGTCAGGAAGCCGCGAAAGTGTCCCGCGTGCGGGTTTTCGCCGGTCGCGACGATTCAATACGGATATCCCACGACGCTTATAAACTGGGAAAAGGAATACAAGAGCGGAAGAAGAGTTCTCGGCGGATGTTTTATCGATCCGGAAAACCCCGACTGGTATTGCACGAACTGCCATCTCGATATTTACCGCAAAAAAAGTCGATAAACTTTTTGGACGAATAGAAGGACCATCCGTTGCTTCCGCGTTTCGAGCCGCCGGCGAACGCGTCCGATGCCAGACGGTTATTAAAAAATGGAACGGCTGCGTGCCGCTATAATGGCGGGCGGCATTTCAATGGTGCAGCTGCCCTATGCAACGGAGGCGGTATGACGGTCAAGCGTATGGATAACGTCGGCATCGTGGTAGAAAACCTCGACGCCGCCATCGATTTTTTCACGGTACTCGGACTCGAGTTCGAAGGGCGCGCGCATATCGAAGGGGACTGGGCGGATGGCGTCACCGGATTGCGCGATATGCGCGTCGAGATTGCCATGATGCGCACGCCGGACGGTCACAGCCGTATCGAGCTGTCCCGTTTCCTTGCGCCTCCCGTTGCCGCCGATCACCGTAGCGACCCTGTTAACGCCCTCGGCTACTTGCGCGTCATGTTCGCCGTGGAGGACATCGGCGAAACGCTCTCCCGGCTCGAAGGGTGCGGCGCGGTGCTCGCCGGCGAAATTGTCCAGTATAAAAACGCCTATCGGCTTTGCTATATCCGCGGCCCCGAGGGAATACTCATCGGACTCGCACAAGAGCTTGGGCGGTAGAATGCCCGGCAAAAATGTTACAGGTTCGGTTTGCCGTTTGTTCGCGCGCAAGGTGAATCGTAGCTGCCGCGGCGGCGCGGGGCGCGGCGATATTTATGCGGAATCGCTCGACAGAGCAACTTCCGCGTTCTCGATTTCTATCGATAAACTGCCGTGATTGTTCGCGACCCGGCCAGTAACGGCGGCGATTTCGCCCGGTCTGAGCAGGTGTCTCGCCCTGTCGTACGCGTCCGGCCACATCACGCAGTTTACTATCCCCTCCGGCCTGTCCAGCGTGACGAACCGCATCCGCCTGTCCTGCTTCGTCACCGTTCGCCGCGCTTCGATGACGTAGCCCGCCGCCGCGACCCGCCGCCCGGCGTATCGTGCCAATTCGGTCTCCGAAATCACGGGTGCGCCGTGCGTTTCTCCGGCGCGATTAGGAGAGCCGTTCGCGCATCCGAGCCTTGAAAGCGCGTCCGCGATTTCGCGGCGCCAGATTTCCACGGGATGCGCGCGCGGCGAAAATCCGAGTGCGCGCCATTCCGCCAGCGCCATTTCGCGCGGCGACGGCGCGGGGAGCCGCGGAACATCGAATCCATTTTCCGCAGCGCGGTCGAACAGCTCCGCGCCGGAAGCCGCTTCGCCCGCGGCATACGCGAGCGCGGGCGCCGTTCCGCCGCCGGAAAAGTCCGTTTCCGCGCCGAAAACCTGCGCAAGCCAGTGCAGTTCGTTCCGGTTCGGTTTTCCGCCCGAATTTTCCGGTAATCCAAGCCGGTCGAGCGCGCCGGAATCCACAAGGTAACGCGCCTCGCCGCCGGACGGCCGGACGCGCGCGAAAAAGTCCGCCGCGCCGGTGAAGCGTGCCTCGCCGCGCCGGGCGATAATCCTTTCCCTCAGCGCGCCGGACAGCCCGAAAATCGCCCGAAGCCCGGTGCGAATCGCCGGCTTTTCCACGCCGCTCGCGTCCCTGAATGTTTGCGCCGTCCAGCGGTCGAAACTTTCGTTCACGCAGGGCGGAAGCACGCGCACCCCCATCCTCCGCGCCTCGCTTACGTACGTTTGCGGTCCGCTCGTGATGTAGTAAATCCCGCTGCCGTTCGAGAGAACCGCCGCCATGTATTCCGACGGAAAATGCTCCTTGAGATATACCGCGAGCCCGCTCACGCGCGCGAACGCCGCTGCGTGCGCCTTGCAAAAGCTGTATCCCGCGAAGCTTCGAAGTTCGTCCGCCAGCTTTTCCACCGCGTCGCGCGGTATCCCGCGCTCCGCGCACCTGCGCCTGAAATCGCCGAGCGCCACCGCCATCAGTTCGCCGCCGCGAAGCGAGCGCTCCTTCCCGCTCATCGCGCGCCGGAACGTGTCCGCCTCGGCCCAACTCATCCCGGCGATTTCGTGCGCCACCTGCATCACCTGTTCCTGAAACACCAGTTTGCCGTAGGAGTTTTTAAGCACCGGTTCGAGTTCGGGCAATAGGTAACTCGCCTTTTCGAGTCCCAGCCGGCAACGCACGTATTGCTCCTTCGCTCCCGTGCCAGCCGCGCCGGGGCGGATGACGCTCGTGTTTATCGTCGCTTCGGCATAGGTCTCGCACTTCGTCAACAGATAAAGCTCGCGCATGCCGGGGCTTTCGATGTCGAAGCAACCGACGGTCTTCGCCTCTCGCATCCGCTTTTTCGTGCGCGCGTCCGCGTATATCGCGTCCACGTCCTGCGGGTCTATTTCGAGCTTCGCGCCGACGTCGCGCATCGTTTGCTGCACGGTTTCGAGCGCGCGCAGCGACAATACGTCGATTTTGACGAGCCCGGCGTCTTCGACGCCCCACATGTCGAGCTGAGTCAAAAGTATGCCGCTCTTCGCGGTCGGCTGGACGGGCAGAAACCGCGTCAGGTTGCCGGGCGAAATCACGACGCCGCCGCAGTGAACCGAAAGGTGCATCGGGAATCCCGCGAGTCCCGCCGCGACGCCGGTTATCCGCCGGTGCGGCTCTTCCCGAAGCTGCGCCACCGCGGGATTCGCGTCGAAGTCCGGGTCGCCGATGTATTCCAGCTGGCGGCCGCGCAGCCCCGATAGAAGCCGGGTCACTTTCGTTATCTGCGTGCCGGAATAGCCGAGGACCTTCGCCACTTCGCGATAGCCGCTTTTCGCCTGGAAAGTCACGAACGTGCAAACGTTCGCCACGCGCCCGGCGCCGTATTTTTTGTATAGATATTCGTACACCCGGTCGCGGTCGCGCCATGAAAAGTCAATGTCGATGTCGGGCAGGCTTTTGCGCTCCGGATTAAGGAACCGCTCGAAAAACAAATCGTGCCGTATCGGGTCGACGTCGGTTATCCCCAGCGCGTACGCGACGAGGCTGTTCGCCGCGCTGCCCCTGCCGATGGTGAACATTTTCTGCCGGTGCGCCCAGTTTACGACGTCGTGCAGAATCAGAAAGTACGGGACGAACCTGCCGTCCGTGATGATGCGGATTTCGTATTCGAGCTGGTTGTAATACTTCGCACCCGCGCCGGGGATGCGGCTTTTCAGTCCGCCCGTGCAAAGGTCGTGAAATCGCTGCCACTCGGAGGTTCCCGGAGGCAGAGGAAACTTCGGAAAGTACCATTTGCCGAGGTTCGGCGCGAATCCGCACCTGTCCGCGATTTCCGCGGCGTTTTTCAGCGCGGCAGGATAGCGCGAGAAAAGCGTCCGCATTTCCGCGCCGGAAAGAATCTTTTGAGACGGCTGTGCCACTTCGCCGCGGCGAAGCGCGGCAATCGTAGTAAGTTCGCGCATCGCGCGCAGCGCGTAATGGCGCGTGATTTCCGCGCCCGTTCCGGTCGCGAAATACGCCGCCGCGCTCGCGACGAGCGGAATTCCGCAAGTCTCCGCATAGTCCGCGATTTTCGCCGCGCGCCGCCTGTCCGCGTCGAATTCCGTAAGGACGATTTCGGCGAACACCCGATTTTTCCACTTGCTTTTTTCAAATCCTAGTTCGCTGCCCTTGCCGCCGGTTTTTTGCTCGAAAAACCCGAGGAGTTCGATCCACGGCGAAACAACGGCGAGTCCGTCCGGATTTGCCGCCGCGAGCGCGGGTATCAGCCGGAAATCCCGGTCGCAGTGCCGCGCCGTAATCAACTCGCACATCGTTTCGTAGCCCTTTTCGTTTTCGCAGAGCAAAACGGCGTACTTCCACCAACCCGCCGCCGGCGCCGGGTCGCGCGCGGGCTCGGAGGGTGCGGGGGCGGGACGCGGCTCCGTAATCGCGGCGCCGATTATCGGCCGGATTCCGGCGCGGTTGCATTCCTCGATGAACACCGTCATCCCGTACACGCCGTCCGTGTCGGTAAGCGCCAGCGCGCCCATCCCCATCGCCGCGGCGCGGTCCACGAGTTCGCCCGGCATGTTCGCGCCCGCCTGCATCGAATAGCAGGAGTGAACGTGAAGGTGTGTGAAAGCGCCGTCCGTCATGCTCCGAACCTCGCAAGACTTATAATTCCGCGGTGGAAATTCTCACGGGCACATCGGGATGGAGCTATCCGGAATGGATAGGCGCGTTCTATCCGCAGGGGACGCCGCGCTCGAAAATGCTCGAAGCGTACGCGTCGCGGTTTTCCGCGGCGGAAGTGAACTCCACCTATTACCGGCTGCCCGCCGCGAAGACCGTGGAAGGCTGGGTGGAAAAAACCGCCGGCAGCGTGACGTTCGCCGTAAAACTCCCGAAAGAACTCACGCATACCGGCAGCCCAATCGCCGGAAGCGCGGATGCGGGATGGAAACCCGGCGCCGATGCCGAGCGCGCTGCGAAGGCGGCGCTGGAGTGCGTGGCGCCGCTCGAAGGCGCGGGCGCGATGGGCGCGCTTCTCGCGCAGTTCCCGTCCAGCTTCCACCGCACGCGCGAAAATTCGCGCTACCTCGGCTGGCTTAGGCGCGCGATGGGAAACCGGCCGCTCGTTTTCGAATTCAGAAATGCCGAATGGATTCGCCCCGAAGTCTTGAAATGGCTTTCGGAGACAGGCACCGGATTTGCCTGCGCCGACCAGCCGCGGCTCTCCGGTCTTATGCCGCCGTTCTTCCTCGCCACTTCGGACACCGGCTACGTCAGAATGCACGGGCGAAACGCCGCCAATTGGTGGACGGGCGACAACGTGACGCGGTACGAATACGACTATTCCGGCGCGGAAATGGCTAAATGGGCGAAGGTGATGGAGCGTGCGGAAGAAAGCCCCGCCGCTATTCCGCTCGACGAAAACGCTGAAGTTTTTTTGAAAGAGCGCGGCGTCCTCGACCTTGAAAAGCTCCCCGGTTTCGGGACGGAAGAAAAACGCGAGATTCTTAAAAAAATCTTCTTTTTCTACAACAATCATTCGCACGCGTACGCAGCGAAAAACGCGCTCAAATTCCGCGAAATGCTGATGCGGGGCGCGCCGGACGCGCCGGAGGGATGATTTCGAGCGGCGCCGTTCGTTCATACTCCCGCCCCCGCAAGCTGGCTCGCCGTTTTAATCGCGTCGAACCCGTATTTAGTGCGCACGCGGTTGACGCTTTCCTCGATGCGCACGGCCTTGACGCGCGACTCCGGGACGAACAGCTTTTCTTGCGCGACATGCGGATAGAACCTAGATGCGGCAAGCTCCGCCGCGATGACGTTCACGCGCCTTGAGTGAGCGCGAGCGGCGAGCTCCGCCGATGCGGCGATGAAATCGCAGGCGTGCGGCGCCGGCTCGGACAGCGTCAGACCCGCGGCGCGCTTTCCGCCGTCTATGTAATGTAGCGTCAGGTCGAGCCGCCTTATCGCGCGCGGCGCGCTTTCGGCGAACAACAGATAAGAAATCCGCCAGCAAAGAATTTCAAGGTAGGGCGCAAGCTCCCGCAGCGACGACACCCCCGGATGTGCCACCGGCACTCGCTCGACCGCGGCCTGCGGCTTTTCCGATACTCGCGGCGGCGAAACGTCCAAGCCGCGGCTTTGGCGAAACGCGATATGCGCGAGCCGCCTGCCGAGCATCAAATCTATCGCGCCGCGTTCGAGCCGCGCAACGTCGCCGAGCTGGCGAAGCCCGATGCGGCTAAGACTCTCGATTGCGGGCGGCGGAAGGTAAAGCGCTCGAAGCGGCAACGGCGCGACCGCGTCCGCCTCTTCGCCCGCGGGCACGAGAAAGCCGTCGATGCATTCCCGCCACCGCCAGAACGCGACGAGCCTTGCGACGGTGACGCTTTGCGCGACGCACACCGCCGCGAGCGCGGCGCCGCTATGCGCGCGCAGAAGTTCGCGAAGCGCGGCGCGGCTTACGGCGAGCAAGTCGGGATAGATAAGCGAGCAGCCCGAAAAATCCGCCAGCCAGTCGGCGCGCGGGCGCGGCTCCACCGCTGGGGCGAACCGCCAGAGCAGCGCGCGCCCGGCCTCGGGCCAAAGCTCGCCGGTTTTCGCGCCGTCCGGAAACGGCGCACGGAGCGCGGAGCCGCCCTTCGGCGACGCCAGCCTGTACCACGCGAACGCGCGCCCGAATTTCCCGCTCGAATTACCGCAATACACCCGTTAAGTATATCTTATTGCGGCCGGTTGTCAAGGATATACGGAATATCGGCGTGCGCTTCGGCGAATCCGCAACGCCGGGCCAATCAGCACGGTTCTCGAATGCGCGGCGAAATGACCGGTTTCGCGGATGCAATTTCGTTTTAGCCGGTCAATTTGACAACGCCTTTCGCCTAAAGTAGATTATCCTGTGTTGCTCGACAAACAGCTTACTTGTCCGGAATTGCGATAGATCGACGGCGGCCGTCTTTCCCCGGAAAGCGCGGAATGCCGATTTAATCATTCACGAAATTCGGATGAGGTTTCCGGTGAATGGGAGTGAACCGGCACATCGTTCGCGGCGGGCTTGGATTTTGTCCACCGGCCGGGACTATTAATCGATGTGCGCGGCTATGCAATCGCTCCCGAACAACCGAACGGTAAAACTCAAGGAGTGATTGAAATGAGTGAAGAAAACAAGTGTCCTTTCAGCCACATAGCGGGCATCGGACGAACAAACCGCGATTGGTGGCCCGGCCGGTTGAGGCTGGAGCTTTTGCACCAACATTCGGCTAAATCCGACCCGATGGGCAAAGACTTCGACTACGCGAAGGAGTTTAAAAGCCTCGACTACAAAGCGCTGAAAAAAGACTTGGTCATGCTGATGACCGACTCGCAGGATTGGTGGCCGGCGGATTTCGGCCACTACGGGCCATTTTTTATCCGGATGGCTTGGCACGCCGCCGGCACGTATCGTATCAGCGACGGGCGAGGCGGGGGCGGACGCGGCCAGCAGCGTTTCGCGCCGCTCGATGCTTGGCCCGACAATGTCAATCTGGACAAAGCTCGCCGGCTTCTTTGGCAGGTAAAGCAGAAATACGGCGGCAAAATTTCTTGGGCCGACTTGATTATTTTGGCTGGAAACGTCGCGCTGGAATCTATGGGTTTCAGGACTTTTGGTTTCGGCGGGGGCCGCGCGGACGTATGGGAGCCTGACGAGGATGTGAATTGGGGCGAGGAAATCGCATGGCTCGGCGACGACAAACGGTTTGGCGGCGATCGGGATCTCGGGCCGTTCGGCGCGACCCATATGGGCCTCATATACGTCAATCCGGAAGGCCCGAATGCCAGCGGCGATTTCATGGCTGCCGCAAAAGACATTCGCGCCACCTTCGGACGAATGGCGATGAATGACGAGGAAACCGTCGCTCTGATTGCCGGCGGCCACACTTTCGGCAAGTGCCACGGCGCCGCTCCGGAATCGCACAAAGGGCCGGACCCCGAAGCCGCTCCGCTGGAGGCGCAAGGGTTGGGCTGGATTAGCGATTACGGAAAGGGACACGGCGCCGACACAGTTTCGAGCGGCATAGAAGTGACATGGACGAAAACGCCGGCGCTATGGAGCAACAATTTCTTCGAAAATCTTTTCAAATACGAATGGGAACTCGTCCAGTCTCCCGCAGGCGCAAAACAATGGGTGGCCAAGGACGCGCCGGAAATCATTCCCGATGCGCACGTCCCGGGCAAATTCCACAAGCCGGCCATGCTGACAACGGATTTGACACTCCGCTTCGATCCTGAATTCGGAGAAATTTCGCGTAGGTTTTATGAAGACCCGCAGTCGTTCGCCGAAGCTTTCGCGCGCGCTTGGTTCAAGCTAACGCACAGGGATATGGGGCCGAAATGCCGCTACCTGGGGCCGGAAGTTCCCGAAGAAGACCTGGTTTGGCAAGACCCGATTCCGCGAGTCGATCACGAGCTTATCGACGACGGCGACATAGCCGCGCTTAAAAGCCGCATTCTTGCATCGGGACTGACTGTTTCGCAACTCGTCTCGACCGCTTGGGCGTCGGCTTCCACATTCCGCGGATCCGATAAGCGCGGCGGCGCCAACGGAGCGCGCATTCGCTTCGCGCCGCAAAAGGATTGGGAAGTCAACCAGCCGGAAAAATTGGCGAAAGCGCTGAAAGTACTCGAGGAAATACAATCCGAATTCAACGCTTCCGCGACCGGCGGAAAAAGAGTGTCGCTCGCCGACCTTATCGTACTCGCTGGCTGCGCCGGCGTCGAGCAAGCCGCAGCCAAAGCCGGCGTCGGCGCGACGGTGCCGTTCAAACCCGGGCGCATGGACGCAAGGCAAGACCAAACCGACACGGATTCATTTTCCGTACTCGAACCCGTTTCCGACGGCTTCCGCAACTATCAAAAAGGCAATCTAACGGCAACCGCCGAGCATTTTCTTATCGACAGGGCGCAGCTATTGACGCTTACGGCACCGGAAATGACGGCGCTTGTCGGCGGCTTGCGTGTGCTCGGCGCGAACTACGGCGGCTCCGAAAACGGCGTTTTCACCGTCCGGCCCGAAACGCTAACGAACGACTTTTTCGTGAACCTGCTCGACATGGGCACGGAGTGGAAGCCCGTATCGGAGGCCGGAGACGTTTTCGAAGGCCGCGATCGAAAGACGGGCGAAGTCAGGTGGAGCGGTACGCGTGTGGACCTCGTTTTCGGCTCGAATTCGCAGCTGCGGGCAATCGCCGAGGTCTATGCAAGCGCGGACGCGCACGAGAAATTCGTTCGAGATTTCGTGGCTGCGTGGGACAAAGTGATGAACCTGGACCGCTTCGACTTGGCGTAACCTGACGCTTACTTTTCCCGCTTGCGCACTTTTGTATGTATGGGCCCGGAGAAACCGCCCAGCGATATTTCCGCGCGCTTGGGCAGTGCGTGAACAAAGATTTGCAAAAGCATAGACGGGTTCGTTGACTCCGGTTGCCGTCAAAAATGGAGGTTTACCCGGATAATTCGCAGTCGAAACGATGCGCGGGGAGGGTTTGTGAATTTTGGGTTTTGCGTTATACTCCGCGCGGGCGGGCGTTTCGCCGCCGGCCGGATATGATTCGCTTGGAGGAAGCCCGTGGACTTTTTCAAATTGGCGAAACCGCAAATCGGCGAACTTAAGCCCTACATGCCCGGAAAGCTGTACGAGGGCAGGGGAACCGCGCTAAAGCTAGCCAGCAACGAAAATCTGCTCGGCATTTCCCCGATGGTGCGCGAGGCGATCTCGGCGGAGCTCGACTATCTTCACTATTATCCCGACGACGACGCGCAAAAAGTTCGCATCGCTCTGGCCGAAAAATACGATTGCGAGCCGGAAAACATAATCGCGACGAACGGCGGCGTGGAAATAATCCGCTACGTTTTCGAAGCGTTTCTGCGTCCCGGCGACGAAATGATAATGTCTTGGCCCGGCTTCCATATGTTCGACATTTACGCCTGCAAAGAAGGCGCGTCGCGAATACGGGTGCCAGTGCGCGGCGATTTTTCGCCGAATACCGAAGCGATGCTCGCCGAAATTACACCGAAGACGAAATTGATTTGCCTCGACAACCCGAACAATCCCTGCGGAACGTACGTAGGAGCGGATGAGCTTTTGCGATTTTTAAGGGCGGTGCCGGAAAACGTAATCGTTTTTCTCGACGAGGCGTATTACGACTTCGCCACCGCCGCGGACTTCCGGGACAATACGCATATCTGGCGCGAGTTTCCGAACGTCGCGGTGCTGCGCACGTTCGCGAAGGCGTACGCGCTCGCTGGGCTGCGCGCGGGATGCGCGCTGGGCGCGAAGGAACTTATCGACGTCGTTTGGCGCGTGAAAGGCACGTTCAGCATGAGCCGGCTCGCGCAAGTCGCGCTAATCGCCGCGCTGGGGGATGGCGGCCATTACCAATTTACGATGACGCAGATTCTGGAAATGCGAAAGTACGTCGGCGGGCTATTGGACGAAGCTGGGTTTGCGCATCCGCCGTCGCAGACGAACTTTTACCTTTTCGATTCCGGCGTGGACGGCGCCGCTCTCGCGGAAAAGATGAACGAAGACGGCGTGTTTTTGCGCCGGATGCACGGCTTCGGAATTCCGTCGTATTTCAGGGCGAGCATGCCGCCTGACAAGGCCGGTGCGGACAGGTTTATCGAAACGCTCGTTAAAAACGCGAAGGCGGTGGCGGCGTCCGGCGCCGCGCTGGAAGCCGGAAGGGAATAGAGCTATGGGAGAGCCGGAACCGAATTCGCAAATCGCCGAAGCCGCACGGATTTTGGCGGGAGCGAAGCGCGTCGTCGCGCTGACCGGCGCGGGCGTAAGCGCGGAAAGCGGGGTACCGACGTTTCGCGACAAAGACGGGCTGTGGGACAAGTACGACGTGACCACGCTCGCCACGCCCGAAGCGTTCGAGAGCGACCCGGCGTTCGTCTGGAAGTGGTACGACTGGCGCAGGCAAATGGTGAAGTCGGTCGAGCCGAATCCGGGACACTTTGCGCTCGCGGAAATGGAAAGGAAGGCCGTGGCGCGCGGCGCCACGTACACGCTGGTTACTCAGAACATCGACAACCTGCACAATATTGCGGGCAGCAAAAACGTGCTGGAACTGCACGGGAATATCTGGAAGGCGCGGCTTTGGGGGACGGGGCCGGACGACGTCGGCGTGCGGGAGTTTTTGGAGTGCCCGCTGGAGCGCATCCCGCCGCTCGACGAACACGGCCGCCTGCTGCGCCCGCACATCGTGTGGTTCGGCGAAATGTTGCCCGCGGCGGTCATCGAGGCGGCGCATTTCGCGGCCACGCGGTGCGACGCGATGCTCGTCGTCGGCACGGCGAACGTGGTCTATCCCGCGGCCGCGCTGCCGTATATGGCGCTGCGGGGGGGCGCGGCGGTAATCGAAATCAATCCGGGCGCGACCGAGCTGTCGAGCGCCGCCACGATTTCGATTCGCGCGAACAGCGGCGAGGCGCTGCCGGGGATTGCGGCGGGGATAGGGTTCGAATAAAGGTGTGCAAATCAGCCGAATCGAGAAAGAGTGATTATCGGAAGTCCCTTTTGTCGATGCAATCGTCATAAATCGATTTGTCGAACGGAAACCACATGGTCTGGTCGATTCCGCGCTGCTTTCTTTTTGTTCGGTTTTCAGGATAGGCGGATACAATTTTTATCCACCTGTCTTGCTCTTTGGAAATTTCCTTAATCTCCAAAGCGGCTTCCGATAGGTCTTGGTCCTGGCTAAAAATCAATGCAACATCAAATTCGTTTTTTCTTGCCAATCTGACAAGATCAAGCGCGATACGAACATCTATGCCCTTTTCAAAGCCGACCAGGACTTTTGCCAATTCGCCCGAGTTTATTTCTCTTGGAGAATGCCTATACACCAATGTGCGAAGGTAGCAATAGACTCCGGAGCGGCGCAATGCGTTGCTTTTTCTAGTCCAGAACGTGTGCCAAAAGGAATTATCTCTGGCGGATGGGTGGCCGGTATAAAAACGTACTTTCGGGCTATTCCAACCGTTCATGGAGCAGATTGAATTCGACAAAAGTATGGGGTTGAAATTCGGATATTCGTAGCCGAAAGCATCTTTGACGGCATAAAAAAGGTTTTGACCGTCGACAAATGAAACCACGCGAATATTAGTAGGCATCGCAATCATAAAGCAGTACCCCGCTGAAGGCAAAATGCAAGTTCAGCGGGGATTAAACGTATAAAGTGTACCAAGAAAACAGCGTAAAGTCAAATTTATAGCGGAAAAAATGGCAACGTCAATTTGAATTCGAGGCTTTTCCACTCGTCATCACCGGTCACCTGATTTGCAAGGTCGTAAGGCAATAGCATTGTTAGGCGGAGAACAGCGGCTTTCAAGATTATTGGCGAATCACGCAGCTTCGCTTTCAATCTTCGCGAACAGCGGCGAAGCCCTGCCGGGGATTGCGGCGGCGTGGAGATTTGAGAGCATGAATCCTTAAGGAACCCGTGATTTGTGCTGCGCAAGCTATCAAGGTTCCAGTTTTTTCGCCATTCGAACCTCTAGTTGAGAAAATCCAAGTTTTTGAAAGAGTGAACGTGCAGGCTGATTATTTTGCCATACGATTAACTCCAAAGCGGTGCATCCAAGCGAATTAGCAAGGTTTTGCAGCTCGCACATAAGCATTTCTCGCGCACCGATTCTCCTGAATTTTTGTTCCGTCTCCAGATATTGCACGGTTAAGTAAGGCGCGTCGATTAGTTCGTCTCCGTACTTTTCGACCACTCCCAAAGCGAATCCTGCAAAGACGGCATTCTGCGTTGCGACAAGGAGTTTTGCTTCCGGAGAATCAAGCGCTTCCTCGAATTCCGCTCGAATTTCCTCAATTTCCGGAATTCGTCTGACGCCTTGGCCGAATCCCTGAGGAGCAATATTCGCCAAATAATACACTGTGCTCAAGTGCAGCCGCGCGATAGCATCGATGTGGTCCGGCAGTGCGGCAAGAACTTCAAACCGGTAGTTATGGTCTTCCATTTTTTCTCCAAAGAAATCAAGGCGAGAATAACACACCTGTTCAGAAGTATCTGCTTTCCAAGAACCAAAGCGATATTTTCACTTGTACTTGGCTCCCAATCTTCGAATCCATGCGAAATCGTAGATTTCGGGATATAATCAATCGTCCACAGGGGCGGATTTTTATTATCATCGGTATTTTGCCCCCGGAGGGCGTTATGAACGCGAGGGGAATTTTCGGCGTTTTCTTGGCGATTTTAGCCGCGAGTTGGCTTATCGCAGCGCTATCGTGTTCGCACAAAAATTCGGCTACTCCCGCCGGAACATCCGGCATTGACTCCGCTGAAATTTCTACCGGTCTAGATGACGCGCTAGGCGAGCTTGCCGCGCTCGAAACTCCCGCATGGGCCGACGATGCGCTTCTCGAGCGGCTAAAAAGTGCGCTTGCGTCCGCGCTCGTCGCCAAGTTCGCGACGGAAGGCCGCGCGATATCGAAAGCGCCAATCGGCGTCGCGGGAAAGGTAGCGGACCTTTCGTTCAATCCCGGCGGCGGCACGGTAACGTGGAGCTATCGCAACACCGGCGACTATGACTTAAGCGGCGAAGTTTCCATCGCGGACATCACGCCGATAGCGATGCACTATCTTGCGAAAGTCGAAACCGGAATGGAAAGCGATTACGTCGGCTGGCTCGATTTCGACGGAAACAGGGAAGTCGGGATTCCTGACGTCACGGCAATCGCTCTGTGGTATTTGAACTCCGTCGCCGTATACGAAATACTGACGGGCGATGCGCTTGGCGGCGAATTCGTGAAAATCGGCGAGGCTGAGTATCCCACGGAGCCTGCGTTCCCCGTGCGGTTTTCGTTTGCCGTGCCGGAAGAGGCCGCGTCGTACGTGGCGGTAAGGCCGCTCGGCGCGGACGGAAGCCAAGGGGAAATGAGCGAGCCGGTGCGCGTAAAGCATTTCACGGCGCCGCCTCCTCCGGCATATCTGACGGCTTCGCAGGACGCTCCCGGAAAGATAATTCTGACGTGGGTTAAATCTCAAGACGCGACCGGATATAAAATTTACCGCGACATTTTAAACACGCCGCTCGCATACGCGGGCGACGTGGATTACTGGGAAGACCTCGACGTTCCCGATTTCGAGTATCACGTGTATCGCGTGAAAGCGGTCAATCCCGCTGGCGAAAGCGACTTCAGCCAGCCGGCGACCGGGCTTCAGGGCGAGCTTCCGCCGCCTGCGCCGCCGCAGATAACGGGCGTTGTTCCGGTTTCTGGCGTCGAAGGAAAGAGCGTGGTTTTCAATGCGGAACTAACGGGCGATTTGCCGCTCGCATATCTTTGGTATTTCGGCGAAGCGGCGGAGCCTTACGCGAGCACCGACAAGTCGCCCTCGGTCACGCTGGGCGCGCGAGGAACTTACGATTGCTCGCTGATGGTGAACAATCCCTACGGAGTTCAAGTTTTCGATTTCACGCTTTCGGTTTTGCGCGACGGCATAAATCCCCCGCCGGTCGCCGTTTTTACCGCGAACAAAACGGAAGGCACAATGCCGCTCGCTGTGACGTTCAATCCCGCCGCGTCATTCGACCCGGACGGAACGATCGTAAAATACTAGTGGGATTTCGACGGCGACGGAGTTTTCGATTTCGAAACGCCGTATAACATCGTAGTATCGCATTTGTACAAATCGGTCGGCGAATTCTATGCGACACTGCGCGTGACGGACGACGAACACGCGTCGCATTACGTATCGAAATTCATAAAAGTAAAACCGTACGGCGAATGGATAATCTCGACGGTTTTCGACAGCTCGATGACATATGGAAGCCAGCTATATACTTGCATAATCGATGGAAGGCCGGCCGCGGCTTTATGCAACTTCAACGGATATGCGAATAGCGGAGGTCTGTATAAAATTGCGGAGGGTGTATCGGGCTCGAATTGGACAGAAGCCGCGATTATTCCGGAAATTGAAGGTTACGACAGAATACATTCGATGTGCGAAGTCCAAGGGAGTCCGGCCGTTTTGTATAGCTCGGAATTTCCGCCGTACAGAACCGATACATTTTTTTCCCGAGCAACCGATGCGGAAGGAACGGACTGGAACGAAATAGTGGAAATCGTGCATGATTTTTCGATAACATCTTCGCTTCATGTAGTTAATGAAAAGCCTGCAATAGTCGGGGCATTCCACGGCGTATCCCCAGGAGGTGGAATTCCGAGGAAGTACGATATATATACTTTGCGTCTTCGCTCGACTCATACGGCGATTCTTGGGGAGAATTAGTAAATATTTCGAATATGATACCGCCGCGCTTGTACAGTAAGAATTATTCGCTTACCATTCTGAACGGATATCCTGCTCTTTTTTATACTTTCCAAACCGGATATGATACCGGAAACGCCGGAATTGCGCTGGCATCGACGCAAACCGGATATGAATGGGCGGATTATCGGGTCGTGGGCAGCGAGATAAGCAATCAAACATCCTTTGCCGCTATGCTGATTTTCGACGCGATGCCGAATTTGCCTGCCATAATATTCTCGGCATATATCGACGGGCAGACGAAAAGATATATTTCGAGAGCGGAAGACGGCGCAGGCATTAATTGGGGACCGTCCGAAGAAATCAAAGAACTTGCAGGCGATGCCTATGGGAATCCATATCAAGATTTACAAGCGATGGTTATCGGCGGAATACCCGTAATTGCATATACGAAAAGAATTTCCCCGGATAAGTTCCTTTTCGTTCGAGTCGCATCCGATGCCTACGCGAGTGCGTGGAGCGAGCAAATTACAATCGATTTAGTGAAGCAAAGCAATGAGTACCCATTTTTCCAGCTAATCTACGCAGGGGGAAGGCCGGGCGTATTCTATTCCGGAGTTGATTCGACTTGGGACGAGCCGGAAATCCGTTATGCCTATCTCGCGCTGCCCGAATAATTTTCTTCGAAACAACTTTCACGTTGGTTTTACTCCCGTACTCATTGACTTTTGCGATTATTCAAGTGATATAATTCCTGCGGAATAACAGGCTGCGGGTATCAAACCCGCCGGCCACCGGAGGAGAAAGATGGGAGTCTTTTTGCCGAAACGCGTAGCTATTTGCGCGTCGATTTTTGTCGCGCTCGTTATTTTCGCATCCTGCGCATCGGATGGAAACCAGCCCCAAAATCGTCAAAGCGGAGTTTCGATTACTGCCGCGCTGGAAGAGCTTGATTCGCTCGAAAAACCCGGCGGGGTGGATGCGAAAATTTTCGAAGAACTAAAAGCCGAGCTGCAGGACAAACTGCTGGAAATCTGGGGCGAAAACGCCAGATTCGCGGCAAAGGCGCCGCTCGGCGATGCGGGACGCGTCACCGACCTTGCGTACAGTCCCGGCACGGGAGAACTGGACTGGTCGTACGTTAACGTGGGCGATTACGACGTAAGCGGCGAAGTGGGCATCCCCGACATCACGCCGATTGCGCTCAATTACCTCGCGCTGACAAACGATGGGGTGGGCGACGACGCGTACGAATCGTGGATTGACGGCGACAAAAGCGGCGAAATCGGAATCGCGGACATAACGCCAATCGCAATCGGATATATGAATTCCGTGTTCGCGTACGAAATCCTTACATCCGCGTCCGAAAGCGGAACTTATTCCGCAATCGGCACGGTCAATTTCCCCTCGCCTTCGCCATTTCCGGTGACGTTCACTTCCACAGTTCCGCCCGGAAATCTCGGCTGGATTAGAGTCAGGCCGATGGACGCGACGGGCTCGCCAGGCGAACCGAGCAACGCGGTCGCGGTGCCCGCGGGCAATCAGCCGCCGGTCGCGCAGTTCAATTACGAGCAGCAGCCCGGCGGATTCACCGTTAACTTCGACGCAGGCGAATCGTACGATCCGGACGGCGCGGTGGTGCGGTACGAGTGGGATTGGACGAGCGACGGAACATACGACCACGACGGCGGCGGTTCGCAGTATGCCACGCATGACTACGCCGCGCAGGGCATATTCGAATGTACGCTGAGAGTTTGGGACGACGGCGGCGATTCCGGCACGATTACAAGGACCGTTTACGTCGTCGAACTCGCGACGGACTGGACGCTTGTGGAACCTTTCGCTCCAAGCGATCATTACTCTCATCCGGCGTGTGCATATATCGGAGACGAAAACACGGGCGCGCCGGGAATCGCGTTCTACAACGGCAGTTTCGATTCGGGCTTCGTGCTGGCGGCGGACGGCTATGGCGCAACTTGGGGCACCGAATATACGATCGACACGTATTTGATTAAAAGCCTTGATCTTGCGGACGTAAACGGATTTCCCGCCATCGTGTACAACGACTATAACGAAAGCCGGCTTAACTACGCGCGAGCACAAGACGCAGCCGGCTCGGTATGGGATACTGCGGTTATCCCCGATTCCTCGCCTGACGCCGGCTATCCGTACTTGATGCTTGCCATGGTTGGAAGCAATCCGGCGATAGCCTATTACAGCAACGACACCGGGTCGGTGTACTACACTCGCTCAACTGACACAACCGGCGCCTCTTGGGGCACGCCCCTGGTGTTGCATCCATTTCCTCCGTCCGGAACTTTTCCGTCAATTGCAGTTTTCGATTTCGGGCCGGCAGTGACTTTTACAAAAATGTCGCCCGTGAATCCCATGTTTACGCGTTCGCTGGACTTAACCGGCGGAAGTTGGACCGTTCCAATCGAAGTGGATTCGGAAGGCGATGGCAGCGGCTGGACGGCAATACTGGCGCTTGAAACAAGCCTTCAAAGACCTGCGATTATCGGCTGCGCTTTCGAAGGCAATTCGATTTTGATGTACAGGGCGGAGGACTCGCTCGGTGCGGCATGGGAGCCGCCGATAGCGATAAGAAACGGAACCAACCTTGTGCTAGGCGATATGAGCGCTGCCATAGTGGCCGGCTATCCGTGCGTCGCTTATCACGAATACAACTTGACCAGTCTCGGACATGCGCTTGTATTTCAACAAGCTCTGACACCGGACGGAAGTTCTTGGAGCGCGCCGGTATATATCGCTATTAACACTTCGCCGGAAAAAGTAACATTGCTCGACGTTCGCGGCAGACCGGCGGTTTGCTACTACGTGCAAAGCTCTCCGGGAGGCACGCACTACGCATATAGCCCTCCAGGCGGATAAATACATATGTAACAGGTATCATATATCCCCTACGCTTTAATTTTTTCCTCGTAATCCGGGCGAGGTGCATTTTACTGGTATAATGCTACCGTGTAAATTCGCGCGGGGATTTAACCACGCGCGCTCGGAGGAGAAAGATGGGAACCAAGTCGGGAACGCGCGCGTTTCTCGCCGCGCTGATTTTGGCCGTGTTGTTTCTGTTCAATTCCTGCTCATCCGGTGGGAATTCACCCGTTAAATCTCCGCAAGGCGCATCGCTTGGCGGCGCGCTTGCGGAACTTCGTGTGCTCGAAACTCCGCCGGGCGCGGACGAAAGTGTGTTCGACGCGCTAAAGCTGGAACTCGAATCGAAGCTAACCGAAATTTGGGGCGGCGCGGACAGAATAGTCGCGCGTGCGCCCTCCGGCGATTCGGGCCGTGTCACCGACCTCTGGTACGATTCCGGCACGGGGCATCTAACATGGAGCTATGTCAATCTCGGCGATTACGACTGCAGCGGAGAAATCGGGATTCCCGATATTACGCCGATTGCGCTGAACTATCTCGCCCTGACCGACGATGGAGTCGGCGACGACGATTACGAGAGGTGGATAGACGGCGACGGAAACGGAGAAATCGGGATTCCCGACATCACAGCAATCGCGCTCGGCTATCTATCGCAGGTCATGGAATATCTGGTTCTCACTTGCGACACCGCCGAAGGCGAGTATGTGGAAATCGGGCGGGTGTCGTATCCCGGCGCGCCGTCGTTTCCGGTGACATTCGACGCGCCACTTCCGCCCGGCTCAATGGAATTTATCGCGGTTCAACCCGTGGACTTCGACAACAATGCGGGCGAGCGCAGCAATCCATGCACGCTTAGCGGCAATCTTCCGCCGGTCGCGGAAATTATCCCGAGCGCCGATTTAGGGGTGGCGCCGTTTGACGTCGATTTCAACGCGACGGGTTCGAGCGACCCCGACGGCGTTATCGCAAAGTACGAGTGGGATTACGACGGCGACGGCGTGTGGGACGAGGATACGGGAACGACGCCGTACGGTCATTACACTTACACCGCGCCCGGCACGTTTTACGCGACGCTCAAAGTAACCGACGACGGCGGACTTATAGACACCGCGACCGCCACAATCGAAGTTACAACGGATGGGAACCAGCCGCCGACCGCGAACATCGTCGCGACGCCGGACTACGGCCCGCTTCCGCTTGAAGTTTTTCTCGACGCAAACCTGTCGAGCGACCCGGACGGCGTAATCGTAAATTATGAATGGGACTTCGAAGGCGACGGAGTTTGGGATGCGAATACCGACGGCGAATTTTCGATTTACCACACGTACGACGGGGCCGGCGAATATTATCCCGCGGTGCGCGTAACCGACGACGGCGGTCTTACCGCGGTGGCTTCTTGCTACGTCGGAGTCAGCGTCAACGAGCCGCCGGTCGCGGAATTCGAGTGGTGGACGACGGGCGTCGCGTACGAAGTGGAATTCGATGCATGGCAGTCTTACGACAACGACGGCGAGATTCTGCTCTACGAGTGGGATTTCGATAACGACGGCATTTACGACTTCTCCGACCCGGAGCAGTATGCCACGCACAATTTCGGCATGGTGGGCGAGTACGAATGCGTGCTGCGCGTCACCGACGACCGCGGCGCCACTGGTATCGCGGCGAAATTCGTTTACGTTCCGCCGCCCGCGCTCGATTGGTTCATTACTAACCCCGCAGGACCGGGCGATTTCAAAGCGCCGTCCCTTGCGGAAATCGGCGGAAGTCCGGCTATCAGCTATTGCGACAACGCCACCGGGACAATTTACTACGTACAAGCAACTGACACTTACGGCGAATCTTGGGGAACGCCGAGCGCGGTCGAGCTTGAAGATGCCGCCGGAACGGCACTTTTCGAAGCTGACGGTTTTCCCGGCATCGCTTACAACGCGTCGGTTGCGGACCACCTTAGGTACATTCGCGCCGCGAACGCGGAAGGGACGGTGTGGGGCTCGAACATTTTGCTCGACGGCTCGGTCGGCGCCGGCTGGAGTCTTAACTACGCCGACGTCGCGGGAATGCCCGCGCTTGCTTACCACACGGGGAGCTGGCAGGCGGTGGACTTCATTCGCGCCACGGACGTGCAAGGCGGAAACTGGGGCACGCCGTTCAGAATATCGTTGGATGCGAGCCAACCCAATTCGCTCCATATGGTCGCGGGGCTTCCCGCCGTCACGTACATCGATAAAGTCAATTGGAACATAATGTACCGGCGCGCGCTGTTCGACGACGGCTCCGGTTGGGAATCGCCGGTAACCGTTGTCAGCGAAGGCGACCAATTCGACGGCTGCTCGATGGTTACGCTCGGCACGACGCCGAACGTACCCGCAATCGCTTATATAGACAGCACGAACAAAAGGCTGATGTTCGTTCGCGCGACCGACTCGACGGGTTCGACTTGGGACGCTCCGCAAGTTATCGACGACTACGCATGGCCCGCTGACGTTTCGCTTGCAATCGTGGACGGCGTGCCCTGCGTGGCGTATTTTTCGTACACGCCGCCGTGGAACGCCTATCTGGCATTCAGATACGCCGCCGATGCGGCTGGCACGATTTGGAGCGACAGGCATTCGCTGCACGACAGCTATGTGCTGAAAGTGAAGCTTGCCGATGTGATGGGACACCCGGCGATAGTGTGGTACGACTTCGTCGAACCCGGAATGTATTATGCGGTGAGCTTGCCGGCCCCGCCGTCTTAGACGCGGAATAAGCCGCGCTGCGCAATTACGCATTGACATGCTGTATGGATGTACGGCCCGGGGAAACCCGGGCCGGTTTTCATATTAAGTCGGAATTATGGTAATTCATATTTCAAAATGTGCGCAGGACTATCGAGCCAATACTATCTTTAGCGCGATATCTGCTGTTAAAAGGCACCTTGAATTGAGGCAACCAGTTAAGGCAACATAAGCTGCTGGCCAATTAGCGCAGTGCTATTCACATAACCCGTTCCGATCTTTACATTATTGCTGCCATATGCGTTTACTTTATACCAAGGATTTCCCTGATAATTTAATACATCCAATATTTCTATAATTCCCTGTTTTGGAATAAGTACCATTTTCTCCAGATCTGCAATTGGATCTTCTGGATTGTAAGCTTGCATCAATGGAGTTTGTTCTGACAAATAATATTTCCGTCCAACATCTAGATTCACTGGGTCATAGCTTGGAAAAACATTTGGGGCAGTCGCTAATTTCTCGATTGGATAATCAATTTCGATTTCGCTTTCAATAATTCTAATCCCGTCCGTATTTACCGCAGTTCCTGTTAGTTTTGAGTTTTGTTCACCGAACCGAGAATCCGACTGATTCACTGGCACAATCATGCTAAGCTCAATTTTATCGCCGATTGTTTCGACATCAAATCTTAATCCGATGCGTGACATTTCTTCCTGCTTTTTGTCAAGTGAATTTTTCCATTTTTCATTGTCAAGCAGTATTTCACGTTTTGACTTCCATTCTGCTGCCTTGCTTTTTTCAGAAAAATAATCAACCAAATAGACTGCGGGACTTCCTTTTTCAGAATAGGGCCTTGAAACGCTAATAATTATGTCCGTGCTGTCCGGCAGGTCTGTCTCCAAAATTATGCTAAGGATTGATCCGTTCAATTCGCTATGCACGTCGAATTTATTGCAGACGATTTTATCTGCATTTTCAGTATGTGAATTTGAATCGTTTTCGGGACAACCCGCCATAAAAGGCAATAACGCGGAAACTGTTATTGCAAAGGCATTCGGCACTAAGCGTCCATTTGAGAAAAAAAGGAAAATGAAACGTCTAAGGCTTGAATTCAATGAGCTTTCGCATATTGGCATATCAAAATCTCCTAGTTAGCGGGCAAGATAAATGATCATTCTACACCTACCCCATCCGTTTCAGCACTTCGTAGGCGATGACCATCCGCCGGATTTCGTTCGTGCCTTCGTAGATGCGCTTGATCCGGGCGTCGCGGTAGTACCTTTCGAGCGGGAAGTCTTTCGTATATCCGTAAACGCCGATTGTGTAAATCCTCATCCTAATACCCGAATCCGCTAAAATTTTCTATTCGAAGTAAATGCGATTTCGAACAGGTTTATCTGTCCGCCGGTCAGTCTGCGGATGACGTCTTCCTGCGAGACGGCATTGCCTTCTTCGTCAATATGAATCCCGGTCACGCCCTTTTTTACCAGCGTTTCGCCTATCATCTTGCTTCTATGGCACATTTCGGGTTTTAGCTCGCTGCACATGATGCACACCGCGGTTCGCGAGCGGGCAAGGGCAACCAAAGTTTCGATTCCGTCTATATACACTTTTCGCATGGTCAGCTTGGAATAGTCCGCTTTGCCGCCCGTTAAGTAGTTTTCATCGTCTGTAAAGCCGCCGAGCGAGCCGCCCATAAACATGTATTCGATGCCGCGTTCTTTCATCGCGGCATCTAGATTGTGCCGATTGAAATCAGGTACGTATTTAGAAAAAGGGCTGGAGCGAACATCCACGAGCGTGGTGATACCGCTTGCCAAAAGGAGCGAGAAAAACTCGTCCATTGTGCGGTTTCCGTGGCCTATAGAGTAAATCGTAATGCCAGAATTCTTTTCCACGCTGCAATTATACCAGCTGCGCCGTACAGCCCGCCATGTTGGCACCAGCCGATTTAACCCATCCTTTTCAGCACTTCGTGGGCGATGACCATCCGCTGGATTTCGTTCGTGCCTTCGTAGATGCGCTTGATGCGGGCGTCGCGATAGTACCTTTCGAGCGGGAAGTCTTTCGTATAGCCGTATCCGCCGTGAATCTGGAGCGCGAGGTCGGTGATGCGCCCGACAACTTCGCTGGCGTACAGCTTTGCCTGCGCCGCTTCGAGCGTGCATTTGCCGTCTTTCGCGTCTTTCGTCCACGCCGCGTATAAAGTCATCAGTCTCGCAGCCTGAAGCTCGGTCGCCATGTCCGCGAGCATCCACTGTATCGCCTGAAAATCTTTAAGCGCGTGGCCGAACTGCTCGCGCTCTTTAGAATATTTCACCGCGGCTTCGAGCGCGGCCTGGCCGATGCCGACCGACGCTGCGGCGACGCCGATGCGCCCGCTGTCGAGCGTCTTCATCGCCATCAAAAATCCGCGGCCGATTCCGCGCTCGCCGCCGAGAATCTGGTCTTTATGGACGCGTACGTTTTCGAAGTGCAGCTCGGTTTGCACGGTGCCGCGTATGCCCATCGTTTCTTCGATTTTGCCCGTCGTGAAGCCTGGCGTGTCGCGGTCCACGATAAATCCCGTAATTCCGCGCAGCCCCGCCTTCGGGTTCGTCGTCGCCATAATAACGAAAATGCCGGCGTAGTGGCCGTTCGTTATCCACTGCTTGTGGCCGTTGATTACGTAATAATCGCCGTCTTTGTCCGCTCTCGTGCGGATGCCAGCGGCGTCGCTTCCGGCGGACGGCTCGGTCAACCCGAACGCGCCGATTTTTTCGCCGCTCGTAAGTTGGGGAAGATAGGTGTTTTTCTGCTGGTCCGTGCCGAACAGCAGAATCGGCATGCAGCAAAGCGAGCAGTGCGCGCCGAGAATCGTCGCGGTCGAGCCGCAGGCGCGCGCCACTTCCTCGCCGATTAGCGCGTACGAAAGCGTGTCGAGGCCCGGCCCGCCGTATTCTTCCGGTATCGGCGGCGTCAAAAGGCCGAGCTCGGCCATTTTCTTGAGCGTATCTTCCGGAAACGCCCGCGTGGTTTCAAGCTCGGCGGCTTGAGGCGCAAGCACTTCCTCCGCAAACTCGCGCGCCATGTCGCGAATCATCTGGTGGTCTTCGCCAAGGGCAAACTCCATTTTTCTCCTCCGGGGCCGGTCGGCCCATAGCGGAATTATATCCCGATGCGGTTACCGAAGGCGCATGGAATGCGGCTTTTTCCCAAATGAACGGCCGCCGGAAAATTCGTTCACAAAGAAAAAATTTTTTTCGCAAACCCCTTTACATTTCAAAAAAAGTAGTAAAATAAAACCGCTGTTAAATCTCTTTTAAGGAGTTTGGCTATGCCGACCAAGAAGGCTCCTGAAAAGGCTGCAAAGCCTGCCGCGAAGGCGAAGCCCGCGGCGAAGGCCGCGAAGCCTGCCGCAAAGACGAAGAAGAAGTAGCGATACGTCTTCGGGGCGTTCGTTTTCGGAACGAAAGCGGCATCGCCCGGCGTTCCGAATGTAAATGTAGGACGCTGTTTCGAAAAAACAGCGTCTTTTTAATGCCCGAATTCGGGTAGGGTTATCCACAAAGGTGTTGATAACTTTCCACTAAACCTCAAGAAAATCCGTCTGCTCGTTTTTATCTTTCCTGCCGCGCCAAACATAGTCGAATCGCTTGTGATAATTCGGGTCGGGGCGCGGCTCCACGCCGTATTCTCCGCCGCTTCCCTCTTCCGGCGCGGGCAGCTTCGCGATTTTCTCGTCGTGAGCCTTACGTATATGCGCGGGCAAAAAGTCCCGCTCGATTTTCCGCAGCGTGTCCGCTTCGTCCAGTTCGTATCCGCCTTCGCGGTAAATTCCGGCGAGACGCCAGCGCGCGCGCGCGATTAAAAATGGATTGCGTTTATGTGTGAAAAGCAGCGCGGCGCGATATTCCGAAATCGCCCGATCGATTCCATGCTCCGCAAGCATCGCTTCCGCGCGAAGCATCGTCAGGCCGATGTCCAGCGAGTCGGTGTTTTTATAGGTTCTGTTGGACAGAAGCCGCCATGCGTCCGCGTAATTCCCCATCCGAATGTGGATAAGTACGATCATATATAGCATTTCGTCTATCAGGTAATATTCGTTCGCGGCGCGGTCGATTAGCCGCCCCGATTCCACGAAGTCCCCCGTTTCGATATACGCCGCCGCGGCCGCCATCATCATTCCCAGCCGATTCGGGTAAAACGCCATTACAAGGTCGTAGTCGAGTCTGACGAGAACCCTAAGGGACGGCAGCCATGCCTTTATGTAGCGGCCCATCGGCTGGGCGCCGCGCACGTCGAACGCGGGAAGAATCGACTTCAGCCCCTTTTCGGGACGCCCGCTTTGGAAATGCGAAAGCGCGGCGATTACGCGCAAGTCGGGAAGCCAAGGCATCGCATTTCCGGCGGCGTCCATTTCGCGTGCTGCGAGCGCGAGCCGTCCTTCCGCGAATTTCGAAAGGCCGGACAGGACAAGTCTTTCGTGCCTGTGCATTAGAAAACGCGCCAGCGAGCCGATTTTGCGCACGCTTTCGGCCGAGTACGCAAGCGACTGGGCCTCGACCGGTACCTCGTAGAGCGGCGGAGGCGCCCGGAAAAAATCATCGTAATAATCGAGCGGCCTGATTTTGGTCATTTCAAACCTGCCAAGATTCCAGATGTAGCAGTACGGCGCATGACCGTTCATTCTAAGGCAAATGGCAAAGTTTTCAAATTTTACCCTCAGGTTAGGCCAGCGTTGCCGAATTTCAATTTCGAGGGTATAATGAAAATGCGTCTGGGAGAGTCGCCAAGCGTCTCGCGACGGGCTAGCCTGTCCCCAGTCGCTTTTTTGCATAAACCAAGTATTCAAAGGCGAAAATTGCATCTTTGTTACATAGACGAATCGGGAACTCCAGAAATTCCAGGCACTACATCCCATTACATTTTGGCGGCGCTGTCAATTCCAATAAGGCGATGGAAAGAATGCAGCAATGACGTTGAAAGCATAAAACGGATATACGCTTTGGAGAGTTCTGAAATCCATGTGGCTTGGGTGTTACGAAATTATCTTGAACAAATGTCGGTGAATGAATTTGATAAGCTTTCTTTCGACGCAAGAAGGAAGGAAATTTCAAATCAGAGAGAAGCTGCGCTTTCCAAGTTGCAAAAATCGAATCGGAAGCTGTACATCCGGACAAAAAAGTACTATGGCCATACTGAAGCATATGTGCATTTATCTCGCGATCAGCGAAGGAAATTAATACTGGATTTGGCAAATTGTGTAAGCAAGTGGAAATTTGCTAGGCTTTTTGCGGAGTGCATAGATAAATCACATTTTGACCCAGTTTTGGCACGCAAATCCCCTGATGAGCAGGCTCTAGAGCAAATCGTGTCTAGATTCGAGAATTACTTGCGAAACATTTCATCCGTTCACTCTGTACTTGTGTATGGGTTATTGATTCACGACAATAATCAGGCTGTATCCAAAAGACATACGGAACTAATGAAGAAATTTCATGTAAGCGGCACGTTATGGACTACGGTAAACCACATTATCGAAACGCCACTTTTCGTGGATAGTCAGTTAACAAGTATGGTGCAAACGGCAGATTTGTGCGCATATGCATTGCGCAGATACTTGGAAAATAAAGAAGAAGAATTATTTGACATTATATTCCGCCGTGCAGATAGAGCAGGAGATGTAGCAGTTGGAGTGCGCCATTTTACTGACGACTCCTGCCAATGCCGCATTTGCGCAGAACATCGCAAACCTATCGAATAGTGTCACAACTCCAATCCGCCGTATGCGATTTCGAGCGGAGTGATTTCTTCGACGTTTGCGCGGCTCGACGCGAATCTGGCGCGCGCCTTCGCCCACGCGCGCAGCGTTTCGATGCTCTCTTTCATAGTGCGCGACAGCGGCACGGTTTCTTTGACCGCTTTTTCCAAATGCGCCTGAGTCAGCGATGCGTTTTCGTCGAACGCGTCGAACATAGCGCTGATCACGGCTTCCTCGATTTCCGCGCCGGAAAACCCCTTCGATATCTTCGCCAGGTTATCGAGGTCGTAGGCGGATGGTTCCCGCCTTTTCTTCTTTATATGAATCGAAAAAATTTCCGCCCTTTCCGGAAGGTCGGGCAAATCCACGAAAAATATTTCGTCGAATCTTCCTTTTCGCATAACTTCCGGCGGCAGGCTGCCGATGTCGTTCGCTGTCGCGATTATAAAAACCGGCGCGTCCTTCTCTTGCATCCATGTGATAATCGTGCCGAACACGCGGCTCGTAGTGCCGGCGTCGGAAAACGAACTCGACTGCGTGCCCGACAGACCCTTTTCGATTTCGTCTATCCAGAGGATGCATGGAGCGACTGCTTCGGCGCTTTGAATGGCGCGGCGCACGTTTTCTTCGCTCGACCCGACGACGCCGGAAAAAAGCTTGCCGATGTCCAGCTTGAGAAGCGGAATTTGCCATAGCCCGGACACCGCCTTCGCCGTAAGCGATTTGCCGCAGCCTTGCACGCCTGCGAGCAGCACGCCCTTCGGCGCCGGCAGCCCGAACCTTCGAGCGTCCTCCGAAAACGCCCGGCCGCGCTTTCGCATCCAGGTTTTGAGTAGGTCGAGGCCGCCGATTTCGCCGAACTCTTCGCGCGAGTGATAGTACTCGAGGTATCCCGCCTTCCGGACTATCTGTTCCTTTTCGGACAACACCATCGACACGTCGGCGCTCGAAAGTGACGCGTCGTGCACGATGGCTTTCGCGAACGCTTGTTTCGCCTCGCTCGCGGTAAGCCCCAGCGCGGCTTGCACTATATTGTCGCGGTCTTCGTCGGAAAGCTCAAGCTTGATTTTCGGATCGCGCACGATCAATCTGACCATGCCGTCGAGAATTTCTTTAAGCTCCGCCCTGTCGGGAAGCGGAAACTCGACAACCGTGATTTCCTTTTCGAGTTCCTGCGGGATTCGCAAGACCGGCGAGAGAACGATAATCGTTTTGTACGTCGTTTTAAGAGATATCGCCGTGTCGCGCAGCTTGCGCACGACCGTATAGTCGTTTAAAAACGGGTGAAAGTCCTTGAACATATATACGGCGTTAAGCTGGCTTTTCATAACGTGATCCAGCGCGGCGACAGGGTCGCGCGTAGCGCCGTCCGCCTTGCGCTGTCCATCTTTTATCGTTACGAAACCTTCCGTGCAAGCCCATTCGAAAAATTCCTTGCCGCGCCTTTCGCAGATTTTCTTGAGCGACGGGACGACGCGGTCCTCCTCGAACGACTGGATGTATACGACCGGATATCTCGCCCGTACGAGTAGCTCGATTTCTTCGATAGGATCGTCTATTTTTTTCGTTGCCATTTGCCGCCGTCCATTTACGTTTGCCCGCCGGAATTTGCCGGAATCGCGAAAACCCCGCCGCCGCCGTCCTGCGGCGCATCTCCGGCGCCTGTTCCCGCGAGCGCGAGAGTATACCAAAGCAGCCGCGTCCGCCCGGCAGATTTCATAATGCGCAAAAGCTCCGGTGAAAGCGCATTTCCCGCCTCTAGCGTTAGGAGCGCGGTCATCGCGAGCGCGTCCGGATGGTCTTTGGTTACTGCAAATCCGGATTCGGCGGACATCCGCAGGAATTCGGCCGGCCGCGACGCGCGCAAAAATGCGTAAGCGCAGAGCGAAATCGCCGCGTCAATCGCTCGCGAAATAGCAAATTCGAAACCCGGCATCGCCTTATTTGCTGCCAACTTTGCGGAATCGAGAATAAGTTTCGTGTTCGAAAACGCGTCGTCCAAATCCGCCGGATTTTCAAGGATGGCACCGTCCTCGAATTCGAGAACGGCTCTCGCCAGCGCGGCGAGCTCCCGAACGGGACTTTCGAGGTCTTTTACTTCGGGAAGCGCGCCGCGAGATACGCGAAGAAGTTCGAAAAGCGGCTTTATAACTTCGCCTCCGCCGTCCCGAGATAAATCCGTCCCTGTTTGCCTTCGGCTTTCGTCCGGATGAATCGCGAGGGCGGCGGATTTTTCTCCGGCGTCCTCCATAATCTCCGAGAGCTGGGAAAATCCCAGCGCGCCGTCCGGAAGCGGCGAGGCGGATTCTTCCGCATAAAGCCGCGCAAGCCACATAAGTAGTATCAGTTCCGGCCTGCGCCGGTCGCGGAGCAGCCATTCCGCCGCGTAGGAGTAGGCACTGCCCCAACCTTCCATCGTCGCGGCGGCGGCGAAACCGGCGCACATGCTTTTCAAGTATGCCGATTCGAGCGCCGGTATTTCAACGCCGTTCTTCTCCGCCTTTATTTCGAGAGCCACGATTTTTGCCGATAAATCCCTTGTCGCGGCATCGAGCGCGGCAAGTTTTTCACGCGCCGCCTTGACCGGCTCCGCGGCTTTTTCCAGCGCGGCGTTCCTTTTCCGCTTTTTCGACGCGGCAAGCCAGAAAAAAATCTTGTCCGAGGATTGGATGTTCAAAGGCGGAAGTCCGGACAAAAACAGCTCGTAATCGACTTCGCGCTCGCGCACTTCGTCACGAAGATTTTTCGCCTTATGCGCGGCGATTTCGTAATCCGTTTTTAACCGCTGCTTTTCTACAAACAAATGTCTAGATTCTTCGCAGACAATCGCGAGCCTCCGCCACGCCACTTCGGGCCGCTCGGATGCGCCGGAAACTCCGGTCAGCGCAATCCATGCCTCGCCGAGCGCGCCGGCCCGGCGGTCAATCCGGAACTCGAATTCACCTTTTTTAGCGTCGTCCGCCACGCAGCGATTGTACCAGCGTGGGGCTCGATTGCGGCAAAAGCCTTAATTACTGCGGATTCTCTCTGCTGCGCCCGGAGGCCGTCATACGGCGCGGCAAGCGGCGGGCATCGCGATTCGGGCCGGAGGAAACGGGATTCGGGTAAAAAAAAAGCAGGGGAGGAGGATTGACCTCCTCCCCCAACAAATAGGAGGGAGAATTTTGGGAGTATTTTACCTTACCCATATCGAAAGTCAATTATTTAATCTCCGCGGAAAAAAATATAAATTCGACCAAAATAGTCGGAGATGGCTGTTTCGGCCCGGAGCCGCCGAAGGAATCCGGAATTCGGACATTTACCATTCACTTGGGCTTTTTACCCGATTCGCCGGCCTAATTGCGCTCCATTTTCGAATTAACGGCCGTTTTTTAAATCACGCGTTTTTTGCTTAATTTACATTGCCAACGCTTTAGCGGCGGAATGGACGTGGGTGAATAGCCGCTTTATTCGCCGAAAAGAGCTTTTGGGGCGGTCTTATCCGAGTCGAGCTACAAAAAATTCGTAGCCGTAGTATTCCGAGAAATTGCGGTGGATTTCCGGCTCGCTTTCGATTTTTGCCAGCGCGTCGAGCGCCTCGGGCTTGCCTGCATACTTCGCACGCAATTCCGCCGTTTTAACGAGCATCGGCGTATAAAACTCGTCCCACCATGCCGAATCCGGCAACGTGAAATGGGTCATAAGACCGAATCCGTTTCGCTCTATTTGCTCAACGGCGTCTTCCGCGTAACCCATTAGCGGGTATCCGGCGAAAAGTTCTTTCACTACTTCGGGCGGATTTTCCTTTTTCCAAACGGCGTCCGTGAACGCAAGAAACCCGCCGGCTCGAAGCGGCCTGCGGCAATGCCGGACCGCCGTTTCGACTCCGAAGTTATAGAAAGCGCCCTCCGACCAAACCAAATCGAAGCTACCCGGCTTGAAACCGGCGTCCGCCATATCCGCAACCAAAGGCTTTATGCGGCTCTCGAGGCCGCGCCGCTCGATTTCCGCCGTCAGCCGTTTCACGAAAGGCTCGTGGTTGTCGACCGCCACTATGTTTCCTTCCGTGATTTCCGCAAGGTAAAACGTCTGATATCCCGTGCCGCAGCCCAGGTCGAGAATCGCGGGCACGGCGGGAAGTTCGCGGCAATGCGACAGCGCCTTCGCCGCGCAAGCCCGGCAACCCGGCCCCTGGCGCGGCAGGCCTTCGAAAACTTCGAAAAATATGCTCCAATAATCGGGCGATTCCATTTTGTTTTGCATCCTCGCGCCACTGCGCGATTAAGACTAGCTTAAGCGCCATATCAAAGCAACATCGGCGAGTCTTTTACAAAACTATCGTGTGATGGCCAGGCTCGGACGGGTCGAGTTTATCAAGCACTTTTCCCGCGACGGACGGGCCGTATTTGTTTGCGAAATATACCGGTCCGAAAAATCGCTCTTGCAGCCCGCGCGCCGGAAAGAGCGCGGAAATCGCCCTGCTTATTCTGTCCACCCATACCTGATTTTTCTGTTTGTACGCCTGGCGCACCTTTTTCTCTATGCCGTCCGCGTAGTTCGCGAACCCCTGCGCCATTTTCTCGAGAGGGGTCGCAAGCGTGGGCTCGAACGCCACGACCTTGCTCGCCAGCCATTTGGTGGATTCCTCCATCTCGCGTTTGAAATGCTCGATGTCGCGGTCGAGCGTGTCCGGCAGTTTGCTTCGTACCACCCGGGTGATGACGTCTTCTTTTTCGCCGGCGCACTCCCACCATTCGAGACCGGTTTCTGCGAGCACGCTTTCGATGCGGTGCTCGATAACCGTTATCGAGTATCTGGGCAAATAAACCGGCGGCTGCATATCGAAAAAATCGAATGCGCCCGAAATCTGGGCGTAGTACGCAAGTTCGCTTGGCCCAACGACACTGGCGGCGACCGGCAGAAGCGTGTCCTGATATACGGGCCTAAGAACTACATTCGGGCTAATCCGCCCCGGCTCTTCGGCGATTATTTTCGCAAGCCCGGACATGCTGAACGTCGCGCCGCTTTCGGTGACGAATCCGCCGTTTTCCGAGCGCAGCGATTCGCGCCTTCCGTCCACGTTTACGAAAAGATTCGTGCCGTCTTCGGGAAGCGAAAGTTGTTTGTGATAACCGAGCGCGTCCAAATTTTTATCCCGCACCCCGACGCCGGAAAAAATCTCGTCGCGTGCCTCGATTGCACGTGCGAAGAGCGGCGCGCCGATAGTCTTCAGCCGCTCGTCCGTGGGGTCTATAAAAACTATGCCGTAGTCCGCAAGAAATCCGGCGAGAAATTTTCCGAACGCTTCCGCCATCGTATGTCCCGGTTTATACGCGCCGCCGAGAGCGGACTTCAAACCGGCGGTGAATTCGGTTTCCGGGTTCGTGCCGAAAAAACAATCGAAGGCTTCGGAAATTCCCTCGTCGATTTTTATACTGCCGACCGGAAAGCCCGCGACGTCGGCCTTAGGCGAAAACTCGCAGTAATGCTCGGCGTAATCCGTCCCGACCCAATGGAGGCGCTTCACTTCGTCGAAGTCGTGGTCGTCCGCGGCAATCCAAAACGCGGGGATGAATTTCCAGCCCGGATGTTTTTCGCCAAGCCGCCGTGCCCAGCGCACAGCGCAGGCCGCCTTCGCCAGCGTGTACATCGGGCCGCCGAAGAGCCCCGCCTGCTGGCCGCCGATGACGACCGCGGTTTTCTCTTCGGCCAATTGCGCGGCGTTTTCGAGGGCGGAATGCGACGCGCCGAGAGCGCGATTTTGCTCTACGAGAATTTCGCTTACCTTTTTGCGGTCGTATTTTTTGCCGCTCAGGTAATCGAGACGCGCCGAAAACGCGGAATCTTCCCAAGGCGAATGCAGGTATAGCCCGCCGGTCCTCGAAAAATCCTCGCAGTAATCGCAAAATAGCCGGTTGTAATGCGGCAGCTTGCCGAATGGAATATGCATGACGCATCCATAATACCTGCCTTGTGCGATTTTGGTCATTTATTCGAGCCTGCCTGCAAGCCGGATATTGGATGATTCAATTTTCTCATAAATTGGATGTAGAAAACCTGCCGCAATCCAGATAAAATCGAATCGTATATCGCTCTTTTCAGGAGGTGCATTATGGGATCGAAGTATTTTTCGTTTGTGCTTGCGGGCGCGATTGTCTTTATCGTAATTTCGATTTTCGCGGCGTCCTGCAAGTCCGGCGGCGCACTATCGTCCCCTGCGGCGGAAAGTGCGGTTCAAGGCGAAAGGTCCGCAAATCCGTACGTCGCGCCCGCGGAGCCGATGCCCCCGGAGGTTTTCACGGGCGGGCCGGATTGTGCCACGGCGGAATGGAGCGGCGCGAGATTGAACGGCGCGGAATGGAACGGTGCGCCGGGAATCGGCGAAACCGGCGAGAGCGCGGCGAGGCCTCATCCGAAAACGCTCGTTACGGCGGAGAAATCGCCGCTCGGGCTTGAAATCTCGGTAATCGAATCCGCCGGCTCGCTTCGCGCGGAAAACCTCGCAATCGTGCAGACGCGCACGGGTGAAGGATACGCCGTCGAGCTTTCGGCGGTGGATGCGAAAGACGTTTCGCAGGCGCTATTCGAAGTGCGGTTCGACACGACGCGATATCGCGTGTCGGGCTGGCGCATAGGCGAGTTTCTGGCGGAGGAAAGGCGCGGCGGTTTTCCCGAAGCCGCGAGCGGACTAGGAAAACTGGAACAGGTGGAGGGAGGCGCGTCGGTCTTGAAAGCGGCCGGCGCGCTTTGCGCGCTAATCCCCGCGGCGGACCACGCGGGCGTGGCGGTGGCGCGGATAAACCCGGAAGTGCGCGGCTCGGCGTCGGGAAACGGCAGGGTTTGCACGCTCGAATTTTCGCCGGGTGCGGCGCGCCTTGGCCGGGAGTCCGGCGGCTCGCAAACCGGGGCGTCAACGGCGGAATATCGCGGCGCATCCGCGGAAACAGGCGGCGGATTCTGGGACTGGAAATACGGCACGATTATGCCGTATGGGAAGCGGGGCGAAAACGGCTCGCTCGTCATCGCGAACGGCAGGTTTCCCGGCGACGCGGACCGAAACTTTGAGGTGTCGATCGCGGACATAACGCCGATCGCGCAGCAATATGAGAAGACGATCGTCTGGCATTCGGATTGGATCGCGGACGGCGTTTCCCCGTTTAAGGTTGGTGCTTCGCCAAATGATCCGATTGCGAACGCGGACTTGGATAGGAATGGCGAGGTTGGAATCAGCGATATTACGATTATCGCGAATAACTACAACCGGCTTTACTATCCGCTCGATCTTGCGCGCAGAGAATCGTCAAGTGGCAATTGGCAGGTCGTTTCACAACTGAAAAGCTCGCAGTACGGTGACTCGCTCACCACAATCGACTTACTCGTGCTGACCAGAGCCAAAATTAAATCTTTTTTACCGGGCGGAGAGTATGGAATTTCTTTTTTGGATCAAACAACCGGATTGGAGGATGCTCTTCCACTTGTGAGAAATGAATTCGATGGATTCATATGGGACAATTATTTTGGTCAAGTTATTGCGGCGGATGTTGAACTTAAAAACGGAGAATCCGAAAGACGGCTGGTTGTTGAGTTTGATATATTGGGCGACTACGATTGCAGCGGACGTGTGAATGTCGGAGATATTACCGGGGTGCCATTGAATTCAATGCAGTTGCTGCTTGGAAACTTTAGTAATCTCGCAATGCCACACTTGCAGGCATATATTCAGGAATATGCTTCTTGGGGATATTCCTTAGATCCGGTGACGTCCATTACCACCCACATTTTGCCAATTAGGGCAAACTACATTATAGGCGAAGAAAAATTGGAACTACTCTATTTCGAGACTCCAGCTTTGCTCACTCCAATTTACCAAGAAACCGTTCTTAAGGACATCTTTCCAGATGAACTTCCGAGGGCGACTTGGATTTACCCGAATCGCAAAGTCATCGCGGTGCCGGCGCCGCCCGTTTACGGCACGCTTTTCGTCGAAGCCACGATGGTGCTCGATTACCTTGGCGATGAGTTTCGGATTGAAAAACCCGGCAGGCACGAGGTGTATTTCCCGCCGCCGCCGGAGGAATAGCGCTTAGCCGGATTTTAATTTGCATGCCGGGCGCGATGGGACTTTCCCGCCGTGCCCGGTTTTCGCGCCTATCTTTTTTAAACGCCGCCGAGCGTCCAGCAGGCGGCGGTGAACAGATAGTCGTCGCGGCGCGGGTGGCCCGCGGGGATGACGTCCGGCGAGAGCCTTGCCCAAATGAAAACGTAATACACGCCCTGTGCGCCCGGCCCGCCGCCGCCCTCCGGCATGGGAGTGCCCGCAAGCGGTTTCGAGAGGTCGATTGTCGCGACGAATTTGCCGGATTTTTCGTCGAATTCGACGATTTCGGCGACGGGGATTCCGCTTTGAGAAGGCGCGCTTCCCGGCGCGAAAAACGCGTTATAGTTTCCCGGTGTCGCGCCAGCTTGCAGATTGGCGTTGAGGACTTCGCGAGTCAACGGCTGCGGAAACGGACTCCAGCCGAGTCCGACGAACGCGAACTTGGCGCGCGACGCGTCTATCGTGCCCGACACTTTCAGCGGCGTGCCGAGCTGGACGCTTTTCGGCATTTCCGAAAGCGAGGCGTACTCGGCGATAAACGTTTGGTCGCACGTGAAAACCGAGGTGCCGTCCGCGAATACCGCGAATCCGATTCCGACTCCCAGTCCGGTGTGTTCCGGACTCATCAAATTTTCCCGGTGGCCTTCGCTGTGCATGAATTGGCCGTGCATGAATTCGACCACTTTGCGCGTCAGGTATATGCGAGCATTGCCGCTGAAGAGCGTGACGTTTTCGGTTACGCCGTGAGTGCCGCCTTCGAGCGTATAGCGCATTATCGGGGTAGCCCCCTGGGTATTCCAGTGGCTTAAATAGGCGTAAATCGCCATGTCGTCCGCGTGCTTTTGCGCCACGGTTTCCGCGAGCGCGTCTTTGCCGAGCTTTTGAATTCCTTCCGCCGCCCGCGCGCCGTTCACGAGTTCCAGCATATACGCTCGCGCTTCGTCGAGAGTGATTTCTTCGGCCTGCGTGCCGAACATGCGCGCCGCATCATCGGCGGTGAAATGTCCCTGCTGCCAGTTGAATTCCTCTTCGGCAAACGCCGGCGAATGGATGAATTCGATAAGTGAAAAAAACGCGAGCGCAGCTAAGAGCCCTGCAATCGCGCACATACGACGTACTGAAAAATCGCAATCGTAAATCACGCAGCGATTATACATGACTTACGCAATGCCATTTTGCGAAAGATACAAGCTAAATCACGAACAGATAGCTAGTCAGCTCTTCCGGCGGAAGAGTGTTTTCGACCGCGTCCGGCGAAAGAGCCACCCTTAGGAAAAACATTCTTCCTTCGCGCGCTTTCGATTCGCGGCCGACGAGCCGGTTGTAAAAGCTCGCCTGGTCGGCGCCCGTGCCTTTGATTATCACGAGCCCGCTTTTCGCCGTGGGAAGCGGAATGCTTGCGCCGAAGCCGCCCGCGCCCCCGCCGATACCGCCGCCTCCGCCGGAGCCTCCCCCGCCAACTCCGCCGCCTGCGCCTCCTCCTGCGCCGCCGCCCGCGCCGCCGCCGCCGTTAATCTGGCCGCCGCGATATACGTAGTATCCGGTGTCGATGCTCGGCACGACGTCCATACTCAACAAAATGTCGCCGAGTTGATTTACGTCCATATAATGCGGTTGATGGAAATTAGCGGTACCCGCGCCTTTCATTTTCAGTTCGTGTTCCATCCGCTCACGGCTCGTAACGAACAATATCGGCTTGCCGTACGGGTCGGCTTCGTTCGGAATGACCATATACGCCAGATTGTTCGCCGAAACAATCGTCGTGAAAACGACGTCGAACGGCGCGTCGAGAAACCGCCCGTGGAAAGGCGCCGGTCCGCCGCTGCCTTGGCCCGCGGGATTCCATTCCGCCGCGTCGCGGAAACCGCCGCCGCGCGGCTCGCCGGGAGTCGGGGTCGTTTGAATCGGCTCGCGCCGTCCGCCCACCGGCGGCTGGAACGCGTACGGATCGACGATGATGCTTATCCCGCTCACTTCGGAAAGAATCGCCATGCAGTCGAAGAAGTTCAGTCCGCCGCTGGCGTCGAGCGAAACGCGCACGTCGCTAAGCTGATTAGGCCTGCTTTGCATATATTCGACGAGTTGCATGAATCCGCGGCTTTCTTCGCTGTACGACGGATAATCGTCATAGCCCCGCTCATGGACTTGCGGCTCGCGCCGCATCCGCGGGATATGCGAGGTGTCGCGTCCAGAAAGCGCGTCGCGAAGCGAGGGCGCCTCCGAAATTTGGCCCGGCGAAATGTCGAGAGCCTTGGCGATTTTCTGGAGGTCCGCACGCGAGCCCGCGAAAATAATGAAGTCGGGCGGCGTTTCGTCCACTATTTCAGGGAGTCCGCTGGCCGGATTGCTTGCGGTAATCGCCGGTCTGCCCGGAGCGTAAACCCTGAAATCGCCGTGCACCGGCAGAATTCCAGCTGCAAACAGCCGGCTTAGCAGCCTGTCCGCGTCCGCGTGAACGAGCGTTTTTACTTCCATGGGGCGAAGTTCGCCGCGATTTTCGTCGGCGGCAAGTGCGGGGAGCGCAGAAGCCGCAACCGCCGCGGCAATGTACAAACATATAAAACCGGAACGAATATTCATAATCCACCTCCCGGCGGCGCGCCGCCGGAACCAGAATGTCCATGCGCATCCGTGCGCCGCGACGCCCGCGACCGCGCGAATGCATGGCTTCTGATACCATTAGTATACCTGTTGTTCCCGGTTTTTCACGCCTCATCCGGTTTTTTACATGCGGCGCGGCGCTCCTATGCCGGAAAAGGACAAGCGATTGAGCAGATGTAACGAATATCAGCGGATGATCGAAAACGGAGATTGGCTGGAGGCTATTTCCGCGCTCGGCAACGCTCTCGAAGCCGACCCGGATTATTCCGGAGCGTTTTTCAACCTGGGGTTGGCGTACGAAAAGGGCGGGCTTACGCGTTTCGCCCGCGCCGCGTACGAGGAATATCTACGAATCGCGCCTGACGGATATTGGGCGAAAAAGGCCGGCGAACGTCTGGCCGCTCTTTCCGCGCCGGATTCCGCGTGAATAAGAGAGCTATATGTCCCGAATCAAAACGACGGCGTGTTCGCCCGCGCCGAAATAGTCTTTCCAAAGATGCTGATGTAGTCCGCCGGCTTCGGGTTTGGATTTGCCGCCGCCGCCGTCCGGATGGAAGTTTCCGCCCGCCAGCATTTCGGAAGGCGGCTCGACGGGCGCGAAATCGCTGAGCATGAAAAGTGACAAAAACGTTTGCGAATTATGGGGCACCGCTGCGAAAAGCTTGTCGCATCCCAGCTCTTTCGCCGCGCCGCAAAGCCTGCCGAGAAAAAATTTGACCGCGCCGGTGCCGAGAAGCGCGCCGTCCACGAGTAGGGTTTGAATCATCGCGTTGCCGCGAAAGCTTGGCGCTATCGTGCAGGCGACTACCCCGCATATCGCGCCTTCCGGATTTTCCAGCTTGAGCGCGAGGTCGCCGAATTGATGCAGGAACATCGCCGGCGCGCACCCGCCGGGCGGGATCCCCTTCCAGCCTTGCGTTTTTCCGGCCACGCGCTCGACGTCTTCCCACGTGAACGGCCTGGTTTGATAGTCTTCCATCGTTCTCCGGCAAGCCTAAAATTTGCGGCCGGTACCGAACTCGCCCGACTCGTCTCTGATTTGCTTCGAAATTTTTTCCTGCGCCACGCCTTGGCGAAGCTCGATTTTGTGACTGAGCGCTTCGATAATCGCCGGGATATGATCGACGCTTTCGACGCGGATCAGCCGCGCGTCCTCGTCGTCGAACCTGAATTTTTGCACCGCGGCGCCGAGCCCTTCGAAATCCTGCCAAATGTCTATTTTCACCCAAATGTACACATGTGGAACGGGCGGCATCGAATCGCCCAGCGTGAGGCTCGCGAGCATGAACTCGCGGTCTTTCCACTGGAAGTAGTATCCGATTCGAATCATCCGCTCGTCGTTTTCGGGATATTTGCGGTACACGTTTTCGATTTGGCGGATTGCCTTGTCAACCTGTGTCGCGAGTGCGAGCTTGTGTTCGAGTTTGTCTATGGTCAGCCTGTAAACGCGGGCGGGAAAATGCAGGTATTCGTAAAACTTTTCGGGCACCCAAGTGTTAGAGCGCGTTCCGTCCGGCAAAAGCGTCGTCAGCTCGGTGTCGGGCAAATTTTCGCTCGTTTTCTTGTAAAGGTCGGGGCGTATTGATTCGGCCGAGGGCCGTTCTTCCTCCTCGCCCATCGCGAAGATAAGGTCGGCGGTGTCCTTCATTCCCGCCGCCATCGCCGCTAGCTCCGCCGCGGGGTCGGCTTTCGTGCCGGGCTTCGAGGATTTTTCGGAATCGAAGTCGTGGGGGAACGGGTCTTTCGGCGGTTCTTTGAACTTCGGCATTCCTATTGCGCCGGCTTCGCGCTCGCGCTTTCTGCGCAGGAGCTTGATGTCTTCCTCCGTCATCGGCCTGTCCGCTGGAAGCCCTGCGTCGTCGAATTTCGGCTGGGCCTGCGCGGGCGCCGGTGCGCCGGGAGGAGGATAATAGCCCATATAAGGCGGCGGCCAGCCCACCCTGCGGCCCGGGTCTATGAACCCCGGCGACGCGGGAGACGCGGGCATGGGCGCGGGAATGAGGTCGGGCAAATCCCACGAGATTTCCGCCGCAAGCTGATTGGCGCGCGGATAGCTTTCGAAGGTTCCCGCGTCGGTCCACCAGCCGTCGAGGACGCCGAAGAAAAGCTCCTGGTCTTTTAGATAGGCGCTGTTCACGTCCGTGATTTCAAGCTCGCCCCTGCCGGAAGGTTTGAGCGTTTTTACGATTTCGAAAACCCGGCTGTCGAAAACGTAAACGCCGATAACGGCGAGGTTGGTTTTCGGCTCTTTCGGTTTTTCCTCTATTGCGGCGATGCGTCCAACCGTGATTTCCGCCACGCCGAACCTGTGCGGGTCGGGCACTTCTTTTAAAAGCACCATCGCGCCCTTTCCGCCGGTTTCGGCGAAAAACTTGTCGAGGTGGGGCTTCAGCGGGTCGCTGAAAACGTTGTCGCCGAGGATTACGCACATGTGGTCGCCCGCGGCGAATTTTTCGGCGAGGCCTAGCGCCTGCGCGATGCCGCCCGCCTCGTCTTGAACGCGGTAGGTGAAATCTACGCCGAACGACGCGCCGCTTCCGAGAAGCTCGACCATGTCGCCCATATGCTCTCGCCCCGTTACGACGAGAATTTCGGTCACTCCCGCCTGGCGCAGTTTCATCACGGGATGCACCACCATCGGATATTTGCCGACTGGAAGGAGGTGCTTGTTCGTCACCTTCGTAAGGGGAAAGAGCCGAGACCCCGTCCCACCGGCCAAAATTACGCCTTTCATACGCCGCTCCTTTCGCCCTACGCCAGGCCAAGTGCAAAGACGGGAGTATTATAGCGCAATGGGGGGGGATGATTAGGATTTTCAAACTATACCTAGGTACGGCAAGGTGGATGCTGCGAAATCAGGTATAATTGGCTTGGCTATGTCAAATTTAGTATCAAGTTCCGTAAAAGCACATACTCAAGTTGCCATTTGGCAAGGAGATTGCAGGGTGCTATTAAGTAAAATTGCCAGCAATTCGATTCATTTAGTTTTAACCGACCCACCCTATTTCTTAGACGGTTTAGATAACGAATGGAAAAAAGGGCAAAATGGTACTACTAGGGAAACTGGCGTGGTTGGGAAGCTACCAGTTGGTATGAAGTTTGACAAAAGGCAAGGAATTGCTTTACAGGAGTTTATGACACCAATCTGCCAAGAGCTCCATCGGGTTTTGGTACCGGGTGGCTTTTTTGTTTGTTTTAGCCAGCCTAGACTATACCATCGCCTTGCGGTTACGGCCGAAGATTCAGGTTTTGAAATTCGAGACCTCCTGGCATGGCATTTCACGAAAAAGGCACAATTCAAGGCTTTCAGCCTTAATCATTTTGTTGAGAAAATGGATTTATCGGAAAAACAAAAGAAATCGTTGAAAAAAGATATGGAGGGCCGAAAGACCCCTCAACTAAGGCCTCAATTTGAAGCCATGATGCTTGCCCAAAAGTCTAAGGCTGGCACATTTCTGGAGAATTGGCGCAAGTATAGGGTTGGGTTGATGGATGCGAGAAGAAGCCTTAATGGTGGTTCCCCAACAACCGTAATGACGGTTGAAAAACCCTTACGCACAGCAAACGACGACCATCTTACAATGAAACCAGTTCCTCTCCTAAAGCACATCATAGAGCTCTTTACGAGTGCGGAGCAAGTAGTCCTTGATCCGTTTTTGGGCAGTGGCTCTACTTGTATCGCTGCTTTTCAAGCTTGCAGGGCAAGTATCGGCATTGAAATAAATCCTGAATATGTTAAAATGGCCTTTCATCGTTTAAAGGAGGCTGGTTTCCATGGATCCTAAGGAATGGGCAAGATTAGGCTACTTTCATTTGCAGCAGGCAATTCTTCAGCTTTTGGAGGAAAACTACCCCGACTGCATCGGAGCCGCGGCAATTGGTAAAGGAATTGGAGTTTTTCGTAAAGCTGGAAAGGCTGGAATGAACGACGCCATCGTGACGGGGATTTTAAACTCACTTGCCGAGGAAAACAAAGCAGAAAGGTGCGAGCAGACCAATAAGAAGGGTGGTTGGCGAATGACTAAGGACGAGTATGCAAGTCGTTGTCCATAATCAGCATCTTTGGCTTAACTCCCCTCCCGCCACTCCAGCATTTCGTAGTTCGATTTCGACATTCCTAGGTTTAGGTAGGTTTTTAGCGCGGCGCCGTTTTCCCTGTCCACGTAAAGCCTGACGCACGCCGCGCCCTCCCGCCGGGCCAGCTCGATTACGTGCTCGTGCAGCGCGCGATATACGCCGCGGCGCCGATGCTCCGGGCGGACGTACACGCTTTGAATCCAGATGTACCACGCGTTGTGCCAATCGCTCCACTCTCGCGTCAGCATAAGCGTCCCCGCACGCATCCACCCCTCGTCCTTCTCGCCGCCGCCGTGCATGCCGGCAAAATTAGCGCCGTCCGTTAGATCGGGAGAACTTGCTCCAGAATTTTCATCAGATTCGCCGCCGCCGCCGCCCCCGCTTTCCGCGGCGGAAAAAACATCCGCGATGAAATATTCCGCACGGTCCGGATGTGCGAATACCGCGCGTATTCCGGCGAGCAGCCGCGCCCGGTCGAGAGTCACGCCTTCGGACTCCATCGCCATCGCCATGCTGCAATCCGCCAGAAATTCCGCGTCGCCAACAAGTCCGCTGCGTACTTTTATTTCCGTCACTTTCGCTTCTCCAGTTCGTCTTCGACGGCTTTAACCTTGTCCATTAGCCGCACGACTTTATCCACCCGGTGGTCGATTTTCGCGATGATATATACGCGGTAATGCCCGTCCGCGATTAGAGCCTCGTCCACCTTGCGGATTAGCTCCAGTAGCTCGCCGAAATCGCCCTCGACGATCGTGCTCATCGGCGTGAGCATGCTCGGCATTCCGGACGAGCGAATCACCTCTTCCGCCACCGCCACGCTTGCCCGCAGGCTTTCCACGCCCGCCTTGCGCGGACTGATTGTAAGTTCGAGAATAGCCAAGTTGAACGCCTCCGCGAAAAATAATATCGCGCAATTCCGCAAGCCGCCGCCGTTTTGTGGTATCTTTTCACGGCCGGGCGTCGCGCCCGCGAGAACGAAATGAAGCATATCAAAATCGTCGCCGTTACGTTATTTCTTGTGGCGTTTTTCGCCGCATCCCCGCATGTTCGCGCGTCCGAGCTTTGGACGCCGCAAGATTCCGGCTCGTATTTCCGGGTACTGCTCGGACAGGCGAAGTGGTCGGAAGGCCGCTACTATGCCATCGCCGCTACCGACCGTTCCGAAGGCGATATGGAAGCGAGCCTCAGCGCGGCAATAGACGCGTGGACGATTCTTTGGCGTTCCTACGGTTATCAGCCGGCGGCGCGCAAGGTGCGCGAGCTGTCCGTCCTTTCGCCGGGCATAAACCGCCACGCGGGATTCACCGGCGGGCTGAACGTCGAAGCGGACGCCACCGTGATGGAACTTAAAAATCCGGCGTACGCGAACTATACGATGTTTCTTTTCCGCATCGTGAACCGGAATTACGAAGTCCTTCCGCTCGCTTTTACGGAAGTAAGCGTGCTCGACACGGCCGGCAAGTGGTGGCGGGCGGAAAAGCTTACCGAGACGCATCCGCTTTGGCAGAACGTCAAGCGGCTTGCCGCAACTTTCGAGCCGGAAGAACGGGCGCTTCCCGGGCGAGTCGTCAGCTTCAAAAAAGTGTATGCATCCCCAAACTTGACAAAGGGCAAAATCCGTTTAATACTCCTCAAGGCGGGCGAGGTCGAAGTGGAAATCCCCTATCTCGAAACTCTGTCGTCAGGCGATGACCTTGCAGTGCCGTAATGCCGTTATGAGCGCGTCGGCGGCGCGCGAACGGCTGTTTTCAGGTGGATGGACAATCGGGGCTAAAGGCGTCCCGGCGGGTGAATAGAAGTTTTAATAAATGTGACTATAAGGTAACAACGCATTCGTGCGTTGTTCGAGGTGTTTGATGCCGTTCGTTCACTTGCACAACCACAGCGAATTCAGCATGCTCGACGGCATCGCGCCGATAAAAAAAATCGCTGGACGCATACGCGAGCTGGGCATGCCGGCGTATGCGCTCACCGACCACGGCGTGATGTATGGAGCGATTCCGTTTTACAAGGCGTGCAACGATGCCGGAATAAAGCCGATAATCGGCTGTGAAGTGTACGTCGCCGCCCGGCGGCTTACCGACCGCGATCCCCAGCTCGACCGACACAGCTTTCATCTGACGCTTCTCGCGAAGAATTTAACCGGATACCGCAATTTGATGAAGCTCGTTTCGCTGGCGCACTGCGAGGGGATGTTTTATAAGCCGCGCGTCGATTTCGAATCGCTTTCGCTGCATGCCGAAGGGCTGATATGTCTTTCCGGCTGCCTCAACGGGCCGGTATCGCACACTTTCCTTAATTCCGGCGAAGAAGCCGCAACGGCGCTGGTGGAAAGATACGCAAGCGTGTTCGGCGGCGATTATTACATCGAGCTTCAGCGCCACGGCATAGAGGAAGAAGACCGTGTGCGCGAATATCTGCTCGACATCGCAAAACGAAAAGGCATCCGGCCGGTCGCGACGAACGACTGCCACTATATCCACAAGGAAGACGCTCGCGCTCACGACATAGCGCTTTGCATCGGAACGAAAACGCTTATCGAAAACGAAGACAGGCTTCGCTACAACTCGCCGGAATATTACATCAAGAGCCGCGAAGAAATGGCGGGGCTTTTCCGCGGCCGCGAAGACGCTCTGGACATCACGCTCGAAATCTCCGATTCCATAGATGTAGAACTTCCGCTCGGCAAAGTGTTTTTCCCGAAATTCGACGTACCCGGCGAGCGCCCGGAAACGACGCATTCGGAGCTTCTTCGCAGCCTCGTTTTCGAAGGCGCGGCGAAGCGGTACGGCGAGCCGGTGCCGGAAAATATTGAGGAGCGGCTAAATTACGAGCTCGGCGTGATTGAGGAAACGGGATATCCGACTTATTTCCTAATCGTCTGGGACTTCATTCGTTTCGCCCGCTCGAAGGATATTCCGGTCGGGCCGGGGAGGGGTTCCGGCGCTGGAAGCTGCGTGGCTTACTGCCTTGAAATCACCGACGTGGACCCGATTAAATTCGACCTGCTTTTCGAGCGGTTTTTGAACAAGGACAGGATTACGCTTCCCGATTTCGACATCGATTTTTGCATGACGCGCCGGGACGAAGTTATCGAATACGTAAAGGAAAAATACGGCGCGGACAACGTCGCGCAAATCGTCACTTTCAACCATCTAAAGGCGAAAGCCGTCATAAAGGCGGTCGGCCGCGTAATGGCGCTGCCGTTCGCCTACGTCAACGAAGTGACGAAAAAAATCCCGTGGGGTCTAAACATAACCATAGGCGATGCGGTTCGCGAAAGTCCCGACCTTGCGAAAATGATGGACGACGACCCGCAGGTGAAACTGCTCATCGAAGACGCGGAGAAGCTGGAGGGCCTTGCGAGCCACGGCGGAGTGCACGCAGCAGGCATCGTAATCGCGGACGGGAAGCTCGAAGATTACGTTCCCGTCCAAAAAGCCGCGGACAGCGACCTTCGAATCGCGCAATACGACTTGACGGTCATAGAGGATGCCGGTCTCGTCAAAATGGACTTTCTGGGGCTTCGCACGCTTACGATGCTGGACGAAGCCGTCGGGCTCGTGGACGAGTTCGAGGGCGTGAAAATCGATTTGCGGAACTTGCCGCTCGACGACGCGAAAACTTTCAGGCTGTTTCAGCAGGGCGACACGGTGGGCGTGTTTCAATTCGAACGCGACGCCGTCAGAAGGGTGCTGCGCGAATCTTACCCGCAGACCATCGAGGACATTTCGACGATTAACGGACTCAACCGTCCGGGGCCGAGCCAGCATACCCAGCTTTACATTTCGAACAGACGCAACCCCGATTCCGCGAAATACGTAATACCGGAAATCCGGGAAGTGCTCGAAGAAACCGCAGGCATCCCGATTTATCAGGAACAGGTGATGCAGGCAGTTCGGCTGCTCGCCGGATTCACGCTCGGACAAGCGGACGTGATGCGCTGGGCGATGGGCAAGAAAAAGCTGGACAAAATGGAAAAGATGAAGGGAGATTTCATCAAGGGATGCGCGAAAAACGGCATTTCGCGCGCGAAGGCGGAAGAATATTTCGCGATGATCGAAACCTTCGCCGGCTACGGCTTCAACAAGTGTCACAGCCTGCCGTACAGCATCGTTTCTTATCAAACCGCGTATATCAAGGCGCATTATCCGAAACATTTCATCACCGCGCTCATAAACAGCTATCTGGGAAACGCCGAGGACACTGCAAAGTACGTCCTCGAAGCGCGCCGGATGGGCATAAAGATTCTTCCGCCCGACATCAACCGGAGCGTATTCAAATTCCGGCCGGAAGGCGAAGGCGTAAGGTTCGGACTCGGAGCGATAAAGGGCCTCGGACCTTCCGCGATTCACGCGCTTACCGCAATAAGGGAAACGGGCGAGTTCAAAAGCGTTCAGGATTTCGTTCACCGGGTGGACCAGCGTGCGGTTACGCGCGCCGTCGTGGAAGCTCTTGTCAAAGCCGGAGCGTTCGACGCTTTGGAATCCGAAAGGGGCAAACTGCTATCAGACCTCGACAGGCTGTGCGATCGCACAAACGACCCGCGCCAGGCTGGGCTTTTCGGCGCAGGTGACTCGCGAGACGCTCTGGGAGTGGTCTCGTCGAGGTTTACCAAGGCCGAGATTAGCGAATTCGAGCACGACGTGCTGGGGATATACCTTACCGGCCATCCGATGGAAAACGCGCCTGTTTTGAACGACGAAAACTTGATGACGCCGTCGGCGTTTTTCGAATGGATTACGGACGCTTGGCAAAGCGCGGAGTTTACGCCGCAGGGGAGAAAGCTGACCGTACAGGTGGCGGGCGTGGTCGGGCAAGTGGAAATCGTTACCGCCAAATCCGGCAATCAATACGCAAAGGTAAAGCTTGGCGACATAGAAAGCACATTAAACCTGCTCGTGTTCGCCAAAACTTTAAAGTCGGTCAGAAACCTTCTCGTCGAGCGGAATCAAGTCGTAGTAAAAGGATTTTTGGAATTCGATTCGCTCGATTTGGACGAAGAAACCGATTTTGAAACCCAAATCGCGAACGCGAACATAATCGTTTCCGAAATGTCGACGTACGAAGCCGCGGGCGAGATTTCCGGCGGAGACATGCAGCCGCGGGAAAGCGGCAACGGCACTGCGAAGCCCGGAGAAGGCGGAAACGGCGGAAGCGAAAACGGCGGTAGCTTTCAGGCGAATACGGCGGCGGACGGCGACATCGTGATTTCGCTAGGGGCCGAAGCGTTTCGTGCCGTCGATTTTCACGAAATGGTGGACGAACTTACGCGCGGAAGCGGGGGTCTGCGCGTCAGATTTCATATTACGAAGGGCGGCGAAGTTTTAAAGGTAGTGAATTTTCCGGGCTCGCTGCGCGCCGACCGGATTCGCGCGGAAAAATTGAGCGAAAAATACCGGTACAAAATCGATCAAGCCGGCGGATTCCCGGAAGCGCGAGCCTGACCGCCGGAGCCGCCAAGCAGTTCCTGCATGTCGTCGTATATCGGGATTATTTTACTAAGGAAAGTAATGTCGAGAATGTTCCTGACCGGGCCGGGCGTATTCGAAATTACGAGCTTCAGACCGCTTTTGGCAAGCTCTTTTTTGCCCAGTATAAAGGTGGAAATTCCCTTTGAATCGATGAATTCGAGGTCGCGCAAATTGACGATAAGATTGCGGTTGCATTTTTGAGCCATATTCAAAAACAGCTCGTTGAAACGATCGGAGTTCGTGGCGTTCACGGCGCCGGCCACGAAGCAAATCTGCCATTCTCCATGCTCTTCCACTCGTAATTGCATATCCCGCCCTCGAAGACGGCAAGATTATATCAAACTTTCACCTGCCGAGCAAAGTCTTTGCCGCTTTTCGAGCCGCGAAGTATGCGCTTTCCGCGAATCCACGCGAGAGCGTTCGTTTCCCGCGAATTTCCGGAACCGGATTTTCATGCGCAAACCGCACGGCGTCCAACGCGACTTCCGCGCATTTTTCCGCGTCGAATTCTTGCCGGAATCCCGCGCATGCGAACCGGAAATTTTTCCCCCATGTCGCGTCGAGCGCGCGCTTTATTACGTCCGCCACGTTCGACGGGTCGAGATTCACTACGGGAAGAGCTATGCCGTATTCGAGCATTCTCGAACTCACAACGCCGCCTATGCTCGTCGCGACCGGCACTTCGACCGATGCGAAATCGAGAAGCCGGTTCCTGTACGACATTTCGGTTTCCAAGCTTTGCGGGTGCAGGTTGACGCCGAGCGAGGCGCGGCGAAGCGCTTCGAATCTGTATTTGTGCGGAAGCCAGCCGCACGTAACCACGATATCTTCGATTCCGAGCCGCTGAACAAGCCCGTTCGCCATCTCCGAAGTCTTGTCGGTGACGCCGCCGCCCGGATGCTCGAGCCCGGCAAGAAACAAAGCGATTGGATAGCCCGTTTCCGCCAGACGTTTCACCGCATGTAGCAGCGGTTCGAGCGACAGCCAGCCGTACGCGCCGCCGCTTGTCGCGATAATCTTTCTTTCGCCCAGCGAGTGGAGTTTTTTCAATATGGCTTTTACGCCGGCGGGCAATTCGCCTTCGCCGAAAACCTGCGGCGCTTCCACCCCGCTCGGCGCGATAAAGACCGGCGGCGGATCGGGAAAATCCGAATCCCAAAGCCCTTCGCTAGTGAAAACTCCCGCCCAAAACGCGGATTGCACTTCCGAAGCGACAAGATACGCCCCGGCGCGCGACGCGATTTCGAAAAAATCGCCGAGCAATTCGGCTTCCCATGCCCTGCGCTTCAGGCGCGGCATTGCTGCGAACTGCGTGCGGTTTTCGAGCATGAACGGGCACACGAGGTCGTGGACGAGTTTTCCGCCGAACCGCTTGATGCCGGGCAGGCTTCTTCGGGCGATCGTCGAAGCGAGCGCGACGCCGAAATCGGCATGGCGCGCGGCAAATTCCTCCGGCGGATGAACGTCGAAACCTTCGTAAACGTATGCGCCGGACGGCAAGGCTGCCGCCTGCAAATCCTCGTCGAGCAATCGTCCCGCGGCCGCGAATATCGTGACGTCCGCCCCGGCGCGGCTAAGAGCACTCGCAAATCTGAGCGTTCGAATTCCGCCCGCGCCCATATAGTCGCCGACGGCGTCGTCCGTAAGAACGCAAATTTTAAGCCCGGCGATTTCGGCGCTCATTTTAAAAAAAACCCCCGGGGAGGTTCCGGGGGATATTAGCTCGTTTAAGGCAAAAAACCTATATGTAATATCTGGGCACGGAGTCCGGCGCGCCGCCGATGGCAACCGCCACCTCTACGATCATGTTCCTGCGAAGCACGTGGAAAATGACGACTTGCTTGCTTTTGAAGCCCTGAATCATCTGCTCGAGCTGGCCCACGCCTTCCATTAATATCAGGTTGCCGGGCGTCGGCTCGATTCTGACAATCAGGTCTCCCCGCATAAGCCCGAATTCGTATCCGCTGCTCGTTTCGTCGACGGCCTCGATAAGGACGCCGATTTCCCAATATTCCTCGGGAAGGTCGAAGTACATCCTAAGGTCGTCCGCAAGCTGCTGGCGGCTTCTCTGGTAAGGAAGAACTCCTACGTACGGGCGGAAAGGACGCTTGCCCGTGCGCATCATTTCGTTGGCGAGCCGCATTACGAGCGGTGAAGGCATAAAGAAGTTGATGTTCGCCCTGTCGCCGCGCACCGCGCCGGGATTGCTGTGCATCCCGATGAATTCGCCCTTATAGTTGAACAGCGCTCCGCCGACGTTGCCTGCGTTTATCGCCGCGTCAGCCTGAATCATTTTCGGAACGAGTACGTAATTCGGCGTCCGATAATCGCGGAACGCGCTGATGATTCCGTACGTCACCGTGCCTTTGTAGCCGGACGAGTTGCCGATAACTATCGCGCTGTCTCCGGGGTTGGATTTCGACGGATCGCCGACTTTGATGGGCTTGAGGTTCAGTCCCGAAGGGTTCACCTTGATAAGCGCGAGGTCGTAATAGCGGTCGTTCACGAGCACTTCGCCCTGCTTTTTGGTTCCGTCGTTGAAAGTAATCATTACGACGTCCACGTCGTCAACGAGGTTGTTCTTGCAGAGGATATGGCCCTTGCCGTCGAGAATTATGCCCGTGCCGACGTCCTGCAAAACCGCTTGCTGGCGCGACATGCCGAACATAACGATGCTCGTGTTAATCACGCTCATCGCTTCTACGGAAACCATCGAAGGCATGGCCGCGTTTGAAACCTCGACCGCCACGAAATCCCTGCCGCCTTGCTGCTGGGCGAGCGCGCCGGTTGCGAGAAACACGAACAACAACAACGATGCAAAAATTGTCTTGGTCATTTCTTACCTCCGGCGGCTATATCGAAAACTCCGAGTCGTAGCCGCGCTTAACGTCGGTTTTTACCCGAATGTGAGAGACGATTACGCCGCGTTTGACGGTGAAAATCAGTTCTTCGTCGATTGGCAGATTAAGCACGAAAAATCTCAGTTCTTCCGGCGAGCCGAATTTCTTGCCGTTTACCTGAAGAATTTCGTCGTTTTTTACGAAACCGGCGAACCATGCCGGAGAATCGCGGCGCACGCCGTAAACAACTATTTTGTCCTTCGGACGATAGCGCTCGATGAATTCCAGATATTTGTCCGGGCCGTTGACATGCGCGGGCATGCAAACGTCGAGGCCCAGCCACGGTCTCGACTGGTGGCGGATAAGCGGCAGGCCTTCCTTGTACATTTTCTTTACCGAGAAATAAAATTCCTTGGCAAGATTTCCGGGAATGGCCGAATTGTGGGTTTGGGTAATTCCGCCGGAGCCGCCGAAGAAGTTGATTCCAATAACTTCGCCCCGGTTATTGAAGAGCGGGCCGCCGGAGTTTCCGCCGGCGATTCCGGTCTGCATACGTATCGAATAAGTAAAGTTCGTTCCGTATTGGCTGCCGAATTGAAATCCCGTGTTCATGTTGTATTGATATAGCATCAGCGGGAACTCGAGCGTCGTGTCTTTGCCGGAAACCACTCTCACGGTTGCCGTTTGGCGAAGACCGAACGTAGACATCGGGTCGCTCGGGTCAACGTTTATTTGAGTTTGGTCGCCCGGTTGGCCCATCGCGAGCGCAAGTTCGCCGGGTTCGACTTTGTCGCTGTCGCCCCATGCAACCGGAAATATCTTGTCGGCAGGGATTCCGATAAGCCTGCCGACCGCGATGTCGATTCCGGGGTCGACGGCGACGAGTTCGCCGCGATATATCGAGTTGTCCCAAAGCGATACTTCGGCGTACGACGAGCCGGTGAGCACGTGGACGTTGGTTACGAACCAGCCGTCTTTGTCCACGATGAACCCGCTGCCGATGCTGCCGGTTTCAATGCCGATAACGCTGGTGGCGTCGTGCGGCGAAATGGCGACCACGCCGCGCTTCACCTTGTCGATTATCCCCTTGATGCTCGTCGGGTCCGGCGAGCCGCCGCGAGGATTGACCGCCTGGGCATGCGCGGCCGTGGCGAAAATCGCCAGCGCCGCGAGGAGAGCCGCAAAACGAATCACAATCAAATTCGATTTTCCTGCCATAGCTTTACTCCTGATAACTCCAAAAACCCCTCACACCGGATTGATTCTTTTCCCGCCGGTTTGTTCCCGGCCGCGGAAAAAATTTCCGGATGGCTTACGGATGGCCCGGGGGAAGCCCGGAGCCGCCCGTGCCGGACGAAGGTTCGCTTACGCTTTCGGCGATGCTGTCCGGCGTCGGCAAAATGGTTACGACCACTTCGCCGCTTTTGCCGTTTCGCCAGTATTTAACGGGAATCTGCTCGCCTATGAAAAACCTGCGCCTGAGCATCGTAAATTCGGACATGAACTCGAACCGGCGGCCCTTTATGGTTTCGATTACGTCGCCGACCTGAAGACCGGCAAAGTCGGCCGGGCTGTTCTGTTCGACGAAAGTAACAAAAAGCCCGTCCTGGAATGGAAGATTGCCGAGCTTGTAGATGATGTCGATGTTCGTCGTGCGTGCGATTAAATCGGCGCCGAACCATGGCACGCGAGTGTCTTTCGCGATTATCTTGTCCGCCGCGGCGAGAACGTCGTTAATAGGAATGGCGATATTAAGGCTGATGCCGCTGAACCAATTCACCATCGCGACGATGTTGCCGTTAACGTCCGAAAGCGGAGCGCCGATGAAGGTTAGCTCGAAACTTGCGTCGAATTGAATGAATTCTTCGGTAGGCACTTCGCTTCCGATAGTTTCCTTGCGGATGGCGCTTATTACGCCGGCGGTCGCGAAAGTGTCTTTCGAATTGACCGAGCGGCCGATGACCGCGATCGGCTGGCCGAGCTTCAGTTTGTCGCTGTCGCCGAACGAAGGCTCCGGAATTTTCAATCCCGGAGGCAAGTCCACTTCGAGAACGGCGACTTTGAACGTCTCGTTTTTGCCCAAATACTTCGCGGAGTACGAACGCCCGTCGGTTAAAACGACCCGTCCATAGGCGAAGTTATCGACTATTCTGTCCGTAGTGATTACATATTTGCCGCGATAGAAAAACCCGGTGCCGTAAAGCCCGTACATCGGGCGGCTGCCACGGAAATAATCCCAGTAAATGTAATCCGGGTCGGTACGGGGTTTGTCGAACCTCGTTTCGACCGACACGACGGACGGCGCCAATTTGTTTGCAGCGGAATTGACCGCGTCGGCGAAACTCCAGTCCGCACCGTATTGAGCGTCGGCCTTCGCCGCAAAACCAGCAATCGAAACCAAAACCGCCAAAGCGATCAAGCTTAACCTTTGCACGTTCATTCCTCCTGCCTCACGGCCGGACTAATAGCTTGCAGCGAACACCGCGCGATGGCGCGCGGGCGCGCCGCTGTAAAAGCACTTTATATTATCATCTTTTATTTCGCTTAGCAAGACTCTCACGGTCGCGCCGGTTCTTTCTTTAATCGCGAGTTCATCGGCATCCGTGCCGCCCCAAGGCGCCGCGGCAAATCCCTTGTTATTCGCGATTATTTCTTCGAGTTCTTCGATATTCGAAACCTCGTGCGTCCGCTCCGCAAGCGACGCCGAGCTGGCCTCGAAAAGCTGTCTTTGCGCCGCTTCGAGCCTTCCCGTGAACTCGGCCGCATCGAACGCAATATCGCCGAAATCCACTTTCACGAGCGCCTTGTCGCCCGACACGCGCTCGACCACTTTCACGGTGCCGTTTTCCACGTCCTTCGGTCCGACTTCCACTCGCAAAGGCACGCCCATCATCTCGTACTGATTGAACTTCCAGCCGGCGCTTTGTTGTTCGCTCGCGTCGAACTTCACGCGCACCGGACGCCCGAAAACCGTCAACTTCGACAGCGCGTCCGCAAGCGCAGCCGCTTTTTCGAGCACGAGCGCCTTCGATTTTTCGAAAATAATCGGCACGACCGCGATTTGCACCGGCGCGACCATCGGCGGAAGTTTCAGCCCCGAGTCGTCGCCGTGCATCATGATAATCCCGCCGACTATTCGCGTGGACACGCCCCACGACGTTTGCCACACGTATTTTTCTATTTGGTCGTCGTCGAGAAACTTGATGTCGAAAACCTTTGCGAAATGCTGGCCGAGGTCGTGGCTCGTCCCGCTCTGAAGCGCCTTGCCGTCGGGCATCATTGCTTCAATGGTGTAGGTCTTGTCCGCTCCGGCGAACTTTTCGGTGTCGCTCTTCGGCCCGGCGAGAACGGCCATAGAAAGGTCTTCCTGCGCGAAGTCGCGATAGACGTGGAGCATCCGGATGACTTCTTCCAGCGCTTCATCGTGCGTGCGGTGCGCCGTGTGGCCTTCCTGCCAGTGAAATTCCGTAGTTCTAAGGAACGGCTTCGTCTTTTTCTCCCAGCGCATCACGTTCGCCCACTGGTTTATAAGCACCGGCAGGTCGCGATAGCTGTTTATCCACTTCGAATACATATGGCAGATTATGGCTTCGGAAGTCGGGCGAATGGCGAGCCGCTCGCCGAGTTCTTCGCCGCCGCCGTGCGTGACCCACGCGACTTCGGGCGCGAATCCCTGTACGTGCTCCGCCTCTTTCTTTAGAAAGCTCTCCGGTATTAGAAGCGGAAACTGCGCGTTCACGTGGCCTGTGTCGATTATGCGGCGGTTCAAAAGCTCTCGCACGCTTTCCCAAATCGCCCAGCCGTACGGGCGGAAGACCATGCAGCCTTTTACCGGCGCATAGTCCGCAAGCTCGCAGCCGAGCACTACGTCGAGATACCATTGTGAAAGGTTCTCGCTCTTTTTCGTAATAAACTTCTTTTCTTCCTGAGCCACAACAAACTCCAAGCGCACATTGGCGCGAAAAACGGATTTGCGCGAGCCGAAAGCGCCGCGCAAGAGGATAAATATACCCAAAATGCCCCGCGCGGGCAATATGGATGCTCATAAGCTTATAGATGGGAAATTCACAGTAATTTCGAATACTGCGTTCTATTGTGTATTTCGGGGACCGCCTGCTTCTTTCTAAGCTCCAAGAAACTTGCTAATTCTTGCTGTGAGCTTTGCGACGACTTTCGTCTCGCATTCCCAAATCACCAATACCGACCATCCTTCTTTTTTTAGCAACTTGATGATTTGCTTATCGCGTTCGACATTTCCTTCGAGCTTGGGAAGCCAATACCCGGTATTCGATCTTGGAATTCTTGAATCAATGCATGACTTCTCCAGATGATGGTGCCAAAAGCATCCGTGAACAAAGATTACCTTTCTCAGCTTTGAAAATACGAGATCGGGTTTGCCCGGAAGATCTGTTTTATGCAGTCTGTAGCGGTATCCAAGCGAATGCACTAGTTTCCTGACGGTCAATTCAGGCGACGTATTTTTTGAGCTTATTTTGCTCATATTGGCGCTTCGCCGATCTGGAGATAACTTATCCATATACAAAGCTAAACGGCAAGGTCCAATGGTAAATCGCTAATATCCCGCAATCTATTGCCTGCGCACATTGTTTCCATCAAATCGATCAGCGCCTCATTTCTGCTTTCGATAACCGCGTTTTTCAATTCGTAAAGCGCAAAGTGATAAACAAAATCGATGTCTCCCGTACCCAAAGCTAGCGATGCAATCCGATTAGGAAAAGGCTCGGCGGTTATAACAGCGATATGCGGCAAATGCCCTTTTCGATTACGTATTAGATTCAATGCCTCGGACTTTGCGTTTTGAGCCCTATCACTCCGGATAGTCCATTTGCACGAAACGCTGGCATGCAATATTGGCAATTCGGAATTTCGCTTTCTTATGCCGGACATTCCTGCGCTTGTGCCGTCTACCAACAGCTTGGGGGAGTTAATTTTATGATCCTCTTCGGGTTGACGGTAAATCAAAATATCTGGGCCGATTAAATAGTCCGTACCTAAACTGGCTTTTAGCTCAATGTTTGTTCTTATTGCATTTACTACTGAATCCAAATGCTCGTATTGCTGAAATGCAGCAATTTCCAATCCTTTACGGGACTTGATTTGCTCGATTGTCCAGCTGCCCGGCCTAATAGAATCAAGATTGGGAAATGTATTGCGCAAAAAAGCGGCGCAACATTCCTCGAATTTATCACCGGAAGTTTGTGCCGACAATCTGGCACCCGTAGATGCCTTGCCTAGTTGAATTACAATCGAATTGGCAATTTCCTTGCTTAATCTGTTGTCTTTATCGGCATTGGAAGGAACTCCTTCTTCAGAAACTTTGAGCAGCGATTTTAAAATGCTCTTGTGAAATGCCTTTCGCTCACTGGAAATCAATGCATCTTCTTTCATACTGCTGTTCCAATAAATCGTGAATGAGAACTCGTAAGAGCACAAGCAATACTATGGCCAAGAGCGCGTGATACGGGAGGGGGTAGGGCATTTCCGATCTGCCGGTAGCTGGCGGTTTTTCCACCGCTAAAGCTCCAATTATCTGGAAATCCCTGAATTCGCGCGGCCATACGGAGTGTTAGGCGAGGCATTCCTTGAAATTCCGGTTCTGGCGCTTGGTCGGCAATACCCATTCCATCTACTCCCAGCTTCGCCCAAGCCTTTCTTGCCCGGACGGGACCTAGGTCTGGACCGCCGTGTTTTTTTGAGCCTCCAACAATTGTAGGGGCGATACCGTCCGCGGCCTTGGACCACTCTATTGCTTTTTTCCAATTTCGTTCTGAAATCAGATCGAAAAGAAGCTTTCCAACTGGTTTAGGGGGGAGGCCACCTGCTTGGGGAGGCTCATATAAGTCAAATAAACCTTTTTTCAAGGCAACAATTGCCAGTCTTGCGCGGAATTGCGAAACACCGAAATCTAGCGCATTCAGCAATAACCATTTTGTATCGTAACCCATCTTATACAAGCGCTTATCTATTTGTTGCCGGTAACCGGCGAAGCGCGCATCCAGCAATCCAGCTACATTTTCAATCAAGATTGCCCTCGGACGAACCACGTCGATGATGTTTAATGCGTGGGGAAATAAATCGCGCTCGTCGTTTTTGCCAAGTTGCTTTCCTGCAACCGAAAAAGGCGGACATGGAAGGCCGGCAGCAAGCAAATCTACATTTGGAAAATCCATTGCAGGAAACTCCGAAATATCGCATAATTGGGCATTCCATAGAGGCCGGTTTTCAATCAAGGTGTTGATGCAGTGATTATCGTTGTCTATAAGAGCAACATGCCTAAAACCAGCCATCTCAAGACCGAGAGCTTGACCACCGCCACCCGCACAAAGCTCAATGCTGTTCAGCCGAGAACTTAGCGGGATTCGCCCGATTCGCTTCTTGCCGTTGTTTTTCTGAGTACACATCTCAATTACCACAAGTCAACCACACTGCCGATTAGTAAGAAATAGACCAACTGAGCTTATGGTGGACTAATGCTATCATATCGTTGTGCCGCCCGTTTGTAAAGTATAAATCGCCTCTAGGACAAACTTGGCGCGCTCGATTCGGCATGTTATAATCCGCGAGTTTCCGGCGCGGCCAGTTTTCACCGCGCATGGGCTTGTTCGCCTTCGTTCGGGCGGCGGATGACCTCAATCGGCAATCGGAGAATTGTTTATGACCGCACTCAATTGGGATGTAGAAAAACTTAAGGCGATGGCGCTTACAATCCGGCGCGACGTTATCACCGGCGTGCACAAGGCGGCGAGCGGACATCCCGGCGGCCCGCTTTCCGCGGCCGACTATCTCACCGCGCTTTGGTTCCGGTATCTGCGCGTCGACCCGGAGAATCCCAAATGGGAAAATCGCGACAGGTTCGTTTTAAGTAACGGGCATTGCAGTATGCTGAACTACACGCTTCTTGCCCGGCGAGGGTTTTTCCATCCCAGCTATTTAATGACGTTTCGCACCACTCATTCCAAATTGCAGGGCCATCCGAACGCGACCAAACTGCGCGGCCTGGAGGTGAACACGGGAAGCTTGGGCCAGGGCCTCAGCGTCGGCGTCGGAATGGCGCTCGGCGCGCGGCTGGACGGGCTTGACGAAGTGCGCGTCTATGTGAACTGCGGCGACGGCGAACTGCAGGAAGGCCAGATTTGGGAGGCGTTTATGTGCGCCGGGCATTACGGCCTCGACAACCTTATCGTCATGATCGACTATAACGATGCGCAAATCGACGGCCACGTGCGCGACGTAATGCGTATTGACCCGCTGGAAGACAAACTGAAGGCTTTTCACTTCGACACGCTGGTCGCGGACGGCCACGACTGGGACGAAATTTTGGGCGCTTTCGATTGGGCTCATTCGCGCAAGAACGGCATGCCCAAGGCGATTATTTTTAACTCCGTGATGATGAAGGGCTGTCCGACGTACGAAAACATCCCCGGCTGGCATGGCAAGCCTCCGGGATACGAAGACGCGGCGGCAATGCTGAAGGAACTCGGCTTCGACGAAACGCCGGAAGAAGCCATCGCAAGCTACGGCGAGCCGAGGTTCGAATAGCCATCGAATTTGTGACTGGACGGTAACTTTATGACATCTCTGGTTGGCGCGCCTATCGAGGCGAAGTACGCAAAAGGCGAAAAGGTTTTGACACGCGAAGGCTATGGGCGTACGCTCGTGGAACTCGGCAAAGTCAATCCGCGCATCGTGGTGCTAGACGCGGACCTTGCGGTAAGCACGCTCACGAAATATTTCCGCGACGACCCCGCGACCGCGAACAGGTTTTTCGAAATCGGCATCGCCGAGCAAAACATGATGAACGTCGCCGCAGGGCTTTCGACGATGGGCTTCATCCCGTATTTATCCAGCTATGCGCAGTTCCTGACGAGCCGCGCGCTCGACCAGGCGCGAAACACGGTGGACTACACGAACCTGAACGTGAAAATCGCGGCAGCGCATGGCGGCATCAGCGTGGGACAGGACGGCCCGTCGCATCAATCGATGGAAGACTTGTCGAACATGTGCGCGCTCGTGAACATGACGGTGGTCGTGCCTTGCGATTATTATGAAACCGTGCGCGTAGTGCGTTGGGCGGCGGACTATAACGGGCCGGTATATTTCAGGCTCGGCCGCGAGAAGGTGCCTATTGCGACTTCGGCGGACGACGTTTGGGAAGTGGGTAAAGCCGCGACTTTGGTCGAAGGAACGGACGGAACGATAATCGCGTGCGGATATATGGTTCATAAAGCGGAGGCCGCTCTCGAACTTTTGGCGGCGGACGGCATCAGGCCGCGGCTGGTAAACATGTCCACGCTCAAGCCTCTCGACGAAGAAGCGATACTCAATGCCGCACGCGAAACCGGCGCGATAACGACCGCCGAAGAGCACAACATTTGGGGCGGACTCGGCAGCATGGTTGCGCGCGTAATCGTGCAAAGCGAACACCGGATTCCTGTACGAATCGTGGCGATACCGAATATGTACCTTTCGAGCGGGCCGCCCGACGACCTGTGCGAAATCGCGGGACTTACGCCGGAAAACATAGCGGCGAAGCATAGGGAAGCACTCGATGCCGCGGGCAAGCCCGCCGCAGCGAAAGTGTCGAACTGATTTTTTCCGCCGTAGCCGTTTACTTCTTTTAACGCAATGCCGCCGATAACCGCGCGCGCGGACGGGTATAAAACGCTGCCGCTCGAATCGCGGCGAAAGACGGGACAAATCGAGGATGTGATTTCGATGATAAGAGCGGTATTTATTTCCCTTGTTTTATTCGCGATTTTCGCGGGCGCATTGGAGGCAAAGCCGATGGGACAAGCGGTGCATTACGAAGAAAGCGGGACACGGCTCGAAGGCTGGTTCGTGCGCGACGGCTCGCTTGCCGAACCGCTGCCGGGCGTGATAATCGTCCACCAGTGGCGCGGGCTTTCGGACTACGAAAAAGCGCGGGCTGAAATGCTGGCGAGCTTGGGCTATGCGGTTTTCTGCGCGGATATTTACGGCGAGGGAGTGCGCCCTGAATCGCCGGAGGAAGCCGGCGCTCAGGCGGGGAAATTCCGCGGCGATCCGGAACTTTTCAGGGCGAGGCTTACGGCCGCGCTTGACGAAATCAAGAAGCAACCGGGCGTGGACGTGTCGAAAATCGCGGCAATCGGCTATTGCTTCGGCGGCGGCGGCGTCATCGAGCTTGCGCGCGCGGGCGCGGAGCTTGCGGGCGTCGTGAGTTTCCACGGCTCGTTCGAAACGAAAATGCCCGCGGCGGGCGGCGTTAAAACGAAAATACTCGCGCTTCACGGCGCGGACGACCGCAACATTTCGGGCGACCAGCTTAAAACTTTCGAAGACGAAATGCGCGCGGCGGGCGCGGACTATCAAATCGTCCTGTACGGCGGCGCGGTCCACAGCTTCACGGATTGGAACGCGGGCGACGACCCGTCCCGCAATTCCGCATACAACGAGTCCGCCGACAAACGAAGCTGGCGGGCGATGTTGGACTTTTTCGCGGAAGTTTTCGGGTAAGCCGCGCTTGATTAGAGCCGCGGAACGGCGCGTCTTTCGGCGGCGATGTCGAGCCGCGGGATGAATTCCTCGACGAGCGGCAGGTCGGCGAGGTGCACGGCGAACGCCGCTTCTAGCACGGAGTTCACCCAGTGGAAAATATCGTTCTTGCGGATTTGATCGCGCATTTTGCGCATCCGCTCTTTGCGCTCGGCCGCGCTCATCGTGAATGCGCGATAAATCGCGTCCGCCATGCCCTCGACGTCGTACGGATTGACGAGAAGCGCGCCGCGGCTGAGTTCCGCCGCCGCGCCCGCGAATTCGCTAAGCACTAGCGCGCCGCTAAGGTCGATGTCGCACGCGCAGAATTCCTTTGCGACGAGGTTCATTCCGTCGCGAAGCGGGGTTACGAGCGCGATGTCGCTTGCGCGAAGGTACGCGTAAACCTCGTCCCGCGTAAGCGAGCGGTGAATGTAGTGTATCGGCACCCACTCTCCCGGAATCGTGAATTCTCCGTTGATTTCGCCGACGATGCGCTCGATTTTGAGCCGCAGCTCGCGATATTCGGGCACGTCTTCACGGCTAGGCACCGTCACTTGCACGAGCGTTGCCTTGCCCGCCAATTCGGGATGGTTTTTCAGCGCGATGCGGAAGGCTTCGAGTCTTTCCGGAATGCCTTTCGTGTAATCCAGTCTGTCCATTCCGATTACTATTTGACGGTCGGGAAAATGCTCGTGGAAAAGCCACGCCTTTTCGGCTATTTCGCCGGAAGCCGCACTATGCGATATTTCCGCGAAGTCGATGCTTATCGGAAACGCCCCGGCGCGAATGTTCCGGCCGCGAAAGTTTACGTTCACGACCGAGCCCGTGCCGCTGATTTTAAGGCCGTTGAGTTTCAGCTGGTGAAGGCAGGAAGTGAAATTCCGCCTGTCGCGCACCGTTTGGAAACCTACGAGGTCGAACGCGAGTAGCCCTTCGATAAGTTGCGCACGCCAAGGAAGCTTGAAAAAAACATCCGGAGGCGGAAACGGAATGTGTAGAAAAAAACCGAGCTTGTAATCGCATCCCATTTCGCGAAGTTCGCTGCCCACGAGCGCAAGGTGATAGTCGTGAATCCATACGAAATCTTTTTCCTTGCAACTCGCGGCAATCGCCTTCGCGAACTTTTGATTCGCGGACCTATAATCACGCCAGTACGCGGGGTCGAAGTTGCACCTCGTTTCGAATCCGTGAAAAAGCGGCCAGAGAATTTCGTTCGCGAATCCGTAGTAAAACCCCTTTATTTCGTCCTGCGAAAGCACGACCGGCTTTAGTTCGTACCCGGCGGCCGCCGACGCCGAGCGCAATAGCTTTTCGAGCCCTGCCACGTTCGCCGCGCCGGGCCAGCCAATCCATAATCCGCCGCGGTTTTTCAAAACGGGCGCCATAGCGGTAATCAGCCCGCCGGAGCCGGGAGTCGTCGTCCAGCCTCCGTTTTCGTTTTTCAATACGACCGGCAGCCTGTTCGACACGGCCACCAGTCTGTTCCGGTTTTCTTCAATCATCCTTTTTCACCTCGCTTTCGCGGCCGCTCGAGCAGGCGGCAAGCCAACGGCCGAAAAATTGCATCAGTTCTTCCGGCGGCCTAATCCAAGCTTCCGCCTCGGTTTCCCTGAATTCGGGGCGGACCAGCACTCCGAGCCCTTTGCCCTTTATCGCTCTGAAGGCGTCTTCATCCGTATCGTCGTCGCCGAGATATGCCGCCGCGCGACCTTCGTCCGCGCCGGAGAGGACGCTGAGGACGGCGTTTGCCTTCGTCACCCACCAAAGACGCATTTCGATTCCGCCGTCGAATTCGCGGACGGTAAACGAGCGAAAAATGCCAAGTTCCTTCCATTTGGCGACAAGCGCACCTTTAATCATTTCAGCATCATTTGGCGACATAGCCCGGAAATGCACCGCGACGCCGGACAGCTTTTGTTCCACCGCCGGTTCGCCCGCAAGTTCGCGCGCTGTTTCCGCCGCGCGAACGATTGCGCTGCGCTCGCCCGAACTGCTCGCGCCTACTGCAACGCTTCCGTCCGGCATTTGTTTTTCGAATCCATGAAGACCCCAAATTTCCGGTATGTGAGTAGTTCGAAGAAGCGAATTCACTTCCATGGCTCGCCTGCCCGAAATAACAACGATGCGCGTGCCTTGTTCCATTAATTCGATTATCGCTTCCCGCACACCGGGATAAGGCACGGCGCAGTCGCGATCTACCGTGAACGGAGCGAGCGTGCCGTCGTAGTCGAGCATTAGCGCTCGCTTTTTCGCGGCGGCGACTTTTTTCCAAAACGCTTCGGGAATTCCGTTTTCCATAATGACTCAGTCCAATTCGATGCGGTCGGTTTTGCCTTTGAGCAGGCTGTAAACGAGTGCAAGATATTCCCGCAAATGCCTAGTAAGAAGAAAGTTTTCGCGCACGTGCCGCTGCGCCCGCTCGCCGATTTCGCCAAGCAAGTGCCTTTGCGTTAAAAGGTAGCGAATGCGAAGCGCCGCGCCTTCCGGAGTTCTAACCAGAAAACCCGTATAGTGATTAACGACCTGCAGCCTTATTCCGCCTACATCCCCGCCGATTACCGGCTTTTTCTTCCACATCGCTTCCGACACGGTCAGGCCGAAGCCTTCTTTTAGCGATTTTTGCAAAACGATGTCCGCCGCGCGCTGGAGCGCGTTTATCGTTCGGTGAGCGTCCGCCGGCAAAAGCAGCACTTTAATGTCCGGGTCGCCGTCCGCCGCGGAGCGAACTTCTTCCAGCACCTGTCCGCCCTCCGGGTCGTCGGACGCGCCTCCGCCCGCAAGCACAAGCTGGAGCGGTACGAATCTTTTCGCAAGCCTATACGCTTCGATGACGCCGATGGGGTCTTTGAATCTGTCGAATCTCGATACCTGCAGAATCATCGGACGCTCCGGATCGAGCCCGAAATTCGCGCGAGTTTTTTCTATTTCGTCTTGCGGAAGTTCGGCGTTTTTTTCGCTCAGCGGGTCTATGCTCGGCGGAACGATGTACTGCGGGTGAGGCAGCCGGCGCGAAAACTGCGGCAGCGAAAAAATGCTCGCGTCGTAATCCTTCACCCATTTGCGCAAGTAACGCCAAACGGGCGGATATGGCCTGCTCGCGTCTATGTGACATCGCCAAATCCATTTGCCTTTTCTGCCGGGCAGAAAACTTAGCGTGGCCGCCGGCTGGGGATCGTGGATGAAAACCACTTTAGCGCCCGTCAGTTTTTCCGCGAATTTTTCGGCGAAAGCCGCGTTCGTTTCTTCGTAGGCTTTGTATTCGGCGTCTCCGGGTGAAACCCGCACGCTTTGCAGCGCGTTGTGAAATGTCTTCGTACACCTGTAAAACTGCTCGCCGCCTTCGATTACTTCCCAGCTGGCGTCTAAGCCGAGAGCGCGCTTTAGCGGAATAAGCTTATGCAGGATTTCCGCCACGCCGCCGCCTTCCTTGGTCGAGTTGACGTGCACGACGGAAAGCCCTTTTAGCTTTTTTGCGAGCTGTCGGAGCTGGCGGACAACGTCCGGCCCCGCAACTTCCGCGTATTTGTCGAGTATATCGGTCATAAATTTCCCAAGCTCTCTTTCAATATCCCGGCGAGTATCGATTTCAGACGGGCGAGCGAAGAAAAGTAGGGGTCTATCGACGCAAGTTGTAAGGACGCTTCCCGGTAACCGCCGCCGAGACCGAAAAGCCACTCCGAAAAATCGTCCTTTCCGCTAGCTGTCCGCCTGCGCGCGTCTATGAAATGATAGAAAACGCTGCCCGCCGACATATCTCCGATCGCGTCCGGCAGCTTGCTTGGCTCATCCAGCCTTACGCCGGTGTCGAAAACCACGATTTTGGATTTCAGAAAATGAAACTGGCTGTCGCGCTCGGCCCAAGGCTGAACCGCGTGCTCGTCGAAACGCATTTCGACGATTTCGACAAGTTCCTGCCGGAGAGATTCGAGGCTGTCGAATCTCGTCGGGTCGATTACGCTAAGCTGTTCGGCAAGCGCGGTGTCGCCGAGCGCGTGATGCGCCCAAGACGCGAAATCGTTGCTGAATTCCGGTTCGTCGAACGCGGGCTGGAGAAGCTTGCCCCAGAAATGATGGTAAATGCTTGCCTCTTCCGCGGTCAAAAGCCCGTCCCTCAAATCGCCCAAATCTAGCGCACGAACACCGGTCGCCATAACCACGAGCGAGCAATCGCGAACGGCGAACGCTTTTTGCTGGTTTTGTTTTTTTGCGGGCATAATTTGCTCCGGTTGAACGTTATTATACCACAATCCCGCTTCGTTGCCAAATCGAAGCGGCATCGGCGCTGGATTCCGGCTATTAGCTTGCCATTGGCAGCGTTAGTTTGTACAATTGCGACGGCAGGTGAAGCGTATGTTTGGCGAAGATAAAGACAGAGACGGCGAGGAAAGACCGCGCATCGTAATCGAGGACAAGCGCCTTTGGCATGAGGACGACGAGGACGATGACGCCGCGCAGGAATCCGCCTCCGGTGCTCCGGCCGATTCGGCCGTTGACGCCGATGGAAATGCGGAAGACGCGGACGGCGGCGAAAGCGCGGCCCAAACCGGGCGTGACGAAAAAGACGGCGAAACCCCGCACAGGAGTTTCGAAGTGATGCGCGAGCCCTCGGGCGCGGAAGAATCCGCGGGAGGCGCGTCCGGCGCCGCGGCGTTCGACGACGAGAGCGGATTCGAAGAAATGTTCGACGCGGATGCGGCAAACGAGGATTTGTCCGACGTTTTTCGCGAAATGACGCCGGAGGACGAGGAGCGTCTTAAAAAAGCCGCGCGCGCGCAAATCGAAGGGCTTTCGCGAATGGGAATAGAAAACTATCTTCGAGACACCTTAAACGTAGCTTATATTTTGAGCCTTCAATATTTGGGTATTCAACCGAATCCCTCGACGAACCTTACCAGCCGGGATTTGAAACGCGCCGCGATAAGCATTGACACCATCGATTTTCTTCGCCAGCGTTTGGCGGATTTCCTTACGGCCGAAGAGCGTGTCCAGCTTCAAGCGCTTGTGGCGTCGCTAAAAATGGAATTTTCCAAAATTTACAATCCGCCCACGCCGCCATCCGGCAAGTAGGAGCATGAATGGCTGGCGGACGGGCCGTATCGGTAATTCTCGTCAACTACCGGACAGAGCGGTTTCTTGCGGCCTGCCTCGACAGCGTTCGCAATCAAGATTATCCGGACGCCGAAATTATCCTTGTGAACAACGCCTCGCCTTATTTTAACGCGGGCGATTGGGAAGGATACGGCATCGCGAAAATTATCGAAAATTCTGCGAACATCGGTTTCGCGCGCGCGAACAATCAGGGAATGGCCGCTTCCCGATGCGATTACATACTTCTATTAAACTGCGACGCATACCTTGCGCCCGGCGCGATTTCCGAAGCCGTGAGCGTGATGGAATCCTCGCCGGACGTCGCGCAAGTGGCGCTGAAAGTTTTGAGCGCGCTGCGCACTGACGAAATCGACAGCGCCGGCCATCTTTTCAGGCCCGACCGCACTGCGGCGCATCGCGGACGCGGGGAAAACGACGCCGGGCAGTTCGACGAAGAAACGGATATGTTCGGCGGCAGCGCGTGCGCTTGTCTTTACCGGCGGGACGCGCTCGAAGAAGTCTCCTGCGGCGGCGAATATTTCGACGGCGATTTCGGCAGCTATTACGAAGACGTCGATCTGGACTGGCGGCTCAGGCTCGCAGGGTATCGGTGCAGGTTCGCACCGCGCGCGGCGGCCTTTCACCACGGGCAGGGCAGCAATCTCCGCGCGGGCCGGGCGATGCAAATCGAAGCCGAAAAAAACCGCTATCTGATGATGGCTAAATGCGACACGCCCGCGGACAGGGCGGGGCATAGGTTTCACATCGCGGCTTACGAAATCTGGCACGCGCTCCAGCTTGTCGCGAGGCCGCGTCGAATCGCCGGAATTTTCAAATACCTGCGGCTTAGGGGACGAGCGATGCAAAAGCGCGCTCGCGTCCAAAGCCTGCGCAAAGAATCGCGCGTCGTTTATACCTCGCGGTTCAAGCTTACGGACGGCGCGCTTGGAAAACCGCCGCCTCAGCTTTCGGACTTTTATCTGGCGCTTCATCAGCCGCCGGTGCGCACTCCTCCGCCGGGATTCAAGCCCTTTCTCGACAGCGCCGATCGCGCTCATCTTTACGTCAATTCGGACTGGAGCGGAAAAAAACTCCGGCGAGTCAGCGTAATCGTGCTGAACGTAAACGGCGCCGAAATGACGCGCGAATGCCTTTCCGCGCTCGCTTTGCAGGACTATCCGGATTTCGAGGTCGTGGCGGTGGACAACGGAAGCGCGCGAGACGAGCTTGCGGAGATCGAGCGCGGGTTCCCGCGCACGAAGGGCATAAGGCTGCCGGAGAACGCGGGTTTCGCGGGCGGAATTAACCGCGCCTTGCCGTTTTGCGACGGGCAGCTCGTAGCGCTAATCAATAACGACTGCGAGCCGGAACCGGGCTGGATTTCCGCGCTAGTTCGCCGGATGGACGAAACCGGCGCCGCCGCGGTGAGCGGCACGATGCGCGAAGAAGAACTGATGGGCGCGTCCCCGTTCCATGCGCTAAGCCTGCTCGGACGGGTCGTCCCCGGCGCGTACGGCGAAAAGCCGCTGTCGTTCTATCCGAGCGGCGGAAACTGCCTAATCGACATGGAAAAAACGGCGCGCCTTGCGGACGAATATCCTTGGACGCTGGGGCGCACGGGCGGCGCGCTGTTGCCGGACTTTTACCTTTTATACAGCGAGGACGTGTCTCTCGGCTGGCGGCTTAGGCTGGCGGGGCTCGGCGTCGCCAAAGCCGCGGACGCGAAGGCAGCGCACCGTGTAAGCGCGACGGCGGCAAGGTTTCCCGCCGGACTTTTGAGATATCTCAGAAACCGCAACCGGCTGCTCAACATCCTTCTTTTTATGGAAACTCGCACGCTTGCGAAAGTTTTGCCGCTTCTCGCTCTCGAATGGATCGGCGGGCATATCGCGGGGCTGTTCTATTGGCAGCTCGGCGAGCCGCTACTAAGCGTGGATTGGTTTTTCGTGACGAACATGCGGGCCGTCGTCCGGCAGAGGCTGGCGGTTCAATCGGCGCGCCTTTCGCCCGACGCGGAAATCCTGCCGCTTTTGAGCTGCCGCCTTACGCCGGGCTTCCCCGGGCTGGCGCGGGCGATGATGACGTACTGCGCCGCGACCGGGCTGAAAACAGTGGAGCGCAAATAAGCGCCGAAAGCCGCGATGACAACGATTTGCGGTTGCCGTTTGCGGCAACCCGAATAAGTCAACCCCAGAGCCGCAGAGTGGTAGGGGCGGCCCCCGTGCCCGCCCGAAAGAAAAATAAACCACCGAGGCACAGAGGCACAGAGAAGACTGCGTCATGGAGTAAGCCACGGAAGTGGCTTCTTTATACGCCGGACGGAAGTCCGGCTTAACTTCGCGAATTGCAGGTTCCGCAACCGCAATTTTCCCGCGAATTCTGCAATTCCCCGAAATTCCGGTATAATTCTTTCGGCGGATAAAACATGCCGAAACGTTTTTCTAAACATGGGGCTTCTTTTTGCGCAGCACACGGCGCAACCTCAGCGACGCCGGCAATCGTAGCGCAGGCTTCCAGCCTGAAAAATCCAATTCCTAAAATATCCGATGTAGCGGACTGTCGCGCTCGTCCGCAAAAGAAAAACCACCGAGGCACGGAGACACCGAGAAGAACGCGGTTTTTTTCGCGAGGTAGGGATGGGGTTTATCCCCATCCGTATTCGGAATTATGCAGCGGGGTAAACCCGATGCCTACCTCTCGCCAGGACTGGCAACATCCCGTTAACAAAAGGACTGGCGGCGCCTCGCCCCCGGCAGTAATCCGGCGTCTAATGCCACCGAAAAAAGAGCGGCGTCTAATGCCGCCGCACTCCACACGCGGCACGCTTGAGGTAAGCGGCGCGAACCAGATGTACGAAGGTGCGCGCGTCAAAAGCTGGATGCTCGGAAGAGACGTGAACCCCGCGGGCCGCGGCGACGGCAGTTACTATGCGCAAGGTGGCTTTTCCATCGGCAGCGTCCGCCCATCCCCTACGACTACGCCCGTAGGAGGTTGGGGGAATTCCATCAACAACGACGTCAACTTCGGTCTTGTGGAGAAGGAAGAGGATGAGGTTCAAGGAAGGCGAATCTATTTTACGGGCACTGCAATAATAATAGCGACACCTTCGACAGGCGATTGCCCGAATTGTTTTTCCGCAATCAAAACTCCCAAGGAAGGATGCTACCTGTATTTGTGGAAGTACGCTGCGCCCGGCGAATGCCGCACGCAGTTCGGCTGCGATTGCGGCTGGCCCAAGGGTAGCGCTCCGAGCGGAGGCCAAACTTCGGACGGCAAAGACGTTCCGCCATGTATAGGCGGCGGAATGAACATCGGCGGCACACCGATTTTCACTCCTCCGGGCGGCAATTCCTGTCCCGGATGCGATATTCCGATTGGCCCGCCGCAGGCGAGAATGCCGGGACCGGGCATTCCGGGCGCGCCGAATGCTGGCTCTATGCCATCGAACTCAATTGGTGCAAACGCAAATTATTTAGATTTCTCTCTCAATCTGCACAATATATATGGCTACGGCATTGTTTCTTTGGATTCGCCCGCAATTTCTATTTTCCATACCGCTGCTCTATATGGTGCCACGGGAAATTGGTCATCTTGGTCGCAAAGGTATAATCGCTGCATGGCGCGCTGCATGAGCTATTGGCCTAGGATACCTTTTAATACACAATCCCCAGCAATACAAGGCTGGTACGATTTCATAATGTATTTGACTGGAGTAGCTTTAGCAATGCTGGCTTTTGGATTTGCGGGCGGGTTTGCTGGGGAATTGGCTGCGGCAGTAGATTTGCAGGTAAAGCAGATTCTTCTAAACTGCGGAATTGCGATACATGGTAGCTCATTCATAAAAGACGGCAACGTAATCGGCTTGATCTTGGGGGCAATTGGAGTTGTTTCGGCTGTATTAGCACCTATTGATGTAAGTGCATTTGTATGGAATTCCATAGACTGGGCAAGGCATAGAATATCGCGAGCTGGATGTGCAGTATACTGCGCAACTAGAGCATCAATGGGAAAGCAATGAAAGCTAAAATGGATAAGAGCTTGTTAGGGACATTTCTTCTGATTTCTATAGACACTATTTATTTTGTTGCTTTGTTCTGCGGTTTTTATGTATTAACTCTACAGCTGGAAGTCAATCGACCAGAGGTTACTTATCAAATTCTCGACCCTAAAGCTTTTGTAAAAGCATTTTTGTGTTTAATTGTGTTTGTTAGAATGCTAATAATGGCTGTATTAAATTGCGGTTTATTTAGGGAATCTAGAACAAGAGATTCAGGAATTTTGGCAGGAATTTACTCTTTTTCTTTTGTAAATGCTACAATATTTTTTCATTTAGGTCCTTGGCACGAGTTGCGCTTATTATTTATTGCTTCTATAACTGCTCCAATGATATTTTGTATATTGACAATTTTATTATGTAAAAAGGATTTGAGATTAAAGGAATCCAATCACTAAACCGGACCAGAATATAAGTACGTAAAGAGCTTTTCAATCGCCTTTTCGTCCTGCCTTTGGTTGAACCTTAATTCCACCTCGCGGAATGACATTGCCCCATACTTAGTACAAGCAGGAATGTGAAAAACCATCATACCCCGCGCTGCCTTTCGCCCATTCCCCATAGGCGCGAAAAACCCTCGCGGAAATCTAGCCCGATCATATAGCGATATTTGGGCAATGAAACTCAGGTAGCGGCCACCCCCCTTCTTTTTTTTTCACGCCGGAATCTATCGCCATTGGGCGCTTATCGTGCAAAGTATGCGGCGGAATTTGCCTTCGTTAAGGATGGCAGACAATGGCGATTGCAGTGAAAAGCGCCTTGGTAAAAAAACCGGACGAAATCAAAGGAGGTGATATGAATGAGCGGATGGAATGAAACGCTTCGGGCGCTTGCAAAGGTTGCCAGCTGGACGGCAGGGCTAGATGGCGGCGCCGCGTTGCAATTGGGCGCGGCGGGTGTTAAAATTCCGTGCGATGGATGCACCCCTTAGTTTTCGCGGACGCGTTTGGGCGCTGACCGGCCGTACCGGCGCGCTGATCGCCGATATCGACACCGACATGATTTACCACAACGCGCACTTACACATTACGGACGTGGCGAAAATGGGCGCGCTCACGTTCGGGAATCTCGACGGCTGGGCGGACTTTCCGGCGAAGGCGCGGCAGGGCGACATCGTAATCGCCGGCGCAAACTTCGGCTGCGGGTCGAGCCGCCAGCAGGCTGTGGATTGTTTCCGCTCGCTCGGCATAAGCGCGATTATCGCGGCCAGCTTCGGCGCGATTTACCTGCGGAACGCGATTAACTGCGCGTTCCCCGCCGGCATTTTGCCCGCGCTCGGAAGCTGGAATGAAGCCGCGCCGCCGCTTGTAAGCGGAGACGAAATCGAGGCGGATTTCGAAAGCGGCATCGTTGAAAACCTTACGCGCGGCACGAAAATCGCAGGCATGAACAAGTGGAGCGCAGTCCAAAAGGAGATTTATCTCGCGGGCGGGCTGCTTAATATGAAAGCCGCGGGCTAGGGTTTTTTCAATCGAATTGCATCAATACGGCGCGATTCGGGTTTTGCCGGGCAGCAGCTCGAACTTTTCGTCGTAGTCCGACACGGGATTGCAGGGAATGACGGGAGAGTTTTCGATGTTCAATAGCCGCTCGCGATAATCTTCGAGATAACCCCGCAGCGTCTTCTCGTCCGCGGTCATCGCGCCGTACGCGATGAACGGTTCGAGCACGGTGAATCCGCAGAATTGCAGCGTGCCGTGCGTAATCGGCCAGAGTATAACGCCGATGTCGCCGTTTAGACCCGCCGGCGAATAAATCGTCTTCGGCCCGCCGGTCGTCAGCGACAGCATCGCCTTTTTGCCGCGCATATACCCGCCGTCGTACCACACGCCGAAGTCGTACGCATAGCCGACCGCCAGCACTCTGTCGAACCAGCCTTTCAAAATCGCGGGAACCGAAAACCACCAGACCGGACTTTGGAAAATCACTAGGTCTGCCCACGACAGCTTTTTCTGCTCGGCGGCGGCGTCCTCGGCGGTCGCGCCGGTGCGGCTTGCGTGACCCTGCTCGAAAAATACCTGCAGGCGCTCCGGATTTTGGCGCGCGGCGAAATCTTCGCTCCCGGCCGCGGCGCGAAAGTTCATTTCGTAAAGGTCCGACACGCGCACTTCGTGGCCCGCGCCGGTGAGCGTCTGGACCGCCAAGTCTTTAAGCGCGCCCGTGAAGCTATTCGGCTCCGGGTGGGCGAACACGATGAGTATTTTCAAACCGGCCTCCGGTTATGTTGCAATGTGCTTTCCGCCGCACGCACAAGCCGCGCACGCGACAAGTTTAAATATCCCGCAAACGCGGCGATTGGCGAAATTCCCGGCGGCGATTCGGCAAACTGAAACCCAAAGCCTTACTGCTGCGGCAACGCGCCCCGGCGGGAGAGGCCGCCGGAGCGCTGTAAACTGGGCATCAGCCCTTCAAACTAGCGCGGCAGGTCAGGATTCTTCGGGGGGGAGGACGGTGATAAATTCATCATATGTTTTTGTCAGGCTAGTTCCATCCCAATAAACCAATGTAACGGTTACTGCGTGGCTTCCTGTACTACCAATCCACACTGTGCCAGGAATTACAAAAGTCCCGAAAGAACCTGGTTCGTTTTCCGACATATACCGGTCAATTTCTATTGGTTCTGTGATTTCGTAGGTTGCGGACCCAATCTTCAGGTAGGCTTTGGTTATGGGATTGGCGAAGGTAATATCGGTTGACGTAAGAAATCCGCGAATTTCAAAGCCAAAGTTAAACGGAGCAACACCGATTGTGCTTTTGGAGTTTGTGTGCAGAAAAATACTTCTGGAAACCGGAAGTAAAGGACCAAAGGTAAGTCCCGGGCCATTTTTCTCTCCGCAAGAAGTTAAGGTCAATATCAAAAGCACTAAAACGGCAGTCTTCATTGCTTTGTCCTCCTAATCCAAGGCCAATCGTGCATTAAGTCTGCGAAGAAAAGATATTTCTTCTTGGAGGTCCTGAGTACCTCGTTCAACTATTCGAATCCGTATTTGGTGCGGCGTTAAACTCGGATATCTGCTTGATAGCAAAGCTGCAATTGCAGAAACATGTGGAGCCGCAAAAGAAGTACCGCTTTCACTCGACCAGTTTCCGGAAGTATAGCCCAACTGAAAATGTTTAACGGGGCTAAGGCCGATCATGTCCGTCGATAAAATATCTGTACCTGGAGCAGCTATATTTACCCATTGCGGATTATAATTCTGATTGCTTGAACGTTTTTTCTCATCATTGTAACCTGTAACCGCCATAGTATTTGCATATGCTGCTGGATAATTCCAGGAAGAACTGGAATTATTATTTCCAGCGCAACATACAAATAAAATATATTGCGAGAGGTGGTTTATGAATCGACTTTCCAGTAATATATATTTTGATGACATATTTGGATTAAATATACTATAACTGCAATTTGCTACTTCGATGTTGTAGTACGGAGTATTGCTACTTGGGTAAACACCTTTTATTTTTCCAATTGCGTCATATGCATTCAATGTCGCGCTAGAAGAGAAGACTGCTGTACCATATCCATTTGAAAAGGCCTTGATTGCCACCGGCAAATAGCGATTTCTATGAGATATTCCACAAACAGCCGTTTGCTGCGAAGGTGGGCTATCGTTGTTAATTCCAGCGGAGATTATTCCGGCAACAAATGTGCCGTGTCCTAAGTCATGCGCACAATACGGATTCCAATCAAGTAGCCAGCTCCAAGGGGCACCACCGTTTTGCAAGTAAGTTGTAGACGATGATTTATCCCCTGTATTAACTCCATGCGTTGTTCGGTTTGCTATGAGGTCGGAATATCCTAATTGTACTCCGGTATCAAGAACTGCGACAACTTCAGATGAGCTTCCATAATAGCTAGCGCGCCAAGCATTATGAATATTAATGCTTGCTCCTGAGCTGTCATTAATCGCCCACTGATTTGCAAACTGAGAATCGTTCGGATTGGTGTATGGCCAAATGTCAATATCCACAGTTCTATCCGGATCTACTGACTCAATTAAATCCGGATATTGTTGCGGCCATTGGGAAACAGCATATTCTACAGTCGTACCTAAAGGTAATGTGGCTCCCAGGCCCTTTACGCAATCCCACTCTGCATAAATATATAAGTTTTCAGTCTGCACAAAGCCAGCAACATCTTGGTTTTGTAGAACTTGAACATACGATAGTAGCTGATAGTAGCAATCGTTTAAATCTCGTTCTATATCGAAATAATTCGGGTCCATTTCCGGAAAAACCGGCGGGTTCTTGAACGCGATTATTACTCTTCCGTCGATTATAGGGTATGTCTCCTGGGTACGCGGATCGGTAAAGTCGCGAATGTCCCATTCGTCTTCTTCGTCGAATCCGCCGCCGCTTCCGCCCGGGCCGCCGTCCATCGGCTCTTCTCCGCCTCCGCCGAAATCTCCCGCGGACGAGTTTCCGCGACTTTTGGTTGCGGATTGGCTTTCCGTAGTGGCATCCTGGCCGTCTGCCGATGTTGCTGGAATCAAACCGGTCGCATCCCCCGCGGTCATTTTAGCGTCCCTGTCACAAGACATCAGCGCAAAGGCGCACATCAAAACGAGGGCGAGTAAAACTACCCCCCCCCCCGCCGGGGGCAAACGAAAACTTGGACTTTTTCATGTCCTACTCCTTTGGTTGAATT
>CAYMAI010000011.1:0-61220 GCA_964388445.1 uncultured Planctomycetia bacterium
TCTTCCAAGCATCCAGCTTTTGACGCGCGCGCCTTCGTACATCAGGTTCGCGCCGCTTATCTCAAGCGTGCCGCGATCCGACGGCAGTGCGATGCTGTTTTCGTTGTACGTCATATTCCGCTGGCTGAATAATTCCGAGGGGTTCACGGCGAGCGACGACATAACCGCGGGCGTTGCGCCGTTCACGAGCACGAGCTTGCCCTTCGCTGCGATGGCCTCGGTATCGCCAGCCGATGACGTCGAGGGGTTGTACGTGCGCCGTGCCGGGGATATCTCGTCGGGGACGTTGATGTATTGCGTCGAGCTGTTCGTGACTACCTGCTGGCTCTCCACGGGACGCAGCGCACCGGGCTTGTTCGTCCACGTGGGCGCGGTGTTCGTGTTCGTCGCGTCGATGTTGCCCACTAGCTTCAAGCCGTCCCGCACGTGCTCGAATACCGTCGTCGTGGGGCCGGATGTCGTCCTGTCGGTTCTTACGAGCCTGCCAAGCCCGTCGTAAGCGTGTTTGACGGTTATCCCAAGCATCCCCACGGCGTGCTGCGTCAAGCGGTTCTCGTAGTCGTATTGCAGCGTGGATACCAGCGGGAACTGCCCGTTCCAAGTTTCCGTAACCTGCGTTATGTTGCCGTTCGCGTCGTTCGTAAGCGCCGCGGCGTAGTTGTTCAGGTTCGTATTCTCGCTGATTGCCGTCAAATGCCCCATGGCGTTGAAAGTATACCCGAAGCTTCTAGGATTTTGCAAGTTGCCCGAAATTTCCAGATTTGTCCTGTTTCCGGCGCTGTCGTACGTGTGGTCGAACTGATACCGCAGATTCGAGCCGCTGTCCGTCATCTTCTCCTGTTTGATGCGGCTTAACCGGTCGAATGCGATAAGGTACGTATCGCCTGTCGTGGTTTCGGCGCGCTCGTAGCCGTAAGTATTCGACGGGAGGCCGCCGGGGGAATAGTCATAATCGTATTGTTCGAGCGTGTTCGGCGGGCCGTCGTCGTCCTTCAAAACGTGCTGCGTGACGCGGCCTATCGCGTCGTAATCGTAATGCGAGGTGTACCCGTTCGAGTAAGTGGCAAGTGTGACGTTGCCGTTCTCGTCATATCCGTACGCGGTAACCCTGCCTGCTCCGCCCGGATCGTAAGTGAGCTGCTTGAGCCTGCCCGCGGGGTCGTATTCGTATTCGGTCTCGGTCGAGGTGTGATCCGTCACTTTCGTCACGCGATTCATCCCGTCGTATTCGTAGCTAAGCGCATTCCCCTGCTGATCCGTGTGCGAAGTGAGCCGTGCGAAGTCGTCGTAGCCCATACTGGCGGATGTGCCCAGCGGGTCGTCGTATGACGTAATGCGGCAGCAGTTCCAATCGAAGTCCACGTCCACGTCCGAGCCGCCGCTGCCCATCCCCTTGTAGCGGATGCGCGTGCGCTGGCCGCGAGTGTTGTATGTGTATTCGGTGTTCTGGCTTTTGAAGTCCGTCACTTTAAAGATGTTGCCGTTACCGTCGTAGTATTTCGTGTTATTTACTCATACCAACAAGGGGAAACAGAAATGAAATAACAATATTGACAATCATAAGAGTACCAAAAATTGCGGCCAGATTATAAATAAAGGCTGCTACCAATCTATTTCTGAAGTTATCCATACGGTAATTTGCTAATACTAATAAATTAAACACTAAGTTGGCTGACAATAATTGTCCGTAGTAACACATACTCCACCTAATTTCACTTGCCAATACACTTATAGAGCTTTTGTCCATTGGGCTTTGAGCTGCAACAGCCCAATTAGAGGACAAGTTAAATGATAATACTATAGTCAGCCATAGTTCATATGCAGATAATGCTGCAAGCATTAGGTACGCCAAAATAAACAACCACTTGCATACTTCATATTTCGAAACTCTTTTAATATACATTTGTTCGTTTAAAAGTCTAATCCTATATCCAAAATGGCTGGGCACGAACAGCATTCGTTAACTATTAAATTCGTAATAGCATCATAGTCTTGACCGGTTAAACTAATTGGATTATTAGGATTTGCGAAGTTTGTTGCACAACACTGGTACATTTTAAGGGCAGCAACAATTTGACGAAAACACCACATGCTGGATCTCAATGTAATGCGGCCATTATCAAAAGTATAGATATTTTGCATTGGCATAAACTCGTCACAACATATTTTATAAACGCATTTACTTCCAAATAAAAAGTGGCGGCCAACAAATGCAATTTGCCCGGTGTTATTGCATGTCCTATGTCCTCTAACGGAATATGGTTCGCCCTTATTACAGCATTGAAGAATAGTCGCGGCATATGTATTTAGGTTTTTGCCTTGTTGACTCAAAGAGGTTATGCAGTCGCAAACCATTTGTGCTGCCTTGCGAAACGCGCGCGCGCATTGGGAATTGCTGTATTGATAATTTGGAGGAGCATTTCCCTGAGTCGGCCCTCCGGGCGAAAAACGGCCCCCAGCCCCGCAACTCGTACAGCCGCCTCGAAATCCTCCACCGCCTCCGCTTCCTCCCGGGCCGGTTCCCCCGCCGCCGAAGCCGACAGAAGCGCAATATTCGTTGCAACAACCCCAGCCCGTGTTCGGATCGTCCCACGGACAATAGTAGCCGTAACATCCCGCAACGGAGCGCATATGCCCGCAAAACTCGTTAATGTACGCCATATCGGTGCGATCTTTCAAGCGCTTGCAATGGTCGCCTGCGTACGTGAACGGCACAATCGGGCAAAAGCCGACGTTGCCGAATAGAATGCAGCCCGGCGCGAAATACGGATCGGTCATTGACTGCGCGGTCTTGCAAGAGCAGCAGCATTTGTCCGCGGGATCGCCGCCGCAGCTGGCGCAGCAGTTACAGCCCTCCATCCCGTGGCAGTAACCCGGTGCGCAAGGCGGAGGCGGGGGTGGCTGAGACGGGTCTTCATTTTTGCCGGGGCAGCAAAGATTGTTGATGCTGTTGCCGTATCCAAGAGTCGGCGTCATAGAAGGCTGCGGGCGAAGGTTGCCGATTTGAAACATTCCATGGGGGAAGAAATCGCCGTATCCCCTGCCGCCCGGATTCAAGTCCCTGCCCAACATCCAGCTTTTCACGCGCGCACCTTCGTAAATCAGGTTCGCGCCGGATAACTCAAGCGTGCCGCGATCCGACGGAAGCGCAATCGAGTTCTCGTTGTAGGTCATATTCCTTTGATTGAAAAGTTCCGACGGGTTCATCGCAAGCGAGTTCATAAGCGCCGGGGCCGCGCCGTTAATCAAAACGAGCCTGCCTTTGGCTGCGATGGCTTCGGTGTCGCCAGCGGCGCTCGTCGAGGGATTATACGTACGCCGTGCGGGGGAAATCTCGTCGGGGACGTTGATGTATTGCGCAGAGCTGTTTGTCACAACCTGCTGGCTCTCCACGGGACGCAGCGAGCCGGGCTTGTTCGTCCACGTGGGCGCGGTATTCGTATTCGTGGCGTCGATGTTGCCGACTAGCTTCAATCCATCTCTCACATGCTCGAATTGCGTGGTAGTAGGCCCTGCGATTGTCCTGTCGGTTCTAATAAGCCTGCCGAGGCCGTCGTATGCGTGTTTGACGGTCACGCCTAGCATCCCGACGTTGTGCTGCGTCAACCGGTTCTCGTAATCGTACGCAAGCGTCGAAGCGAGGGGCGTGAGGCCGTTCCACGTTTCGGTCGTTTGCGTGATGTTGCCGCTTGCATCGCACGTCACAGCCGCGACGTAGTTGTTCAAATTCGTATTCTCGCTTACCTGCGTCAGATGCCCCATGGCATTGAAAGTATATCCGAAATTGCGGGGATTGTAAAGATTGCCGGATATTTCCAGATTAGTCCTGTTACCGGCGCTGTCGTAAGTATGATCGAACTGATACCTAAGATTCGAGCCGCTGTCCGTCATCTTTTCCTGCTTTATGCGGTTTAGCCGGTCGAATGCGATCAAGTACGTATCGCCCGTAGTGGTTTCGGCACGCTCGTAGCCGTAGGTGTTCGAGGGGAGTCCGCCGGGGGAATAGTCGTAATCGTATTGTTCGAGCGTGTTCGGGGGCCCCGCGTCGTCTTCGAGCGTGTGCTGCGTAACCCGATTCCCGTCGTCGTAGGTGTATGTGGACTTGTAGCCGTTCGAGTACGTGGCGGTCAGCGCATTGCCGTTCTCGTCGTACTCGTATGCGGTAACCCTGTCGGCTCCTCCGGGGTCGTACGTGAGCGATTTCAGCCTGCCCGCGGGGTCGTATTCGTATTCGGTTTCGGTCGAGGTATGATCCGTCACTTTCGTCACGCGATTCATCCCGTCGTATTCGTAAGCGAGCGCATTGCCCTGCTGATCCGTATGCGAGGTGAGCCGTGCGAATTCGTCGTACGACATGCTCGCGGAAGTTCCAAGCGGGTCGTCGTAAGAAGTGATACGGCAGCAGTTCCAATCGAAGTCCACGTCAACGTCGGAGCCGCCGCTACCCATCCCCTTATACCGGATGCGCGTCCGCTGGCCGCGAGCGTTGTAGGTGTATTCCGTGTTCTGGCTTTTGAAGTCGGTCACTTTCACGATGTTGCCGTTTCCGTCGTAGTATTTCGTGTTCGTATAGTTCGTCGAGGAAACCGTGGGCGTGACGGTCGTGACGTTCCTGCCCATAGCGTCGAACGTCTTCGGCCACTGTCCGCCGTTTTGGTCGGTGGTCGTGGTTATTTGCGAATTGTTGTTGTACGCGTATGCCGTCGTGACGTAAGAACCGCCGCCGGATGTGTCGGTATAGTTCCTTACGTGCGTGGTGCGCCCCGCCTGGTCGTACACATACGCCGTACGGCGGCTGTCCGGCATATCCACCTGAGTCGTGCGCATGTTCTTGTCGTAAGTGGTCGTAGTGGTGCGTGAAAGCGGGTCGGTCGAGGTTTTAAGCTCGCCACGCAGCCCGTATTCGAATTCGGATGCGTTTCCTCTGCCGTCGTACGACTTGCTGACCTGGCCGTTGAGCGTGAATTCGGCTTTGGTCTCGATGTAAGCGTCGGAAGGCGAGGTTTCGTAAAGCATTTCGGTTATCCGCCTGCGCCCGATTTCGTCGTAAACGAACCGCTGCCTGCCGCCTTCGGGGAAGTCTATCTGCACTGTTTGCCCGGCGTCGTCGAACGTGTAATCCGTGTCGTAAGTGACGGTCTGACCGGAGTTTTCACGCCGGACGCGCGTAGTCCGGCCCGCGGCGTCGTATTCATACAGGGTTTGCGCGCCGAGAGGATGAACCGTCTTTTCAACAAGACCCCGGTCGAGATAGAAAGTCTGGAAGTCGTAAGTGCCCGGTATCGTCGTAATACGCACACGGCCAAGCTGGTCGTATGTATACAGCGCCGGAGTATTCCCGTTTCTGTCGGTCGTCTTTTCAAGCTCGCCGCCGAGATAATAGAAGCGCTGGTCGATATAGCGTACGTCGCTATTGCTTACGTCTTTCACCTGCGGGTATGTGGTCTTTACGGGCCTGTCCCAGATGTCGTATTCGTATTCCGTGGCGTAAACCGAGCCGCTGTTCTCTTTGTTCCAAGTTTTAAGTACGTTGCCGTTTAGGTCGAACTCGGTGTCGGAAGTGTTCCAGCCGATAATCGTCGTGGTGGTAGCCGAATTGTAAACGCGGCTGTTGACGGCGCGGTTCAGATTGTCGTACTTCGTCTCGGAATACCACGCTTTGGAGTTGGACACGCTCTCGAAGTCGTAATGCTTGGTAACATTGCCGTTCTTGTCGTAATCGCGCTCGTCGTTTACATAAGTGACCGTGACAACTCCGCCGCCGCCGGTAATGTACGAATTCGGCTGATAGGACTTATGCAGCCGGCCGTCGTCGTCGTATTCATTCAGCGTGTAGTATTTTGTCGGTGTCGAGCCTAGGCCCGCATATCCCGCTGGCGTAAGCTGTTTGCGCACGTTCCCCGCGCTGTCGTAAGTCGTTTCGCTGGTAAGCGTTACGTTCTGGGTATCCGGTGGATCCTGCGAATAGTCGTATTCCGTAACGTCACGAAGCACTTTGACTACACGCGAAAGCACATCCAGTTCGTATCGGGTCTCGCGGATGACGGCTTGCGGATTAGACGAATCGTATTTCTCCACCTTGAGAGTATTTCCGAGCTTGTCGTATGTCGGCTCGGTGAAAGGCTGATAGGCTGGTTTCGATGCAGCATCGTACGGGTCGTATGTTTGATAAATGCGGCCTGCGTCGTCGTAAGTGAACTCGGATGTGATGCCGTTTGCTGCACTGGGCGAATTAACCTTGGTCGTCAGCCCGCGCTTGTCGTAGGTGTAAGTCGTGTCGTAGCCTGTAATTCCGCCGCTTAAATCCACGTAAACGGTGGAATTCTTCATCCGGCTCATTCCGTCGTACTCGAACTCCTGCGCTTTGAACCGGTTTATCGCACTATCGCCGTTGTATTGAGCTTCGGTCAAGGCTAGATTGGGTTTGAGCCTGTGGACTTCGAGCGTGTTTCCGTTCTTGTCATACACGTAAGCCGCAACCGTCAAATCGACGTTGACCGTAAGAGGCGGCGGCGTAGCTTTCTTCACGGTCGTGCGCCTTTTAACCGACGTCAAGAAACTCCGGTCGTCGTAAACGTAAAGCGTGTAATGCTCGCTCGACTTCGGCAGTATTACCTTCGTCACGCGCGTAAACGTGGCGTTGTATTCGTTCGTGGTCGTGGAGCGTGTCGCACTCGCTACCGGCTCTGCGGTAGTTACCGTAAGCACTGCGCCGTAAATATCGTCGTAAGTGTAATCCGTTTTGTTGTTCGCTGTACCGGCGTCCGTTTGCAGCGGGTCGCGTACCCAAGCGAGGTCGCCGGTGTCCGAATCGTATCCGAACGTCGTCTCGAAACCGAGCGGCGTCTTGCTGGAAACGAGATTGCCATCGCCGTCGTATTGCATTTCGGTTGCGACAAGGTCGATTTGCTTTGGCGTGCCGGATGCGTCTTCGTAGTAATAATCGCCACTGTCTTCCTGCACTAGGTCTATGTCTATGTTGCCGGGCGGTTCGGTTACAAGATCGTCGCGGTTCGGCTTCTGCGTATAGGCGTAGTGCACCTTGTCTTGCAGGTCGTTATCGGGCGTTCCCCCCCAGGGGTCCTTGCGGAAGTCGAAAAACGTAAGAAATCCAAGCTGATCCTTCACGACTTCGAGGTCGAATTCGGCGTTGTAGAAGAACTTGGTATCGACGGTTCCCGATGAATCCCCGGAATCGCCCGGCACTCCGGTTGTGATCTTGGCAATCTGATAGTTTGCATCCGTCCAATCGTAATCCACCTGATTCTTGTTGTCCGAAGGGTCGTAAAGGGGATCGAAACTCCTGAGAAGTTTCCCTTCGTCGTATTGGTAGTCGTTTTGCCCCTGAATTTCGTAAAGCCACTCGTGCTCTTCTGGATCTGTTACCTTGGTTAAGGTGTTCTCATCGCCGTCAATCATGTTCCCGTTTGTGAGACCGTAGGCAAAAGCAGTGACAGCTTCGTTACTTCCATCAATTGGCTGTTCGATTTGGGATACTTTGCCGGAGTCGTAGTGGATTTGGGTTTTAAGAGTACCAGAAACATAGTTTTCACTGTCGAAAATGTACTTAAGCAACTTCGGATCATCGTTACTCCACTGGTACTTGGTGGACATGTTCAAATCCAGATCCGTCTGGGCTTCGCGAAACCATTGAACGTCAATCAAATATCCACTGCTATAGGTGTACTTGACGTACACCTTGTAGCTGCTTTCTTCGGTGTCATCAAGAATCCACTTCTCGATCAAATTAGTCTGGCTGACGTAAGTGGGAGTAAGTATCGTGTGGTCGTCCCAGCCCGGCGCGCTTTTGTCGTAATAGTGAATCTGAACGTCTTCAATCTGTACCGTGGGATACCCGTTGTCCGGAATACGGTTAATCTTTAGAGCGTGATAATCGCCGTTGTATTCCCTCTTTTCCCGGATGAGGGTTAAATAAGCCACGGTCATATCTTCGTTTCGCTCGAAGTAAAGGACATGCGAGCCGTCGTCCAACTCGTATCTCGAATCGGTTGAATTCCAAGTAAGCTTGAACTTCTTGAGTCCTACCGGCATAACGAATTTGCTGTTACCGGAATCCCAAGTTATTTCATACTCGGAGCCGGTGGCGTCTTTGTAAGTAACGGCGGTAGTTGCCGGGTCCAAGTCCGCAGCGAAAATGCAAGCATCGAAAGTTGTCGTGAATCCGTAACCGTGAGGCCTTGGCACATCCGATGCCGTTACATCCAGATGGTTATAGGTACGGGTGTAAATTGGCATTACTCGCGCTGCAAGCACGAAATCGGTCATGGAATGGATTAAATTGCCGCTGTAGTGGTTGACGAGCAAAACCATGGGGCGATCGCTTCTCTGTCCGCCGCCCAACAGCGAAAAGCTGCTATAGCTCAACCACGGTTTAACTCCGATTCTTGCGTCTGCCATAACATTACTCCCAAAAAACCCACGACTGCCGGACGCTTATGCCCAATCAGCTATTCCTGACCTTTCAAGCCAATCTTACGCAGCACAACCATCCGTATCAACTTACAAAGTCAAGCTACAAACGCCATAAGCGTATCCCGAACCGGCAATTCAAGTAACCCCAGTACCGGTTCCCAAATCTTCTTAGGAAGCACGATTTCTATATACCTGCGAAAATCCGCCTTGTCAACACCTTGGAGAAACTTTTTTTATGGATTCCCAAAAGAAGATTCTGGGACTTAAGTAAAGCCGCATCAGTACGTGGATTTCAGGTAAAGTTAGTTTTTGGAATTTTTTTAGAAAGCCTTACTTTGGCTTTTTGGAACCGAACTGACCTATGCTCCCCGGCATTTTTGCACTTCTCGGCACTCCTGGAATATTCGGCAAAGCTGGAATACTAGGCATTCCGGGCACTTGCGGCGCTTGAGGATTATCAGCCATTCCGGGTATTTGAGCCTGACGTGCATCTACAGGCCAAGTCAGTGAGAAATGCAGAGGCATATACAACTTTGGGGATTTTCTGAATTCAACAACTCTAGGCTCATTGACAGCATCCTTGGATATTTCTTTTTGGGAATCATTTTGTTTCAGTTCCTTGATTCTGACTGATTCTTCGTTTTCAATTATGGGCGGGGCAATAGGTGCAAGCTCTGGTGAGGAAAGCTCGTTTTGAATCTGTTTGGTAGCCTGCTCGAAAAGCCGTTTTCTCGCTCGTTCTTCAATGGCGTCCCATTTTTTTGAAATGATTAGATTCAGAGGGGCTTTCCTTTGCCTGAATCCCTGCAAGGTTACTTCCTTTCTGACTTCTTCCGCTGACTCACGAATCGACTTCTCTATGTCCATTGTGCCGATGATGCAGTCGCACCTGACTTGTGTGAATCCAATAACCTGATGGCTGAAAACGAGCGTGGGAAGTAGTGCCGTTAGACAGCCTCCGGGGTCAGATTGAACTCCCTGCTTTTTCTTTGAATGGACTTCTATGTCTTTTGCCGATGGCGCTCGGCGCAGTTTATTTCGGTATCGATTAGCGTCCTTTACCATTGGCGCTTCCTCACAGAGTGTCGAAATTAGTACTCCTCGTCATTGCCGAATAAGGACGCCAAAATTAATCCGCCGATAACCCAGAGCAAGGCGTTCCATTCCTTCTGCTTCTGTTTCTGCTTCTTACCGGCATAGTCCCAAATCGTGTCGGCTAGGATGGTGTACGCATCTTCTTGGTGCTCGATATCTACAGGAATCCACTTCAAATCGGCTACCATCCCAATATCGCTTGTGGATACGCCCCTTTCTTTGAGAGGAATCACGAACTTGCCCGCTTTGATAGCGTATCCGACTTCATTTCCTACAGCCATCGCTCGTTCGATAGTTGAAGTTGAAAGGTAAACTATAAATATATCTGCCCAGTCGATGCGTTTGCGTAAGGTTTCCCAAGAAGAAAGTCCTATGTCGTTTTCTTCCCGCAAGTAATACACTTCATGCGCCGAAGGTATACTTCGGACCATAGCCTCAATCTCTTTTAGGTCCGAATATCCGAAACTGACGAAAATCTTCATACGTTCCTCCAGAAGACAGGCTCTGCAAGCTTACCACGTTTTCAAATGAAATAAATACCCAATGGAAAGGAAAACGGATGGAAAAACTTAGGATTTTGTGATATAATTAAGCTTTCAGCCTGTGGAGGCTTGGTTTGAAATGCAGTTAACGGCATTAGATTTGCAGGATTTGATGCAAGGCATAAGGCCTTGGAATGCTTTGGCACCAATGATGGCATTGAAGCTTGGGGCGGGTTTGGGCTGGTTAAAATTCATTGATACATTCAGCTCTAAAGTGCGCCGGTTCTGCGGACATTCGGCAGACTTGCAGGGCACGTGGGAGTGCAGGTGCGGGTACAAGCGTCCGGGCAACTACTTCGGGCGCTGCCCCAAGTGCCTGTCCCATCTGTATTACATGGATCGTCCCAGCTGTGGGTTTACAATGGACGTGATGTGAAATTGGAAAGCACCCATAAACAAGAATTAACAAGGAAACAATTCCGAGTGCTGTGCATCGACGGTGGTGGCATCCGGGGTGCTTTTGCCGCGCACGTGCTCTACCGTATTAGTGAAATCTGCGGCATCAACCCAGTTGAATACTTCGATCTGCTGGTTGGCACAAGCACCGGGTCGATAATTGTGGGTTTGATTGCCGTTGGCAAGTCACCTGGGGAAGTAGTCCAGTTTTTCAAGGTTAAGGCTGAAAAGGTATTTGCAGTGCACCGCATTTTATCTGGCTTTGGACTAATAAGAAGCCGGTACAACTCCGCACCACTTAAAAATGCTCTAATCGAACTCGTTGGCGATGTGACGCTTGGAGAAATAACGAAGCCGCTTATAATTCCCGCAACTGATATTGGCAACGGGGTGGTGCATGTTTTGAAGTCTGCATTTAGACCAAGATTTGTAAGGGATGGCAAGGCAAAGCTGGCAGATGCAATTCTGGCCTCTTGCTCAGCCCCGCCATATTTTGATCCGCACTATGTCGGTGCATATTTATTGGCCGATGGTGGTCTTTGGTGCAACAGCCCGTTATTGGTGGGGCTTACCGAAGCTATGGATTATTTTGATAAACCTCTTTGCGATGTTAGAATTGTTTCGCTGGGGACGGGAACAGGCAAGAAGTACTATTCCATTCCCAAGAATTCGATGGGCAGACTTTGGGGTCTGCTATCACGATGGAAACACAAACGTTTGTTGGAGATGATTCTTAACTTGCAGCAAACCAGCAGTGTGAATATGGCTCAGCTATTACTAAAACAAAACTGTCTTAGAATATCTTACGAAAGCGATTCTGCCTTGTCACTCGATGACCCAACTGCCGTGGCCTCTCTGATTTCGCGCGCTGACAAAGAGGTTACTTGTCGGGCAAAGGAGATTCAAGAGTTCTTTGGAGAAAATAACCGATGAAACTTACAGACTGCTTTTCACGTTTTTTGTCTGACGCAGTTAATCTGAACCAGACCAGGTATACAAAGGCCAAGCAAGGAATTGCCACAATGAAGTCGTTTATAGAGAACGACCCCACCTATGGGAAAATACTCAAGGACTGTTATCCGCAGGGATCGTTTCGCCAGAAGACATTCATCAAACCGATTGAGGACACGAAATTCGATGTAGATTTGCTCGTATCGGTTGACTTAGTTCGCAACTGGGAGCCAAAGGACTATTTGGCAAAGCTGGCTGAAGCATTTAAATCCAGCGATAGGTATAAGGACAAGGTGGATACACGCGGAAAAACTCGCTGTGTAACGATAGACTACGAAAGCGATTTCCATATCGACTTGGTTCCAAGCGTGGAAAACAGCGCTGGTACTTGGATAGCCAACCGCAAAACCAATAAATTTGAAGCTACTGATGGCGATGGCTATGCCGTGTGGTTTGGTGACTGCAACGGCCAAACTGATGGCGGGTTGCGTAGGGTTGTTCGTCTTATGAAATTCTTGCGTGATGCTCAATGTACATTTGACGCCAAAAGCATCCTCTTAACCACGCTCCTAGGCATGCAGGTGGCTGAGGAGGATGATGAAGACAGCTATTGCGATACGCCAACTTCCTTGCTGACCATTGTTGGGAAGCTTAATACTTGGCTTCAATCAAGAGCGGTTATGCCAGAAGTCTACAATCCTGCTTTATCGTCAGAGACCTTTACCCGACATTGGGATCAGAAGAAGTTTGAGCGATTCAAGGCTGCCATTAAGACTTTGGCAAGGAATATAGAAACGGCCTATGACTGTGACGAAATCGACAAAAGCGTAGAACTATGGCGCAAAGTTTTTGGCGACAATTTCCCTGCACCTGGTTCGGCAACGGCAAGCAAGGCAGCAATCTCCAAGAGCATAGCCAGTCCATCCTCTCGACAAAACGAGCCAATTCCGGCTCCAAATGAGATGTTTCTAGATGAGATGGGAATTAGATTCAATGGGCAAGAATATGTACTTAGGATAAATACAGGAACGGTCAAGGACAAAGGATTCAGAATTGGGACGCTTAGAATGCTAAAGCGCCCACTGCTTCCTAAAAATCGGGCGCTCATATTCTCGGTAGTAAGAAGTAGTGTCCCGGAACCTTATGATGTTTACTGGAAGGTGCGCAACTACGGAGAAGATGCAGCAAACCATAACGACCTGCGAGGGGAAATCACTAAGGACAATGGTTCTCAGAGCCGAAGCGAGAATACTAAGTATAGGGGAACACATTACGTGGAATGCTATGCCGTTAGAAATGGCGTTTGCGTGGCATTCGACAGAATCGAGGTGCCGATCTGTGGCATCTTCGGCTAACAGCAATTGGGACTCATCAGGTTAGCATCGTCTCGGCTTTTGGCGGGAGCCTTCTGGCCCCCGCCCCCTTCCAGATAAGACCGCGCTCTGCCAGAACTCGGCCTAGTCCACCGCGGCTGGGGAAGGTACTAAGGAAAAAAACACACCTTCCGGCTCGAAAACGCTGGCTAAAGTGTAGATAATATAAGCGCCCCCACGTCCATCTTGTGTTTCGGTCGCTAGACCACCTGAGATGACTACAGGCGGTTCACCTAGGCGGTTGGCAAATTTCCCCTTGCACCCGCGTACGAATGCGCCAATTTCGGAATAGCGCAAGACGATCAAGTTAATATGGTGCCGCGCCATGCTATTCGTGCAATAAAAATTTCAGCGCCGCGCTTGACGGCATTGAGGATTGGTTGTATCATGTTTTCGAGTGAGTGGAGGCGTCTTTGGAGTATAATTTACTTGAGGAAAGCTGGATTCCCGTGCTTTATCGCAACGGGAAATATGCTCGCATAGGAATCTTAAAGGCATTCGAGGATGCACAGGAAATTCGGCAAATAGCATCCAGTAATCCTCTGGATCGCGCAGCCATTCTAAGATTCCTATTTGCTTTAATCTTATGGAGATATCGCGGAGATTCGAGTCTCGATGGTCGTTCTCAAGAAAAATTCGATTCCACCGGCTTCCTAGATTGGATGGTTGATAAAAAGCAATGCTTTTACCTTTTCGGGGCAGGACCTCGTTTCTATCAAGTTCGACCAAAGAATTCAGAAAAACTTTCGGCGTCGAATTATTTGGCCGAAGAAGTGCCTACGGGAAACAACTCATGGCACTTTAGGCACTCGATCGATAAAATTCTCGGGCTTTGTCCGGCTTGTTGCGCATTGGGACTTTTGCGGCTTCCGTTATTCGCAACTGAAGGCGGGAAAGGCAATTCGCCCGTGACAGGCAAGTCGCCGGGGCTCAATGCCCAACCGCCTGTCTACGCCTTTCCTTCGAAATTGTCTCTTCTAGAAACGCTCAAATCTATGTTGTCCCGCGGAAGCGATCCGGACTTAGGTGTTCCTGCATGGGAAAAACTTAGCCAAAGCCCGCCGGGTTCGGGGAAAGTTCCGCTGTTATTTGGCCTAACTTGGCTGCCGCGCAAGGTGTGGTTGAATGATCCTGAGCCGAATCAAGCTAGATGCACGGCTTGCGGCAGAAAGGAAAATTTGGTAACCAAATGCGTTTTCGACGGCTACGGAAGTTTGAAATGCGATGACCGAATATGGAACGATCCGAATGCGCTGCGAGACGGAGAAGCGGTGGTCAAACCTAGAAACCCCTTGGATAGTCCGGTTTTGGCTTCCTGGCAATGGGCGAAATGGGCTTCATGCGCGATTTCGAATTCATCCGCAGCTAGTGGGGCTTGGCTTGTTTCATTTGCTACGAAACAAAACAAGTATATCGAAGCAACCGAATTTAATATCCGAATTGAAGAATTGGGAGACAATTTCGACATTGAGAAATCGGCCAGCGCGTTATTGAATTGGGCTAAATCCGGCTCAAGTTTCGAAGATCTAATATCACCCAAACGCCGAAAGAATAGACTTGGAAGAAATAATTTATCTGCGGAAAGATGCCTCGCATCCATCCGTCCGCATATTGAGCATAGAGTGTCTATGCTTTTTGCGAAAATCCTTGAAGGGGACGAAAAGGCAATGCGACAAACGACCGGCGAGTCAGACGAACTTATAAAGTCTATGACGAATTCCATTGCGGTTGGAGCGACTATTGCAGCCGAAGATAAACGTAGAAAATTCACTGCAGAGTGTTCAAAAACTCGCTTTGGTGTTGAATCGAAGAAATCGCCGGTATTGAAACCAAGGAGTGAAAAGTGAAGCCAACTGACAGTTTCATTAGATCTCTCCAAAGCCAAAAGTCCGGCGAACTTTCAAAATTGCGATTCCTTTCAAATAGGCGGCTGGATGAATCGCAAGAAGGTTTCGACATATTTTCTGGTGTTTGGTGGCCACTTCGAAGCGCTTCCGAGCGAACTCCTCGACGCGAGGTAGCGTGGCTGATCTGCAAGCTTCATTCCTACAGATCGATAGAACATTATAAATCTGCAGAATTAGCCGTTCAGTTGGCAAAATGCATTCCGAATGACGAAAGGAAGCAACCAGCATTCCGCCGTAGGTTCGATGAACTGCTAACATCCCGGCTGGATTCTATCGAACATCATCTTAGGTGGGCGATTAATGAGCTGCATAAAAATGGCAAGAAACTTGATTGGGTCAGCCTTACCGACGACCTTTCGACATGGGAGCGCGAATCAACGCGCCTCGAATGGGCAAAACAATTTTTGGATAATCAGATTGGAGGCAAAACATGTTGATTGAAATCCACATCATTCAAAACCACAGTCCTTCGAATCTTAATCGAGACGATTTGGGTGCTCCGAAGACCTGCTATTTTGGAGGTGTCCTGCGCTCTCGAATTTCGAGCCAGTGCATCAAAAGAAGCATTCGAATGAGCAAGGAGTTCGAACGGTTGCGGGGGGGCATACGCACCCGCCGCCTTGCTGAACTTATATCGGAAAATTTGAAGACGAAAGATGCGAAAGCCCGTGCGGAAAAGATTTTGGTTAAGTGCGGTCTCGCTCCCAAGTCCTCGAAGAAGAAAGAAGATTCTGACGAGTCTACGAGCGAAATCAGTAAAATGCTCGTATTCACTTCAAGGCAGGCCATTTCAGAAATGGCCTCGCTTCTTAACGAGGGCAATGGAAAAACGGATAACGAGCTTGCATTGGAATTCGGTCACTTGATTGGCAAACGGGTAGCGGTTCCCGATATGGCGCTTTGCGGAAGGATGCTTGAAACAGGCATTCTAAAAAACACGACGGTTGAGGCGGCTCTTCAAGCAACTCACGCAATTTCTACTCATCAGGCATACTCAGAGGTAGATTACTATGTGGCCGCGGATGATATCCCCGGTGAGGATGCCGGCGCCGGCTTCGTTGACGAAGCAATGTTCACGTCCGCTTGCTTCTACAAGTACTTTTCTATCAACTGGGAAGTGCTTTGCGAAAATCTCCGAGGCTTCGGCGAAGGACACAAGAAACTGGCCGCACACACCGTCGGCGCGTTTATCCGCGCTGCCGCGTTGGTTAATCCAACCGGAAAGCAAAACAGCTTCGCTGCGCATAATCTGCCCGATGCAATTTTGGTCGAATTTAAAGATACGCCCGTAAGTTACGCGAATGCCTTCGCCAAACCTGTGACGATCGACCAACGAGATATAATTTCGCAAAGCATTGCCCAGCTTGCGAATTACGTCTATGACATCGAAACAGGATACTTCAGTCCAAAATCAAGGTTCTGGTTTTCTCCGAATCTCAAGTGGAAACTTCAAGCTCAAGTCGAAGAAAGTAATGATGGATCTAAAGATAGGAAGCGGAAGGAGGAAGTAGAGCTTCCCGGCAAAAATCTTAAGTCGCTCGATTCGCTTTTGGAATCGGTCATAAGCGAACTCGGCTTCGATTGGGAAGACGTCCAAAAGGTTGCGGTTAACGACGGAGTATCCTGATGAAACCCAACACACTGTTTTTGCGGCTGGAAGGCCCGATGCAGGCTTGGGGGGATAATCAATCCAAGTTCGTCATACGCCGTTCCGCAGAAGCTCCCACGAAGTCCGGTGTCATAGGATTGCTATGCGCCGCAATGGGATTAACCAGAGAAAGGGCCGAAACCGAGTGGCTCGACCGGCTGGTCTCGATGGAATTTGGAGTTCGCATTGACATGCCGGGCGTAAGATGGTGGGACTATCATACCGTTGGCGCGAGAATGCAAATGCAGATCGCTGAAGGGGTAGGAAAGACCAAACCCGGCGCGCTATTGACTCGTCGTGAGTATTTGTGCGATGCGTCCTTTCTTGTTGCTCTTCGCGGCGATTCGGAAATCGTCGAAATCTTGGCAAAGGCTTTAAAATCGCCAATTTGGACACCGTATTTGGGTAGAAAGTGCTGTCCACCTTCAAGACCGATCGACCAGCATTCTGCAAGCGATTTCCCTAATATGATTGCAGCTCTTACTGCGATTCCTTGGCAAAGAAGACTTCGCTCACATGAAGAATATGCACCGCCGCCAAGCGTGGATTGCTTGATGGATTGGAGGGCTGATCCGGAACAACTCGAAGCGCCCGACGATGCTTTGATTTGGTATGATGTGCCCCAGTCCCTTAATCCGCCATACCATCTGCCGAGATTTGTCGTTCGCGAAACCAGGACCGTTGGCAGAAACGGCATTTTGGCAATCGCGGTTACGCCAGCACAGCGTGAGACATCAGCTCCGGCTAGGCCCAGAGCAAACTACACAAATTCGCAATATCGCAGTGCGCGTGCTACTAGGCTTTTGGCTGATTACCACTTATGCGTGTTCTGCAAATCTCCTGCCACAACGGTTCAGCACATAACATATCGTAGGGCTGGCGGAAGTGAGACGAAAGAAGATCTTCGCTCACTTTGCCGCTTGTGCCACGACGCCGTAACGATGATCGAGTATGGGATGGGAATGGGGTTGGATCGGATCAATCCGGAAGAACCGCTCTGGCGAGAGCGGATCATTCAAAAAAGAGACGAAATAATCAAGTTCCGATCTCTGGAAACTCGCCGCCGCAGACTTTCGGCTGATGAGGTGGAATAACATGTTCTTGTCGTATCTGCTAGTCGAATTGGGAGATAACCCGGATCGCCCGCATCCGGGCAGGCATTGGATACGAAAGCCATATCGCGTCCACCAGCGACTTTGCATGGCGTTTCCGTCAAAAACTCGAAAGTCGGGCGATACCGAGTTTTTGCAGCCGTTCGATCCAAATGATTTTGCAAAGGGGCATGTTCATACGGAGAGGTCGCGGCAAAACGGATTCCTTTTCAGGATTGACCCGAAGGCGGGCGGAAGCGCAATGCTCTTGGTTCAATCTGCAATTTTTCCGGATTGGGATTATGCATTCCAAAACGCATCGTTTCTTTTGGCGGGAAGTCCTATGGTGAAGCAATACGAGCCATCTTTCAAAGCAGGCGATCGGCTCCGCTTTCGGCTTTTGGCAAATCCTACGAAACGAATTTCGAATCGGCCGGCAGCAAATGTCGAAGGCAAATCAGAAAATGTTGATAGCGAAAAGCCGAAGCTAGGTAAGCGTGTCCCAATCCGCAATGATGAATTGATGGATTGGATTTCAAGAAAGGCGATGCAATCCGGATTCGATATCGAGCGGGATAAAACGGATATACAAACGGGTTTTGTTCAAGTGTCAAAATCGAATAAAACAGACCCTGCGCCAAACGGAAAGGGAGCCAAACTTCGCTCGGTCAGATTCGACGGCGTGTTGACTGTATTGGACGAAGAATTGTTTAACTCGGCAATTGCCAATGGTATTGGAAGCGGCAAGTCCTTCGGTTTCGGACTATTGTCCGTGGTTCCGTTCCGGACAAATTCAAAAGGGTGATTCATTGCGGATTCAAGATCTACACATACTCCCGAAGTTTGGCGATAGCCTTAGCTATCTTTACTGCGAGCATTCGAAAATCGAACAAGAAGATCGTTCCATAGCCATATACGACGCTGAAGGAAAAGTACCCGTTCCTTGTGCGAATTTGGCGCTCTTGATGCTGGGCCCCGGTGTCTCGGTAACACATGCGGCGATTTCGGTTCTCGCTGACCACGGATGCTTGGTTGTGTGGTGTGGCGAAGGCGGTGTCAGGTACTATGCAAGCGGTCTCGGTGAAACCAGAAGTTCCTCGAATTTTCTTCATCAAGCCCGATTATGGGCAAATCCAGACCTGCGCCTTCAAGTGGTTTTGAATCTTTATCAATTACGTTTTTCGGAAGAATTCGGAACAGGTCTTACCTTAAAGCAGATTCGGGGAATGGAAGGCGTGCGAGTACGCGAGGCGTATGCCGCCGCCGCGCGCGAAACCGGAGTGGTTTGGTCGGGCCGTAACTACAGCCGCGATAACTGGCAAAGCGCCGATCCGGTTAACAGGGCGCTCTCTTCCGCAAATGCCTGCCTTTACGGAATTTGCCATGCTGCGATTCTATCGTCCGGATTCTCGACGGCTCTTGGTTTCATTCATACTGGGAAGATGCTTTCGTTCGTCTACGATGTCGCAGATCTTTACAAGGCGGATATCACGATTCCGGTAGCGTTTCGGGCCGCCAACGAAGGAGCGGATATGCTTGAAAGGCGGGTACGCATAGCTTGCCGCGATTCTTTCGTTACAAATCGCCTGCTGGAAAAGATTATCCCGGATATCAAATCGGCTTTGATGTTGCACAGATTTGCTGAAATAGCTTCCCAATTAGGCTTTGATTCCGACCCGGCCAGTCCGGGCGGAATCTGGGACCCGGTTGAAGGCAAAGTGGAAGGCGGCGTATCCTACTTCGAAGATTCTGTATCTGGCGAAGAAACTTAGGAGAAGAGTTCCGTATGGTTGTTTTTATCCTTGAACGAGTGCCTGCTGGCTTGCGCGGACAATTGACTAGGTGGCTTATCGAACCCAAGTCCAGTGTTTTCGTCGGCAAGATTTCCGCAATGGTTAGAGAAAAACTCTGGGAACTCGTTTGCGATAAATTGGCCGGTGGCGCTTGCTTGATGATATATTCAAGCAACACGGAGCAGGGCTTTAAAATTCGTAGTTGGGGCAAGACAGCCAGAATGATTGAAGACTTCGAAGGGCTTTTTCTTGTCCGTGTCCCTTGAAATCTAGCTTTCTTAAGTGTAGTCCCCACGCACGTGGGGGTGAACCGTTAATGCAGAAGACGCTATCGAGCAGCACGAAGTAGTCCCCACGCACGTGGGGGTGAACCGAAATGCTTGCCGCCGTGCGCAATCAGCCGCGCGTAGTCCCCACGCACGTGGGGGTGAACCGGCATCGCCCGTTTCCGCGCTTGCCTGATTCGTGTAGTCCCCACGCACGTGGGGGTGAACCGACCATCCCAGTTGGCTCGGCGAGTATCCGCAAGTAGTCCCCACGCACGTGGGGGTGAACCGCCATGCTTGCTCTGGCAGGCGTTCCTGATGTGGTAGTCCCCACGCACGTGGGGGTGAACCGACTATGAAGGGCGGCGGATTGAAATAATTCGAGTAGTCCCCACGCACGTGGGGGTGAACCGGTCTTTTCTCGTGCGAGTCAGAATCGCCATATGTAGTCCCCACGCACGTGGGGGTGAACCGCTGGACGATCTGGGAGGCATCTACATCAGTATGTAGTCCCCACGCACGTGGGGGTGAACCGCCATGGCGCAGAGCCGCGAAAACGGCGTATAAGTAGTCCCCACGCACGTGGGGGTGAACCGGCGTTCGGAGCGGAAGGCGGAATCGTCGAACAGTAGTCCCCACGCACGTGGGGGTGAACCGTATTCGCCGGCTGAAATCGAGGGAATCGCTAAGTAGTCCCCACGCACGTGGGGGTGAACCGGAACGCCAAGGAGCGAAAAGCCGCTTCGAGGGGTAGTCCCCACGCACGTGGGGGTGAACCGAAAAATGGCAGCAGAGGACGAATGCAAGCACCGTAGTCCCCACGCACGTGGGGGTGAACCGGTACAAAAGACTTCAATGCGCAAGGGCATGGAGTAGTCCCCACGCACGTGGGGGTGAACCGACACTAACAGGTACTGGCTATTCCCAGAAACAGTAGTCCCCACGCACGTGGGGGTGAACCGCGCGGCTCCATTCGACCACATCACCTCGGTTGGTAGTCCCCACGCACGTGGGGGTGAACCGTTCGGCTGATGCGCCGAACGCGTTGCGGAACTGTAGTCCCCACGCACGTGGGGGTGAACCGGTGTTTTTTATCGTTTGCCAAGCGCCCTTCCAGTAGTCCCCACGCACGTGGGGGTGAACCGTAATGCCAGTCGGGTGGCATAATTTCGCCGTAGTAGTCCCCACGCACGTGGGGGTGAACCGGCGGCAAAAAAAGCTAGAGAATTTGAGAAACTGTAGTCCCCACGCACGTGGGGGTGAACCGGTGCTTGTGATAGGTGGAATAGCCCTATTGTTGTAGTCCCCACGCACGTGGGGGTGAACCGAGCGACGCCAACCTATTGTCGATGTAGTGTTTGTAGTCCCCACGCACGTGGGGGTGAACCGAATTCGCCAACGGCTCATACGCGGGCCATTGCGTAGTCCCCACGCACGTGGGGGTGAACCGGATTTGTCGCTCGATTGCGGCGCGATGGCGATGTAGTCCCCACGCACGTGGGGGTGAACCGCTTCATCCCGAGCATTACGGAATTTTCGATAAGTAGTCCCCACGCACGTGGGGGTGAACCGAATACCGAAATATGCCCGTATTATACACGGCGGTAGTCCCCACGCCCGTGGGGGTGAACCGACGGCGCGCAACTTTTGCTCGCTTTCGGCAACGCAGTTCCCACGTCAATGAAGGTGAACATCGTTCAATATTGTCGATGTGAACAAAATCACATAGTCGCTTGGTCACTTGCGTGTGAGCCATTTTCCCCTTTATTTAAGGCCATTTGCGGCCAGCTTAGGTTTCGGTTCGGTTTTAGCCTTAACAAAATCTGTTTTTCTGCTATGTAATTGTGAATAATGAGAAAAGGCGGGTATAATTGAGTGAAGCTATGCAATTTTGATTATGGCATGCTTAAGTAGTTTGGTTTTAATTTAAAGGAGATTTATATGAAAAACGATTTAGATGTCGTTTCAATTAATCGAAGGAAGGGCGTATATAGCCCTTCTGCAAGTGAACCGTTCAAGTTAAGCCGCGCTCAGTTAGGTGCTTATATAAAGTGTCCGCGGTGTTTCTATTTGGACAAGCGCATGGGCATCAAACCGCCTTCAGGATTACCTTTCACCCTTAGCTCGGCGGTTGATTCTTTGCTCAAAAAGGAATTTGACCTGTACCGGTTAAAAGGAAGCAGTCATCCTCTGATGCAAGAAAATGGCATTGAGGCCGTTCCTTATGCCAATGAGGAACTTGAAGACTGGCGGAACAATCGAAAAGGCGTCCAATACCTTCACGAACCAACAAACTTGCTTTTGACGGGCGCTGTAGACGACCTGTGGGTTTTCCCGAATGGCGAAATTGCAGTCGTAGAATACAAAAGCACATCCAAGAAGGATGAAGTATCGCTGGATGCTGATTGGCAAATCGACTACAAGCGGCAGGTTGAATTCTATCAGTGGCTTCTTCGTAAAAAGGGCCTTCCTGTTTCAGATATCTCGTACTTCGTGTATTGCAATGCTGATACCGGTAAGGAAAAATTCGATGGCACATTGAACTTTGACATCAAAATTTTATCCTATGTCGGAAGCGATTGCTGGGTTGAAGATACGATTAGGGAAGCCTCCGCTTGCCTAGATAGCGAAATTTTACCCGAAGGCGGGCCTAGCTGCGAATTGTGCCAATATGTAGCGTATCGGATAGAGCAAGGCGATTTAGCCTTGGAATGTAAGTAAAAGCTCCATAATTGAAATTGCATTTCTTCATTGGCTTCCTCTAATTGCCACCCAAAGCCTAAGGGGAAGCCGTTTTTTTCCTTTCTCAAATGCCCATACAGCAACATGTGAAATTCCGAGCTTGCTTGCTGCCTCTCTAAGCGTTAAATTCTGGTCCATTCTCCATTTGGACAATGCTTGCCCAAGCTCCTCTGTGGTCAGCCTTTGAAATCTGACTTTCATAGGATCAGACGGTTTTTCCTTCGCTTCTGGTGCTGGCTTCCAATCCAAAACCATTAGACGCCTGCGGCAAACAACTACTCTCAAATTGATTTTTCTGCGTATTAGTTCGTTGGGATTGACATCGGATTGTGGGAGCATACAGCGCCCGAGATCTAGAAATTAACCATTCCTCTTCGCCCTACCTCTCGCCCGGAGGGATGCCCGCGCCGCTGCGGTCGGGATATGCCGGTTTTTTCACTTTGCGCGGCGGGTTGTTCCTAAGCTCGCTCGCCGCAACTTCGATGCCTTTGTCGAGCTGCGGATCCTTGCCTTTCGCCAGCGCCGTCGGGTCGTCGATCACCAAAATGTCCGGGTCCACCCCGTGTCCTTCGATTGTCCATTTGCCGTCCGGCGTGAAAATTCCGAACGTCGGCACGGCGATATTTCCGCCGTCGATCAGCGGCGGATTGCCGCTAATGCCCACCAGCCCGCCCCACGTGCGCGTCCCAACGAGCTTGCCCAGTCCCAGCTGTTTGAAATAGAACGGGAACGCGTCGCCGCCGCTTCCCGCCGCGTGGTTGATGAGCATGACTTTCGGGCCGATGTGCGCCCGAAACGGCGTGCGCCAGCTAGCCCCGTTTTGCCGCGCCCAATAATTGTGCAGCGGCCGGTTCAGAAGCTCGACGAACCTGTGCGGCAGCATTCCGCCGCCGTTCCAGCGCTCGTCTATGATAAGCGCGTCCATCATGTGCTGGCCGATGAATTGCCGCTGCAAATCCACGAGGCCGCTTCGCCCCGTGTTCCGCACGTAGATATAGCCCACTTTGCCGCCGGTCTTGTCGTAAACGTACTTTCTGTTCGCTTCTATCCAGCTTCTCAGCCTCGGTTCGAGGTCGTTCGACACCGGCGTGACCAGGTAATCGCGGCTGTTTTCGCCGCGACCCGCGGTTTCGCCTACGGTTATGTTCGTTGTCTTTCCCGCCATTCCGAGAAACGCCGCGAACGGCGACGGGAACGACGAAACCGGAATTCCGTTGACGGCCTGAAGAAAGTCGCCTTCTTTCACGCCGACGCCCTGCTGATTCAGCGGGCCGCGCACGTCGAATTCGAAGTCCGCGCCGCCGAATATTTTCGAAATGCGCACGCCAGTCGCGCCGTTCGCGTCCGTCGCGTACTCGAAATCGCAGCCGAGAAGCCCGACCGATTCGTACTTCGGCCACTCGCTCGGAGTCGACCAGACGTATGCATGGCCGACGTTTAACTCGCCGAGCATTTCGCCGAGAATATAACTTACGTCTTCGCGGTTCGCCGCGTATTTCAACAGCCCCAGCGCCTGGTCGCGCGCCGCCTTCCAGTCCACGCCGTGCATGCCGGGGTCATAGAAAAAGTCGCGATAAATCCGCCAAGCGTCCGTGACCACTTGCCGCCATTCCCTGCGGGGGTCGATTTCGACTTTGAGCCCGCCGATGTTCACCGGCGCGCCAAGCTGAGCGCCGGGCCCGGCGTTGACGATGAAAACTCCCTGGGCGGTCACGACGAGCATTTTCGACGCGTCCGGCGTAAGCTCGTACCAGAATACGCCCTCGAGAATTCCCGACTCCTGCTTCGACGACAGGTCGTACATCATCAGCCTGTTTTGGCGCTGCTCGCCGGTATTCGCGCCGCGGATATAGAAAACTCGCTTGTTTCCAGCTTGCACGTTCCAATAGTTGCCGGGCGAAACGGGAAGCGTAATCGCCCGCTTTTCGAAATCCTCGATGTCGATTTTGAGAGTTTCGGGCTCGTCCTTCTTTTCGCCGCCGCCGTTTTTCGCGGCTTCTCCGCCGCTATCCGCATCGTCCTTTTTGATTTCTTCGTCGTCGTTCACCGGAGCGAACGGCGATTTCACGTCCGCCCGAAGGGGAACCGCCGCAACCACCGTGGTATTCGCGAACAAAAAGCTGTCGTCAACTTCGCTGAACATCGGGCTCAAGCTGCGCGCCGTCGTGAAAAACAGCCATTCGCCCGACGAATCGAACGCGGGCGTGCCGCTCGAAAACATCGTGCTCGTTACGGTGTGCAGTTTGCGCGACGCGAAGTCGTACAGCACGACCACGCTGTTCCACGCGTTTTCGTCGCCCAGCGTGAAAGTAAGCCAATTCGAATCTTTCGCCCATTCGACGCCGGCGCGCTGCATTGCAAGCGGGTCTTGGGCTATTTTTACGGTATCCCCGGTTTCTATGACGTGAACGAAAAACGAACCGGTTTTGTCCGTGAAAGCGATTTTCTTCGAGTCCGGCGACCAGTTGGGGTTATATCTGAAAGCGTTTCCGTTTTTCGTGAGCTGACGGGTTTCGCCGCCGCCGTCGGACTGCGTAACGTAAAGCTCGTACTCGCCGGTCGCGTCCGAGAAATACGCTATCCACTGCCCGTCCGGACTCCAAGACGGGTCGCGCTCCGCCACGGCGTCCGTGCGAGTAAGGTTGCGCGGATAGCCTTCGGTTGCGGGAATCGTCCAGATATCGCCGCGTGCGTTCAGCACCAGCCGCTTGGCGCCGGGCGAAATCGACACTTCGAAAACGTTCTCGCTCGCCTCGAAAGTTTGCGGACGCACCTTTGGATGGTCGCCGGGAATGTGTATCGAAACTTCGCGCACGGCATGGCTTGAAAGGTCGAGAAGGTGAAGCTTGCCGCCGTATTCGAAAACTATTTCGGACGGGCCTATCGACGGCCACCTTAGGTCGAAATCTTTGAAATTCGTCACCTGTTCCGCAGCGCCGGTTTTAAGATTGTATAGCCAAATGTTCCGGCGGTTTTCCTTGCCCGCGTCCGAAAGGTAGTACAGCCTGTCACCTGTGAACATCGGCAAATCGTCCGTTCCGGGATGCGTGGTGATGCGCTTCGAGTCGTATGATTTAAGGTCGAATAGCCAAATGTCCGACGCCGTGCCGCCCTGATAACGTTTCCACGTGGCGAACTCTCGCGAAAACGGGCTGAACGCCAATGTTTTGCCGTCCGGGCTTATCGAGCCGAAGCCGCCGTACGCCGGGGGAAGCGCCTCGGGCAGTCCGCCGTCCGGATGCGCGAAATAAAACCGCGTTTCCATCTGGTTGGTGCGGTACGACGCGAATATCACCCTTCCGTCGGGCGAATAATCGACCATCCTGTCGGGATATGGGTGGTATGTCAGCCTTTTCGGAATTCCGCCTTTCACGGGCAGCGTGTAAACGTCGTAATTTCCGTCATAGTTCGCGCTGAACGCAACGGTCTGGCCGTCCGGGCTGAATTTCGGAAACTGCTCCTGCCCCGCAGGCGAACTCAGCGGACTCGCGGTTCCGCCGGCCTTGGGCGCGATCCACACGTCGTTGTCGTAAACGAAAACGATTTGCGACGCGCTGACGTCCGGGAAACGCAGCATGCGAGCGTCCACTTCTTCCGCGAATGCGGACGGAATGGCGGCGGCGGACAAAGCGGCGAATGCGGCCGCCGCAACCGCGATTACGGAAAACGCAAAGCTAAACGGTTTCACTTGGCAATCTCCAGAGGCGATTTTCCGGGACTTCCCCGAAGGTGAGATGCGGATTGTATCAGAATAGTTCCGTTTTCCGCCCGCCGAAATCGCCGCGATGTCAATTCATACCGAATTAACCGGATTTAACAAATGTGCCGCGATAACGGACTGCGGGCGGGGTATAAATTGATACGGCGGTTTTTCGCGGCGACGCGGCGGCCGTCCGGATACACACCGGCCTTATCAGGCCAGGAGGTCATGATGAAGAAAGCTTACGGAATTTTGGTTGTCATAGCGGTTCTGCTTATCGCCGCCGCCTATGCTTATTCGTACACGCTCGACGCGCGTCCCGCCTCGAAGACCGCTCCATCGGTTTCGATGCCTTATGTCGACGCAGGCGCGCCCGCCGCGAGCGAGGATGGCAAAAAGTCCATGTGCGGCCCCGGCGGCTGCGACAAGAGCGCCAAGGGCGCCGCGGACTATAAGGGCAAGTGCGGCTCCAAGAAGCGCGACGCTTCGAAGACAGGCGAAAAGAAAAACGGCGGAATCATCGTCGAAACCGCTTAGCTTGGGCACTTACATCGGGTTTGCGGACCGCTCCGTCCGGGGCGAGTCCGCTTTTTTTCGGCCGGAAGCCGTCCGGCCCGCGAAGATTAGGTTCGGTTGAACCGGCGATTCAGCCGTCCAGCGTGTCGCGGATTTTGCACAAAAGTTCCTTCGTGTCGTAAGGTTTTCTGATAAACGGAATATCCTTGGGGAGGGGACTGATAACTTGGCCCGCGCGTGCGGGGCTGTAGCCGCTGGACATTACGATTTTCACACCGGGCTTTATGCGCATTATCTCGCGCGCAGCCTCGTCGCCGTTCATCTGGGGCATTACGACGTCCAGAAGAACGATGTCGTAAACATCGGGACTTTCGCGAAACTTTTCCACCGCCTCCGCGCCGTTTCTGACTACGATTACTTTGTAGCCGGCGTTTTCGAGCACGCGGGTCGCCGATTTCCGAACGATGTCTTCGTCGTCGGCGAACAAAATGGTTTCCGTGCCGCCCGCCGGACGCCGGTCGATTTTCGTTCCAACATCCTCCGCTTTCCTGACCGATACGGGAATGTAAATCTTGAACGTCGTTCCGTTTCCCGGCTCGCTGTAATAATGCACGAATCCGCCATGCTGAGAAACGATGCCGTAAACCGTCGCGAGGCCGAGACCGGTTCCTTCGCCTTGCGGTTTCGTCGTGAAAAACGGCTCGAAAATGTGCTCGCGAATCTCCGCAGGAATTCCGCAGCCGTCGTCCGACACGCTGAAAAGCACGTATCTTCCCGGTTTCGCCCACGGATGCTCGGCGATATACTTGCTGTCGAACAGCGCGTTGCCGGTTTCTATTGAAATTCTGCCGTGGCTTTTTATCGCGTCGCGCGCGTTTATCACGAGGTTCATGAGCACTTGTTCCATTTGCAATGGGTCGGCGTTTATCAAGGCGAGTTCTTTGTCGAGCTGCAATTCGAGCTCGATGTCTTCGCCTATCATTCTTTTCAGTAGATTTACGAACTTTGAAATCTGCTCGTTCATATCGACCTCGGCGGTTTGAATCGGTTGCCGGCGGCTGAACGTAAGAAGCGTTGACGTAAGCTCTGCCGCGCGCTCCGCGGCATTGACGATTTCCTGCAAGTCTTCGATCGCGCTCGAATTGTCTTCAAGCTCGTCCATCAGCATTCTCGAAAAGCCGAGTATGCCCGTTAACAGGTTGTTGAAATCGTGCGCAACGCCGCCCGCCAGTTTTCCTAGCGCTTCCAGTTTTTGCGCCTGCCGAAGCTGGGATTCCAAGTTGTGCTCTTCGGTTACGTCGCGCGAAATCGCGAGCGCTTCTTCGGAGTTTATGCGCGCAATTCTAACTTCGTAATGTCTCGAGCCTCCTTTAGCGGGCAAGTCGCATTCGAACTGGCGCGTAAGCCCGTCCTTTATCGTGTCGAACATCGTTTTTTCGAAAACCGACGCGACGTTCGACGGAACAATGTCCCGGATGTTTTTGCCCGCAACCGAAGTCGCAGCGCTTTCCTTGGCGCCCAGCATTTCCTTGTAGAATTCGATTAGGCCGCTCTTATGCACTCTGAAAATCCTGTCCGGAATCGCGGCGAGAATCGCCCGGCTTTGCGCCTCGCTTTCGAGCAGCGCGCGCTCCGCGGCTTTCTTATCATGAATATGCGTCCATTCGCGAAACACGCGGTCGGCGATTTGCGGCATGGAAGTGAACATTGCTTCGGATTTCACCACATAATCGAGCGCGCCGGATTTCATAGCGCCGACGGCAATTTTTTCGTTACCGTGGCTGGTGATTATAACCGCGGGGTACGGAGTGTTTTCGTCGAATTCAGATAAAAGCTCAATTCCGTTTCCGTCCGGCAGCATCATGTCGATGAAAATCACATTGGGATTTTTTTCGGCAATGATTTTGCGCGCCTCTTTGAGCGTTCTTGCGACCACAAGCTGCGCACCTTCGCCGCGGTCTTCAAACGAGCGGCGCACTAGTTCCGCGTGAGCTTCCTCGTCCTCGATAAGAAGAATTATCTCCGGTTTCTTTTTCATCCCAAGTCCCCATTTCTCCCAAATATTCCGGGCTACTTAATCGAAAAATTCCAGCCGAGCCAGTAGAAACCCAAATCCTCCATCATTTTCGTAAATTGCCCGAAATCGATAGGTTTAACTAGATAGCTATTGGCACGATATTCGTATGCGCGCGCTACATCGCTTTCCGCACTGGAAGTTGTCAGAATTACCACCGGAATTTTCTTTAAAGCGGCGTCTTGCTTCACCGTTTTCAATACTTCGAGTCCGTCAACTTTCGGCAGCCGCAAGTCGAGAAGTATCACGTTCGGCACCGGGCAATTCGCCGCGTCCGCAAATTCGCCACGCCGGTAAAGATAATCGAGCGCCATTTCGCCGTCCGAAACGTGATGAATGTTGTTCGCGACGCGGTGGTCGGCTAGCGTACGTAGAATCATTTCCGCATGGTCCGCGTTGTCCTCGACAAGCAAAACCTCCAGAGGATGGCCTTTAATCATTTTTCCGTTCCTTCAGTAAAACTTGCGTCCTTCGACGACAGCGGCAGAGTGAAAAAAAACGCCGCCCCTCCGCCCGGAGCCGGCTCCACCCAAACTCTGCCCCCGTGGAATTCTACTATACGTTTCACGAGCGCGAGCCCCACGCCGGTGCCGGCGCTTTCGTTCGAGAGCTTTTCGAATAGTCCGAAAACCTTTTCCGTATATTGCGGCTCGATGCCCGGCCCGTTGTCCGAAACGAAAAATACGCATTCGCCGTCCCGGATTTCGTGGCCGATTTTGACGAGAGGCGCGCCTGTCTTCGCCGAAAACTTAAGCGCGTTGTCGACAAGGTTTTGCGCGACTTCCATTATCCGCTGTTTGTCGCCGGATACTTCCGGCATGCCGTTTCCGATTTCGATTTTCGCGCCGGTTTCGCGAATCCGCCCGTCGAGGAGTTCGGCGACGTCGCGAAATAGCCTGTTCATATCAATTTTTTCGGTTGGGCCGATTATGCGCCCGATTCTCGAGAGCTCAAGAAGTTCCGAAAGGAGATTGTCCATTTTGTCCGCGGCGGAAGCGATTCTGCCAAGGTCGTCGAGCATTCTGTCCGTTCGTCCCTTTTCCGCGTCCTGCCCTATCATTCCGACGAACGATTTAATCGTGATTAGCGGGCTGCGCAAATCGTGCGACACGGTATATGTGAACCTTTCCAGTTCCGCGTTTTTCGCCTCGAGTTCGCGAATCAGCCGCTCGCGCTCGATCGCGAATTTCTTGCGCTCGGTTACGTCCATGAACATTATGCACATCCGGCGCCCGACCGTCTTGAAAGCATAAACGTCGTATGCGCCGGTGAAATTTTCGTCTTCGTAAATTGTTTCTTCTATCCGAAGCGGCTCGCCCGTGCGCGCCACGTTTTTATATTGTTCCAAAAGCTCCGTGCCTTTCATCGCGGGAAACGCCTCGTCCATCTGCAGCCCGGTAAGCGGGGAAACGTCGAACCCGAAAATCCTGCTGGCGGCGGGATTGGCATGCACCAGCATCAGATTGTCTGACCCGTCGAGTTCGTAAAGGCACATTCCCATCGGAGAAGCGCCAATGATCGCCTGAAAGCTTACTTCCGCACGAAGTTTGGCGGTTTCGAATTCGCTTTTTTCGCTTTCGGCGCGGCGCAAAGCTTCGAGCGTTTTCTCAAGTTCCGCAATCTTGGCTTCGAGAGCGACGTTTAATAGCGCGAGCTTGGTTTTCTGGTCGCGGGATTGCTGGCCGAATCGGATTGCAAGCCCCAATAGCGCCGCCATTACGACGCCGGAAAGAAAGACAATCGCCGCGGCGGATTTGTCCGTGTCTTCGAGGTGGACGTACAGCGCCTGCCAAAGCGCAACCGAACCCGCGAAAACCCCAATAGAGGAAATCGGCGCAAGCCAAAAGACCCTTTCGCCGAGCGCTATTTCCGCGCGCCTTTTGGCGGCCAGCGTCAAAGCCGAGCCGAGCAGTATGAAGCACGCCGCGGTCAGCGGCGCCATTCTCGTATACATTCCCCAGCCGTAAGCGGTTTCGATGCCGAAAATGTAACCGCAAAGAGCGATGCCGCCCAGCGCGGCGATAAGGACGCCGGCAATTGCGGACGCGAATTGCAATTTTTCACGCACGGCGCGCAGCGAAAGCGGAATCGCGGCAAGCCCGAAAATCGCGAACGACAGCGCGGTATTCGGCGCCATTCTGCCGGGCGAACTCGTTTTCGTATCTACCCAAGCATTCATGAAAAGCTCGTCGATACCGAAATCCGACCCGGTTATGTATTGAAGCAGCGTAATAAAACCTGTGAGAAAGACGGCTAATCCGAAAACAAGCGCGATTTTGGCCTGCCGCCGGTTCGATACCAAAAGCGCCGTGCCGGCAAGCGCGAAAGCGAGGGCTGTGTTGAACTGCATCGGAACTGCGTTCGAAATAGGCTGTACGAGAAATTGCACGCGGAAAATCCAGCCGAAAATGACCGCAAGCCCGATTAGCGCGGCCGCGCCTCCGAGCGGCAATGCAAGCGATAATCCGCTTTTTAAGGACTCCGCGCCTTCGCCGCCGCGAAAGTCCGCAGATTCCGCGCCGCCATGCGAGCGCTCCCTTTTGTTTAAGTCGTCGCCCGTCAAAACTCCTCCGAAAAGCGAACCGCGATTAACGCGCCGCGGCGGAAATTATACAACGCCAATCGCTTCCGTGCGAATTGACGCCCTCCGCAGGTATTTTTTCCTCCGAAAACGCGGAATTTATTCGTCTGGCGCTGTAAAGCTCCGCGATTTTACGCAAGTATTTCGCCGGAAAACGGCAATTCAGCGGGATTTTGCAGCGCAATCGAGCAGCGCTCTGCACCAGCCCATTTTGCAGCTCACGGTTTTCGAAAGCGACGCGTCCGGCGCGGGCTTGGCGATAATGTCCGCAAGCGTGGTCGTGCCGAGCGCGCCTTTCACGGCTTCGTAAAGGTTGTGCATCGCAAGATGAAACCCGCAAACCTCGTCGAGATAGTCGGTGCGCTCGCAGTAGTCCGCAAGAAATTTCCCTTGGCACGCCTCGATTATTTCGAGCAGGCTGAGGTTTTCCGGCGCGAAGGCCAGCGTCATCCCGCCGTGCACGCCCTTTACGGCGCGCAATATCCCCGCCTTCGCAAGCTGTCCGGCGACTTTCGAAAGATACGTCGGACTCGCGCCGACGGTTTCGGCGATGCGCGACGGCGGCATTGGCGCTGCGTCCGGCCTCAGCGCAAGATAAACGGCGATTTGAATTCCAAGCTCGGCAGTCTGGTTCAGCATAATCGAGACAATTGTAACATGTTTTGTCCGGGTTACGATGTTTTGCAAACCGCTTGGATGCGAATAAACAAAATCGCAAAGCACTGGCTGCGCACAGAGTACTATAAACTGCCGAAGAGCCGCTCTTCCAAATCGTTGAATTCTGTCTCAAACAAGTTGATTTGGGCATCCGGCATGTTCATAAAAAGTGCAATGTCCGAAACCGGCATGTTCCGGTAAACCCACATATCGAAAATAAGCAAACCGTACAGCCCGTATTTTGCCATCATTTCACTTTGCATCGGAGACAGCTTCGATAAATTTATATCCCGTTGTAAAGCCTCCAGTCTGTGTTTTGGAATTTCGCTGAGCACAATTTCATCAGGCACCGGCGTTTCCCCAAATGCAAATCCGAACAGGCAATCTTCCCCTTTTATAAACTGGATAATCGGCTTGTCTCCGTCGATTATTATCGTTTCGCCATGTACGTAATAAGTACCGTCTTGATGCTTACCATCGCATAAAACCTTCACGTATACGTCCAATTCGCCCGAGGTAAATTTGACTTTGCCGAATCCATCCGGAATAGGTAGGCTTTCGCCGGTCAGGGTTTTGGCTACGGTATCGGCAAGTATAAATGTCGGCAAGTCAAGTCTGCGAAATTTGCCCTTATATTCTTGCGAAAAAACTTGCTTGCCGGTTGCAGTATCGTATAGAACGAACATTAGGGAAACTTGGCCTTCGAATTCTCCGGCTTTAAGCCCAAGCAGGTGGCTTGCTACTTCGAGACGTCCGATCTCGATAATGTCGAACGTATTGGCGAAACCTGAAATTGAAAGTCTTTGCTCCGTTAACACTTTATCAAGGACATTTCTGTCCACTATGTTTAAATCCTCGCAGTCGGACAAATAGGAAACAACGCGATTATAGGCGTAATCCAATATTCCGCCCGCTTCTCCTTCAGATTGTCCGTAAATTGCGATTGTCCATTCGCTTTTTTCTTTGCCAACTTCCTCATCATCTTGCGCCGCTACCGGAAACGATGGCAATATGAAAACGAGCAGAGTGGCAAACTGCAGAAAATACAAAAGCTTCGCGCTCATTTCCCTTCCTCCAGTTCATGCATAATCGCGGTTAATAAATAAATCATCACTTTGTTCTGCTCGAATCCCGGAATGCGTTTCGCATCATCCACGCGCTGGCCGACCGGCACGCCTTCCTTTTCCTGAAAAAACTCCGGATAGTTTAGCTCTTCCAAGAATTGGTCCATATATTGAAGCTCTGGATATTTGCTGAACAGCTCTTCGCGCTTCTTGTCCCATAGAATTATACGTTCCCTGTCCTTACGTTCCTTTTCATTTGCAATCTGCCGGTTCGTCGTATTAATTGGCAAAAGCGTAATGTAAAGCTCCTGAAGCTCCGGCTTCGCATCGATGTTCATTTCGGTTCTAATTTTGTTGAAATACAATAGCTCGTCGGATGCTATGTCGAATTGTCCGCGCCTTAGCATGGTTTCCAGTAAATCCGCCACATCTCGCGTAAGGACGTTCAAAACCTCCTTATCGCCTTCCAATTTATATTTCAACAATGCGTTCAATGTGCTGGCCTTAAGCCTGTGAGTAGTTCCTGGCAAGCCGCTGTAAAACATGTCCGCCGGTATTTCGACACGCTTTACGACAACCTTTCCTTCGGCATCCCATTTCGCCATGTTGTCAACCCATTGAATCAATCGTTTTTGGGAGCCCTGCTTCGCAATGTGCTCGATTCCGATTCTATACAGCTCGACAAGCCGTGCTCGCCTAATATTGGCATATGGCCCTTCCCCTTTTCCGGCTAGGGCTTGAAAGAACGTGCGGCCGCCGGTTTTGGGGTCGAATTTGTCGAGCAAATCGGCAAGCTTTTGAGTTTTATCGCTTCTTACAAGCAATCGGGCCAGCATCGTGTGGAATGCAATATCTGCGGAATTCCAAAGATTCCATTTTGCAACAATGTAGTCTGAAAGCAGCTTGTTTTGCTCGTTCGGGTCTTTTGAATAATCCTCTAGTACCGAACTCAAGAATGCCCAGTCGAGATTTAAAGCGTATCGTTCGTCTTTTACTTGGTAGTATCTTGCGCCTAATGTTTTCTTTAGAAATTCCCTAAGTTCTTTGGTTTCCAGCTCGCTTTCGCCTTCTTCCAAAAGCGCAATGCGCTCTTCGAGAATCACGGTCATTCGCTCTACCGGGCTGAGACTCAATACGTCTATTGCCTGATTTACGCGGTCGATTATCAGCTCATTATCTTTGCTGCTCTGCTGGGCACCCGCCGTTAGCGGAAGCGAAGCGAGCAGTCCTATTGCCCAAAGAGCTACGCGCAGACCCCAGTTGCCGCAAAGCATTTCAAGCCTCCAGAACCAATGATAAAAAATTCCCCACAACAAAGGTTTGCATAAAGATATTCGGGATGATTGAAAATGTCAAGTTTAAACTTGGCTTTATGCGTTTGCAATGACGCGAAAGGAAAATGCAAAACTTGTTCGACGAAACGCCCTTGTTGCAAGCTTGAAATACCGGGCGGTCCGATTTATCCCTGCTGCGAAACCGAATTGTCCTCTTCGGCGCAATTCTCGCTGGCCGAAATCTCGATGCCGCTTTTGCGGAAGAGCGAAACGTCGTTTTGCCGCAGCGTTACGTCCGCCGATTCGTTTACTCGAATCCCGTAACCCGTGGCCGCGATGAAGTTGTTTTCGATCTGCGCCCGCTGCGTGTCTTCGACGAAAATCCCCGTGTACGCGTTCCTAATCGTATTCCACGTTATCGTGTAATCGTGGCTAGGGTCGTTCCCCACCCAATCCGGCATCGGGCGGTTCCAAATGCGAATTCCCACCTTGCAGTGCGAAACAATGTTGCCCGTAATCGTGTTGTTATTCCCGTGCTCGATCGCGATGCCGTCTTCGATGCAGTGCTCGATAACGTTTGATTCGACCAGACTTTCGCGGGAATAACCGAGCCAAAAGCCGTACCTGCTGCCGCTCACGTTGTTCTTGATGAACCGGTTGCCGCGGCTGAACGTCGCCTCGATGCCGTTGTGCGGGCTGAACCGGCAGTCGTTGCGCCGAAACGTGTTGAAGTTGCTGGGTTTAAGCCAAGGGCGCTGGCCGCAGAGAAAAATGCCGTCCCCGCCGTGCGCGAAGCTGTTGTCTTCGACTATGTTGAAATTCGAATCGTTGCCGATTAGTATCCCCGCGCTGTCGCCGCCCGCCGAGTATTTCCACGTTTCGAGCCGGTAGCAATATTCGGCCTCGTTGTTGCGAATGCGATTGTTGTCGGCGTCCCAAAGGTGAATGCCCCAGCCGCTGTTGAAACTCAAGCGGCAGTTTTCGATAGTTATCCGCCGGCTGCGCGTGAGCGTCACGCCGTTTTGCTGAAACTCGGCCTGCACGCCGCGCACGATTCCGCCCGTGCAGTTTTTCAAATATATCGCGCCGCCGTACTCTTCGAAGCCCTCGACGCTCCACTGGTTCAGCCAGTCCGCCGTGTCGTATATCTCGTCCGTCGAGGCCAGCTTTTGCGTGCGGCTCGACAAAACGTATATGTTTTCGATTGTGACGTTTTCGCAATCTTCGAGGAAAATTCCCCACTTGTAGCCCGCGACGATGCCGTTTTTTATCGTTACGTTTTTAAGCCCCTTCGCGTAAATCCCGACGCCGTCCATCAGAGCCGCGTTCGCCTGCGTCGAGCGCACTTCGCCGCCGCCCATATCCAGCGTGACGCCGCTTTCGACGATGGCGATTGCGCCGCGCCCGTGCGGGTCGTCTATGGTCGCGATGCTGCCCGCGAAGTTGCGCGACACGTCCACGATAATCTGGCCGGAAGTTCCCGCGCTGCTCGTTGACTCGCCGGACGCCGGCTCCGCCGCATCCGCGGTAGGAGCAGCGACGGGAGTGCATATCGCCAGAACTACGAGCGAAACGGCCGCCGCCGCGCATTTCGCAAAAACCGCCGGAAACGCGCCGCGCATCGCCGCAGCAAACAAACCGCGTAAAACCGCCATAAATTTAACCTCGCCCATACCGGGGGACATGGTAGCAGATTGGCTTATTTGCAATGCCTTTTTAAGCGGCTTAATGCCGGAATACTAAATTGCTAAACCGAAGATTACACGGACTTCTTCGCTTGACGACGTGCCTTTTGCTTCATGAGTTCGACAAAGTTTACCGAAGGAATGGTCACGGGACCGAACGCCATAGCCGCAGTCAAACTTAATACAAGACCCCGGATTGCGCTGTACGTCATTGGAATGCAGTTGGCAACTATCATATGCGCAATTGCGTCGGCTTCGCAATCAGGATTAAACTCAAAAAACGCCGAAGTGGATATGGATAACTTAAAACTCGGTTCAATTTCAGATACCGACTCTATCTTTACTTCCATCGGAATTTGATGTATCAAATTATTTTCAGGATTTATTAGGTGCTCGAAATCAACCTTATGCGAATTGCGAACTTCCTGTGATTGAGGCAACGATTCAGCACTAAACGACCAAACAACAACATCTTTAGGCTGCACTACCGCAGTAGTCTTTGGACTTATCTTCATTTACATCTCCAAAATCATCGCCATTTCTCGTCCAAGTATTAAGCACAGACAAGTTGCGAAGCCTTTTATCGGCGTTCAAACCTACCGACGCGGTTTTGATTTCTAGCGCGAGGCCGAGCGCATCCGCGAGTTCCTGCATCGTGCGTACAGTCATATTGGTTTCGCCGCGGAAAAGCTGGTTGATGCGTGCGCGGCTTACATTCAGTTTTCTAGCAAGATCAGCATAGGTAAGGCCAAGTTCGTCTCGGCGCATCTCGCATTCGACTATGAAATCGATTGCCGCATTGGCCGCCCGGTAATCCGTGGTCTGCCTAAGTTCATCAAGCCAATTCTGAAAATCCGTTTGCTTAGTCATTGCCAAGCATCTCCTTCGTTCGCTTTTCGGCGGTTTTTAGTTCGTTTTTAGGAATCCTGTTGCCCTTTTTCTGAATCCAGTGAACCACAGCGAGATCGCCAGATTCAAGCTGAAAGCAAAACAGACGCGCTTGGTCACGCCTGATTTCGAAGAGTTTCGGCTCGGTGCCCTGCAAAAACTTGAACAAATTCCCGCACTTCATCAATTGCTCGCGCGGCATATTCACCACATTATCCACCGCTTTTAGCAACTCGGGGGCTTTAGGACGCGAAATATTACCTAGCCAATTTCGAAAATCCGCTTCCTTGCCGTACACCAAGGCTCGGCGATGCAATCCTTTGGCTAAGAGCAAAAAATCTCGTCCGGCAACGCCATCCGCTTGCTCACTGTTCATGATACCCCGCTTACCGCCATGTGTCAAGTTATAACTTTACAATTGGTAAAATCTCCAGGAGCTTATCCGGAAGCGAAAGCCTATCACGAAACAAGGCGTATTGCCAATACAGAAACTGAAGTTAACCGACGATATTACCCCCCCTTACAGCCCCAGGCCCACCGCAAGATAGCGCAGCGCGTCGAGTGCGTGGTCGCCGGTTTTGATTACGCGCGGCTCCGGCGAATCCGGCTCGTAGCAGTAATCGCCGAACTCGCGGATTAGATTCACGCACGAGCGCCCGATTAGGATTCGCGGCCCCGCCGACGCGTCCGCCGGTTCGAGAAGCGCGCGCACCCGCACGATGCCCGCCTCCACGCCCGCACGCGGCCCGATTGTCGGAATTCCATGCCGCTCGAATATCGCGCGCTCGCCCGCGCCCGCCGGGTCGCAAAACGCCGCCGCGATAAGCCCCGCGCCGTCCGCCGCCGCTCCCGCGCCATTGCCAAATTGCGCGCCGGGATAATCGCGATTCGCGTCGAAAAGCCTTTCCCGCCCGCCGCGGCCGTACACCACCGGAGGCGAAGGCCGCCGCCTTTTCGCAAGCTCTCTCGCTTTCGACAAAACCGCATCGGCCCACTCGCCGGCTGTCATCCCGCGCACGTAAATTTCGGCGAGCACGACCAGCGATTCGGACGGCGTGACCTGCGCGAACAAAACGCACCCCGGATTCGTATATCCGAAGTCGCAGCCCGCATACAGCGGCAAGCCGGCTGAGTACTTCGCCTCGCCCGTATGCACGGTCGCGTCGAACATCGGATAAACGAGCATATCGTCCGCCGCGAAGTCCGCAAGGAATTCGCGCCTGTAATCCGCCTCGGACATAAGCCGCCGCTGAAGCGCCAGTTCCGCGGGCGATACGTACGGATTTTCCGCCGTGCCGAATTTGAAAACCTCTACTTCGGGCAATACGTCCGCGCTTTCGAAAAGCTCCCGCAGCCAGCCCCTCCCGCCCGGCGTGCCGATTAGCAGCGCGCGCCCGCGCCTGTCCGCCAGCGACGGCAAGATGTAGCGCTGGAACACGCCCGGCCGTATGCGCGCCGCCTCGTCGAGAACGACGAAATCCAGGCCTTCGCCGAGCAGCGAATCGGGGTTTTCCGCGGTTTTGCCGGACAGCTCGGCATCGTTTCCAAGCCTCAGAGTCAGTTCCGAGATTCTATCCGACGAAATGTCGAACGGCAGCTTATGCCGGAAAACGTCGTGCGCCGTCCGCCAGACGCGCGTGGCGAGTTCCTTGAACGGCGCGACCACCCATACGCGCGCGCCGGGCGAAGTCGCGGCGTATGCGCATTCGTAAGCGGCGAGCGTGGATTTTCCGAACCTGCGGCCGCAGAGCGCCAGCCTGAAACGGGCGCGCGATGCGTGGATTATTTCCTGCGACTCATGCGGCTTATATTCGATCTCGCCCGAAAAATCGACGAAATCGAATTTGCCATAGACCGCCTCGATTTTGGCGCGCTGCGGCGCGTCGATGCGGCGCACGCCATGCGCGCGTTTTCGCTTTCGCTTTGCCATCAGCTTTCTTCGCTCTCGCCTATTCTTATGTTATGCCGCTCGATAAGCCGGTCGATCGACCTTTCCCATAACGGCATGCCCTCTTCCGCACCTTCGCCATCCGCAGCCCGGCCGCAATAGAAATCGGCATCGCAAAGCACTTTCAGAGTCGCGGAAAGCTCTTTAAGCCCCGCCGCGGCGAGCACGTCTTTGCGCATCATCCTTCGTAACACCTTTCGCTTCGCGCTTTCGGCGAGTTTCTCTATGCCGCCGCCTTCGCAGAAATTACAAAGCTCCGGCCCGGCCGGCTTATGCGCTTCCCGACCGCAGTTTTCAAGAACAGGGTTGTCCCGGCTGGAGCTTTCCCGGCCTGCGATATCCCGAATTTCTAACTCAATACTTTTTTGCTTTCCCATCGATTTAATTATACATATTTTTTGTCAAGTATTCGCAGCTTGCAAGCAAGGCCGGACCGGAAAGCCTGCTCCGAATCCTCTCGGAAACACCGGGTTTGAGATATTATTCCCCCGAAGCGCCGCTCGTGCAACTATCTGCGGACAATTCGGCCATTGCCGCACGTGCCTGCGGTCCGCTTAATCCGATGCGGTTTCGATCCGATCAGCTCAGCATGGCTTTGATAATCAGCGCGTCGTTTCCGCCTCCGCCCGTATTGAGAACACCGCTCGGCGTGCCCACCGTGCCGCTCGGCGTCGAATTCGTGCCCGTGCCCGTGCCGCCCGAAGAAGACGCGGCGGTTTCTTTTCCGGTGGGAGAGCCAACAACTCCGCCAGGTGTGCCCCAAGAACCCGAATTGTTTGGCGCGACGCCGACAATGTTCACCCTACCGTCGGATTCGACGAAAATTGCAGATGCGGCGTCCGCCGACGTGCCGCCCCATGTTTTCTGCCAAATCATACTGCCGGACGAACCGAACTTAACCAAATACGCGTCGCCGCTTCCCGCTCCGAATCCGTCCGTCGCTCCTGCGATATAAACATTCCCCGCGCCGTCTACCGAGACCGTTTTGGCGTCCTCATATCCGGTTCCGCCCCAGGTTTTCTGCCACAAAAGCGCGCCGGAAGATGAATATTTCAGCAATATCGCATCCTCTCCGCCCGCGCCGAAATTCCTGGTGCGCCCGGCGGCGTAAACGTTTCCGGTTGCGTCCACGGCCAATCCAAGACAGAAGTTTCCATCCGTCATTGCCGTTCCGCCCCACGCGTTTTGCCATTGAATGTCGCCCGCGGAGTTAAACTTCACGACGAATGCGCTCGTGCCGCTGCCATAGCTTCTCGTATCGCCGCCGAGATAAACGTTTCCTGCACCGTCAACCTTAATCGAAAAAGCGCCGTCGAGGCCGCTGCCGCCCCAAGTTTTTTGCATCAGCAAATCGCCCGCCGGCGAATATTTCAGCCAGAAAGCGTCCGATTGACCGGCTCCCATGCTCTCCGTATAGCCGGCAACATAAACGTTTCCCGCAGAATCGGTTGCGACCGCGTTAGAATAATCCATGCTCGACCCGCCCCACATTTTTTGCCACAGCAAATTGCCGTCCGGCGAAAACTTTAGAACGAACGAGTCGGTGATGGTAGCACCGAAACTGGAAGTCGAGCCCGCTGCGTAAAGGTTGCCCGACGAATCGGTTGCAAGCCCATACACCATTTCGTAGTTACTGCCGCCCCAAGTTCTTTGCCAGGCCAAGTTTCCGTCTGCGGTGAACTTAAGAAAGAAAGTGTCGGCGAATCCGGCTCCATAGCTGTCGCACCTACCCGCGGCGAACACGCTGCCCTGCGAATCTACTGCGATGGCATATCCTTCATCCCGGCTCGAACCGCCCCAAGTGCGAACCCAGTCGGTGACCGTAATTTCGGTGACGGTCAGCGTGAACGGCAGCGTGTCGTTGCCGAACGCGTTCGTTACGGTCAGCGTGGCGTTATAGTTTCCGGGCGCGCCGAGCGTTGCGGATGGCGATTCCACCGTCGAAGTGTTCGGGCTGGCGCCGCCGCCGAAGTTCCACGAGTATGTCATCGGAAGTGTTCCGCTGACGACCGCGGAGAACTGCACGTTCGCGCCGGTCAGTCCGGATTGCGGCGAGACCGACACGATTGCGGGCGCGTCGCCCGTCCCCGTCACGGTCAGCGTGAAGTCGAACGTGTCCTCGCCCGCGGCGTTCGTCACGATTACGCTCGCGTTATAGCTTCCCTCCGCTCCGAGCGTAACTGCTGGCGCCGCGTCGGTGGATGTGTCGGGCGTCGCGCCGCCGCCGAAGCTCCATTGATAAGTGAACGGCTGAGTGCCGGTCGCCGTCGCGGCGAAGCTTACGGGCTGGCCGGTTTGGCCCGAAATCGGATTCACGCCGGTTACGGACGGAGGCGTGGGCGTATCGGGAGAAACTTGGATTACGTTGCTCATTTCGCCCAGCGTTCCGCCGCTGCCCGTTGCGCGCACCGCCACGTAAAATGTTTCCGTGGGCGAAAGGTTGACGGTGAACCGCTTGGGATACGAGCCGCCCTTGCCGAACGGAAGCTCGGTGCCGAATTCTTCCCAGCCGCTTTCGCCGTCCTCGGACCTATACATTTTGTACGTTTGAACTGCGCTGAGATAATTCAGCGCGATGGTGGTTATGTCTGAAATGCCGATTTCGCCGCTCTTGTCCCCGTCAACCCATGCAAGCTGGGGACTTAGGCCGACCATTTGCAGATAATTCAAAGCGATCGGCGTAATGTCGGAAATGCCTACTTCGCCGGATATGTCGTAATCGCCGAGGTTCGCGTAATTCCAAGCGAGCACGCCGGTGGTTTTGTTGAACGTAAGACTCGTAACTTTACCCGCATCGCCCTTCGGCGCGGCAGAGACGATTCGCCCGCCTTCCGCTGCGGCGCGTTCGGAAAGACGCGCCATCAGTTCATCTTTCAGCAGCCGATAAACGGCCTCGTCCACGGATGCCGGAGTTTCGGCTGCTTCTATTTCGGCAAGCGCGTCATCTATGCCAACCGATTGCGCGGGGGAAGGCGCGAACCCGGCGCCGCTATCGCCTGCGGCGTTCGTGAGCCGGCTGGACGAATTGCACGATATTGCCGATAAGGCGAAGAGCAATAGCAAAAGAATTATCAGTCCTGCCCGTAGCGCCGGCGGACGGTTTTTGACGAAAAAGGCGTTTACGTTTTTCATTTCCCAGCTCCCTGCTTGATGAACAAGCGATTATTCCCAATTCAAGGCACGCAATACTTGCCGCGCCGGAATGGGGCGGCAAAAAAGAATACTGTTATTTACATCAAAAAACAATAATTTACAGCCGGAAATTGCCGATTTCGCCGCTCGAGGCAAAAATGCGAGCGGATTCCTTTGGCGGCATACAAGACCATTTTTTTTCCCGCCGCCCGTCACTTCGTTGTCGAACCGGAAGTAAGATTGTTGTTGCAGAAGGTGCGGGTTCCGCTCCCGCAATATTGATATGAAATCTCACTCTTTCTTCGCGATGCCGCGGGCTTTCGAAATCGGGACGATTGCCGTTTCGTCGTGCGCGTCCGCGAGCCGCTCTTCGTATTCCTGCTCCAGATGGTCGCGAAATCGCACCAGCAGTTCGCTTAGCTGGCCCTGAAGTTTGGTTATCTGCTCGCGCATTTTCAAAACGATTTCGACGCCCGCCAGGTTCACGCCCATTTCTTGCGTTAGGTTGAGTATTATTTCGAGTCTTTCGATGTCGCGTTTCGAATACATCCGCGTTTTTCCCGCCGTGCGCGCCGGCACGAGCAGGCCGAGCTTTTCATATTGGCGCAGGCTCTGTTGATGAATTCCGTACATTCCGGCCACCGCGCCGATAGAGAAGACGCCCTGTTCGTCTTCTGGAAGTCCGCTGAATTCTTCCGATACTTTTTTCGCCATATTTATTCAAAACGGCGGACACTTCGGCCAAAACCGCCGTCCGGCCGATATCCGCTCTTCCGGCATGAAATCTGTACTACCGGCTAATCGCCGCATGCCGCGTACCGAAAAAAACACAAAACGAAATACGAAGCGCCAAATTACTTGCCGGTTTTCTTTTCCGCGAGCTTGTAAATGTCGAGGCGCGGATCCGCGGGGTTGCGCTTTTCGAATTCCCTGATGAGATCGCGCGATTCACGGTCGAGCTTCGACGGTACGGCTACTTTGAGAAGCACGTACATATCGCCGCTGCCGAAAGCGCTGAGCCGCGGAAATCCCTTGCCGCGCAGCCTCAGCACTTCGCCGCTTTGCGTTCCCGGCGGGATTTTCATGTTCACGCGGCCGTCCACGGTGGGAATCTGGATATTCGCGCCGAGCGCGGCTTCGGAAAACGAAATCGGTATCTCGCAGTAAATATTGTCGCCCCGCCGTTCGAACAGCTGATGCGAGCGCACTTCCACGCTCAAATACAAATCGCCCGGCGGCCCGCCGTTCAGCCCGGAATCGCCCTTGCCGGTCAGCCTGATGCGGCTTCCCGTGTCCACGCCCGCCGGCACTTTCACTTCCACGCGTTCGAGACGCTGGACGAACCGCCTGCCGTAGCATTTTTTACAGGGTTCCCGCACTATCCGGCCCGCTCCTCCGCACCGGTTGCACGTTTGGCGCATCGTAAAAAATCCCTGCGAAATCGTGCGCACCCCGCTTCCGCCGCAATCCGGACAAGTCACCGGCTGCGTGCCCGGCTCGGCGGAACTGCCCTTGCACCGGTCGCAAAGGTCGCGGCGCATGTATTCGTAATGAATCGTCGTACCCGTAAACGCGTCCGCGAATTCGAGCGTAAGGTTTTGGTGAACGTCCTGTCCGCGCGAAGGCGCGTCCGGCCTTTCCTGAGTGCGCTGGCGGCCGCCGAAACCGGAAAATCCGCCCATTCCGCCGAAGAACTGCTCGAATATTTCGTCGATGCTTCCGAATCCGCCGAAATCCGCCTGTCCGCCGCCGCCGCCCGCGCCGCGCTGGAAAGCCGCGTGGCCGAACCGGTCGTACTTCTGGCGTTTATCCGCGTCGGAAAGAATTTCGTACGCTTCGCTGATTTCCTTGAACTTCGTTTCGGCTTCGGGGTTGCCGGGATTGATGTCCGGGTGATGTTGACGGGCGAGCCGCCGGTACGCCTTTTTAATGTCTTGCGGCGAGGCGTCGCGCGGCACTCCGAGCACGTCGTAATAGTCGGTTTTGGTCTGCATTCTCTACGCTCACCCGCCGGCGTCAATCCTCGATAATGTCGTCCAAACTTTTGATTCGCTTTTCGCCCGCATCTTCGCTCTCCGCGCCCGATTCCGAAATGCCGAGTTCGTACACGGCCTCGGTATCGCCGGCGCTTCCCGCCGAAGCCGTCATTTCGCCGGCGCGCTCCGGCGCTTCTTGCGCAGCATCGGGCTTAGCCGCGGCTTCGATTTCCGGCTCCGGCGCGGGCTGCGATTCCGGAGCGGGCATTCCGGCTTTGGATTTCGCCGCGCCGGTGTTTCGGCCGACCTTTACCATCGCCGGTCTAAGCAGCCTGTCCGCCACGAGATAGCCGTTTTGATAAACCTCGAGAACCGTGTTGTCCGGATGTTCGTCGTCGTCCACGACGAGCATTGCGGAGTGGCGCTCGGGATCGAACGAGACGCCAGATTCTGAAACTACGGTTACGAAATACTTTCCGAGGGAATTCACGAAAAGATGGAACGTGCGAAGTAGCCCGTCCGACCACGGCGAGCTTTTGTCTTCGTCAGGAATGCTGTACACGGCCTTTTGCAGCGAATCGAGCACAGGTAGCAAATCTTCGACGAGACCTTCGACGGCGCGCTTGCGGTTTGTTTCGTTTTCTTGGCGCATCCGGTTGCGGAAATTGATGAATTCTGCCTGTTTGCGCTGCGCCAGTTCGAAATTCTCTTGCGCTTTCACCGCCGCTTCTTCAAGCGCCCGTTGCGCGACTTCGAGATCGTTTTTCAGCCGCTCGATTTCGCGCTGCATTTCCTCGATTTCTACGCGTTCTATCTGGTCTCCGTGCATTACGCCAACATGAGCGCTTTCCTCGTAAGGAATTTCGTCGTCGGACTCGCCGGATGATAAATGAACTTCCGCGGCTTTTTCGACGGATTCATCGGCGCCGCCTTCCTGATACTCAGGAATTTGAGGCTTGTCTGAATCCGGAGCGGCATCGGCCGCGGTTACGGCGAGCCTTTCGGACTCCGTCCAGCCCGACCCGTCCTTGACCATATCTTCGCCGATGAAACTTGAAAGCTCTGAATCTTCCGTTCTTTCCCGCCAGCCCTTTCCTGCGCCGTCCGGTTCTTCGCCGAGTATATTTATTTCGACCACAACATTCCTCCTCCGGCAATCCGGAGAAAATGCGGGGCGGCGCGCCCGCCCCGCAAAAATCCCGGTACTACTTGACGTGAATCTGACGGCCTTTTACTTCCGGACGCTTGTCGAGTTTTACGGTCAGAAGGCCGTTTTTGTACTCGGCGTCCGCTGTGGACGGGTCGACGGTGTTCGGAAGCGAAAAACTGCGCCTGAAACTGCCGTACCCGCGTTCCACGAGATGCCAGTTTTTGCCTTGTTCTTCGCTTTCGAATTTCCGCTCGCCGCTGACGGTTAGAACGTTGTTCTCCACGTCAACTTTGATGTCGTCCTTGCTCATGCCGGCAAGTTCGAAAACGAACGCGAGTCCGGTGTCGTCCTCGCGAATGTCCACGCTGGGAATAAAGCCGCCGATGGCCGATTCCCCAAAAGCAGGATAGCCGAGATCGAACAAACGGTCGATCTCGTTTCTAAGCCTGCGAACGTCTTTAAAAGGCGCAAAACGAACCAAATCCTTCATCATTTGCCGATCCTCCTTTGGCGTATTTTTAATCTTCGGGCGAAATAGCGCCGTACGCACGCACGTCCGCCCGGAAGAATTGACTAAATATCTTTGTACTCCGCGTCCACCGCTTCGCCGGGTGCGTCCTTCGGAGGCGCATCGGCTTCGGGCTTGGACGCCGGCGGAGCGTCGCTCTTCGGCGCGGAGCCGGACGAATCCGAACGCGCCTGCGCATACATGATTTCCGCCATCCGCTGGCTCGCGGTAACGAGTTCGTCGGTGGCGCGTTTGATTTGTTCCAAATCTTCGGTGTCGCGCGCTTCGCGAAGCGCTTCGAGCGCGAGTTCGACGTTTTTCTTCTCTTCCGCCGGCACCTGCGTTCCGAAGTCGCGAAGACTTTTTTCGGTTTGGTAAATCAGGCTGTCCGCCTTGTTCCTAACCTCGGCAGCCTCGCGCTTGCGGCGGTCGTCCTCCGCGAATTTCTCGCCGTCGCGAACCATTTTGTCGATTTCGTCGCTCGATAGGTTCGTTGTCGCCGTAATCGTGATTTTCTGCTGCTTTTTGGTCGCAAGGTCCATCGCGGAAACGTGGACTATTCCGTTCGCGTCGATGTCGAAAGTGACTTCGATTTGCGGAACGCCGCGCGGCGCGGGGGGAATGCCCACCAACTGGAAGCGTCCGAGAGTTTTGTTGTATGCCGCCATTTCGCGCTCGCCCTGAAGCACGTGAACTTCGACGACGCTCTGATTGTCGCTCGCGGTCGTGAAGATTTCGCTTTTGCGCGTTGGAATCGTAGTGTTTCGCTCGATGATTTTCGTGAACACGCCGCCGAGAGTTTCGATGCCGAGCGAGAGCGGAGTGACGTCGAGAAGCAGAATGTCTTTGACTTCGCCGGACAGAACGCCCGCCTGAATCGCGGCGCCCACCGCCACGCACTCGTCGGGGTTCACGCTTTTGTTCGGCTCTTTGCCGGTCAGCTGGCGCACGATGTCCTGAACGCGCGGTATGCGAGTGGAGCCGCCCACGAGAAGCACTTGGTCGAGTTCGCCCGCCGTAAGATTGGCGTCCGACATCGCCTGCTTCGTCGGGCCGATAAGCTTGTCGAGAATTTCCGACGCCAGTTCTTCGAACTTGGCGCGTGAAAGCGTAAGGTCGAGGTGCTTCGGGCCTTCCTGCGTTGCGGTGATGAACGGAAGGTTGATATTCGCGGTTGTCGTGCTGGATAGCTCGATTTTCGCCTTTTCCGCGGCTTCCTTAAGGCGCTGCATCGCGTTCGGGTCTTTCGAAAGGTCTATGCCTTCCATCTTTTTAAACTCCGAAACGATCCAGTCCATTATCACTTTATCGACGTCGTCGCCGCCGAGAAAGTTGTTGCCGCTCGTCGCCTTGACTTCGAAAACGCCTTCGCCGAGTTCGAGAATCGAAACGTCGAATGTTCCGCCGCCGAAGTCGAAAACTAGAATGGTCTGGTCGCCTTCCGCTTTGTCCATTCCGTACGCGAGCGCGGCCGCCGTCGGCTCGTTGATGATGCGAAGCACTTCGAGCCCCGCGATTCTTCCGGCGTCCTTCGTTGCCTGCCTTTGCGCGTCGGTGAAATAGGCGGGTACGGTAATAACCGCCTGGTTAACCGGCTCGCCGAGATACGATTCGGCGTCGGCGCGAAGTTTTTGCAGAATCATCGCGCTGACTTCCTGCGGCGAATGCGGCTTGCCTAGAAGCTCGACGTTGAAGTCTTCGCCCATGTGGCGCTTTATCGAAAGCACCGTGTTTTTAGGGTTGATTATCGCTTGGCGTTTCGCGACCGCGCCGACGAGCCGTTCGCCGTCCTTGTTGAAAGCGACGACCGACGGCGTCGTGCGTCCGCCTTCCGCGTTCACGATGATTTGCGGCTGGTCGCCTTCCATCACCGCAACAGCGGAGTTCGTGGTTCCCAAATCTATTCCTATGACTTTGCCCATACCGTTTCCTCCTGAAAACCGGCTCGATTATACCATGGAATTCGCGCTTGTCAAGCCTTTTTGGGAAATTATCTAAAAATTTCTTTTAAGATAATCTTATGCCTTGACTATTAGATTTGCTATTTTGCTAATGACGCAGAACCGGCGCAGGATGTGTGGGCATTGCAAAAAAATGTAATAAATGTCCGAGCTGCCGTTTTATTGCGCCGGAATCGCGCGAAATTTGTCCGCAGCGTTTATAATCCTGCCCGAACCGTATGAATCCGAATGTTCCGTACATTTCCCGTCGCGCTGCGCGGCGCATGTGGCTCGGAGTTTCCGGCGCGCTCGCCTTGCTCGCGTTTATGCTGGTTTCCTGCGCGTCGAGCGCGGAAACCGACCCGTGGCAAGAATTCAGGAATCGCGAGCTTGCGAATATCGAGCAATTCGGCGAACCGGACACTTTTTACAGCGTGTATGAAGGTTCGTTCGGCCCGGCGAAAATCAGGCTTGCGACTTGGATGCAATCTCCCGGTATGTTTCGCATAGACAACGACATGGGAATCATTTCGGTTTCGATGGGCTTCGACGGGAAAAATGCCTGGCTTCAAACAAAGGGCGGAAAGCCGCGCCCCTTGTCGAAGGCGGAAGAGGAAGAGCTTTATTCGAGTATGTACTTCGATTCCGTGGAGTTTCTTACCGACGAAGGATTAAAAGCCGAAAACGCCGGGCATGAAAATTGGAACGGCGAAAAAGTTTGGCTGGTAAAGCTCGAATCCCCGGAAGGATACAGGCGCGACCTTTTCATACGCGACGGCGATTTCGAACTTGCCGGCTATCGAACTTACGGAACCGGCGTCGCACTTATAAAAGTTTACGACGTTACTCGCAACGGCGCGATGGCGGTGCCGGGCAAGGTCGAGATGGAGCTTGCAAGCCTTAGCCTGAAACTGGAATTCAAGCTTGTCGAGGCTCGCGAAGGTGACGAAATAGACCCGAAGATTTTTCTTTCGCCGCAGGGCAAATATCTTCCGCTTACGCTTGCCGCCGGAGATTCGTACGAAATTCCGTTAAGGCCAAATCCGGCGGGCATGCTTATTCTCGACGCGTCGTTAGGCGGAAAAACGGGACGTTTTCTTCTCGACACGGGGGCGTCGAGCAGTATTCTCGATTCCACGTTCGTGGAAGGGCTGAAAATAGTCGAGGAAAGCGCGTTTTCCGCGGTGGGCGTTGGCGGCGCGCAGGACGCAAAGCTAGTGCGGCTCGAAAGCGGACTGTCGCTCGGCCCGGACTGCGGCGCGACGCTGCCCGCCGAGATAACTTATATGGCGATGGACTTGTCCGCGCTCGCGCCGGGGCTTGGCGAAACGCTTTCCGGCATAATCGGCGAAGACTTGATGACGCGTGCGGTCGTGACAATCGACGGCGGAGCGGGAAAAATAACGCTCGCTCCGTATTCCGAAAGACAGCTCGGCTCGGAACCTTCCATTTGGGACGCGTTCGGGGAGACCGAAGGCGATTCCAAGCCGTCCGAAGGAGTATTTCCCATACACGAAGTGGGCGGACTGATTCTCGTAGACGCGCTTATCCCCGGAGGCGGCGAAGAGCGGTTTATTGTGGACACCGGTTTCAAAGGCACGATCGGGCTTTTCGAAGGCGCGGCGGAAAGACTTGGCCTCGAAGTAAAAAAATCCCGCGGAGGTTCGTTTATCGGCGGAATCGGCGGCGTCACCGCAATGAAGGGTTTCGTGCCCGCTTTTACCGCGGAGTTTTTCGGCGAGGCAAGCGACTTCGAAAACTGCCCGATAATTTCCGGCCCGATAGAAAGCGTGGTCGGCGGAAGCGCGGCGGGAATAATCGGAATCGAGTTTTTCGCGGGAAAGACCGTCGTGCTGGATTACGCCGCGAGACGAATACGGGTGAATTAGTATGATTGCGCGCCGCGCCCGGTTAAAGTATCTTGTATCAAGTTGCGAAAGATTGGAACAGGTTCGGTTAACTTTGTTCTTAATTGGTGTCCTATGTTAAGCGCCGGAAAGCAAGTTAAACGCCGCCTGATATTCATCAGCATCCTCGTATTTCTCGTCGTGCTTCCGGCCGCGGTGATGGGCTACATCGCCTATTCGAGCCTCGAGGAAATCAAATTCAAATCCGATTTTTATTACGAGCGCGTGGCTTTCGACATATCTCTCAGAATGATGCACACGCTCGAAGCTCCGCTTTACGAGCCGGGGCTGCTACTTCTCCGGGAGTATCTCGACGGACACGACATGACCGACCCGGACAAAATCGTTCCGCTCATTACGGACATCGAGGCGAACACGCCGTACGCGACAGGCTTCGTTTTTATCGCCGGTCCGGTTATTTCCGATTACGCGCGGGTTTTTGCGACGGAAACCGCTTGGAAAAGAATGCCGGAAGACTCTCAAACCCGGGGCGCGCGCCAAGTTGCGGAAGGAATATTCGAAGAAGTCGAAATGTTCGGAACCATCCCGCGCGGCTTTTTCACCGAAAATTTCGGCGCGGAAATCGTCGGAATAAGCGCGGGGCTTCACGACGAAAGGCCGTATATCATGACCGTTATCGTGAACCGGGAGAGGAAACCGGTGGCGTTTATATATTACGGCCTGCTTGAAGAATCGTATCTGGAAAATTCGAGACTCCTTTACGACAACACGAATTTCTTTTATTACAGCACGCCGGGAAGAAGAGACATCGCAAGCGAAATCGGCTTCGAACTTTTTTACAACGGAAAGCCGTTCAACGATCCCGCCGCGGTAGCGGAACGGGGCGATGCGCCGGGCAGGGTGTACGTTTTCCGCTCGGAGAAACAGGATTCGATGTATTGGAGCGTGCGGGCGTATTTGAAACAGCCGGACAACACGCGGATAAGCCGGGACGTCGTGAATTCGATGCTCGCGATGATGCTTGCGACTTTCGCGCTCGTAATAATCGGCGTACTTCTGCTCTACAGTCAGGTCTGGCGCGAAATCGAACTCGCAAGACTGAAATCCCAGTTCGTGTCGAACGTCAGCCATGAGCTTAAAACGCCTCTTTCGCTAATACGGCTTTTTTCGGAAACGCTGCTTATGGGCAGAAGCGTTAAGGACGAGGAAAAGCAGCGGTTCTATGGAATCATAAACAGCGAAAGCCTGCGGCTTACGAACATGATCGAAAACATTCTGGACTTCGCGCGCATCGAAGAAGGAAAAAAGGTCTATGACATCGCGCCGCAAAATGCGAAGGACATGCTGCTCGAAACGCTCGATTCTTACAGAATCCAGTTCGAAGCGGCGGGATTCAGGCTTCGGACGAAGCTAGACGGCGACGTGCCGCTTATTCTCGCCGACCCGAACGGATTCAAGCAAGCGGTGCTGAACCTCATAGACAACGCGATTAAATACAGCGGGGACTCGAAGTTTATGGAAATCCGTCTTTCGCGGGATGGAAGGTACGTAAAAATCGAGGTGGAAGACAGGGGGCTCGGTATTTCCAGTGAGGAATTGCCGCGAATTTTCGACATGTTCTACCGCTCGGAATCGTCCGGAAAGCTTTCCGCAAAGGGCAGCGGGCTAGGGCTGGCGATGGTGAAGCACATATTGGAATCGCACAAAGGCCGGGCGGAAGCCGTCAGCGAACCGGGCAAAGGTTCGACGTTTAAATTGTTTTTTCCCTCCGTACCGGGGCATGGGGTGTAACGAAACCGATTTTTAGGGTAAATTTACTGCGTCTTCGGGTGGTGATGAAAGTGCACAAAATACTCGTTATTGAAGATGAGCCGGACATGAGGTTCGGCCTCGAGCATAATCTGCGTTTCGACGGCTACGACGTCGTGTCCGCCGAGGACGCCAAGAAAGGTCTCGAACTGGCCCAAAAAGAATCGCCGGACTTGGTTTTGCTCGACATCATGCTGCCGGGCCAGAGCGGAATGGAAGTTTTGAAATCGCTTCGCAAGGCGAAAAACCGCGTGCCCGTAATACTTGTTACGGCAAAGGGCCAGGAAATGGACAAGATTATCGGGCTCGAGTCAGGCGCGGACGATTACATTACGAAGCCGTTCAGCGTCAAGGAACTTCTCGCCCGCGTTTCCGCGGTTCTGCGCCGAACTGCCCAGCACGAGCAAATCGAAACCTATGAATTCGGCGACATCAAGCTCGATTTCGTCCACCTCAAGGCCACAAGGGGCACCAAACGCCTGGACCTTACTCATCGCGAATTCGAAATTCTCAAGTTTTTCGCGGGAAGCCAAGGCGAAATAATCACGCGCGAAGTCTTGCTGGACAAAGTTTGGGGATACGAAGGCGACCAAAAACCGAACACGCGCACGGTGGACACCCACATCGCTAAACTGCGGAAAAAGGTGGAAAAGGACACGGAAAACCCGCAGTGGATTATCACGGTCCACCGGATGGGCTATCGGTTCATGGGTTGACGCCGGAGCAACCTGCTAGGCTTATTGAACCGTGAAGCCGGTGACTTCGCCCATCCACGTAATCTTGCGCACGTAAAACTCGAGCGACTTCGTCACGTACAGGTTTTTCTTGCTGTCCACCGCGATGTCGTACCAGCCTTCGTCGAACGACGCCGCGAGACCGGTTCCTTCTTTGTCTACGGGCGGATTATTGGGCGAGCCCGCGAGCGTATAGACGTAGTACGAGTTCTTTTCGTCGTTCCACGAAATCTGGCGGATACACCTGTTGATGTAATCCACGACGAAAATATTGCCGTCTTTATCTACGGTAAGGCCTTTCAGGAAAGCGCCGAACTTGGCAGACATCGCCGGGCCGTCGCGGAAACCAACCTGCCTGCCGCCCGCGCCGTCGAACGCGCCGGCAATCGTGGTGATTTCGCCGTTCGCGTATTTGCGGATAAGCCCGTGCGAGCCGTCCGTCATGAAAATTTCGTCGCCGGGGCCGACCGCGAGGTAAACCGGATTGTCTAGCTTCGCGCCGAGACCCGGTCCGTCGAAAAGCCCTTTCGATTCGCCCGCGCCGGAAATCATCGCGCCCGCGCCGGAGCCTTGATAGGTCGGCATCGCGCCCGCGACCCTTTCGATTACGCCCGTGTTCGACACGCGTATAAGCCAGCCGTTCCCCGACTCGCCGACGTACACGTTTCCTTTGCTGTCGATGGCGAGACCGGAAAACCTGATTCGAGCCTGAATTACCGGGTCGTTCGTTAGTTCCGGCGCTTCTTTGTTGAGAATGGTTTCCTGGCGCATGTTCTGGGTCAGCCTGACTACTTTATCGGCCATCGGAAACGCCACGCCGTAAAGCGCCCCGTCCGGCCCGACGCGAAGAACGCTCAATTTGTCGGTTTTGCCCAAATTTACATTGGTGCCGTTTTCGCGCTTGACGATCCAGCCGGAGTCGTTGTCCTTGCAGTGAAAATACAGAACGTCGTTTTGACCGACCGCGACGGAATTGCAGCCGTCGGACGGAATCTGCGCGCTGCCCGGCACGAGCCACGCGGCGCCCGCGGCGAGCGCGAGAACAAAAGCAAAAATGATTCTGCGCATACCTTTACCCACCTTCCTTACCGCGCCTCTCCCCGCAAAGCGCGCATGGATTGTACCAGATGACGCTATCGAGACTTGTATTTTCGGTCGCGTGTTCGCCCGAAGTAAACCTTACGGCGGTTTCGGAGTCTAATAAAGGACGCCTGCCGCATCGTGCTATCCTTGCGGCGGGAAATCCGGTTTTTGAGAGGGAAAAAGTGAAAACGATTTACATTTCGGCGGTTTTCGCGCTCGCTTTCTTTGCGGCGGCGGCGGCGGCGCATTCGTCCGAGCTTTCGCTCACGGTATATAACGACAATTTCGCGCTCGTGCGCGAAGTGCGGGATGCGAGCCTGCAGAAAGGAGGAAACGTCATCGTCGTCACCGGCATCGCGGCTTTGCTCGACCCGACGAGCGTGCATTTCAAGCCGCTGAAAGGCCCGGCAACTTGGCTTCTCGAACAGAACTTCGACTACGACCTTCTTTCGAGCGACAAACTGCTGTCGAAATACATAGGCAAAACGATTACGCTCGTAGATTACACGACCGGCGCGCGCTCGCAGGTGAAACTGCTTTCGACGGCGGGCGGAATGGTCGTGGAAAAAGACGGCACCGTGATGCTGAATCCGCCGGGGCGCGTAGAGCTTACTGGCGGCACGGGCGAGCTTTTGCTCGAACCCACGCTGAACTGGCTCGTCGAAACCGAAGCGGCTGGCGCCATCGATTACGAGCTTTCCTATATGACGGGCGGAATCAAGTGGAACTGCGATTACGTGTTTCTATTGTCCGACAACGAACGGACGGGCGATATGGAAGGCTGGGTGACGATCGACAACCGCAGCGGCGCGACATATAACGACGCCAAGCTCCAGCTAATCGCGGGCGATGTTAAACGAATAGATGATTTTCCAAAATACGATTTGGGCGGCGCGCCCGAAGCGATGCCGATGGCTGCGCGCGAGGCGAAGTCTTTCCAAGAGGAATCGTTCTTCGAGTATCATCTGTACACGCTGCCGAGGGCGACGACGATTAGGATGAACCAGACGAAGCAAATCAGCCTACTCAATGCCGCGGCGATTCCCACCCGCAAAATCTACGTTTATCCAGGCGGCGACAAGGTGAACGTCAAGGTCGAGTTCGACAACGAAGAGAAAAACCGGCTCGGCATCGCGCTGCCGAAGGGCAAAATCCGCGTGTTCAAGCGCGACTCGGCGGGGGTGCCGCAGTTCATCGGCGAGGACTCGATAGACCATACGCCTCGCAAAGAAACGGTGAGGCTATACATCGGCGACGCGTTCGACATCGTGGGCGAGAAAACGCGAATGAACTATCAAGACATCGGTCAGGGCTATCGCGAAACGTGGAAAGTCGTCGTCAAAAACCGCAAGGAAAAAGAAGCCATCGAGGTCATCGTCCCGCACCAGATTTACGGCGAATGGCGGATGCTCGAATCCACGGTCCCGCACGTAAAAAAGAGCGCGTTCGAAGCGGAATTCAAACTGCCCGTTCCCGCGGATTCAGAGCGCGAACTTAACTTCACGTTCGAAGTAAGGTGGAGGTAGGAAATATGCATTACGCAAAGAAATTTTTCATTTTGTTATCGATGGCTTTTGCCTTAGCGCTTTCGCCTCTTACTGCACGTGCCGAAACCTCGCTCACGGTATATAACGACAATTTCGCGCTCGTGCGCGAAGTGCGGGATGCGAGCCTGCAGAAAGGAGGAAACGTCATCGTCGTCACCGGCATCGCGGCTTTGCTCGACCCGACGAGCGTGCATTTCAAGCCGCTGAAAGGCCCGGCAACTTGGCTTCTCGAACAGAACTTCGACTACGACCTTCTTTCGAGCGACAAACTGCTGTCGAAATACATAGGCAAAACGATTACGCTCGTAGATTACACGACCGGCGCGCGCTCGCAGGTGAAACTGCTTTCGACGGCGGGCGGAATGGTCGTGGAAAAAGACGGCACCGTGATGCTGAATCCGCCGGGGCGCGTAGAGCTTACTGGCGGCACGGGCGAGCTTTTGCTCGAACCCACGCTGAACTGGCTCGTCGAAACCGAAGCGGCTGGCGCCATCGATTACGAGCTTTCCTATATGACGGGCGGAATCAAGTGGAACTGCGATTACGTGTTTCTATTGTCCGACAACGAACGGACGGGCGATATGGAAGGCTGGGTGACGATCGACAACCGCAGCGGCGCGACATATAACGACGCCAAGCTCCAGCTAATCGCGGGCGATGTTAAACGAATAGATGATTTTCCAAAATACGATTTGGGCGGCGCGCCCGAAGCGATGCCGATGGCTGCGCGCGAGGCGAAGTCTTTCCAAGAGGAATCGTTCTTCGAGTATCATCTGTACACGCTGCCGAGGGCGACGACGATTAGGATGAACCAGACGAAGCAAATCAGCCTACTCAATGCCGCGGCGATTCCCACCCGCAAAATCTACGTTTATCCAGGCGGCGACAAGGTGAACGTCAAGGTCGAGTTCGACAACGAAGAGAAAAACCGGCTCGGCATCGCGCTGCCGAAGGGCAAAATCCGCGTGTTCAAGCGCGACTCGGCGGGGGTGCCGCAGTTCATCGGCGAGGACTCGATAGACCATACGCCTCGCAAAGAAACGGTGAGGCTATACATCGGCGACGCGTTCGACATCGTGGGCGAGAAAACGCGAATGAACTATCAAGACATCGGTCAGGGCTATCGCGAAACGTGGAAAGTCGTCGTCAAAAACCGCAAGGAAAAAGAAGCCATCGAGGTCATCGTCCCGCACCAGATTTACGGCGAATGGCGGATGCTCGAATCCACGGTCCCGCACGTAAAAAAGAGCGCGTTCGAAGCGGAATTCAAACTGCCCGTCCCCGCGGATTCGGAGCGCGAGCTTAACTTCACGTTCGAAGTAAGGTGGAGGTAGGGGCGTGCCGTTGCACGCCAAAATTTTTACCCGCCCCGCACGATGTACCGCGTGCCGGCGGCGGGCATATCTTTGTTCGCGGCGTAGTAGGCGGCGATGATGTCGCCGATGAATTTCGCGCTGCCGTCCACCATGTTCACGCGCTCGAGAATTCCGAAACTCGCGCCGCCGTTCGCCAAGAATTTCGTGACCGCCACCGAATAGACCTTGTCGGGGTCTATCGGCGCGCCGCCCACGCTTGCGCCCGTAACTTTGTTTTGGCGAAGATTCGGGTCGATGCTGACGGTAAGCCCGCTCACCTGCAGAAACCCGTTGTTCTTGCGCGGATAAAACTTCGCCGCGTTGTTTAGTATCGCCGCGACTTCTCTGCCGGTAAGCCTGACGAGCGCAACTTCGACCTCGGCTATGTCCAGCCGCGTGATGTCTTCCGAAACGACTTCGATGTTGACTAGCGTCGCGAGCGTGCCGGCGTCTATCATCGCTATGTCGCTTTGGTAGTGCGCGCGCATGGCGTCCGCGACGTAGTTTCCCCACGCGGTCTCCCCCGCCGTCGGGTCGAAATTTTGCTCCGCGGCGGATGCCGCCGGCAGAGCGAAAAGCGCCGCGGCCAGCACGGCGGTTATCAATACTCCCGCACGTTTATTCATAATGTTCACTCCCGTTGACCCAGGACGCTTATATTATACCCCGCGTTCGGCATACATGCACGGGAATAAGGGCGCGGCCCGGCGGGAATTCCCGTTTTCCGGTTGGTATATAATCCGCGCTCGGAGGTTTTCGGATGGCGCATGACCAGAATCCCGCCGCGGAAGCGATGCTCGACGTGGAATATCGAGTGCTCGACAAGGGCTTCGTGCGGCTCGTGGACTATTTAGGCGGCGATCAGCGGATCGTGGACGCCGCGCGCGTTTCGTATTCGGGCAAGGAAGTGAAAACCTTCCGGCGTAATCGCGGGCTTATAAATTACTTACTGCAGCACCGGCACACCTCGCCGTTCGAACAGGTGATTTTGACGTTCCACGTCAAACTGCCGATTTTCGTCGCCCGCCAGTGGATTCGCCACCGCACGGCGCGCGTGAACGAAATCAGCGGGCGATATTCAGTGCTTCACGACGAATTCTATGTGCCGTCGCCGGCGGACGTGCGCTATCAGAGCAAGTCGAACCGCCAGGGCAGAAGCGAAGAAGAAGTGCCGGACGAGCTTAAAAACCGCGTACTCGAAATTCTCGCCCGCGAGCAAACCGCGCTGTATGAAAGCTATGAAAAGCTCGTGGAAGACGACATCGCTCGCGAGCTTGCCCGCATCAACCTGCCGCTGTCGATATACACCGAATGGTATTGGCAAACCGACCTGCACAACCTGTTTCACTTTTTGAAACTCAGGCTCGACGCTCACGCGCAGTACGAAATCAGGTGTTACGCGGAAAAAATGCTCGATATGGCGCGCGCCGTCGCGCCGCTGGCCACGGACGCGTTCGAGGAATTCGATATGTACGCCGTAACGTTCTCCCGCTCGGAAATGAACGCTCTAAGGGCGAAGCTTTTGGGCGGCGAAGCGGAACTGAAAGACTTGGCGCTCGAAGAATTCGAAGCCAAGCTAAGGTTTTGCGAAAAACCGGACGGCGCCGGGAATGCCGGGGATTGAACACGAGGGACCGCGAAATCGCTTTGTTACACGCGTAACAGCGCCGCGTGTCCCGGAAAATGTTGAATGGCGGAGTTTTGAGGGTAATAATGTCTGCGCCGCCCGCTTTCAAGCCTGCGGCAACCAATTTGGAGGATTAGTCAATGAAGTTGATGAAGGAACTTTCCGAAGCCGCCGGCGTACCGGGGAACGAGGGCGCGATTCGCACTATCGTCCGCAGGGAGCTGAAGGGCAAGGTGGACTCGTTCAAGGAAGACGCGATGGGCAACCTTATCGCCTTTCGCAAAGGCAGCGCGAAAAACGCTAAAAAGGTGATGTTCGCCGCGCACATGGACGAAATCGGCTTTCTCGTGCGCTACGTGGACGACAAGGGATTTTTCAAAATCCAGCCGGTGGGCGGCTTCGACACCCGCAATCTTTTCAGCCGGCGTGTCAAAGTGCACACCGAAAAGGGCGTTTTTCCCGGACTTATCGAGCCGGCGGGCAAACCCATTCATATGTCGTCCGCAGAAGAGCGCTCCAAGTATCTGGACGTTAACGACTTCGCGGTGGACGTCGGACTTCCCGGCGAAAAAGTGAAAGACATGGTTCGCGTGGGCGATATGGTCACGCTCGACGCGGAATTTCAACAGGTCGGCGATTATTGGTGCGGCAAGGCGATGGACGACCGCTGCAACGTCTGGATCGGCATCAACGCGATGAAGCAAATGCGGCCGCCGAAAAACGACGTTTACGGCGTATTCACGGTGCAGGAGGAAGTGGGGCTGCGCGGCGCGATTACCGGCGCGTTCGGCGTCGCTCCCGACGCCGGCGTCGCGCTCGACGTTACGCTTGCCTGCGACACGCCGGGAGTGCCGGACGACCTGCACATATCGAAGCTCGGCGGCGGCGCGGCGATTAACGTGATGAACGGCGCGGTCATAAGCGACCGGGAACTCGTGGACGAATTCGTGCAAATCGCAAGGAAAAACAATATCCCGTACCAGCTGGACATTCTGCCTCGCGGCGGCACCGACGCGGGCGCGATTCAGCGCGCGGGAAGCGGCTGCAAGGTAATCACGATTTCCGTGCCTTGCCGCTATATTCACACGACTACCGAGTGTATTCATCCGGACGATTTGAACGCATCGCTGAAACTTCTCACCAAATATCTAGAAGCGTAAACCGCAAAGCTCGATTTCCCGCCGACCCGGCGCAACGCTTCGCGCGCGAAATCCGGTTTCTTTCGTGTATAATTCCGGTGCGGCGCGCGTTAACTTTCGGGGCGAGGAGAAAGGCATGTTCATTTTGAGGTTTTTTAAATATTTCCCTACGTTTTTCGCGCAAGGGATAGGGTGGGTCCAGCTAATGTACCTTTGCCGCGAGGGCGTCGACCCGAAAACGCCCGCGAGCGTAAGGTGGTCGGTGGAATTGAAGCGGACGTCGAAACCGCCGGAAACGGACCGCGAGAGGCTGATGCCCGTCCAGAAAAACACCGTAATTTTGAAAGACCTCACGATGCTCAAACCCGACTCGATTATCTATCACTCGGACGACAGCGAAAAGGCTGACCTCGTTATGGCGAAAATCAAAGGCGACCTTTTCAAAATGCCCTGCCACGAGTTTTACGAGCGCTGGGTCGTGCATCCGAACTACGACTTCCTCATTACGGAAAGCGACAGAATGGACTTCGGCGGCTGATTTTGACTGAAATAGCAGCGATGCGGTTTCGTTAGCAGCTGCTGCGCCAAACCGCTAAACAGTTTCGCCCAGTTCTTCCTCGATGATTTTTTTCATCCGGTCGCTGTCTAGTTTGTCCAGCTTGAACCGCTCGCCGAGGAAGTATTTGCGCGCCATTTCGTTCGCGGCGATTTCCTCCGGCGTGCCTTCGACCAGCACCTGGCCGTCCAGCAGCACGTACGCGCGGTCGCAAATATCCAGCGTTTCGCGAACGTTGTGGTCGGTGATTAAAACGCCGAGGCCTTTTTCTTTCAAATGGCTGATGATGTCTTTCAGGCTTTCGATGGTTATCGGGTCGATGCCCGTGAACGGCTCGTCGAGTAGCAGAAAGTCCGGATTTCCCGCCAGCGCCCGCGCCACCTCGGTGCGCCGCCGCTCGCCGCCGGAAAGCACATATGCCTTGCTCTTGCGAATCTGGTCGATATTGAATTCCTTGAGGAGCGGCTCGAGCTGTTCCTTTTGTTCGCGCTTCGGTTTTCCGATGCTTTCCCAAACGAGAAGTATGTTGTCTTCCACCGTCAGTTTCTTGAACACGCTCGATTCCTGCGAAAGATAACCGATGCCGTGGCGCGCCCGCTGGTAAATCGGAAGCCGGGTTATGTCGGTGCCGTTCAAAAAAACCTTGCCTTTGTTCGGCGTCACGAGCCCGATAATCATATAAAAAGTGGTCGTCTTGCCCGCGCCGTTCGGCCCGAGAAGCCCTACGGTTTCGCCCGTGCGCACGTGGACGCTGACGTCGTTTACGACGTTGCGGCCGCGATAGGTTTTGATTACGTTTTTGGCTTCGAGCAATTTCACGGTTCCGGGCGCGCCCGTGCTCCCGCCGTAGCCGCCGGGTTCGATTACGCTTGTGCGGCCTTCCGCTGGAACGATGCCGCCGCCGCCTGTATCCACAGTGAATATCATCATTTATCCGACAGGGAAATATAGCACAGCGTTCGGTTCGCCGCGCTTTTTCCGCGGCACCACGGCTTCGCGGGCTTACAAACCAAGAATCTCGATTCCGCGGCGATATTTGCCCCGTCTGTCGGCATTCCAGCCGTATTTCGCGTGGATGAACTCGTACGCTCTAAGCACCGCGCCTTCGCCGATGCCGTGGTCTTCGAATTCGAGGACATATTCTTCCGCATGCAGCCCCGGGTCGTCCGGGCAAACGTATGCCACGCTGTCGAAGCTGACGTCCAGATGCGCCGCGTCCGTGCCGAGCGAGCATTGCTGATAGTATTCGTCCACGACAAGCTGGGTCGCGAGCGCTTCGCTGCCGAGCGAGACCGCGAAGTGGTTGGCGAAGTCGATAATGGTTTTCCAATCGCCTTCGACGAGCCGCATCCGCACTTCGTCGCGAATCATAAGAATCTCGTGGCTTTCGATCGGATATTTAATCGTTAGCCGTAGTTCGTTTTTCCGGCCCGGAATATATTTTTCGCGCAGCCGCAGGCTTGCGCGCGTCGTCATAAGCTTTCGCTTGCGCGTGTCCAGGTAATGGTCTGTCGTTTTGCCTTCGGACGAGCCGATTAGCGGCAGTCCGAGGTGGCCGGCCACCTGCGCCATCAGATCGCCGAAGTCCGTCTCGGCGCCGATAATTTCAACTTCTACTTCCCGCATTTAACTCTCCTGCCAACAGGCCCGGGGATTATATCACGGGCGAGGTAGCCGGTTTTCCGCCGGTTTTTCGAAAGCCGGCCGCGTTCATCGACCGCCATACCGGATAAAAATCCGCCATTAGCTCCGTCCTTTTTCGCTGAGACAAAATCATTTAATCGAGGTATTAGTTACTTTGGAAGAATTGACAATTTACACACCGGGAAGTGCGCCATGAATAGCAAGACGATTTTTTACTTTGTTTTCTCTACAACGTTGTTTTTGATAATTATGTCAGTCTCAGGTTGCGGGGGAAAGCGAAACGCGGCGCGTCCCGAAGGCGCGGACTTCGGCTTGCCCGCCGGAAATCTCGCTTCGCAGAGAGATCAGGCGGTTCAACCTCAAACCGGCGGCGTTTCCCAAAACCAGTTTCCGTCGGCGCTGCCGGTTGACGGCGTGCAGCCGTGGGAAAAGGTTGACTCAAACGGCTTTGTCATTCCGGTGGGCGGAAGCAGAAGCGGCGGCGGCGAAAAATCCGCAAGCGCCATCAACTTGAATACGGATTTCACG
>CAYMAI010000012.1:0-60805 GCA_964388445.1 uncultured Planctomycetia bacterium
GCTTGAACGCCTTTGAAAATCTTCTCCGTTTCGCCATGATTCCTCCTTTCCTTCACGGCACCGGAGCACTCTACTAATTTCCCGCTCTTGTGTCCAATTTCAAGGGTGCAGTCCACTTGGTGGCCAAGAATTGTTAAATATGATCAAAAGGCTAATGAATACTATGAATTATCGCTAGCTATGTTTAATACAGGCTTATCGAATTCTTCGTATCATGCTTTGCGAATCCCGTTGCATTATATGCCTGACGCAATTCTAGTATCTGAAGACCAAAATGCTATCCGCATTGATAGAAATTCTCAAGCAGATTTTGTTAATTGGTATTATGCAAAAGTATTGGACATAATATTTGAAGATGGCGTATATTCATATGGCCCACCCATGCGCACAACCTCTAAGATGCTGTATACTGGAGGCCAGCCATGCTTTGTCCTAATGGCCAACCCACATACAGCTTCGATGCTCATGCAAAATGTTCGTTCTAGGCTTGGAATGGCTATGCGGCGTCAGTCACCGCCAACATCAGCATACAGAGAGGATGGTGTATTAATTGTAATTATGTATGAGCCATTAGCCGAGCTGCTTCCATTCTTTTGGAGCGGATATTGGATAATATTGTCCGACTCTAATTCCAGGGAGGAAATTAATGGATCATCCATAAGCAGGTATATTTCAAACTCGTCTGTAATTAATTTCTGGCCAATTAAGTTTGACAACGAGGGACAATTGTACGGAAGAAATCGCGAGGGATGGCTGCAGTATGTAAGCGATTCATGGTCTCATGACAAATATATAGTCGAATTGGATTACATCAGTGCGAGGCATTCGACTATTGTATTATTATTGTCAAAGCCCAATATCAGCTTGTCCGAGCTTATTAATGCAAGTTACTCATCGCTACTTTATAAAAACATCGAGTGTAATGAAATTGACGACTATAAAAGGAACGTCTATTTTACGCATTAGAAGTAAAAAAGTAAGCAGGAATAAATATCCGCCATTAATATTACTAGGCGAAAAGCTGAAAATCAATATGCGCCACACATCCTTTCACGCACCCCAGTATACCTAATATGTTCTACTAACCTTCATGTCTTGCGCTCGCGACGAACTCGTTAACGGTATCTGTTGGTCGTTTGCCCATGTTTCTGTAGTCGTGGCCGAAGACGTTCGACGCCATGGGCAGAAACGTCATGACCGTCACGCCCACGGTTTCCTCGACGAACTACACGAACACGAAATTCTACGACGGAAACGGCAACATCGTGAAAGTGACCGACTTCAAGAGCCAGAACACGGAATACACCTACAACGCTCGCGGTCAGAGGACGCGCATCCGGTACAAGGGGATGGGAAGCGGCGGCTCGGACGTGGACGTGGACTTCGAGTGGAACTGCTGCCGGATTACGTCATACGACGATCCGCTCGGCACGTCCGCCAGTATGGGCTACGACGACTTCGCACGGCTCGTGTCGCACACCGATCAACAGGGCAATGCGCTTAGCTACGAATACGACGGGATGAACCGCGTGACGAAAGTGACGGATCATACGTCGACCGAAACCGATTACGAATACGACCCCGCGGGCAGGCTGAAATCGCTCACGTACGACCCCGGCGGAGCGGACAGGGTAACTGCGTACGAATATAACGAGACCGGAGGCGTCACGCTCGCCACTTACTCGAACGGGTACACTTCGGCTTACGCTTACGACGACATAAATCGTGTCACGCAGCACGTTTTGAAGGACGACGACGGCCCGCTTTAGCACGCTCGAACAATACGATTACGACTATTCCCCCGGCGGCCTGCCATCGAATACATACGGCTACGAGCGCGCCGAAACCACGACGGGCGATACGTATCTCATCGCGCGCAGCGGCAGCGGCCGCGGTCGCGCTTGGGAGTAATTTACGGAAGTAAATTCTTTATGCGCCGCACGGAAGTGCGGCGAATAGCGCGTCGGGCAAATGCGCCGGGAGGGACTTTGACGGAAGGCGGTACCGGAAGTGGATTTTAGATCGGTTTTTTTATCAAATGCACTTCCGTGCATTATATAAAGAAGCCACTTCCGTGGCTTACTCCCAAGCATTTATGTGATCGCACCTCCGTGCATTCCATAAAGAAGCCGATTCCGTGGCTTGCTCCCAAGTTGAAACTACCCCTGCATCGCGCCGGTCAAAATATGTTTGCTTACATTCGCGGCAAGGTTGCGCGATACGCCGAAAATGCTTTTGCTGATGGGGCTTTCCGGGTCGCGTGCGACTTCGGGCAAACCTTCGTCGCTGGCCTTTCGCAGAAGGCTGTTAATCGGGATTTCGCCGAGGAACGGCACCTCTAGCCTGCTTGCGATTTCCATCCCGCCGCCGCGCCCGAAAATATCGTCTTCCGCGCCGCACTCCGGGCATACGAAGTAGCTCATGTTTTCGATGATGCCGAGCACGGGCACGCTGAGCTTGCGGAACAGCGTCACGCCTTTCGCCGCGACGGAATGGGCCACGCGCTGGGGGGTGGTCACGACGATTGCCGCTGTGACCGAAAGGTTTTGCACGATTGTAAGCTGCGCGTCGCCGGTGCCGGGCGGCAGGTCGATGACGAGATAATCGAGCTCGCCCCAGTCCACGTCGCCCAAAAACTGCTTAATCGCCGCGCCTACCATCGGGCCGCGCCAGATGACCGCCTGGTCGGGGTCGATGAGAAAGCCGATGCTCATAACTTTGACGCCGAACGCGACGATCGGCTTGATTTTCTTTTCGTGCGTGATTTCGGGCTGGCGGCCCGCGACGCCCATCATTATCGGAATGCTCGGCCCGTAAATGTCGGCATCGAGCAGCCCTACTTTCGCGCCGTCCTTCGCCAGCGCGACGGCGAGATTCGCCGCGACAGTGCTTTTGCCCACGCCGCCTTTGCCGCTCGCCACCGCGATGATGTTGCCCGCGTCCGGCAGCATGTTTTGCGGAACGACTTTCGCGTCGTGTTTCACCGTGCGCGCGTCCATAGTGAGGTTAATTTCGCCGATGCCGGGGAGCGCCGCGAGGTTGTCGTGCGCCTCGTTTCGCAGCCTGTCTTTCATCGGGCACGCGGGCGTGGTGAGGACGATGCGCAAACTCACGTCGTTGTTATCGCCGATGACGAGGTCGTGTATGAATCCGAGCGAAACGATGTCCCGGTGAAGGTCCGGGTCGATTACGTTCGAGAGAGCCTTTAGAACCTGCTCCTCGGTCAACTTTGCATTAGTCATGAAAATCTCCTCGCTTTTTGCCCGGATTCGCCGGTTTGAAAGGCTGAATCGGGGCGGATTTTTTATAACGCTTTTACCCGCCGAATGGCGAATATCCGGGCAGTGCGGGAACGAAATTCGCCGATAGAAGGAAAACTTTCACATAACGGCCGATATTCCCGGTATAATAACGGTGATCGATATGGAAAATTCCGGCGGAAAAAAATCGGCGTTAATCGCACTCATCGCCCGGCTGAAACGGCGGCGCAGGCTTATTTTGGCTGCGAAGGCGCTTGGCGAAGCCATCGGCATTTTTCTCGCGTTCGTTTTTGCCGGAATTCTGTTGTCCAAACTTAACGCGTGGACATTCGACCTGCGGCTTTATGCGACGCTGGGCGGCGCGGCGGCGGGAATCGGCTGGCTGATATTTGCAGGCTTAATGCGCAAAATCAGGACAACCGAAGTATCAATCGACGCAGACACGCATTTGGGGCTGAAGGACAGACTGACAAGCGCATATTTGCTGGGAAAATCCGCCGTAAGCGATCCGCTGGTGGATGCGCTTATGAACGACGCCGAAAAGCAGAGCGAAACGGTCGCGCCGACGGCGGTGTATCCGTGGAGTTTCCCGAAATCGTGGCGGCTAAGCGGCGCGGCGGCGCTTTGCACGCTTGCGGTGTTTTTCGTGCCGTATCTCGGCTGGCTTGAAAACCCGGAGCGCGAGGAAGAGCGCAAGCGGGTGATGGAAACCGGCAAAAAGCTAATCAGGCTGGCGAGGGAAACCGAAGAGCGAAAAAATTCGGTTGAATTCAAACCGATTGAGCGGCTTCAGCAGGACTTGGAATCGCTCGGCAAAAAGATGGAACTCGGCAAGCTTGACAAAGGCAAAGCGCTCGAAGAACTGAACAAACTGCAAAGCGAAATGGAAAAAGCGGCGAAGTCGCTCGATTCGCCGGAAGCCCGCAAGTTTATGTCGGATTTGTCGCAGAAACTCATGCAGCAGCAGGAATCGCGCAAGCTCGGCCAGGCGCTGATGGATAAGCGGTTCGAAGATTTGAACGCCGAACTTCGGGAACTTAAAAAGAGGCTTGACGCGGGCGAGCTTTCGCCGGAAGACCTTGAGATGCTCGAACAGCTTGCGGAGGGATTGCAAGAGGCGCTTGAGCGAAATCCCGAACTTGGGGACGCGATGGACCGCGAGGCAATCGAAAACGCGCTGGAAAAACTTAAGGAAAACCTCGAAAAAGAGCGTCAGGTTCGCGAGCAGATGAAAAGCACGCTCGAAGAGCTAAAGGAAACGACCGCTCAGCTTAGAGAGCTGATGGAAGGAAACAAGCTCGATGCGAAGGCGGACGAGCTTAAAGAGCAAGTCGAAAAAATGATCGAGTGCTTCAACGAAACCGGAACCGTGCCGCAAAACGAAATAGACAAAATGCGCAGACTTGCGGACGAGGCGAACAAAGCTATGCAGCAGAGCGCATCGTCCAGCGGCACCGAAAAGCAATTGTCGGAAGAGCGCAAGCAGGAGATAAACGAACTTTTGGACAAGCTCGAAAATGAGTGCAAGGAAGGCGGCACCTGAAAAGGCGGAATGTCCCAAGGTTTGGGGCAGATGCAGGAAGGAATGGGTCAAAGCGGCAAGAACGGACAGGACGGACAAGGCGGCGGCCCGTCTAATCAGGAACTGCTCGAAAGCCTTTCGGGCGAAATGGGCGAGATTATGAAAAACCTTCGCCGCGGGCAGTATCTGCAGGCGCAGTCGGGCCAGGCCACTAGCAATTGGGGATACGGCACGACGAACCTGCGGACGGACAGCGCGCCGGGCGGCAGCGAAGGCGAGCGCAGCCGCCGCGACATCCCGGGCGAGGGTAACGAGCGCGTGGCGGTGGAATTCGACCCGCTGTACGCGCCGGAACAAATACCCGCGGGCACGTATGACACGCGCGTGCTCGGCCGCGTGGGCGAGGGCGGCGCGACGCTGTTCGAGGAATTCCGGTCGCTTCCGACGGACGCGAAAGGGCTGCGGGACTATTACAGCATAGTCAGCGCATATACCGGCTCGCAGGAACGGGCGATGAACGCGGAGGAAATCCCGCCGGAGTATCGCGAACTCGTCAAAAACTATTTCAGCCTATTGAACGACCCGAAAGAAGGCCTCGTACCCGCGGAGAGCGACGACGCGGCGGACGCCGATTCCGCCGAAAGCGAAACCGGAGCGGAAAGCGCCAGCCGCCGGCCTTCGCGCGAAGGCTCGGATGGTACGTAGGGCGCGAAACTCGAAATAGAGGTAGGGAACGGGTTTACCCCGTTCCGTATATTTGAAGGACGATTAAGTCGAATGACGGCGGGGGTAAACCCCGCCGCTACCTGAATATAGCGAAATAAAGGCACCACTTGCGTACCGCGAAAAAAGGGCGGTACTTGCGTACCGCGAAGAAAGGAGCCACTTGCGTGGCTCACTCCAAGCGCGTAATTCATGCTCGTATTGCATGCGCGTAATTCATGCGCGTAATGCAAGCGCGCACTCCATACGCGTAATTCACTATATGATATTAAATTCTTCTCTGTGGCTCTGTGCCTCGGTGGTTTTTTTTCTTTCGGGCGAGCGGCGGCTCGCCCCTACGTTTCGGGCGAGCGGCGGCTCGCCCCTACGTTTCGGGCGAAGGGCGGTCCGCCCCTACGGTTCGGGTGGCCTCGGGGGTCCCACTGCTAATCTTCCGAGAGTCTAAGGAACTCGTCTTTCATTTTTACGACGATTTCGCGGATTTCGTTTTTCGAGAGCGCGGCCTGGCTGAGCGTGCCATATCCCAGCGGCTCCGGACCGCCGTTTCTCGCGGGCGGTTCGAACTCCGCCGGTACGACGTAGAACCTTTCGGTTTCGCTCGCCGCCTGCAGTTCTTCCGCCGTCAGCAGTTCTTCTTGAATTTTTTCGCCGGGCCTTAATCCGGTGATTTTAACTTCCACATTTTCCGGCGATTTTCCGAAAGCAGGCGCGTACGTTTCGATTAAAACGTCAATCAGGTCTTTGATAACGACTACCGGCATTTTAAGGATGTAAATCTCGCCGCCCGGCGTTATCGCGCCTGCGCCGAGAACAAGCTCGACCGCTTCGGGGATGGACATGAAAAACCGGCGCATTTTCGGGTGGGTAAGCGTAACGGGGCCGCCCGCTTTGATTTGGCGGATGAAAAACGGAATCACGCTGCCGCGGCTGGCGAGAACGTTGCCGAATCTGACCACGCTGAACGCGCTTTTCCGCTCGCCTTTATACAGGTTCGCCGCGAGCACGAGACGCTCGGCGAGAAGTTTCGTCGCTCCCATCGTGTTCGTGGGGCTGACGGCTTTGTCCGTGCTAATCGATATGAGGCGCTCGACACTGTGCTCTATCGCGGCTTCGATGAGATTTTGCGTGCCGACGACGTTGGTTTTGACCGCCTCGAATGGATTGTATTCGCAGGCGGGAACGTGTTTAAGCGCGGCGGCGTGGAAAATCACGTCCACGCCTTCGGCGGCGCGCATCACCCGGTCGTGCTCGCGCACGTCGCCGAGGAGAAACCGGATGTTTTTTTCGCCGCCGAATTCCTGCGCCATACGGTATTGGTTGAATTCGTTGCGGGAAAGCACGCGCACGACAGCTGGCGAGCAGCCGAGGACGTGGCGAACAAGCTCGCGTCCGATGCTGCCCGTGCCGCCCGTGACAAGGACGGTTTTGCCAGCGAGATAATTTCCGGTTCCGGTTTCGTTCATCGGTTCAATAATAGCCGTTTTAGTTATCGTCTGCATTTTTTACGGCTTGACTTGAGGCGCTGCGGAAAGGAGGTGGAAATTCGCCGAGGGTATTGCATATCTTCGCGTCGTCATGTATAATGAATCCGGCGCTCGACGCCTGTCATCATTGTTAGCCGCCTTAGCTCCGCGCAAGCGGGGCGGGCGGCGTTTCGTTTTTCGCCGCCTTGAGGCATTCGATGCCTTTCGAGGTGATCGCCTTGGCCGAGCAAATCGGACAACTTTTTGCTAAACTGACGCCTGCGACGAAAGTGTTTTTCGGAGCGGCGACGGTTATCGTCGTAAGCCTGTTTATAGTCATGATCGCGCTTTGGAAGCCCGTCGGGATGTCGCCGCTTTACACGCAGCTCGACCCCGCGGATGCGGCGCGAATCGTTGACGAACTCAAGTCGTCCCGCGTGGAATACCGGCTGGCGGACAACGGCACGACGGTGCTCGTCCCCGGAAACCAAGTGCCCGAAGTCAGGGTGCAAATGGCGGGCAAAGGCCTACCCACCGCGGGCGTGGTCGGATTCGAAAAGTTCGACAAAAGCAAAATGGGCGTGACCGAAACCGGGATGCGCATCGACTATCAGCGCGCGCTCGAAGGCGAGCTGACGCGCACGCTGATGGGATTCGGCGAAGTCAAAGCCGCGAGAGTGCATTTGGTGATGCCGCGCGAATCGAGCTTTCTTTCCGAGCCGGAGCCGGCGAGCGCGAGCGTGGTTTTGCATCTAGAGCCGGGCCAGTTTATGTCGGAATCGCAGACGCGCGGTGTTGTGCACCTCGTAAGCCACGCTGTGGAAAACCTGTCGGCCGAAAACGTGACGGTGACGGACGGAGTCGGGAACATACTTTACGGTCCGCAAAGCGACTCGATGGTTTCGGGCGAGCAACTTGCGTACAAACGGAAGGTGGAGCGCGAACTCGAGACTAAAGTGGTTCGCATTCTCGAAAAAGTTTACGGCATCGGAAGCGTCGAAGCCGCGGCGACCGTGGAAATCGACTTCGCCAAAGTTTCGAAGCAGGCGGAAGTTTACACGCCGTCCGTGGGCGACAAGGGCGTGCTGAAATCGGAAAAGCTGACCGAAGACACGAAGGAATCGAGTTCCGGCGACGGCGGCGGTGTGCCCGGCACGTTCAGCAACATTCCGGGATATTCGGGCGTCATCGGCGGGGAAGGCGGGACGACCGAAACTTCGTCGAGTTCGTCCGCCGACCGGAATTACGAAGTAAACCGGGAAGTCATCGAAACTACGCTGCCGAGCGGAGCGATACTATCCCGTTCGATTTCGATAGTGATAACGGACGACGCGTTTTCGGACGCGAAGCGCCAAGAGACGGAGCTTCTCGTCGCGAGCGCAATCGGCGCAAGGATCACCGCGGGCGACAAAATCGTGGTGACGGGCAAGCCGCCCGCCGCTTCGACACCGCCGGAGGTCGTTCTACGCGACCAGAGAATCGGCGACTACATTCGCATCGCGGCGGCGGCGATTTTGATTATGTTCGCGCTGCTCGTGCTTCGCGGCATCGTGAACACGATTTCGCCGAACCTGAAACTGGCGCTCGAAGGCGCGGATATTGCCGACGAAATACCGGATTTGGATTTCGCGATTAAGGCTCTCGAGGAGCGGATGGACGAAGCGGAAGCCGTGGTCGTGCGGAAAATCAAAGAAGGTCCGAAGTCGAAACACACGCAGATGCGCGAAGAAGTGATCCGCCAAATCGAAGAGAATCCGAGCGAGGTCGTTAAAATCATTAGGAACTGGCTTCTTGAGGACTAAACCGCCTTTTCGGTTGCGTTAATAATTGAACCGCCGGGCTTTTTGTCCCGCTGGCGGGTTGCCCGGAATTGTAGTAGAATCTTCCTGCCGGTATCGGCGGTAACGAATGGCGGTTAAAGAACTGACAGGTAGGCAGAAGATAGCCGTGCTTCTCGTCGGACTCGGAGAAGCGGCGGCGAGCCGCGTGTTCAACCAGCTGACGCAAGAAGAAGTGGAAGACATCACGCTCGAAATCGCCTCGCTGCGTGCCGTTCCGCCAGACGTGCAAGAGCCGGTGCTGGAGGAATTTTATAATTTGATGCTCGCCCAAAGTTATATCAGCCAAGGGGGCGTCAACTATGCGAAGTCCATTCTGGAAAAAGCGCTCGGCACGGACAGGGCGCGAGAAGTTTTGGGCAATCTCGCCGGCGTAATCCGCTCCACTCCTTTCGATTTTCTGAAAAAGTCCGACCCCGTTCAAGTGCTTTCGTCCATTCAATCCGAGCATCCGCAGACTATCGCGCTGATACTCGTTTATCTCGAACCCGGCATCGCCGCGCAAGTTATCGCGGGACTGCCTCCGGAAATTCAAATCGACGTCGCAAAGCGCATCGCGACGATGGACCGGACGAGCCCGGAAATGGTGCGGGAAGTCGAGCGGGTAATCGAACAAAAATTATCGACCGTGCTGTCCACCGAATTTTCGCAGGTCGGCGGGCTTGAAACGCTCGTGCAGCTACTCAACAACGTGGACCGTTCGACGGAAAAAGCGATTCTAGAAAACCTCGAAGAAACCGACCCCGAACTTGCGGAAGAAATAAAGAAAAAGATGTTCGTGTTCGAAGACATCAAAATGCTCGACGACCGCGCCGTTCAGCAGGTGCTTCGCGAAGTGGACATGAAAGACCTTGCGCTGTCGCTCAAAGCGGCGACCGAGGAGATGCGGGACAAGATTTTCAAGAACATGTCGCAGCGCGCATCGAGCAACCTGCAGGAAGAAATGCAATATATGGGGCCGGTCAGGCTGAAGGACGTCGAGGACGCGCAGCAGCGCATCGTCAACATCATCCGCAGTCTCGAAGAGCAGGGCCAGATTATCGTCGTTCGAGGCGCGGAAGACCAGTTTATATAGTGGAGGCATCGGGCGGAGGCGTGAACAAAAAGCTTTTCAAGGGGAACGCGGCCTTTTCGGGCGAGCCGAAACCGCTTAGCGCGTTCGCGGAAGAAGACGGAATTCACCCCGTCGAAAAGCTGATCGAAAACGACGAAATTCTCCGCAAATACTCCGAAGAAGCGATGACTATCGTCGTCGAATATCACAAGGAAAAAATGAGGGCTGCGCGCGAAGCCGCCGAGGGCGAGGCCGCCGAAATCGTGGCCGCGGCGAAATCGGAAGCGGCGAAAATTCTTGCGGAAGCTAAATCGTCGGCGGAATCTCTTGCACGGGACGCGTCCGCAAACGCCAGAAAAGCGGCGGAGCGGGAAGCAGATTCAGTCAGGGCGGAGGCGAGAAACGAAGTCGTGCGGGACTTTATGAGCGCGATTTCGACGCTTAAAGCCGCCGCGGATGCCTTGAAGGCCCGGCAGTCCGCTCATTTGAACTCGCTCGACGTCGAAATGGCGAAAATATCGGGGGAAATCGCAAGGCGAATTCTGGCGCGTGAGCTTTCGCACGACCCGTCGTATATCGTTTCGGCCGTTCGTGCGAGCCTCGAATATTTCGAACGCGGGGCGAAAATCGTAATCAAAATTTCACCCGAACATTACAAGGCGCTGACGTCGCGGACGGACTTCAAAGAAAAAATCGAGGAACTCGGATTAGGCGCGGAGCGCGTCGAAATCGTGCCGGATGCGGCCATAAAATCGGGCGGCGTGGTCGTAACGGACAGCTTCGTCGAATACGATTTGAATTTCGACAGACTAATCGACGAAGCGGTCGGCAGGGCGATAAAACTGCTTGAGAGCGGCGAGCTTGCCGCCGAAGCGTAGGCGGGGCCGGCGTGGGAAGACTTGAACAATCGTTTGCGGGACTGGGCGAAAAACCGCAGCCGCGCGTAACCGGCAGAGTGACGAACATCGGGCCGCTCGTTATCGAAGCGCGTACGCCGAGAATGTTCGTCGGCGAGTTTTGCCACGTGCGAACGGAGTATCCGGCGGCCAAAAACATTCCATGCGAAGTCGTCGGCATGCGCGACGGGACGACGATAATTATGCCTTTTTCCGCCGTGGAAAATCTATCGACCGGCGCGGTTGTGATTCCTGCGGGCCATAGGTTCAGGGTGAAATGCGGGCCGGGGCTTCTCGGCAGAGTGCTGGACGGGATGGGCAGGCCGATAGACGGCAAAGGCGAGCTTGCCGCGTGTCCGCATTTTAGGGACGTGCATCAGGAACCGCCTCGGCCGCTCCGGCGGGAGCTTATACGCGACCCGATGTATAGCGGCGTAAAGGCGATAGATTCGCTGCTTACTTGGGGGAAAGGCCAGCGGCTCGGCGTTTTCAGCGGAAGCGGCGTGGGGAAAAGCACGCTGTTCGGGATGATTGCGCGAAACTCCGGCGCGGACGTAAACGTCATCGGGCTTATCGGCGAGCGCGGCAGGGAAGTGCGCGAGTTCATCGACGGCGCGCTCGGGGAAGAGGGTCTTGCGAGAAGCGTGGTCGTGGCGGTGACGAGCGACGAGTCGCCGATTATGCGCGTCAAAGGCGCGCTCGTCGTGCACGCAATCGCCGAGTATTTCCGCGACGACGAAAACGACGTATTGCTGCTGCTCGATTCGCTCACGCGATATACCTATGCCCTGCGCGAAATCGGGCTTTCGATGGGCGAGCCGCCGACGACGCGAGGTTACACTCCGTCGGTGTATGCCCGCATTCCGCAGCTTTGCGAAAGGTGCGGAGTGACGCCGGAGGGCAGCATTACAGGGCTTTACACGGTGCTGGTCGAAGGCGACGACCTTAGCGAGCCGGTGAGCGACATCGCGAAAAGCGTTCTCGACGGGCATATCACGCTGACGCGCAGGCTGGCGGAGCGCGGGCATTATCCGCCGGTTGACGTATTGCAAAGCCTGAGCAGGGTAATGCCGGAAATCGTTCCGCAAAGACAGATGGAATGCGCTGCGTGGGCGAGGGAAGTTCTTTCGACTTACCGCGACGCAGAAGACCTTGTAAATATCGGCGCGTACGCCCGCGGCAACAATCCGAAAATCGATTACGCTCTCGACAACGTTGGAAAACTCATCGAATTTCTTAAGCAAGACAGGTTCGAGCGAATTCCGCACGACCAAATCGTGCAGGAGTTTTTCGGGATTTCGGGGAAAGGCGCGGAAAATTAGTCCGGGGGAATGCGCGCCCAAACCCGGCGGCGGAATTGGCGGAAATTGCCGGACGTTGTCTTATTGTTACAAATTAAATTTCGTTTAATTGAGTAATTTCTTGAAATCGCGGGTAAAATGTAACCGTTATGAATTACAACAAACCCGTGCGGACAAATTGCAATAATCGCGAGAACAGCGGCGCGAGTTTGCGAATTACCGCCTCAAGTTTTTCCGCCTTGATGCGCGCTATCGCCTTTGCCGCGGCGGTTTCGATTTTGCCATTCATTTCTGTCGCGGTTGCGGCGGCGGAAACGGTTTTTGTCTCGGAGACGGGAAGCAAGTATCATCGCGAAAGCTGCTCCAGTCTGCGATATTCGAAGTCGGAAATGCAAATCGAAAGCGCGTGGAGCCGCGGATACAGGCCTTGCTCCAACTGCAAGCCGCCATTGCCGGCGGAAGAGGTTATGGCCAAAAACGGCGGCGGGCATAAGTTTAAGATTACGCTTGTGCGGACGGTGAACGGAGACACTATTCGCGCGATGGTGAACGGCAAAGAGGAAGTTATTAGATACATAGGCATCGACGCGCCGGAAATGAATCACACAAAAAAGGAATCTCCCCAGCCTTATGCGGTCGAGGCGATGGAGTTCAACGCGAGGATACTTGAAGATAAAGCGCTCGTCATAGAGCTGGACGTGCAGGAGCGCGATAGATACGGCAGGCTTTTGGCATACGTTTTCGCGCAGGGAGACGAGGGCGAATTCATGGTGAATATCGAGTTTTTGCTGCAAGGCATGGCAGCGGTTTTAACCGTTCCGCCGAACGTTAAGTACGTTGATAAATTCCTCGAAGCGCAGCGAATGGCGCAAAAGAAAGGAATTGGGATTTGGAGGGAAAGGTGAGAATGATAGCTCGCGGCTTTTTTTATTAGGCGCGCGTCCAGACGGCGCCCCCTTTGCCGCATGCAGCTAAAGCTGCCAATGCAGCAAAAGCAAATGAAACCGCCCAAAACCAATGACACATTGCTCGATGCATCTCAAAAGCCTCCTGTAAAATATCGCTCAGCGATTAATGTGAAATCGCTAAAACGTACTAAGTACAAGGTACCTTCCTTCCTCGTAGGAAATCGGTTCATCCAAGTGAAGATCCCTAAACATTGAAATGCGGTTGTAGCTGTCATCGCATAAAAACCCACCCAGCCCAATCGAAGATGACTTCCAGCCCATGAAATATGCAGTTCTATATTTTGAATGTGGTTCGAGAACTGACACTTCACCTGCCAAAAAATGTTTTACCCACTGATACATGTAACCATCTTCTTTAATCGATTCGGTATCCCCTGTCCAATTTGTTCGCCTTAGTGCAGAATAGGATTCTAGGAAAACGTGTTGTTCGCTTAAATCGGGTGGTCTTGGTGAAGCAAGAAAGAAATGGTAAGCGGTATACGTCTGGGGTTCAGATATCATTTGCTCGTCGGTGACATATAGCACGCTGTAGCTTTCGAACGTAGGAATCATCTGTCCGGATTCCTCCGTATTCTTGTACAACTCCTCGATTCCGCTTGCTGTAACTCTTATCGCGCGAATGTAATTCGGTGTCTCGAATGTGGAGTCCCCAAGTTCGGTTTTATGTACCTTTATGCCTATATCGACCGCATCCTCTCGAACACCACCCACAGTAAAATCCCAAACTTTTTCTTCGATGACTTCAGGCACGCCCCAATTTCCGAAATCGCCGCGAAGCATCGTAAGCGGCCAAGACGGTTCGCTGAGCCCGCCCATAGAACCATACAGCAGAACGATTTGTCCCGATATCCAGAACGCTTGTCTTACAAACGGATAACCAGTGACCTGCTGCAGATCCTCGCTTTTAACAATATTGCCGTTATGAACAAGCACAAGACGGTCTTGTAAATACGTAGTTGGACCCGTCCAAACGCTGTAATGTACAAGAATCGAGCCGTCGGGAAATTCGTGCACAACGTTGCGGCTGATGCCCGCAGATACAGGAACTTTGTCTATTTCGTAACTCTGAAAAGACCTTGTATCGGGATTATATTTTGAGATTCTTACCGCCCTTTCTCCCGAACCGTCCTCTCGCAAATATCCGTAGATAGCCCAAATATTCCCCGCATTCGTTTTTTGAAGCGAAAAATGCGATGTCTTGTAGCCGTCTGCAATATCGAACCGTTGCGCGATATAAAACGCCGACGCGATTACCGGCTTTACCGTCTTTATCGGCTCTGACATTGCCCCCTTGTCGTCAACAGCCACCACTGCGATGTGATATCTGCCGCGCTCGCGCAAGTTAGGCTCGCTCGCGGGAATGGCGTCCTCTTCGTTCATCAGGTCGTGATACGTGAGGACGGTCGGCGAAATGTAATCCGGTATCGCCGTCACGTTGTCCACCGGCCCGATTCGCATCCAGTTTTTGTTCGTTCCCGGCTCCGGTGGGAATCCCCCCGGCTGATTCGCCACATATGCCCAATCGCGCTCGTTTAGCCGCTCGCCGTCCGTCAGCCACGTAACAACTTGCAGAGGGATTTCGTCTCTCGTGATTTCCAGTTCGGGATTGTCCGCAAGTCGCGCGGGATTGAGCGCGAGCATGCGGCGATCGTCCGGCGCAAGTTCTTCCGGCGGGGTTTTCGACATATCACGCCATACGTCCGCATCCGCGTCGTATAGCGGCGCGAACGTCGAGCTTACGGGTTCGCAAGCGCGCGCCAGCCACTCTTCGAGCGTGCCGGGAAAGTCCGCGGGCGGAATCGGGTCGTCGTCGTAGTAAATCGAATACGTAACGGCGTCGCCGTTCGGGTCTATCGCGCGCGGCCAGCCGACGATTATGCGGCAGTCCCGCCCTTGCGTGACCGGCTCCGGCAACTCTTCCGTCCATTCGGGCGGGTAATTGAGCGGCACGCCGATAATGACGTAAGCGAGCGCGGACGATTTACCTTCTGCGGCGGACTCCAAATCGTACGGCGAAACTTTGTAAAAATACGCGCCTGGCTGGGTGGCGGATTCGTCGGTCAGTTTGTACCTGACTGGACGCGCAGTATCGCCGCCCGTTCCGGTTATCGCGTCGTCGCGAGTAAGCGTGACGGGCGACTCTGGAGTGCCGGCATTCGGCAGCATCGTGAACGATAGATCTCCCGGCCCTTTGCGGTAAACGCGATAGCCGTCCAGCCGTTCGAGATAGTGCAGAGCGATAGGCGTCACGTCGGAGATGCCTATTTCGCCGTTATAGTCGCCGTCGATGCGCGCCAGCCGCCAGTTTTCCGCGCCGCTTCCGGCCGCGGGAGGCTGATTGGGAGGCGCGCCGCCCGAATCGTCCGGGTCGCCGGTGGGCCAATATGCGATTCCGCCCGCTTCGCCCGCCGGACGGTACGCGGCAGTTTGTTCATAGTGAAGCGCGATGGGAGTAATGTCGGGAATACCCACTTCGCCGTTTTGGTCGTAATCGCCGATTAACCGCTCAGTCCAATCAAGTTCGACGCCGATGGGCGTTTCTCCCGCTAGCGCCGCGCCGCCGCTCGAATCTCCCGCCCCGCCATCGTAGATAATACGCGCCGAAAGGTCGAAAACGGCGTTAGCGCTCCCGGCGGGCGCTTTGCTGGCCGTCCGTGCCGGGTCTATGCCAAGCCGCTCGAACTCGGAAAGCAGTTTGGCATATAGCTCGGATTCAATCGGGGAGATTGGGATGAATTCGCCCGGCGAATCCGCGCCGGAATTGCCTCCGCCTGCGCCCGCTCCCGCCGCTTCGTTATTCGCGATTATCGGCTGGATTACGGATAAATTGCCGCGCGACTTTGCGGTCGATTTGGAACATGAGGAAAAGGCCGCGAGCAAAATCAGGAGCGCTGCGAGCGAAACTGCGGCAATGCGTGCGTGCCGCAAACAAGCGAAATCCGCAAAAGAAAATCCCATCTCCGCACCTCGAAAAACTCCCCGCAAATGCCGGCGCAAATCGCGATGCGGCGCGCCGTTAGAAGAATAGACCTGTTTGGTAAATTAATGTTCCCGAAATCGCGAAATCACACGAAAGTCGCGTGAAGTTCGGTTTTCGCTTCTTGCGATTCGGCTTGAAGTTTAAGGAAAATCGGGACGAGCTCGGCGTCCAGCTGAGTGCCGGAAACTTCTTTGATAATCGCAACCGCTTTGTCTTTCGGCATGCCCTTGCGATATGGCCGGTCGCTCGTCATCGCGTCGTAAGTGTCCGCGATGCCGATGATGCGGGCGTCGAGCGGGATGGCGGAGCCTCTCAGTCCGTGCGGATAGCCTTTGCCGTCGATGCGCTCGTGATGGTGCAATATCCCTGGCAGGCAGGGCGCGAGGTGTTTCACGTCTTTCAGGATTTCGTATCCGAAAACCGGATGCTGCTGCATTTCTTTTAGCTCGGCGGGTTCGAGAGGGCCGTCCTTGCGAAGTATCGAATCCTGCACGCCTATTTTGCCGATGTCGTGCAAAAGCGCCGACTGGCGGATGCGCTGGACGTCTTCGCGGGAATAGCCGTAGCGCTCCGCTATAAGTACGCTCCACGCCGCGACGCGCTCGCTGTGGCCGTGCGTATATCTGTCGCGCGAGTCGAGGGCGCGGGCGAGCGTGTTGACCGTGTTGATGTATGCGGTTTCGAGTTCCTGGCTGAGTTTCGTAAGCTTTACGACTTGCTCGTTCACCATTTGGTTGATCGAGATGATTTCCTCGTTCGTTTCCTGTTCGACAATCTGGCGCATTTCCAGCTCTTTTATCATTTTGTCGCGCTCGACAAGCTGGCGGTCGATTTGGCGCAGGAAATAGTTGCTGAGCACCACTGTCATCATGAATATGCCGGTGAAAACGAGCAGCTTTATTGCCCAAAGGCTGTCGCGCCAATACGGGCTGTCAGCGACTATGCTGAACAGCACGACGAGGGCGACTTGATAGGCGGCGGCAACCGCCATCATGCCCCAGCGCTTGATTTTTTCCCTTCCCGTCAATTTTTGCCTGCACCCAATGATAGCCGTGGCGATGCGCCCGGCACTTTATTATACCTATGATATTGCGGAAATGCTCGCAAATGGCGCATTTTTCGCTATTTTGACGAGCGCGCCGCGTCGCGCATCGCAAGGATGTGGCTTTCCCAAATATTCGTTTTCAGGCTGCAACCGGGCGAACAAATGTATCCGCGGCCTCCGGTTTGAGCGGCTGCGTCCGCTACTTCCGCCCTTATTTCATGCGGGTCGCTTTCTTTTGCGACGTCTTCGTTAATACCGCCCATCAAACACCATTCCGGCTTATTCGCGCGCACGTCCGCAAGGTTCGGGTTCGAGGGAAAGCGGTCGGAGTAGTTCAGCACTTTGACCGGATAATCGTAAAATTCTTCGATGTAAACGCCGCTTCCATGCGCGTGAAGGATGTTTAGGGGCAGGTCTTTAACCGCTTCGAGGATGCGAAGGTCGAACGGCTTAATCAGTTTGCGGAATTCCTCCGGCGTCGTAAAGCCGGGTTCGGCGGCCGGCTGGGAATAGAAAATTCCGCTTACGCCGACGTCCGCTTGCGCCTTTACGTATTTCACCATGTTTGCGGTTACGGTTTCCATTCCCGCAAGGAAGCTGTCAGTATGTTCGAGCATCGTCCTGCGCCAAACGCCCACTCCGTAGTTTCTAAGCCAAGTGAACGGGCTGAAAATCGTGTTCACGAAATACGCTTCGCCGTTTAGTTCGCGGCCGACGATTTCGAGACATTCGAGCTGGCGGCGATAGCCGTCGAAGTCGCGAGCGTTTTCGATTTCGGTCAGCTTTTCGAAGTCCTCCGGCGAGCGCAGCCACTCGAAGCCGTCCGGAAAGGGATAGCCGAAGTCGTCCATTACCTTGAGAATGTCGAGGCCGTAATGGCGGAAAAATTCTAGCTCGATTTCGGCGTGGCGCGCGCCGGACGCGTGGTGAAGCCCGAAGTGATACCAACAGGTGAACGGAATCCGGGCGGGCTTTTCGCCGCGCACCGCGGCGTCCACGATTTCGATTTTACTGTCATTGCCGTTATTCATGACGGCTCTTTATACCGCATCGGAGGAAGGATGGCGATTTAAACCGAAAAATCACATTACTTTTTCAGCCATAGGTCGACGCGAACGCCGGAAAACTCCCGGCTGCCTTCGTAGCTGAAATAGCCGCCGAGAAGATCGCCCATATCGTCAACAGGCGCCGGCTGGATAACGCCGGTCACGAAATATGCGGCGTACACCCGCGATGGAAGCGCATCGCCGCCGCCGGTAAACATTTCGCCGGCTTCGCCGAACGAGAGGTGCGGCGGATAGTAGCGCTCGAAGGCTTTTTGTACGGCAGCGTCCATTTTCATTAAATCCTCGCGAAGCCGCCGCGGCTGGGCGGTCGGGCCGGTTTCGCTTAGCGCGAAATGCAAAAAGCCCGCGGGAAGCTCTTCGGGCAAGTACGTTTGCAAACAGGACGCTTCGCTGACAATCAGGTTTTTCACCGGCTCGCGCGTGAAAACCCAGCGCGAGCCGCCCGGTTCGAGTATAAAATCCGCAGCGCTTTTCCAATCGGGCGGATGCTGAATTTTGAACACCGCGTAAAGCCCCATCAGGTTGAAAAGGATTACCGCAAGTATCAAGCTGAATTTCAAAACTCGTTGCCGGATTTGAAGAATGGAATAAATCCAGATTACGAGCAGCGCGACTGCGGAGGGAATCATATACCGCCTGCTGAAAAGCTGCGGATTTCCCAAAACGTGAGAAGCGGCGAACAATACAGCCGGCGGAAAAAACGCAATAAAAAGCGCGGCGGGGACGATTGCGGGTTGGAGTTTTCTTTCTTTCGCACGATTAAAAGCGTTCCACGATAGCCAAATAACGGGGCCGAGCGAGACCGCCGAGCCCGCCGCGATTTGAAGCGGAGTGCCGGGCATCATTCCGTAGAGAATTAGGTAGTCGTTAAGCGCGGCGAAAAACATCGATGCGGTTGGCATCGCGAGCGTGGTCTCATAGCCGAACGCGAAATCGCGCTGCCATATAAAAACCTGCGCCCAATATGCGAGCGGCGCGGCAATCCAAAGGAACTGCCAAGGTTTTTTGAGAAGCGAAAACGTTTTCGTACCGAGGCTGAAGAAAATCGCCAATATTCCGGCAAGCCAGGCGGCGGCGAAAAGGTTGTGCGTGAGAATGCCGAGAATGGAGAAGAAAAGCCACGCGTGCACGAGGGGGCAGGGCGAGGGCGAATCCGCGTTTTCGTGCGCGCGGCCCGCCGCGATTAGCTTCACGGTCAGGAAGAACCAGATTGCGGAAATAAAATCCATCATCGAGTAATAGCGCAGGTTCAGCGAGTACCACACGTGGACGGGGCTTAACGCGAACAGCGCCGACGCGAGCCAAAAATCGGCCAATTTGAAATGACGCCTTGCGTAATAGTAAAACGCGGCAAATGCAAGCGCGCCGAAAACGCCGGGGATAATTCGAAGAATCGCGCCGTCGGGTTGCTGCGGGGCGAGCCGCAGGAAAAGATAGCTGAGCGGCGGATTCGCGTCGAAGTGGTGGATAAAAAATAGAGCGTCTTTAATCGGAAGCCGGGAGAGCATCAAAGTCCAAACTTCGTCGAACCAAACGCAATAGTTCGAGCCGCCGATGCCGATCCAGATATCGGGTGCGAGCCTCAGCGACAATCCGAAAAGCATGGCGAGCGGAAAAATCGCCCATTTGATTGCCGCGAAAAGCGCTCCTTTTGCGAACCGGTCGCCGCGTTGTTCGCTCGCCGCCGGCTGTCGTTCGATTTTTTTCCGTTTCGGTTTTTTGGGCTTGTGCGGTGTCATATCGGCGCGCGTTAAACGGGATAGCCTTCGTGCTTCAGCAGCCGCTTTTTAAGCTCGACGCCGCCGTAAAACCCGCCGAGTCCGCCGTCCGCCGCGAGCACGCGATGGCAGGGAATGACGACCGGGCAGGGGTTCTTGCCGCACGCGCCGCCGACGGGCCGGGCGGATGTTCCGAGCGCGGCCGCGATGTCGCCGTACGACTTCGTTTTGCCGCAGGGAATTTTGAAAATCTCCCGCCAAACGGATTTTTGAAACGGAGTGCCGGATGCGAAATCGAATTTGGCGCTCCTTTTCGAAATACGCGCCGCTTCGGCGAAATCTCCTTCCGCGTATACGTTGAAAAATTTTTCTATCCACTCCGGCGGCGCTTTGTCCTCGGCGGCGATTTTGCTGCGCGATTCGATTTCGGCGAGCGCCGAGCGAATCGTGGAATGAAACAGCGTGTTTGCGGCAAGGCCGTCCTTGCTCCATAGAAACCCCGCCCATCCGAGCCGGGTCTTGACCGCACCGATGTAATAGCCCATCATAACCTCCGGCGGCAATGTTAAGCCGCAACAGGATTTTAGAATACCACTTGCGCAAGTGGGCGTGAAAGACCGCGGACGCTGTCGTTTATAATAGCGCGGTTATGCCGGAATCATTCAAAGTATTAAATGCCATTGAAAAAAAGAAGCGCGGCGGCGAGCTTTCCGCTGTCGAATGGACGAGGTTTGCGCTCGATTACGCGGCGGGAGAAGTGCCGGACTATCAAGCGTCCGCGCTTTTAATGGCGGCGTATATAAACGGTCTTTCGCCCGCTGAAACCGCGGCGCTTACCGAGGGTATTTGGAAAAGCGGCGAAACGCTGGAGTTTCCCGGTCTCGACCGCCCGCTTGTCGATAAGCACTCGACGGGCGGGGTGGGCGATAAAGTGACGCCCATTCTCGTGCCGATACTTATGGCGCTGGGGCTTGCGGTTTGCAAAACAAGCGGGCGCGGCCTTGGCCACACGGGCGGCACGATTGACAAGCTGGAGTCAATTCCCGGTTTTCGCACGACGCTAACGCGCGAGGAAATTGACGCGCAAATGAGAAGCATTTATGCGGTTATCGCGGGCCAAACGGGCAGCCTCGCGCCCGCGGATAAAAAGCTCTACGCGCTGCGCGACGTGACGGGAACCGTGGATTCCATTCCATTAATCGCGGCAAGCATAATGGGGAAAAAACTTGCGGGCGGCGCTAAGTATATCGCGCTCGACGTGAAAATAGGCGAGGGAGCGTTTTTTCCGGGCAGAGACGAGGCGAGGGAATTTGCGGCGCACGCGCTCGAAGCCGCGAAAAAACATGGACGGCGCGCCGCTTGCATTGTTTCGAGAATGGAAAGCCCGCTCGGAAGGAATATCGGCAACGCGCTCGAAATCGCGGAAGCGATAGACGCGCTGAAAGGCGCGGGCGAAAGTGGGTTGATGTCGGTCGTGGTTTCGCTCGGCTCGATGCTTTATGCGATGGCAAGCGGCGATGGGGAAATCGCCGGAAAGAATTTCGAGTTTGCGAATAAGAAAATAGATAGCGATTTGAAAACCGGTGCTGCGTATAAGGAATTCGAGAAAATCGTGACGGCGCAGGGCGGCTCGATTGAGAAGTTTCATGAAAGCATGGGCGAGCTGGATAATCGCGAAAAACTTACGATTGCCGCGCCTATGACGGGCGGCATCGTGCGAATCGACGCAAGGGTAATAGGCGAAACCGCGCGCGCTCTAGGCGCGGGAAGGTTTGCGTTAAACGATGAAATCGATAATTACGCGGGGATACAATTATTGAAATTGCAGGGGGAAATAGCACAAAAGGGCGAGCCATTTGCGGAAGTATATTACAATCCCGCGCACGCGACCGTAAGAAAGGAATTAGGCGCGTCCAAAACCGAATCCGCGTATAACATAACAAAGAGAATGGAGGGCGCGCTGGTGCAAGGGGAGGGGGAATATCCGAAACTCGATACGATTATTGAAATACTTTCCGGATAAATTGCCGGGCGAATATAGACTAATAGTTGGCTATATATTTAAGGAATGCGAGGCGTATGGGCGTACATGCATTAAACACTGCGAGACCGCTTTCCGTGTCGCTCTGCATGATGTTCACTCTGCCGTAAGTCGTCGCCCAGTTCGGGATCACTTCGTAGCCCATGATAATGCGGTCGTACTCGTAGTTGCAGTGGTACATAAAGTTGTAGTTTGCCGAAGCGAACGTAGCCCCGAACCACGGATCGTAAATAGTCCCGACCGCGGGGGTTCCGCTGTCCGCATTGGGAATGAGGTTCCTGCCCTCACCATTACCATCCGGCTTCATATCGCTTCCGCCGGACTGCTCCAATTTCACTTCAGTCATTCCATTTTCTCCTTCCAAAATATTGCGCTTCCCTACATGGGAATTAGCCTAGTTAAGCATACGAGACGCGTGCAACGTAATTTTTTCGCCGGTCGTCAAATCTCCTCCAAATATAAGGTTCAGCCGCCCGTCGGATCCGATTAGCGAGCGCAGACGAGAAACGGGCTCCCATTGAATGCCTCCAAGGTGAATCGATTCCAATAAGGAATAGGTTAGCGTTTCTTCGCTCCAACCGGAACCGTCGTATAATTTTATCCTAAGTGTACGAGTTTGCTCAATCCAGACCGCCACCGCGACATTGTTATCGTTAGCACAAGCCGAAAAGCGGTAAATTGCGCCGGCGGGATCGTCTGGAGGCAAGATTTCCGTTTTCGAGAAGTATCCGTCCTGTTCAAGGTAAAACAGGATTCCGCTCACGTCCGGGCTTGTTGCGCCTGGCTCATTCGCGTACGACGCAACGACCGCCAGCTTTCCTTGAACCTTGAACAAGTACGCGTTCCGGAACGTCATCAGCTTCGGCGGCAGCGCCACTAGGCGATTTTGCCATTCGCCGCCATCGCGTATGCTAAGCCAAATGCTGTCGCCGTACGATATGCAGGCAACCGTGCCGTCCGCAACCAACAAATCAATGACTTTCGTGTTCGGTATAGGCACCGGATCGTAAGTCCAATTCTGCCCGTCATATTCCGCGTAGAAAAGCGAATCGAGGTCCGCAAGGCTTGGCTTCGCCGTTGCAAGCGTGTAAATTTCGTCGAGCTTGCCCATTTTGGCGAAGAGTATTATTGTAGAGACATGTCCCGGTACACTTGGATATTGAAGAAGTTCGATCGTGCCGCCTATTGTCAATCCGAATAAGGAACTTTCATTGGTTGAGTAGTAGATGGCGGTTCCGTCGTTACGAAATCCCGCCGGTTTTGTATATTGGAATTCGCCGCCGTGAGGCCGGGCGTCTGCTTTGAGCACGCGCCAATCGCCTTGTTGCGACAAGTAGGCATAGCAAGTATTCAGCGGATTGGGACCGGGGAAGAAAAACGCGATTTGCTTCGGCGGAAATTCCGCGATTCCGTTCAACATAACTCCGCCGGGTATTGTGGATTGCGAGGGTCCCGGAACGACTTTCTTTATTGTCCAAGTTCCTATAGGGTATACGGTTAGTAGTTCCGTTTCCGCCGTCCCTACTTGGCCCGCTTCATCCGTAACTCGCAGCGTCGCTTTCCACATTCCGCCTGCGAAAGTATGGACGGCATTCAGCGGCGAATCATTTTCCCAATCGTACGTTCCGTCGCTCTCGAAGTCCCATTCGTATTTCACGATCGCGCCGTTGGGGCTGTACGACAGATTCGAGAGGAACGTCACTTCCAGCGGCGCGTCGCCGCCGAGCGGCCACGCCTGCGCAATCGCGACCGGCGGCTGCAATGGCTGGCCCGGCACGTAATACTTGAAATCGCGAATCGCAGTGCCGTACTCGTTCGTCACCGTTAATCTCCCGTCGTACCAGCCTATCGCGCCGAGCGTCACGTTCGGCAGCGGGTCGTTCGTAACGTTCGGCTCCGCGCCGCCGCCGAAATTCCACTCGTAAAACCGCGGATGCGTCCCCGTCACCACCGCGCCGAAAAGCACCACTTCGCCGCTAACGCCGCTCGGAACGTTTATCGCGTATATCACCGGCGCGACCGTCGTTATCACCGCGGCAAGGTTCGAGCGCTCGCCGAGGTCGCCAGCCTTCCCCACCGCGCGAACGCCGACAAGGTTTCTCGCGCCGCCCGGCAGCATCTGCTCGAACTTAACCGGAAAAGTTTTGTCCGACGGCAGAATTATGCGGAATAATTCGAGCCACTCGCCGTCCGGCGCGGTCGCGCTGTCCGCGCTCACGACCGCATATTCGACGACGTCGTTTAAGTAATTGAGCGCGATCGGCGTTACGTCGCTGATTCCTATTTCGCCGTTTTTATCGCCGTCTATCCACGCGAGCCTGTGATTTTCCAGCCCTTCAGGAGTTTCGATATCGCCGGTGGGTTTTCCCTCGCCGTCGTATTCGATCGTTTTGCCGAAGTTCAGCGCGATTGCGGTTATATCCGCGATGCCGACTTCGCCGGAAAGGTCTTAATCGCCGAGGTTTTTATATGTCCACGAAATAAGGCCGGTCGCTGAATCGAATTTGAAATCGTCGACGCGCCCGGCGTCTTGCTTCGGCACCGCCGCGATTTTTCTTTCGCTAGCGTCCGCGTATCCACCGTAAGCCGCGCCGCCGCTACCTTCAAGGACTGGCGGCGTCCCGCCGTCTGCATTTCTTCGTTCAAGTTCGCGTTCGAGCTCGATTATGAACGCTATTTGAAGCGCGTCCCAAACCGCTTCGTCCGCGCCGTCCGGAATTTCCGCGGATTCGATTTCCGCCTTCACAGCGGATAAATCGAACGGTTTCCCCCGCCATTCCTGGCCGCCTTTCGCCCCGTCGTTAAGAACGGGCGGCGTCCCGCCGCCATCCGCACGCGTAATCCGCGAGTCGCAGGACGAAACGAAAACGGGGAATGCGAAAAGAAAAAGTGCGGCAAGAGCCGCGACGATTATGAAAACGCCGACGACACGAAATGAAAACGATGATTTCATTTCCTAAACCTCCGCCAAAAAATGAATGATTTCGCCGCGCCATCCCCGTAACATGGCGGCCAGCCCAACGTTCGGCCTTATCGAAACGATTATACCGCAGCGCGGTGAAACTTTCAACGAATTTAGGCAGGACTTGATTTCGGTGAACAAACGGCGCCGTAAGTTTTGCATATTTCGTCAACCCCGGAATCGATGGCGAAGCGCACGGCCGCGCAGCCTCGCTCAAGCATATATATAAATAGGTATGTTATTATCGAAACCAGCCTGATTTCTCTAAATTTGCATAGCCATCGAATGTATAGTAAAAAATAGCCTAAATAAAATGACTTCCCAGAAATTGTGCCGATAGTCTAATAAATTTGTAAAAAATCCGGTGAAATATGCCAAATATCAGGATTTTGGACTATAAATCCCGAAATTTAATATTGCGCTTATCTAAAGTCGATGCTATTATTGCCACTGTCTTTCGTTTTCGAAAGGCGATTTGGAGAGTGTGATGTCCGTAACAGCAGAAGCTAAGGATTGGCCGAAGCCTCTCTACAAGGTTTTTGTAGGGAAGGAAGTCGTTCAGCCCGACGCGCGTCTGCGCGTGAGGCTTCCGCTTTCCATGATCGACGCTAACGAAAGGGAAGTCGTCGTGACGCTTTCGATGCACGGCGATTACCTGGAAGTTTGGCCGAAGTGGCGGTACGAGGCCTTTTACAGGCGGCTTTGGGAACAAAGCAGCATGTCGACGCCCGACGGGTTTCTCAACTATGCGAACCGGGAGTTTCTCAGCGAACTTAGGGAGCTTGTCGAGAATCACCACCGGGTAACCATCGACGAATCGCTTCGCCTGACCATTCCGCAGGCGCTTCGGGAGGTTCTCGGCATAGAGCCGGGCGACAACCTTGTGGCGCTTGGACAAGTGGAGTGGGTGGAAATATGGCCCGAAAAGACCTATTCGGCCTTTAAGCAAGCTAAATCGGTCCGGGATTCTTCCCGGGTTTTCAGAGCTGAGGGGCGCGGGGCTGGCGAGTTTGGCGGCGACGCCGGTCCCGCCGCTCCTTCGGTTTGACCCGGCGGAGATTTGGAAATGAAGGGCGATGGTTCGCCTTTGTTTCATAAGAGCGTTATGACGGCGGAAGTGCTTGAGCACTTAAGCCCGAAGCCTTATGGTTTGCACCTTGAATTAGGGGTTTCTACGGGAGGTCATCTTCTCGAAATCGCCGGAAGGCTAGGCTCCGGCGGGTTTGCGGCCGCCGTGGACCTCGATTCCGACGCCATCGCCATCGCCAAGGCGAGGATTAAGGAAGCGGGCATTGCCTGCAAAATCGAGTTTATCCACGGTAATTACGCGGATCTGCCTGTTTTGCTGGCGCCGTTCGGCATCGAGCCGGGAAGTTTCGACACCGCGCTACTCGACGCCGGAATGAGCGGCTATCAGCTTGCGGCGGGCAGGGGATTCAGCTATGCGGACGATTCGCCGCTCGATATGCGCTTCGACGCGACGGGCGGAGAGACCGCGGCGGAATTTCTGCGGGACGCAGGCGAGGATGAAATCGCAACCGTACTCGAAATGTACGGTTACTTGCGGGAAACGGCCAAGGTTGCCGGGGCGATTTGCGATTTCCGGATGGATAAGCCGATCGAAACCGCAGGCGATTTGGTGAAAGCGGTTTCGGCGATTTGGCCCGAAAAGATGCCGTTCGGCAAGCGAATGCGCAAACTGGGACAATTGTTTATGGCCATTCGAGAGCATGTCAACGAAGGCGCAAAGGGCCTCCGCGGCGGAATCGAAAACGCCATAGCTTTTTTGAATCCGGACGGCGGAAGGCTGGCGGTTTTGACTTTCAGCGGCGGTGAAAACCTGCTCGTAAAGGATATCGCCCGCAAATATCGGATAAGCGGAGAAGGAAACCCCGATTGGGTTTTAAAGCGCATCAGCAGAGGCGCTTTGAAGCCGTCGAGAGATGAAGTTGTCGTCAATCCCGCCGCGCACTCGGCTATGCTCCGGGTGTATGAAAAGCGGCGGACGGGCGGAATGGAGGAATAAGCATGGTATCGCCAAGAACGATTGCAAGGGATATAGAAAGGTGGATACCCGTCGAGCCACTTAGCTACGACGAAAGTAAAAGGTATAGAAGGAAGGACAAGGAAGCCTACGAGAGCCCGATGTTCAGGCTCAAGTGGAATCTTTTCCTTGGCTTCACGATTACGCTCATCCTCATGACGCTTATCGGCATAGCATATCTTGCGACTCAGATTTCGGTAAAGCAATACAGGATGCAGCAGCTTGAAGATTCGATGCGCAACCTGGAGGTTCAGATATCTCATGCTCAGGCGGAAAACCTGGGCGCACGCCGGGACGTGTTTTTCGATTCCGGCATACAGCACAGACTCGGACTCGAATATCCGCAGGTGATGCGGTTCGTGCATTTCAACGGGTCTTCCGGCGAGGTCGGCGTGGAAGGCTTGACGCGCGCTCTGTATGGGCTGAGCAAGTCCAGACTGAATATGAGCGGCGCACTTTTCAGTTTTTAAAGGTTCCCTGGGCGTGGAGAAAAACGGCTGTGAAAGCGGTGCGATTTACGGAAGAGCAGCGGGCATCCTCTTTGAAAAAGGGGATACTTGCGGTCGCGCTTATATCGCTTATCGCTCCAGCCGGCATCTTGGCGATGGTGTTGAATCACCAGACCAGATGGCGAGACAGAATTTTAAACAGCCTTGACGAAAAATGGACGGCGAATTACGAAGTTCCGCCCCGCAGAGGTTCGATCAGAGCGCGCGGAGGCTCGATTCTCGCGATAAGTGAGAAATCGTACGAAGTAATTCTCGATCCGTCGGCTATTTCGGATTCGTTTTCGATTGTCGAACGGCTTGGGAATTTGCTCGAAATCGATAAATATTCGTTAATCGAGAAAATCGAAGAAGCAAAGGCCGCCGGCAAAAAATATCTGCTAGTCGAAAAGGGCCTCGGTCAGGCGCAGATGACGCAGGTGGCGAATTTGAATATGCGGGGCGTGTTCGTGCGCCCGTCTTACCACCGCTACTATCCGTTCAAAGAGCAGATGGCGCCGCATACGGTCGGATTCATTCGCGACCGCGACGGCGTGCACTTTCAATCGGAAAACGCTTTCGACGACAAGCTTACCGGAAAGCCGGGCAAGATTTATTACCAGCGCAATTCGAAGTGGGGCAGGATTCCGAACACCACTTACGTTGATGAGCGGGTGAGCAACGGCCGGGACGTGTATCTGACCATCGACGAAAACATACAGATTGTCTGTGAAATCGAGCTGGACAAAGCGATGGCGGAAAACAGGTCCGAGTGGGGACTTATCGCCGTTATGGATCCTTATACCGGCGAAATTCTGGCAAACGCCGTCCGTCCGACGTTCGATCCGAATTCGTGCGTCAAAGGCGCGGCGGTTGACAAAGTTGCGGCGAATCCTTTGTACGGTTTCGTCGTCGAACCCGGAAGCATCATCAAGCCGATTGTCGTTGCCGGAGCAATCGATAGCGGATATATCGGACCCGAAGACAAATATTATTGTCCGCAGAAATTCAAGGTCAAGAACCTGACGATTACGGAAGCGAACAAGGAAATGGGATACGGCTGGCTTACGGTGCGCGAAGGCATGGTGCGTTCGAGCAACGTTTGCATGGCGCAAGTGGGAATGGAAATCGGCTTGAACAGGCTGATGGCGATATTCGAAAGCTCGATGCTTTTCGACAAGCCGGGGCTTGGACTTCCAACCGAAACCGCCGGTCTTCCGCCCGAACACGCGGTCAAAGGCAAAAATGGGCAGTATCCCGAAGTTTTCGACACGGACGAGGCGACAGCCGCGTTCGGTCAGGGAGTCGCGGTCAGCCCGCTTGCGATACTCGGCGCCTACGCCGAAATCGCGAACGGCGGCTATGCGGTTCAGCCGAGGATACTTCTGGGAACAGCGAACGACATCGGCGGAGTAATCGGCGACGTCGATAAAACGGTGGCGAACTACGTCGCGCACGTTCCTTCAAAAAGCAAGCGGCTTGCGAGGAAGCGCGTTTACAGCGAGGAAACGGCTGAAACAATGCGCTCTATGCTTACCGAAGTTGTCAATTCGGAAAACGGGACGGGCAAGCGGGCGCGTCCGACAAGCGGAGTAATCGCGGCCGGTAAAACGGGAACGGCGCAAGTAGCCGGGAGATATGGCGCGTACGCGAAAGGCCAATATCTCGCAAGTTTCGTCGGATTTTTTCCGGCCGAAAGCCCGAAGTATCTGGTTATGGTGATGTTTATGAAGCCACGCGGAAAAATTTACGGCGGCGAGCTTGCCGCGCCGGTTTTCGCGAAGGTGGCGGACAGAATTTGCTATCTCGACCGCATGAGTCCCGAAGATTTTCTCGCGAGTTCGGGCTCAGGCAATAAAGGTCAGGCGTGAGCATGAAATTGTCGAAACTGCTTGAAAGCGTGGAAGTGATCGAATTAAGGGTGGCGGACCCGGAACTGGACGTCACCTCGATCGCGCACGATTCAAGAAAATGCACAAGCGGCTCGCTGTTTGTCGCCATAGAAGGCGAAGCGCTTGACGGGCACGAGTTTATCGGCGACGCGCTGAGCAGCGGTGCGGAAGCGATCGTCTGCGAGCGCAATCTGATAATCGTGGATGCGGAACAAAAAATCCGCAATTTGATTCGCGTCGAAAATTCCAGGCTTGCGCTGGCGCGAATATCGAACTTTTTCTACGGCGAGCCGAGCAAGAACCTAAAAGTAATCGGCGTAACCGGGACGAACGGTAAATCAACGGTCGTCGCGATGGTGACGCATGCCTTGGCGAGTGCAGGCAAGAATGCTCTTGCGATGACTACGGTGGGCACTTTCGACGGCCGCACATACGCAAGGGAAGTTGACCTAACGACTCCCGACCCCGTGTTTCTGCAATCTAGGTTGAAGCGTGCTGTCGAGGAAGGCGTAACTCACGTGGCGATGGAAGTGAGTTCGCATTCGCTCTCGCAATCGCGAGTCGCGGGCACGCAGTTCGCCGCGGGAGCGTTTACAAATTTAACCGAAGATCATCTGGACTTTCACGGAAACATGGCGTCTTACGAATTGGCGAAGGCGTCGTTTTTCAGTAGCTACTTAACCGGCGGCGAAGGGCAGTTCGCGGTAATCAACATTGACGACCCCGCCGGTATCAAATTCGCCTCATTAACCGGAGCGCCGGTGATAACCTGCTCTCTGGAAAATAGGAAAGCCGACATTTTCGCCGGAATCACGGAGCTTTCCCCCTTGTGCTCCCGATTCGAAATGGCGCTGGATGTCTCCAAAATTTCCCAGGTCTCCTCCACCTGGATCCCCCAAACCGGCCGGGCCACCGTATCTGTCGGCGTGCGGTTGCCCGGCACTTTCAACGTATCAAATGCGATTCTCGCGGCGGGAATTCTTCTCGGGCTCGGCATCGGGCTAGAAGACATCGTAGCGGGACTCGAATCGTTTCCCGGCGTTCCGGGACGGATGGAGCGCATCGAAGCGGGGCAAAGCTTCACGGTAATCGTGGACTATGCGCACACGCCCGATGCGCTTGAAAACGTTCTAAAAACGCTTCACAAAATTCGTCAGCAAAACGGGCGCATTATTCTGGTGGTGGGCAATGGCGGCGACCGCGACCGGAATAAGCGCCCGATTTGCGGTGACATCGCGTCGAGGATGAGCGACCGCCTGATAATTACGAACGACAATCCTCGCACCGAAGATCCGCAGAAAATTATCGAGGGCATACTCGAAGGCGTGAATGAATCGGAAATGCAGAAAGTAACGGTAGAACCCGAAAGACGCACGGCGATCAATATCGCGATCGGCGAAGCGCGCGATGGCGACATCGTGCTGATTGCGGGAAAGGGCCACGAGGACTATCAGATTTTCGGGCGCGAAAAACGGCCCTTCAGCGACCGGGACGAAGCGATTGCCGCTCTCGAAGCGGCGGGTTTCGGCGCCTGAATTTGCCGCCCCGGCGGCGTTGAGTTGGGTATGGGATTGGCGGCGGCTTGCGGGCCGGCGAGATGGGTAAGGTGTTAAAGGGGTATCGCCCCGTTGGACGAAGGCTGGGGAATGACCGAGCGCAATTTTGCTTTTTCGGTGGAAGAGGTCGCGAAAGCCACCAAAGCGTTGGTGATGCAGGGCGACCCGGGCTTGCGCGTCAAAACGTTCGAGGTGGATTCGAGAAAAATCGCCGGAGGCGAGCTGTTCGTAGCGCTCAAGGGCGAACGAACCGACGGACATAAATTCGTAATGGACGCGGCGGAGCGCGGCGCAGCGGGAGCCGTTATTTGTTTCGGCTTCAACGGATTCCACTCCCTTCCTGAAAAATTCGCGCTGCTCAGCGTCGCGGATTCGCAAAAAGCGCTCGAATCGCTCGGCGCGCTCTGGCGCAAGAAATCCGGCGCGGCTGTCGTAGCCGTTACGGGCAGCGTCGGCAAAACTACCGCGAGGAACATTCTTGCACACGTGCTGTCGGCGAAATACAAAACACTAGCCAGCCCCGAAAACTGGAATACCGAAATCGGAGTTCCGCTCACTTTGGCGCGCATCAAGGAAGATACTGAAGCGGTTGTAGTGGAAATGGCAATGCGCGGGCGCGGTCAAATCAAGCTTCTTTCGTCAATCGCGCGTCCGAACCACGCGGCAATTACGAATATCAGAAAGGCGCACATCGGAATACTCGGCTCGGAAAACGAAATATTGCGCGCCAAGCTTGAAGTCGCTTCAGGTCTTAGCGCGAAAGGCTCGCTTTGGCTTAACCGTGACGACAAGGAAATACGCAATCTTATTTCCGGCGAATTGACCGATGAAGAGCGGCGCGAGTTCTTTGACTATAACGGCGAAATTCGCACTTTTTCCGTGCAATCCGGCGCGGACGCGACCGTGAGCGACATCACGCTTTCGGGGCTTCTCGGCTCGACTTTCGTCTTGACGCTGCCGGACTCGCGGGCGCGCGTCGATTTTCCGCTAATGGGCAAGGGAGCGATTTCCTGCGCGGCGGCGGCGGCGGGAATAGCGTGGAAAATGGGAATGGGAGCGGAGGAAATCGCGGACAGGATGATGACCGCGCCGGCGGAGCCCGGCAGGCTGTTTCCGATAGACATGCTTCGCGCGACCGTTATTGACGACAGTTACAACAGCGGACCCGACGCCGTACTTAACGGAATCGCGGTTTTGAAATCGGTAAAACTCCTCGACCAGCTTCCGGTAGGAGTCGTTATCGGCGATATGCTGGAACTCGGCGACGCGGAAGCGGAAGAACACGAGCGAATCGGCCGGTCGATAGCGGCGCTAGAACCGGATTTCGCGATTATCGCGGGCAGAAATACAAGTCACATAATTCGCGGAATCGGCGGCAAGCCGGATTGGCTTCGGATAATCGCGCTAGGCGAATCCGAAGAATATTCCGAAGGTTTCGCGGAAAAGGTGTTTGCAGAAACCGAAAGGGCGATAGCCGAATTCGGCGACGCGAGCGACGCGTTTCATCCGGGCAATCCGTGCAATCCCGTAGTGCTTGTCAAGGCGAGCAACGCCGTCGGATTCGGAAGGGTGGTGTCGAAACTCGCCATCGAATTCGGCGTGCGGGGCGAAGGAGGCGCAAATGGATAGCTCGGCCTCCTGGCAGATGGAACTTTTGCTCGGCTATCTTGTCGCGGGTTTCCTCGGCGCATATTTGCTATTAAGGCTTCTCGGCCGCGCGCGGGCGTTTCAGCCGTTTCGAGAGCAGGGGCCAAAGAGCCATTTTGCGAAAGGACTAGTTCCTACGGGCGGCGGGCTTGTTTTCGTCGCCGGCGCGCTCGTTTTCTGGATTGTCGAATATCTGCTTTATTCGCTCGGAGGGCTTACTTCCCCTTGGGCGGAGAGGTCGTTTGTCGCCCTGACCGTGATTTGCATGGGCACGGCGATTTGCGGGCTGGTCGGATTCGTGGACGATCTGATGAAGCTCACCAAAAAAGCCACAATCGGGTTCCCCGCCCGATATAAATTTCTCCTCCAGCTCCTAATCGGAGTTGTAGCGTCTTACCTCCTTACCCCGGAGAGCTCCCGGTTGGCCATCCCCATAATAGGACAGGACTGGGAGCTCTCTCTACCTCTTACGCTGATTCTCGGCGCGCTCGCGTTCGCGGGATTCGTGAACGGAGTGAACTTTGCCGACGGATTGGACGGACTTGCCGCGGGCTCCGTGATAATCACGCTGATAGGATTGAACTTGATTTCCGTCCTGCTGGGTCATCCGCATCTCGCAATATTGTCGGCCGCGGCTATCGGTCTTGTTTTGGGATTTTTCATTCTGAATCTCAAGCCGGCTTATATATTTATGGGCGATACGGGCAGTTATGCCCTGGGCGCGCTCATCGCGCTTTCGTTCATATCGGCCGGGCTGCTTGTTTACGCCGTTTTGCTTGGCATCGTTTATATAGTGGAAGTTGGTAGCGTCATTTTGCAGGTGGCGGCTTTCAAGCTGACCGGAAAGCGCGTATTGAAAATGAGTCCTTTGCACCATCATTTCGAACTTTGCGGCAGGAGAGAGGAGTCTATCGTTGCGGGCTTTTGGTTCTTGCAGGCCACTGGATGTGCGGCCGCAGTCGCGCTGGCGGCTTGAATGCCCCGAACGGAGTTGCTTTGATCGAACTTAATTTGAAAGGAAAACGGGTCGGAGTTTACGGGTACGGAATCACCGGCCAGGCGGTCGTGCGCGCGCTTGTCGCTCAAGGCGCATCGCCGGTTGTTTTCGACGACAGGGATACGCCGCCGCTGCGCGAAAAACTGGAAAAAGCGCACGGCGAAACCGGCGTGGAATTTTTCCTCGGCGAATGGGACATCGAAGTTCAGTTTTCGAAACTGAATCTCCTCGTGGTCAGCCCCGGTATCAGGTCTGACAACGAAAGCATAACCGCAGCGAGGAAAATGGGACTCGAAGCCATTAGCGAAATCGAAATGGGATGGCGGGTGGCGCGCGGAACGGTTATCGCGGTAACCGGCAGCAACGGAAAAAGCACGACCACGGCGCTGACCGGCGAAATTATCCGAAGGTCGTTCGCCGAAAAGCCGGGCAGCGTTTATATCGCCGGAAATATCGGCTCGCCTTTTATCGACATTGCGTTTCAAACCAAGCCCGAGGATGTAATCGTGCTCGAAGTATCGAGCTATCAGCTCGAAGCGATGCCAACGTTTCATCCGCACATCGCGATTTATACGAACGTAACTCCGGACCACTTGGAAAGACATGGAACTTTCGAAACATATGCGGCGATAAAGCGAAGCATGGTCAAGCATATGACCGGCGGGGATTTCGTAATTTACAATTACGAAGACGCGAATCTTCAGCCGGAGCTATTTCCAAATCACGAACCGAAGTATCTGGCATTCACGAGCGCGGGCGGAAGCTATCCGGAACTTGGCGCTTGGCTTGAAAACGGCGAGATATTGGTCAATACGGGCCGTGGCGTAATCGAACGCTATCCGCAATCGATGGTGAAACTAAAGGGATTGCACAACGTCGAAAACAGCATGTGCGCGCTTCTGGCGGCGAGATTGATGAACGTTCAATCGGGTTCGATTATCGAAGCGGTGGAGGCGTTTCAGGGATTTCCGCATAGAATCGAATTCGTTCGCGAGCTTGGCGGAGTGCGCTGGTACAACGATTCGAAAGCGACAAATCCCGAAAGCACGATTACGGCGCTTAAAAGCTTCGACGAGCCGATTATCGTGATACTTGGCGGCCGCGACAAAGGAACATCGCTCGATGCGCTTGCCCGGCTCGTAAGGAGCAAGTCCGAAAAGGCCATTTTGATGGGCGAAGCGTCGGCGAGATTTGAAAGCGCGCTGCGTGAAATCGGGTTCGGAAATATCGAATACGCAGATTCGGTCGAACATGCGGTCAAGTTGGCGCGGCAAACGGCGCGTGACGGAAGGGTGGTTTTATTCAGCCCGGCGTGCGCGAGTTTCGACATGTTTTCGAGTTTCGAAGAGCGGGGCAACGTGTTCCGCGATTTCGTCCGTTCGCTTCCGGAGGCTGGGTAATGTCCATTTTCACGGCAAAACGGCAACGCATCCGGCAAGCTCAAGCTCCATCCACGAGAGAGATTATCGACGGCCTGCGTTTTTATACGGCCAATTTGGTTTGGCTGACGCTTGCCATGCTTTTGTTCGGTTTGTTTATAGGATATTCGGCGTCTAGCACGAGGTTGATTAGCGAAGGTCTTTCGCCGCTAAGGGAAATCAAATCCGAAATTTTTTGGGCCGCAGCGGGATTTGTATTGCTGCTAATTGTCGCAAAAACGGTCAAGTTTGCGCCGAACGCCCGCGGCGGCGGACTTTATTTTATTGTCAAAGCTTCGTATTGGTTCAGCGTCGCAGGGCTTGTGGCAGTGCTTTTTACCAAAGTTGTAAAGGGCTCGACTCGTACTTTGGACCTCGGTTTCATTCACTATCAACCGACCGAAATCGCGAAATTCGGTCTGGTCATTTATCTTGCTTACCTTTTGCTCGTCGAGTTTTTGGTTGCTCGAAAAGGCAGAGTCAACTTTTTCGGCAATAGTATTCCGATTCAACTTTTCGACGTAACGAATCCCTCCGTCAGAATCAGAGGCGCGTTTCTTGCGACGGCATTGATGCTGGTTTTGGTTCTGATGCAGCCCGACCTAGGAAGCACGCTTCTTTTGTTTTCGCTGGCATTCGTCTCGATGCTCCTTGGCGGTGTCAAATTCAGACAGCTTTTCGCAACCACCGCACTAATCGTCCTTTTCGGCGGAATTTTATTTTTGGCGATGGGCAGCAGATTCAATCACGTCGACGTAAGGATCAAGGCTTGGATGAACCCGCTCGGAGAAAAAACCGTTGCGGGATCCGCCGGAACGGCTCAGGCCGACAAGGAAAGCTATCAGATTCTTCAAAGCCTCGGGGCGGTAGCGAACGGCGGTCTCGCCGGAAAAGGGATGTTCAGGGGCGTGCAGAAGATAAACCGGCTTCCGGAAGCGACAAACGACTTTATTTTCGCCGTAATCTGCGAAGAACTGGGATTTTTCGGCGCTTTCGGGACGGTGGCGGCGTTTTGCCTGCTGCTATATTTCACAAGCATGATTGCATTGTGTATAAGGAATCCTTTCTTTTCCGCGCTTGTCTTTCTAATCGGTTTCGCGATTTTCCTGCAAGCCATCATTAATATGGGTGCCGCGGTCAACTTGTTTCCTACGACCGGCATCAATCTACCGCTAATCAGTTTCGGAAGCACATCGCGAGTGTTCACGCTGTTTCAAATAGGCCTCGTGCTCGCGATTGCCAACACGTTTCTGCGCTTCGAAAGCCCGAAAATCCGTTGACACTTGAGCTGAATGGGCCGGCGAAGCGCGAATTGTGGCTTTTAAGGAGGAAATGGCATAGAATAATGGGTTACCAGTGAGGTAAGGCAGAGTTTAATGGTTTTAACTCCTCGAATCAGGCGGATTCACTTTGTCGGAGTCGGAGGCTCCGGTGTGAGCGCGCTCGCAAAACTTATGGTCGATATGGGTTACGAGGTTAGCGGCTCCGACCTGACGGAGACCTCCACCACCCGCCAGCTTGCCGCGTACGGCGTCAAGGTTTATTACGGCCATAACGCGGGCTTCATCCGCACAGCCGATTTGGTTATTACCTCTACCGCCATTCCGCCCGATAACGAGGAAGTCGCTGCCGCCGAAGACCTGAACAAGCCCCGATTGAACAGAATCGATTTTTTAAGTTACCTTATGAAGGGCAAGTTCGGAATCACGGTGTCCGGCAGCCACGGCAAAAGCTCGACCTCCGCGATGATTTCATATATTTTTTTCAACGCCGAAATCGACCCGACTTTCGTCGTCGGCGGCTTGCTTAACGGATTTTTAAGCAATTCGCGGCTTGGAAAGAGCAATTATTTCATATGCGAAGGCGACGAAAGCAACAACAGCTTTCTCGAATTCGCGACGACGGTGGGCGTCGTTTTGAATATAGACGACGACCATATCGATTTCCACAAATCCATTACGAATCTTCAAAACAGCTTTATCAAGTTCATAAACCAGCGGGCGCCCGACGGCGTCTCGGTGATTTGCATGGACGACGCGGGCGTGCGCGAAATATATCCCAAGTTAAGAACGCGGCTGATAACTTACGGCGTGGACGCGGACGACGTGGATTACAGGGCGAAAAATATCCGCATAGCGGATTTCACGACGCGCTTCGACGTCGTGCATAAGGCCCGCGGCGAGCTTGGCAGCGTGCATCTTCCGTTTCCCGGCAGGCATTACGTGCAGGACGCGCTGGCGGCGATTGCGGTAAGCGAGTTTTGCGGCATCTCGTTCGACAAAGCCGCCGTTGCACTTGAAACTTTTCCCGGCGTACACCGCCGGTTCGACAAAGTGGCGAGCAAGGACGGCGTTCTGGTCGTGGACGATTTCGCTCATCATCCGACGGAAATCGCCGCGCTGCTAAAGGCGGCGCGCGCGAGCGGGACGAAACGGATAAGGGCGGTGTTTCAGCCGCACAGATATACTCGAAGCAAATTAATGGCTGCACGGTATCCGGAGGCGTTCGACTACGCGGACGAAATAATCCTTACCCAGCTTTACGGCGCGGGCGAGGCGCCGATTGCGGGAATCGGCAGCAAGTATTTGTTCAGGCACTTCGAGGAGCGGTTTCCGGAAAGCCGCATCAAGCTAATCGAAGATACGGATGAAATCGTCGATTATCTAAAGAACACGATGCATCCCGGCGACGTCGTATTGACGGTCGGCGCGGGCGACATTTATCGAGTTGCGTACGCCCTGAAGGAATTCCTCGAAAGTCCCGCCGTGAGCATAGTGGAGTACGAGCCCGATAGAGTCGCGAAAGGCGGCAGAGGGAAGGCGGTTTAGCGATGGCAAGCATATTGATTTCGATATTTCCTAGCGTTGTTTTTAACGAGGAGTAAAGTGAGCGACAAGTATTATTCAAGCGAAGAAGTTTTAAACCGCATGCTCGCCCAAGTGCGCAGGTTTAACCGGAAGCTAAAAAATTTGAAGATAGCGATTCTTGCGGGCGGCCCGAGCGACGAGGCGGAAGTCTCCATCGAAAGCGCCAACTGCATTTACGACGCCTTGAAATCCGACGGTATTTCCTCGGAGAAAATTATCGCGGACAAAAAGGACATGGGGCAGGTTATAAGGAAGCGATGGGACAAGTTCGACGTCGTTTTCAACGTAATGCATGGCAGGTTCGGCGAAGACGGAGCGATTGCGGGCCTGCTGGATTTGGCAGGCGTGCCGATAGTCGGTTCGAAGACGCTGGGCAGCGCGGTTTCGATGGACAAGTCGTTTTCGAAGCTGATGTTCACGCTTCTCGCCATTCCCACGCCGAAGTGGCTTTACGTTCCCTATATGGAAGGCGTGAGGCCGGAACTCGTTATCGAGAACTGGGCGGGCGAAGCATACGTCAAGCCAATAAAGGGCGGTTCATCGCTCGGCATTAACTATTACGACGATTTATCCGACCTCATTCGAGAACTTCCCGGACTCGTCAAAAAGCACCGGGGTGTAATCGTCGAAGAGCCGGTATCGGGCAGGGAACTGACTTGTGCCGTGTTGGACACATTTAATCCCATTGCTCTACCGATTGTCGAAATCAAACCGCAAAAGTCCGAATTCTTTTCGTACAGTTCGAAATATACGAAGGGCGAAACCCTGTACGAAGCGCCGGCGAGGATTACCGGCGGCCAATTCGAAAAAATCGCCGAATACAGCCTTAGATTTTTCAGGGCGGCCAAGCTGTCGAGTTACGCAAGGTTCGATTTATTCCTCGATAACGACGGCAAGCCGAAGTTTTTGGAATGCAACACTTTGCCCGGATTCACGCCGACCAGTCTCGTTCCGATGGCGGCTGGCGCATTCGGGATGCCTTACCTCGAACTCGTTAAGTTTTTGATATTCGACACTCTTCGAATCGAAGGATTTATAAGGCCGTGAAATCGAGCGGAAAAACATACAGGAAAAAGCGGGCGTCTCGCCGAAGAGCGGCACCGATCCTGACGTTCGTTTTTCTGCTTGCTGCGGCGCTCTCATCAGTCGGCGCGACGGGCTATTACGCTTTCGCGCCTGTTTTGAACGAACGGATGGTGTTAAAGCAGGTCGTAGTAACCGGCAACAAGTTCGTAACCTCCGAGGAGGTATTCGGCTTTCTTTCGCTCGAACCCGGCGCAAGCCTTATGAATCTTGACATCGAAAAGTGCGAAAAAAAGCTTGCCGAATCGCGGTTTATCAAAAGCGCGAAAATCGTTAGAGACATAAAGCCGTACGGCAACATGATGGACGGCACGCTGCGCATATCGATTGCGGAAGAGAGAATTCCGGTCGCAAAAGCGATGCTGTTCGATAGAAAATACTGGCTGTGTACGGATGGCGGTTTGCTGGCGGTAAAGGACGAGGATGCCGAGGCGCGATTCGACGCGGCGCGCAAGTCGCCGGTCGTTGTTTTTCATTCCACAAAACAAACCAATTCGGCTCAGTTCCTTGGCGACTTGCTCGAAGTGCTCGGAGCGGTCACCGTGAACGCGCCGGGGCTTATCGGAGAAATCAGGCTGGACGAAAAGGACAGCGCGGTGTTGTTCGACAACGCTGGCTTTCCGCTTAAACTCGAAACGCTTAAAAACGCCGATTCGCTTCTCGCCAATCTTTCCGACATCCTAAGGATGGTTGCGGCCGAGAGGTCGAAATTCAGCGAGGCGGTTTTCAGGCCCGGCGGCGAAGGAATTTTGAAGCTCAAAAGCCAATCGGAGACGGCGGGTAAAGCGGCTGAAGGAGCGGGGCGATGAAACCGATCGAGCTTTTGAAGTCGGGGCTTGCTCTTGCCGCGATGCTCGTGGGATTTCTCGCCGTTCTTCCCCTGCGTGCTCAATCACCGGCACGGGCGGACGCGGTGGACCTGCGTCAAGAGACCCTTATCAGGCTCCTCGAAGCCGCGGAAAGCGACCGGAAAAATCTGCAGACCGAACTCGACGAACTGCGTACCGAAGTTACGCAGTATCAGCAGGACGCGCTGAGCGGAAAATCGAGTCTCGAAATGGTTCAGCAAAAGCTGACCAGCATCGAAAGTCTCGCAGGGCTTTCGCCCGTCAAGGGGCCGGGTATCGAAATCAGAATTTCCGACGCCGAGCGCGGCGTCATCGACATCGGTCCGGGGTCGGCAAGCCGGTCCAGCTTTATTATTCACGACCAGGACTTGATGCTGCTTATCAACGAACTCAAAGCGGCGGGAGCGGAAGCGATAAGCATAAAGAGCGGCGACATCGAAGAACGCGTTGTTAACTCGACATACATTCGATGCACCGGTCCTACGGTTATCGTGAACAACCGGAATATGGCAAGCCCGTTTACCGTACGCGCAATCGGAGACCCGTCAGTGCTTTCCGCGGGGCTAACCATTCAGGACGGCCTTGTCGATCAGCTAAAGGTGTTCGGCATTTCCGTCGGAATAACGAAAATGAAAGAGATGACCATTCCCGGTTATACGGGAAGCAGAATACTCAATTTCGCCAAACCGGCGCAGCCGGCTCCGGCCGTAGGAGGAACGCAGTGATTCTAATCGGTCTGATGCTCCTCGGCGCGTTGGCGGCGCTGCTGTTGCCCATTCATATCGAGCGGCAGTTCGTGACATGGATTGTCGTGGCTCTATTTTGTACAACGGACGCGTTTTTGACCGAGCTAAACGTCTTTCTTGCGAAAAAAGGCGGAACTCACGTTTTGACGCGCATTATTTTCAACGTCGCGTTCGGATATTCCATTTTGCTTCTCGGTATCGGGCTCGGTTACGACTTATACATCGTTGTGCTTATACCGTTTGCGATAAGAATATTAAACAACCTCAACTGGCTGAAAGACCGTTTGTTCGAAATGATGCAGGAAGGCGAGGTTGTGCTATTCCGCGAGCGCAGGCGCGCGTCGGGAGGAGGTGAATAGCCGCTTGATGCCTCCCCCCAGAATGATTGCAGCGGTGGACCTTGGCACATCCAAAACCGCAACCGCTATCGCGGAAGTCTCCGACGCTCGCGGCATCTATATCCACAGCATTTCGAGCGTTCCGACAGAAGGGATGGCGAAAGGCGTAGTGCGCGATTTAAAGGCGGTCGGGCTGAGCGTCTATCAATCGTATTCGCAGGCGATACACACGGTCGGCTCCGAGCCGGATAAAGTGTATTTTTCGATAAGCGGCGGCTCCATCGAATCGTACAACCTCAGCGTTTCCAAAAAACTCAGCTTCGAAAATCAGGAAATCACTGACGAAGTTCTGGAAGAACTGCTGGAAATGATTCTCGTTTCCAAAGTTCGCGACGGATATAAAATGATCGACGCAATACCCCAGAATTACACACTCGACGACATTGCGGCGATTAAAAATCCAGTGGGTATGTTCGGGCGCGAAATCACCCTCAACGCACACGCGGTTATAGCGCAGGCGGGGCATTTGCAGAATCTCAAAAGCGCCGTGGAGCGCACGGGCCTAGAAATAAAAGGATTCGTGCTGTCCGTTCTCGGCAGCGCGCACGCGGTGATTAAGCAAGAGGAATCGCGCGGCGGCGTGTTGGTTTTGGATTTCGGCGGCGGGACGACTGACCTTGCTTACATGTTGGACGGCACGATTCAATTCAGCTCCGTTATTCCCGTCGGCGGAACCCACCTTGACAACGACCTCCGGCAGGGGCTCGGCGTCGGCGAGGACGAAGCCGTTAGGCTCAAAATGAATTACGGGCGGATTCGCGTGGACTCCGAAGCCGATTCGTCGAGCGAATTCGTGGACATCAAGCGGCTCGGAAAGCGGGATTACGAGAAAGTCGGCAAGCACGAGATTCTCAAAATAATCGAACCGCGACTCGAAGAGCTTATCGAGCTTGTTGATTCAACCGTTCGCACGAGCGGGCTTAGCGATCAGATTGCGGGCGGAGTCGTTTTGGTCGGAGGCGGAGCGGGTGTGCGCGGATTCAAAACGGCGCTTTCGAGGCGGCTCGGAGTGCAGGTGCGAGTCGGTTATCCCGAGGGTTTCAATCATTTGCTGGAAGGTTACAGGCTGCCGGCTTACGCGACCGTGCTCGGTATGCTCCGCTATGCGTCTCTCCAGCCGCAACCGGAGGAAGAGCCGTCGGGGCTGGCGAAAGTTTTCAAGGACGGTCTCGAATTTCTGTCCGCAATTCCATCCATGTTGAGAGGGAAGGGCGGCAAGGAAGGCGGATAGGTTTTGTCCCGCCCGCTCCCAAGCGGGTATAAGGAGGCACTTAATGTTTGAAGAAAAGGATGGAATCGGAGCGCCGAAAAGCGACTCGATGCGGTTTGAGTCCGCGATGGACGACCTTTTCGACCACGAACTGCAGGCGAAGATAAAGGTAATCGGCGTCGGCGGAGGCGGCTGCAACGCAATCGACAGGATGATAGCCGCTGGTTTGCGCGGCGTCGAGTTCGTGGCGCTGAACACCGACTTTCAAGCGCTAAACCGCAGCCTCGCTCCGAGCAAGATTCAAATCGGCACGAAGCTGACCAAGGGCCTCGGCGTGGGCGGCAATCCGGAAATCGGACGCAAGGCGCTAGAAGAAAGCCGGCCGGACGTGCTCGAAAAAATCGAGGGCGCGGATATGGTTTTCGTAACCGCGGGAATGGGCGGCGGCACCGGAACCGGTGGCGCGCCGCTGGTTGCCGAATGTGCACGCGAGCACGGAGCTTTGACCGTGGGAATCGTTACGCGGCCGTTCAGGTTCGAGGGAAAACGGCGCCAGATGATTGCCGCGGACGGAATCGAGAATCTGCGCACTCAAGTGGATACGCTAATCGTGATTCCGAACGACAAGCTATTGGACTTGGTCAAAGAGCAAACTTCGCTTCAGGAAAGTTTCCTGCTCGCGGACGAAATTTTGCGCCAGGCTGTAACGGGAATAAGCGAGTTAATCCTCAAGCCGGGTCTTATCAACCTCGATTTCGCGGACGTAAAGATGATTATGTCGAACAGCGGCACCGCGCTAATCGGACTCGGAGAAGGCACCGGAGAACAAAAGGCGGTGCAGGCGGTCGAGCGCGCGATGTCGAGTCCGCTTCTCGAATCCAGCATCGACGGGGCATCCGGCGTACTCATCAATTTTATCGGCGGCCCGGACCTCGGATTGCACGAAGTGGACAAGGCGTCGGAGCTTGTAGCGGAGCGCGTTGACGTGGACGCGAACATTATTTTCGGCGCGACCATAGAAGAGAAGATGAAGGACCGCGTTCACGTGCTGCTGCTTGCCACCGGCTTTTCGCCTGCAAGACGCACCGAAGTTCGCAAGAGCCGCAACGCCGAACCTGCCGCGAGGGTGAAGCTAATTACCGAAGAAGAAAAGAAGGCGGAAAAGGAAAACGGCGAGCGCGATGCGCGCAAGTACGAACCGCCGCCGGCGGACGATTTGGACGTTCCGAGCTTCCTTCGCCGCATCCGGAAAAATTAAGGAAGGTTTAGTTGATTCAAGCGATGCCGGTAGATACATTGGGCGTGATTAAAGGCAATCTGGACCGGATTCGGGACCGGATCGACAAGGCTGCGCGCGGCCGCGAAATTACGCTGGTATGTGTTACCAAATACGTTGACGCCGAAACGGTCGAAGATTTGCTGATGGCCGGCGCGACCGGGTTGGGCGAAAACCGGATAATCGAAGGCGCGGAAAAGTTCGCCACGCTCAAGGCGCGCGGTCTCGAATTTACGTCTCATTTAATCGGGCCTGTTCAAAGCAACAAGGCCGGAAGGGTGGCGGGAAGGTTCGATTGGTGCCAGTCCGTTTCGAGACCCAAGATTGCGGATATTATTAATCGCACCGCCGCCGAAGCCGGCATTTCGCTGTATTGCACGATCGAAGTCAACATCGGCGAAGAGCCGCAAAAGGACGGCGCGCTTCCCGCCGATGTTTCGGAGCTCGCCCAATATATAACCGATCATTGTCCATCGCTGGAATTGCGCGGATTGATGTGCATTCCGCCAATCGCGGACGAAAAGGGAACACGCGGTTACTTCGCCAAAATGCGCGAGCTGTTCGAGAAAACGCGCACCGGCATCGGCGCCGAACGTTCCCGATTCGATACGCTGAGTATGGGGATGAGCGCGGATTTCGACGCGGCAATCGAGGAAGGCGCGACTATGGTGCGGGTCGGCAGCTTGCTTTACAGCGGGCTTCCGGGCTTTTTCGATTGACAGTTTTGTGATATTCTATACGCCAGTTCTCGCCGCCAGCTGAACTTGGAATCACTTCGGTTGGAGGTATTTCAGATGAGCATATTGGATAACCTTTCGAGGTTTATTGGGATTCCGCCGGAGCCCGAAATCGAAGAGGATTTCGAGCCAGAGCCAATCCGGCAGCCGGCCGGAAAAAGTCACGTGGAGTTTTCGCCGGAGCGCTCGCTTCCGCGGCTGGCGTCGATTCAAGTCGTTAAGCCGAGGCTTAATCAGGAAGGGTTCAAGGCGTACAGCATTCGGCATTACGCCGACCTGCTGAAAGAAAACAACGCGCTCATTTTGGACATCGGCGACGTGGCGGAAGGAAAAATCGAATTCGCAAGGCGGCTTATCGATTTTCTCGCGGGCGTAACCCTTGCCATCGGCGGGACGAGCAAGGAAATCAACCCCAATTTGTTTTTATTCGCTCCGCCCAATTTCATTATCGGCGGCGATATTTCGGCGCTGAGCGACGAGTTCGAAAAATAAAAGGCGTTTTATGGTCGAAGAAAAGAGTTTTACTATTACCTCCCTCGGAGGCGCAGGCGAAATCGGGAAAAACTGCGCCGTAATCGAAGTCAACGGCGATTTGTTCGTCGTCGATTGCGGGCTGTCGTTTCCGGACGTGTCGATGTTCGGAGTGGACATAATCATTCCCGACTTCACGTATATCATCAAAAATCAGCACAAACTGCGCGGTCTGTTTCTTACGCACGGCCACGAAGATCATATCGGAGCGGTGCCGTACTTAATCGAAGGGCTCGAAGTCCCGCTGAAAATTTACGGCACGAAGCTTACTCTCGGCCTCTTGCGCACGAAGATTGCGGAGTGGAATCAGCTGGATCAAGTGGAACTCATCGAAATCGTTCCGCGTGAAACCATTCCGATTAACGACACTTCGGTCACGGCGTTTCGCATCACGCACAGCATACCGGACGCGGTAAGCCTCGCTTTCGATACTCCGAACGGCATAATCGTTCACAGCGGAGACTACAAACTCGACCCGTCGCCCGTGGACGGCTGGCTTACCGATACCGAAGGGCTGGCAGAAGTCGGTAATCGCGGCGTCAAGCTTTTGATGTGCGATATCACGAACGTCGAGCGGCCGGGAAGAACGCGCAGCGAATCGGCGGTATATCCTGCGCTTTCGAGAATAATCGGCGAATCGAAGGCGAGAGTGTTTACGACGACGTTCGCGTCCAACATTCATAGAATTCAGCAAGTGATCCGCGCAAGCGCGGAGCACGGGCGAAAAGTTGCGATCGTAGGGCGCAGCATGGTCAAAAACATTGCAATGGCGCACGACATCGGATATTTGGAACTGCCGGCCGGCATTGTCGTGGACGTAGATTCCATTAACGACCTGCCGCCAAGCGAAGTGACCGTTCTCGTAACGGGAAGCCAGGGCGAGCCGATGGCGGCGCTGACGCAGATATCGCAGGACAGGCACGCTCGCGTCGACGTCAAAAAGGGCGACACGGTGATTTTCAGCGCGAGCCCGATTCCCGGCAACGAAACCGCTATTCACGCGGTAATCAACGATCTTTTCAGGCTCGGCGCGGACGTAATCGCGGGCGAAGAATGGGAAGTGCATGCGAGCGGACACGGCAGTCTCGACGATATTTCCGAGTACGTCGGGCTTATCCGTCCCGAATTCATGATGCCGCATCATGGACAATTCAGGCATTTACGGCGGTTTATCAAGCTGGCCGGCGAACTCGGCTATCCCGAAGAAAAAGTGATTCTCGCGGAACTGGGCGAAAGGTGGCGGTTCGCCGACTCCGGATACGAGATGGTCGAGAAAACGCGCGCCGGCGTCGTATATATTTCGGGCGATATGGCGGCGGAGGTAGGTCATCGCACGATTAAGGAGCGGCAGGAGCTGGCGCGCGAAGGTACGCTATATATCGCGACTACGCTTTCGCCGGACGGCAGAAAACGCTTGAGCGAAATAATCGTGGAAAACAAAGGCTTCGTTCCCGAACACAAAGACCCGGCGCTTTACGAAAAAATTCGCGAAACGGTTGCGTCGGGCATCTCGAACAACAGGCTTAGAAGCCGGGAATACCGGTTACAGCTTCAGAACAACGTCGGACAACTCGTTTCTACCGTGGTTCATGGTGCGCTCGGCGTGCGCCCGAACGTGCAGGTGCTTATAAGCTATGCCGACAGGGAAGAAACGGTGGTCACGCGAGAAAACGGAAACGGCAGGTAAGCCCGAAAGAAATGCCGGAACTGCTGCAATACATCATCCTCGGTCTCGTGCAAGGGCTTACCGAATTTCTGCCTGTCAGTTCGAGCGGACATTTGATTCTGGCCGGGAAAGTATTGGGGTTTTCCGAAAAGTCCATTTCGTACGAAGTGCTTTTGCACCTTGCGACGCTCGCCGCGGTCGTTTTCGTGTACGCGAAAGACATCGGAATGATGCTGAAGAGCGTTTTTGCGAAGCGGACCGATACGGCCGGAAGCGGAGCGGCGGAAAACGGCGGCATAAATTACAGGTCGCTTTTCGCTTGGATATTTTTGGGCACGGTTGCCACGGTCGCGGTCGTTTTTCCGCTTAAGGATTTCGCCGAGGAATTGAAAAACCAAAGTTATGCGGTTCCCGCGGTCGCCGCCATGCTTTTCATAACCGGCCTTATGATGCTCGTGTTGGACAAAGTGAGTATTCGGAATTCTGAAGGGTTCCATAGAAAATGGTGGCGAAGCCTGATTATCGGCTTCGCGCAGGGCGTGGCCGCGATGCCGGGGATTTCGCGAAGCGGAAGCACGATTTTCGCAGGAGTGATGCTCGGCGTAAGCCGCGAAAACGCTGCGAGATTTTCGTTTCTGCTTTCGATTCCGGCGATTCTCGGCGCGTTCGTTTTGAAGCTGCCCGATATCGGCTCGTTTATGGACATCTCGCTTTTGCCCGCGGTTGCGGGAATGATTGCCGCGTTTATCAGCGGCGTGCTCGCGATTAAATGGCTTATAGCGCTACTGGTCAAGGCGCGGCTTTACGTGTTTACGATATGGTGCTGGCTAGTTTCTTTAGCCGCGCTCGTTTGGCACTTCGGCGTTTCTTGACGGCAAGGGAGTTCCGTCGCAGTCTTGTTTAAACGGCGGCGAGACATCCCCAGTCCTTTTTCTTGCATATAAAGAATCAATTGCTTTTACGGATGATTGCCTCGGCGTGTATCAAATCGTCCGGCGTGTCCACTCCGACCGGCTGGTAATCGGTTTTTACTACCCTTATCGGAATGCAGTTTTCGAGCGCGCGCAGCTGCTCCAGCGATTCGGCTTCTTCGAGCGGCGAGCGCGGCAGGGCGCAAAGCTTTTGCAGAGTTTCCCGGCTGTAAATGTATATGCCCACGTGTACGAAATATTTCGCCGCTTCGATGTTACGCGGAAAAGGAATGGGAAAGCGCGAAAAATAAAGCGCGTATCCGGCGGCGTCCGTTACGACTTTGACCGTTCCCGGCTCTCGCACGCGTTCGAAGTCGCTACATCTGAAAGCCAGCGTTCCCATCGGCGCGTGTTCCGCCGCCGCCTGCTCGATTAGCGAGTCGAGCGCATAGCCCCTTATCAGCGGCTCGTCGCCTTGAATGTTGACGTAATAATCCGCAGGGATTTTGTCCGCTACTTCGCCGAGCCGGTCGGTTCCGCTCGAATGATTCGCGGACGTCATCTCGACGCGCGCGCCGAACGCGCGGCAGGCGTCCGCGATTCGCTCGTCGTCGGTGGCGACGATTATTTCGGATAGAAGTTTGGATTCGCTCGCGCCGCGGTGCACCCAATAGAGCATCGGCCTTCCGCAAATTTCCGCGAGCGGCTTGCCCGGAAACCGAGTGGATGCAAAGCGAGCCGGAATGACGCCGATAGTGCGCACGGGGCAAGTTTAGCCGGAAAAAAACCGGGTGTAAACTGCGATAATTGCTATCCCGAAAAGATAAAAAATGAGTCATGCCGCGATGCAAATTCCGGCAAAAATAATTCTTCGATCATTCGGGGAGGTTTCATATGTCATTCGGCAGAAGTTTTCTGGCGGTCATAGCCGGTTACGCGGCTATGGCGGCGCTGATAATCGCGTTTTGGTACATCCTGTTTCCGCCTCAGCCGGGCGTCGAACAAGCGGAAATCCCAAGTATGAGCATTATGCTCGCGAGCCTCGTGTACGGTTTCGCGGTCGCAATATTCGGCGGCTGGCTTACCGGTCTTATCGCGGGAAAACGCGAGGTCGTGCATGCGCTTGTCGTCGCGGCAATCGGCACGGCTCTGGCTTTGGGAATGCTTTTTTCGGGCAGCGATCCTAGTCCTGTCTGGTATCAACTTTCGAATATGGCGGTTTTGACTGTCGGGCTGATAATCGGCGCGATGTGGGTGGCGAAGGACCGCAAAGTAAAGGCTCTTAAGTCCGTTTGACGGCGGAATAATTTCGGAACAGCTTCGGGGATTTTGAACTCCGAAAAGTCGCGAGATTATTCGCGCGCACGCTTGCGTGGAAAAATGTCTTTTTCGTGCAATATAATCCTATGCTTACGAAACTTTCCGTTTTCGCTTTTATCGTTGTCGCCGTGATTTCGCTGTGCGCCGCCGGACGCGAGCGCGTTCTTCTGCCGGAGCAGGCGGAGCTCTTCGAGCGAGCGCTCGGCGGGACAGGACTGACTCTCGGCGACGTTAAAATCGACACGCACGACGTGGCGTTTTTCGGCGGCGACAAGTATAAGCGGAGCATCGTAGATTCGTTTTTCGCGAACCCTTGGCGGATAAGCGAATACACGCGGCTGATGACGGATTCGATGCTGAAGGACACTTCGGACATCGTCGGTCTGACGGTCAGCGCGCACAAGCGGCTGGACAGCGGCGTCAGGCTGGGACTAATCGGCGACCCGCTGGAGAAATTCCGGAAGCGTGTCGACGAAACGGGGGAAGATGCGCTCGCGGTCGCGCTCTTCGAGCTTGAATCGGCGGCGGGGGGCGATTCGAAAATCGCGGAATTCCGCGCCGGAGATTACGGAAAATTGTCGCCCGATTTGAAGAACGCCGCGGCGCTGTTTCTTTTCGCGCTGCCGGAAGCGATTAAGTATCGCGATTTGGCGCTTGAAGGCGCGTTCGAAAAAGCAGGCGTAGCGCCCGCAGAGGCGAAGGCGCGCGTGCTCGATTACGCGGTGACGACATTCGAAGAGCAGCTTGCGGAAGAAGCGGGCGGCGGCGAAGAAGAAGAGGACATCGAAACGATATTGCTAATCGAAACGCTTCTCGACAATACGGATTGGGATTTGCTCAATCTGGGGGCGACGCTGTTCGTTTACGCGGCGAAGGAATTCGAAAAGGCGGTTACTGCGGATGGCGCGAAAGTTTCGGGAGATTTCAAATACATGGCCGCAACGGCATTCGGCGACGTGATGCTGGCGGGCGGAAATTCAAGCGACGTGCATGGCGTTGACGGCGCGCTTTTCATTTTCGACGCGGGCGGAAACGATAAGTATGAATCGCGCGGCGTTCTCGCCGATGGCTTTAACGCTCGATTGCAGTTCATTTTCGACAAAGCCGGAAACGACAGATATATTGGCCGCGCGGAATTCGATGGCGGCGATGAGACGCCGGTTCCAGCGTTCGGCGCGGGATTTTTCGGATACGGCGTATTGCTTGACATGGCCGGAAACGACGTTTACGAAACCGGTTACGCGGGGCAAGGCTTCGGTTGTTTCGGCACCGGGCTTCTTCGCGACGTTTCCGGAAACGACGTTTATAAGGGAATCCGCAACGTACAAGGCAGCGGCAGTTTCGGAACGGGACTTTTAATCGACAACGCCGGAAACGACGTTTACAAGCTGTATTCGTACGGTCAAGGTTACGGATTCACTATGGGATGCGGATATCTCGTGGACGCACAGGGCGACGACGTGTACGAAGGATTGATGGACAAGAATCCGAACGGCGGCCCGTTCGGCGCAGAGCGGCATATACACTTCGCCCAGGGCGCCGCGAACGGGCGCCGCGCGGACTTTACCGACGGCCATTCGTGGGCGGGGGGCTTCGGACTTCTGCTCGACGGCGCGGGCAACGACAGTTACAAAAGCGAAGTGTACGGGCAGGGCACGGGTTATTGGTACGCGGTCGGAATGCTCGTGGACAAGTCCGGCGACGACGTTCACGACGCGGGCTGGTATTCGCTCGGCGGATCGCCGCATTTCGCCATCGGGATTTTGCAGGACGACGCGGGCGACGATAAATATATCGTTCGCCAGCAGCAGTGCCTCGGCAACGGCAGAGATTTTTCGATCGGTTGGTTCGAAGATGCCGCGGGCGACGATTGGTATTTCAGCGGGCTTTTGTCGTTCGGCGCGGGCGATATAAACGGGCTCGGCATGTTTTGGGACAGGCGCGGCGGCGACGTTTACATTGCGCAGGGAACCGGCCTCGGGCAGTCGCGAATGGAAAGCAAAGGCAGCGTGCGGGATATGATGCTGACGCTCGGGCTGTTTTTGGACGGCGGCGGAAGCGACAGGTATCTGCTGATGCCCGGCGAAGCGGTTCATTCGGGCGAGCCGAAATCCGTGCCGGACGATTGGATATCGCTTCCAAGTATCGATTTTGCGGGAGACGGCAAGCTCTGGATACGCGAAACCGACACTAACGTAACGCGCGGCGCGCATGGCACCGCGCTCGACGCGGAATGATTTGACCAAGCAAATGAGGCGCTACTAAGCAGCCGGTAATTCGAAGCGGAGAGAGTGGGATTCGAACCCACGGGACGGAGTTCACCGCCCAACGGTTTTCAAGACCGCCGCCTTAAACCACTCGGCCATCTCTCCGAAGCTATTATAGCCGTTCGGAGGCATGGTCTAGAATGATGCCGTGATGGACGGAAGTATCGAATGCCGCGCCGCGAAATGCGGGTCCGAAAGGACTTCCTGCTGGACCGCGCCGGCGATTGAAATTCCCCCCGTTCCTGTTTTGATGGGGCCGACGGGAAGCGGGAAAACCGCGGCGGCAATCGCTCTCGCTCGCGTGTTTCCGCTCGCGGCGATTTGCGCGGACTTGCGCCAGACGATGCGCGGAATGGCCATCGGCAGCGCGCAGCCGTCGAAAGAAGAGGTTGAAATTCTACCCCACAGACTTTGCGGAATTCTCGACCCGGCGGCGGACATTACGGTGGAAGACTGGCGGAAAATGGCGGTTGCGGAAATACGGGATGTTTTAAGTGAAGGAAAAATCCCGCTCGTACTCGGAGGGAGCGGTCTCGCCGTAAAAGCGCTGATGGAAGGCGGTGAGTTCGACGCGCCGCCCGCGCCGGTTTTGCGAAAAGCGCTGAATGCGGCGTATCGCGACGGGGGGCTTGAAAAACTGTCGGCTGCGTTCGGGCCCATGATTTCGGGATTACTGAAGGAAACGGAGGCAAAAAATCCACATCGGGTTATCCGGGCGATTGAACGGTTTGCATGGGCGGCGAGAGGTGGCGGAGCGCCGGAATTTGCGGAAATCGAAACGGCCGAAATAAAAGTGGCGTGGATTTCTCAATTGGATGAATGGAAGCGAAAAGCGGCAACCGAAAGCGGTCCGGATGCGGCTAACGGAGAAAACTGCGGATTCGAATTCAAAATTTTCGCGCTGTATCCGGACCGCAAATGGCTGGCGAAACGGATTTTAAACCGCGCGCGAATCATGTTTCAAAACGGGCTGTTGGAAGAGGTTAAGGCGCTTCTGGCAAGCGGCGTCTCGCGCGATGCCCGCGCACTAAAAGGACACGGCTATCCCGAAGCGATTGCGGTTTTAGACGGAACGATGAGCATGGAAGAAGCGATAGTAAAAACCGCCTCGATTACCCGCAGGTATGCAAAGCGGCAGATTACCTGGTTGAAGCACCAATTTCGCGACGTGACGTTTTTGCCTGTGGGCGGCGATATACAGCCGGAAGATGCCGTAAAACCGGTAGCCGGATTTCTGGCGGCAAATTGGACGGACTTTCTCGGCGCAAACCGGGGAGCGCAAAATGAATGAACGGCACTTAAGTCATGCGGTGGAATCGTTTAAAAACGCTTACGGCAAAGCGCCGGAAACGGTTATACGCGCTCCGGGACGCGTGAACATTATCGGCGAGCATACTGACTATCTGGGCGGGCTTTGCATGCCGATGGCGATAGACCTGTCGCTATACGTAGCTGCGTCGAAGACCGGCGGCGAGTTAAGAATTGTCAGCGAATTGTATCCGCTTGAATCCGCGACCGATGTAACGGGAAACGAAGGCGGTAAATTCAAAAAAATCGCCGCGCTGAGAGATGAACTCGAAGCGTCCGGGTTTCATTTCGATGGCGCGGATATAGGAATTACGGGCGATTTGCCTTCCGAAACCGGGCTTGCGTCGAGCGCCGCGCTTATTGGCGGTGTTTTGTTCGCGCTGTGCGAGCTGTACGAATTCGGAATCGGGCTCGAAGAAAGGGCGAAAATCGCGGTCTCGGCGGAGCATCGTGCCGGAACGCCTTGCGGTTATATGGATCCTGCGGCAGTGATATTCGGAGAGGAAGGAACGGCTCTTTATTTGGATTGTTACCACGAGGAGTTCGAAAGATTTGTGGCGGATACGGGAGATTATTCATGGCTCGTTATCGACAGCGGCAAAACGCGGTCGTTGGCGGACGGCGGATATGCGGAACTGAAAAACGCGATGGACGAGGCGGCGAAATCGCTTTCGGCGCTTGACGAAAGAATTACGCATCCGCGAATTTTGGATTTTATGAATTATCTCGAAGGCAGGGAGGGCGTCGAAGAGCGCCACAGGCGTTATCTTGACCATTATTATCTCGAAAACGAAAGGGTAAAAAGCGTGAGGCGGGCGTTCGAGTATGGCAACGTCTGGCAGGCGGGAAACATCCTTTACGACGCGCACGAAAGCATGAAAACGCTGCTTGGAGCGGGCTCGCCCGAAACCGATTGGCTGGTGGAAAGGCTCGGCGAAATTCCCGACGTTCTGGGCGCAAGGATGACCGGTGCGGGATTCGGCGGCTCGGTTGTCGCGCTCGTGAAGTCGTCATCGGCGGATTTGATAGCGGAAGATATTGCCGGAGAGGGCAAGCGAAGGTTTTGGAAGGAAATGAAATGGCACAAGGTGAAGCCCTCCGGCGGAGCGGAAAAATTGCTTTGAGAAATGCTTCTGCTGACCGAAAATCGATGATAAAATCCGGGCGTGCCAAATCAGTCAACTATCGAAATGCCCGCGGTTTTCGAAGGCCGAGGTTTGTTTTCGGACAAACCGGCCGTGATGAAATTTCTGCCTGCCGGCGCGGGCTGCGGCGTCGTATTCAAGCGAATCGACCTCAATGACGGCGCGCGAATCGCGGCGATTCCGGAGAATATAATCAGCGATTCTCCGAATTGCACGACGCTGTCCATGAACGGCGCGAAAGTGTCGGTCGTCGAGCATGTAATGGCTTGCCTCGCGGCGCTCTCGATAGACAACGTTATTATCGAAGTGGACGGAGAGGAGCTGCCCAGCAGGGAAGGCTGCGCGAACGACTATTTCGAAACCCTTCTCGACGCGGGAAGGCTGGATTTGGACGAACCGGTCAGACTGCGAAAGCTGCGTACCCCCTTAATGGTAGGGAACGGCGATAGGTCGCTTATATTGTTTCCGGCCGAAGAATTTTCGGTCAGTTATCTTTTGTCTCATTCCGATCCCGTTCTCGGCACCCAGTACGCCGCCGAAGTGAGACGCGACGATTTCAAAAGCGAGCTTTTAAAAGCGCGGACGTTCATAACGGAAGACGAGGCGCGAATGATTATCGAATCCGGCGTATTGAAACATAACAATCCCGACCGGGCGGTTTTGATTACGAGCGGCGGGCCGAACAAAGAGCCGCATTTCGACAACGAGCCGGCAAGGCACAAGGCGCAGGATATCCTCGGAGACCTGTCGATTTACAGCATGCATTTGTGTGCACGAGTAATCGGGATAAAAAGCGGGCACCAAATGAACCATCTTGCGGCGAAGCGGCTTAAGATGATGATGCCGTAAGTTGCCGAAATTCCGTTCGAGACGCTTCACGCGACGTTTTATTTTGCCCCGAATAAGATGCAAAGCGATTCGAGTGCAATTCGAACGAAATGCGCGATTTATCCCGATATGACAAAAGCAACAAACAAATTTCTCGTATATTTTGAAGAAATTTGTTAATTAAGGAAAAAAAACCGATTTCGAAGGTATAATGTCTTGGAGCCTTTTTGGCTTCGCAGGTAACTAAACAGAGGTGATGAGTAATGCCGGTGCAATTTTTGCGCAGCCGCCGGGGTGCGGCGCTGCTCACCGCGGTCGTGCTTGGCGCGGCCATTTTGATTCTCCTCCTCGCCGTCGTTAGCTTTTCATACGGCTCGCTGACTTTTTCCGCGGGACGGACGAGCTATATAAACGCACTTTTGATTGCCGAATCTGGCCTGAACAGGTCGATTCGAACCGCTCAGCTGTCCATGAGTTCTTTCGATGCCGTTGGCAAGGTTGACTCAACATTCCCATACGAAGGCGCGGAATTGAACGAATGGCTTTGGAACGACGCGCCCGGCATCAAAGACGGCAATATGAAAATGTGCCTTCAGGAAGGCGAATTTGCCATCGGCGTAGGTAAGGCGGGCCAGTACATCCGTTCTGTCAGGATTAAATACGGCTTGGGCGAACCGCCCGACGCGCCGGCGGCAATTTACGTAGACGGTACCAACGTCAATCCAAAAATTACCGGTGCAGGATTCAGCGTAAACGGTAACGACCACAAATCCCTTTCGAAAAGCGAAAATGGAACGGGAGGCGATGTAAGCGGAATCGGCGTCGTCAACGACGAAAGCCTCGACTCATGGATGGACTATTACAGCGGTCCGGGGATGGGACCGAAAGCGAAAAAAATTACCGGCAGCAGCGGCTCAACTCCGAATATTTCTAACATAGGCGACGTAGTCGATGCCGAAACATTGGCCGAGCAATATCGCAACATGGCTACTCTTGTTCTGAACGGTTCCCATTATACGAGTTCGACCGATCCTTATAATAACGACAGCACGTGGGGAACGCCGACCGATCCTGAAGTCGTCTGGGTGCAAAACGACGTATTCATCAACGGGAATACGACCGGATGCGGAGTGCTTTTGATTGACGGGAATTTCAAAGTTAACGGTAACTTTACTTGGGAAGGAATCGTAATCGTAATGGGCGATTTTACGGTCGGTTCCGGAAGCGCCGAGATTTGGGGAGCGATGCTTGTTGCCAAGGAAAACGCGGTTGTAAACGTCGATATCGGCGGAAGTTTCGATATGCGCTTTTCGACGGAAGCAATTGGATTTCTCGGCAACCAGTTTTTCGTTTTTCGTAATTCCTGGGAGGAACTGCGATGAAAGCCAATTTACGAGGTGGCTTTAGCCTTATCGAAGTGCTCGTCGGACTTCTGATACTCGGCGTACTTTTCGTGAGCGCATTGCTCATTGTAGTTCAAACGGTTAGGATTCAACTTACTTCCGAAGACACGGCGTATGCAAATAGCCTTGCAAGGCGAGCAGTCGAAGAAGTAAAGGCGGTTAATTGGGCGATGATTCCTCCCGATTCAACGGGCAGCGGATTTTTGGACCCGGTGAATAACCGGTGGCCGAACACCTACACGACAGAGGATGGGCAATACAAGGTGGAGCGTACGATTACGATTCCGGACACCAACGTGAAACGGATTTCGATTCGCGTGTTTTTCATTGACCAGCAGGGCGAAGAAGGTATCGAGGAAGTGCCATCCGTAACCATGCAAACCGACCTGTACAAATTTGGAATATAGGTAATTTTAATGAAGTTTCTGCCAGCAAACAAATTTGGATTTACCGTTATCGAAGCGCTAATCGCAGTTGTCATTTCTTCGATTATCATGCTCGTCGCCACGGCGCTTTACGTGCAATCCGGCCAAACGACGATGATAGTCAAAGACCGTTCGACGGCCACTTACGCCGTGCAGGAAGCGATAGAAAGGCTTGTGGACGACGTCCGGAACTCGGACGGCTTCGAAGATGTTTCAGGCGAATCGTTTGTAATCGTGACGAAAGGCGATAAAGCCGAATACGTTTTCGACAAAAATAAGGGCACTATACAAAAAAACGGCGCGGTTTACTCGAGCGGCCTGACCGATTTCAGTATAAGTTACCTTACTCTTCGAGGCGCAGAAACGACCATTGCAACTCAGGCTGCGCGCATGACATTGTCGGTTGCGGTTACCGAAAACGATGTCACGAAAATAATCGATACTTCGGTTATCATAAGACGAAAGACCTTGTAGCGGAATCTTTTTTTGAAAATAACCGGCGGGGAAAATGGGCGTTACTGGATTCGAACCAGTGACCTCATGCGTGTGAAGCATGCGCTCTAGCCGCTGAGCTAAACGCCCTTTGCCGCGGATTATACCACGCATTTTCGCCACATGCGCCGCCAAGGCGTTGTAGAATAACCTCGATTTGAGCGGTTTGAAGCTGAAATTTTCGCCTGCCCTTGCGGCTGCTTCTGCAATCCTACTTGCAGTCATTGCATACTTGACGCTGCCTGCGTATGCATACAATCCGATGTTCGACGGATGGCTGTCGAGTAACGCTCCCGCGATTTCGGCGGGAGGCGGCCGTGCTTTTTCGAACGGCGAGGCGATTAGCGCGGCGGCGAATCCGGCGGGGCTTGCGGACAAAAACGGGTTTTCGCTTTCGATTCATAATAGCCTGCGAACCTTGCCACCTTTCGTTGCGGAAAAATCGCCGCCGCAGCTTTTGGGCGGAACGCGATATTTTACGTTTAGGGTAGCGCCGGGATTAACGTTCGCGACGGGCGGCAACGGCAACGAAAAACTCGGATTCGACTGGCGGGGCGCGACCGGGGTGGGCGGGCTGCCGCGCGAAAGATTTTATGCCGACGAGCGAGTCGAAGCGATGGGTATTTCGCTTTCCGCGTGGACGAAAGCCGGAATTTCGCGCCGCAGTTTCGTTCATGAATTCGAGCGGGCGGCCGCGGACAAGTACTATTTCGAAAGGCTGATGAAAATCGCGAAGCCTGGGCGCATAAAATCGCTCAAGGCGCAACCAACCTATCCGGCGGACTTCGAGCCGCATTTCGCGAAATCATATTGGCGCAGAATGGGCGGCGGGGAAATTATCGGGATTAGGCAGACCGTTTTTCCGGGCGTAGTTCATACGAAAATACGCGAGCGCGTTAAATTCGATTACGCGAGCGGCGAGACCGGCAGGATTAAGCTTGCCGCGGACGGCTTCGAAATTTCGCCCGCCGCATGGCTGACGCTTTACTTCGAAACCGAAAATCGAACGGGAATATGGCGGGCGGGTGCGGGCAAGCTTAGCGCGATGCCGGAATCGAAAAGTATCCGGCGGAAATTTGGCGGAATCAAACTGAATCTTGCGGGCATTGCCGAAGTGACAGCGGGAAAACGCGGAGCTATGAAAACTTGGGGTGCGAAGATAAAAATGAAACCCGTGTCGCTTTCTTATGCCGAATGCAGAAACTATTTGTCGAAAATCGCGGGAAGGCCGCTCGGCAATATGCAAAACGTTCACGCCGGAAGCGCTGAAATCGCGGCGCCGTAAGCGGGAAGGCCGGGCGGAGCGTGATAGAATTCCTTTGTGGAAGGGAAAAGTTACACGTTCGGCGCCAATTCCATAACAGTTATCGAAGGCGACATCACGGCCCGAACTGCCGACGCAATCGTGAACGCCGCGAACAATCACCTTTGGATGGGGAGCGGCGTTGCGGGCGCGATAAAGCGAAAGGGCGGTGAACTTATCGAGCGCGAAGCGGTTGCGCAAGGCCCGATAGCGGTCGGCAGCGCAGTAGTGACTTCGGCAGGCGCGCTTCCATGTAAGTTCGTCATTCACGCGGCGGCGATGGGACAAGACCTGACGACCGATGCGGCGAAAATTTCTGCGGCCACCGCGAGCAGCCTGCAAAAATGCGCGGATTTCAAATTGGACAGCGTCAGTTTCCCGGCGCTCGGCACGGGGGTTGGCGGATTTTCGATTGCGGAATGCGCCGCGCTGATGTTGAGCGAATTGGCGGCTCATTTCGGAAAATCGCGCTATCCGTCCAAAGTGGAATTCGTTCTATTCGGCGAGCGCGCATACGCGGAATTCGCAATGGCGGTGGATGACTTTTTCGCCGGCAAGTCTGGTTTTAAGCGGGGAGGAGGATAGGCGATGCAAGGCAAACATTGGCTGATAATCGTCAGGGCAACCGCCGTTTTGTGGTACATTTCGGCCGCGCTGACTCTTGCAGCCGTGCTTTTTCCGGGTGGCGCGCTTTCGTTTTTCGCGCGCGGCACGACGTTCGGGGCGGGGTTTCTTGCCGGCGTCCAGACGCTGTGGATAATCGCCGGCGCGGCGTTTTCCGCACTTATCGGATGGCTTGTCTGGAAAATGGACTTGGCGTACAAGCAAAGCCTCGTCATTCTCTGCGTGATTATTCTCGCCTTTTCCGTGCTGTCCGGGAGTTATGTTCGCGGCATCATCGCGGCGATTACTCTAGTCTTCATTACGCGCAGACAGGCGGAGCGGCTTTTCATTCCCGGCGGGCAAAGGACATTCCGGCGCACGGGCGGGCGAAAAACGAAACGGGCGGGCGAAAAGAGCTGGCTTGAATTCTAATTTTTACTTTTACGCCGCTTTTGGGAATCTCGGATGAACGTAAAATTCGGCAAATGGACTGGGCAGATTAATGCGATTGTAATCGCGCATTACGTAATCGCGGTTCTTCATTTGGGGCTTGTTTTTTTCGTCGACGCGTATTGGAATTATTCGAAAGAACTTAGCCTTACTTATTTTATGCAAATTGCGGGCGAAGCGGATGCTTCGGAAGTAAACGCGCTCGCCGCCGAAGTATTCGAGCAGATGAGCTGGATGCCTGTTTTGCTAACCGGCGTCATCGTGGTTTTTTCCATTTTGTTCGCGCTGAACGGAGCGTTTCTCGCACGAGGCAGAGCGTTCGCGCGTGTCAACACAATCGTGCTCGGCGTGTTCCTGCTGTTGTCGTTTCCAATCGGCACGCCGGCAGGAGTGTGGTTTATTTACGTGATGGTCCAGCGGGAAGTGGCGGACGCATTCAAAGCGGCGGAGCTTGAAAGAAGGGCGGCATATTGAGGCTATCGGCGCAGATTTAGATTTCCGGCAGTTAAAAAAGCGAGGCAAGAAGCATCATTCGTCCGGTTTTAGCTCCGTCACGCCGGTAGCTGAAAAATTCATCGCGATTGGCATACGTGCATTTGACAATCGTCGAGATTTGATTTTTGGGTACGCCGCAAACGTCCAGCTGAGCGTTGAGCGCGGCCCACAAATTCAGCTGGAATTTTCGCGCGCCGGTTCGTTCGTCCAATCGGCCCGGCCAAATTACGCGATAGCCGGAATATTTTTCGCCCTCGAATTTGCTTGCCACTTCTTCGCCGACTTCGTAATTCGCTGCGGAAATTCCGGGGCCGATTCCGGCATAAACGTCCTTCGGATTCGTTCCGTACGCGGCTTTCATTTCGCCAAGCAGATTTTCGAGTATTCCCGCCGCGGCGGGCCGCCAGCCGCAGTGAGCCGCGCCGAGCGCGTGATTTTGCACGTCGTACAAAACTACGGGCACGCAATCCGCCACGCTGATGGCGAGAACGATTCCGGCCTCGTTCGTGCAAATCGCGTCGGCTTCGCGCGCCGGTTTCGCGAACATCGGGTGGCCTTCGGGAAATGCGCCCATGCCGCGGTCCGCGCCTGAAACGCGCAGACATTCGCCGCCGTGAACTTGTTTGAGTCCAATCCAATCGTCCAGCGGATAATCGGCTTGCGGCTCGCCGGTTATAAACGCGGACAGCGCCAGCCTGCGGTTTGCGATTACGTTTTCAGGGTCGTCGCCGCTGCTGAATCCGAGATTTAGCGATGCGTAAGGCGCGGGGCTCACGCCGCCGGTTCGCGCGGTCACCGCCGCCCGCACGCGGTTGGAAAATCCGGCGAACAACGGAAATTCGATCAGTTTTAATCGCTCACGCTCCACCCGCGGATTGTAGCATTGGTTATCAGTGCGGCTGCAACATTTGCTGACCTAATATAGTAGTTGCATTTCATACCATAATGCTATAATTCGCCTCGTATGAGCAATATTGCAAATGGACAAAACGGCGGGGCGCGGACGGCGTTCCTGCTTGTCACGGACATTCATCGCTCCACGCAGTTATGGGAGCGGCTTCACGATGAATTCAGGCCTGTGTTGGAGCGGCACAACGGCGAAGTCGAGGCGTCGGTGTCCGCGCACGGCGGCGAAATAATGAAAAACCTCGGCGACGGTTATATCGCCGTTTTCACGGGAGCGGAAGAATGTCTAAGCTGCTGCGTCGAAGTCCAACAGAAAGTCGCATCGTTCGAGCCGCTTCCCGACGGGACGAAACTTCTTGTCAGGGCCGTCGCTCACTGGGGGACGCTCGTGCCGCTTGCGGCGGGGAAAGGCTGGTTCGGTCAGCCGATTAACCGCGCGTCGCGTATCTGCCAAGTGTGCCATCCCGGACAAACGCTCGTATCCGAAGTGGTGAAGACGTTAATCGGCGCGCCGCCGCCTCATGTATCGTTTATAGACCTCGGGGAGCATCGCCTGCGCGACCTCGCCGAGCCTGAGCGGCTTTATCAAATTGATCATCCCGATTTCGAGATTCACGAGTTCGCGCCGCTGCCCACGCTAGCGGGCTACAGGCCGAACAACCTTACGATTCAGCCGAACGCGTTTATCGGACGCGAGAAAGAACTTGCGG
>CAYMAI010000013.1:0-38317 GCA_964388445.1 uncultured Planctomycetia bacterium
CAGATTTCCCTGCCACATTCATGATAGCAAACTTTTGTCAAGTCTTTCGCTTTTTTGCGCCCAAGCGCGGAAAAATTTTTTTTCAAATGGATTCGATTGCGGGATTTTTAATTTTCCGGATGGGGATAAACCCCATCCCTACCTCGTTTATAAAACGAATCGGATTAAGTAATTGCGTTTTTTATATGGCACGGGACGCCGCAGCTTCTGAATTAACAGGCGGAAAGGCGGGCCGCGATGAAAAAAAATAGCGGGAACGGGACTTGAACCCGTGACCTAACGGTTATGAGCCGTTTGCTCTACCACTGAGCTATCCCGCCGGAGAAAAGGGATTTTACCAGCATCGGCGATTGTCCGCAATATTACTGCGGAAATCGCGATTCTAATTGCCGATATACAGATTTGTACAAACCTTTCGAAGAAAGCTTTTCCGACCCTCTGTTGCGTAATTGAAATTCACAGGGTATAATCGTGCGGTCGGAGGAGACATCTATGGGCATTTGGGGTAATCGGCGCAAGGCCGGGGCGCTTATCTTCCCGGTTTTGGCGCTTGCGCTCTTGACGCTTGCGGCGTTGCCGCAAGGCGGTGCGCACGCGCAAAACATCAACGTCGCGGTGACCGATTTTACGGGCACGGGCGGCGAAACTTATCGCGTCAGCGTAACGAGCCAAAGCAATTCCAGCGGCTATACCGTTAGCGCGACCGCGGGCGTGGACGACACGGGCAGAACGATCGGCCAGATTGTCGGGGGCGCGCTGGCGTCCGTTCCTGGCGTCACCGTGGTGGACAGGCAGAATCTCGAAGGAATAATGCGCGAGCAGCGGCTGAACATCAGCGGGTTCGTGGATATGTCGTCGCTGTCGTCGAACGAAGTCGGCGCTCTCGCCCAAGTGGGCCAGCTTGCCGGCGCTTCGCACCTCGTGACCGGCGCGTACAGCTTTTCCGGCGGCAACTTCACGCTGACGATAAACCTGATAAACATCGCGACCGGCGCGGTCGAAGATTTTTCGGTGGCGAATTCGCCGGCGGACGAATATTTCGCCAGCGTCCTTCGTGCGTCGAACAGATTCGCCGGCAAAGTGGCGGGCAAGTCGCTCAACCCGATGGACTTGTTCGGCAAGCTGGAACTGATCGTCAATGTCGAGTGGTCGGGCGGCGAGCTTTTGTGCGACCCGCGAACCGACCTTAAGGCGCGCGTCGAGCAGGCGACCGGTATGCCGGTGTCGAGCCGCGATATAACCGGCCAGCAAGTTCCGGGCACTTTAACGCAGATGTTCAAAGACGACGAGACGATTGCGGGCGCGCTGAAGCTGTACGCCACGGGCATGAACCCGATTTTGCTCGTCAATTTCCAGCCGATAGAAGGGCCGTCGAGCGCGGACTTCAAGAAGTACAAGGCGAGAATGTATTGGGCGGCGTATTATCCGGCGCTTGGCGGGGCGGTCAATTTCGGCGTAGTGGAAACGCCGGATTTCGGCGGCGGAATGAATTCGAACCAGTCGGTGAGCCAAGCCGTTACGAAAACCTACGATATGTTCACGGCGAACAGCCTTTACAAAATCGTGGGCGATTTCGGGTCGGCGGGAGTGCGCGAAATTTCGGTCGTGATAAACGGGGTGACGCGGCAAGACCATTTGGTATTCAAATCAGCGCTGCAAAACCAATTGGGAATCACGTCGTTCAAGCAGGATTATTTCAACGCCGGCGCTTCGCTGTTCAAGTTCGAGTGGTCGAAGTCGGTGGACGATGTGAAAAACGCGCTACTCGGCACGAACAAGGTGAATTTTGTAAGCATGGATAACGTATCGCTGACTTTCAGGAAGAAAGTGTAAGCGAATTATGATGTTTTTTATCATTGGGCGGAGGTGTTTTTTGATGAGCAAGTTTGTTTCCATACTGATAATTGCAGCCGTCGCGGTATTGACGGCGGTGCCGTCCGGCGCGCAGTCGCCGCAGGACAATAAGATAACTATTTTCGTCTCCAAGTTCCAGGACGCGTCGGGCGAGACGGGCAGGTCGTGGTGGTATCAGGCGGGAATTCAGGACGTCGGCGAAGTGTTCCGGGCGTACATTAAAAACCGGCTGCTCTCGACGGGCAACTTCCGCGTGTTCGACTTCGAGAAAACAGCTGAAGAAACCGAGCGGCTTAACCGCCTCGCGGCGCAGACGAACCCCGGCGCGGCGGTAAGTCAGGGCAACCTGCAGATTCATTCTTACGTAATCGAGGGCACGGTGGCGAACGTGGCGGTCGTGTCGAAAGGCTCCGGCGGCGTCGGCGCGCTGTTGGGCGTCGGCACTTCGACCGACATCGTTAGCGTGCAAGTGATGGTCAACATGCGCGACCAGGAATCCGGCGAAACGCTTTTCAGCGAGCAGGTGAACGGCGAAAAGAAAAGAACCGGCGTTGTCGTCGTAACCGAAGACGGGGCGGGCGCAACCGGCAGTCAGGGCGAGCGTTCCGGCGACGTCGGATTCGCGCTTGAGGATGCGGCGGGGCAAATCGTCGGATTCGTGCTGGAGAAATTCCCGATTCAAGGAACGGTGCTCAAACTCGACCAGGGCGGCAAGGCGTGCTACGTGGACATCGGCAGCGCGGTGGGTCTGAAAGTGGGCGATATGCTGAACCTGGTGGTTTACGAAGAGGTTGATTTAGGCGTCAAGAAAGTGTATCGCGCGAAAATCGTCGGCGATTTGAAAGTTATCGAAATCATCGACGAAACGACATGTCTTGTCGCGGTCAAGAAGGGCAAGGCGAGCGTGGGCGACACGGTGCAGCTTATTTACAAGGCGAAAAGATAGCGCAATGCGCCGCGGTTTTCGCTAAAAGCGGCGCGGCGGCTGTATAAAAAGCCGGTATTGCTCCGGCTTTTTACAAGGAGAAAACGAATGCATTCGAAAATTGCGACGATTGCGGCATTGGCGATTCTCGCCGCGGCCGCGACATGGATGGCGTCCTGCAATCCTCAAACCGGCGACGACGAGCCGGCGATGGTGGGTTCGACGGGCACGACTTCGGGAACGAGCGCGCCACCGCCCGCTGCAAGCGGCGCTGCGAGAAATACGAAGCCTATGCCGAAGGGATTTGCCGAGTACAAGGACTTCAATATGAAAGTCGACCCGCCTATTCCGGCGTACGACTTCGAGCTTACGAGCCTCGACGGCAAGCCGCTGAAGCTGGCGGACTATCGCGGAAGCTGGGTGTTCGTGGATTTCTGGGCGACCTGGTGAGGCGCCTGCGTTGCGGAGTTGCCGCACGTAGCCAAACTGAGTTCCGAAATCCCCGATTTGAAAGTCATAGGCATTTCGCTGGACGACCCCGGAAACGCCGCGAAAGTGAAGGACACGCTTAAAAAGAACGGCATTGCGGCCGCGAACGCGATTGACGCGAAGCAGACCGCCGCCGACAATTACGGCATCGCGAGCATTCCGTTCAGCATGCTGATAAACCCGGAAGGTCTGGTCGTGATGAAGGGCGTGCGCGGCGAGGGAATGTTCGCCGCGATCAAAGGCGCGATGGCGGGGTAAATCCCGAGTGAACCGGCTTTTCAGTAGCGTTTGACGCTGCCGGTTTTTCGCGGCTTTCTCGGATCTGCCGGCGATTCCGGGTATCCGAGCAGTATGCACGCGAGAAACCGCCGCGATTCGCCGAGGAATTCGCACACGTCGCAGCTCCGCTCGCCGATCGAAATGAACGTGGCGCTGCCAATCCCCTCGGCCGCCGCCGCGAGCAGCATATTTTGAATCAGCATGGTCGCGGACAGCCTTGCCGTAGGCTCGTCCGGCAGCGGCTCGTAAAAAACGGCGATCGCCACCGGCGCGCCGGCAAGATTGCTGAAGAGCTTTTTCTTGCCTTCGATGCGCTCCGCCTCGCCGTCCCCTGCCGCGCCGCGGGCGCTAAGCGGAGTAAGCGAGGTCCAGATTATTTCGGCAAGCAGCGCGAAGCCGTCGCGTTTCTTGCCCGTCAGTACGTGCAAAAACCACGGCTGAGTTTCCTCGCCGGACGGCGCCCAAAGCCCGGCGTCGATTATCCGCGCCAGCGCGTCCTCCGGCACGGGTTCGCCGGTGAACGCCGTCGAAATGCACCTCGACTTGAACAGCTCGTAAACCGGATGCAATATTTCGCCTGTCATCCCGAATCCTCCCGAAAGCCGCTATTTTACAGCGGATTTTTTTCATTGCCGCGACTCGGCGGCAAAGTGATTTCCGGTACAAGCGAATATTTTTTTCGCGGCCGCTTATTTTTGTCCCTTTCGAAGAAATTCGGATATAATCGGATTGACATGCCCGGCGGGTGGGAGTCCGGTGGGCGGGTTTCGATAGATGTCCGGTTGGGTTTGCCAACCATTGAACGTTAATCGGAAATGTCCATAGGAGGACTAAGAGATGACTGGGAAGAGGCCGCTACATGCGGAATTAAAAGCAACGGCGCGCGCGCGCGTTAAAATCGGGCGCATTGCGCTCACGGCGGTGATGATTATGGCCATCGCGACGGCTCTTCTTGCGCTGGTCTTTTCGGGATGCAAGGGCGGTAAACCAAAGCCCGCGGCGGGCCTCGCCGCAATTACCGCGACAAGCGCAAACGGCGGAAGCGTCGGCGAGCGCGCGGTTTCAAGCGTCGAGGGGCCGGGAGGCACGACATTTCACTTCGAGCCGCTCGACGGCGACGACAGCCCCGACCGGAAGGGAGTAGAAGCCTATGAGCTGTCCGTAGAGGAAAATGGGGATGAAGTGCATTTGATTATCCGGGCGAATGCGAGCGCGCAGTACGATTGGAAGTACGTGCTCGGCTATGTTTACTACGATGCGGAGTCGTATAACCCGGTGAAGTACGTTCCCGGCGATATGTTCGGCGAAGAGGACAAAGCCGGCGAAGAATTCGTCACGACCGCGATTTTCAAGGTCAAGGGAAAGGCGGCGTTCTGGCACGGGCTGTTAAACTGGGACGAAAAAGACTCGGCGCACGGCGGCCTTGTCGGAACTTTCGTATTCAAAAAAGAACCGTGGAATCCGGGAAGGGACGCGAGCGTCGCGCCGAACGACGGTTATCCCCAGCACGGAAGCAACAAAGTCGATGATATTACAAACTACCTCGTAAAAGAAGGAGAAAACGAAGTTCCTTACATTAGATGGAGCGAAGTCAATCGAGGCGACGGCGATCTAAACGGCGAGGTTGGTATCGCCGACCAGACACCGATTGCCCAGCATCTTTATACTCAATCTGGAAGTTATGTTTATTGGATACCACCTTTTTATGAAGTATTCGATTACCATCATGATCTGGTTATTAACCTGAACGATATTCAGGTGATTGTCGATTACTATGGCGTAGCAGTTGGAGGATATCAAATACAAGTATACCAAAGTCAAGGCGGTGGATTAATTCTCGATACCGAAATTGCGGGCCCATCTCCAAGCCAAAGGAATACGATTAAGAGCCTTGCATATGGTCCATATTACGGCTTCGGTGACTGGTATCATTCGGCTACTGGTCAAGTCGGTTTTAAGTTCACGGACGTGGAACTGGATGAATACGAAGAAGTATATGTTAGGGTTAGGCCTTTTGACCAGGATCAAAATCACAATTACGGTGTATGGAGCGAATTGACCAAAGTTGTTCTTGTAATTAACCAACCGCCAACAGCCCTACTTGAAACGTCGAGTCAAAAAGTAAAGTGTGGTATTCCAGTGCTATTCGATGCCTCCGACAGCTTTGATAGAGATGGTACGATAGTCAAATACGAATGGGATCTGGATGGAAACGACACATTTGAGCAAGACACAGGCAGTACTTCTATTGCATACCATACATATGCTTCCGAAGGTACATTTTACCCAAAAGTGCGAGTGACTGACAACCTAAGCGAGTCCGCTGTTTCCCATCCACCACTAACCATTACGGCTGTTAGTTATTTAAATGAAATAGGATTTAGGGATAGCACACCAACAGAACTTGTGGTCAACAACTCACCTCCTACTGTAACGTATTCCGTGGCTGTGCGTTTTCGAGACATTTCCCACTTAATGTCCGCATTGGATAGGGTTAGACTGGACTTTTCAGGTGATACGAATAGCATTCATTTTGCAACTATACCTCAAGTCAGTACGGATGTCAAAGTATGGAACAATAATGACTCAGACACCGACTCATGGGGTGACCCCCGAAGCGGCTTTTTCGATGAATGGAATCCTCCCCCAGGAGGACAACTAATAAAATCCTCTCTATACAATGACTTTTCCTCTGTAGATATATTTATTGCATATTTTCAACCCCCTCCTGAACCTCCTCAACCTCCCCCCCCACCTTCGTATATCCAAGCAGGTGCATCGGGCGTAGCCTTTGAATTTCGGTTTACAGTAAATTTACCCCATGGTGATATTGCTGTTGATTTCGGCTTTGGGTCTGAATACTCTTGCTATTTCTCTCCCACGACTCGTGTATTTTTCGACGAATGGTCAGATTATGACACCTGCGAGGAGGGCTTCACAGAGGTTCATATTCCAGCGCGACAGGATTAGTTAGATATGATGGTTCGTATAGTGGCGTTTTTTCTTGCCTGTATTTTGGCGCTAGGATGTTCCAAGTCCGGGCCAAATAACATTGACTACTCCTATTCGATAAAGGCCGGGGGGGATTCCCCCCCGGCCTCCGCTCAAGTAAATATAATTGCAGGCCTGAATCACGATCATGCGGCTAACGAATCTGTTTTCGGCGGAGATATAAATGTTAATAGCTTTGGGTGCATTCCACTATGGGACATTCGGCATGCAACAGACTTTTCTTGGCCGTATATTGGTGTTGACGTATTTAAATCTGGATATCCGCGTGGATCCTGGGCGGAAAATCACAGCGACAACGAATTGAGCCAATCTCTGGCATCAGCATTATGGGATGAAACATTCCGAGCATATTTAGGTATGCCATATTACTATTTTCAATCACACCTTCGCATCAATGTGTTTTACATAAAGCGCACGACATCTGGCGATTGGTTTTCCAATTTAGACTTGGCAAAGGAAAGCAAACATTTGAATGGACCAACTCCAATACCCGAACTTAACCCAAAATACTACTTTTGCGAACAATCATATGGAAAATTTATCCCAGATTTTGTTGTGCATAACGAAATATTGACGGTTGCTTCCGAAACTTATTCTTGGAATGTAATGTATCCTTTAAGTCCTGAAAGGTGCGCAGAAATGTATGAAATAGTGGAGAACGAGAATAATAAACTGCTTGGGCCATTTGTAAATCCTTTTATGGTTATATTAGATTCAAGAGATGGCGATGGGCAGGGATTCTTCAATTATGAAATGTATCGCAGGAACGAACCACCTTATCCAGACTATGCAATCGCATATATAGGCCAAGCGCTGCAGGATTACATCCGCACCAAAATGATTGCCAGCGCATCAACGCCCGCTTCATTCAATGTGCAATTTTATGCTCATGAAATCGGACACATGCTAAATTGGCCTGACACATATGTTAGAGCAAGTGACTCTAAAGATAGTGGTCTCTATGGAGCCGATGTGATGGCAGGGGGATTTGCTCCACTTGGAATCCACAAAATTGCTAGCGGCTGGTGCCCATTTGTGAACGTAAAGTACAACTTATCAGCATCCGTAATTAAGCCTCAAGATGTTTATGAAGGAAGCCGTGAATTGTATTTTCTGAAGCAGAAAGGCAACAATCCGGGCGAGTTTTACTACATGGAACTACAAACTGGCAGTGGCGTGTCTCCCAATTTGCCATATAATAGCGAAAATGTTATAGGAGGTAGCGTTAATGGCCTTATTGCCGTCCACGTTCATTTTGACCATCCTCAAAATGCTGACGGAAATGGCACTCGCATTCGCCCTTTCGAAATTCCGTCTTTATTCTTTCATGAACCCGGAAGTGGCACATCACCGTTCAGAGGTTCTTTTCCATACGTGGGAGCAAATTATGACGAAACTTCGCCAATCGTACCCACTTGGCATAGCGGGGAGCGGGCCGATTTCGCTCTACGTAACATAAGATTTCTTAAAAACCGTCGATATCGCACTCACTTAATCCGGCCTGAGGACGACCCTGATTCTGCCGTCCAAGCTTACGGCTACGGCGATATCATCTGCGACGTGGATGTGGGGAGTCCGCTTTTGGGGGACGTGAACGGCGACGGAATCGTGAACGAGGGGGACGCCGCGATGCTGCGGCTGAATATGGGAAGGCGGGTCGGAATCGACGCGCTGGCGGTGCCCGTGGACGTAAACGGCGACGGTTTTCTCAAATTGGTCTATGACCGCGACGAAGACGGGTTTATCGCGACGAGCGAGCGCATTTACGACACGGCGTGGAACCTCGTGCATACGAGCGGCGACTGGCTGGATATAAACGGCGACGGGAAAAACGACCTGGACGCGGCGGGGACGGGCCAGTTCGACGCGATAGAGCGCTGGTACGAGGAGTTCCGCAGGCTGAACCGGGAGCAGCCGCCGATGGGCGGGATAAGCACGCGCAATCCGCCTGTGCCGTGGCACGAGATGTCGCCGGGGCTGTTCGAGGTGAGCGCGAGAAGCACTGGACAAGGCTTGCCGCTTGCGTCGCGGCCGATAGCGGCGTGGCTGATCGACCAGAACGAGGACGGGATAATCGACTTTTTCGACGCGGAGGGCGACGGCAAGGCGACGCTCGTTCCGGCGCGGCTGGACGCGGACGGGGACGGGGTGATAACCGAGGCGGACGCTGCGTATATGGGCTATTACTGGGGCGAAACGACGTTCGAAGAACTGTGGATTCCTCTCCCCGCCCCTAGCTGGGCGAATTATTAGGGCGGGGGGCAAGGCCGGACGGGGCGGAGCGGGCTAGACGTAAACGCGCTTTATCCGCCTGCCCAAATTGCAAATGATTTCATATTCGAGCGTGTTCGCCCAGCGCGCGAGGTCGGCGGCGGCAATAGCTTTGCCGCAGGATTCGCCAATGAGGATGACCTCTTCGCCGAGTTCCGGTTTTCCGAGGCCGTTCACGTCCACCATCATGTAGTCCATCGTGATGTTGCCGACCACCGGCCGGATTTCGCCGCGATATATCACTTGCGCCTTGCCGCTCATCGAGCGCGGATATCCGTCCGCATAGCCGATGGGTATCGTGACGAGCGTGGTGTCTTCGGGCGCTATCCACTTGTGTCCGTAGCTTACGCCGGTGCCTTTTTTCACCTGCCGGAAGTCGTGAACCTGACTGACGAGGGTGAGGACCGGCGCGATGTCTATTTTGCGCCCGGCATAGTCCGGCGGGTAAAGCCCGTAGCAAAGAATGCCGGCGCGAACCATATCGTAGTGCGCATCGGGAAGGTTGAGGACGCCGCCGCTGTTCGAGAGGTGCGCGCAAGAAACGTCCGGGAAAACGGATTTGACTTTCGCGAGGATTTCTTCGAACGCTCGCTTTTGGGCGGCGTTGCGCGGGTCGTCCGCGATGCTCGATTCGACGAGGTGGCTGAAGACGCCTTCGAGCGTGAACATTTTTTCGGCTTTGATAAGTTCCAGCGCTTCGCCTAGGTCGTCCGGAGAGATGCCGAGGCGCGCCATGCCGGTGTCCACTTCGAGATGGAGCTTCACGGTGTCGGGAGCGTTCCTTGCGGCGCGAGCGTACCAGTTGATGTGGTCGAGGTGGTGCACGGTGAGCCGGCAGCTGTTCGCGACCGCGAGCGGCAATTTGACCGGGTTGATATGCGATAGGAGCAGAATCGGGTTCGGCGCGCCGCCGCCGCGAAGCTCGAGCGCTTCGTCGAGCGTGGGCACGCCCAGCCAGACGCGTGGAAACCGGCTGAAGACGGGGATGAGGCCGGCGATGCCGTGGCCGTAGCCGTTGGCTTTGACGACGGCGATGAGGCGCTTGCCGCCGAGCTCGTCGAGGATTACGCGCAGGTTGTGCGCGAATTTTTCGAGGTCGATGTACGCGGTGGTCGTGGAATGGGAAGGCTCAAAACTCACTTTCTTCTCCCCGGCGAATCACGTCGAGCGCGTGGGGCAGATAATCGAGGATGTCGCCGGCAATCATACCGTCGAGCCCGATTTCCTCGGCCGCAAGGTCGCCCGCGAGCCCGTGAAGATACTGGCCCGCCCAAAGCGCCGCGCCCACGCTTTCCGAAACATCGAAGCCGCCTTCGGATTTGTGGCGCGATGCGGCGGGCGCGAGCATTCCGGCGATCGCTCCGGCGAGAACGTCGCCGCTGCCCGCGGTCGCCATACCGGGATTGCCGGTCGGTATGCAGTAAATGCGCCCAAGCTTGTCGGCGGTGAAGCTTTTGCCGGCTTTGAACGCTACGGCGCAGCCCCGCTTTTCGGCGAAGTCTTTCACGATGGCGAACGGATTGCTTTCGAGTTCTTCGCGCGTGGCGCCGCTTACCGCGCAAAATTCGCCGGGATGCGGCGTTATTCCGACCGCGCTCGTTTTGGGCAGTTTTTCTTTCAATTCTCTTAGAGCATAAATTCCATCGGCGTCGAGGATGACTGGGAGCGCGCATTTCGCAATGAAGTCCCGCACGAGTTCGAGGGTTTGCGGATGGCGGCCGACGCCGCAACCGATGCATACGCAGTCGGCCCATTCGGTAAGTTCGAGAAGGCGGTGAAGCGCAAGCCTGCTGAAATTGCCGCTGTCGGTGTCCTGCGCGCCCTCGACCATCACTTCGAGCTCGGACGCCGCGACCGCGGGGCGAAGCTTTTCCGGCACGATGAGTTTCGCCATTCCGGCGCCGGCGCGTATCGCCGCGCGAGCGGCCATTCTCGCCGCGCCCGTCATTCCGGTGGAGCCGCCAACGATGAGGACGCGTCCGAAAGTGCCTTTGTGGCTTTTGCGGTCGCGCACGGGGAGCATCGCGAATACGTCGGAGAGTTCCACTTCATGCGCCGCCGCAAGATTCCCGCACTCTTCCGGGAAGCCGATTTTGACGATTTCGGCGCTCGCCGCGACATCCGCGGTGGAGTAGTTATGGAAGCCGAGCTTGTCGAATTCGATTGTATAAATTTTGTCCGGCTTCGCCGACGCTCCGAAAATTTTTCCGGTAGACGCGCAAAATCCGCTGGGAGTGTCGATTGAAATCTGCATCGCGCCTTTCGCCGCGCAATGGTTGTTCATAGCGTTTACGATTGACGCATATTCGCGGCTCAGGTCTCGCGCAAGTCCGGTGCCGAAAAGCGCGTCCACGACGTAGTCCCAGTTTTCGTCCCAGATTTCCGCCGGGAAAACGCGCGGAACGTGGCGCTCCATTTTCAGCCCCATTTTTTCCGCTACGTTCGCGAACAGCGAAGCGGGCGGTTTCAGTTCGGCAGCGGGCGAAAGAATCTGCAAGGAGACGTCGAATCCGGCGCGAAACAGATAGGTCGCAAGCGCTATGCCGTCGCCTCCGTTGTTGCCCGCACCGGCAAGAATGAGAATCCTGTCATCGGGCGTAAGGTATTCGCGCATCGCGTCGAAAATGCGCAGCGCGGCGTTGTTCATCAGGTGATCGGCAGGGATTTCGAGAGCCTCTATCGCGTGCCGGTCGGCTTCCGCCATATTTTCGCTTGTAAATATCGGTTTCAAAGCGGAGAATTATATCACCGCGGACTATTCTCGCGGATAAGCTCGGCGCGCCGAAACCGGACGATATTATCCGGAGCCGAAAAGCGGAATCGTTTTGACGGGTTTTCCCAAGATTCCGAGTTCGTAAAGATTGTCGCCCGCGATTACGACGTTGCCGCGACCGTAAAAAAGCCATCCGTTCGGGTCGAGCTGGTCGCCCGCGATTATTTTGCCGGTTTTTGCGTTGATAATCGCTTCGAGTGCGGGATTCGAAAGATCGCTCTCTTGTCCGGGCTTCGAAAAAACGGCGTGCATAATCGAGCCGCCGTCTCCGGCAAACTCCACTTTTTCCGGCAGCCTGCCGGCGAATGACGCGAGCGGAAAAAGTTTGGAGCCGCCGTCTTTAAGCCCGGTTTCGATAAAGCGTCCCGCGGTTTTTAGGTAGGCGCCGGAAGGGTGTTTGAAAACGTGAACGTCGCCGCCATCGCTTCCGTCCGATGGTCGCTTCGCGACGTCGAATTCCGAAATTTTCGCGCCGCTCGATGCGTCGAGTTTTACGTAGCGCGCGCCGTAGCCGTATTCCATTTCGACGAAGCCTTCCGCGTACTTAATCGCGTTCGGGAGCGTGGGGCCGCCGGAAGAAGTTATTTCCCAGGTCTGTTTGCCGTTCGAAACGTCGAGTTCGAATACGCGCCAGCGGCCCGGCGCGGGGACGGAAAAAGCGCATAGCTTTGATTCGTCTGGGCTTAGAGCGCATACGATTCTCGAAAACGCGTCGTTGAACGGGAAAAGGGGAGTGCGGTGAATCTGTTCGCCGAAGTATCTGCGCCATGCGATTTTGCCGCCGGAGCCGATGCACACCATTTCTTCCTGCAAAACGTCTATTTTGTACGCGAGCAGTATGTGAGATTGGGTAGCCGCGACAAGGTCGAATGACGAGCCGTAATCTTTCGGGACGGAAGTCGAGAAAAGCGTTTTTCCCGTATTCAAATCTATTCGTGAAACTTTTTCGCGTGTCGTATGGCCGTAGATGTCGATTGAATCGGTGGAATCCGGCCCGCTCAAAATTATTGCGGAATCCGGTTTGGCGGAAGGCGCAGCCGGTTTAAGCAAGTATGCGAGCGGAAACGACGATTCCACGGTACCAGCGTCGGCGTTCCAAATTTCGGTACGGTACGAATGTGTTCCTTCCGGGCCGGGCCGCTCCAAAAATTCCATCGCGACTCTCGATTCGAAAATCGCGGTTGGAGATGCGTCGCGTGCGGACAAAATAGGCGTTAGGTCCGAGCCTGTTAACGCCGAATTGATGCTTGCGTTTTCGGTTATCCACGTGTAAAGAAATTTCCCGCCCGATTTTCCCGCGGGACGCACGGCGAAGGGATAGACTCGTGCGTCGAGCTTGGATTCCCATAACTGCTTGCCGGTCTTTACGTCGAACGATGCGATTGAAACGTCCTTGAATGCGAGAAAATTCGATTCTTGTTTTCCAGGTTCGATCGTGCCGCCTGCGGTTGAGTTTCCGGAGATTTCGCCGTTGGTGCCGCCTTCGGAAACGTACAGGCAGGAACAAAAAAGTAGCGCGGTAAGCGCAATCGGCGCAAACGAGGCAAGGCGCAAAGCAGCGGAAATGCGAGCGCCGGCGCGGGCCGGAATAAATGCGCTCAACTCCGCTATTTTGCGAACAGGAGCGGGCCGACGGGGAGTTCTCTTCCCGATAGCTCCGCGATAAGCCTTATCTGCCCTTCGTGCAAGGCTTCGTGTTCCAGAATGTGATAAAGAATCCAGCCGATAGGCTCCTTTTTTCCTTTTTCGCCCATCGGAAGCGCGGTGTCGAGGTCTTCGTCGCTTATGCCTTCCAGATAGTCGATAAACCTTTCTCGCACTTCATGGGCGTAGCATTTTACATCATCGAGTTCGAGCTTCGCCGACGCGTCGCGATAGTCGACGGCGATTCCAAGCTCGAATTTTTCGCCGATAAGCGTGCTTCGAAGCCAGAATTCCTCGACCTGCACCACGTGGAGGAAAAGCCTTATCGGCGAGTGAATTCCGCCGTTAGGCACGTAATTAAGTTCTTTTTCCGACATTTGGGCGAGGTCGCTTAAGAGCTTGGCTCTAATCCTTTCGAAACCGTCCTGTATAAACTGCACCGCTTTTCTCATAATACGCTCCCGGTAAACGCAGAAGATACTACCTTTGCACGCCTGATTTGCGTAATATAATCGTTCTCGTGAAGGAAAAGTTTCGTATTGCGGACGGCCATCAGGATCTCGCTTGGAACATGCTCTCGTACAAGAGGCCGTTCGAAAGCGAGGGGCGGGACTATATGCTCACGCAGGAAAGCTGGAAAGACGCGAATCTGAAGTGGGCATGGTGCACGATATTCACGCTGCCGGAGTTTCACGGCGCTGGGCATTTCGATAAAGCGGTGGCGGCTCAATTCGAAATATACGCGAGGCTGATTGAGAGACATTCCGATTGGCTTGCGGCGATCCGAAGTAAAAGCGATTTGATTTCGGTTGAAAAATCGCAGCGCAAAACCGGTATTTCCATTTTGATGGAAGGCGCGGAGCCGGTTTCATCGCCCGGCGAGTTGAAGCGCTTTTTCGATTTCGGCGTGCGTGCGGCGGGATTGACTTGGATGAACCGCAACGCATACGCAGCCGGCAACAAGGCCGAAGGGGGGCTGACAGAGCAAGGCCGAAGGCTGATGGACGCAGCGGCGGATTTGGGGATTGCGATAGACGTTTCACATTTGAACGAAGAGAGTTTTTGGGACGCCGTTGAATATAGAAGCAAGTATTCGGGAAATCTTGCGCTTATCGCATCTCATTCGAACGCCGCGGCGGTTTGCCCGAGCGACCGGAATCTTGACGACAGGCAGCTGTCCGTATTGCGTGAGGCCGAATCTTGCATAGGAATCGTGCTTCACAACTCATATTTGATGCCGGGGTGGGCGGATACCGAATTCGGAATCAAAAAGCCGCTGGAACCCGGCGTAGTTTTTCCGGAAGGAGTCTCGGGAGAAGAAATTGCCGGAAAACTTGCCGCCGGGGAAATTAACGAAATTAACCATCCGGATTTCAAGCCCGACGCCGCGCCTCCGGAAGAAGTGGATATCGGAATCGTGCTTGAGCATATCGGGCATTTGAAATATATGCTCGGAGACAACCTCGTGGGAATCGGCAGCGACTTCGACGGCGGGCTGACGAAATACAACACGCCGGTTCCGTTCGAGAATTTAAGCGATTTGCAATTTTTGGGCGATGCCGTCGCGGATAAATGGGGACGGGATTTCGCCGCAAAAGTAATGTCGGAAAACTGGTTCGGTTATTGGCTGAAAAATCTGCCTGATTGATTAGCCGCCGGTTTCCTGAATCGCCGGGTCTATCGGAGCGGGCGGTTTTCTCGACGGGTCGGTAAGCCAGCCGCCTGCGCCGGCCGTGCCGCCCATCACGCTGTTGACGAACAGCTTGATATCCCGTCCGGCAGAATCCGATACGGCTTCTTGCAATTCCATCGCGGCGGCGGGGAGAATCGGGAACGGCGTTTCCACGACTGCCGTAATTTCAAGTTCGCCGTCGAATTCGATAAAGTTAACGTCGATGAGCGTTGAGCCCTCGAATTCCGCAAGGCGCGTCAGGAGCACTTCGCGAATATCTGCTCTCAGCTTGGCTTCTTCCGGCGGAAGTTCCGGCGCTTTGTCCGGAACGGCATCGTAAATGAAGTGATCGCGGTCCGCGTCGCGGGCGATTATCGAGCGAACAATAAGCCGGGCGGGCTGGCCGATTTCCGCTTGAAGTTTAGCCTCTATTTCGCCGACCGTTTCTGGCGATATGAGTTTCGGCGTGCTTATTACCGCGGTGAATTTAAGCCCGCCGGAATCGCTGGTTCTGAAAAGGTTTTCCAGTCTTGCGCCGCCTATCGAGCGTATTTCGCGTTCCACGGCGGCGCGGGCGGATGACAATATATGGGCGTTTAATTCGCTTTCCCGCCGGACTTCGAGGTCTTCGGGCGATAGAAAAACCTGTCCCTGCGCGCTTGCGTCTTTCGATTGAAGCGAGCGGATGATTAGATAAAGGTCGGGGCGCACTTCCTTCCTTAGCGTGTCCTGGATTTTTTCCACGCTGGCGGGTTCGAACGGGTAGGGCGTAAGCGCGGTGGCGATAACTTCGTAGCCTACGTCGGTCTGCCGCTGGCTGATAATCTGGTCGAGGTGGCCGCCCGTCACGTAGCTTATTTCCTTCGTCAAAACCGCGGCGAGGTTTTTTTGGAAAGTGCGCTCGTTCAAGAGCCTGACGAGCGTGTTGAACATGAAAAAGCCGATTATTACCACGGCGAGCGCGCTCGGAAGAAATCGAAGCGCGACGTCGAGCGGTTTCGAGCTGCCTTCGTGGTGGACCGCGCCCATATCGTACACGGCGTACACGCCGGCCGCGGCGAGTTGGATGGCGAAAAAGTTGGCGAGGAACAGCATTAGCGCGCCCCACGCGAGTTCGTAACTACCCGCCGCCAAAAACAGCCCGCAGGTTCCGAGCGGAGGAACGAGCGCTACCGAAATTGCGACGCCCGGCAGCGCGGCGTTGATTTTCGGCTGGACGCTCGCATACGCGCCCGCTATTCCGGAGGCGAACGCGATGGCGAGGTCGTACATCGTCGGGGTGGTTCTCGCAAGCATTTCGGCGGTGGTGCCGAGGTTGTATGGGAGAAAGCCGATTATTGCGCCTATTGCCACACTCAGCGCGACGCCGATCGCTTCCGCGGTGAGGCTGGCTTTCAGGAGTTTGTTGTCTCCGGAAATAAGCGCGAGCGCGATGCCGAAAATCGGCCCCATCAGCGGCGCGACTAGCATCGCCCCGATGATTACGGCTGCGCTGTTCGAAAGCAGTCCGTAGGCGGCGATGAGCGTCGATACGGCGACGAGAATATAGAACCGGCGATGCGGCCAGCTTGCGTCGGAGATTTCGACGTATAGCGACTCGCGTTCGGCGAGCGGAATGTCGCTTCGCCGTAGCGACGCAGAGATGCTTTCGAGAATCGTTTTGGTCACGATAAGATTTTATCGCAAATCGGGCAGCGCGATTAAGCGCGACAAGTTCTAATTTATCGCTCGAAGGCGAGTTCGCGCGGCGCATGACGGTGGAGAAACGTTGGAATGAAAGCGGTCGTGACGATAACGAACAAGAGAATATTGTATTCGGCGCCCGTAATAATTCCCTGATTGAAACCGTAAAAGGCGGCGACAAGCCCGAAAGTCAAGTTGTAGTTAAAAAGCGTGCCGCCGAAACGGGCGGCTTTGCCGGATATAATACGCCTTAGCGGCGCGGCGGTCGCCCAAGTTTTTACTGATGCGGAAATGGCGAGGAGCAGGACGGCGAACAGCCAATCGAGCGGCCGCATTCCGTTCAAGACGAACTGGGAGCCGACGTAGAAAAAGAACACCGGCGCGAAAAAGCTGAATACGATTCCCGAAAGTTTATCCACCAGCTGAAGGTGCTCGCGCAGCAGCCTTCCCATTATCAGGCCGAGCGCGAAACCGATAAGCGCTTCGTGGATGCGCGTGCTTTGGGCGATGAACGAAAAGCTGATGAGCAGAAACAAAATGAACCGGAGTCCGAATTCGTTCGGATTTCCGGCGTAGCGCTTTAACAAAAGACGTCCCGCAGCCGGCGCGGCAAGAATCGCAAGTCCCAGAATAATTATGTCGACGGCGAATTTCGTATCGACCGGAATGAAAAATACGACGAGAAGAACGACGCTGGCGATGTCCACGACCATCGCGCAAGTAATCAGCAGCTGGCCGACTTTTTTGTCGTGCAGGCCGCGCTCGCGAAGATAGCTGAAAATAAGCGCGATGGACGTCGCCGAAAGCGAAATGGCGGCAATCGCCGCTTTGTCCAAATCGCGGCCGAAAACGAAGAACGAAACGAGACCGACGGCAATAAACGGCACGAAAAAACTTGACAGTCCGACGGACAGCGAGCTTTTCAGGTTTCTCTTGAGAAGGTCGAAATCGATTTCGAAACCGGCGATAAACAAAAGCGCCATAAGGCCGACGTGAGCGAGAAACGTCAGCATTTCGCCTTTGCCGATGAAATCGTCCCAGCTGATTCCGAAAAGCGGGACGATGTTGCGCGCGAGTATGCCGAGCAGTATTTCCACAACTGCAGTAGATATGCCGAGTTCCAGGCTGATGATGCCCGCGCCGATTATCAGAATCGCCAAAACGAGACCGCGCTGCAAAAGCGAAAGCCCTCCGTATTGAAATGCAGGTTAAAGAAATTGGCCCGCCGAAAAGAAATTGATACCGGAATGGGGGATTATAAGCGAAGTTCGAACGCGGCTTGTGAGATTTACGCGAGCGGGCGCCGGATAGCGCGCAGAAGGCGCCGGTGTTATAATTTTTGCGGCTTTATTTTCCGGTGGTGGCTATGGATTCGACATATTTCCTCGATTTGTGCGACGCGGACAACGCGATTTTGCTTGTTATCGACCCGCAGGGCAAGATTTTCAAAATGACCCAAAACTGCGAGCAAATCGCCGTGATGATTAACAAAACGATGCGCGTGGCGGCGCTTTACGGCATTCCGATTGTCTTGACCGAGCAATATCCGAAAGGACTCGGCGCGACCGCGCCGGAGATTCGCGAGGTGTTCGACGCGCTGGAAACCGAAAAGCATTTTTTCGAGAAGAATTTCTTCGGATGTTGCGGAGAGCCGGGGTTCGACGAGCTTGTCGCCGAAATCGCCGGGCGAATTCGCGCGAAACGAGGCGGCGAAAAATCGAGGCCGGTGGACGTCATCGTAACCGGAATCGAAACTCAGGTTTGCGTTCAGCAGACCACGCTGGAGCTTTTGAAGCAAGGATACCGCGCCGTCGTTTTGCAGGACGCCACGAGCAGCAGAGTGAAGGAGTATCACAAAATAGCCATCAAACGCTTCAGGCAGTGCGGCGCGATTATTTCGAATTTCGAAAGCCTGTCGTTCGAATGGACGCGTACTAAGGACAATGCCTGTTTCAAGGCGATGAGTTCGATTGTGCGCGAAGGGCTGTAGCGGCGGGGAATGCCGCGCAAAAATCCGGGTAAGGGAGCGGGAGTATGCCTTACGAAATTGTCGAGAAGCGCGAGCTTCACGAGAACATGACGATGGTAAAGGTGCGCGCGCCGATGATCGCGGAGGCGGCGCGGCCCGGCCAGTTCATCATTTTCAGGTTGGACGAACGCGGCGAGCGCATACCGCTGACCATCGCCGACCCCGACCCTGCGGAAGGCGTAATCACGCTGATATTCCAGAAGGTCGGCAGAAGCACGATGGAACTGGGCGAGCTTGAGCCGGGCGATTCGATTCTCGACCTCGTCGGTCCGCTCGGCACCGCGACGCACATCGAAAACTTCGGCACGGCCGTCGTCGTCGCGGGCGGGCTCGGCACCGCGGAGCTATATCCGATTACGCGCGCTCTTAAAGAAGCGGGGAATTACGTAATCACGATTCAAGGCGCAAGGTCGAGCGAACTTCTGCTGCTCAAAGACGAAATGGCGCGGTATTCGGACGAAATGATTGTAACGACGGACGACGGAAGCGAAGGAATAAAGGGTGTAGTTACGATGCCGCTGGAAGAGCTGCTCAAAGAGGGCAGGGGCAGCGTCGTCTTCGCTTGCGGCCCGGTCATAATGATGAAATTCGTCAGCGAAATGACGAAAAAATACGAGACGCCATGCTGGGTTAGCCTCAACGCGATAATGGTGGACGGCACGGGGATGTGCGGCGCGTGCCGTGTGAGCGTGGGCGGCACGACGAAATTCGTGTGCGTGGACGGCCCGGACTTCAACGGCCACGAGGTTGACTTCGAGCTACTCATGCAGCGCCAAGCCGCATTCAAAAAGTATGAGGAAGACTCGATGAAGCGCTATCTATTGCAGAAAGAAGCGCACGATTGCAAATTGGAAAGCAAATTGGAAGAATTGCGCAAATAATCTAGGTCAAAATTGGCAACTACAACTCCCGCACCGCCGGTTTTAATTCCAGCTTGTTCAAATACACTTCGTAATCGCTCATGGCGGGGAAATAGTCCGCGCCGTGGTCGCGGCGGATGAGCGAGACGATGACGGCTTCGAGCAGGTTCGTGCCAAAGCTGCGCCCGTCGAACACCGGCGTCGTAGTGATTAGCCACTTTACGCCGCGCTCATGGAGCATGTCCACGTCTTCTTCGGTCGTCGTGTTCGTGAGGACGATTTTCGCATTCAGTCCCAGCGGCGCGTATCGCTTGATATAGTTGAAATCGCCGCAAATCCAGTCCGCTTCTTCGAAAAAGCGCGCGAATTTGGGCGTGTTTTTATCTTGTTTTTCGCCGGTCGGATAGAGGATGGTGAACGGCAGCCGCGTGAAAACCGGAAGGAGAATCGTGCCGAGCGCGTAAAGAGCGCGAAGGTTTCGCACGGGGATTCCGATTCCCAGAGCGAACGCGACGTCGCCGAAAACCACGCTTTTCGCGTACTGCGTCAGCGCCTGCGCCATTCCCGTTCTGTCTATGCCGCTCACGAGAAGCGCGCGGCTTTCTTTTAGACGAGGCTCGCCTGAAAATTCCTCCGCCGCCCATTTCACGGCGCGCCGCTCCAGCGTGTTTTTCAGCCCGCTTCCGTCAACGACGGGCGATTTTTTCGCGGCGCGAGCCATTTTGAGCGCATCGCGCACGACGTATTTGCGCTCGCCCACCCAGAGGTAAAGGTCGATTCCGCCAAGGCCGAACGCGTCCACTTTGCCGTCGTTCTCCGCGATTAGCTGGATGGCCTTGCCGAGGTCGCCGTCCGTCCCGCGCCGCTCGATTACGATGTCTTCGCCCAGAAGATTTGCGGTCGCACGCTTGTCGCGTTTGCTGGAACCGAGCGACACGCTGAGCACGGTGATTGTCATTTCGATTCCTCCATGTCTCCCTTCGATTCCTCGCATGAGCCGCCGAAACCTTTCGTAACAGCGGCGTCCCAGCCGTCGCGCACGATTTCGTCGATTTTAATGACCGCGCTTGCCACCATTTCCATCGCGGCGGGCATTTCTTCGGGCTCGAAGCTTTCGAGCACCCAGTCCGACAAAAACGGCAGTTCCGCGCCGCCGATGCCGAGCTTGAGCCTGTGAAAGTCTTCGCCGTGATGGCGGATGACGCTTTGCACGCCTTTATGGCCGCCGGCGCTGCCGCCTTTTCTTAGCCTGAGTTTGCCGAGAGGCAGGCTTACGTCGTCGAAAACGACGAGCAAGTTGGCGTCCCGAAACGCTCGCATGAGCGGCCCCACGCAAAGTCCGCTGCCGTTCATATACGTCATCGGTTTGACGAGAAGGACGCTATCGCCCGAAAAGGCGGCATCGCGCAAGACGCCCTGAAATTTCTTTACGCGCCTTCCCGCGTTCCACTTTTCGGCGAGCGCGTCGGCGACCCAGAATCCGAGGTTGTGGCGGGTTGCCGCGTATTTCGCATCGGGGTTTCCAAGGCCGCAGACGACCCAAGAATAGGACGGTTTCGGCGAGAGTCTACGGAAAAACACGGGCGGATTATATCATCGCGGATGCGCTATTGCTTTTGTTGCTGGCGCGCCGGCGGCTCGGACATTATCAATTTTGCGAGCGCGTCGTCGCGGTAAAAAAGCTCCGTTATCGCCCTAAGAAAATCCTCGTCGTAATTTCCGATAGCGATAAGCATCACGCCGTCGCGCTCGTCCACGAATAGGTTCATCTGCTCGCTGCGGGCGCGTTCCTTGATGTGTTCGGCAAGCCCGTACCTTTGCGATTGGAACACGCTTATGATGTCGCCTTCCTCGCTTACGAAAATTGCTTGAAAAACTAGCTTGCCTTTCAGACCGTACGGAATAATCGTCGTGAAATGAATTCCGGACGGCACTGCGTCTTCGTCCGGCACGAGCGGAAACCAAGAAAGCTCGCGCGACGATTGCGGAGCGTTCATCTGTTCACGCCACGCGGGCCGTTCGTAGCCCGGCGGCACGTCGAACTGCGTGCGGTCCACGTCGGCTTGAGGAATAAACTTGAGGTCGCGTACTTCGAAGAGCAGAAGCACCGCGCCGTTTTCGGCGAGTTCGAATTTGAGCGGAAATCCGTTTCCTTGATCGACCCACAGTCTGTACGTTGCGGATGTCTTGAGGCTGACTTGCCATGCGTCCCGGCTTCCTATGCGGGATGCGATTACCTTTGCGCCTTGAATTTTAACGGCGCCGCCGAAAGGCGTGCGTTCAAGTATTTCATGGATGTCGCTTAGCGTGCGCGGATTCGCGACGACCATTTTGCGCTCGCTGTCGATAAGGAATCGCCCTTGCTTGTTTCGGATGAAATATACGAGGGTTTCCGATAGTCTGCCGTCCGGTTGGACAACGAGGGGCTGGATGCGCACGCTGCCGTCGTCCGCGTGAAGAATGCGGTGATACAGCTCGGCCGGGCCTCTGCGTTCCCTCGGTTTGAATATGCGCACGATGCAGGTGTAATTGCGCTTCACCATCGTTTCGCGCGCCTTGTCCAAAAGGTCGGCCGCGGGAGGTTGGGCGTACGCGGCGAGTTGGAAGGTTAGTGCCGCCGAAACCGTTAGCGTGAGCGCAAATAAGGTTTTCATCGGGATTTCACTATCTTCCGTCCTGACCGCCGGGCTCGAGAACGTCGATGAAATCTTCGTCGGAGCCAGCCGAATATTTCGTGCCTTCCATCTCGCTTTCCGTAATCAGGTGGCTGCCCACCGCGAAGCGGATAAGGTCGTCCGCCGTTAGATCGCCCGTTGCAAGAATCGAGCCGTCTTCGGGAAGCTCGGCGTATTCGATGCCGCCGCCGCCCGAGCCGCCGGTGATTGCGGGGACGCCTACCCAAACGAAAAGAGCGAAAAGAATAACGAAAGCGCCGGAAAGGGAAATCCTTAAAACATTCGCGCGGAAGTTTGCGCGCTTTTTAATAACAATCGCTGAAAGGATGCGGGATTCGAGGTAGGGCGAGGGCAGGTCGCGCTCGATGCGGGCGCAGGCGAGCTTCAGTTCCCGTTGCACGTCGAACTCCTTTCTGCAAGGAGTGCAAACGTCGAGATGTCTGCGCACTTTTTCCGCGGTGGCGGGGTTCTTGAACTCGCCGTCAAGATAAGTGTCGAGATGCCGTTTTACGAATTCGCAGTTCATCAGTCAATCACCTCAGCGCCCGAAAAGCGGGCATTGCCTTTCCTCGAATAAAATTCCGCCGAAACGAACTTATTTAACATTGCCGTCAATTCAGGTCCGCCTCCGTTATGCCTGTCGCTATGAGGCGTTCCTTGAGCTTCTGGCGGGCGTAGAAAATCCTCGATTGAACGGTTCCGAAGGGGATGCCGAGAGCGTCGGATATTTCTTGATAGGACAACCCTTCGAGGTCGCAGAGAACGAGGATATTTCTCTGCTGTTCGTTCAGCATGTCCAGGCACTTTCTTACGTGAGAGCGGATGTGCTCTCGAGAAAGCTCCGCTTTGGGATTTTTAAGATCCACGTAGCTTTCGCGCACGCTGTCCTCGGTGTCAACGACCTTCGGCCGCTTTTTTCGCACGAAGTCGAGCGTCAGGTTGTAGGCGATGCGAAACAGCCAGCTTTTGAAGCTCGAATCGTTCTTCAGCGACCGGATGTTGAAAAACGCCCGGACGAAAACTTCCTGTGTCAAGTCTTCGGCGTCCTCGTTGTTTCGCACCATCCCGCGGATAAAATGGAAAATCCGCCTCTGGTACGCGTTGACTAGCAGCGCGTATTGAGACTCGTCGCCGCTGCGAACGCGAGCGACGGTTGCAGCCTCGCGGCTTATCTCTTCGTCCACGCCGATGACAGGCTCTTCAGACATCAAATCCCGTTCCAAAATCCGTTCCACGAAAGAATTGACGATATTACCTTGCGGGTGTTCAATTATACCCTTACATTTTTCAAATAAAAAATCGCGATATGGAGGATAAATCGGCCGCATGTGAAACGAGCGGAAGTTGGCAAAAAGCTTGTTACAATCGTCACGCAAAACGTTTGTATATGCCGCACGGGTAAAATAAGTATGTGGCTTTTTGTGTTATGCTTCACATGAAGGAGGCGCTTTTTCTCAATTTTCAGTCGCGGCGCCGCTTTTGGAGTGACATTCGGATTTTGGAGGACAGCGATGTCAATGTTAAAGGAAAAACTTGCCGGAATCATCCCCGCCCTGCGCGAGGAGATTAAATCCCTTTTGAAGGAACACGGCGAGCTTCAGATTGGGACGGTCAACGTCGGGCAGGCGTATGGAGGAATGAGGGGAGTAAAGGGCTTGATATGCGACACTTCGCTTGTAGAGCCGGATAAAGGCCTCATTATTCGCGGCTATCCGATATTGGACATCCAAAACCGTCCGCCGGAAGACATATTTTGGCTTCTCGTGGCCGGCTCGCTGCCGAGCGAAGAAGAAAGCACAGATTTGAAGCGCGAACTTGCAAAGCGCAAGGGCGTGCCGCAGTACGTCTGGGACGTGCTTAACGCGATGCACCCCGACAGCCATCCTATGGCGATGCTCGACACGGCTATTATGGCGATGGAAGTGGAAAGCGAATTCCGCCGCCGCTATGACGAGGGGATGAAAAAGGAAGACTACTGGGAGCCGATGCTCGAAGATTCGCTGAAAATAATCGCGGTTCTTCCCGAAATCGCCGCAGGTGTCTATCGCATCCGCTACAAGAAAGGAGCGCTCATTCCGAGCAATCCGGACCTCGATATGGGCGCGGATTACGTGGCGATGCTCGGATTCGACGACCAGTCCGGCACATTCGGCGACTTGATGCGTCTGTACCTTACGCTTCACAGCGACCACGAAGGCGGAAACGTGAGCGCGAATACTTGCCACACGGTGGGCAGCGCGCTGAGCGACGCTTACTATTCCGTAAGCGCGGGGCTAAACGGTCTCGCAGGGCCGCTTCACGGACTCGCCAACCAGGAATGTCTCAAGTTCATCCTCGAAATGCACGAGCGTTTCGGCGGGGTGCCAACCGACGGCGCACTGACCGATTTCGTTTGGGAAACGTTGAACGCCGGACAGGTTATTCCCGGCTACGGACATGCAGTTCTGCGAGTACCCGACCCGCGGTTCGTCGCGTTTCGCGATTTCGGCAACAAACACTGCGCGGACGACCCGGTGTTTCAGATAGTGGATAAGGTTTTCAACATCGTTCCGAAAGTGCTTTTGGAGCACGGCAAGGCGAAAAATCCTTGGCCCAACGTGGACGCGGGCAGCGGCGCGCTGCTGTATCACTTCGGACTGCGCGAGTTCGATTATTACACCGTGCTGTTCAGCGTGAGCCGCGCGCTCGGAATGCTGTCCCAGCTCGTCGTGAACAGGGCGATCGGCACCCCGATAACCCGCCCGAAGAGCGTGACTACGGACTGGATCAAGTCGCAAATCAAAGCTGCGGAGCAGCAGGCCTAACCGGCGGAAGCGGACGCCGGCGAAACCGCCTGATTCATTGCTCAACCGAAAAAATAGGGCGCTCCGGCGCCCTTTTTCGCGCGCGGCCTCGTATAATGGAAAGGTGGAGCAACCAAGACCGGCGTATAAATTTTTTATAGCGCTGGCCGCGCTCCGGCAATTTTTCATAAAACCGCTATCGTTGATTTACGAACGAGATATAGGCCTGAACCCGGTTTTGCTGCTCGACATCAGGCGAGTTTCGCATTCCGCAAAGAAGCACCGGCAGCGGATATTCTTTTCGCTGATGTCGCTTTATTTCATATTGCCGGGCGTTATCCTGATTTCCGGCAGCAGCAGTCTAGTTTTCGATTTTTTTCTCGGGGCTGTTGCAAGCGGGAAAGGACATAAAAACGAGTTTCTCGATTTGTATTTGAGCCTAGCTTTTATGTTTTTCATTGTCCATTATTTGGTAATTTGCATTATGAATCTCGCGAATCCACTGGGTGAATTTCATGGCGAAGGCGCGGCATCGGATGCGCCGCTCGCGGAAGGATATGTTTCGAAATTCGTATTTGCTAGGCTGCTTCCCCGGCTAATGATGTTTCCGCTGATTTTGTACTTTTCTTATGTAATCGTTTATGGCAGCAGTTGGGCGGTCGATATGCTCTTTGCGGGATTTGTGCAAATTCATTTGCTTACGATTTTCGGCTCGCTTCTCGCCTTTTTGTTTATGCTGGCCTTATCGATAAACGTACAGCTTTTCGTGAAAACGCACATTGCGCGATTTGGACTGGCAATACTTGGCGCATTTCTTGCTTTCGTACTATATATGCCGGAAACGGCGCTTGGATTGGGCAAAATGATTTCGGGAAATTACGTCGAGATTTCATTTTGGCCTTACCTAATACTTTGGGGATTTACTCCATTCGGCACCATGGAAGCGATTGACAGATTTTATCTTGATTGGACTTCTGTCTGGTCGCGAAGCATGGACCCGAGGGCGGCGGTCGCGATCAGGGCCGGTGTCCAGATATGCGTAATCGCCGCGCTTATATTCGCAGCAAAAACGCGTTTTCGAAAAGTATTTCGGCAAGGAATATAGTTTTGTCCGCAACTTATGTAGGCAGGCGGAAATAGCTGTTTTTGGATGCCGTATTTCGTTACGAATTTTCGATAAGCGTTGCGATAAAGGGCTCGATTGTTTTTTCCAATTTTCCGATTTCTTTTTCGCTCAAGAACGAAAAGCTTTTTCGTGCGCGGCTTTTGGGAAGCTTGCCTTTTCCTTGAATCAGGCACTTTATAAGCAATTCGAGTTTTCCGCTGGGCATCGAAACCGCGGAAGCCGCACTTTCTTTCGCGCCGTCGTATGCGGCCAGAAACGCGAGTTCGCGTTTAAGTTCGGTGCCTATCGAGTATTCGATGAAACGGTAAAGCGCTTCGGCAATTTCGGTAAAGTCAATGTACCTGTAAAAGTGAGCGGTTTCACCGGAGACGGACATTCGGCCTTCGCCGTCGAGCGCGTATTCAATATGCGGAAGCAGCACGGAGGAAAACGATTCCAAAGCCGTATCGTATTCGTCCATTCGTTTGATTATCGCGGGCGAAATGGGGAATAAAATTCCTTTGGGCGTAAATCCGCGCAGGGCGAGTATGTTGTGTATCAAAAAGCGGTGAATCCGCCCGTTCCCATCTTCGAACGGATGTATGAAAACAAAACCGAAAGAAATTATAGACGCGTGGATGACGGCCGGCAAATCGCATCGCATCAAGCGATTGTGCGCAGCAATAAGACCGTCCATCAACTCCGGAACATCTTCGGGCTTCGGGCAAATATAGTGGATTTTTTGGTATTCCGGCAAAATGGATTCGCCGATGTAATTTTGGACCGAGCGGTAATCCGACTCGCCTGAATTGTCGTCCGCGATTATGTTTTGGAGCTCGACGAGACGTCCTTTGCTTAGAAAATCCACGGAATCCGCACGCGCAAGCGCGGCGGCGAACTTTTCGGCGCGTCCTGCGCTTGGAGCCGCTCTTTCGATTGCAAACGACGTTTTTGTTTCCTTTGCGTATAAATAGCCTAGAGCGCGCTTCATTAGAGCGGGGGAATAGCCGCCGGTTTCGGCTTCGAACATGCGGCGAAGTCCCGCCTCTTCGTATCTTTTTAGTACGTCCGTTTTCCGGACAAGGGCGCAAAATGCGGAATTTCCGGGAAGATTGTCGTTTATCCGGTGACGGCGCGATTTTTTTCCCGGCTCGGCCGTGAAATACACGCCGCTATCCAATAGGTCAACATAACTGCCGATTTGCAGATCCGCGAGCGGTAACATCCGGCCCGTTAGAAACTCGTAAAGAAACCAAATTTTCCTAGCGTATTTTCCCGTCGGCTTTTCGCGAATGTATTTGATAAGTTCCTTCTCGACATCTTTTTTAAAAAGCGAGGCGAGTATGGCGAGGTTTAAACCATCGTATTTCAGAGCGAATTCGAGATTGCCGCAAAGAGTATGTTCCGGCGCATACGGCTTCGGGAAATACTCGATGGCAATCCGGTTTTCATATTCGATTTTTTGCGCGTATCCGGCGGACACGTAAGATTCGTGCCAGTTTCTCGGCGTAGAAATACCGAACCTCCGGGTAATCCAAATGTAACCGGCGGGCGTAGAATTCGATTTGTCACGATTCATTCAAGCATCTTCCTTTTCCGAAAAACCGTTACGAATCCCGAAAAACGATTATATTTTACCCTAATTTCCGAAAAACGATTATTTTTCAGCCTGTTTTCCGAAAAATCGTTACAAATCGGCTGGTTTTCCGAAAAACGATTATTTTTGCGCAGTTGCCCTGAAAGCGCTTTCGAAAAACGAAACGCCGAGCGATTGGCGAGCGGCGCTTGCCGGAAAGAGCGGAGTCGGTTTTTTTTAATAATGTTCGACGCGGATTTCGGTTTTCTTCGTCCGCTTTTTTCCGCCGCGCTGGCGTTTGGCGCGTTTGAAGACGATTTTGTCTTCGCTCTCCTCGTCGTCGAACTCGACGTCGGCGAGAATGAAATCGCCCGGTTTTATCTGGCCGTAGCCGTGAAGTTCGGCAAGTTTGGTTTCGATGTGGCGCTCGACGGCTTTAACGAGCGGGCGGACGCCGTTCTCGAGGTCCAGGCCGCGGTCGACGAGCCAGTCTTCCGCGCGCTTCGACAAGTGCAAAGTGAAACCGAGATTTGCGAATCGCGTCGCGCTGATCGTTAAAAGCTTGTGGAGTATTAAGTAAAGCGAGTCGCGATGCAGCGCGCGAAAAACGATAAATTCCGTAATCCGGTTTCTGAATTCCGGCGGGAAATAGCGCTTCATCGAGTCTTTGACCGTTGCATAAATGTCCTGGTCTGCTTTTTCCATCGGTACGCTTTGGGTTTTGAAGCCGATGCGCTGTTCCTTCATAAGCTGGTCGATTTGCGCCGCGCCGATGTTCGAGGTCAATATGATAATCGTCTGCGTGAAATCGACTATGCCGTCGTCGTCCTTCGTGCGGCGGGCGAGCGTGAGCCGTCCTTCGTCCATAATCTGGAGCAAAAGGTTGTGAAGCCGGAAGTGCGCCTTTTCAATTTCGTCGAAAACGATAATGGTGTTCGGCTCGGTTTCGACGGCTTCTTTCGAAAACACAACGGGCAGGTCGCTTCCAACGTATCCGGGCGGGCTGCCGATAAGCCGGGCGACGGCGTGCGGTTCGGAGTATTCGCTGCAGTCAACCTTTATCATTTTCCTGAAGTCGCCGTGGAGCGCCTTTGCGAGGGCGCGAGCGGTTTCGGTTTTGCCTACGCCTGTCGGCCCGGCGAAAAACATCACGGCGATCGGCTTGTGCGGATTGCGGAAGCCGGCGTGCGAACGGATTAGCGCGCGGCAAATCGCGTCGATGGCGCGCGTCTGGCCGATGACTTGCTCTTCGAGAATGGCCCGGATGCGGTCGACCGGCGTGCGTTTTCCCTCCGGTATTTTCACCGGAATTTTGGCTTCGGGCAGAATAATCGATTCGCCGGGTTTGATTCGTTCGTCTTCCGGCGTTTCGGCCAGCGATTCCAGTTCGCCCGCTTCGATTTCTTTTGCTTTTTCCGCTTCTTCCATTTTCCTCTCCTCGCGCCACACGGGGCTATGCTGAACGAGCCTCGTTTAAAAACCAATCGAATGTTACGGCAAGCCCCGCGCCCAGTTCGACGGACGGCTCGAAACCGAGTTCGGATTTCGCCTTCGTACAATCTAGAACTATTTTCGATACTTCTCCGGGTCGCGCGGCCGACTTATCACGGCCAGCCGGAGCGATGCCCGCCGCCGATGCGCAGCCTTCGAGTAAATCCGCAAGCGTGACGACGTCCGTCCCGGTTCCCGTTCCCACGTTGAAGGCGATCCCGTCGGGATTTTCTCCAGCCGGCTTGCCGGAAGCGAGTTTATCGTAAAGGCGCATCGCTGCGGAAACGGCGTCCGAAATGAAAACGTAGTCTCGAATCGCGCCGCCTTCGCCATGAATCACGAGGGGTTTCGACGCCGCGAGTTTTTCGGAGAAAATCGCGACGACGCCCGCTTCGCCGTGCGGGTCTTGACGCGGCCCGTAAATATTTCCGGGGCGTACGCTTGCGGCTTTCAGTTCCGAATCTTGCGCCGATTTGAACAAGCGCTTTTCGAACTCGTACTTGCTGCGGCTGTACGGGAAGGGAAGCAGCTTGCGGGCGGTTTCGGGAATCGGGAACTCGGCTGAGGCAAGCTCGCCGTAAATAATGCCGGTCGAGAAATTGACGAAAATCCGGCAGCCTGAAGATAGCGCGGCGTCGAGCACGTTCATCGAGCCGTCAACGTTCACTTCCCAGTCGTGGCGTGGATTGCGGATGCTGTCCAGCACGCTGACTTGCGCGGCTAGATGGAAAACGGCGTCCGGTTTTATATTTTCGATTGCGGCTTTGGCGTCCGCAGTACGGATATCGGTTTCGATTAGCTCGGCGCTTTTCGGGATGTTCGAAATCTTGCCGGTCGAAAGGTTGTCGAGGACGAAAACGGTTTCGCCGCGGGCGGATAGCGCATCCGCAATGTGACTGCCCACGAATCCGGCTCCGCCTGTAACGAGTATGCGCACGGGGAGATTCTAGCAGGCTAGGACGGCACGCCCGATGGCGCGGGATGCCTCGCGGTGTAAAGCGCCCAAAGCCGCGTCGCGCCGACGATTACGACGCCTATCGAGAAGAGCATTAAAAGGAAAATCGTAACGACGAGGATGTTTTTCTGCAAAATCGCATCGGCGGCCGTTGGATGAAGTTTGAGCTGCTTTTGGAGCATATACACGAGCGAATAGAAAGTGGTAGCGGTCATGAAGAGCGCGGGTAGAAGCGTGTACCAAGCGGCCATCCTGCGGTTCACCAGCCATATGCTGATTGCGATGAGAGAAAGCGCCGCCATCATTTGGTTCGCGGTGCCGAACACCGGCCAGACGAGTTTCCAGCCGTTCGAGTACGCGACGATGAACATAAGGAGGACGCTCAAACCGGCATTGAAAAGATAGTTCATCATGAATTTCGGCGGCGTTTTCCAAACAAAGCGCCAGAGTTCTTCGAAAAGGTATCGGTTGAGCCGCACCGCGCTGTCGAGAGTGGTTACGATGAAACCTTCGACGATGAGAATGCCGAAGATTGTCGCGATGTAAATGGGGATTCCGAGCGCGCCGTGCGCGAGTGCGCCGAAGCCGAGGGCGAAAGTGAGAATGGGATTGCCCGCGCCTTGTTCGGGGAACATATAGTTCATATATTGCGTATAGCCTATGCCCGCCGCAAGCGCGACGATGACGCCGGTGGCGAGGATTCCTTCGAGAAGCATTCCGCCGAAACCGATTCGTTTGGCGTCGGATTCCCTCGCGCACTGCTTGGCGGTGGTTCCGCCCGCGACGAGCGAGTGGAAACCGCTGATTGCGCCGCAGGCGATTGTGATGAAGAGAATCGGCCAGATTAGACCGAGCCTTTCCGTGCCTTCGGCGATGTTGAACGCGGGAAAGTTCACCGCTGTTCCCTTAATTCCGCCCGCGAGTCCGGCGAGCAAAAGGACGGCCAGGCCGGCGTAGAGAATGAAGCTGTTCACGAAATCGCGCGGCTGAAGGATTATCCAGACGGGGATGCCCGCGGCGATAAGCGTATATACGGCGAGGATTATCATCCAAACGGTTTTGATACTGGCGTATGTGCCGTCGCCGATGAGAACCGGAAAGTGCATTCCGGCGAATATGCTGCCGAGAGCCACGACAACCGCCATCGCGACCGCGGATTTCACGGGCAGGCCGCGCTTATACAAAAGGAATCCTATAAGCGGAGCGAAAGCCGTGATTATGATTACGCTGGTTGTCGCGATTCCGCCGATGCGTACGCTTTCCACGCCGCCAACGACAGATGTGTGGAGCGGGAAAATCGAGTTGCCGTGCTCGCCGCCGAAGTATTTGCCGTCAACGATAGACGTTAGCGAAACGACGGACAAATCGAGAAACGCGCTGGTCACGAGAATAAGGAGCATTATCGTGAAGCTGATGAAAAGAAAGAAACCTAGCTTGCCGGCGGTTTTGCCCGTTATTTCCGCAACGCTCGCGCCGCGCTCGCGCAGGCTGGCGAAAAGGGCGGTGTAATCGTGGACTGCGCCGAAGAAAATGCTGCCGACAATTATCCAAATCCACGCCGGCATAAAACCGTAAACGAGCGCAAGGGTGGGGCCGACGATAGGGCCGGCGCCCGCGATGGTGGCGAAGTGGTGGCTGAAAAGGACGACCGGGCGCGTGGGAACGTAATCCCGGCCGTCGGCGAGCTCGTGAGCCGGAGTAGGGCGGTCGTCGCTTTCTTTGAACTGGCGGGAAATCCAGCCTGCGTAAAACTTGTAGCCGAGGGCCGCAAGCGCAACGGACAACACCAAAACGACTGCGATATTCATGAAGCGCCTCGCAAAGAGGATACACGCCGATTATATTGCGATTGACAAGCGACTTCAAGAAATATCGGGGCAAAATCCGGCTCGACATCGTAAATGTTCAAATCGGCTATTATTTGAGAGTGCGCCTTTTTTTTTCACAACCTTTACCCGCTTTGATTACGGCGGTACTCGCCGTCTCTCCGTTTTTATTCGCGGCATTTACTGCGGACTCCGCGAGCGCCGCGACGTCGCGGCTGAATCAAATCGAAACCTCGCACACACTCGATTCGGGAAAAATCGAGCTGACGGGCGGATTCGGGTTTCGCGGAGTTACCGGCGGCGGAGAATTCGATGCGGTTTTTGTACGCGTGTCGGCGGGGATTTTCCGGGGTTTACAGGTGAATCTGGACGGGGCCTTGGGCGATTCGGATGCTCCGGTCGGCAATTGGATATACGCGTCCGGCACCGCTGAAATCCGCGGCGGCTGGAAGTACGAAATCGTGGAAGAGGGACTGGAGCGCATCGGAATGGCGGCGGGGATGGAGGGCATCGGCGCGGGCGGCGAACCGGAGTATTACTTGGTGTTCACGAAACACGCGACCGAGCTTTTCGGTTTTTCCGCGGGGCTCAAAGGCAATACGTTCGGCGTGGAAGACAGCCCGAGGCCGTTCGGCGGCCTTACGATTAATTTCATTCCGGGAGCGGCGCGTGTGACGGCGGACTGGCAGATGAACGGCTCGGACGAGCTTAAATGTTACATCGCCGGTTTCGGCACGGCATATAAAATATCGGAAAGCGCGGAATTGGCGGTAAAGTGGTTTTCGATAAGCGGCAAAGGGGAAACGTTTGCCGAAGGGCGAGCGCAGAAGGACGTAATCGAATTCGAAATTACGGTTTCGATTTGAGAAAAGGCGGCATTCGCCGCGCGGGGCGCGGTCGCGCCGAAGCGGCGAAAATCTGCTATTATCGATGCGGGGGAAGGGAATTTATATCTGGAGCGGAAAATGATCGATGCGCGTGTGCTGAAAGCTATGGATGCCGAGAACGATTATCTCGCAAGCGAGGTGCGCGGCACTTTGAGCGATCACGGAATAATGTGTTTCAACGTGATGGGCGGCCCAGGCGCGGGCAAGACCAGCCTAATCGAGCGCACGCTAGCGGAAATGAAAGACGAATTCAGGTTCGGGGTTATAACCGGAGACGTTTTTAGTTCATTCGACGGAGAGAAATTCGAGGCGATGGGCGTTCCCGCCGTGCAGATAAACACCGAAAGCTGCGCATACCTTACGTCGAATATGATACGCGAAGTCCTTATCGGTTTCGACCTCGACTCGCTGGACTGCCTTTTCATCGAGAATATCGGCAACCTGCATTGTCCGAGCGGATTCGATTTGGGGGAGGATTACCGGATAGCTGTGCTGTCGCTGCCGGAGGGCGACGACAAAGTGGACAAATATCCGAAAATGTTCCGGGTCGCAGGCGCCGCGGTGCTTACGAAACTGGACCTTGCCGATTATACGGACTTCAATGTTTCGAACGTGGAAGCGAAACTGCAAGTTCTTTCGCCCGACACGCTTATTTTCAAAACATCGGCGAAAACGGGCGAAGGACTAACCGATTTTACGAGCTGGATACGCGACCTAATAACCGAAGCGAAAAAGATGGGCGTGTAGCCCGAAGTAATAGAGTTATTGCCGTAGTTGTGTATGGCGGACGAGTTCCGCAAAGGGAAGGCCGCGCGCCTGCCGGGTGCTCGGTGAAAGGAGGTGTTGTCATGCAAAACGGAAAGGGCGGGATGTGGGCGGTCGTATTGATTTTGGCGGCTGCCGGAATTTGGTACTTTTGGAACTCGAATAATTTTGCGATAAAAGAGCCGTCAATTGAGGAACAGATAAAAATTCAGTCCGATGCGATTCATAGCGGAGGCAGCGTCTCGCTTCCAATTCAAGTCGTTATTGGGAAAAACAAGATTAACTCGCTTGAAATGGCTTTCGTCGAAGGCGCATTGCGAGGCAACGGTTTTACGCAGGATACTATGCCGGATTTAGGCAATCTAGGAGCGGGTACGCGCAGTTCCGGCATCGGGAACAGGGCTTATACCCACCATTCCGATACAGTCGGCGTGTTTGTTTTGTCCATGGACTTCGGTGCGGGGAATATCCAAAGCATTTCCATCGTCGATTATGTATCTTTCGACGGCGGTTTCGGTTTTCAAAACGGCGGGCAAATTCCCGGTTCGGACGCCGGCATGAAAGGGAAAAAAACCTTCAAGGCTGGCATCGGACCGCTATTATTGGGAATGCCGGAAAAGAAAGTGAGAAACGCAATTTCGAAAATTCCTCACGATTCGGCTTTAACTTTCAAAGACGTACTGAGTCAGCCTGAGCTCCTGAAAGGTCTGCCGAGCGATAGCGTGGCGGGCCTATCCTCGATGATGAGTTACCTGGACGAAAGCAGTTCTAGGCTTTCCCGCGGCCGATTTAGGTACACGTTCAGTTTTTCGTCGGGCAAGCTTTCGCAAATAACGGTAATGGATTTGGGCAACGTCGGTGTCGAGGCGGGACTGCCGCCGGAGATCGTCGCGTCGATGCTTCCGATGATGTTCGACAAGACATTGAAATAGAGTGGAGTTGGTGATTACTGGTGGATACCAAGCTGTTTTTCGCGGCGCTGATTTGTGTGGTAATCGCGGTTGCGATCGTTGCGGGATATTGGCATTATCAAGAGACTACGTTTTATTCAATGCCGGTCGAAAACCCGATTAAAGAGCAGATTTCCGAGCAAACGGCGTATTTCAGAATATATTCCGAAGGAAGCGTTTTCCCGCCGCCGATTCCGATTGCCGTCGCGGGAACATTGCTTGCAAAATATTCGAAGGATGGGCTGATTGAGGACTTAAAAGCGGCGGGCTGCGTACAAATGCAGCAAAAGCCGCCGGAAACGCTCCAAATGCCGATGGAAGTTTACACAAGGACCGGCATCGGGTCTTTTGTCGTTCAGGATTACAAAAACTATACATTTCTTTACCACGCGCCGAGCGAAACCGAAATTGCGGTAGCGGTGATGGATAACGGTACGCTTTCGCTTCAGGCGGTGTATGTTCCGTCAAACAAAGTGAAGCTGACGGGCAAAATGCCGGCTGGCGCGGGTACCGCGCACGGTACGGGGCTGTCCGTCGCGGGGCTGACGTTGGGTTCGAGCTATGACGACGCTATGAAAACGGCGGGAAAGGCGCACAAAATAGTATATCTTGAAACGCGTTCGAGAAACAGAGAAGAATATGAACGCGTAACCTTGACTTTTCCCAGAGGAATTTACGTTTATACGCTCACATTCGATTCGGGAATACTCTCGGCAATCGAAATCAGCAACAGCGCGGTTCCGCTTGGCTGGCGGCTTCCGAAACTGCGAACCAAAGAACTGCGAAAGGCCGTCGAAGAGCAGTTCCTGCTCGACAGAGACATGTTTTACGATCCCGATACCGGTTCGCTCTCGCTTCCGAAAGGCAAGGGTTGACCGAGCGTGCCGTGATTGAATGCGGAGATGCCGGTGCTATAATTCCCGTTTCCCATCGGTTCAAGGCGCATTATGACTGAAAAAACTGACAAAACCTGGAGTTCGGACAGGATACGCGAGGCGTTTCTGTCGTATTTCGAAAGCAAGGGTCACAGGCGGCTTTCGAGCGCGTCGCTCGTGCCCGTAAGCGACCCGTCGCTGCTACTCATTAACGCCGGTATGGCGCCGCTGAAGAAGTATTTCGAAGGCTCGGAAGCGCCGCCCGCGCCGCGCTGCTGCTCGTCGCAAAAGTGCATCCGCACGATAGACATAGACGAAGTGGGGCGCACGAACCGGCATAACACATTTTTCGAAATGCTGGGCAATTTCAGTTTCGGCGATTATTTCAAGAAGGACGCCATAGATTTTTGCTGGGAGTTTTTGACATCGCCGCAGTGGATGAACATCCCGCCGGAACGCATTTATTCGACGGCACACGAAAGCGACGCGGACGCCTATGCGCTGTGGGAAAAAGTGTGGAGCCAAGCGGGTTACGAGCCGTCGAAACGCATATATAAGCTCGGCGACAAGCACAACTTCTGGGCGGCGGGGGCGACCGGGCCGTGCGGCTACGACAGCGAGGTTTATTTCGACCTCGCGCCGGAAACCGACGAGGCCGCCGCGGGCGCGCCGCCGGTAAACACGCGCGAATGGTTTGAATTCTGGGAAGACCGCGGCCGTTTCATCGAGGTTTGGAACAACGTGTTCATGGAATTCTATCGCGACGAAACCGGCGCGAAAACGCCGCTTCCGAAAAAAAACGTGGACACGGGGATGGGGCTGGAGCGGCTGGTGATGGTCAAGCAGGCGCTCGAAAAAGGCGAAAATTGGCAAACGGTTTTTCTAACCGACCTCTTCGATTACATCGTCGAAGCGGTATTCAAATCGCTGAAGCTGGCCGGCAGCATCGAAGATTTCCGGGCGCGCGTAAACACTTACGATTTTACGGGCAAGTTCGAACCGCTCGTCACGATAGCGGACCATTTGCGGGCTTCGGTATTTCTGCTCGGCGACGGCGTAACGCCCACGAACGAGGGCAGAGGTTACGTTCTTCGCAGGCTCGCGAGGCGCATAGTTCAGTACGGTTTCATTCTGACGCAGGGCAAGGCGGGCAGGTTTATCGTGCCCGTCGCGGAGGAAATCATCAGGCGGATGGGCCGCGCGTATCCGGAAATCAAATCCGAAGCGGACAAAATAAAAAAGTATTTGTCGCACGAAGAGGCGCAGTTCCTAACGCTGCTCGAAAGAAATTACGACGGGATTTACTCGGCGATAGAGAGAGCAAAAGCGGAAGGAACGAAAATGGACGGCGCAGTCGCTTTTCAGTTTCACGACTCGCAGGGCTTTCCGATAGACGTGACGCGAGACCTTTGCGCGCAGTTCGGAGTGGAGCTTGACGAAGAAGAATACGAGCGGTTGATGCGGGAACAGCGCGAGCGGGCGCGCGCATCGGCGAAGTTCGAAACCGATTTCGGCGGCGATGAAGGCGGGCTGCCAATTGGCGAGTTTTGCGGATACGAGCGGCTGGATGCGGAGTCCGAAATCGTGTACGCGGGGCTTTTGAAGTTCGAAAGCGGGCGAAGGCTACTAAAAATCGTGACTAAACTTACGCCGTTTTACGCGCCGAGCGGCGGCCAGCTTGGCGACGTGGGGACAATCGAAATCGGCGATTTGAAACTTGCCGTATTCAATTCTTCGCAGAAAGGACATCATATTTGCGAAATCCCGATCGGCGCTGACGTCGACGAACTAGCGAAGTCCATAACCGGCAAAACGGCGGTATTGCGGGTCGATCCCTCGAAGCGGCAGGCAATAGCGCGCGCGCATACCGCCACGCACCTTTTGCACAAGGCGCTAAAAACAGTGCTGGGAAGCCACGTTCAACAGGCGGGAAGCCAGCTGTATTACGACACTTTCAGATTCGATTTTTCGCACACTCAGCCGATGTCGGCGCAGGAAATCGCCGAAATCGAGCGGCTCGTACGCGAGTGGATCGTGGAATCGCATCCGGTAACGACGGAGGAAATGCCTCTCGATCGTGCGAAAGCGCTGGGCGTGACCGCGCTGTTCGACGAGAAGTACGGCGAGGTCGTGCGCGTCGTGACCGTGGGCACGCCGGACGAAGGCGGCGGCGCGGCGAAAGTCGTTACGCCGCATTATCCGTGGGTGCAGGAAGCGGTGGTTTCGCGCGAGCTTTGCGGCGGAACGCACGTGGCGCGCAGCAGCGACATCGGCGGATTTTCCATCGTGGGCGAGATGGGGATTGCGTCGGGAATGCGCAGAATTACGGCATTGACTGGCAAAGGAACCTGGAAAGTGCTTGCGGAAGAAAGCGGGTTCGCCCGGAGGATGAAGGCGGCGTTCAACCTGGAATTTGCCGAAATCGAAGCCAAAATTGCGGAAACGGAAAACGAGCTGAAACTTACGCGCGAGAAACTGCTCGTCGCGGAGCGCGGCACGCTACTGCCGAAATTTCAGGAACGAATCGAAAATAGCCATTCGAGCGAATCCGGTGTTGAGACCGTGCTGCTTGCGGTCGAAAACGTTGGCAGGGAATCGCTGAAATACCTTGCCGACAGAATCTCGGAGCGATACCCCGGCGCGATTGTGCTGCTGGGCGAAAACGACGGCGGCAAGGCGGCGTTCGTTTGCAAAGTGCCGCCCGCGCTCGTCGCGAAGGGATATAAGGCGGGCGACATCGTCCGCGTGGCGGCGCAAGCGTGCGGCGGCGGCGGCGGCGGCAGGCCCGACTTCGCGGAGGCAGGCGGCAAAGACGGCGGGCGCGTCAAGGACGGCATCGAAGCCGCAAGGGCGTTTATTGCGGAAAAAAGTGAAATGTCAGGCGGCTAAGAATTGATAAGAGAATACCTACAACTATTCGAAAAAGCCAAAAAGAACT
>CAYMAI010000014.1:0-38080 GCA_964388445.1 uncultured Planctomycetia bacterium
TGCCTTTAAGCCGCTTTTTCATCTCTGGGCTTAGTTCGAATTCGGCCGGATGCGTGTAAAAAGGCATGGAATAGAATGTGACCATCGCCTTGTGCAAAATTATCCCCGCAACGTAAACGATTTGCGGCTTGGTGCCGCCCCGAATCACGGCTTCGCGCTTGCCCACAAGCCCAAGCATCGGCTTTTCCTCTTTCGCGGTCGAGCCTTCAAGCCGATCCCGAAGGTCGAGCCCCTTCGAGTGCTTCTTTAACAGCGCGCCGATTTTCTCGAAAATCGCCTCGAGCCCGGATTGATCCATTCGTATGCTCCCCGGCCGGAGAAACCGGCACGATTTGTAATACCCGCGCAGATTGCACTTTCACTCACTTCGCTGCACTCACCACTTGCCGGCGTTTTCCCGTGCCTTCGGGGTCGTAAAGCTCGCGCGGAATTTTTTCCACCCGCGTCATCGCAAGTTTGAAATCTTCGCCCAGCCGCGATTCAAGCTTCGCACGCGCGCCGTCGAGCATTTCGGCCGTAAATTCGGGCCGGGCCGAGAAATACAGCGTCGCGGAGTTCGATGTTTCCTGCACGAACACGAATTCGGTTACGGGCAGCCATCTGAACGCTTCCGCCACCATCAGCCCGCTGACCGTTGTGCCGTCCGGCAGTCTGATGCAGTCCAGCTCCCGCCCGTGAATCGCGGTCATCACCGGAAACGGCCGCCCGCATTCGCACGGCTTCGCGCCCGCGCCCGCAAGCGTCACCCTGTCCTCGATGTCGTAACGAATCAGCGGCATTACGCGATTGTCCAGCGTGGTCAAAAGCAGCCGCCCCTCGCCGCTGTCCGAAATCGTGCCGTCGTCGCGCAAAACCTCCGGATAAACGCGCATGCTGAAAATGTGCCAGTTCCCGAATTCGCACTGTTGAGCTATCGGACCGGCGTCGCGGCTTCCGTATCTCTGGCGGATGGGCGCGTCGAAAAAGTCCGTAATCGCCCGCTCGCTAACCGCGTCCAGCTGCTCCGCGGTGGGCACGATTTTGTCCGCGGATAGTTTAGCGAGTCCCAATTCGCCCGCGATTTCGGCGAACATCCGAAGCTGGCTTACGTATCCGACAATAATGCGCGGCCTTTTGGAAGCCATCAGCGCGTGATATATAGCCACCTTTTCCGGCGTGAGCGAATAGCTTGGAAAAATCCGCTGGCCGATAAGATAATCGCGCGTCCGGTTTCTTACGCTCGCGGCGAATCCTTTGCGCAGGTCGCTCGCGCCCCAGATATACGCAGCGCCGGAAAACAGCGGGATTTCGCGTCCGTCCGGGCTTCCCGGCATGCACTCGCCGTACCACTGAAGCGCCAGTCTCGAAACGCGGTCGGTTTTGTCGAACAGCACTTTCGCCCGCCTGCCCGTGCTGCCGCTCGTATAAATCAAGGTGGCGTTTTCCCGCGGAAATTCGCTCGAATTCATCCGGCCGAAATTTTCCCAAACGTCGGCTTTGTCGAGGACGGGATAGCTTGACAATTCCGCGCCTTTGACGCCTCCGGTTTTATCGCGGTAATACGGCACGTTTTTGGCGGCGCGGCCCAATGCTTCCGAAAGCTTGGTATCGATAAATCCCGCGTACTCGCGCACGTCCATCCGCGCAAGTCCGGCGAGCTTTTCGAGATATTCGAAGACGGGAAGACCCGCCAGTTTGAAATACGCTTTTGCCGCGCCCTTTCTAAACACTCGAAGGATAATAGCACCGCCCGCCGCGGTTTCGGCGTCCTCGCGACCGCCGCGTTATAATGAAACCGGTTTTACGCTCGGAGCGTTCGATGGAATCAGGTTACAGGCGTTTTCACCGCGTCCGCAAGGGCAAAATCCTGCTCGGACTAATGCAAGGGCTCGGCGAGTATTTCAAAATCGATCCGGTCATTTTGCGAATCGCGGTCGTTCTTTTGACCGTCCTTACGCAGGCCGGTCTCGCCGTCCCCATCCTCTATTTCATCGTGGCGCTCTGCGTCCCCTACGCGCCGGAGAGCGAAGCGTGAGCGCGCACGTTTCTGCGGCGTCGAAACGAATATTCGCGGCGATTGTTCGCGCGGCTCTGTTTGCCGCGGCAGTTTTCGCCTTGCAGTCCGGCACGGCGTTCGCGTACAATCCTTATTACGACGATTTTATTTATCTTTCCGCGCGGCCGCTTTCGATGGGCGCGTCCGGCGTCGCGCTTTCGGCCGAACCATCGAGCGTGTTCTACAATCCCGCAGGCTTTTCCGGCGTCCGCGGCCTGACGCTGATGCACAATCATAGCGGCAGGCATTTCCCGGAAGGCACTTATTCCCACGAAGATTCCGCGGGAAAAAAACGGCTCGACGCGGATCATCTCGACGGCGACACGCAGGCGATTATCCTGAGCATTTTGCCGTCCGTCGCGATTGGCATTGGGTTCAACTTCGAAGGCGAAATGGGCTACGACTACCGCCCGTTTCACGGTATGCCCGCGACCCCATTTCCGGTCGAGCGGCTTTCGCTTGCCGAACGCATCGAAGCGATTTCCGTCGCGATTTCCCCGTGGACTCAAGCCGGAGTTTCCCGCCGCAGTTTTTTCCACGTTTACGAGCGGCCTGACGGCGGCTATTCGCACGGCGCGTATCCGCCGGTTCATCCCGCGGATTTTGAGAACATGAAAAGCTTTCGGTGGAACAGAACGGGCGAGGGCGTCTCGACCGGCGGCAGGCAATGGATTGCGCCGGGGATTTTTTCCGGCGCGTCATCGTCTTCCGCGGAGTTCGAATACGAGGACGGTTCGTCCGGAGAATTCAGCCGCAGCCGGCGCGGATATGCGTTCCATCCCGCGGGATGGCTGACGCTGGTATTCGACAAAGACGTTTCTTCGGCAAGTTTCAAAGATTTTGCCGGCAATGCGTCCGCGATTCTCCCGCGCAAATCGGCAAGCGAATCCTCGTGGGGGTGGGAGATAAACCTGGCGGGGCTGGCGAAACTTCGCGGCGGAAGTTTATCCGGCGATGGAACTAAAGGCGCCGAAATCAAACTCGGCAAATTGAGCCTGAACTACGCCGAAGCGAAAGCCTATCTTCCGCGAATTCTCGGCGGCGACTCGGGAATCATGCGCAACGTCCACATTTACGGCTTCACGCTCGCAATTCCATAGGCCGTTTACGCTGCATAAAAATTGCAAAAAAAAACAGGCTCCGGAGCGAATTCCGCATCCGAAGCCTGGAAATTTTCCCTTAAAAACTACGCCGCGCTGGGCGCCGCGTCCTTCTTCTTGTGCGCCGGGCAGTTCTCGCAAGCGGACTTGTCGCCCGCCGCGCACTTGGCGCGATCCTCGCAGTGAACGCCCACGAATTTCAGCGTGCCGTCCTGAGCGGTGGCGAAGTCGTACTCGCCTTTGTCGCCGGCCTTGATTTCCATTTCCATCCCGCAATCCGGGCATTTCGGAAATCCGTCCGCGAGCGTGAAGGTCTGCTTGACCGGCGTGTCGCCTTCGATGAGCTGAACGTCGATAAGCCCCGAATTCATGTCGATGGCCATAATTTCGGCCTGCTTCATGATATAGGTGGAGCCTTCGGTGCCTTCGTCGCCCTCTCCTGCATCGCCCTCGCCGCCTTCACCGGCTTCGCCTTCTTCGCCCGTCTCGCCTTCGGAGGCGCCGCGGGTTGAGATCGGCGCATCGCCCTCGCCGCTGGCGCCTTCGACGCCCGCGCCTTCCGGAGCGTCCGTCGGCTGGCCCTGCGAGCCGTAAGTGTCTTCCCCGCCCTCGTCGGTACCGGCCGGGCAGGCGTTCATCATCGCCGCCGCAAACAGCAGCAGCACAACCAAAGTCAAAACTCTAAAAATCGGCATTGCTAATCACCTCTTTAAATCTACTCCGTTCCGCCCTCCAGAACCGTGCGGAAACATGGAGGATAGGGAATTATGACGCAAATGTCAATTTTACGTTCAATTTCCGTCAAGACGCGCGCAAATGGAACGCTTGAAACTACCGGCGCTTTCGCCCTCGCCAGCACCGGAATTTATCGCGGATCCAGTATGACCAGCCGAGACTCGCTCACCCCGATGTGCCCGAGACCGCCGACCTCGATTATCAGCCGCCCGTCGCCGCTTACGTACTTTAGCGGAATATAAACGTACGACGGCCTTGCCACGGCCTCGCGCGTGAAGCCGACGCGCACCGGCCGAATTTCAACGCTGTCGTCGGTTTGCGGATTTTTCGCGGTCACGACCACGTCGGACGAGTTCGGCCTTCCGCCTCTGGACGGGTGCTGGGTGAACGACGGCAACAGCATTTTTACCGGAATAAAACCGCCCGGAAACTTGTGCTGCTGGATTTTCTCGAAATACCACTGACCGGTGAACCGCTTTTTGAACTTGAACGGGTTCGAAGTCGAAAGCCAGTAAATTCCGTTTTCCTCGTCGAACGTGCCGTCGCAGTCGAAATTGTACGAGCGAAGGGCGTCCGCCTGGTCGCTCGGAGAGACGACCTGCGCCTCCCCGTCGGCGCGAATCACGCCCGGCTTGTCCTGCGCGGCCGCTTCGGGCAACCAAAGCGAAACGCAAAGCGCCGCGGCAATCAAAAGCGAAATCGTAATCCGGTTTTCCATAGCCGGATTTTATGCCGCGATAATCGGCCTGTCAATGCCGCCCAGTTGATTTTCGGCCGGATTTCGGCGATAATTCAAGCGGTGGTATCCGGCGGTATTCTGGCGAAGGGGAATTGATTATGTTGAACGAGTATTCGGGTAAGCGAATCGGCGTGGACCTGCGCGTCGCGATCGTGGTTAGCAGGTTCAACGACATGGTGACGAAAAGGCTGCTCGAAGGCGCCATCGACGCGTACAAGCGCCATATTTCGGGCGACGGCGGCAGGGTGGACGTCTTCTGGGTTTCGGGAAGTTTCGAGCTGCCGATGGCGGCGCGCCGCATTGTCAAAACCGAGCTTTACGAATGCGTCGTCGCGCTCGGCTGCCTTATTCGCGGCGAAACCGACCATTACGACCTGCTCGCGAACGAAGTTAGCAAAGGACTCGCCCAAATCTCCATCAAAAGCGTAATCCCCATCGCGTTCGGCGTGGTCACGGCGGACAACATCGAGCAGGCGCTTTCGCGCGCCGGCATCAAGGAAGGCAACAAAGGCTTCGACGCCATGACGACCGCCATCGAAACCGTGAACCTTTACCGTCAGATTGCGGAAGTCGAAAAAGAATCGTAAGCCAGTTTCGCGGCTTGCCGCAATCGCGCTGGTGCCGGAGGAGAGAATTATGAGGACGCCTCTTCTTGCCGCAAATTGGAAGCTTTACAAATCGCTTGCGGAGGCGCTGGCATATGCCGATGCGCTTTTAGCCGCGCTCGATGCCGAAGGTGACTGCCTCCGCGTCGAACTTGCGGTCTGTCCGCCGTTTCCCCTTTTATATCCGCTGGCGGAAGCGTTCAAGGGCAGCTCCGTTTCCGTCGGCGCCCAGAACGTTTCGGAATATCTCGAAGGCGCGTTCACCGGCGAGACCGGAATAAACCAACTCGACGGACTCGGACTCGGATACGTGATAATCGGCCACAGCGAACGCCGCAACGTTTTTCGCGAATCTAACGAAGCTATTGCGGACAAGCTGAAAATCGCGCTTACGAAAAGCTCGCTCGTCCCGATTTTGTGCGTCGGCGAGCCGCTCGACTATCGAAAGGACGGAAGGGAACTCGACTTCGTGAAATCCCAGCTTCAAACGGCGCTGAAAGACGTCGAGCCGTCCGATGCCGAGCGCATCGTTATCGCTTACGAGCCGATTTGGGCAATCGGCACGGGAGTGAACGCCGAGCCGAAAGACGCCGAAGAAATGGCGGCGGAAATACGCGATTGGCTGTCCGGCAGCTTCGGCATCGCCGCGGCGCAATCGGTCCGCATTCTTTACGGCGGAAGCATCAAACCGGCCAATTGGAAGGATATTTACGCCGGTCCGAACGTTGACGGCGGGCTGGTGGGCGGCGCGTCCCTCGACCCCGCCGATTTTTACACGCTCTACCAGCTTATGCTTGGTTGACGCCGCCGAGGCAGTTAACGCGCTTCGCGGTGTAAAATGCGCTCGTGCTCATTCCAGTACCCGACGACAAAATCGACTCCGCGGTAAATTCCGTCGCGGGCGATGCCAGCCCCGCCGGATGGCTGCTTAAAACCTCGGCACGCGCATTCGCGGACGGCAAGCGGTTTTGCCGGCCGTTCGCTGACGATTTGGACAATCCGGGAGTTTTCGTTCTGTTCGGCGAAGACTGGATTAACGCTCACGCGAAAAACGATTCGCTATACCGAAAGATTCTCGAATCGGTTCTCGAAAGACGCGGAGGCGTGCCGGAGGATTTTCCCGCCGGAGGCGCCTGGGATTCCCGGCCGGAAGGCGAGAAAACACCGTACGTTTTTCTTAATCACTCCCCCTCCGCTCTTGCACGCGCAGCGCTGGATCTTGGTTTCGTTCATACGGGCGAAGTCGCGGACGTCGAACCAGCCGCTAATCTGTGGTTTATCGAAGGAAATCGCGATTTTTCCGCGCTTGTCAAATACGAATGCCGTTTGTTCGAAGGCGGCGAGCTTTACGAAGTTATAAAGGCGGGCTGGCCGCACGGAAGCGAGGACGGAAGATATATAAAATGGTGTCTTGACGCCGGTCCCAGCTTCGCATGCTACGACGGCGGCAAAATAGTTTGCGCAAGTTCGACGCACCTTTCGGGAACGATGGGAATGATCTATACGCCTGACGAGTATCGGGGCAAGGGGTATGCGTCGAGCCTTGCCGCATTTCAGACAACCGAAATGCTTCGCCGGAATAAAATTGCGATAGCGCATATCTGGCATTCCAACGAACCGAGCCGTTCGCTCGTGAAAAAACTCGGCTTTTCCATGTATTCCGGCTGGTTCGGATGGTGGCGGATGAGTTTCCCGAATTAGATTGCTATTGCGTGTTAGCCCTTCGTTGTCGGGGCACGGGGTTGTGAATATGTGAAAATGCGTCACAAGCAGGGCCGGTATAACTTTTTTGTAAATCGTTTGTTTCATGTGTCGCATTTTTGACGAAATCGCGGTATAATCGATTTAGTCGCCCGGATAGAGCTCGTTTTCCCCCCCCGACGGCGGGTTCACCGAGGCGACCAAGTCCTCATTTTGGTTACCTGCATTTAAACAGGCTTTCCGTTCGGAAGGCCTGTTTTTTTTTGCGTTCTGGCGGCTTTTGTTAAGACCAAGCTAGTCTAGTCGTGATGGGGCGATTACGCGGCAGGGCGGTTCCGTCTTCCGGCCAAATGCAATTCGGGCACAAGCGGCCTAATGCCGCGCCGGCGCACGGCGTTGAGATATAATCGTTTCGCGGCGGTTGATGGGGCCCGGTGGCCTCCGCGGTCTTCAAAACCGTTGGCGCGGGCGATCCTCGCGCGGGGGGTTCGACTCCTCCCTCCGCCGCTTTTTTGCTTCGGACCGCTTTTTGTTTCCCCACTTGTATTTTACCGGCTCGCCGCCGTCACGTATAAAAACGGAAGACCCCGGTTTCCCGGGGCCTTCCGCTTTCTTCGACTTACCTCACAGTCCAAGGAAGTCCTATTCGCAACTCGCAAAATCGAACTACTCGCCCTGCCACTCGAGGAAGAAGTTCACTTCGCGATTGTCGCCCGCTTCGAAGAAAATGTCGTCCGTCAGCAAATGATATCCGGTTTTGAAAACCTTGACGATATATCCGCCCGGCTCGATGCCCTCGATAACGTAATAACCGTTTTGGTTCGTGTACGCCGCGTAATCGACGACGAATTCCTCTTCGACGTAATGTCCAAGCTTGACCCACGCTTCGACGAGCGCCTGCTCTTCGAGATTGCGCACGTATCCGAACATGCGGGCTTGGTCGCCGCCGCCAACGGGATGAAGTTCCGCGTCGAGCCTGGTTTCTCCGCCGGGATTGACAATCACGCCCTCGTACCAGCGCGATTCGAAACCGTCCTTGCTGAACCTTACGTTGTACGTTCCCGCCGGAAGCGTCATTTCGTATCCGCCTTCCGGACCGGTCGTCGCGCTTCCCTTAAGCGTTTCGCCGATAAACGCCTTCACGAGCGCGCCGGCAATCGGAGCGCCGCCTTCCGCGTTCACCACGTGACCGAACAGGAAGCCGTTGTCTCCGCCGCCTTCCGGATGAAGTTCGGCGTTAAGCTGGGTTTCGTGGCCGGAGACGATTACGATTTGCTCGTACCATCTGATTTGGAAACCGCTTTTGCTGAATCGAACGTTGTAAGTTCCGGCGGGTAGGGCCATTTGATAATAGCCCTGCTCGTTCGTCATCGCGTCGCCCTTCACGGTTTCGTTCTGATACGCTTTGACGAGCACGCCGGGAAGAAGACTTTCGTTCGCCGCGTTTCTAACGACGCCGAACAGCATTCCGTTTTCTTCGGCCGGCGGCCGCTCGATTGTCAGCGTGACCACGACGAGCGCTCCCGGCTCGACGAATGCCGTGACTTCGTCGCTCATGCGTTCCCACTTGAACGCCTTTACGGAATACGTTTGCGGCGCAGCCAAGCCGTCGATGACCACGTAGCCGGAGCTGTTCGTTTCGCCCTGTGCCACTAGTTCGCCGTTATGAACGCGAATCTTTACGAGCGCGCCTTGAACCGGCTCGCCGAATTGATCCACCACGATAGCCTTGATTGCGCCGTGACCGCCGCCGCCGCCGTGAAGCACGAGATTGACCCTCGTGGTTTCGCCGGCCACAACGACTACGCCGTCTTCCGCGGCTTCGCCGTACGACTGGTGAAATGCGGTAACGACCCAGTTTTCGCCCGGCGCGACCTCTTCGAATTTGTAATATCCGTTCTGATTCGTCGTCGCCGTGCGCTTCACTTCCGGATTGCTTGCACGGAACAGCTTGACCGTCGCGCCGGAAACCGGAAACTCGCTCTCGCCTTCAACCCGATATACATAGCCGTCCACCGCGCCGAACTGCGGCGGCTCGCCTTCCATGTGGAAGTAGAAATGCTTCTCGGTAATCTGGCCCGCGTAAACGCTAATCTCGAACTGCTGAGGCTCGAATTCGCCGAACCAGGCCTTGATTAGGTAACGGCCGGCGGGAACGTTCTCGAAAACGTAAAGCCCGTCGCCGTTCGTGTGAGTTTCAAAGTCGTGGCCGTCCCGGTCGCCGAGACCGAAGAGCACCACCGTCGCGCCCGCGACAGGTTGCTGTTCGCCGTTGGGGAAGACTTTGAAGACGCGGCCTTTCACTTTGCCGAAGTTGTCGCCGCCGCCGCCGCCCGTCATTACGATGTTGTATTCGTTCACGCCGGGGTTCAGGTGTATTTCATGCTGGAAGTCCTGATATCCCTGTTTGAACGCTTTCAACAGATAGCCGCCCGCGGGAACTTCGAATCTATATCCGTGTTCAGTGCTTTCGGTCTGCCAAACATGGCCGTTCGGCCCGAACAGCTTGACCAGCGCGCCGGCGATGACTTGGCCTTCCATATTCTTCACGAGGCCTTCTAAAACCGCACGCTCGTCCTCTTGCTCGCGCGGTTCGAGAACGAAATGCTGGACGATGGTTTGGCCCGCGGGAACGTGTACGGACGCGCTTCCCGGATGATAATGCCTGTGAGCCGCGAACATATCCGCGTCGCCCGCCGGCACGTGTTCGAACCTGTAAAAGCCTTCTTCGTTCGTGACCGTCTGGAATCTCGGCCCGTATCCGTCTCCGCTATAGCTAAGGAAGAATACGGCCGCCCTCGGTATGCCGTGTCCGGCGGGATTCTTCACCCTTCCTTCCACGTTGCCCGTGTTGATTCTTACGAGCGGAATGTTGTATTCGAGATTCTGGCCCGGTTCGAGGTTTACTTCGCCGAAATGAACCCGGAAGCCGCGCTTGAAGGCGATTACGGAAAGCTCGCCGGGCGGAAGCAAGTCGAGTTCATATCCGCCGTTTTCGCCGGAGCGGGCGAATCTGAAGAACCCGTCGCCGTCGAATACGATCACCCATGCGCCGGGGACCGGATTGTCCGTGCCGTCCTCGAACACGATGCCGTGCATCGAGGCCGAATCGGTGCCTGCCTGCGACGTCGTGCGCGTATCCCTCGAAGTGAGCGTAATGTTGAGCGGGGTGTCGCCGGATACCGAAATCTGGGCCGAATAGAAGGCGCGGCCTTCTTTCATCAGCCGGATTTCGTGATTACCGGCGGGTACTTCGGACACAAGGAAACGGCCGTTTCCGTCCGTCATCGCCGAAATCTGGTCTTCGCCGATGGCGATTTCCACGTCGGGAATCGGAACCCCCATCGCATCCTTGACCACACCGCCCACGTCGCCGGGCGATTCCGCCACCACGGGCGGAGTCGTGTCGATTTCGGGCAGGCCGCCGCCGGGAGCGGGATTGCCCCCCGGAGGATTGAATATGCCGGGGCCGCCGCTCTTGCCTCCCCCCCCGCATGACGATAACGCCAGTACAACCAACAAGACGACAAAGATGTGGGCAATAAAGCCCAATTTGGAATGAATCCCCTGCATTACGACCTCCCGTAATTGCATCCAGATTTACCGCCGGCGGAAGCCGGCAAGGAATATTCTACCCAATATGTATCAAAATACACATGTATTACAACCGCAAACAAATTTTTGCAGAATTTTTACATATGTAAATTATCAACATCGCGTCCGAAACCAGGCCGTCGCGCCTTCGAATGCGGTTACATGAAATCGAGCGGCAAAGTACCTCGGGGCGATTATATAATCGCATTTTCGAGCATAACTCCAGCCCAAGATTGTGCGGAATCCGTTTTACGGCGCATCCGGAACGACCTGTCCCCAGTCTGTTCTGTTGATAGACTTAAGCCTGCCAACATAGGTTTGCACGGTGGGGAAGTAAGGCGGCGAAAAGGCTCCAGTCAAAAACCGTTCGTCGTACGAAAAGTTTTTGGAATAACCGTTTCTCAGACCGGCGGCCGTAAACGTTCCGATTGCTTTGTAAGAGTGCATGATTATTCCGCCGAACACGTTCAGCGGACCGCTCGCGGACTTGGTATTGTAGTTCTGAACGCCGAAGCCTTTGCCGTTCGCGGTCGCGAAAATGCTTGCGTCGATGGTCATGTTGCTCGGCGCATTGTCCCTGACGAGAATGTTGCCGGTACCGGAAATGAGCCCCAATACGTTTACCGCCCCGGGATTTTGCCTCGGATCCACTTCGTAATTCAGATGGTTTCCGATGTACATATTGTCCCTTGACACAATAGTCATTTTGGCTTTTTCTTCCACGGCGGTTTGATATCCGTTGGCGCGCCCCAAATCGGCAAGTCCGCCTTCCACATAAACCACTCCGTTCGGAACGTTGTTGAAGGTTCTGGGTTGGCTGTTCGGCTCGGTGACGATCATTGTGCCGTTGTGGTTGTTGATTTCGAAGGTCGTCCACTGGTTGTTTTGAAGAATCGAAATTATTTGCCAATCGCCGTTCGCGGCCAGGTCCATCTGTTGTACGTCCCCGTAAACATAGATTCCGCCAATCAGATCGTCGGTTGTATTCTTGTCTCCCGACCCATCGCCTTTGGTGAAGTAAACGCCGCTCGGAGGCGGATTTCCGCCTGCGGGCAGCCCCAAATAGTCACGGCGCTCCTGATTTGTGACCTGCGTCGTCGTGTCGCCCACCTGACCGTAATTTCCGAATGCGGCTCGCTCCTGTGTGAAAGAATTCGATGGAGTATCGATGGGATCAACGTTCCACTGTGGCGGCAATTCCTCGTTCCAATCGACAACCGGGTTATACACTTTCGCCGCGGTTTGCCAGTTCGCCCAAGACGTTTGGAACTGGTCTTTGAAAGTCGGACCAGCCCCGGCGTTGTTGCCCGCAAAGCCCGGACGGCCGCGAACGTACACCGGGCCGTCGAGAGTTTCGCTTGCCGCGAAGTATATTTGCTGCCCGTTGTCCGTTGTCATATTGATGCTGAAGAAATCGTAAAAGGAAAAGCTGGGATGGAACACGCGCACTTCGAGCTCGCCGGATAGCTTGGTTACCTGCTTGGTTTCCTCAACGCCGGCAATTTTCTTGCCTTCGGCGGTTATTTCGTAAATGTAGTGAAACACATACGAACCGGTGGGATCGTCCATCTGAGGAAACTCGACTTCAGCGGGCCAAAAGTCGTATGCGAGCGAGTAGTCCATCTGATCCTTGCCTTCGCCCAACTGCCCGGTGATGACTCCCAGCTCTCCTCTAGGAAGAAACTGGGCGAAACGCGGACAAAAATCGACGAGTATGCCGATGTCCCTGTCGCCGCTTCTGTCGCCGGAATCGGCCGCGGAAGCGTACGAGTTCAATTCCGCCGAAGTCACGCTTTTCGGAACCGAGAAAAACTGCAGCGCGTCGTCGAGAACCATTCGCCCGAATTCTTGGCCGCCCTCGGCGACGAACAGCGCTTTCGTGGTCGACAAAGTACGGCCGGAATTGAGTATTTCGAAATACAGCCCGAATGAAACCATCAGGCCGATGATAAGTATCACCGCAATAATCATTACGGAAAGAACCAGCGCCATTCCCCTGCGCTTGTTTCCGCCGATTCTTTGAAATCTGAACATGTGGCCTCCAGTCTAATTCCTCTTAACGCAAGCTATTTCCCAAGCGCCAAATTCGGGCAAAAAACGAGCGTGGAACCCGTCAATTGACCGACCATGTTGTCGTCTCGATACGAGCCGCTTGGTTTCGGATAAAGCGTGAGTCTTATTCCGATCGAAGTTATTTCGTCGGGATTTTGCGTGACCATATTCGAAGTGGAATAATATTCGAAAATCAGGCTCTGAACTCCATCCATGACGATTTCCGGTTCGCCCGCGGACACGAAATTGCCGCCGGTCATAGTCCACTTTTCCAGCATAATCGTGCTTGTATTCGGATCGAACGTGATCTTGAACCTTTCGGGGAAACTGTCTCCGTCGATGTCCGATTGAAAAGTAATCGAATTTTCACCGATTGTCTCTATCGGGGTTTCGACCGGTTTTATTCCCGCGCGCCTGATGAATCTCGACATATAGTCGAGCGTGGCTCTCAAGTCTTCTTGCGTGCGCACGCGCACCTGCGACGCCGAAGCCATTTTCAACGAATATATAAAAACGAACGACATCGCGCCGATTAAAATCGCGAAAACGATCAGCCCGACGAGCATTTCGATCAGAGTAAAGCCTTTAAGGCGCGCCGCTGTTTTTCGTGACATGGTTGTTCCTTATTCGCTTATTCTTCGCTTACCTTGAACGGCAGTCCGATGATAGTCGAAATTTTATAAGTGTTTTCGCGATTGCCTTCTTCCCAATCGACTGTAATCGTAATGGTTTTGGTGCCGTTCATCGGTTCGTTATCGACAACGTCCCAGCTTCGGAAAAACACGCCTCCCGGAAGCCCGTCGGCGCCCAGTCCGACCGCGAATCCCTGGTCGTCCGTATCGCGCCCGCTTACTATTTCGTCGTAAGGAGTGTTGCGAAGTTCTTCGACTTTTTGGTGGGCGAGGTACATTCCGGTAACCGATTGTTGGCTCGCGCGCGATTCGACGAGAGACATCGATATCAATTGCGTAAGCGCGATTGCCGCTATTGTAAACACCAACAGCGCGACCAAAACTTCGATTAGCGTAAATCCGATTCGCTTCGGTTTTTGAATTTCAATCATCGCGTTCACTCCGATTTGTTCAATTGGCCGTTTGATACGATTGCAACCAATTTTACATTATTTCCGAATTCATCGGAAATTTCTACGCTTCCGCCGTCTTTCAGCGAACCGAAAGGATCGAATTGAGCCAGAAAATCGGGGAACGAAATTCCACCGTCCTTGAATTTAACTTTATAAGCCAATGTTTGTTTGTCGCCCAAATCCACCCATTCGCCCGATTGAGAATCGTAAAGCTGTATTTGATAACCCGACGAACCCTCATCGAAAATCATTCGGGAATACGTGTTGTTGCTTATTGCATAGGAGCGGGCCGAACCGAATCTTGAAATCAGCTCTTCTGCGGCATATTGCACTCTGGAATGGCGCATCGTACCTACAAGTACGGGTGTCGCGATAGACGCGGTTATCGCGATAATCGCGATTACGATAAGCATTTCCAATACGGAAAAACCGGAACGAGGCCGCACCTTCAAGGTGCAAATGTCAAACAGCTCCGACGAATCCGGCCGCATACTTCGAGTCTTCACGATGAAACCTCCGAACAAAATCCCAATGGTCCGTTTCGGACCTAAGGGTACGGGCGGCGAAGCTATTGGAAAACTGCAAATCGATAGCGATCCATATAGCGAACGTATTATACCCGCAAAATAGGAAATTGTACAAATTTATACGTAAAATTTTTTCGGTGCCTAAATCTCACTAATTCCCCGGCGCGCCGGTTGTCGCGATAGACATGGAACATCGCTGCAAAGCGGCGTTTGAAAACTAACTTTTTTGTGGGTACTATTGCATGCCTTTGGTCGGCGAATATCTAAAAATCCCCTCGATTGCCACGTTCTGATTTTCGAAAAGATTTATTCGCGGACGTTTGCCGACGTATTCCTCGCCGGTGTCCGTATAGACCATTTCGACGACCGGATGAAGCGGGCGCTCGACAGGCGCTTCCACGGCCACGGCGATTGCGCCGTTCGACAGCTTCAGATAGCAGTTGCGAGGATACAACAGCACGCTTTTCGCGAACGCCCTGAACACAGTGCTCGAAACCGAGCTTCTCGTAAGCAAATAGATTTGTTCATACGCCTTTTGCGGCGCAAGCGCCTGCCGGTAATCTTTCGGCGTGAGCATCGCGGCAAATTTGTCCGCGAGCGAAATAATCTGGCTGAAAATGTGAATGTCGTCGCCCCGGAGGTTTCTCGGATATCCGCCGCCGAAATAATTTTCGTGATGTTCCATCGCCACCACCGGCAGCGTGGAAAAAAACCTGCCCAGTTCTTGCGTCATTTGGCGCGTGAAGTATGTGTGCTTTTTTATTTGCGCGAATTCCAAATTCGTAAGCTTGCCCGGTTTGTTGAGTATCGAGCGGTCGATTTTTATCTTGCCGATGTCGTAAAACATTCCGCACATTCCAAGCTCGATTAGGGCGGGAATGTTGAAATCGAGTTCGACGCCGATGATAAGCGCGTACACCATCGCAAGATTGCAATGCTTAAGCTCGGGATGCGTAAGGAACTCCGCCTGATACAGCAGCTCGAAAACGAGCCGGGAATGAGTCGCGATTTCGCGCACGTGGCCGATAACTTCTTCGACCGCCGGCACTATCTGCAAATCGCGGCATAGGCTTTGCGGATGCGCCCAGTTCGGTAAATTGAGTTTGAGCAAAAGCTCGAAGCCCGCTCGAAGCTCGGCCGCGCCGGCCGCGTCGCCCCTGCCGTAAAGCAGCGCTTTAAGCACCGGTACGCTGTCGTCTTCGAAGCGAACGCTGACGCGCTCTATGCCGTGCTCGGCGATTTTGGAAATAAGCTCGTCCGTCAACTCCGTTCCGAATCTGAGCCATATCGAGCCGCGATGCTCCAAGTCTTTGGAGAGCTTCATGCCCGGAAAAAGATACGCGGGCGATAAGGAGAATTCATGCTCGATAAAATCCACGGCGGTGCTCCTGCGCGAAGGCGCGGGAGTGAAAGATTAGCACACGGGATTACGGCTCGAAAATCTGCACGCGCGAGTTCGCGGTGTCGCAGGCGTAAAGCAGCCCCGTGGTCGCGTCGAAAGCGATTCCCTGCGGGCTGTCCGCGCCGAACTTGCCGCTTTGGCTTCCGCGGCTGCCGAACAGATAATCGAATTCGCCGGACGAGTCAGCGACGATAATCCGTCCGACGCCCGCGTCGGCGGCGAAAATCGCGCCGCCCGCGCCGAATGCAAATCCTGCGGCGGTTCCCAGGGGCGGAACGTTCGTGATTCCCCGAAATTCGAACGAGGTTTCGAAATCCAATTCCGCGCCGTATTTCAAAATCCTGCCGCCCGTCTTGTCGGATACGAAAAGAGCGCCGTCCGGGCCGAACGCGATGAAGCCCGGCGTTCCCAGCGCTTCGCTACCCGCTTCGCCGAAGTGTCCGAGGTAGGTGCCGCTCGGCGTGTAATACTGAATCCTTCCGTTCCCCGTATCCGCGACGAATACCACGCCGTCGGCGCGCACGGCGACGCATTCCGGCGATTGCATGTTGCCAAGACCGGATCCGGAGTTTCCGAAAAGTTTGTCGCTCGACAGACCGGCGTCCAAAACGTGTATTCTGGCGTTTCCGGCGTCCGCAACGTAAACTCGCCCGCCGTCCGGCGACACCGCGATTCCTCTCGGCGAATCGAACTTGAACGAGCCGAATCCGGAAGAGCCAACCGAGCGTTTGAACTTGCCGTCGCGGCCGAAAACGAAAATTTTGTTTTTCTCCGCGTCAGTTACCAGAACTTCGCCGGCAGCCGGCAAAATCGCAATTCCCCAAGGCGCGGCAAGCTCGGATGCGGTGCCTTCCGTTGAATTCAGCATCCCGTAGAAATCCGTGCCGCGAACTTCCGCACGCGTGTAACCCGACTGCGGGCTTTCGAGGCCGGACGTTGAAACCACCGATATTTTGTAAAAGAAACTTCCCGTTCCCGCCGGTTTTTCGGAAAACGTGGGCAAGGTTATCGGGTCCGCGTTCGCCTTCGAATATTCGCCGTCCGCCGCCGAAGAGCGATAGACGTTGAAACTTTCCGTAAGCGGATAATCCGGCATCGTCCAGTCCAGTCTGACCACGGTTTTTGTCGCCACTTCAACCGATGGCGCTTGGGGCGCGGGGGGCGGCACTTCGGAAATCAGCGGGCTCATAATCGCGTACTTGCCGAACTTGCCAATCGCCGCCGCCGCGTACTTCAGGTCGGCGCCGAGCTGGGCATCGATTTCCGAATCCCGCCATTCTTTTAGAGATTCGCTGTATTTGTAAAGTATAAGCGAAGAGCCTTCCGGCCAGCCATGCCCGGCAGCGAGAGACAGCTTCAATGTCACTTGCCCGCCGATATCGTCCGCCGCTTTTTCCTCTTCGCCGCCTGAATTTTCGCCGTCACCGTCTTCGCCGCCGCCTTCGCCGCCTTCCCCTTCGCCGCCGTCTCCTCCATCCGCCGGCGGAGCGGGCTCATCGGGCGCGGCCTTAATCAATCGGAATTCCGCCGCGCCGATAGGCACCCGGCCTTCCGGAAGTCCGGAAGTTCCGTCCGCCGCGCTAAAGCCGGTCAAGCCCACTTTTGCGCCGGTTTTGAAAAGGTCCGCGGGAAATGTAACGGACGCGCGGCCGTCTTCGGTCGTAAGCGTGATTTCGCCAGCCGCATCGACTGGTTTGTTTTTGTAAATCAGCGCGCCGGTGTTTTTTTCGCCGCCGCATCCGAAGACCGCCGTCGCGAATACGGCAAGCGCCAGCGCCGCAAAAAACCTGTTCAAGTGCGGTTTCAATTTCAGCTCGTGGTTACGAATTCTTCGAAATAAACGAATCTAACTTGACCTAGTTCGGGATCGATAAGCTTGTTTAGCGCGATGCGGATTTCGTTTTTGACTTGAGTCTTGCCGTCTTCGTCGAGAACGTCGCCGAGCGATTTATGCGTAAGAATATCCAATATGGTGTCTTGAAATCTCGGCCTGAACGCTTCCATATGCGCCATGAGCGGGCTTTGCTCCGCGTGCGCGGCTATTTCGGGCGCAGGCTCGGCCGGGGCTTCGCCATGGCCGCCGGCTTCGGCTTTACTTTCCGCGCCTTTCCCCGCCTTGGCTTTTTCCGCCGCCATTAAAAGCCGGCCTGCGGAAATATCCGCGAGTTCCAGCGAAATCGTGGTTTTAAGGTAGCCGCCGCCCATTAGGTTGCACCTGAAAGTCGGAAGCGAAAACATCGCCTCGACGGGCACCACTTCTTCGATAGGAATTTCTTCCTCCGCGTGCGCGTCGTCCGTTGGGTTTTTCGGCACCATGCCCTTGACGAAAAACATCATAAGCGCGATCGAAACCGCAATGCTCCCTACCGCGGTGACCGCGAGCATGACCGGCATCGGCAGTCCGCCCTTTCCGGCGGGCTTTGTGCCGGGCGCAGCTTCAGAGACATCCTTTTCTTCATCGGCCATAGCATCGCTCCAAATTACAAACGCGGCATAACCGCACAATCACCCCCGCCGGTAGCTGTAGCTTCTGGCGGTGGTTTCGTCCACGAAATATACGCGATTGTCCGCCGGAATTCTCGACGCCCTGGGGTCGTCCTTGGGGTAATAGACCTGCTTGGACATATCGCCTATAAACTTGAAATCGCCGCGCTTCGTTTCGAGTTCGTCCGCCCAATTCATCATTTGGCTTCCGAACCTCGGTTTGTCCAGGCCGCTCGCGTACGACACGAACCAGGCGAAAAGCCCGATCGCCAATATCACGATCACGACCGAAACGGCGGATACACGCATCTTCTTCATTCGAGCTCACTCCCGGATTGCGGAGAAGGAATTGCCGCGCCGGAAACCGGATTCGCAAAAATCGAAACGGACGACATTCCTTAATTTCCTCCGCCTCCTCCAAAGTTTACCCTGTCCGCGCCCCGCGCGCTACGCAATATGATAATTTCCACTCGTCGGTTTCTTGCGCGCGCTTCGGAAGTGTTCGACGGATCCACCGGTCTGCTGTCCGCGTACCCCGCCGCGCTAAGCCGATTTTCGGGAATCCCGTCGTAAACAATCAAATATCTGAGCACCGCGGTCGCTCTGGCGGTGGACAGCTCCCAGTTGCTGGGGAATCGAGCGGTGCTAATCGGTCTGTCGTCGGTGTGTCCCTCGATTTGAATCATATTCGGAACTCGGCGGAGAATGGGGCCGATTGCGTCCAGCGCCTTTTTGAACTGCGGTTTGAGGTCCGCTTGACCGCTGTCGAACAGAATGTTGTCCGGACTTATCGAGATTACGATGCCGCGCTCGTTGTAATCCACGCTGACGTCCGTGCCTTCCACGCCTTCTAGTTCGAATGCCTTTTCGATTTCCTCTTCGATTGCCGCGCCGAGAACACCGAATTCGAAAATGTCGATCGGAGTCACGCCGCCTTCGCCGCCTAGCCCGTCGAGAGGTGTTTCGCCGCCGGCCTCGTCGAAAATCGGAATTTTCGCCGCCGCGCCCGCCGTCACCGGCCGGCTTGCGCCGAAGCCTTCGCGAAGCGATTCCGCCGCCGCCTGGAATTTCTTAAGGTCAACCGTGGCCATCGCGAAAAACACGACGAACATGACCATCAAAAGCGTAATCATGTCCGCGTACGTGATAAGCCACCTTTCGCTTCCGCCATGACTTTCTTCGTGCTTTTTCTTGCGCGGCATGTCAGGCGGTTTCCTCCTTGACCCTCATTCTGGGCGGCAGGAACGCGGAAAGCTTTTCACGGACGATGCGCGGGTTGTCGCCCGATTGAATGGACAAAATTCCTTCAATCATTATTTCCATAATGAGGATTTCTTCTTCGTTCGCAACTTTCAGCTTGTTCGCGAGCGGCAAAAACAAAGCGTTGGCGCTTACCACGCCGTACAGAGTGGCGATGAATGCCGCCGCGATTGCGGGGCCGAGACTTCCGGGGTCGCTCAGGTTGCCGAGCACGTGGACGAGGCCCATAACGGTGCCGATAATCCCGAAAGTAGGCGCGAATCCGCCGAGATTTTCCATATACTTCGCTCCCGCAAGGTGGCGGGATTCGATGAACGAAACCTCTGTCTGCAAAATGTCCTTTACTAGGTCGGTGTCGGTGCCGTCGATTACCAATTGAACGCCGGATTGCAGAAACTTGTTTTCGACTTCCCGTATGTCTTCTTCGAGAACGAGCAGTCCTTCCCTGCGCGCCTTTTCGGCGAACTTCGTGAATAGGTCGATTATTTCGAGCGAATTGTGAGAGCGGCGCATAAAGGCGTTTTTCAGGATACCGGGCAGGCCGATGGTGTGCGCAAGCGGGGCGCTCGTTATTCCCGCGCCGAAAGTTCCGCCGAATACAATCGTTGCCGCGGAAAGCTGGATAAGCTGGTCAAGGTGGCCCCCTTCGAGAATGAAGCCGCCCAGAAAGCCGCCGAAGCATACGATAATGCCGATAATAGTCGCAAGATCCATCGCGTTACCCCAGGTTCGCCAGCGCCGGGCGGCACAGCAAAGCGAGATTATCGCGTATGTGCGCGCCGCGCGCCGCGGCACTTATATTATCGGACTTTCACTCCCGTTTCTGAACAATATCCGGCGCCGGGTCAGGCTATTCGTGTCCGGTTTTTGTAAATGCTTTGACAAATGCCGATTGCGATGAACATCGTGAGTAGCGAATTGCCGCCGTAGCTGAAAAACGGCAGCGGAAGACCGGTGACGGGAAGCACGCCGAGATTCATGGAAATGTTGACGAGCGCCTGGAAAAACACCATCGCGCTCACCCCGTACGCGATAAGCCGCTGATATTCGCTTCCCGCATTGTCGCCGATGCGCGTAAGCCGCACGATGACCAGCATGAACAGCCCGATTACGAACGCGCTGCCGAGAAATCCGCCCTCTTCCGCGAGGACGCTGAAAATAAAATCCGTGTGGTCGTTCGGCACGAAATTGCCGTGAACTTGAGTGCCTTGACGCAGCCCTTTGCCGAAAACGCCGCCGCTACCCACCGCGATTTTCGCCTGGTGAACGTTATATCCGCTTCCGAGAATGTCCGCTTCGGGATTGACGAAGCTGATTATGCGCTCCCTTTGATAGTCTTTCAGCGCGAACCAGCCGGGAACCGCCACGAGCGCCACGGCAAGGATAAAAACCGGCAAAAACCTGCGCGCCTCTTTCGATACGAAAAGAAGGGTCACGAATATGGCGATGAATACTAGCGCGGTTCCGAGGTCGGGCTGATTGACGATAAGAACCATCGTGCCGAGCAGCACGATTAGCGACGTCCAGAATTTCCCCGCGGTAAATCCGCCGGGCGACGTAAACAGGTGGCTCATTATCAGCAGAAATCCGATTTTCGCCCACTCGCTCGGCTGCAGCCGCACGAGTCCGAGGCTTATCCACCTTTGCGCGCCGCCCGCCGTGTGGCCGAGGAGGATAACCAAAATCAACAGCGCGCTCATCGCTATCAAAATCGCGCTCCAGTGAACCGGCGGGCGCGTGAAATCCGCGCGTGAAAATATTCTGTACGCGGCGATGGAAAGAATCACCCACACGAGTTGCAGTTTGAGAAATCTCGATATCCCAAGAAACGGCCCCGCGCCGGTGTCCGGGTCGGGCGGCTGATACGTCGCGCTGTAAAGATAAACGAGGCCGATAATCGTGAGCGCGGCGACGAGCGCGTTGAGCCAAAGGTCGCCCTTGAGTTTTTCAGAACCTTTCTCGCTTCTACCGAACTTGCGCGTCATTCAATCGCTCCGCCGAAAATCACCCGACGTTTTCGGCAATCGAACGTTCGAGCGCTTCGAAAAACTTCCTCAGATCGCCTTGGAAAGCCGGCTTGTCGCTTACGCTCACGGTCTTTCCGTTTTTCATGACTATCGAAATCGAATCGACCGCTTTTTTCTGTGACGACTTTATCGAGTAATAGACGATAAGCATTACTATCGCCAGAAACAGCCCCATGCGCTCGACGAAAATCGCAAGCAAAATAGCGAACAGCCATATGCAACCCGGTTTAAAACCGGCACAGCCTTCCTTTTTGCTTTCCCTGCCGAGCCAATATATCGAGTATATTTCGGAAATCGGATAGGTTCTTCCCTCTATCGAATATCTTAAATTTGTAACGAAACCGGCACGGCCGCGATAATAATGAGTTTCCGCTTGCCGCCCTTCCGCACCGCTTTCCCCGCCACCGCCGGATGGAGCGCGAACGTCCAGAGTCGTCGTCAAAATCCGGCCCGTCTCCGGTTCCGGTTTCCCGCCGGCGTCCGCCGGAATTTCCGCCGCGGATTCTCTTTGCGGCACCGGTTCGACAGCATCCTCCGGCTCATAAGCTTCCGGCGGCTCCGATTCGTATTCCGTTAATGCCGCATCGCCGGTTTCGTCTTCCGTCCGGGATTTATGCTCGCTTTTGTCAGGCTCCGCGCCGTCATCGGCTTCGAGCAAATCGGGCGGCACTTCCTTCAAATCGGGCTCGTCCGGCGGCCCGCCCTTGAGCAAGTCTTCCAGCGCGATGTCGAGTGCGGCTTTGATTTCGCGCGGCGCGTCGCCCACCATCGCCCGGTGTTCGATTAGCGGCGCACCTTTTACCGTAATCCGCACGGACGGAAAGGGCCGCTCCTTCAGCTCGACCAATTCCACTGCGGAAAGCTCGTGCAACTCGTTTTTGTAAACAAGAAAGGCGCTGGATATAACGAAAGTGTCGTCGTGGTAATAGATTTTCGGCGGTTTTTGCGCCGACATCGGCGCCGCGGCCGCGATTGCGATTTTAAACTCGTGTACGCCGGAAGAATGAGAAAGCGCGGTGGATTCGGGCGGATGCGCGGCCCCCGAGGCGTAATCGCGCGCGAGAACCGCGGTCAAACCCGATATCAAATACCCGCCTGCCACGCACACCGTCTCGCGCCGGAAAAGCACGCGCGGCGCGCCGCCGCCGTGTTCGTCTGTTGCCGAATTCGCCATCGCAGACCGATTATATCAGCAATGCGAGCGCGGCATCGCCGGCGTCCGCCAGACTCGATATAGTTCAAGAAATAAAAAGGCTATAATCGCGGCGTGGAATGGCTTAACAAGAACTCGCCGTTCTTCACGCTTCTGCAGGAGAGCAGGGCGCTTTTCGCCGTCGAACTCGCAAAGAATTTGATTGTGCTTTCCGTATCGCAAGGCTATTTCCGCGGGATTGGCGACCTGATGCACGACCCCATCGGTTTGCCGTTCAAGAAAATCGCCGGCGGCAATCCGGCTTCGTTCGAGCAGCTAAAACACGTCGCTCGCGAAAAAATTCCGTATGCGCCCGTCGCGTTCGTAATGCATCCGCCATTTCCGGCGCCAAGAAACGTTCGCGGTCAGGCGATAGGCGGGGTCGGCGCGGCCGCAACGCTTATTTTGGAACGCGAAGTCTTACCCTATCAAGACGCCGGCGAAATACCTCTAAAGCCCGAATCCAATTTCGCATCCGTTTCTCACTCCGAATTGTTCAGAGCCTACGAAGAAATGGCAGGCCTGCGCCAGTGCCTTACGAGCGCGGAAGAGCGGATAAAAGCGTTCGAACTCGAAATGCGATTTCGGGGAATGTATATAAAACTCCTGTCGGATATCGCCGAAAAGGCGCGCGAGCTTTCTTCGCTCGCGCTCATACTGACGGCAAGAATCGAACCTTCGCCCGAATGCCGCGAGCTTGCGGAAAAACTCGAAGACGCGGGACTGGAAATAAGCGAATCGGCGATGCGGCTTGCACGCGCACTAAAGTAACTGTTCGGTTACAATTGTCGATTAAGGCTGCGGTTTTCCGGGTTCGGAGCCGGCCGCTTCTTGCGGAAAAACGCCGCCGCATCCGCGAAAGAAAAAATCGTATGCGATGACCGCCGCGGTCGAGCCGACGTTGAGCGAGTTTTTCATCCCGAACATCGGCAACTCCAACGCCGCGTCGCAATGTTTCAAGACGCCGCGCTGCACGCCCGTTATTTCGCTGCCGAGGACGATTGCCGCGGGAGTTTTCCATTCGTGCCGGGGCAAGGGCACGCTGCCTTCCGCAAGCTCTGCGGCGACGACCTGATAGCCGCGCGCTTTAAGGTCGAGTACGGTTTCCTTCGTCGAGTCCGCGTGCGCGAACGTAAGAAACCTGTACGCGCCGCCGCCCGTGCGCTCGATTTCGCGGCTGGGGGGCACTTCGGTTATTCCGCAGAGATACACGAATTCCGCCCGAAGAGCGTCGGCGATTCTGAAAACCGCTCCGACGTTCCACGCGTAATGAAAGTTGTCGCAGACGAGCGTCAGCGGAAGCCGGGGCAGCCTCGCATACTCGCGCCTTCCCGGCCGCCTTTTCCTTAGCTCGATAGTCGTAAGCGGCCTTGCCACGCCGGAATCGTATCACCAATCCTTGGATGAAATAAATTTGCGTTGCTAGCATACGATTTTGATGATTCTAGACTCGAACTCACTAATTCCCCGCCGAACAAATCCGCCGCATGGGTGTCATAAATATCGCAGGGAGAAGCGAGGGAGCGTCGATGTCGTAGCAGCCGAAGCGGCAATGCATACATCCAAGGAGGTGTATAGAGATGAAATGGACTTTGGCTTTTGCGTTATTGCTGGCGGTTTCGCTTTTCGGCGCGCCCGCCTCGGCGGACCACTTCAAGGGCACCGTGCTCTTTTCCGACGGCAGGCTGGACTATGCGACGGTGAGTTTGGGCGATACTCATAGCGACGCATATCTTTCGTACTATCGCGGAAGCGTGCCGGGCTATCGAGGAACGCTTTTGTACGACCCGTATAACCGCATTTGGGTCGCCGGCCCGATCAGATACCGCCCCGCGACGTTCTATTTCGACGGCAGGAAGATTCGCGGCCGCGTGCGCGAGTTCGGCGACGGAACGAAGGATTCACGTTTCTTTTTCGGCGACAACGGCCACGTTTATCAGCGCGTCGACTATTACCGCTCGTACGATTCGCATTCCCAAAAGGGCAAAGGAAGCAAAGGAAAGGGCAGAGGCAAAGACCGCGGCCGCGGACATGACAAAGTGAAGGCTTACAGCTTTTGGGTAGACTTGTCCGAACGAAGATTCGGCGACCCGGTTTACGTGGCATACGGCGAGGAGCGCCCGTCGCGCAGGGATTTGCAAAACTGCGCACGCGAATTATGGGCTTACGATTACGGCAACTGGCATGACTTTCATCCGGTAAGGCCGGTTAACCTCGACCCGCTACCCGACGAGGATAGGCTCTCGCTTGGATTTTCGATTTCGTTCAAACTTTAGCCCGCTTTTCGTGATTTCGGCGGCTACCCTCTTCCGCCGGTGAATTCGCTTTTTAAGGCTCCGTCCGGCTCCGGGCGGAGCCGCTGTCGGTTTTAATCGCGTGAATTCGAATGAACGGCGAAAGCACTACTCCTGCACGTCGGGCACGTAAAGCGGACTCCAGTATTCCACGCCGTTCAAGATTTCCTTTTTCATTTTGTTTGCGAATTTCCAGCCGTAAGTATCCATTCCGAATTTCTTTTTGGGGCCGTCAACCGCGCCGGTGCCGTTCACTTTGGAGATTGTTGCAGCTTGATCGTTGTCCTCGTTCGCATCTATGTAAAGAAGCTGACCCTCAGGCGCTTTCTGTCCAAATTGAAGCACCGCAAGATCCGATTCGTCGTCGTGCTGTTCCATCGCGTTGCGTGCCTTGATGTAGGTTATTGACGGGACGACATCGAAGCCGAAAAGGTTGCGGTTTTCCGTGAACCACGTATAGAAAAGAGCAAAAAGATCTTCGCTTCGGATGACGGCACCGTACCAAGGATTCTGTGCAGTGCCAAGCGCGTTCGTGCCTTCGGGCGGATCGGGCTCGTCTACGTGTGGAATTAGATTCCGATTTGCCGTTTCCTTAGGGCGCAATTCGTTTGTCCCCGTCGTTTCCAAGATTACGTCAGCCATTTCAAACCTCCCAAAACTAAAGTTATATTGCTTCCCTTACGGGTTGAAGCCTAGTTATATCTCCTTGCGAGATAGAAATACCTCCGGATTCCTTCCTCCGTATCGCAACTCAAGAAAAAATGCATATCTTTCTTGCCGTCCATAAACACGGCGGAACCCGACAAGCTGCTTACGAAAGGCACATATACAGTCTCCTTGAACCATTCGTCCTCCTCATGCAAGTATATCCTGAATAGCCGAGGTTTGTCAAGAAAAATCGCAAATCCCTGAAGTTTTCCGTCCGGGGATGCGAACCCCATTAGCCTTCTTGCATACGTGGAATCGTCGTCTCTGGGCGAAATCAGCTGTTGAGACGTCCAATAATGGACTTGTTGTTCGGAGTATATTACCTTGTTAGCCCCTATTCCTGGGTAATACTCCGCGATGATTCCAAAGCCCGCTAAAGTCGGCAGAATTGTTACGTCCGTGTATGCGATATTTAATGGCACCATTTCAACGAGTTCGTTTATCCATCCGCCCGAGTCCTTAAAACTGAACCAAACATTGTTGCCGCTTGAGGCGCAGGCAATCCGCCCTTCTGGATCCACAATAATGCTTGTAGCTGCTTTATTGGGAATCGGCACTTCGACCCAATCGAATCCAGGAAATTCATATCTTCCTGCAAATACCTTGTTGCCCGCGGCAATACCCGTCGCTAGTACAAGCGCGTAAACGGTATTGTCAGGCCCGACCGTTGCGGATTTGAGAATTTTCGTCCCAGGGCCCGGTGCCGCATTCGCGATTATTGTCTGAATTGTTTCGTCGCGTCTGCATTCTTCGATGAATCCCGTGGATGGTCTATAAAACCATGCGGTACCGTCGGGCGACATCCCCGCGTATAGGGCTTCTCCAGGAGCGCTGGTTTGGAATTCCGTTATTCTCCAGTTCTCCGCATCGTTTAAAATCGCATATCCCACCCTTGAAGGGCTGCTCTTTCCATAGGCAAACCCCGGTCGCCTTGTGAAAGGGTCCTCGAAGGCTCCTTTAATCGTAAATCCCGTTGGATATACAATTTCCTTTAGCTCCCACTTTTCGTTCGGGAAAACGATAATCTCGTCCGTTTGCGCATCTGCCGTTCTTCCCGCTTCGTCGGTTACTCTTAGCCGCGCGCGCCATACCCCGCCTTCGTACGTATACGTCGCGTTCGCGGGCGTCGCGCTCTCATAGTCGTACGTTCCATCGCCGTCGAAGTCCCATTCGTATTTTTCAATCGCGCCGTTCGGACTGTAAGAATTCACGCATATAAAATGCACCTCCAGCGGCGCATCGCCAGTAATAGGCCACGCCTGTGCGATCGGAACTGGCGGATTATACGGCTCCTCGAATACCGTATATTCGAATTCAATCATGTCCGCGCCCGCATAATTGGAAACCGTAAGAGTGCCCGTGTATAAACCAGGCTGACCGAACAGAACCGTTGGAGATTCGCCATAAGAAAACGCGGGAAGCGCGCCGCCGCCGAAATTCCACTCGTACATAAGCGGCAAATCTCCGCTCAGCGCCGCTTTGAATTGTGCGAACTTTCCGGTTATCGCGGAAGGTATATCTATGCCGTATATCACCGGCGCTTCCGTTTCACTTATTACCGCGAAGTTGCTCATAGTTCCCATATTTCCATCGCGATCCGCGGCGCGCACGGCAATAATATTGCGCGCTCCGCCCGGAAGTTCCAACTCGAACTTCAAGGGGAACTCCGCGCCGTCCGGCATACTTACTCGCGCGATTTCCGTCCATTCGCTTGCGGGCGCTTGCGCGTAAAACGCGCTTACTATTGCATATTCTGCGACGTCGTTTGAATAATTAATCGCGACTGTCGTCACGTCGGATATTCCAATCTCGCCGTTTTTATCGCCGTCTATCCACGCGAGCCTGTGATTTTCCAGCCCTTCAGGAGTTTCGATATCGCCGGTGGGTTTTCCCTCGCCGTCGTATTCGATCGTCTTGCCGAAGTTCAGCGCGATTGCGGTTATGTCCGCGATGCCGACTTCGCCGGAAAGGTCGTAATCGCCGAGGTTTTTGTACGTCCACGAGATAAGCCCCGTCGCGGAGTCGAATTTGAAATCGTCAACGCGCCCCGCGTCCTGCCCAGGCACCGCATTCGCTGTTCGATTCGATTGTGCGCGTTCGAGTTCGATTATGAACGCTTTACCCAGCGCGTCCCAAACAGTTTCGTCAGCGCCCACCGGCATAGGCGCGGATTCCAATTCCGCTTTCACGGCGGATAAATCAAGCGGCATTCCCTGCGGCGGCCCGCCTTCGGATTCCGCGCCGATGGATCCCGCGCGCGAAGCGCACGATGAAAAGGTAATCGGAACGAGTGCGAGCAATGCCGCAAGCAGCGCAATAGCTAAAATAGATCCGAAATCCGAACCAGTTTTTTTTGTCAATTTCATTCTATTTTCCCCACAAAACTCAGTTGCGGCTCCAGCGCACAATCGCCGAACGGGCGAATGGCGAGCGAGTGCCAAGTTAATTGTACCAGCGATACGGCCGAATTCAGAGTTAATCCCGATAAAGGCAGCCTATGGCGGTATAATCCTTCCGGTGATATTCGAATTCTGGAAAATGCACGGGCTCGGCAACGACTTCGCCGTGCTCGACGGACTCGGCGATTCAGCCGAAGCGCGGCAAGTTCGCGGCGAGGCGGACGCGCTCTCGCGCACGGCGCGCGCCCTTTGCGACAGGCACTTCGGCATAGGCGCGGACGGGATAATCGCCGTCCTGCCGTCCGAAACGGCCGATTTCAAAATGCATTACGTAAACTCCGACGGCAGCGTCTCGCCGATGTGCGGAAACGGCATCCGCTGCGCTGCAAAATTCGTGTTCGACCGGGGTATCCTGAATGCCGAATCTCTGGCCGTCGAGACCGGCGCAGGCGTCGTGGCAATCGAGCTTTCGGTTATCGGCGGAAGCGTCGCGGGCGTGACCGTGGATATGGGCGCGCCGGATTTTCGAGCGGCGTCGCTGCCCGCTATTTTTCCCGGCGGCGCGGAAACCCTCATCGAAGGCGAGCTCAAAGTGGACGGCGAAAATATGACGCTCACCTGTCTTTCGATGGGCAATCCGCACTGCGTCCACTTCATAGACCGCCAGATTTCGGTTGCGGACTTTCCGGTGCACCGCATCGGCAGAATCCTGGAAAATATGACGGACGTTTTCCCGCAGCGTGTGAATGCGGGCTTCGCGAAGGCGCACGACGGCGACAGAATGGATTTGCGCGTCTTCGAGCGCGGCTGCGGCGAGACGATGGCGTGCGGCTCCGGCGCGTGCGCGGCGGTGGCGGCGGGTATCGCCGGCGGCAGGCTTTCGGCGGGCGTGCCGGTCGCGGTCACTTTGCCCGGCGGCGTGCTCGAAATTTCGTGGAGCGGCAAAGACGCGGACGGCATTTCGATGTTCGGCCCGGCGGTCAAGGCGTACGAAGGCGTTTTCGACCTTAACGATTACGCCCGATGATGCTATTCTTTCCCCGATGAACCTTTTCGAAAAACCCGTAATGCTGGTTGACGCGACCGGGCTTATCTTCCGGGCGTATTACAGCATCCCGCCCACGCTGAGCGCGCCCGACGGCACGGTTACGAACGCGGTGCACGGCGTGCTCGGAAGCGTGATAAAGCTGGAGGAAGAAGTTTCGCCCACGGCGTCCGCGATGATTTTCGACGCGGGGAGGCGGACGTTTCGCACCGAGATTTTTCCCGCGTACAAGGCCCAGCGCCCGGAGCCGCCTGACGAACTTCGGCCGCAGTTCGCGCTCACCATCGAGCTTGCACGCGCTCTCGGCGTGCCGACGCTCGTCGAAGAAGGCGTGGAGGCCGACGACCTTATCGCCAGCTGCGCGATGGCGGCCGCAAGGCGCGGCCATCCGGTCACGGTGCTCACTAGCGACCGCGACCTGTTGCAGATTCTCGACACGGACGGCGTAAGCGTGTGGTTTCCCGTAAAGGGCGGGAAAAACCGCGAGTTCGAAAAATGGGACAGGGCGAGGTTTGTCGCGGAGTACGGATTTCCGCCGGAAAAACTGACGGACTATAAGGCGCTTCGGGGCGACCCAAGCGACAACATACCGGGCGTCGCGGGCATCGGCGAAAAAACCGGAATGGGGCTGATGCACGAGTTCGGCGGCATCGAGGGAATTTACGAAAGATTGGGCGAAATAAAACAGCAAAAAATCAGGGAAAAACTCGCCGCCGAGCGCGACAACGTTTTTCTATACCGCACTCTCGTGACGCTTCGCCGGGACGTCGAATGCGCCGAGGGGATCGACTGGGACGGGTTTCATCCGCTCAACCGCTCGTCCGCGGAATTCCGCGCGTTCGCGGAACGGCTGGGACTCAAACGGTATGTGCTGGGGTGAGTGCCGACGCTGCAGGCATCAAATGACGCAGGACTACCATTTTGGCCGCATTCAAAATAGTTAAAAAAAACGCGGACAGGAATGGACGTGCATTTCGCGGATGTACTAAATGGGAGCAACACGGAAAAAGCGCAGTCGCAAAGCAATGAAATGCTTTGAACGCCTAAAACAAATCGGATTAATCAAGTTTGACGATTGTTTTTGCTATTTCATCGATTTCACCAAGTTCCTCGTTAAGGACTTCTCTTGCGTTAGCACGCAGTACGGCGATTGACTTAGTTTTGCCCGGGCCGCCCTCGGCCTTCCACTTTTCGACTTTGGTCTCGCACCTTTTGGACAGTTTCGCAAGCAAAACATGCTCCTCATTTTCGGGATTGAATTCCGGTATAGGCAGTTCTAAAACTTTTTTGTGTATATCCCTAGGACCCCATAGTCCCTTGCTTTGCATAGCCTTAATTGCCAAATTGACAGACGGGGCATTTAACACCGTACACAAATATCGCCCCTCTTGCCTAGTTTTCGGATAGTAGTAATATGTCTTAGTATCTGCTATAAAACCGTTTGAGACAAAGGGATGCGGCATACATCTCCATTCGCTTTCTTCTGCCAAACAAGAAGTCAAATTGGTTCCCGAGGTTGAATACAGCACTACACATTTAGTCTTCGGGTTTTGATAACTAATTTTATTTTGATAATTTAGCCAGTTTAATAAAGATGACGAATCTGCCTTATTTCCGCGCAATTCGCGCCAAAATTCCTCTGCATTTTCAATCCATTTTGCCAAATTATTGTAATGGTTACTTTTTGCGTCCTTTGCAGTAACTATTTTATACCTTTTTCCAAAGGGAAGTATAGGCAAGACGCATGTCCTGTACTGCATACATCCGAAAGGAAGCATATCAACGGAAAGAAGTGTGGAAAAAATAAATTTAAGTTCCATATTACCTTCCAATACCAAATGCTTATAAGGTTCCTTGCCTTCATTCGCAATTCTGCTTGCCGTTCGCACAAGCGGCGATAGGGCAAAGGTCCCAAGTCCGCTTGGCACAGGCTCTACAAACCAAAATGCACGAGGAACCAGACTTGCGCCTTGTTTGAACTTGTTGATGTAAAAGCTTGCCTTGCGAGCCTTCTGAGGCTTTTTCAATGACCAATAAGAGCGCTCTCCCATCTTTTGAAGCCAAAACTGCACATTGTCAATACTTAACTTTGTTTCCGCTGTGTTCAAAGCGCAGTTTTTCTTTGAAAGCACGCCAGAAAGCACTTCGCCGTCAATGGGAAGAGGGTCAATATCAATTCCGATTGGCTTTTCTTTTTTGGCAAATGCCACGCAACTCACGGTGCTAAACAAAGGTGACACTTTTTCACAATCCCACAAGGCATCCCAATTTAACTTGAATTGCGGGTCGAACACGAATTTATAAGTTCGCTTTCGCAACTCATCGTGCTGGTCACTTGTAAAAATACTTCTTGGCAATACGAACCCTACTCGACCTCCATGCTTCAAATACAAATCGCTTCCTCGAATCAAAAACAAAGTGCCAACCTCAAGGTGAGTGAGCAATTCAGCACGCCGTGTCAATAGATTATATGCAGACTTATTCGCAACAAGGGATTTTAAATATTCCTGATACTCTGGCTCTAATGAGCGGAGCACAATCCATGGAGGATTGCCAATAAGATAGTCAAAACGCCGGCGCAAGAAAAGTGGACGGTATGAATTCTTAAGAACGAATTTCCAAATAGTGTCACGATCGCTTGTGATAAATAATCGGAAAAGCTCTGCTAATGGGACTAATGAGCTCACAACCGCATATTCATTGGCAAGCTCAAAATTGCTTTGAGTTAGGAACTTCTGTAAATCAGTGCGCTTTACCTCGCTTCTGCTATGTGATTCCGCGTATTCCCCGCAGAGTGTTACTGCCTCATCGAATAGGGCAGGCGATTCGATAAGTCGGTCCGGTATTTCGACACGGTTGTTTTCCAAATGGAACCAATAGCCCGGAATCTGAGACTCAAGCGCGCCGTTGTTAACTTTAATCTTGGTTTCCGTGATAGCCTCAGGCGGTTTTATGCTGTCGCACAAATATACTGGGATATTAACCTTGCCTTTTGCAAAGCCCAAAGCACGGCCCAGCGCGAGTAAGTAGTTCATTTTGGCAATGATGACTGCGAGAGGGTGAATGTCCATCCCAACTACGCCGCTTAAAATATTTTCGACCGTCTGGTGCGATTCTCCCATTCGCGAAAGTTTTTCGCGAATCGTCAAATACAAAAACGTTCCAGAGCCGCAGGCAGGGTCCAGAAAACTACCTGCCGGATTTTCGTCCATAAATCGATTGATTATCCGGTGCGAAAGCCAGTCAGGTGTGTAAAACTCTCCTAAATCGTGTCGAGTTTCAGGGTCTACCAATTCTTGATAAAGCGACTTAAGCACATCTTCGGATAATTTAGAGAAGTCGTATTTATCGAGCAAACTCGAAAGCCGCTTGCAAATGACCAAAGCAACGGAAGCCGCTTCTTTCCTTGACGGCCAAGAGAAAAAATCCTCTTCCAGAAAGTTTTCGATTCCTCTGCTGGCGAAGAATTTGCCGCCAATTAGGTCTTTAACAAAGGTCTTGGTAAGGGACCTTGGCGAATCCTCCAGCTTAATCCACGCCATAAGTTTAGCAAGCATAGCAAGATATGTGTGTTTCACATAAAGTTCTATGCCAGCCACGCGCTCCCCGTAAACAATGCGCAGGTATTTGTCCCAAGTGTCGTACAACACTTTGAACGCACTTTGTTCTCCTATTTCTGACCATAGTTCGTTTAACTCGCGCTCCGCTGTTAAGAAGGCATGGCTGAGAGGTCCAAAATCATGAACAATGCGCTCTGTCGTCGGTTCTTGCTGCTCGGTTCGCAAAAAGTACTTGTCAAGCCAATACATGACTTGGTCATATGTAGATATGTTCCAGTTACATTGCTCAATCAGCTTTAGCTCGATTTCGTCTGGCATCAGCTGAATGCCCGCGCCGCCTTTTGGCCTTGGCGAATACGAATAAAATCTTTCTCCGTCGGTCGCCACGCAAAGGTAAGGCCTACGGTCTTCGAGGGATTCTTCGTTCCACCTGATTGCAGTATACTTTTGTAATTGCAATTGCGCTTCTTCAAGCTTGGCGGGCAACAAGCGCTCAAATTCGACAATGAGATTTCCAACTAGGCTGTCGGCACGGCCACGGAGGATGCAATCGTTTTTTTCTGTTTTTACGCCTGTTTTCAGCGAGAATTCGAGGCCTTGTACATAGCTTTCATAAAATTGGCAATCAGAACCAAGAAACTCCGCTAAAAACGTCGTGAATCGTTGCGAACGGCTTGCCTCGGTATTCAAAGTTTTGACCGATGCTTTATAGGCTTCAATGATTTCTTGTCTTGAAAGGGACACGGATTGGATTATAGCATTTGTTTCTAAACGGCGCACGGCGTACGAAAGCACATAAGAATTGCTTCCGTTGTCTCATTGTGGGAAGGAGAAAGTTGTTAAACCGAGTCAATAACGGTGTTCATACCGGCCGGAACATGCATTTGGGAGCGAGGTAAAAGGGCTACATGCGAGCATAACAATCGCTTCTAGACTGCAGATTGCAATCCTGCGCTGTGCAAGCCATCACTAAAACCACGCGGCGAATCTGAGGGCGAGGTTTCGGCCGTCGTAATACGCTATGCAGGGGGTGCCGCCGATGACTTTGAAGTCCACCTGATAGCCGGTGTTCGGCCCGTGGTCGAGCGTTTCCGGCGCGCCCCATTCGAACCCGCTCGAATCGGCCGCTTTGACGAATTTGAGCTTGCTGTTTCCGCGGTCTTGATATGCGATTGCGGGTTTGCCCTGATATACCGCGAGCGACGGGAAAAATCCCACGTCGCCGATGCTGTCCACGACAACGGGCGCATACCAGCTGTCCCCGAGCGGACTGAACGACATAATGAACTTGAGGTCGTCGTTCCATTCGTCGAAGTATGCGATCGCCGGTTTTTCGTTTATAACGGCGATAGAGCTGTACGTGCCCGCGCCGAAAAATGCGTCGATAAGCTGGGGAGAGCTCCACGCGCTGCCGTTTGCGTTCGCCGCCTTGACGAATTTAAGCCCGCCGTCGATGCCGTCGTAGTAGGTCACGACGGGAATGCCGGAGGCAATTGCGATTGACGGGCTGCCGCTCGCGCTCGAAGTCGGCGCGATTTGCACCGGGCTGCCCCAGGCGTTGCCTTCGGGGTCGGTCGCGCGAATAAACCTGATCTGGTCGCGCGTTTCGTCTTTGTACAAAATCGCCGGATTGCCGTTCGCAACGACGAGCCGCGTATAAGTTCCCACGCTTCCCGCTGTTTGCACCTTCGCGGGCTCGCCCCAGGCCGCGCCGGCGGAATCGAGGGCGCGCACGTACATGAGGTCGTCCGAATCGAAGTTCCAATAGCTAATCGCCGGCTTGCCCGAAACAAGCGACAGCGAATTGAACGAGCCTGCCCTGCCGCTTGCGTCCACCACTACCGGCGCCGCCCAGGTGCGGCCCTTTTTCTCGGTCGCGACGATATATTTCAGCGTGCCGTCCGAGGCCTTGAAATAGCTGATTGCGGGATAGCCGTTGATATTCGCGAGCGAGGGGAATTCCCCTACTATTCCCGCCGATTCGAGCGTGTAATAGCGCCAGCCGTATATCACCACCATCGCGGACGCGGTTGAATATGCGCCTTCGGCGTCGGTGGCGCGCACGGTTGCGTTGTAATCGCCGGGAAGCGCATAGAAATACTGCGCTACGGGGTCGCTTCCCGTTGATGCGTCGTACATTCCGTCGCCGTTGAAATCCCATTCGAAAACGAGGGTCGCGCCGTCGGGGTCGAAAGAGTCCGACGCGTCGAAATCTACTGTAAGCGGCGAATGGCCTTCGAGCGGCGTCCCGATTAATGTCACGTCCGGCGGAAAATTGACGTACAGCGCGCCGGACGCGGTCGCGGTCTGTCCCCGGTCGTCGGTTATCCGCACGGCCGGCGCCATCCAGCCGGAATCTTCGTATGAAAACGAAACCTTCGGCGTGCCCAAAACGAGAGCGTCGTATTCGCCGTCCCCGTCGAAATCCCATTCGTAGGATACAACCGAATTGCCTTCGCTGAAGCTTGCGCCCGCGTCGAATTCCACGTACAGCGGCGGATTGCCGTGCGTTTCGCTCGCCGAAATCGCGGCGACGGGAAGATGCCATGTCGAAAAATCGAATCTGTACGAATTCTGGCCCTTTTCGTTTGTAACGATCAGCGTCACTTTATAACTTCCCGGCTGGCCGAGCGTCACCGTCGGGCTTGGGAGAGTGCTCGTCGCGGGGCTGCCGAGACCGCCGAAATTCCACGAATAACTTACCGGCGACGTGCCCGTCACGTTTGCGGAGAAATCGACCGACGTTCCCGGATATCCGACGCTCGGCGTCACGTTCGTCACTTTCGGAGCGATGATTTCTTCCGGAATATCCGGCAGGTAAACTGCGTAACTGCGCTTGCCAAGGCTGCCTTCCGGCCCTTTCGCTTGAACCGCGAAATGCGTGTAACCGCCTTCGGGAAGCTCCACGGAGTATCCGCCGGGCGAGCCTTCGCCGCGGCTCCAAACCGGTATTTCGAGCGCTTCCACGAACTCGCCGCCGTCGGAAAATCCCGCGAGAATCGCATACGACGAAACCGCGTTGCCGTAATTGAGCGCGATTTGAGTGACGTCTTCAACGCCGATCTGGCCGTTTCCGCTTCCGTCGATCCACTTTAGATAGTCGCCGCCCTCGCCGTTGTGAATGAAGCCCAAATAGTTTTGAGCGATTGGCGTCACGTCCGCGATGGCGACTTCGCCGTTTAAATCGTAGTCGCCAACGTTGAAGTACGACCACGAAATCGTTTTTTCGATTCTGTCCACGCTGATGTCGGTGATTACGACGTTTTCCGCGGAAGGCGTCCTGCCGCCGGCTCCGCTCGCTTCGAGCTGGCGCAAAAGTTCCGCCGAGAGCATTTTTTCGAGCTCGCCGTCCCCCAGTTTTGCCAGATATCCGCGATCGCCATATAAGTCCGATTCGAGCTTATCGCCGCCGGCGCCGCCGGGAATTTCGTCGGGCAATTGCGAGATAGAAGAGTCTTGCACGCCCCCGGAACCGCCGCCGGAACAGGACATCGCAAACAAAGCGGAGGCTGCGGCGATAACCGCCGCCAATATGAACATAAGCCCGATTGCCGGGCGAAATCGCAGGCGAATCATAGATAAACTGCCGGTATAAAATTGACACATGCGGTCGGCCGAGCCTCCCCCGCGCATGCCGATTAAATAATACCTTAATACATATGTATTTGTCGGAAATATTTGAAAAAATTTTGTCACGCATTTGTTAACGCCGCTAATTCGGATATGCATTAGTTTTCAGCCGATAAAAAGCGTTTATGCTGCGTTTATAGGCTATTTTTTATAGAATATCTATATCCTTAATAATCGATAATATATGTATTTATCGCGGTTGTGAAACGGCTTGCCGGTCGGCCGGTCGCGCGCCGCGCCCCGCTTGATACCTTCGGCGTTTCCAATCATAATCCGCCCGTGCTTGAAAGTTTCGCCGCCGGCGCGGTCGCGCTGGCGCTTCGCATATTCGGGCTTGGCATCGAGCGGCCGTACGTGAAGGCGCTCGGCGTGGCGCGCGACTCTATCGCAGCGACCACGGTTTATTTCGGCTTCGGCGTGATTTTTCTTTTGCCGGTCGCGATTATCCAGTTTGCGGCGAATCCGGCGATTTTCGGCGGCGCAGAAAAGTGGCTCGGCGCGGCGCTGATTAGCGGCGTGATTTATACGATTGCTTTTCACGCGTACGTTTATGGGATGAGCATCGGCGAGGTGAGTTTCCTATCGCCGCTTTATGCGTCGATGTTCGTTTTCCTTTACGCGATGGACGTTACCATCGGCGAGGCGAACCTCGCGCCGGTGCCGGTGGCTGGAATTCTGGCGGTCGCGCTGGGCATCATTTTCATAAGCGCGGCGCCGGGCGTTAAACCCGTCGAACTTTTGAACCCGCTTTTCGTTTTGAAAAAACCGGGCGCGGCGGGAATGCTTGTTTACTCGTTCGGGCTGGCGCTGGGCAGGATGGTGGATAAAAGCGCGGCGGACATCGCGCCGCCCGTTATGTATGCGCTTATCGACAACTTGCCATGCGTAATTTTCGGCATCGTTTTCCTCGCGCTTCGCGGCCGGCTTGTGAAAATTCCGCTGCTCGCGAAGGAACGGACGGGCGTCGCGATAATCGGCGCTTTTGCTGGGATGTACGCCTACGTTTTCATGCTCGTGGCGCTGCGGCATTTCAATCCGAGCGTCATCGAACCGGTGAGCCAGCTGTCGGTTTTCATCGCGATATGGCTAGGCGGCAGAATGTTCGGCGAGCGAGTGAAGGCGCGCTACCTGCCCGCCGCGCTCGTCGTGGCCGGCGCCGCGATGGTGACGTGGGGCTAGCGGCGGGCGCTAGGCTAAACTTTTGGACCGTGACCGGCAAGCTTGGGAGTAAGCCACTGATGTGGCTTCTTTTTTTAATGCACGGAAGTGCATTTTTTTAAGCAACCTTCGCCGCGATGGCCTCGGTGTCGCCCGCGGCGCTTGTTGCGGGATTGTAAGTACGCCGTGGAGTGCGGCGGTCTTGCCGCCGCCCTGTTTCCGCAGGCTTGCCTGCGGGAGACGCCGGAGCAAGCTTAGGCATTGACGGCGCGAGCAAGCTCCCGCACTCCATGGAAACGCTTCGCGTTTCAAGCGGACGAGAGCGACTCGCCCCTGCGATTCGATTCGACTGAAACGCGGATGGCAGCCAAGATGGCTGCGCTACGCAAAAAGAAGCCCCAGATTTAAAAAAACGCTTCGGCATGTTTTCTCCGCCGAAAGAATTATACCGGATTTTCCGGGAATTGCAGAATTCGCGCAACAATTGTGGAGGCGCGACATAAAAATATTGCGGCGCGGGGCGAGTTTAAGGGCGGCGAGACGCCGCCAGTCCTTTTGTTAATGGGACGCCGCCAGTCCCCGCGAGAGGTAGGGAACGGGTTTACCCCGTTCCGCATTTTAATTATGGGATGGGGATAAACCCCATCCCTACCTCAATTTGAGTATTCTTCGAAGGTGCAGCAAAGGTTTAATACGGCACTTGCGACTCGACGAGTTAAGGCGGTACTTGCGTTTTGCTAAGTTAAGCC
>CAYMAI010000015.1:0-22197 GCA_964388445.1 uncultured Planctomycetia bacterium
CCGGGCTTTACAACGCGAAGCTGCGCGTGACGGACAACGACGGCGATTGGGGCGTGGATACGGTTACGATTCAGGTATCACCGCCCGCCGGCCCAGCAAACGTTCCTCCGGTGGCGGATTTGCAGCCGGACGTTACGGACGGTTTCGCTCCTCTAACGGTGATTTTCGACGCTTCCGGAAGCGCCGACCCGGACGGAACGATTATTCAATATCTTTGGGACTTCGAAGGCGACGGCGGATATGAGCGGCTGACTTTCGAGCCGTCCACCAGCTTTACTTATTCTTCTCCGGGTATTTTTGAAGCGAAAGTCACGGTCGTGGACGACGAAATGGCGAACGCAAGCGCGACCGTCGAAATCAGCGTCAACGTCGAAGGAAACGAATTGCCCGAAGTGAATTTGCTCGCCAATCCCGAAAGCGGCGCCGCGCCGCTCGAGGTCGCTTTTACAGCCGACGCAACCGACGCGGACGGTGCAATCGTCAATTTCGAATGGGATTTCAGCGGCGACGGCGTTTACGACGGTTACGGCAGCGTGGCGGATGTAATTTACACGTATCAGAGCCATGGCGCGTTTACCGCGAAAGTTCGAGTGACCGACGACAAGGGCGCTCAAGCGGTGGATGACTTGACGATTTCCGTAAATGCCAGCCCCGCCGCCGCGATAACCGCGACGCCGCAGGACTGCGAAAAAGGCGAGACAATCAGGTTCGACGCGTCGGACTCGTTCGACCCGGACGGCAGCATAATCAATTACGAGTGGGACCTCGACGGCGACGGTAACTTCGGCGAATCGCCTTCCGAATCCGGCGCGGCGGGAGTTTCCGCGGCAGAAGCGGTCTTTACGGAATCCGGTAGGTTTTTCGTGTCGGTTAGAGTAACCGACGATGCGACGCCGGGGGCGAAGGACATTGCGACAATTGACGTTTACGTACACGGATGGGCAGTCGCATCGCCGAGCCCGGACAGCGCCGGCAACGTCGGAACGTATTCATCAATGGCGATAGTCAACGGGAACCCTGCAATTTCATATTACAACCAGACAAGTGAAACATTGAAATACGTGCGCGCTACCGACCCGGAAGGAAGCGCATGGGGCGTTCCGCTTACGGTCGATGCAAGCGCGGAAGTAGGCCAACACACGTCTCTCGCCGTTGTAAACGGCAAACCGGCAATTTCATATTGGGACGTGACAAACGAAGACTTGAAATTCGTACGCGCTCTGGACGCAAGCGGAAACTCCTGGGACGACGCAATTGTTATCGATAGCACCGGCGAAGTGGGGCAGTATACATCCCTTGAAATTGTCAACGGCAATCCCGCAATTTCGTACTTTGACGCAACGAACGGCGACCTGAAGTACGTAAGGGCGGCGAATATCGACGGCAGTACTTGGGGTACTCCGGTTACTATCGACGGCGCGGATTTTGTGGGATGGTACACCTCGCTCGCCATAGTTAACGGAAACCCCGCGATTGCATATAACAATGCAACCAACGCGGATTTGATGTTCGTCCGCGCGTCGGACGCGAACGGCACGTCATGGAATTCGCCAGTAATAGCCGACAGCCCCGGCTTTGTCGGATATTACGCTTCGCTAGTGGTTGTCGACGGTCATCCCGCGATTTCGTACTTTCAGGATTCGACTTACGCCCTGAAATACGTACGGGCGTCCGACGTAAACGGCGCGGGTTGGGGTACGCCGCTTATTCTCGATAGCGGCAGCTTGCTCGGCTCGTACACTTCGCTCGAAATCGTGAACGGATTCCCCGCGATATCTTACTTCGACGTGGATAATTTCGACGTCAAATATATACGCGCTACCGACGCCGAAGGAAGCGTATGGGCGACTCCCGTCACGGTCGCAAGCGATGGAGCGGTGGGGCGCGAAACTTCTCTGAAAGTAGTCAGCGGCTATCCCGCAATCTCTTTCTACGACATCACGAACGGCGACCTCGGATTCGTCAGGCTTTACTAGCACCGCCGCCGGCAGCCTTCGCTTTGATATAATCGCGCCGTGGCGAAGGCACTCGTATCCGATGGAAGCGCGCTTCGAGGCGCGTATACCGAAGCGGCGGCAATGCTGCTCAGGCTATCTCCGAGCGGCTGGTGCCGTGCAATCGAAAGACTCGTTTTAATAGACGAGGCCGCGGCGGTCGCGCCGGCCCACGAGGCCGCAGTGCTCGAAGCTTCGGAAGCCGCTGCCGCCGCGCCGCTGCCGAACCCCGTCGATTTGAAAGACCATTTGAAGCGTCAGGCGCTTGGAGTTTTTTCCCGGCGCGATTTCGGAGTGGCGGCTAACTTAATCGAAGAAATAGACTCCGAAACCGGCCTGTTTTCCGGCGAATTGCAGGAGTTGTCCATCGCTCTCGGCAGGCCGGAAGACGACCTTGCCGACATTCTTTCCGCGATTAACCACCTGCATCCCGGCGGCTGCGGAGCGTCGAGCTACCGCCAGGCGCTGCGCTGCCAGATTCCCGAACTTCCCGAAGAATATCCGGGCGACGTCGCACGCCAGCTTTTGACCGACTATTGGGAAACCTTTTCGCAGGGCGGAAGGGAGATACTCTCGGAAATTTCCGGCTTCGGTTATCAGGCGATCGAGGACGGAGTGGAGGCGATTCGCCGTCATTTGACGCCGTATCCCGCCGAGCGGTTTTGGGGCAGGAACGGAAGCCACTTGAAGCGCGCCTTTTATCACGTCGAAGAGCGGGAGTCCGGCAGGGTTCTCTCCTCGCCGCCGGCTTCCGAATGGTGTTTCGTCTGTAAGCCGCGGGAGGCGAAGGACGGCTCGCTTATCGCGCTCGAAGCGCTGAAGCTAAGGCGTCGCGCGTGCGCGGGAGTCGGCGCGGAATTTGCGGGCGTGGATTTCGACGACTCCGAAGCTCGCGTCGAGCTTTCCGCTTTCGCGAGCGCCGCCGGGCTTTCCGAGTGGGCGGCGTGGACTTTTTCCGCCGGCGAGCTCATTCTCGATTCCGCGGGCGAAAGAAGATATATGCGAACCATACTTACGGTTGCGGACGCGAGGCAGGAACGGCTTTTCGCGGCTCTCGACCGAGAAGCGGAAGCCGGACGCGCAGGCAGCGATGCCGAGCTTGCAGCTCAAACGGGACGACCCGGCAAACCGCTCGACGCGAAGGAAATCGCCGCGCTTAGAAAATCGCTCGGAATTCCCGGACGCGCCACTCGCGGCAATTCCGCGGTCCGCGCGCTCCTGTCCTACGAACGCGATGCTTAACTGCCGCAAGCAATCCCGCGATGCGGAAAACCTTGGCGAATTTATTTCCGCCACGGCGCACGATTTCGGTTTCGACCTCTGCGGGTTCGCGCCGGCCGGCGCGTCCGCGGCGCGCGCCGCCAATTATGCCGAATGGCTCGACCGCGGCTTCCACGGGACGATGGACTGGATGGAAAAGACGCGCGCGATAAGGATGGATGCCGGAAAACTGCTGAGCGGTGCGAAGAGCGCGGTTTGCGTGGCTTTGAATTACTACACCGAGCCCGCGCCGCAAGAAGGCGCTGGCTTAGGCAAAATCAGCAGGTACGCGCGCTTCCGCGACTATCACAAAGTGCTGCGAGCCAAACTCAAAAAACTGCTCGCCGCAATCGAAGAGCGGTTTCCGGGCGTTTACGGCATCATTTGCGTCGATACCAAACCGGTTCTCGAAAAAGCTTTCGCCGAAGCAGCGGGCATCGGCTGGATCGGGAAGAACACGTGCCTATTGACGAAAAAACTGGGCAGCTACGTGTTTCTCGGAGAGATATTTCTCGATGCGGAGCTTCCATACGGACTGCCGCACGCCGACCATTGCGGCTCGTGTACGAAGTGCATAGACGCCTGCCCGACGCAGGCCATCGTCGCGCCGTATATAATCGACGCCCGGCGGTGCATCAGCTATCTGACCATCGAAACTCGCGCCGCCGTACCGCGGGAACTTGCGGACAAAAGCGGCGCTTGGATTTTCGGCTGCGACGTTTGTCAGGAGGTGTGCCCGTGGAACGCAAGGAAGGCGCGGCCGGCGTCGGAACCGGACTTTGTTCCGCGGGACGCCTTCGTAAAACCGGAACTCGCCTTGCTCGCGGAAGAATTGGGCGGCGCGTTCTCGGGCGAATGTTCGCCGGAGTTTGCGGCGGCGAAAGAGCGGTTTTCAAAGCTCTTTTCGGGCACACCGGTTATGCGGTCCGGCGTAAGAAGAATGGCGGGAAGCGTACGGCGGGCAATCTCGAACGCCGCGGCCGCGACGCCCGCCGAAGGTGAAAATAAATGAGTGGTGCGCGCAAATCCGAAGCCGGCGCCATCGGCGAGACCGAGCTTTTGAATCTCCTTACGAAGCACGCGGCGGACATCGTCGCGATTAGGGACGAAAACCGCAACCTAGTTTATATAAGCGACGGCGAGGAGCGCACGCTCGGGTTTTCGCGCGATGAACTCGAAGCCATGCGCGATAAGTGGGACGAGCTTATTCATCCCGAAGACATCTGGGGCATTAAGCAAACCTATGAAGAAATGTTCGAAAAGCCGCGACATCAAAGAATAAGATTCCGTCACAAACATAAAAACGGCGGCTGGGTGTGGCTGGAACAAACGCGCGATCCGGTTTTGGACGAAAACGGCAAGGTGAAATACGTTCTCCTGATGGCGAGAGACGTAACCGCTTTGGTGGAAAGCGGAGACGAGCAATCCTCCGCGGGCGGCTTTCACGAAATTTTCGACCAGATACCTTCGGCGTGCATCTGTTACGGGCGGGACGGGACGATTCTGCTGTTCAACGCGGAGGCGGAACGGCTTTACGGCTTTTCGCAAACCGAAGCGGTCGGCAAAAAAGTGTGCGAAATCATCGCTCCGAAATCCGAAATAAACCGCACGAAAGAGATTATCGAACAGGTATTCGAAGGCAAATCGTTCAGGGGAATGGAGTGGACGGACTTACGGAAAGACGGCTCTCCCGTGGACGTGGTTTCGAACCTTTTTCCGATGTACGGCGCGCTGGGCGAAGTGCTGATGTGCGTAACTTCGAACATCGACATCAGCGCGCTAAAGGCGGCGGAGCGCGCGCTGGCCGACCGGGAAGCGCAATACCGTTCGCTTATAGAAAATATTCAAGACGGCGTTTTTCTAATTCAGGACGGGCTTTTCGTGTACGTCAACGACGCCTTCGCGTCGATTATCGGATATAGACCGGAAGAACTTATCGGGCGGCACTTCAAAAATTTCGTTGCGCCTGACGACCTCGAAATGGTGCAGGCGCGCTACGAGGCGCGGCTTCGAGGCGAAGACGTGCCGCGCGAGTACGAATTCGGTATGAACCACAAAGACGGCGAAACGATTGTCGCGGTCAATATGAACGTCGGCCTCGTGGAATTCGGCGGAAGAATCGCGAGCATAGGCACGATAAAAAACGTCACCGCCCAGCGCGAATCGCAAAAGGCGCTTAGGGACAGCGAGGAACGTTTCCGGCGGCTCAGCGAGGCGAGCAGGGAAGGCGTTGTAATCCACGAACGCGGGCTAATCATAGATGTCAACTCGCGGTTCGCGGAATTTTTGGGAATGAAAATCGAAGAAATCGAAGGCTGCTATCTTACCGATTTCGCAAGTCCGGAATCGCGCGAACCGCTTTCGAAAAACCTAGTTTCCACTTTCAACGAACCCTACGAAGTTTCGTTCAGGCGGGCGGACGGCCGGGATTTTATCGCCGAGATTCAAGGCAGGCTTTTTCCGTACGGCGGAAGAGTCGTTCAAATAACGGCGGTGCGCGACCTAACCGAATACAAATCCGCGGTTCGCGAGCTTGTCAAAACCGAAGCGCGGTTCAAAAACGTCGCCGAAAGTTTGGGCGAAGGCGTAGCGATTATCGACGTCGAAACGTCCAGCCTTGTTTATGCAAACCGGCGGATGGGCGAACTCGCCGGAGTGCCGGCGGAAAGGCTTGACGGAAAGCCGCTTAAAGACTCGGATATCCCGTCCGAGCTTTGCGACGTGCTTCTCTCAGGCGCGTCGAGGTGCATAAAAGGCACTCCCCTCACGGTCGAGCAAAAATTTACGCGAGCGGACGGCGCCAAAATATGGGCGCAAATTTACGTTACGCCTTTCAGGGACAAAGAAGGCGATATAACCGCCGCGCTCGCGGTCATCGCGGACATCACGAAGCGGAAAGACTATGAGGAAATACTGAAGGCGAGCGAAGAAAAATTCCGAGGCCTTTCCGAGGAAATCTCGGACGGCGTGGCGATAATCGTAGATTGGAAAATCAAGTGGGCAAACGGCGCTTTCAGGGAAATCCTCGGCTATTCGCGCGCGGAAATGCACGGCGCCGGTCTCGCTTCGATTTTTCCGGCGGGCGAAATAGACCAAGTGAAAAACCTAATCGTCGCGGCGATATTGGGAACTTCCATTCCGCTTACCCGCAAAACCGGCGCGGTTACGAAAGACGGACGGGCGATCGTGTTGGAGCTTTCCGCGAAGCGATTGAAGTTCGAAAACGAAGACGCCGTGCAAGTTGTGATTCGCGACGTGACGGTTCAGCATTTATCCGATTTGGAACTGAAAAAGAGCGAGCGGAAATTCCGGGAGCTTCTTGAATCGAGCAACGCGATTCCTTGGGAATACGACATAAAGGCGGACAGGTTCAACTATATCGGGCCGCAGGCGGAAACGGTAATCGGTTATCCGGTGAATTATTGGACTGGTATGGATTTCATGTTTTCCATTGTTCATCCGCTGGACAAAAAATCGGTGGAAGACTATTCGCGCGCGGCGTCGGAAATGGGCCGCCCGCTCGAAATCGAATATCGCGTGATTCGCGCCGACGGGCATACCATTTGGATACGCAACTCCGTAAGCGTCGAAACCGCCGCGGGAAGCCCGGCGTTGCTGCGCGGATTCTTGTTCGATGTTACCGAGTCCAAACGGGCGATGCTTCTCGAATCCGCTCTTTTGCAAATCTCCGAAGCCGCCGCGGTCGCGGGAAATTCGCATGAGCTTCTCGGCAAAGTGCGCGAAAGCCTGTCGCAGCTGATGGACGTCAAGAATTTCTACGTAGCGCTTTACGACCAGAAAACCGGCAAATATAAATTTGCATTTTTCGCGGACGAGTACGACGAGATGGACACCGGTCAGCCTGTCGACTTGGGCGGCAGCCTCACGGATTACGTGCGGCGGACGGGCGAGCCGATTCTCGTGGACAACCGGACGCACGCGATGCTGACGCGTGAAGGCAAAGCCGAACTCGTGGGAACGCCGTCTCCGATTTGGCTCGGCGCGCCGCTCAGAAGCGACAAAGAAACGCCGGGTGTAATGGCGGTCCAGAGTTACACCGACGAAAAGCTGTATTCGGAAAAAGACCTCGAGGCGCTTACGATAGTTGCGGCGCAAGTTGCGCAGGCGCTGGAACGAATTTCCGCGATAAAAGCTCTCGAAGAAAGCGAGCGCCGGTTCGGCCTGCTCGCCGAAAACATCCCAGGCATCATTTATCTTTGCAGGAACGACGAGCGTTATACAATGCTCTACGTCAACGACGCGATAGAACAAATTACGGGCCATCCGAAAGAAAAGTTTCTTGCGGACGAAATCTGCTTTGCGGACATTTTTCATCCGGAAGACGCTCCGGGCATATTCAAAGGCGTGAACGAGGCGCTGGAGCGCAAAGAGACTTATCACCTTATCTATCGGGTCAGCCACGCGGAAGGCGGTTGGCGCTGGATTGAAGAATTCGGGGCGGGCGTCTTCGACGGCGACGAGCTTTTATATTTGGAAGGTTTCATTCACGACATTACCGACAGGGCGCTTTGGGCAGGCGGAGGGGAATCGGGCGAAAATGCGGAGGCCGAATAATGACCGGAAACTACGGAGCTTTTGATTTGGGCTGGTTCGAACTTTGCCTGAACGTAAAAAATCTCGAGGCATCGCTGGATTTTTATAAACGGCTGGGATTTAAAGCGGTGGCGGAATTTAACGAAGAGGGCTTTGCCGTTCTGACCAACGGGGACGCCAGAATTGCGCTTTATCAAGGGCATATCGAGCGGAACATTTTGAATTTTCGCGGCGCGCCGGTTTTCGAACTTGCAAAAGAACTCGAACGGCGCGGTTTCGAGCTATCCAAGCCGGCGCGCACCGAATCCGACGGCAGCGATTCCGCGGAAATAATCGACCCCGACGGCAACGTTATTTATTTCAACACATTTCCCGGAGAGAAAAAACAGGAATGAGCGCTACGGACTTCAAAAACGGAAAGGCCGATTTTCCGAATGCCCAATCGAAATTCCGCGGATGCTTGCTCGGCGTTGCGGCGGGCGACGCGCTCGGCGCGCCGGTCGAGTTTATGCAAATCGGCGAAATACGCGAGGAGTTCGGAGAGCGGGGAATTCGCGAGATGCATGAATGGGGAATGTTCCCGCCGGGAAGCTTTACGGACGATACGCAAATGACGATTTCGACCGCGCTCGGCATTCTCGATGCGCACAAGGCCGGCATTGCGGACGATGCGGGCGAAGTGCGCAGGCTCGTTCACTCCCGCTATTTGGAATGGCACGCCACGCAGACGCGGCCGCACGAAATACGCGGTCCGGGCCACACCTGCATGAGCGCGCTCGGCGGCGGAAACATCGGTACGCTCGATTTAAAAATCAACGACAGCAAGGGCTGCGGAGGCGTGATGCGCGTCGCGCCCGCGGGGCTTTTTTATCCCCCCGGTCGCGCGTTCGAGATGGCTGCGATCGCCGCGGCCATTACGCACGGACATCCGTCGGGCTATCTTTCCGCCGGACTTCTCGCGGAAGCGATTTCGCTAATTATTCGCGGAACGGACGTCCGGGTGGCGTTTTATGCCGCAATTCCCCGGCTGAAAACGCATGCGGGATGCGAGGAAACGCTGATTGCGGTCGATAATGCGATGAAGCTGGCGCAAAAGGGCTCGCCGCCTGCCGAAGCGATACCCGCGCTGGGCGAAGGCTGGGTTGGCGAGGAAGCGCTGGCGATTGCCGCATACTCCGCGCTTTACGCGCTGGGCGAAGGCGGCGATGAGGTTTCGATTTTCAGAAACTCCGCTGTGTACGCGGCGAATCACGGCGGCGACAGCGACTCGACGGCATCCATCGCCTGCGGAATTGTCGGCGCTCATTTCGGCGAGAGTGCGATACCAAGCGAATGGCTCGCAGTGCTCGAAAGGCGCGACGAAATAATCGGGCTTGCGGACGCTCTTTTTTCCGCATTCGCCGAAGGATAAAGTGCTATCGAGATTTAAATGAAACTTCGTATTGACGGAAGGCGCGAATCGGAGTAAATTCGCTGCGACTATTTCGGGAGGTTTTGTATGAAATCGGGAGTATTGATTATCGCTTTCGCGGCGGCGTTTTTTGCCGTCCACATTTTTTCGCCGTCCCCGTCATTTGCATCGACGGAAACTCGCGTTTCGGAATTCGCGCTATACATGAACGACGGCGAAACGCGAAAAAACACTTCCGTGTTTCCGCATTTTCTCGATGCGCGGTTCGACATAACGCTTGAAAACAACAAAACTTTTCCGATTTCGGGCGGGCTTTGCTTCGTCTGGATGTGGTACGGTCAGGCGTTTTACTGCGACTTCGAAGAGGCGACCTATGCGATTATGCCGGGCGGCAAGGTTTATTTTCGCGGGCTGTCGGTTCCGAAGCCGCGTCTTCTTTCCGCGAAAATCGTGGAATTGAAAAAGCTTAACATCGCGAGAAACTGGATGGGGCGCGACCCCGATCCAAAATCGGACGGCTGGGTTTTCTATCTTTACGCGGACGACAACGCGGACGGCGATTATTCCGACGCGATTGCCATTTACAACTGCACGTTCACGGCGGGCGGTTTTTCCGCCGGCGCGTGATAGCCGCCCGTTCCCGCGATTTTGTGAAAAATTCCCTTTCGCGTTCGCGCGCCGGGGATTGCCAGCTTTCGCGCTCCATTTATTGCGGCGGCAATTCAAATCGTGTAAAATGCCCGCTTGCCTTCGGGGTGTGGCTCAGTCCGGTCTAGAGCGCTGGTCTGGGGGACCAGAGATCGCGAGTTCAAATCTCGCCACCCCGATTTTCCGCTTTGCGGATTTGCGGACGCCCGGCGTTCGCGATAAACGGAATCGCGCGCTTATGCGGCCTTCGGGCTTGACTGGCAAGGCGATGCGGGTAGAATACCCTGCCCGCGGGACGGCGCGCCCCGGATGTCGCGAAACGGACGATTTTAAAGCCGGAGTCGCGGCGGACGCGCGCAGTGTACGTTTACTCGGGTATTAGGCTCAGTGGTGCGGGTTGAACCTCGACTCGGGTGATTAGCTCAGCGGTAGAGCATCTGACTTTTAATCAGAGGGTCACAGGTTCGATTCCTGTATCACCCACATGGCCCCATCGTCTATCGGTTAGGACATCACTCTTTCAAGGTGAAAAGACGGGTTCGATTCCCGTTGGGGCTATTTTTCTCGACATTTCCAAAATTTTTGCCCGAGGGAGTCGCGCGCGCGCTTTCGGGTTCGAAATCGGGGAACGTATCGATCGGGTTGCACGGGCGGTCGAGCATTGCGGCGGCATCCGTCGAAAAAAAGCCCCGGCTGTGGCGGGCCGGGGCTGCAAATTCCCGCGTCCATTTCCTTAAGTAGGATAAAGCCCCCGCCGGGGAAACGGGGACTTCGAAGGATAAGGCCAAAGTAATCCTGTTCCATTAGACAAGGGGTTTCGGATTTTGTTCCCGATTTTTCGCGATTTTGGAAAATTTTTTCCCGGGCATTCGCAGAAGCGCATTTGGCGGGTTATAGCTCGCGATTCCGGCGGGGATTCGCCGGCGGAAATCTGAATTCGAAATTGCCGCATTTGCCACGAATGCGGTTTGTCCGTACAATCTGCACGTGACTTTCATCGACACAATCGAAATCGATTTATCCGCCGGCAAGGGCGGGGACGGCAGCACGTCGTTTGCCCGGTTCGCCCGCGAGCCGCTCGCCGGTCCGGACGGCGGCGACGGCGGCAGGGGCGGCGACATGATTTTCGCGGTAAAGCCGGATCTCGAAGACCTGAATCACCTTGCCGGAGTCTCCCGGCTTTCGGCGGAGGACGGCAAACCCGGCGCGGGCGGAAAATGCTACGGTAAAAACGGCTCGAACTTGACCGTGGAAGTGCCGGCCGGCACGCGCGTGATTTGCGCGAGAAGCGGAGAGGAGCTATTGAAACTAATGAACGCCGGCGAATCGGCGCTTCTCCTTTCCGGCGGCAAAGGCGGCAAGGGCAACGTCAAGCTCGCCACCGCGTCCATGCGCACGCCGCACCGAGCGGAAGACGGCGCGCCGGGCGAGTCGCGGCTCGTCGAAATCGTGTATCGCCAAGCCGCACCCGTTTTGGTGATGGATTCGACGTCCAGCGTCGGCGACGATTACTACTTCCGCCTATACGCCCATTTGAGCGGCAACCGACCGGCGGAATTTTACTTTTACATGCGCAAACCCCGGATTTTTTACTGGAGTCAGGATTTCAGAAAATATCCCGTTGCGTTTTTGCCTTATCAGCTCCGCCGCAAGCAGAGCGACAATGTGAAATTTCCGAACCTTTCTCACGTGTATCACGCGCATATTCTGGCGTTTCACGCGGCCGACATGAAAGCGGCGGACGCCGGAGCGGTGCTGAAAAGGATGCTCGACGAGCTCGAAGACTGCGAGCGTCCGAATCTGGAACATTTCGTCGCGATTTTCGGCGGCGACGGTTTCGGCGAACCTTCATCCGGACTGTTCGATGAATGGCGGCGTTTATGCGATAATCACCCCGCTTTGAGCGGCGCGAGCGTCAGCGTTTTGCGCGTCCCGCCGGGCGGCGGCGAAGGCCGGTTTTCCGAATTCGATACGCTGCTCGCAAAGCTCGCATTCAAGTTTGCGAAGGGCGATTAAATGAAGGTCAAAGGCACGTCGCGCACCGAGCGCGTCGGCATAATGGGCGGAAGTTTCAACCCGATTCACATCGGCCACCTCGTCGCGGCGCAGGAGGTTTTGACCGACCTCGGCTTATCGCGAATCATTTTCGTTCCTGCGAACCGCAATCCTTTCAAGGACGGCGAGGAGTACGCGGACAATTTTCACAGATACATGATGTGCGTGATGGCGACGAGCCCGAATCCCGAATTCGAGGTCAGCCCGTTCGAAGTGGACAGGCCCGCTCCGAGCTATACGATTGAAACGATAAATTTTTTCAAAGAGGAACTCGGCCACGAAACCGAAGTCTTTTTCATCACCGGCGCGGACGTCGTGCGCGAGATGAAGGAATGGACGCGAATCCGGGAATTTCCGCCGCTGTGCAAGGTGGTCGCTGTTTCCCGGCCCCATGTCCAGCATTTCGACGAGGAAATCGCCTTTTTCGGCGACATCGGGCTGTCCGTTTCGTTTTTGCGGATTCCCGCGCTAGCGATCAGCGGCCAGGACATTCGCAAGCGGATTTTCGAAGGCCGTTCGATAAAGTACCTCGTGCCGGAAAGCGTGGAGCTTTACATTAAGAAAACCGGTCTATACCGAGGCGCGCCGGAAGCGATAACCGCAAAGCTGAACGGCGCGGAGGAATAGCGTGAAAGGTAAAAATCCTTTCGGATTCGGGAGGCGAAAAGCCGGCGAAAGTCCGGCGGACGAGCGCGCGGGCGACGACGCGACCGACCCGATGATGCGCGCTCCGGAAGCCGAAGGTTCGCAAAATTCCGAAGGCGAAATTCTTTTGTCCACCACCGCGGGCCGAATCGAAAATCGCGGCGGGCGGACGATTTGGATTGCCGGAAACTTGCCCGGCGATACGCTGTCTTTGCTGGAAGAAAGGCTTGCCGGAATAGCCGCGGCCGCGCTGCCCGTCGAGGAATACACGGAAATCGGCGGAGCGTTCGCGGTCGCGATGCCCGGCTTGACGCCGCTCGGCGAATATCTTCGGGAATGCACACCGAGGCCTGCCGAAGCCTTTCAGGCGGCGGTGGACCTGCTGGCGCTTCTCGCGGAGCTTGCGGACGCGGGCCTCGCGCCGGCATCCATAAAGGCGGATTCACTATTTTGCGCGGTGGAAAGCTTCGGCGCGACCGGCGCGCTGACTTCGTTTCGAATTAAATTCGCCGCGTTTCACGAGCTCGTGAAAATCGAGAATCCGGACGGCGCATTTTCGCTCGTCAAAGACGCGCTCGAACTGGCGGCGTCGATGCTGGACTGCGATTCCGGCGCGCCTTGGCAAAACGAGGCGGCGACGCGCATCGGCGGCGTGTTCGAAACGCTGTCCGAAGCCGGCGCGGGAATAAATGCGAAAATAGCTCTGCAATATCTGCTGGACAATCTCGGCGCGCCCTCCGCAACTTTCGCGACCGACGTCGGAAAAATGCGCACGGGCAACGAGGACTGCGCGGCGGTCTCGCTTTCGAACGCCGCGCGACCGCTATCGTGTTCGGTAATCGCGTTCGTCGCGGACGGAATGGGGGGGCACGCGGCGGGCGAAATCGCTTCGCGCATCGCGGCGTCCGCCGTTTTCGAAACGCTGACGGACTGGCGAAAATCCGCCGCGCTCGGCGATGCGCAGGTGTTCGGCCATCTCGAAAGAACTTTTCGGCGAGCGGGGGAGGAAATCGCGCACGAAACCGCGCTCAACCCGTCGAGAAGGGGAATGGGAACGACGCTGACCGGCATACTCGCGTCGTCGCCGCATCCCGCGGCAGCGCCCGCGGCGAAATCGGTGCGCGGATTCGAGGGGGCGCGCGTTTGGGGCGCGAATCTGGGCGATTCCCGCACGTATATCGCTTGCAGCGGTGGAATGGTGCGGCTCAGCCGCGACCACAGCGAAGTGCAAAGAATGCTTGACGCTGGCGAAATCGGCGAAGACGAGGCGTTCGCGCACCCGATGAAAAACATAATCACCAAATGCCTCGGCGGCGCGGGAACGTTCGCGGATTCGCCGGACGTTTACTCCTTGTTCGCCGGGCCGGGCGATCTGCTTTTGCTCGCCAGCGACGGGCTATCCGACATGCTGAGAGACGAGGAGATATTCGAGACGCTGGCGGCGGCGATGGACGACGCGCCGCTTTCGCTGGAATACGCGGCGAAGCGGCTTATCGAGGCGGCGAACGAAAAGGGCGGAAAAGACAACATAACGGTTGCGCTCGTTCTTTTTTAACGGCGGCGGCGAGAAAGCTATAAAACGCGGAATTTCTGTTAGTATTTACGCGTGAGCGGCGAAGGCAGAGGAGTGGTCAAAGGCGCGGTCGTCCTGCAGTGGACTATGACCGTCGCGGGATTCCTTTTGACCGCGGGGATTATCCTTTGGGAAACCTTCCTTTTAATCGGCGGCGGCCCGACCACGATGATGTACAACTGGCCGGTGCTGGTCATCGGCGTCATTTTGTTCCTCGGCGGCTGCTCGTGCTTCCTGACGAAACCGGGAACGGCCGAAACCCCGAAGTTCGGCCACGGAGAATCGCCCCGGGAGTTTTAAGGGAAGGGGGGGAGATTATGCGCTTAAATAGATTTTTGAACGGGTAAACAAGTCCCATAGTAGCTCCAACGCCATTGATTTCGCATAAGCTCGGCTACCGCCAGTTGACATTTCGGCAAAAACGGGTATAATTTATTCGTCCTCTGCTTATCTGCAGGGGATTTAAAGAGGCTTCATCCGCTGGGCCAATATTAACCAGCGGATTTGTGCATTTTAGGACCATTTTGGCATATGTCTGATTTTGTCCAAAGTCTCTGGAACCGCCGGGAATGCCGTTATTATTACTGAACCGCCCTTAGGCTGCATTTGGATGACTACAACATAAGAGGATAATACAACCGCGACGCGCCGAAATGGATCTACAGCTTTCTTTTTGTTATTCCAGCCTTGAAACAACTCAGCATTAGGATTTTCAAGGGTCCATTTAATCCAATCTATTCTTTCCGCCCGCGATCTGTTAAAAAATACGCGCCCGTCCACTACACCATTCTTGTTTTCATAGAATCCGTGATCGAACCAGTGTTTCGGAAAAAAAACTCTAGTTTTGTCGAATGTCCAAACCTCCACACCTTTGGCGCAATAGTTACGCAGGTAATGTCCACGGTATTCTTGTTCGGTAGCATAATTAACAAGAGCGGGAGCGGTTTTCCAATCGGTCATCGCTCGCCTCTTGGCTCAAACGCGATATGGAATACGTTGAATTTCCGCTCGTACTGCCCCGTTGCTGATATTTCCCTATCGAGCTTCTGCTCGATATGGCGAATAAGATTCAATTTCGGTTCGCTTTCACTACGTTTGTGGTATTTATAGCTCACTGCGCCAATCAAGACGTCCGCAAGCTGCATAATCGGCGACTCGGAGGATGGAATGGACTGCACTTCGACGGTGGATGTCAGGTTCGATCTTTCTAGCGTTCGTTTTAGAACTTTAAGTCTTCCGTATACACGATTCGTCCGCACGTCCGCGAAAATTCTATAGTCGCAAAAATCCTCGATCCAACCTTTCAGCATGAAATAGTAGAACTTGTAGAACATTAACTCGGAGTCGTTTTCGTGTAGCCTCATATTTAGTTCATCCGAGCGAATTACCATTACGCGAAATCGAAGCTCGCTTTCGAAAAACAAATCCACAAGCGATTTATAAAACGGAAGCGCATGCGCGCTTACCCGCCGCCATTTCGCCTCTCCGTAAATGCAATGTTCATGCCTGAGTTCTTTTATCGCAGACTTAATTGCATCTCGAACTTCGGCCTTGATCCAGATTCCGCCTATCAGCGCGAAGTAATCCCCCTCCTTCCGGGACTTAAAAAGCTCTTGGCCGCTCTCGTCGCAGTAGATTTCGTACTTCATAGCTTGCAGTACCGATAAATATATTTAGAGACATTGCTTCCCTTCGAATATTACCATAATACGTCCAACCTGCCCGCTGCGATGCAGCGTATGTTTTCCATTGCGTCGTTCAATATTTCGATGTTTCGGAGAACCTATGACGCCAACTGCATGTTAAGGTACTTTCTGCCCCGTCCATTCTCCTTCCGAATCGCGCAGCGGCCGGTCCCCGCTTTCGAGAACCATAATCACTCCGTCCGGAATTCCGTTTGAATTGCCTGTCCATCCGTCGGCTGCGAATATGCATCCTCCTTGTATTTTTGCTTCGAGCTGGGCCAAAATCTCCGGCGAATGCTTGTGCCTTTCTTGAAGGTACGCCGGTATTTCCAACAGCCAAGCTTGATTGGGCATTGGCACCTCCACTTCCTTGCCGTCAATTGCGGTCGCGATGAAAATCGCAGGCCCGAATACATCGATTCCGCGATTCTTCCTACCTCCGTAAATCCCCATTGCTTAATGGTCGAATACAATCGGCCTGAAAGGTTCGAGTTTTGGATTTACCGAGCTACGTGGATGAATAAGAGGGTTTGATGATCGGTAGAAAAACATCCCCGGCAAAAAATAGTCGGGCTTCTCCGTTTCGGCGAAGTCGTACATCGGATAGCCGGCGAAGTCAACGCCCTCGATTTCGCCCGGCAATACGCTTGCGCCGAAATCCGGCTCGGCGCCGGATGGAAATCTATGGTCGGGCATAACGTTGCCCATCAGCGCGCAGCTAGCACCGAACCTCGTACCGAATATTGCGCCCTTGCCGTCGTTTCGCAGCGGATCGTCCGTCTCAGTTTGTAGCCTTGCAACGGCAAGCGCATCCTTTATGAAAGGATTGCGCGGATAGCTCTCAAGATAACCGCGGCTTAGAAGGGGATCGATTGGGGAGTTCGATTCGGAAACATCGCGTCCATTTTTTAGCGCACGCATTGTACGGCCATCAGCTTTGTAGGGATCAAATTCGGGCGCATAATAGCGGTCGCCGCCGATTAAAAATGGTGGATACTCGCCACCGAAATCGGTAGCATATCTTTCGATTGCAAGTTGGATTGCATGTGCGTTCTGCTTTGCCGTGGCTTCCATGCGTCTTTCGCGAAGTTGAGTGAATCCTTTGGCTGCCGAAAAAAACGCGAGAACCAAGATTGCAATTACTAATATAGAAAAAAACCAGGAAAAAAACCTTTGCACTTCGCACCTCGCGGCCATTGCGCGCCTGAACTCCCCTAGGTGACCATGTTCCAAACTTCCCGGCCATTCAAATATTACCGGAAAATCTCGAAATTCGCCACATCCCCCCCTAATACCACCGTTCCAAATCCACCATATTTAATATATCCAACCTGCCCGCTGCGATGCGGCGTAAGTTTTCGATAACTTCGTCCCAGCGCTCCAAATCCCCGAACGGCGAAGCTGCGCGGTGCGGCGACATGACTACGTTTTCGAGCTCGTGGAACGGATGCGCCTTCGCGTCGTAAGGAAACTTCCGCCCGGCTTCATCCGGCTGCGGCGAATAGTCGTACCAAACGTCAATCCCCGCGCCCGCGATTGTCCCGTCCCGCAGCGCCCGATACAGCGCCGCTTCATCGACGGCTTTGCCCCTGCCAACGTGCACCAGCAGCGCGCCGCCGCCGCGGCCTTCTTCGGATTCGTACGTCGCGTCCATTTCGTGCCGGCAATTCGCGCCGAGAATCTTAAGCTCTCGCTCTCCGATTATCCCTTCGGTATCGGGCGTCAGCGGCAGCGCGACGAAAAGCACATTCACCGAGGCGAGAAACTTATCGAAATATTCCAGCGTATATTTGCGCACTGCGGCGTAGAGCGATTCGTCGAGCGCCGTCCAATTTTCATACCGCTGCGGCCCTCCGGCGTTCCAATCGCGCCTTAGCGCATGAAACTCCATTCCGCATCCCGACAAAATCCGGTGGATTTTGCGCCCAAGCGAGCCGTAGCCGAGAAATCCGCACCGCCTGCCCGCAAGCGGGATGGACGGCGCGCCTTCGCCGTTCGCCCGCCAGCCGCCGGCAGCCATTCGGTTGTGGTGCGGAACGATGCGGTTCGTAAGCGCGAGCAACAACGCGGCAGCGTGCTCGGCGGTAAACAGCGTATTGCCGTGGCCGTTAGAAAGCATTACGCCGCGCTCCGCATTGAGCTTCCGGAACGGCTCGATTAAATGCTGGACGCCGGCGCCGGGGAAAATGTGAAGCTTCAGGTTTTTTGCGGCAGCGAGAAACTCCGCGGAAGGCCGCCAGCCGACGGAAACGTCCGCATGCGGCGCGTGTTCAAGCGCGAAGGCGGCGATTTCTTCCGGCGTCGCTTCATCCGGAAAAATCAGGCGCACGTCCGCGTCCCCAAGCCGCCCGCGAAGGCGCTCGCGAAGCTCCGGCTTTGCGCCGAAAATAAACAGCACGTTCGTCGTCATAAGTTTCGATTATCGCACGCGAGGTTTTGATTGCTCTCGCGGCCCGGCAAAATTATAATCGGGATTTCGGAGGGCCGCGATGCTCGTTCTTGCCGCCGTGTCGCCCGTGATCTTGATTTTTCTGTTGATGACGCTTTTCAGGCGCCCCGCGGATGCGGCCGGCCTTATCGGCTGGGGTTTCACGGCGCTCGTTGCCGCCGCGTTTTTCGGCACTTCGCTAGAGGTCGTTCTTTTCGCGTCGCTCGCCGGAATCGTGGCGAGTTTTCCGATCAGCCTTATGGTAGCGGCGTCCATTTTCCAGATAAACGTGATGGAAGAGGCCGGGGCGCTTCGGCGAATCGTCGCGATGATGAAAACGCTGGGCCGCGGAAATCGCGCCGTACAGATAATGCTCATCAACGTAGGCGCGGGGACGGTGCTCGCCGCGCTCGGCGCGACGCCGGTTTCGATTTTGCCGCCCATTATGCTCGCTCTCGGCTATTCTCCGTTCGCCGCGATCGCGCTGCCGGCCATCGGCTACGACTCGCTATGCACGTACGCGCTGCTTGGCGTGCCCGTCGTCGTGTTCGCGGACGTCGCGGGCGGAATAACCGGCACGCCGATGACGCCGGCGCAGGCAGGCGCGTTTTTCGCGCAGTACATGCCGTTCGTGACGACGATGATTGCGCTTTCGATGCTCTACCTCGCGGGCGGGTTCTCCGAGCTTAAAAAAAGCTGGCACGTCGCGCTGATAACCGGAATAACCGCAGGGTTTATCGCCATCGGGATGAACGCTGCGGGACTGCCCACGCTTACCGGCGTCGTCGCGGGCGCGGGCGTGATTGTCGCGATGACGGCGTGGCTTAAGTTCACGGGCAAAAAAATAATCGACAGAAGCGCGGTAAGCGCGGATGACGCCGCCGCTGAAAAGTCGATGAGCGTTTTGCGCGCCGCGCTGCCGTGGCTGCTGCTCGTCGGGTTCAGCGTTCTCACGAATTTCAAGCCGCTCGGCGTTTTCGATTTGCTGTTCGTCAAATTCAGTATGCCGGTCGAAATCATTCCGGGAAAGCCGGAGCTTTTGCGAATGCTCTGGCACGCGTATACGTGGGTTTTTATCGCGACGGTTGTTTCGATACCGTTTTACAAAATGACGGGCGAGCGGCTTCGCGCAGTGATGAAAAAGACCGCGCGCAGGGTGCCGCGGCCCGCGTTCGCGGCGGCGATTTATTTCGCGATAGCCTATGTCCTCAATCACAGCGGCAAGACAGCCGCGGCGGCGGCGGCGGCGGGCGGCGGGCGCGAATGGACGCTTGGCGGTTCGAACATGATTGCGGTAATCGCGCAGGCGAGCGCGGACTTGTTCGGAAGTTTTTATGCGGCGGCGGCGGGATTTTTGGGACTGCTTGGCGGATTCATCAGCGGCAGCGAAACTTCGAGCATCGCAATGCTGACCAAACTTCATTTCGATACGGTGGCCAAGATTTATTCCGAAGCCTCGGATGGCGACCTTCTTGCAATCGCGCTGCTCGTGTCGGCGTTTTCGGGCATCGGCGGCGGGCTCGCGTCCGTGATAAGCCCGGCGAAACTGCAAAACGCCGCGGCGGTAATCGACAAAACCGGCTACGAGAGCAAAGTTATAAAAAGCACAGCCGTTATTTCTTTAATTATGGTCGCGATGACCGCGATTTTGACTATAATATTCATGTCGCGATATATCTGATAAAAAGGAGCAAACTAAAAGGTGGAAATGAAAACATCCGAGGTTGCCTTCTTCAAGGACGTGGAAATCAAACCCATATTCCTGATTTTGCACCACACAGCGTCGAACGCTGACATGAGCGATTACCTTGCAAATCCCGGCGACGGGCGTAAGGTGAGCGTGCATTTTCACGTTAGCCGCAAGGGCGCAGTCACGAGATACTCGAATCTCGCCGATTTGTCGGCGAAAACGGCGAAGCAGGCGTTTCACGCGGGCGAAAGCGAGTGGACATACCGGGGGAAAAAGTACACTAGCCTCAACCGGTATTCCATCGGCATCGAAATGGACGGCGACGGCAAAACCCCGTTCACGAAAATACAGCTGGACAAAACCTTTAAGCTAAGTCTGCAGATTATGTCGGCGTTCGGTATAGCTCCGGAGTGCGTGCTCGGCCACAAGGAGATTTCGCCCGGCCGCAAAATCGACCCGTCCCCGATGGATATGGACGAAGTGCGCGGCACGCTCGCGATGAGAATTGCATCGGGCATAGGCGCGAGCGGCGTGGCCGACATGGAAACCGCGGCGGAGCTGTTGGCGATAATTTGGCACGGGGGAAAGGGCGTTTTGGCGCGGATTCCCGAGAAGGCGCGACGCGGCCATCCGCTCATAAAAATCGCGAACGAAGCGACCGCATATATTAAAAACAAGTACGGAATAAAGTAACGCCGCCAAAATGAAATCGCGGCTAGATTGGAAATCCGTATGTTTTTCGAACACGCGATTATCGAACACGACGCCATGCGATAGACTTGCAAGGAGGAATCGAAAATGCTGAAGGAAACTTGCGGCGGCTGCGGAACTGAAAATCCCGAAGGCGCGCGATTTTGCGCAATGTGCGGCGCGGCAATCGGCGCGCGGTCCGCGCCTCGAGGCGTGCACCCGTCCTACGGCGTACCCGTTTCGTCCGGAGAACTGCTTGGATTCGGCGCTCTTGCGGTTTTGATGCCGGGAATCGGTACGATCATATCGTACGTCATGGCAGGGCTTTGGATTTCACGCAGGCGGCCGGGCGGCACCGGTTTTCTAACGTTCGCGATTATTTATCCGTTCTTTGTTTTGCTTTTCGTCGCGCCCGCCCTGATTGCGATGCCGAATTATATTCGCGTAAAAAACCTTGCGATGGAAGCGGAAGTGAAGTCGAATTTTCACAACATTCAGCTGTCGGTCGAGCGATACGCCGTGGACCACGACGGCGAATATCCATCGGATATAAACGAATTGATTACGCTGGGATATATTGGCGAGTTTCCGAGAAATCCGCTTTCTCCGAGGAACGAATCCGGAATGACATCGAGGAAATACATGCGGCCCGTCGCGGACGGCAATTACAGCGCCGGCGATTTCGTATATTTGCCGCGCATAAGTCCGGAAGGGAAGGTGACGGGATACGAACTAAAGCTTTACGGTTCTCTCGAAAATCGCGGCTTCATCGAAAAGCTGTCCGGCGGGGAATAAGCGAGATAAGGGATGGAATTCTCCGCCAAAAATCTCTAGCGTAATCAAGAGCTGGATACATGCGGACGGCTCCAACTGAAACTTCATTTCATACCATAATGCTATAATTCGCCTCGTATGAGCAATATTGCAAATGGACAAAACGGCGGGGCGCGGACGGCGTTCCTGCTTGTCACGGACATTCATCGCTCCACGCAGTTATGGGAGCGGCTTCACGATGATTTCAGGCCCGTGCTGGAGCGGCACAACGGCGAAGTGGAAGCTTCCGTATCCGCGCACGGCGGCGAAATAATGAAAAACCTCGGCGACGGGTACATCGCCGTTTTCACCGGAGCGGAAGAATGTCTGAATTGCTGCGTCGAAGTCCAACAGAAAGTCGCATCGTTCGAGCCGCTGCCCGACGGGACGAGATTACTCGTCAGAGCCGTCGCTCACGGCGGGACGCTCGTGCCGCTTGCCGCGGGTAAAGGCTGGTTCGGTCAGCCGATCAACCGCGCGTCGCGTATCTGTCAGGTGTGCCATCCCGGACAAACGCTCGTGTCCGAAGTGGTGAAGACGTTCATCGGTGCGCCGCCCGCGCCTATCAAGTTCATAGACCTCGGCGAGCACCGATTGCGAGACCTTGCCGAGCCTGAAAAGCTTTATCAAGTGGCGCATCCGGATTTCCCTGTTAGCGAGTTCGAGCCGCTTCCGACGCTTGCGGGCTACAGGCCTAACAACCTTACGATTCAGCCGAACGCGTTTATCGGACGCGAGAAAGAACTTGCGG
>CAYMAI010000016.1:0-11689 GCA_964388445.1 uncultured Planctomycetia bacterium
ACGAGTTAAGGCGGTACTTGCGTTTTGCTAAGTTAAGCCGGACTTCCGTCCGGCGCATAAAGAAGCCACTTGCGTGGCTTACTCCCAAGCGCTTCGCTGGGTGATTGTCGCGGCACTTGCGTCTCGGCGAGTTAACGCGGTACTTGCGTACCGCGAAGAAAGGAGCCACTTGCGTGGCTCACTCCCAAGCGCTTCGCTGGGTGATTGTCGCGGCACTTGCGACTCGACGAGTTAAGGCGGTACTTGCGTTTTGCTAAGTTAAGCCGGACTTCCGTCCGGCGTATAAAGAAGCCACTTCCGTGGCTTACTCCATGACGCAGTCTTCTCTGTGTCTCCGTGCCTCGGTGGTTTATTTTTCTTTCGGGCGAAGGGCGGCTCGCCCCTACGGTTCGGGCGGACACGGGGGTCCGCCCATGCGGATTATTGCCTTTGCGGTTTTGTTCTTCACCGGTACACGCATCCGCCTTAACTCCATGCCGCCTCGGCGCACCTCATGACGGGCCGCCGTCCGTTCGAATCCGTCTGATATACTTTGCATGATTCCGGCTGGGGAGCCGGGATGACCGGAGGAGCGCCTTGGGCCAGGCCATTTTTCGTTTTGTGGACAAGTTTTTCGCCTTTTTCGGCGGGCTGTTCATTCTGCTCGCCAAAGTGGCGGGCAACGTCGCGCGCGGCCGGACGAATATCGGTCTCACCGTCTCCCAAATGGCGATTCAGGGCATATCCAGCGTGCCAATCGCGTGCGTCGTTCTCGCTTTCGTCGGCGCGAGCATAACCTATATTCTCGCAAGCGAAATGGCTGCCCGAGGGCTTCAAACCTACGTCGGCGGTCTCGTGCTTTTGGTGCTTCTGCGCGAAATGATTCCCGTGCTTACGGGCGTCGTGCTGGCTGGAAAGGTCGGCGCAAGCATCGCGTCCGAAATCGGCAGTATGAAAATAAGCGAACAAATCGACGCGCTCAAAGCGCTGTCCACCGACCCGGACTGGTTTTTGACGATTCCCCGTGTTCTCGCGATGGTGTTGATGGCGCCGGTCGTGGCGGTTTTCGCCGGATACGCCGGGTTTTACGCCGGATATCTGATGGCTTTCGAACAGGTTCAAATGCAGTACATAACCTACATCGCGGAAATACCATCGTTCGTGGATTTGAACGACTTTAGGGCGTGTTTGATAAAGGTTCTTATTTTCGGCGCCACGGTAGCGCTCGTCGCCTGTTATCACGGGTTCAATGCCGACCGCGGCGCGGCGGGCGTGGGCAAGGCGGTAACGCTGTCCGTGACGAACAGCATCATTCTGATTTTCGGTCTCGACCTTTTGCTTATGCCCATTTTGTTTTGATTGAACGTCCAAAAATGATTGAATTCGATAAAGTCGTCGTAAGGTTCGCAGCTCACACCGTTTTGGACGGCGTAAGTTTCCGTTTGCCGGCGGGCAAGGTGAGCTATATCATCGGCGCGTCCGGCGGCGGAAAAAGCACGATTTTGCGCGTGATTATGGGCTTCGTGAAACCGGCGTCGGGCAAAGTGACAATAGACAAAGCGGACGTGACCGGCCTATCCGAAAAGCGATACTCCCGTATTCGCAAGAAAATGGGGATGGTGTTCCAGGGCAGCGCGCTGTTCGACAGTATGACGGTGGCGGAAAACGTGGCTTTTTATCCGGTCTATCGCGAGCGCGAAAAGCCGGCGAGCGTCGCGGCGCGAGTTTCCGAAATTCTTTCCGCGCTGGGGCTCGAAGGCACGGAAAAGCTTTATCCGGCCGAGCTTTCGGGCGGTATGCGGCGGCGCGTGGCGCTTGCCCGCGCGCTTATTTACCAGCCGAAAATTCTTCTGTACGACGAGCCGACGACGGGTCTCGACCCGCTTACGATTGAGCTGGTGGACGAGATCATACGCGAGACGAACGACAAGTTCGGGATTACGAGCGTGGTCGTGAGTCACGATATGGCAAGCGTGTTCGAGACCGCCGACCATATCGTGTTTATGGACGCCGGAAAATCGTTTGAAATCGGCGGCAGGGAGAACCTTCTGGGGAGCGAACTGCCGGGCGTGGCGGAGTTTACGCGAAGTTTCAGGGCGACGGCGGACCGGGTATCGGGCGCCGCGAGGGAGGTGAGCTGAGTGGCGGATTTTTCCGCACAGGCGAAGGTCGGCCTCATTGTCATTATCGCGGTAATCATGGTCGCGGGCGGGCTTAGGCTTTTGCAGTCGGGCGTGCGCGGCCAGACGATAACCGTGAGCGTCGTTTTCAAGGAAGCGCGAGGACTTTCGCGCGGCGTGGACGTGCGCATCGCGGGCGTGGTGAAAGGCAGCGTAACCGGCGTCGAGTACGACCCGGAGCGCGATTCGGCGATAGTGTACGTAAAAATGCGCAAAGAGGCGCGCTTCCCGAAGGACAGCTATTTCGTCGCAATCGCGGAGGGAATGGTCGCGCAGAAAGTGATAAACGTCGAAGTTCCAGAAGGCAGCAAAGCCGGATGGGCTGAGGACGGCGACGAGTTCAAAGGCGTTTTCGAAGACGGCTTCGACCAAATTCTCGTCAAAGGAAACCGGATGCTCGACAAGCTGAACGACATGCTCGAACAGGTTTCGGAAAAGCTCGACACCGAGTTCCTGAACGAAATCATCGTCGACCTTACGACGAGCGTTAAAGAAACGTTGGACAACGTGAATATTTTGCTCGTAAGCATGGACCGCGTGATTTCGGCGAACCGCGACGAAATCGACGAAACGCTGAGTAACCTCGTCGAGATGACCGCCAACTTCAAGGACGTGAGCGCGCGAGTCAAAGAAATCAGCGACGACCCGGAGCTTGAGCGCAGGCTGGACAGCATTACCGCAGGCCTCGAAGCGAGCGTAATCAAGATGGAAAAAATCGCGTCCGACATCGAAGAGGTGACGGGCGATCCGGAACTCAAAAAGAACATCAAAGACAGCGTGAAAATGACGGCGGAAACTTTGCAGGAAGCTCGCGACGCGCTGGGAGAATTTCGCGGCACGCTCTCGAACGTCAACGAAAAAGTGGAGCAAGTTTCCAAAATCACGGACATTGACGTTTCGGGCCGCGTGGGCGGCAGGTACGTGCAAAACGACAATCCCAAAACCGGACAGGACAAGCATCAGGCGCTTGCGGACGTCGAGGTGCAGCTCGAAACCGGCAAAGGGTTCATCCGCGTCGGCGTGGACGGCATCGGCGAAGACAGCAGGCTGAATTTGCAGGGCGGCCGCCACCTAAACGACAACTTCGCTTTCAGGGCGGGAATCCTGAGGAGCAAGGTCGGCCTCGGTTTCGACTACAAGCTAGGCGGTTCGCTGTGGACGCTGAACACGTACGATCCGAACGATCCGCAGGTTAACTCGTATCTCGGTTACAGGCTTTCGGAAGATTACACGATAAAGGTGGGCGTCGAGGACGCTCTCGGCGACGCCAACTTCGTAGCGGGCCTGGCTATCGAGTTTTGACGCGCGCGCTGCGCTTATGCGATGGAGAAAAAAAGTCATGAGAGAAGGAAAGCCGCCGGCGCCGCGAAACCAAGGTTATCGCGGCTGAAAAAGCTCGGCGTGTTTTTCCTTGTCTCGGCCCTGCTCATTGCGGCGGGCGCGATTGCTTGGCGGCTGTACATCGCCGACAGAATTAGGGACTATCTGATTTCACTTGCGGAGCAGTCCATAAACGGCCGCATCGAATTCGACTCCATCAGCATCAACGTTTTCACCGGCAAGGCCGGCGTCAAAGGGCTGCGGATTTTTCTTCCGGACGAAGACGAGCCGGCAGTGCGCATTGCGGATGCGGACATCGACGCTTTCGCTCTGCGCGGCAAGAAAGTGGAAATGAACGTCAAGGATGCGCTCGTTTCGCTCGTGCGCGAGAAAGACGGCTCGATAAACCTTCTCGGCCTCTACAAACCGCCGCCCGAAAAGAAAAAACCCGAATGGGACATATCGATTTCGCTTAGTTCGATTGCAGTGGTATTCACGGACAAATGCGGAGTGCCCGATGCGGATTTGGCGAGACTGAGAGAATCGGACGGACTTCGTAAATTCGAATCCGCTCTCGAAAGCTTCGGCGTAACCCCCGCGGCGGACAATTCCGGGCGCGATTTTCTATTCGAAACGTCGCTTACCAGAATCGGAGGGATGTTCCGCTCGTATGCCGCGACCGAAGAATCGGAAGTGAACTTAAAGGGATTTCACGGCGATACTCCGTTTTCCGCCGGATACAAATCGAACTCCGCCACGGGCAGAGCGAGCGGCAACCTCGTTTGGAACGAAGAAGATTTTTCGACGATTGCGCCGTATGCGGAACAAGTTTCGCCTTACATACCGCCGCTCGAAATCGGGATGAAAATGCGAGGGCTGTCGGCGTCATACGCACGGAATGCGGCGGGCGAAACCGGAGTTAACATTTCCGGCGCGATTGAAAACGCGTCCGCAACGGCCGGAAACCTGCCCAAAATCGAAATCGCCGGTCTGGGTTTCGAATTCGACTCGGGCTCTGGCGAACTTAGAATAAAAAACTTCGACGCAAGATATGGCGATGCCCGGCTTGGAGCGGCGGGTTTAATAGCGATAAAAGAAGGCACACTTGACCTATCGGCGCAAATAGCCGATTTAAGCCTTGAAACCCTTCCCGAAAAACCGCCCGCCGGCGGCGTATTGTCCGCGGATCTGAAAATCGGCGGAGAGCTTGGCCGGCCGGCGGTGAGCGGTCTCGCAACGCTCGAAAAATCGAGCTACGAAAACGTAAAACTCGGCACTTTAAGCGCAAAATTCAACGCATCCGGAGACGGGACCGTAAATTTGGAAAGCGTGTCCATCGCAGGCGGAGACCTTGCCGCATCGGCGAGCGGCGTCGTTTCGGCGGATGGCAGCGCCAATTTGTCGTTTTCCATTCCGCCGACTTCTGTCTCGACATTTGCGAGGCTCGCGGAAACCGAAATTCCCGCTAGCGGAAGAGTCAGCCTTGCCGGAAATCTGGAGTACTCCAAAGCAGGCGGAGTTCGAGTGAACGGAAGAGCGTCTTCTTCTTCTCTCGAAACCGGAAACGCCGTTCTGGACGCCGTCAGCGCGGGTTTCAGCTACGACGGTCGCGGCGCGACTATTCGAAACCTGAATTTCGCCTACGATACCGGCGGCGGAGTCAAAGTTCATACGATTGCGGACGTCGAATCGCGTAACGGCGCGGGCGGGAAAACGGCGCTGAAAATCAGGGGAAAAAGCACGTTTGCCGGACTTCGGCCATTTGAAATATCCGGTCCGTCTCGTCCGGTAACGGACATTGTCGGGCTTTTGCCGATGCCGGACGAGTCGGGGCTTTTTTACGATCCCAATTCTCCGAAACGGGGCACGGTGGTGTACAGCACCGACCCCTCCAGAATCGGTCTGGAAGTTTGGTGGCCGAGAATAGAAGAGAGCGAGGCGGAATCCGCCGAAACTTCGGGAGACGGCGGTGAAGCCGGATACGAGCCGTCCGCCCCCAATCCTGGATGGCTTACCCATGCGGTCCTGTCGGCAGCGGCGCCTACCGGTTCGGCGCTGACTACTGCGCAGCCGCTACATCCCGGAATGTCGTTCGACATCGAAGCGAATATCGCTCAATCGGGAGCGAAAGAGCATTCCATTTCCGCCGCGGGGAATATGTCGCTCGACGGTATTTTCCATAGGCCCGTTTCCATCGAACTTACTGCCGAGGGAACTCTGGGAGAAGTGCGCATATACGCAACGGCCGCGGGCAGATATAAAATGCGCGGCTTCACGGCACGCGCCGGATATGGCCTAAAGACCGGCGAGCGCCACGATTACGACGTACACCTGCTTTACGGCAACAGCGATTTCACGCTCAAAGGCTCGCTCGACGCGAAGACCGGCGGCATCGGCGCCAGCGTAAAAAGCGAAGCGATTCAACTGGAAGACCTGCTCGACCTCGAAGGAATCTACGGAACTTCCGTCCTCGCGGGAGAAATTTCCGGAACGCTCTCCGACCCGCGACTCGAAGGCTCGCTCGAAATCGAAAGCGCGGAATACACGCCCGACGCGCCCCCATATCCTACATTCGAAATTCGCGAAGCCTCGATTCCGTTTGCATACCGCTCTCGTGCAATCCACATCGCAAAGGGAAAAATGAAATTCGGCGAAAGCGAGCTGACTTTGTCCGGACTGGTCAGCGAGGGCGAAATGTCCGTCCGGCTTGCGTCGAGCGGGTTTTCGCTGGGCGACATCGCCGGCGTAGTGGCGCCGGAAGTGCGTATCGAAGGCGGCGGCGACCTTTCCGCGCGGCTTTCCGGAACGCTTCACGAACCGGATTACGCCCTCGATTTTACGCAAAGCGAAGGTTCGGTGAACGGAATACCGTTTACGGACGCCATTTTGTCGGTGTCCGGCGACCTGGAAGTTTTGCATCTGACCGAACTAAGAGTGGGCAGCGAAGGAGGCTCGGTAAAGGCGAGCGGCGATTTGACGCTCGACGAAGAGCACAAAGTTCGTGCGCTTTTCGAACTTGAAAAGTTCCAAATCGGGCTGATTACGCCGTTGTTCATGGGCAGGGGCGAAACCGCTCTTCGCGGCCTCGTGGACGGCTCGGCGGAAATCGGCGGCACGATTAAATCCGCCATCAGCGAAGTATCAATAGAGCTTTCGGAAGGTAGGATTCTCGACCAGGAAATCGAGGGCATATTGGAGTTTACGACATCCGCGGACGAAATCCGGCTGACCGCTTTCGAGGCAAGCGCGGGCGACAGCACCGTTATCATGGAAGGGGTCATTCGCGACAATATCGCCCAAAGCGAATTAAGCATCGATATTCCTTATCTCGACCTCGCGCTGATAAACCCGTTTTTAAACCTTACAGGCGAGGACGGTTTCTGGGGCAACATATCCGGAGGCACAATCGCGCGGCGCGGAGAGCGCGGGACATATATGTCGGGCTACCTAAGCGGCTCCGGCGGCCTCGGTTTCGGGATCATCGCGCTAGCGGGAGTAAGCGGCAATTTCAATATTTACCCGGACGCGCTCGAACTTCGCGAGTTCAAATTCACGACGGAAGATTCCGTTCTCGAAGCGGACGGCAACCTGCCCATCAAGCTTTTGTCGCCCGAAGCGCGTCGGGCGATCGAAGAAGGTACGCTTCGCGACCTGCCGGCGGGACTCGCGGGAGGGGCGCGACGCGCGCCAGCTCCGCACGAAGCGCCGGAATCCGAGCGATTCAATCTGAATCTTCGCGCCGAAAATTTTCAACTCGATTACATAACCGAAATTTTTCCGGATACCGGAATTGAAGTGGGCGGGACGATTACCGCGGATCTCGCAGTCGGCGGCACTCCCGAATTTCCGGTCGCGGACGGCGCGGTCGAGTTCGCGATGCGGGATTTCGACTATCAAGGTGCCTTTTCGGTCGGCTCGGTGGACGGGAAAATCAACGTCGTGTACGAGCCCGATTTAGTCGCGCAGGCGTTCTGGCTGGAAAATTTCGTAATCGGCGAACCCGAAGCAGGCGCGGAACAGGAATCGCCAAGAAGGCGGAGGACGGACGGCGGGGGCGAAGAAAAAGCCGTGCACAACATCACTCTCGATGGCGGCGGAACCTTCAGATTGATGCCGTTTTCGCTTTTCGATATGGAGATAACCGGCACGCTGAACAATTTCGACCGTTTTCAACTTTCGAACGTATATCGCGGCCCGATTGCGGGCGAGTTTACGCTCCAAAAAGACATCAGCGATTCGAACATTCATGTCGGCGGCTCGGTTACGCTGAGGCGCGGCGGCACGTTCACGCTTCACGCGCCGGACGCGTCGGCCCGCCCGCCCGCGTCTCTTCCGGTCACGTTCGGAACTTACGCGCCGATTGGTTCGGACGCGCCGGGCGCCATTCCGCCGCCTCAGACGGGCGGAAGATTCACGGCAAGGCCGCTATCTCCGTTCAAGGTGTTTATCGAGCAAGGCGTCAACGTCCGGTTTCCGCCGATAGTCGATTTGCGCGCGGAAATCCAAAGCGCGGTGGACGAAAGGGGAAACGTATCGCCGCTTCTGATTCAAGGCGACTTTCCGAATATGTCTATCTCCGGGCGGCTGCAAAGCTATAAGGGAAGCCTGATCGTCCTTCGCCACACGTTCCGCGTCGTCGACCCGCCGTTCGAAATCCGGTTCGACCCGATGTGGGGAATGGTTCCCTATCTGCGGGGCCGCGCCGCCGTCGTGATTTCGCAGCGCTCAGAAAGCTCGCTTGCCGGTTTCGACGCCTTCAGCGACGACCTTACCATTTTCGTCAACCTCGATTCGCTTGCGACGGAACTGGACGAAATAACGATGACGAGCGACCCGCCGCTTTCGCAAGAGGAAATCGCCAGGCGCATGCTCGGCGTTCTTCCGCCGGAAGGCTCGGTGCAAGGATTGACGCCGGAAATCAGGGAAGAGCTGTATAAAGTCGTCGGCGCGCGCGTCGGCAGAATTCTCGAAGACAAGCTAAACCTGGACCAGTTCCTACTTACAATCGGCGACGACAACGAATTTTATATCGACCTCGAGAAGGAACTCACCGACAGGCTCAGCGTTCTTTACAGCACGGAGCTTTTCGGCGGCGGCGACGGCGAAGGCAGGGAGCAGTTCGGGCTTCGCTATTTGTTCCTAAAACGCCGGCTAATGCGCGCGTACATCGAAGCGCTTTACGACAATTCGGACTCGAAGTTTCAGGGGAACGAAATCCGGGTGATTCTGCGGCGAAGGTATTAGCCCCAAAATCGCCCGTTCAAGCTCGCCCCAGCCGAACACGGGACGGGCGCGGGCGTCAGTAATATTCGCGCGCCTTGGCGCGTTTTTAATGTCAGAGGTACAATATTTACGTGACCAATCTAATTCTTATCATCCTTCTCGCAATCGTCAAGGCCGTGGGCGGCGAGGGTATAGCGGAAAAGGAAGTCGCAAAGGCGGTTCAGGAATCGCTCGGCGACCGCGTTCAGGCCGTACAGGTGCAAATAGACGCGAATCCGGCCACTTTCGTCGCAAAGGGCAAGGTGAAGCGCGTCAAGTTCACGCTCGACAAATTCAAAGTCGATCCGATTGTCATCGAAAAAACCGAAATCGACATAGACGGACTTAAGATTAACAGCAAAGAAGCGATACTCGGCAAGCCCGCGAAGATAAACGAAATCGGGCCGGCGGCGTGGAGTCTCGTCATCGGCGTGGAACAGCTTACGGCCGCGGTTCGCAAAACTTCGCCGCAAATCGAGACGCCGTTTTTCCGGACGGTCGGCCAGGACATCGAGTTTACGGGCAAATACCGGCTGAACAAATATATGGCGCCGTCGTTCAAAGCCATCGGCAGGATGCGCATTCAAGACAAGAAGCGGGTGAACCTGCGGCTTCATACCTTCGAGATAAGCGGTCTAGGCGTGCCCGACCAAATCAAAACGATGGTTGAAGATTCCGTTAATCCGCTTCTCGACGTGGACAAGCTGATGAAGGGAAAGCGAGAGGACATCGCGATGTACGAGCTTGCGCTGAGCCGGGAATTGAATCCACAAATCGAATCCGTGTCGATTTCCGGCGGCAAAATCCACGGCAACGGCACGATTTAACCCAAATATCCGGCGATAACTCGAATTTTAATCGTACGTCCGGTGCAGCCTGCGCTTTTTGATTACGCTGTCCTTAATCCGCTCGAAAAGCTCGTCTTCGTCCGCGACGCCTTTTACGTCGAAGTTAAGCCACATGCCGGTGCGCACGAGAGCGCGCAAAATTTGCGTCGTGCGCAGCGACGCCCCGCCGGAGAACTTGGCTTCACGCGTAAGCTGGTCGAGCCACTCCATCGTTTCCTTGTTGAATGCCGCCGGAATCCGGTGCATTTCCTCTTTACTTTTTCCTGGCACTTTCCACCCCTGGAAGGCAGCTTGTAACATTCGGATAATCGAACAAAAGACTACCCGCCGCCGCGCCGGAACGCGCTTAAACCGCGGGCATACGCCGAAAATTCGGCCGCAAGCGGGCATCTTCACAAGTAATCGCGCCCGCCTTAACGCGCAAAGTTATCCGCCCCTGTAAAACTTCACGTGCGGCAAAAGAAACCGCATGAACGCCGTCTCTTCGGGCGTGCGCAAAGCGGAATAAGTTCGCTCCACCGGGTTGAAAACGCTTACGCCGTCCTCGTTTCCGGCGGGTTCGACGGATAGCCGGATTTTGTCCAAATCGAGTCCTTTCGCCGCGTCCGTCAGCGCGAATTCCGCGAATAGATTTTTTAGTCTGGCCAATTTTTGTTCGACGGGGATTTCGATATACGGCGCGCCGAACTTTTCCGTCAAGTCCGCCGCAGGGACGCCGCCGTACACCCTGTTCGCCAGCATATCCTTGACGATTGCCGCATTCGCGAGGGCCATGCTTTTATCGCCCGCTTTTACCGGCGCAATCACCGCGCCGACGCCAATCCATACGTCTTCGCCGAGCGTGCACGGATTAATGCCGTCCTTTTCGAACCTGCATCCCTGCACCGGGTCGCCGCCGCTGAAATGGGTCCATACGCTTGCACGGGCGCTTAGGATCGCGCCGCGGCCGATTTCGAGCCGGGCGGTCGAGTTCAAAATTACATCCTGCGCAATCCACGAAGAGTCGCCGATGACGCAGGCGGCGTAACCGTAAATTTTGACGGGGCCGTGAATCGTGCACCACTCGCCGATGTCCAGCTGGGGCACGCGGGCCTTGAATCCGGGGCCGATGCGGGTGAACGCGCCGATTCGCACCCGCCGCGCAGGGCCGCCGCCGATGGCGCATATTTCGGCGCCCGGCGCAATCTCGGCCGAGGGATGGATATCGGCCTCCTCCGCCAAAATTCCTTCATGATGCACGCCTTGCCCCACGCATCGCATTTTAGCAGGACGAAGCGAGTTTCTACAAAGGACGAAAGTTACCCCCAATCAGGGCTGGGCTAGCTGCCGCAGACTTCGTCCGGCAGTTCGATGGCGTTCACCGCGGCGAGCGCGAATTCGAGGAGAGCTTTTAAGTCCATATTTTCGGTTTTCGCGACCGCGGCGGCATATTCCGCGTCCGTTAAATGCGACTTCGCGGATTCGAGCGCCTCGTCCATCTCGCGCCGCGCGTGGGGTTCGATAACTCGCCCGGAGGATTCTGCGATTTTGAGTGTGCCGGTTACGACCGCGGCGCAGTCCGCGAAAACTCCTGTTTTGGCGAGCAAAACCGTGCATGCGGGAAATACGGATTCAAAAGGCGCTTCAAAGTCTAGCGTTTCAACGCAAATCGCAATCGCTTCGGCGCATTTCTGTTTAGCATCAGCCAGTTTGCCAATATGTATATCGGTCGCCGCAAGCCGCCCAAGTGTATTCGCGATTCCAGTCTTATCGTCGATTTCGCGAAATATTTCCAAACTTTCACGATAAAACTTTTGTGCGTCCGCGTATCTGCCTTGCGCAAAAGCGGTACCCCCGAGATTGATGAGCGTATAGGCGGCGCCGCTCTTATTGCCGATTTTGCGGCGTATTTCCAGGCTTTCATTACAGAGCCTTTCCGCGTCCGCGTATTTGCCTTGCGAAATTGCGAATTTACCGAGATTGTTGAGCGAAATCCCGATGCCGTTCTTATCGCCGATTTCGCGGCATATATCCAGACTTTCATTATAAAGTCTTTCCGCGTCCGCGTATTTGCCTTGCGAAGATGCGACAAGTCCGAGATTGCCTAGCGAATTCGCGACG